>NZ_FOKF01000007.1 GCF_900111995.1 Collimonas sp. OK607
ACTTCACGGTTCCAAACACATGCTCCACCGTGCATCGCCTGAGTTTCATCTTGTCGCGGCTGTTGTCGATTCGGGTCTGCATGGTATCGAGCACACCTTCGTGTTCCCAGCGTCTGACTCTGCGTTGCTTCCCGGTTGTGCACTGCGATTTCTGTGGACAGGTCGTACAGTCTGAAGCGATGTAAACGTGGATATTCATGCCGTCTTCAATAGTCGAATGACTATAGCCCAGGCTCTGTCCTGCAGGGCATCTGTACGCGTTGTCTTTGGCGATATAGACGAAGTCCAGTTTGCTGTACCGGCCCTGTGCCTTGCTATTGGAGGTCATGGGCTTGGGGACGTAGGTATTGATGCCCTCCAGTTCACAAGCCCGTATCTCGGTGCTTTTGAAGTAACCCCTGTCTGCGATGGCTTCCAATGAATCATCTCCAGTTGCCTCGCGCGCCTTGAATGCCATATTGGCGAGTTGACCCCTGTCGCTACCGCTGGTGATTACGTCGTGGGCAACAACCAGATGATGTTTGGTATCTACAGCAGCTTGGACGTTGTACCCAACCAGACCCGTGCCAATTCTGCTTGAGACCATGGACCGTGCCTCGGGATCGGTCAGAGAGATTTGACCGTCAGGTTGTTGCGCCAGACGCTCGCCAATATCACGCAACTCCTGCATCTGTTTCTTGAGAAACGCGATCTTGTCTTGCAGCCGCTGCGTGTTCGTCTCTACTTCTGGCTGTTGAGTTCGGTCGGCCGTTTCCAATTCACGCATGTAACGTTCGATGCTCTCATCGACTTGCTTCATTCGTTGTTCCAGCTTGTGCTGCGTGAAGTTCTTGTCACGGTTGTTGACTGCCTTGAACTTGCTGCCGTCAATGGCCACGATGACCTGGGCAAACAACTTGAGCTGGCGACACATGGCTACAAACCGGCCGCACACATTGCGGATGCCAGTGCCATTGTTATGGCGGAAGTCAGCGATCGTCTTGAAGTCAGGTACCAGGCGCCCAGTCAGCCACATCAACTCCACATTGCGCTGGGCTTCGCGCTCCAGCCTCCGGCTGGACTGCAGACGATTGAGATAACCGTAGATGTAAAGCTTGAGAAGCATGGCTGGGTGATAGCCGGGCCGACCTGTTGCAGCAGGTTGCATTCTTTCAAAGCCCAGTTCAACCAGATTGAGTTCGTCTACGAAAACATCAATAACGCGCACCGGATTGTCTTCGCCAATGAAGTCGTCAAGGCACTCCGGCAGCAAGGTCACTTGGTTTCGATCACTGCCTTGGATGTATCGCGTCATCTTCCTGTCTCCATCAATGTCAGTACATTGATATCAACGCGAACCATGCCCTTTGGGACGACAGAATGAACGGGTTTTCACACAGGCTCGACTGGTTGCGGTCGCTGGGCTTCGATCGAGCGCCAATCTGTTCTATGCGGGCTCGGCCCAGGCGGCTACATTGCTCCACTCTTCCGAGCTTTTGAGCCGCTCTGCCGCAAGTCAGCCCGGGGCCACTAGCTTGCAGGCAGCTGGCGCCACTTGCCATCAAGCTATCGGTACGTCGAAGACAAAGCAGGTTGTAGTCGCATGAGCGTATAGCTTGCCTTTTTCGTCTTCGATACGGGCCTCTGCGGTGGCGATTTGTCGGCCAACGTGGATAACCGTGCCGACCGCACGCAACGGGCCGGTCTTGTGCGAGGCTGGCCGCACAATGTTTATGCTGAGTTCGGCCGTCGTGTAGGAACGCCCGGCCGGTAGCGTGGTTTGCACTGCACAGCCCAGAGCTGAGTCCAGGAGCGTGGCAAACCACCCGCCATGCACCGTGCCCAGCGGGTTGTAGTGCTGCAGCAGCGGGATACCTTGGACCACGGCGCGTCCGTCGCCCACCTCCAGCAACGTCATGTTCATGGTTTCGTTCATGGGTGGATACGGCAGCTCGCCAGACATCATGGCTTCGAGAATCTCTCGCCCGCTCTTGCCTGCGAGTTGCTCCATTCTGGCGAGACCAGGCTTGCCGCCGCCTGCAATCGAACGTTGCAGCGAAGCTACTTGCTGAACGCTCCAATCAATGGTCGGTGTTACGGTCATGAAATAATTCCGATAATTAGGTATGCCAGGTTCGGCAGAGCAAAGCCCGTTGAGTTCGGACCTTGACGTCAAAGCAGGGAACCGATTTCAGGCGAGTCCAAATGTTTTCCTGATACCTGCCCCTACCGGGCCAGCTGGCATGAAGCGGCGCAGTTTGGCCAAAAGAGAGGCCTCGACTTTAGGCGTACGGCGCATCTTCCACGCGCCCAAAGCGGCATCGACAATCGTGCTGGCGACCTCATCGGGCGCAGGTGCTTTTTGGACATTTTTTTGAATTGCCTGGGAAACCACGCTGCGCTCATCGTCATAGGCTGAAAGCTGGGAAACCGCATGAGGTGCATTGAGGTCCAGACTGGTCTTGGTGAAGGACGGCTCGACAAGTGCCACGCGGATTCCGAACTTGCGTACCTCATGATCCAAGGTCTCAGACATCCCCTCAACAGCATGCTTGGATGCTGAATAGAGCCCCATGTACGGAGCCGGAAGGAAGCCCAGCACTGAGCTGATGTTGACGATTCTTCCCGAACGTTGCTCGCGCATGTGCGGCAACACCGCTTGTGTTGTGCGCAAGATGCCAAAAACGTTGGTATCGAACAGCGACTGAGCCTCGGCAATCGACGTTTCTTCAGTCGCCCCGAGCAGGGTCACGCCTGCACTATTGACAAGCACGTCAATGCGCTTGGCCTCAGCGATGATGGTCTGGATTCCATGTTGTACTGACGCCTCGTCACGGATATCCATTTCGACCAGCACGACACCAGGTATTGACTGTGCTTTTGCAGTATTGCGTACGGTGCCGAATACTCGGCATCCACGCTTGACAAACTTCTCTGCGGTGACACGCCCGATGCCTGATGACACGCCGGTAATAACGACTACTTTAGAATTCGACATAACAGTTCCTTTTGCATGGGTGAATTGGGATGAACGGCAGTTCAGCTTTGCGAAGGGACTGGCTTGATCTTGAACCAGATGGAATACATCGCTGGCAAGAACACGAGGGTCAGAATCGTCCCTGCCAATGTGCCGCCGATCAGCGTGTAAGCGAGCGTGCCCCAGAACACCGAGTGGGTAAGCGGAATGAAGGCCAGGATCGCCGCCAATGCGGTCAAGACCACTGGTCGGGAACGCTGCACGGTTGCCTCGACAACCGCATGGAATGGACTCAATCCCGCCTGTTCGTTGTGGCGGATTTGCCCGATCAGAATCAGTGTATTGCGCATCAAGATACCCGACAGTGCAATCAGGCCGACCAGCGCATTGATGCCGAATGGCTGCTGGAACAGAATCAAGGTTGGCACCACACCGATCAGCCCCAACGGGCTGGTCAGGAAGACCATGACCATCGCGGAGATCGAGCGCACTTGAAAAATGATCATGAGCAGGGTTATCGCCAGCATGATTGGAAAGAGAGGCAACATAGCTTTTGTCGCTTTGCCTGATTCCTCGATGGACCCTGCCTCCTCGATGCGGTAGCCGTCAGGCAGCTTGTCCATGATGGGCTGGAGCTTCTGGGTGATGGCTGCTGACACATCCGGCGGCTGCAAGCCATCCGCGATGTCGCCCCGGACGGTGATTGTCGGCATGCGGTCGCGACGGCGCATGATTGGTTCCTCCATGCGCACGTCGACCTTACCCACCTGCGACAGGGGGATACGTTGCCCATTGGCGCCAGCCAGCGTGAAGTCCGCGATCTTGGCCGGATCAAGCCGGCTGTCGCCAGCCGAACGGGCCGTGACTTGCACTGTGCGAATGTCCTCACGGACGGCGGTGACGGGCACACCGCTGAGCAAGAATTGCAGTTGCTGCGCCACGGCGCTGGAGGTCAGCCCGACGGCCTGCAAACGGTCTTGCTGCAACGTGAAGTGCAGCATGGGCGTGCGCGTGCCCCAGTCAGCGTTGACTGTGCGCATCATCGGACTGGCATCCATGACCCGTTGCACATCAGTCGCGATACTGCGTAGCTTGTCCTGGTCCGGGCCAGTGACCCGGTAGGCGACCGGAAACGGCGAGTAAGGGCCGAATACGAGCTGGGTGACACGCACGCGCGCCTCAGAGGCGAGGCCGTCGGCGATTGCCTTGCGTAACCGGTTTTTCAATACCTCGCGCTCATCCTGGTTGTCAGTTCGGACCACGATCTTGGCAAACGACGGATCAGGCAATTCTGGTCCCATCGCCAAGTAGAAGCGTGGCGCGCCTTGACCAATATAGGCCGTGACGATCTTCGCTTCCGGCTGTTTAGCCAACCATGCTTCCACCTTCTCTGTAGCGGCGCTGGTCTGGCCGATCGAGGTGCCATAGGGCATCTGCACCTCGACCAGCACTTCGGGGCGGTCGGAGATCGGAAAGAATTGCTTCTTGACCACTGCCATGCCTAGCACTGCCACAACGAAAAGGCCCACTACAGTACCGGCGACCAGCCACTTGCGTGAAATAACGCGCTCCAGCACTTGGCGGAAGCGGTTATAGCGTGGCGTATCGTAGAGTGCATCGTGGCCGCCTTCGACTTTTTTGAGGTTGGGTAGCAGCTTGACACCAAGGTAAGGTGTAAAGACCACGGCGACCACCCAAGACGCGATCAGTGCGATGCCGACAATCCAGAACATGTTGCTGGTGTATTCACCCGCAGTGGAACGGGCGAAGCCATTGGGCATGAAGCCGACGGCCGTCACCAGCGTGCCCGAGAGCATTGGCGCGGCAGTATGGCTCCATGCATAGGCAGACGCGGCGATACGGTCGTAGCCCTCCTCCATCTTTACCACCATCATTTCGATGGCGATGATGGCGTCGTCCACAAGCAGGCCCAGCCCCAGGATCAGCGAGCCCAGCGTGATGCGGTCGAAGTTCTTTCCGGTCGCGGCCATCACGATGAAGACTGCCGCCAGCGTCAGCGGCACAGCCGCAGCAACGACGATACCCACACGCCAACCCATGCTCACGAAACACACCAGCATGACCACCAGCAGCGCGACAAAGAACTTGACCATGAACTCATCGACCGCCGAGCTGATATTGACGGCCTGGTCTGTGACCTTGGTCAGGCCCATACCCTGCGGCATGTCGGCGTTGATCGCACCGACCTCTTTATCCAGCGCCTTGCCCAAGTCTAACCCGTTCCAGCCATCGCGCATGACGATGCCCAGCAGCAGTGCGGGTTCGCCGCCATTGCGGATCATGAAAGTCGCAGGATCCTCATAGCCACGCTTGATCGTGGCGATGTCCGACAGTTTCAATGTGCGACCTTGCGCCACGACCGGCGTATCGCGGATCTTTTGCAATTGATCGAAAGCGCCGTCCAGGCGAATGAACACCTGCGGCCCCTTGGTTTCCACGGAGCCAGCCGGCGTTAGCGCGTTCTGATTATTGAGTGCGGCGAATACTTCCTGTGGGCTGACGCCCAGCGTTGCCAGGCGCTCATGCGAAAACTCGACATAAATGCGCTCAGGCTGCTCGCCAACGATGTTGACCTTCTTTACACCGGGCACGTGCAGCAGGCGCTGGCGCAACGTCTCCGCGTCGCGTACAAGCAGGCGCTGTGGTTCGCCCTTGGCCTTGAGGGCGAATAGGGCAAAGGTGACGTCCGCGTATTCGTCGTTGACCATCGGTCCGATCACGCCAGGCGGAAGGTTGTTTACCTCATCGCTGACTTTCTTTCGGGCTTGGTAAAACTCTCCCTGGACCTCCGAAGGTGGCGTACTGTCGAGCAAGGTCAAGGTGGTGAAGGCCAGGCCAGGTCTTGTGTAGGTCTCGGTACGTTCATACCAGCGCAGCTCCTGCATGCGCTTTTCGATCTTCTCGGCGACCTGGTCCTGCATTTCCTGTGCGGTGGCGCCTGGCCAGGCAGTCACGATGGTCATCACTTTGACCGTGAACGCGGGGTCTTCCGCCCGGCCAAGTTTGAAGAAGGAGATGAACCCGGCCAACGAGATCAGGCAGATCAGAAACAGGGTGACGGAGCGCTCGCGCACGGCGAGCGCCGACAGGTTGAAACGACCTTCGCTCATGGCCGCACCCCCACGGTTGTGGCGGCGACCTGGTCAGCCACACGGACCAGTTCGCCTTCATGCAGCAGATGAGTGCCGAGTGCGACTATCCGGTCATCTGGTTTGAGTTGACCTGCAATGTACGCGCCGTCGTCGTCCAGTCGCTGGACCGCGACCGCCCGCCAGGAAACCTTGGTCGGCTTGCCTTCGATGACCCAGACTCCCGAACCCTTACCCGCGTCGAACAGGGAGCCAATCGGTACCCACAAGCCGCCTTGTTCAGCGGGATGTGCGTCCGGGATCTGAACGGTGACCGTTGTGCCCAATGGGGCGTTAGACATCTCCCCGTCCAGCACATACCGCGCCTCGAAGGTACGTGTTAGTCGGTCTGCGGCATCCGAGAGCTGCCTGAGTTTGGTTGGAACGGTAACGCTCTCTTTGCCAAAGAGCGTGGCTTGGCCGACTGAACCGATGGCAGGGCGCAAGGTTTCCGGCAATTGGATGACGGCCTCGCGGCGTCCAGCATGGGCAACACGTACTACGACTTGCCCCGCGTTGACGACTTGACCGGGTTCGACCAGCGTTTCCATGACGACGCCATCGGAATCCGCCACCAGCTCCGTGTATCGGCTCGCGTTGCGAGCAACTTCGGCTTGGGCTTCGGTCGCATTGAGTTGGGCTTTGGCAGTATCTGCCGCAGCCTTGACCTGGTCGTAGGCTGAAGCCGATATCGCGCCTGTTCCGCGCAGGTCGCGGTAACGGGCTTCATCGTCCGCCGTTTGCTGCGCCCGTGCTCGGGCTGCGGCGACCGCTTCCTGTTGAGCATGAGCGGCAAGCTTCAGATCGACAGGGTCGATGCGCATGAGCGGTTGCCCACGCTTAACGGTTTGCCCCGCGTCCACAAGCCGCTCCAATACCTTGCCAGAGACCCGGAAACCAAGATCGCTTTGTACCCGAGCGGCTACGGTTCCGGTGAACGTACGTGATGCGGCGACCGCGCCCTGAATGGTAGCCGCACGTACCAACGGCGCTTCGGTACGTGGATCGGCTTGCGGTTTTTCGCCACAAGCGACCAGTGCAAACGGCAATGTAGATAGGGCGGCAGAGAAAACGAGGCGGCGGAGCATAGAAATCCCATAAAGAGCTAAACAGGATTTCTATTTTGGGACTAGTGACTAATTATGTCAATGGTCACTGTGATATTTGGCATTTATGGCGATAGACTGCGCAACACCAGATTAGATAGTTGTGCTGGAGCATCATCCGCCGAATCAAAGCTATGCTGCAAAAGCAACGGATTGAGATAGGGGCGAATGACCAAGTAAATCGCCGTCGCCGTTTCATCGAGCGGCGTTTTGCGCTCAAACTCCTCTGTCTCGCGCCCCTGGCGCAGGATGTCCTGCAGCATTGCCTGAATGCGCTCCTCAAAGGCGCGCACCGCCTCCCAACGCTCGGTGGCAGCCGAAGCCGCAATGTCATAGAGCTTGCGATCTTCAAAAAACAGGCGAAGGCATGACTCGACGCCTGTTTTGAACATGCGCCGAAGCTTCTCTGGCGGACGGTCGACTCCGTCAACAGCTGCTCTGACATCCGTTTCGATCTCGTGCAGGCAATTTGCGCAAATCAGTTCGCCAATGGCCTGCTTGGACTCGAAGAACTTATAAATATAGGCTTTGGAAAAGCCAATAGCCTTGGCAAGATCAGAGACGGTGGTCTTTTCGTAGCCGTACAGGCGGAAGTGCTCGGTAGCTGCGACAACAATTTGATCTCGCACTTCGTGATCGACTGGGCCTCGGGCTGGGCCCGGATTAGTGGTTGCTTTGCTCATATTCAACAGCTTACCTCTTCTGTTCGATTTGCACAACGAGTGACTATTTCATGATATAGTCACATCATGATTTCTCCCTTTCACGTCACGGAAGATACCCATGCTACTTAAACGAACTCTCTTCACGTTAGTCGTCGCCAGTCTTTCAGCGGGTTGCGCCGTCGGGCCAGATTACATTCGGCCCGACACGCCCATGCCAGATCGCTACCTTGGTCAAACGGCAGTTGAGCAACGGCATGCCAACGCCACAGCCGATTTCACTGTGTGGTGGGGAAGCTTTGGCGATCCACAATTGACCCACTTCGTAACGCTTGCGCTGGAGCAAAATTTGGATCTTGCACAGGCATCCGCTCGCGTCGCTCAGGCGCGCGCAGGACTCGGAGCCGCAAATGCCGCGCTGCTGCCTTCCGGCAACATCAATGCCCAGGGGGCACGAGCCTACCAGTCGGTTGAAACGCCATTGGGGCAAGTCTTGAATTCAAGGCCCAATTTCGATCGTTACGGCAACGCCTATGAGGCCAACCTCGGTGTAGGCTGGGAGCTGGACGTATTCGGTGGCGTGCGTCGCGGACGGGAGGCGGCACTGGCCGAGTATCAGGCGTCGGAGGCTGGTGCGGCGGCGACACGATTGGCGGTGGCGGCGCAGACCGCTGACATCTACATCAGTATACGTGGACTGCAAACTCGCCTAGATGTTGCTCACAGGCAGGTACAGACGCAACAGGAACTACTCTCAACTATCAATCTGCTTTATGGCAAGGGATTGGCAGCCGAACTTCAAGTGCGGCAGGTCGAGGGTGCGCTCGCCCAGGTGCGGGCATCGGTACCGGTCCTCGAAACAGGGCTGGATACAGCCATGAATGCGCTGGACGTGATGCTGGGCACACCGCCCGGTACACACAGGAAGGAGCTGGCAAATGCTGGCGTTATTCCGGTCGCTCCACAGATCGCATCAACCGGATCGCCAGGTGATTTGCTCAGGCGTCGGCCCGATCTGATCGTGGCCGAACGCCGTCTGGCTGCGTCGAACGCTCGTATCGGCATGGCAATCGCCGAGTATTATCCCAAGCTCTCCTTTAGCGGACTGATCGGCAGCGCGACATCGTTGTCTAGCGGCAACCTGTTCACCAGCGGCGCAAGTCAAGCCGCCGGCGTGCTGGGGCTTCGCTGGCGTCTGTTCGACTTCGGCCGCATCAACGCGCAAATTGACCTAGCCAAAGGCCAGGAAGCCGAGGCGCTAGCCGGTTATCGGCTCGCCGCGCTGCGTGCTACCGAAGATGTGGAAAACGCGTTCTCGGCCCTGGTAAAACGCGAGGATCAGGCCGACATACTCGGTCAGGGTGTGGATTCGCTCAGTCGAGCGAGAGGGGCTTCGTTTGCGGCATACCAAAAAGGGGTCGTCAGCCTAATCGAAGTCCTGCAAGCCGATGAGAATCTGCTACGTGCCTCCGACATGCGAGCGCAAGCGCAAACCGAATCCGCCCGCGCGGCGGTCGCGGCATTCAAGGCACTTGGCGGAGGTTGGCAACCCCAGGAATCCGAAGCGGTAGCTATCAGATAGCAAAGTATGCGCTAGCGGAGATGTAGGAGAATATATGGAACTTCGCCACCTGCGCTGCTTTGCCGCCGTCGCTGAAGAATTGCACTTTTCCCTTGCGGGCGAGCGATTGCGCATCGAGCAGTCGCCGTTGTAGCGGTCTATCAAGGAACTGGAATCCCACTTGGCCGCGCAGTTGTTCGAACGGACGACACGACGCACGCGGTTGACCTGGGCGGGTAGACCAATCCAGCCTGCCTTTCAAGCTGTGGTCGATAATTTGTGCGACATGCTGTGTGATTGCTCGGATTCGTTGATTGACAGCGTGTACTTGCACGGCAGCGTCGCGAGAGGTGACGCCACGATGGGCAGATCAGACTTGGATGTCACCTTGATTCTGACTCGCGAGCCTACATTGCAAGACAATCAAGCAATTGAATCTGTGCGCCTTTCACTGGAAAGTCGACACCCCGAAGTTACAAAGGTCGACTTCGATGTTGGGTACCTGGCAGACGTCCACGCTCCTGAGAATCTCTGTAAATGGGGTTTCTGGCTAAAGCATCATTGCCGATGCGTCTATGGCAATGATCTTTCGAACCAATTCGCTCTGTTTAAACCGTCCCGATTGATTGCAAGAGCGGTGAATGGAGATTTTCCTGATGTGCTGGCTGCCTACGCGCAAAGCATCGAGGCTGAGAAGAATGACATTTTGACCGAACGTCTCAAGAGAGGGGCATCAAGAAAACTCATTCGCGCTACCAACGTACTTCGCCTGGTCGATGCGTTATCCTGGCCTGAATCACTTGAAGAGCATGTCGATCATTTCCTGGTTATATATCCAGAAATGCAGCCACAAATTGCCTTTTTCCTTTGCCAGCAACAGGTGTCGGATAGCGACCAGGGCGATTTCGTCGAATGGCTGCGATTTTTTTCAGCATGGATGCAACGGCAGATATAACAAGCGCCGCGTATGGGCGGATACTCGAGAGTACGTCGATGCTCCCGGTAAGAGATTACTGATTTAGTGCGTACCAATCAGCAAGGCCATCATCAAGATATCCTCATATTTCTCGTCAAGAAATCTAGCGCTCCTCTTAATGCCCTCCTCAACGAAACCATTTTTTCGATAGAGCTCAATCGCCGCTGTATTACTGGCATACACCTCAAGTTCAATGCGGGCAATGCCATTCTTGACCGCTTTTCCAACAGCCTCAGCCAACAATGCTTTACCTACACCCTTACCGCGCCACGATTTAACGACCCCGATGCCAAGTCCGCCTGTGTGCCTGAAACCCAGGCGTGCGAAAGGGATAATGTCACACCATCCGATGACTTCATTTCCGTTCAACGCAACGAACTGTGCATGATTGTTCTTGATGTTGGTCGCGACAAAATCCTGTGCCCACTCAAGCGAGCGAGCTTCCGTTTGCCCCAAATGGATGCGTTCGCGAGCAACTGCATCGAGCGCTTCGCGAAATCCAGGTGCGTGTTCGAGATGGATTGGCTTGACTGTGAATATTGACTTTTCCACGGAGTGTTATGATTTTGAGGATGATTTATCGGGTTCCAGACTATTATGTCTGAACCAGTTTAGTTACCAAAGAGAAAAATTAAATTGGATGCCTAGTGGTCAAAGCCGTTGGCGCTGAACCAAGCGTTACTTTAATTGATGCAGTGAATCAGTAAATGTTTGAACGCGGACATCTGGCTGGAGCTACAACGCTACCCTGCAACCGCGCTCCTGATAGTGGCCATTTCCACTGGAATCCGTAAAATGCACATATACAGGAGGCAATCATGGAAATGAAACGCATCAATGCCGGAAAGCTACGTGCTATCGGATATGAACCGCGAGAGCGTACGTTGCGGGTCGAATTCGACGATGGAAGCGCAATAGATTATTCGGGTGTCGGGAACGAGGTCTGGCGTCGGCTCTCGACCACGGGTTCGGCGTGGAGCTATTACCGCGACAACATAGAAGATGAATTCACAGGCCGTCGAGGTGTCGCGCGCACCGAAAAGAAACCTACCCCCCTCGACGAACTGTTCAAACCTGCCAGCGACGATGCGGAACCTTAAACAACAGGTCGATATCATCTGCCCGCCAACGCGCTAGCAGCCCAAAACGATCATTGGCCGATGAAAACATTTTATTGAAACGACAAAGCGAGACTGGCGATGGCTAAGCGGCTGATGATAGAAGGACGTGTGCAAGGTGTCGGTTATCGCGCTTCCTTTGCCGATAAAGCAGTTGCCCTGGGTCTTTCCGGCTGGGTGCGCAATCGCCAAGATGGCTCTGTGGAGGCCTGCGTTCATGGCGAAGCGGCGGCGATCGAAGCCATCATCCTTTGGGCAAGGCAAGGCCCACCCGCCGCCCTGGTACGTAATGTGACCATTGAGGACGCTACGGAATCCGCACCTGCGGATGGGACATTCAAGATTTTCTGAAACAGTGAATGATTCAAAATCAGTCATTTTTTTCATAAAATCGTAGCGTTGATGCTGGTACTTCAGGCGCCTTTACAAGCTCAGCTACGTCCCTCATTTCATCTGTCTCAAATAAAGCTTGACCTAAAGTTTACTTGAACTTGTATTCTGGCTCTGAACGCAACTTGGAGCATCGTTCAAATCATTAAATTAGCAGCACGTTATTTACGCATCAAGAATTCAAGGAGCCGATATGGAAGCAAGTTTTTGGCATGAAAAATGGGAACGAGGTGAAATTAACTTTCATCAAAGTGAAGCAAACCCGCTACTGACAGAACATTTTGAAAAACTGAATCTGGTAAAAGACAGTCGTGTATTCCTGCCGTTGTGCGGCAAGACGCGTGATATTGCATGGCTGCTTGCGGGCGGTTATCGCGTTGCTGGCGCAGAATTGAGTGAACATGCCATTAACGATTTGTTTAAAGAGCTTGGCTTAGATCCGAAAATATCCAAAATCGGGAATTTGACCCGCTACAGCGCTAAAGATATCGACATATTTGTGGGTGATATTTTTGATGTATCAGCAGAACATCTTGGCCCCACAAACGCGATATACGATCGCGCTGCTTTAGTTGCGCTGCCCTCTGACACACGAGCGCAATATGCATCGCACCTGATAAAAATAACCGGCGCGGCGCCGCAGTTGCTGATCTCTTATGAATACAACCAACAGCTGATAGATGGCCCACCGTTCTCAGTTAACGAGGACGAAGTAAAGCAACACTATGGCGCTACATACCAGGTTAAATCTGTTGAAAGCAGGAATGTCGCGGGCGGATTAAAAGGAAAAGTTGCGTCAACGGAGACCGTTTGGCTGCTCCAAAAAAAACAATAAGTAACGTGCTAAAGCACAATAGTCAGTCAGGCAACCATTGTAAAACAAGCGATGGCACACACCCGAATTGTTCCAATGTTATATTTCAGGATTCCGTTATTCAGGCTTAATTCAAAAGGAAAACGATCATGGCAAACATAGCTTTTCTCGGTACCGGGTTGCTCGGAAGTGCATTCGCGGAGGCCGCCTCAAAACGAGGCGATTCGGTCACTGCATGGAATCGCTCTCAGGACAAAGTTGCAACCCTTGCACAGTTCGACGTGAAGGCAGCTTCAACGCCCGCCGAAGCGGTGCGATCTGCTACAAGGGTGCATATCGTGCTAAAAGATGACGCGGTGGTCGACGAAGTTATTGCGGCGGCCCGTAGCGGGCTTTCACCTGACGCGGTCCTGATCGATCACACCACGACATTGCCGACACTCACTGCCGAACGTGCCGAACGGTTGCGTGCAGCCGGCGTGAAGTATCTGCACTGCCCCGTCTTTATGGGACCGGCGGCCGCTCGCAGCGCTCAGGGCTCGATGATGGTCGCGGGGCCAAAAGCGCTGTTTGAATCGGTCCAGGCGGATCTCGCCAAAATGACCGGGCGTCTCGAATACATGGGCGAGCGCGCCGACCTTGCCGCGGCCAACAAATTGTTTGGAAATGCCATGATCATCGGCCTCTCCGCGACGATAGCTGACATCCTTACCCTGGCGCAGGCTAGCGACGTCAGTGGTGAGGACGCGATCAAGCTGCTTGGGCTGTTTGATTTGAATACGATGGTGGCGGGTCGCGGGCTGAACATGGCAAAGGGTAACTTCACCCCGAGTTTCGAGTTGGCGATGGCGCGCAAGGATGTCCGGCTGATGTTGGAAACCACAGGGAATCGGCCGATGGCGGCATTACCATCAGTCGCCGCCCGGATGGACCAGCTCATTTCAGCGGGACATGGCGCCGAGGATGCCAGCATCATTGGTATCGACGCAGTGCGGCGGCCTTGATTCCCTTGGTCCTTAGGCCGTTCACCAAAATATGCGCAGCGGATTATTGTCCGCTGCGTGCCTCCGAAAGCGCAATCGTCAGGTGCTGCACCTTCTTTTTCAATTGATCGCGCTCTTCGGCGAGTTCAGCAACCAATGATGTCAAACGGTGGATTTCAATCTGATCGGGCGTGGCGTCGCTCGGCGGCGGTTCGCGCTCTGGCTTGGGCGGCAGACGGGCCTCACGCACCTGCCTTGCTGCCTGGCGCAACTCCTTCTTGCCGCCGGCAACAGCCGCTATTTGCTCCTCGCTAGGCAAGGAAGCTACGGCAGCGGCCGCATTGATAGAAATAATGCCCGACTTGACGGCGCCAACCAGTTCAGGCGCGGCCGTCTTCTGGATTTTTTCAATCTGCCCCAGGGTCGCGCTGCTCATCCGCGCGGCACGCGCAACAACCTCCCGGGTCCATGGCGGCTCACTCTCGGACGGGGCAGAGACCTCAGTCCCGTCCGCTTCTGCGGGCGAGCGCTGGGATTGCGTCTGTGCCTGGCGCGCCGATACGATTTCTTTCTTGCGCAATGCAAGCACGCCGCGCTGAAAATCCGATACGCTGCGCCGCCCAAGGTGATTATCGATCATCCACAGATGCACATCTTCCATGGATTGAAACGTCTGGTTCTGCATGGTCTTGAACGGAATCTCATGCTTCTGGCAAATACCGTAGCGGTTGTGGCCGTCCACCAAGAGATCGCCCCACAACACCAGCGCGTCGCGGCAGCCTTCGGATAACAGGCTGCGTTCCAGCGCGGTATATTCGTCTTCGGTCAACGGATCGATATAGGCGCGGAGGTCTTCGTTGATGGTGATAGCGTTGGTGTTGGTCATTGATCAAAAGAAATAAAATGAGGGCGCAGGTAGTGTACGTACCCCTGCAATTTTACGCTAGACGCTAACTCCGCATTTTAAGAGTTCGTACGGAAATTGCGTATTGGCATTGAAGTTAGCGTTTGGCCGAGCACTAAACCTTCCCGGCAGGCATATCACCACCTTGCCACCTTGCTATTTCGATATTCACGGGCTAGTCTCGTATTGCAACAAGTAAAAGCACATCGGCGTGCTTTGCGGCACGTTGTTGATGCTGTTTATGGTGATACGCGCGCCGACAAAAATTTGATCGGACAAGGAGATCGGAATGACGTTAAATGTTGCGGAATCAGCTCAAGAATTGATCCTGATCGGTGGAATCGGCATCCGGTATCTCATTGACGGCACCGCCACTGGCGGCATGGGCGTCTTTGAATTGAGCGTGTCACCGAATTCCAATGTTCCGCCACCCCATAGCCACACGGACAACGAAGAGTGCGTGTATGTGTTGGAGGGCAAGCTTCGGTACTCGGTAGATGGCGCAGAGCGCGACCTGAGCGCAGGAGAGTGGATGTTCACGCCTCGCGGGTCAGTCCATCAATTCAGCAATCCGCACAGTGAAAAAGCCCGGGCGCTGATAGTGTTGACACCCGATATCGGCGCCCAGTATTTTCGCGATGTCGGTTCCATCTTCAATGCGGGCGGCCCTCCTGACCGGGAAAAGCTGCTTGGCGTCATGTCCCGATATGGATTGGTTGCGGCATCGAATTAGCATTTTTTTCCTGTCAAACGCTACCAGACAAAAGGCAGCAAACGGTAGCGAACCTTCCGGCAATAGTCTGCATATCCTGCCAAATTCTTCTGCAAAAATTTTTCTTCATCAAGAAGCCGCCATATAAGAGCCGGCACGAACAATATAAGAACGAACAGCCCCCACCACGAGCCAAGCGCCAGCGGCATGCCTATAAGCAGAGGAAATGCTCCGGCATACATGGGATGCCGCACGAGCGCGTATGGCCCGGTCGAAATCACCTTCTGACCTTCGGCTATCTGAATCGTGGAGGCCGCGTAGGTATTTACCTTGAGCACAATGAAAACCAGGAAAAAGCTGACCAGGATGAGTGCGTCTGCCGCCAGGGATATATATGCCGGCACCGGTGACCATCCGAAGCGATGATCGAATCCGGGAAAAACAAGCAAGCCGATAAACCCTGCCATCGCAAAAAACATCAGGATTTTTTGGACCGGTTCTTTTTCTGCAGTCGGCCCCGCGCTCATGCGCCGCTCAAGGAGCTTTGGGTTTTTGATCGCCAGGTATACCGTGATAGCCGTCGTGTCTCCCACAAAGACAGCCATGAACAACCAGCCCTGCCAGTAATCAATGGTTCCGGCGGATGTGAAAAGAAGAACCGCCATGACGATGGCGCCAAGCACGCTGGATCGAAATGCGCGAAAGTTCAGCCTATTCATTTTTCAATATTTCAATCCGGCCTGCCCCACTGGGCAGAAGTATTATCGTTATGGATTGCCCCGCATTGATATTCAACATAAGAACTCACTGCCGCAGCAACCATCAAGGCGATGGCTATAGCGCTCCAAAGTGTAGACTTCATATCTGCCACTCTTTCATCCTGTCGGATATACCATATTACGCTTCCTGGTTAAATACGCGTGGCCCGGCCATGCAAATCTCAAAATTGCTTTGCGAAGCTATCCGTGGCACGATCCAACACGATCGACTTTGGGTATTGATGACCGCCCTCTCTACAATTTCTACAATTGATAGCCAGACAATCCATATGACCATACTGACCACGCAGCGCCTGCGCCTTGAACCGTTCAACGACTCGCACCTGGCAGGGCTCAATGCCGTCAACCGCGATCCGGAAGTGATGCGCTACATTACGGGAAAACCGGAAACGCTTGAGAACACCGCTGCGGCGATTGCTCGCGTCAAGAAACGCTGGGCCGAATGGGGATTCTCCTGGTGGAGTTTTATCGAGCTTGAGACCGAAGAAATCATCGGCTCCGGTGCCATTCAATATTTAGGAGGGAATACTGCGAATCCATTGGAAATCGCCTGGCGTCTCCGCCAGGACAAATGGCGCCAGGGTCTTGCTTCCGAGGCGGCGCGCCGGATGGCTGCTTTCGCATTCGAGACGGTTGGCGGCGACAGCTTGTGCGCAGTATGCCATCAGGAGAACGCCGGTTCAGCGCGCGTCATGCAGCGCCTGGGAATGCAGTTTCAGGGTATCGAAAGATGGTATGACATGGATACCTCTGTCTACGCCATGACTCGCAGCGATTGGGAATCCGGCCATGGACAGGCTTGAAGCGATGCGCCTCTTCACCCAGATCGTTGATCTGGGTAGCTTTACCAAGGCCGCGGGATTGCTGGAGATTCCACGGGCAACCGCCACCCACGCCATGAAGGAACTGGAACAGCGACTCGGAGTACGGCTGTTGGAACGCACCACCCGCAACGTCAAGCCGACGCTGGACGGCCGAGGCTTTTACGAGCGATGCTGCCGGATCCTGGCGGACGTGGAAGATGCCGAAGCCTCCCTCGACATCAGCTCGGCAAATCCGACCGGTGTGCTGCGCCTGGGTTTGCACGGCACGCACGCGACCCAGATCATCTTGCCGCGGCTGGCTGAATTTCGGCAGCGTTATCCGCGGCTGGACATAGTAATCAGTAGCGGCGACCGGCTGGTCGATCTGGTCGGGGAAGGCATCGACTGTGTGGTGCGGGTCGGCGTACCCAAGGATTCTTCCCTGGTGGCGAAACGGCTCGCCTCCTTGCCTGAAGTTATCTGCGCCAGCCCGGAATACCTGGCCCGCTGCGGCACTCCCCTGCTCCCGGCAGACCTTGGCGCCCATCAGGCGGTCGGCTTTTTCACGCGCAATCATAATATTCAATATCCCTTCACGTTCCTGCAAGACGGTCAGGTAAAAGAATACAAAGCCGGCAGTTGGATAGCAGTCGACAACGCCGATAGCTACACCCAGTGCGCGTTACTGGGATTCGGCCTGATTCAGGTACCGTGCTTCCGGGTAGAAAAATACTTGCAGACAGGTCAGCTGGTAGCGGTATTGAAAGATCAAACCTGTCCCGAGCTGCCTGTTCTGGCGCTATACCCATCCCATCACCAGCTGGCACCCAGGGTCAAGGTGTTCGTTGAATGGGTGTCCAAAGTCTATGCCGACTATTTCTCCGCCTAGCGCTCCGCCTAGCGTTCCACCTAGGATCAATGCAGAGGTTCGTTGTTGCGTTCGTTGTTGCGTTCATTTTTGCGCGCTGGCCGGAAAGCCATGCATCGATGCACGCCACGTCATGAACCCGGCCAGCAGCAAGAGTGGCAACAGCGCCCATGGCAAGCTTGATGCCCCGTAGGTATCCAGCAGCAAACCACCCAGCGCACCGCCGCCGGCGATCGCCAGATTCCACACGGTGACCATCAACGCCTGGCCAACATCCGCCGCCTCGCCGGTCGCATTGGCAGAGGCAGCCTGGAACAAGGTGGGCACACCACCGAAGGCCAGCCCCCACACCCCGACGCTGATGAAGATTGCGGCCGGATTCAGATTCCAGACACCGAGCGCCACCGACGCCAGCATGAAGAGGGCAACGCTAAGCAGAACCAGGCGGCGTGACCAGCGGTCGATGCCGACGCCGATCACCCAGGTGCCAACAAACGCCATGACGCCAAAAACGAACAACACCAGATCGATGCGATCCGACATGCCCGGCGGCGCAAGGAATGGCGCAATGTAGGTGTATAGAATCGTATGGGCCAGCACAAAGGCGAAGGTGACGCCCAATATCGCTTTGACGCCAGGCATGCCGAACACCTTGGCAACCCTGAGCTGGCTGCTGGCAGCCTTGCCGGAAAAATCCGGCACCGCCGATTGCACCCAAACCAGCAGAATCAAGGTCAACAGGCTCATTACGCCAAACGTAAAGCGCCAACCAATCCAGCTAGCGAGCAAGGTACCAAGCGGAATGCCAAGCGACAACGCCAGTGGAGTGCCGATCATGGCTATCGCAATCGCGCGTCCCCTGAGTGAATCCGCCACCATGCGGCTGGCAAAACCGGCCAGCAGAGCCCACAGCAAACCTGCGAACACACCGGCAAACAAGCGTGCAACCATCGTCAGCACATAGTTGTCGGAGAGCGCGGTGATCGTATTCACGATAAAGAAACCGCCGATCGCGGTTTGCAGCAATGGACGCCTGCGCCAGCCGCGCGTAGCGGCAACCAGCGGGATAGCCGCCAGCAAGGAGCCGATGGCGTAAATCGTGACAAGCTGGCCGACCAGCGATTCCGATACCGCCAGATCCTTGCTCATCTGCGTCAACAAGCCGGCCGGCAAAGCTTCCGTGAGAACGGTGATGAATCCTGCCATCGCCAGCGCCAGCAGTCCTGCCAGTGGCAAACCGGTAGCTGCCGTGTTTGCCGCATCCGGCGCAATCGGCTCGATTGTTTGAAACTCGATGGCTTTCATGCTGACCGCTCTGTGATTTGCACAGCGGGTTGGCAGCCATAGACGGCATCTCGCACATCAGTCACGAAACGACCGGACATGCCCTCGTATAAGGTATTGGTAAAGGCAACCACGCTTAGGCCACGAGTACGGTCGACAAACCAAGAGTGGCCGTAGGCGCCGCCCCAGCGCCAGGTGCCGATCGACTCTGGCGAATTTGCTGCGAGCGGATCGCGCAACACAGAAAATCCCAGGCCAAAGCCAAACCCGGGCGCATTCGGAAGTTCCAGATCGCCTGTATGATTCTTTGCCATTTCATCGACCAGCGAGCGCGGCAACAAATCACGGCCGCCTTCACGCAACAGCTCGAGCAGCTGCAGAAAATCGCCGGCGCTGCCAATCATGCCGGCGCCGCCCGACGGGAACGCATGGGCTTGGAGCGCGCGCGCTGGCTGGTAGCGGATTCCCACTGCGCCATCGAAAGGCGAAACGGTATCGGTCTCGTGCATGCGTCGCGGCGGCATACCGTGGCTCACATCGTTCACGTAAGCGCTGCTCAAACGCGCCGGTTCCACCGCAAAAAAAGCGGTGTCGCGCAGAGCCAAAGGTGCAGTCACCAAGCTCTGCACAGCTGCACCCAACGGCAGTTGACAGACACTTTCAATTACTGCGCCAAGGATATCGGTCGCCAGCGAATATCCCCATGCCTTGCCCGGCTGATATTGCAGCGGCACGCTGGCGATGCGCCGTAGATTTTCAGCCAGCGTGATGCCGGATTCATCCATGCCGTCGGAAACGCCGGCCAGGGCATACGGACTGTTCTCATCGGCTTCAAAAAACCGGTAACCCAGACCCGCCGTATGGGACAGCAATTGCCGCACTGTGATTTGCGCTGCCTTGCCGTCCGCCAGACATGGCCGGAACTCGGGCAACCAGCGATCAAGGGTGTCGTCCAGCGCCAGCCGCCCCTGCCCCACCAACGTCATGGCCGCAACGGAAACGATGGGCTTGGAGACTGAAGCCAGCCGAAACAGCGCATCGTCATGCATCGGACGCATGGCCTCGCGATCGGCGAAACCTGTTGCACGGCGGTAGACCAGCTTGCCGTCCTGCGCAACCAGGACTACGGCGCCGACCAGCCGTTGCTCATGCAAAGCTGAATCCAGAGCAGCATCAAGGCGTTTTTGCAGTGCGGCGGATGATTCGAAAGGACTCAGGACTGGGATTCGTGTTGGCATGGTGGCTCCTTCTTTTGTGTGGTTGGCAAATGATAGGAGGCGGTCAATTAAAGATAAACTAGGCTATAGTTCCACTCTATAAGGACATAAATGTCCGTAATCGGAATGCATATGGAAAGCCTGAGTGGATTTGCGGTATTTGTCCAAGTCGCCGAAACGCGCAGTTTTGTCGCCGCCGGCCGCTTGCTGGGCGTCTCGGCATCGGCTGTCGGCAAACGCGTGGCGCGGCTTGAAGAGCGGCTCGGCGTGCGCTTGTTTCATCGCAGCACTCGCAGCATCACGCTGACATCGGAGGGAATGCTCTTTCTGGAGCGCAGCCGACGCGTACTGGCTGAAATTGAGGCCGCTGAACAGGAACTATCGCTTAGCACCGGAGCGCCGCGCGGACGCCTGCGCGTCAGCCTGCCGGCAGTCAGTTCGCTGGTACTGCCGGTGCTGGCGGACTTCATGCTGCAGTACCCGGAAATCGAACTGGATCTTGATTTCACCGACCGCAGTGTCGACGTGATCGAGGAAGGATTCGACGCCGTGGTGCGTACCGGCGAATTGAGCGATTCGCGCCTGTCAGCGCGTTTGCTTGGCTCTTTTGGCGTATTGCTGGCCGGTTCGCCCGACTATTTCGCACGGCACGGCACGCCGCGGAAACCGTCCGACCTTGCCAACCATGCTTGCCTGCATTACCGTTACCCGAATAGCGGCAAACTGGAAGTCTGGCCCCTACGTCGCGCGCCTGACGAAGCCGAAATCGTCCTGCCCACTTCCATGATTTGCAACAATATCGAAACCCGCGTCTGCTTCGCGCAACGCGGACTGGGGATCGCCTGCCTGCCCGACTTTGCCGCCCGCGACGCCATCGCTGACGGCCGCCTGTGCACGGTACTGGACGACTACGTCGAGCGCACTATTGCGTTTCGGGTGCTATGGCCGACCAGCCGGCATGCGTCGCCCAAGCTACGGGTGTTCATCGACTTTCTTGTGGCGCGGATGTTCGTGCAGGAAGCCGGTGAAAAAAAACATCCGGTCCAGGCGGGTAGCGCGCACCCGTCAACGACATTTCAGTCCTGACATCGACATCACACAGTATACTGTCTCACTTTGTATAGCTCTGGCCTTATCCGAAAGAAGACATCATGAACGCTTTACCACCATGCCCGAAGTGCAACTCCGAATTCACCTACGAAGACGGCGGCCTTTTCATTTGCCCGGAATGCGCCCATGAATGGTCGGCCCAGGCTGCTGCAGAATCAGGTGCAGACGGCGCCAAGGTTTACCGCGACGCAGTGGGTAACATACTGCAAGATGGCGATACCGTCACCGTGATCAAGGACCTGAAGTTGAAAGGCTCCGGCGGCGTGGTCAAAGTGGGCACCAAGGTAAAGAATATCCGCCTGGTCGACAGCGATCACGATATCGACTGCAAAATCGATGGTTTCGGCGCCATGAGCCTGAAATCGGAGTTCGTCAAGAAGGTGTAGTTGTGTGGGGAACGGTAGCTCTGCTCCCCAAGAGATAATCGGGTTTTCGAGTCGTCCAACAAAACGCCGCCTGCACACCCATGCCCAGACAAAATCCAGCACTGCATCGTATACACAAAGCCCCCATGACCGCGAAGCGCCTGCGGCTTCTTATCATCGGCGCAATAGTGTTGCTGGCGGCGCTGGGCTGGGGTCTGGTAATCATGCTCAAACCCGCGATCCAGCGCACGATTGTCATCACCGCCGGCGCCGATAAAGGCATCTATAACAGTTTTGCATTGCGCTACGCGCCACTCTTGAAGCGCGAAGGCATTACCCTGGATATCCGTAGCTCCTCCGGCTCGGTGGAAAATTACCAACGCCTGAAAGACCCCGATAGCGAATACGAAGTAGGTTTTATCCAGTCCGGCACCACGACCCCGACCGAAAACGACCAGCTGCAGACCATCGCTGCCGTTTCATATGAACCAATCTGGGTGTTTTATCGCGGCGACACGGTCATCAACCGGCTGGCGCAACTAAGCGGCAAACGGATTTCCATCGGCGTGCCGGGCAGCGGTCTGCTGAAAGTTTCGCGGGTTTTGCTGGGCCACAGCGGCATCAGCGCCGATAACGCTACGCTGCTGGAGATGGATGCCTACAAGGCTTATCAGAATCTTGAAAACGGCCAGCTGGACGCCGCATTTTTTATCGGCCGGCCGGATGCCGACATGCAGCAGACGCTGCTGAACAGCGATTTGAAGTTGATGAGCTTTGCACAGGCAGACGCGCTGGTGCTGAAGTTCCCGTCGCTCTCCAAGATCATTTTTCCGCGCGCCTCGACCAGCGTTGCCAACGATCTGCCGCAAGCCGACGTTACTCTGCTGGCCGCCACCGCACTGCTGGTTTCCAAGGATACCCTGCACCCTGCCCTCACTTACCTGTTACTGGAGGCTGCAAATTCGGCCCACGCCCGTGAAGATTACTTTACCCCGCGCGGGTCGTTCCCCAATCTGAATTCAGATGATTTTCCGATTTCCGATGAAAGCATTCGTTATTTCAAATCCGGCCGTCCTTTCCTGCAACGTTATCTGCCGTTCTGGCTGGCCAGCTTCGTCGAAAGACGCTTGCTGATCCTGCTACCCTTCATGGCCTTGTTATTCGGCCTGCTGCAAGCGTTGCCGCGCATGGTGGAAGCGCGCATGAAAAACCGTCTGGTGGTCTGGTATCGCGAGATCAAATCGCTGGAAGATGAAATATGGGCGACCAAAAACCCCACCAGGGAGCAAGTTGCGCAATGGCGCGATGATATCGAAAGCATTGACGCCAATGCCAGCCAGATACGTATCCCGCAACGTTATTTCCAGGATGTGTATGCGCTCAAACAAGCTATCCGGGTGGTGCGGGAGCGGATTCTCCAGGTAGCCCAAAAAGTCGGGTAATGAATTGATGTTGATTCGGCATGTTCCGACGCCCGGAAGTTGAATGTTCCTCCCGGGAAACTCGATGTCTGAGTTTCCCTCTGTTTTTGAGAGATTCAACATCCTGCTTTTAAAGAACGATGACTTACCCTGTTTCTTTGCTCGCAAAATTACCCCTCTGCAACTAACCCACCTTCCATTGCCGCGCAAACGCGGCAACACGTGCATGAGAGCTCTGATGCATTGAAGTTACGCCTGCATTGACAAGAAAGTTGCTCATTTTCACAAAGCCGTGAGATCGCATACAGCCCGGTAATCAAAACTTACAAGCGATACAAAACTGAATCACCTGCAGAGCGTAACGGGTGGCACCATAATTCTCATGTCATTCAATGAAAAGAGATCAACATGAAAAAGCTCATTAGCTTAGTGGTAATCGGAATTGTTCTCAGCACAGCATTATCCGGATGTATCGTCGTACCGGTTGGTGGTGGCGGTTATTATCACCATCGCGACTATTACTATGGTCGCTAATACGGCGCTCACTCAAAAGGTGTAGACATGAAACGTATTTATTTAGCTGCTGTACTTATCGCTATTAGTGCCAGCACTTTTGTATCAACGCAGGCCATGGCGCAAATCGGCGTTGACATCACCGTTGGGAGACCTCCGCCACCCCCAAGATATGAACCGGTTCCTCCGCCACGATATGGTTACGTGTGGATTCCCGGCTTCTGGGATTGGCGCCACGGCCGGCATGTGTGGGCTGAAGGTCATTGGGAACAACCACGTCCAGGTTATGTATATGCGCACCCTGAATGGCGCCAAGGTCCTAACGGTTGGATACTGCAATCCGGCGGATGGCGTGAAGACCATCGGCGACACGATGAACGTCGTGACCACGACTATCGGGACGGTGACCGGCACGACCATCGGGACGGTGACCGGCACGACCATCGGGACGGCGACCGGCATGACTATCGGGATGGTGACCGGCATGACGATGGAAGATACGAAAATCGTTGAGTCCTGACAGGCGGGCGATGGCGTTGACGTCACAACTGATATCCGGGGACAAGAGCTAAGTAGCGGATGCAGAAAGTGTCGGCAACGCCAATTTTGTTCATTCCAACTTCCACACATACTGCATTCGTGTCGTGGACTGTACCGGCTGGCCATCGGCCATGGCAGGTGTGAAATGGCAAAGACTCCAGGCTTTCAACGTTGCTCTGTCCAGGTCTTTGAAACCGCTGCTTTTTTCAATCGCGGCATCCACCACGCTACCGTCGGCGCCGATAGTCAGCTTCACATTCACGCTGCCCTGCTCTTCATTGCGCAAGGAAGTTCTCGGATATTCCGGCTTTTCGCAATTCCCGGCGACCCTGGCGCTGGTATGCGCCGGCGGGCCAGGCGCCTGCGTTACTGCGGCTGACGGTTGCGCTACAGAGGTAGGCAAATCGTTGGTCGGCGGCTTGACATTGGTTACCGCCGCAATCACGTTTTCCTGGGGCGGCGGCTGTACCTTGACCTCTGGCGGCGGCACGTAGGGCGGCGGCGGTGCAGCGGTTTTCGGTGCTGGCGGGGTAGGTTTGTCTGGCGGCGGCGGTGGCGGTGGTTTGATTTCTTCGATGATCTTGGTGATCACCGGCTCCTGGACGACATCGACGACTTTCCGGGCCAAGCCGGTGACCAGTGCATACACAACCGCTATATGCATCAAAACAACGATACTGACGCCAACCCATTTTCTACCAGGGTCGGTCCCATCAAGCGTGAAATCCATTTAAGGACTCCTGTCTGCCTGCCCGCTCATTCGCTTTTTGCGGCAATCATCTTGTCGACGGCAACGCCCTGCCCGCCGGCACGCTAATTTCTTATCGGATTGCCTAGTTTCATATTAGCATCTTAGCGGCAACAGTAAAGATATCCGCTACAAACTTGCGGCCAGAAGCGTCGCTCAGTCGCTCAGTCGACCACGAACAGCTTGGCGCCGGTCGTCGTAAAAGACCGGTGCGGCTCGGCGTCGTCTGCAACCTGATAGCTCATTCCAGCTTGCAGGAAAAACCTGCGGCCATCTTCCAGTTCGGTGTGCAACTCGCCTTCAAGGCAAAACAGGATATGTCCCTTGGTGCACCAATGGTCGGCCAGATAGCCTGGCGTGTAATCGACCATGCGAACCCGAATCCCGCCGAAGTGACAGGTGCGCCAATACGCCATCCCGGTTTCGCCTTTGTGCTCGGTGCGCTCAACCGTCTCCCAGTCCGTGGTGCCGAACGGAATATCAGTCATCTTCATTTTTTGCCCCTCGCGCTTGTTTGTTTCTTTCGGTTTTACTGCTTCTGCTTCGTAGTCCACTAAGCAGGGTCAGAGTGAAGTTTCGGCGGCAAAACATACCGAAAGTTCACTCTGCCCCGGTTAGTTCGTGCTGCTCGCGGCAGCCAGTCAGGGCCGCTCGACCATCCGCAGATCACTGACGCCGTTGTCGCCGTTAGCGCCAATGGCACAACTAGATGGCGACACAGTCACACTGCCGCGATTGCGCAACATCACCAGTTCGGCCAGTACCGACACCGCAATCTCTGCCGGTGAACGGCTCAGGATAGACAAGCCGATCGGTGCATGCAAGCGTTCGATTTGCGCGTGGCTTAAATCCAGCATCAGCAGCCGTTCCTTGCGCGCCTCTGTGCTTGCCATCGAGCCGATTGCGCCGACATAGAAAGCGTCCGTCTTGAGTGCTTCCATCAGCGCCATATCGTCGACTTTGGGATCATGGCTGAGCGTGACGATCACAGTGCGACGGTCAGGCTTGAAAGTCAGCACGGCATCGTCCGGCATGCCATCCAGCCAGGTCACGCCGTCGGCCTGCCAGTTGCGGCGCTGCTCTTCGCGCGGGTCGTTCAGATAAACTGAAAAATCCAGCGCGGGCGCCATCTGCGCCAGATATTCGGAGACCTGGCCGGCGCCAATGATCAGCAGGCGCCAGCGCGGGCCGAATACCTGCACCAGTTCTTCTTCATCGAAACGTAATGCAAAATCGGCATCGCTGGCTTCGATGCTGGCCTGGCCGCTGCGCATGTTCAGGCGGCGCTGCACCAGATGGCGGCCGGCCACTGCTTCAAGCAACGGCGTCAGCGAGGCGGCGTCGGTCAGCGGTTCGATCACCAACTCCAGCGTACCGCCACAAGGCAGGCCAAAGCGGCGCATCTGCTCTGCGCTGATACCGTAGCGCACCAGTTCGATCTGATGCGGGAAGGCTGCGGAAAAGCGCTGCATCAGGTCGTCTTCGATGCAGCCACCCGATACCGAGCCGGTAAAATCGCCATCGTCCGTTATCGCAAACAGTGAACCAAGCGGACGCGGCGCCGAACCCCAGTTGCGCACTACCGTCACCATGGCTACCCGTTTTCCTTGCTGTAGCCAGCTGACGGCGCTTTTCAATACTTGATAGTCGACTGCGTTCATGGCATACCTGATCTCATTTGATACTTATCAGTGTAGTGAAAAACAAGATCGGCTGCTCGCACGACCTAGGACGTAGGGTGGACACATCGTGCCCACGCGTGACTGCGATAACCGGAGTCCACATCCGTCCGACACCGAATCGGCATGAATGTGAAGTAGCTCCAGCGTGGGCACGATGTGCCCACCCTACGCGTACTTAATGTGCCGTCGTCAGCCGCATCGCCTTGATACGATCCGGCGTGATGTCGGCCGCCCGGCCGCCCCAGGTCGCGCGCAGGAAATTGGTCAATTGCGCCAGTTCCTTGTCGCTCAGCTGGCCGCTGAAAGAGGGCATGTCCTGCAGACTTTCGGTGCCAGGGAATTTTTGCGCCTCGATTCCATCCAGCATCGCTACGATCAAGTTATGCGGATCGGCATTGCGTACCGTCGAATTGCCCTTCATCGCCACCGCCACGTGCGGCTTGCCGTCGCCCTGGAAGCCATGGCAACCGGCACATACAGCTGTGTACAAGCGCCTGCCGGCATCCAGTTCAGTCGCATCTGCGGTGATGGTCTTGACTGGTTCCGGCGGCACCGGTTTGTCGCCCATCAGATAGGTGGTGACCGCGATCAGATCTTCCTTGCTCAGATACTGCGTACTCAGATGCACCACAGGGAACATCTCGCCGTATGCCGAACCCTGAGGGGCGATACCGGTCGAGAAAAAGGTTTGCAGATCCGCGGCAGTCCAGCCCACCGCCGCCAAACCGGCAGGCGTGATATTCGGCGCTGCAACGCGACCGAGGGCGGCCCCGGTCAGTGGCTTGGACAAATCGAGCTGACCGAAGACACCGCGTGGCGAATGGCATTCCGCACAGTGGCCGAGCGCATTGCTCAGATACTGGCCGCGCAGCCACGCCGGCGACTGGCCGGTTGAAGCGTCAGTCAGCGAATTCTTCAGGAACGGTACGTTCCAGAACATCATGCCGAAGCGCATGTTGTACGGGAATTTCAGGTCCGCTTCCTTGCTAGGCACCGCGACTGGCTTTTGCTGCATCAGGTAGGCGTAGATGGCGTCGCTGTCGGCGCGCGTCATCGAACGATACGAGGTGTACGGCATAGCCGGGTACAGATGCTTGTCCGGCGTCACGCCATCATGCAAAGCCTTATAAAACTGATCAGCGCTCCATTTGCCGATGCCGTGCTGCTTGTCCGGCGTGATGTTGGAGCCGTAGAATTTACCGAACGGCGAAGCCAGTTCGACTCCGCCGGCGAATGCTGCGCCGGTGGTAGTAGTGTGGCAGGCAGCGCAATCGGCGGCTTTGGTCAGGTAGCGCCCAAGGGCCAGCTGATCGGCGCTGCCAGGCTTGACTGTGCTTTGGCTGGTGGCCTGGGCAGCAGAACTGCTGCCGCCATCGCAAGCCGCCAGCAACGCGGCCGCCAGCAGCGGAGCACCCGCAATGCGCAATGCATTACGGAAATATCGGGCCTTAGTCATCACTTGGCATCCTTTACCAGTCCTGGCGTTGTCAGCGCCACTTCCTTGACCGCTTCGAAGTAGCGCACATAACCGGTGCAACGGCAGATATGATCGTTCAATCCGTCGGTGATAGCCTGATCGAGCTGATCCTTGCCGATCGGCTGGCGCTTCAATTTTTCCAGCAGTACCGTGGCCGCATTAACGAACCCCGGGGTGCAGTAGCCGCACTGGAAGCTGTAATGCTCAAGGAATTTCTGCTGGATCGGCGACAACGCAACCACCTCACCCTGCTCGTTGCGCTGGGCGTGGCCTTCCACGGTACGTACTTTCTTGCCTTCAAAAAAATGCGCTCCGGTGATGCAGGAACGCACTTCTTCGCTGGTGCCGTCCGGCTTGTCGAGAATCACCACGCAAGCGCGGCAGATGCCCTGCCCGCAGCCCAGGCGCGAGCCGGTCAGGTCCAGGTATTCATGCAGGAAATCGATCATCATGATGCCGTCCGGCACCGGCACCGGGCCGACCGGCTTGCCGTTGATATGCATGGTGATGGGGTGGATAGTCATGCTCATGCCAGAGCCTCCTGAATTTTTTGTTGAGTTACCGGCAGATCGGTGAAGCGATGGCCGATGGCGTGGGCGATGCCGTTGACGATGGCGCCGACTACCGGAATCATCACCACTTCGGCGATGCCTTTGGGTGGATCGGTCTCGGTCAGCGGCGGCAGCACCTCGCCGGTTTGGGTCCAGACCGCGACATCCTTGGCGCGCGGCAGTTCGTAGCGATTGAAGTTCCAGCTGCCGTTGCCCGGGCCGTCTTCATAGAGCGGCAGAAATTCGTGCAAGGCGTGGCCGATGCCCATCGCCAAACCGCCCTGCAACTGTCCTGAGACCAGTTGCGGCGATAGCTGGTTGCCGCATTCCATGATCGAGTGATGTGTCAGCAACTCGACCTTGCCGCTGGCTTCGTGCACCGCCAGTTCGACCAGTGTGCCGACTGCGCTGTAGTAAGTCACGGCGGCGTTATTGCGCTGGGTCGGCGGGATGAATACCTTCTTGCGGTTGAGTACTTCATAACCGCCGGCGGTGCTCATCTTGGCCTTGCGCGTCTTGTCGGCGCCGTCGCCATAATGCACCGACAAACCGTCAAGTGGAATCCGCACCACATTGCCGAGAATCTCGAACTCGGCTTCAGTCCATTGCCAGCGATTGAAGACGTGCACGGTGGCGCCTGTCACCAGTCCCAGCTCATGGGCTTTCTTCACCAATTGGTCATAAGGCAGCGCTTCCAGGCCTGCAGCGGACAGCTTGCCGTCGACCCAGCGTGCATCTTCAACCCGCACCACCAGCGGTGCCGCCTGGCCACCGCCGATGCCTGTGCTCCAGATCGCCATCGCTGCCGGCCACAGGCCGTGCATGAAGACCACCCGCGCCGCTTCTCGCGTGCTGTGGGTAAAGTAGAAAGCCGAATTGGTAGCGCTGGATGGCGAGACATATCCCGGCGACCAGCGCGGATTGGCCGCCAGCTTGTCTTGCTCGGCCTGGCTCATGATGTAAGGATCGCCACTGGTGACCACTGGCAAATCGCCCCAGTCGGTGATTGAGGTGCGCACTTCATGTGCCGGCTTGCCCAGCCATTTGGCGCAGGCGAGCGCTTGCGAGGTTGACATGCCGGTACCGATTTCGGCGCCGCTGTGCGACAGGTGAATCTGGCCGTCGGCGCCGATTTCCACCTTGGCGAACGAGGTCTCGGCGCCGGTGCCGAAATCCTTCTGTACGCAGGCAAAGCCGACACCGTAGCGATAACCGGGATGACCGGCTTCGTACTCCGTTTTTTTCTTGGCGCGATTGATCCACAAAGGATGGTTCTTGGCCTTCTGCAGCACCTCGTCAACCCGGATCGCGCCGGCAGGAATCGCTCCCTGGGTATTTTTCATGCCAGAACGCAGCGCATTCGTCAGACGAAAATCGATGGCGTCGAGACCAAGCTTTTCTGCCATTTCATCGATCATCATCTCGGTCGCCGCCATGCTTTGCAGCGTGCCGTAGCCGCGCGCGGAACCGGCATCAATTGCACGGGTTGCGATGGCGACAGCGGCCAGGTCGTTTTTCGGGAAATAGTAAATCGATTGCGCTGCGGTAGCACCCACCATCGCCACCGATGGCGAGAAATTGGCGCGACCGCCGCCATTGGCTTCGAACTCACCCTTGAACGATTGCAGCAGACCGGTCTTGCGATCGACCGCGATGCGGTAATGCATCTTGAAGGCGTGACGCTTGATGGAAGTCTGGAACTGTTCGTAGCGATCATTCGCCAGCCGTACCGGTTTGCCATCGGCATAGAGCGAGGTCACCAGGCCGTAGAACGGGAAATTGTAATGATCCTTGGAGCCGTAACCGACCGTGTAGCAAGGATGGAGGAATAGCTGCTTGAGCGGAAATTTGCCCTTCTTCATCATCTCGATGGCGCTCTCCACCACTTCGCTTGGCGACTGGGTCGGCACCACCATGTGCAGGGCCTGGTTGGCGCTGTCGTACCAGCAATTGGCGTTGTCCGGTTCCAGCGCCGCGGTATCTACCGACTGCGTGCTGTAGTCGCGTTCCATGACCAGCCAGTCGGCCGGCGGGTGATCCAGCTGATCCTGGATCTGGGCGGCGTAAAACATGCCCTGCTCGCCCAGCTTGCCGTGTTCCTGGCCGTCCGGCCATACCGACTGGTGCTTGCGCATCATGCTCGGGAATACCGGCGCATTCTTCAGGCTGGAGAAAACGTCATCGTCGAACGATGTCGCACCGCCTACCCGCACGAAGCGGAACGTGCCCCAGGGATCGCGTTCCAGCGGGCCGGTGACCGGGCCGTACTGGATGATTTCATCCTTGAACTGCAGCTTGTCTTTGGCAAAACGGAAACGGGCGAAATCGTTATAGATCAGGATCGCCACGGCATGTCCCAGGTAGGCCGGCGTCTTACCGGCCGGCAGCAACATGTCTTCACCGTAAAACGCCGGGAAAGCCACCCCGTCACGCACCAGATCGTCGGCAGTGACTACCCGGTCCGGCTTCAATTCGTCGCCGAGCAATCCCAGGTCGAAGCCGAGGAAAGTGCGGTCGGCCTTGGTGGCGCGCAGGATGAATGCATGCGCTTGCTGGTTCGGCCAGTGCGGCATGTCGCGTGCGCGTACGTCGCGTGCGAAGACCTTGGCACCGGTTACCTTGGCAATACCATCAATACGGAATTTGACCTGGCCGTTGCTGCTATCCCACTGGATGGGCGTCAGGATTTTTTCTTCAAACAAGGCAGCAAACGCTTTGCCACCGATAGGCGCTACGTAAACCGATACGCCGGCCACTACGCTAGCCTTCAAAAAACTACGACGCGAAAGGTCGAGTTTTGTCATTTATTTCTCCTCAAAAGCCAAGGAGCAACCCAACCGTTGTTCGCTAGCGGTTGTTACAGATGCTCATCGGATCCATCAAAAGCCCCTGCCGGGCATTCATCTGGGGGTCGGCATTGTAAAACATTGGAGAACTAGCAACATAATCAGTTTGACATGTTGAGAATAGATGATTTGATGGCTTTCGTAATGCGTTTTGTACCTATTTTACTGAAATAATTATTAAAACAATTATTTAAATAATTGTTAAAAATATATGATTGCGACCGGCTTTTTACTCGAAAGTAAATCAATTACCGGTACGCGATCGCAGCACTGCTCACAAACGCTCAGTTTCGCCGCTCTTGGGTTGCCACTTCATCAAGCGTTTCTCAATCATCCCCACCACCGTATCAAGCACCAGCGCAAAGGCGGTCAGCACCAGAATTCCGGCAAACACGGTATTGATATCGAACGCGCCTTCAGCCTGCAAGATCAGATAGCCGACACCGCGTGCCGAACCAAGGTACTCACCGACGATGACACCGACAAAAGCCAGTCCGACCGACGTATGCAGGCTGGAAAACACCCAGGAGGTAGCTGACGGCAGGTAAACCGTGCGCAACAGCTGGCGCTGGTTAGCGCCCAGCATGCGGGCATTGGCAAGCACCACCGGGCTGACTTCCTTGACACCTTGATAGACGTTGAAAAATACGATGAAAAATACCAGCGTCACCGCCAGCGCCACCTTGGACCAGATGCCAAGCCCGAACCACATCGCAAAAATCGGCGCCAGGATCACCCGCGGCATCGCGTTGGACGCTTTGATGTAAGGATCCAGAATGGCGGAAGTCAAAGGCGACAGAGCCAGCCATAGCCCGACCGCAAGACCGAATACCGTACCTATGCCGAACGCCAGCATGGTCTCGGTCAGTGTGATCAGCAGGTGCGAATAAATCTCCGCCGGGAACGTCATGGTGAACCAGGTGTGGTCGCCGAAACCGACTTCCAGCGAACCGCTGCCGACCGTAAACCACTGCCAGACACGTTGCAGCACCTTGATCGGCTCACCAAAGAAAAATGCCGTTTGCGGATTGCGCGTCGCCAGGTGCCAGATGATGAAAAATATCACCAGCACCAAGGCTTGATATACCCGCAGATTCTTATAATTCGGCTTGATGGCTTTCCACATGGTTCCGCTTTACCTTCGTTATCTATTCTTGTTATTCCAGATTGCACCGCTCTGAGCTTCTAAGCGACTTTCTTTTGCTGCTGGTAACCCTTCAGCACTTCATCCCGCAGCACGCTCCAGATCTGCTGATGCAGCTCGACAAAACGGGGCTCGTTACGGATTTCAGCCACATCGCGCGGACGCGGTAAATCAATCACGAACTCACCTATCGGATGGGTTCCCGGCCCGGCTGACAGCACTACCACCCGGTCCGACATGGCGATCGCCTCATCCAGGTCGTGGGTGATGAACAGTACCGCTTTGCGTTTGGCGCTCCATAATTCCAGCACTTCGTTTTCCATCAGTTGCCGGGTCTGGATATCCAATGCCGAAAACGGCTCATCCATCAAAATGATGTCAGGATCGAGAATCAAGGTCTGCGCCAGCGCCACCCGCTTGCGCATGCCGCCCGAGAGTTGATGCGGATAACGATCGCCGAAGCCTTGCAGGCCGACTCGCGCCAGCCATTCTTCGCCCAACTGGCGCGCCTTGGCTTCATCGGTTTCCCGATACTGCAAGCCGGCAATGACATTCTGCAGCGCACTGCGCCACGGCATCAGCGCTTCGGCCTGGAACATGTAACCGGCACGGCGATTGATGCCAACCAGCGGCTCGCCAAACACCTTGACGCTGCCGGATGAAGGCTGCAGCAAACCGGCGCCGACATTCAGCAAGGTCGATTTACCGCAGCCGGTCGGCCCGACCACGGAAACGAATTCGCCCGGCGCAATCGACAAATTGGTGTCAGCGACTGCGGTGTAACGCTGGGAGCGATCGTCTTTGGAGATGAAGGTGCAACTGACGTTGTCGAGATGGAGGGCTGGAATCATGAGAGTGGGGATTGGCTTGTTACTGCTGGCTGGCAGGGTGGGCAAGTTTTTTTGCCCACGCGTTATCGAGACGAGCATGACGACGAATTTGAGGTCACGCGTGGGCAAAAGAAACTTGCCCACCCTACCCGTATTATTTGTACTTGGCGTTAGCTTTTTTTACAAACTCATTGGTATAAGTTTGCGACAGGTCGATATTTTTTCCGGCCAGCTCGGGATCGAATGCTTCCAGTGTATGCAGCGCCACTTTCGGGCCAGCGTCAGGAATCGTGCCGTCCGGTGACAGCGCTTCACGCACTTTCATGAAGGCTTCGATGTACAACGCGCGATCACCCAGCTGATAACTCTCCGGCACCGTTTTGACGATGTCCGACGGGCCGGCTTTCTGCAGCCATTTCAGGGCGCGCACCATGGCGTTGGTCAATGCCTGCGTGGTATTCGGATATTTCTTGATGAAATCGGCGGAGGCGTACAAGGTGGCTGCCGGCATCGGGCCGCCAAACACGGCATTGGTGTCTTTCAGCGTGCGCGTATCGGCAATGATCCTGATCTCATTATTTTGCTGCATCATGGTGATCAGCGGATCGAGATTGACGATCACGTCGATAGAGCCGGTGCGCAGTGCCGACAATGCGCCAGCCGAGGCGCCCACGCCGATGTAGGAGACGTCGGTCGGCTTCAGGCCGCCCTTGGCCAGGACGAAATTGGACATCATGCTGGTCGAGGAACCCGGCGCGGTAACGCCGATCTTCTTGCCTTTCAGATCCGCAATCGACTTATAGTTTGGCATGGTCTTGTTGGACACGCCCATGACGATTTGCGGCGCCCGGCCCTGCAGCACGAATGCGGTGATGTGCTGATTCTTGGCCTGCATGCTGATGGTGTGTTCGAACGCGCCGGAGACTACGTCGGCACTGCCGCCGATCAGCGCCTGCAGCGCTTTGGCGCCGCCGGCGAAATCGGAAATCGTCACATCCAGGCCTTCATCCTTGAAATAACCGAGCTGCTCGGCAATCGTCAGCGGCAGGTAATAAAACAGGTTTTTGCCACCCACCGCGATCGATACTTTGGTTTTCTCCGGCGTCTGCGCAAACAAATTTCCATTGAATGTCAGGTACCCCGCCAAGAACAAGCAAAGGGCGATGCCAAACTGCTTCCAGCTGAACTTCATATTGTCTCCTCGTATATCCAGGGTTATTTCACTACTGCTAAATTTATGTTTATGTCAGTAATGGTTCTTTTCTTTGCCATCTTGGTGTGGCTGTTCGGAAATCCGGTTACTTGCGGACTCTATGATAATACTGTCTGCGTGGAAATTAGTAGCCTCTCGTCATTATGTTTTTTTAGCATGACATATCAGCCATATCAGATGCTAGGTTGCACGCCTGTCCAGCATCGCACGGGCGATGGTGCCGGCGTCAACATACTCCAACTCCCCTCCCACCGGCACGCCACGCGCCAGGCGGCTGACTTGCAGGCCGCGGGCTTTCATGGTTTCGCTGATGTAGTGGGCAGTGGCCTCCCCTTCATTGGTGAAATTGGTCGCCAGCACGACTTCCGTCACCACGCCGTCGGTGGCGCGGCCGATCAGTTTTTCCAGCTGGATGTCTTTTGGACCGATGCCGTCCAGCGGTGACAAGCGTCCCATCAGGACAAAATACAGGCCCTTGAAAGTCAGGGTCTGTTCAATCATCAGTTGGTCTGTCGGCGTCTCCACCACGCACAGCAAGGCAGGATCGCGATCAGGATCGAGGCAGGTTTCGCAGACCTCGTTTTCGGTGAAGGTATTGCATAGCGCGCAGTGGCGGATCTGGTCGACCGCCTGGGTCAGCGCCCGCCCCAGCAACGCCGCGCCGTCGCGATCATGCTGCAACAAGTGATAAGCCATGCGTTGCGCCGATTTCGGACCGACGCCGGGCAGATGACGCAAGGCTTCGGTGAGTAAAGTAAGACTGGAAGGAATTTTCACGTCAAGCCTTGAATCATGCTGTGCTCAAAAACGAGGTTGGTCAGAATGGCAATTTGAAACCGGCTGGCATGCCTGCAGTCAGACCGGACATTTTTTCCGCCGACAATGCTTCAGCTTTACGCACTGCATCGTTGAACGCGGCAGCTACCAGATCTTCCAGCATGTCCTTGTCGTCGGCCAGCAAGGAAGCGTCGATCGCTACCCGCTTGACGGAGTTCTTGCAAGTCATCACGACTTTCACCAGGCCGGCGCCCGATTCGCCTTCGACTTCGATCAAGGCCAATTGGTCTTGCATCTTCTTCATGTTGTCTTGCATTGCCTGGGCTTGTTTCATCAGCCCTGCTATTTGGCCCTTCATCATGACGCTTCTCCTATGAAAACAAAAAAATTCATTACAAAAAAATTGATCACAAAAATTGACTACAAAAAGTTGATTACCCCAGAGGCTTGATCGATCCAGGCACGATCGAAGCGCCGAATTCGCGCATCATGCTCTGAATGAAGGGATCGTTTTGCGCTGTCTGTTCTGCCAGACGCTGCCGCTCTGCCTGTGCCGCCATGGCCTGCGCATTGGCGGTATGGCGGACCGTGCCGAGCTCGGTTTCCACTTTTACGTTACGGCCGAAATGCTCGGTCAGCGCTACTTCCAACTTATCAACACTGCCGGCCGAGCGCAAGGTATCGAAAGGAATCCGCAGATGGAATTGCACTGCCGCGCCGCTACTGTCAGATTTGATCAGTTCGCTCTGCTGTGCCAATTGATGCGCTACTCCGCGCACCGCCAAATTGGCGGCCAGCAACGGCCAGTTGCCGTCCCAGTTCAGGTTAGTATCTGGTTGCAGGACCAGCGGCGGTAACGGTTCTACCGGAGCCGCAGGCTGCGGGGCAACAGGTTCGGGACGCGCGGCCTGACGGTGATTGTTAGCCCCCCCGTTTGCCGCTCCGTTCACTCCGCCGGTGGCTGCAGGTGGACGTGAGGGTGCGAATTGTGCGTACGATTCAGTTTTTTTTTCAGCCACCGAACTGGAAAATTCGGTATCTGGCAAATCCGTGGGCAAAGGAATCTCTTCTTCCCAAGGCGGCACGGAAGAATTTTGCGGTACCGGCTTCACATAAGCCGGTGCTGCAGGCTTGGCTTCCGCTACGGCTGGCTGGCTGGCTGGCGCTACTTGCGCCTGGCTTGGCTGTGGCCGCGCCGCAGCGCCACCCTTGCGGGAAGATGCAGCAGCGCGCGCCGCTTCCAGCGCGGCTCTTGCCGGACTCATGGCGCTTGTGTCCGGACGCGCTACCGGTGCGCTGGTGCTGACCGTCTGCGGTGCGCTGCTTAGACGCGCTGCCGCAGGTGCTGCTGCCGGAGCTTGCGCTGCGGCCGGCCTGGATGCAGGAGCTGGCTGCGGTGCAGGCGCCGCACTAACCTGAGGGCGCGGCCGGCTGACTGGCGGCGGTGCTACCGTGCTGCCGTCGGCTTGCGGCCGGAATGCCAGCATGCGCAGCAAGGTCATCGAGAAACCGGCATATTCGTCCGGCGCCAATCCCAGTTCATTACGGCCATGTACGGCGATCTGGTAAAACAGTTGTACTTCCTCGGCATCGAACAAGGCCGCCAGCCGGATCACTTCTTCGCGTTCCGGCAAATCGTCGGCCAAGGCGGCGGGGACGCTTTGCGCCAGGGCTACCCGATGCAACAAAGTACCCAGGTCCTGCAGCGCAGCGTTATATGACAGGCTGCGGCTGGCCATGTCGTCGGCAACTGCCAGCAAACCGGGGCCGTCTTTTTGCGCCAGCGCATCGAGCACACGGATCAGATAAGACTGGTCAAGCGCGCCCAACATGCCCTGCACCGCGTCCAATGTCACTTTGCCGGCGGCATAGGCGATCGCCTGATCGGTCAGCGACAGCGCATCGCGCATCGAGCCGTGTGCCCCTTGCGCCAGCAAACGTAAAGCGGGAGTTTCGAATTCGATTTGTTCCTGGCCCAGGATATTATCCAGATGGCTGATGATATGGCCGGGGGGCATCTGCTTCAGGTTGAACTGCAGGCAGCGCGACAGCACCGTTACCGGGATTTTTTGCGGATCGGTGGTCGCCAGGATGAATTTGACATGTTCCGGCGGCTCTTCCAGCGTCTTCAACATCGAGTTGAAGGCATGGTTGGTCAGCATGTGCACTTCATCGATCATGTAGACCTTGAAGCGCGCATTCGACGGTGCATAGACCGCTTGTTCCAGCAGCTGCGCCATTTCGTCGACGCCACGGTTCGACGCCGCATCCATCTCGATATAGTCGACGAAACGTCCGGCATCGATCGCCACGCAGGCTTCGCACACACCGCACGGTGCTGCGGTAATGCCGCCGTTGCCGTCGGCTCCGATGCAATTCAGCGATTTCGCCAGGATCCGCGACAAAGTAGTCTTGCCAACACCGCGGGTGCCGGTGAACAGATAAGCATGGTGCAAACGCTGTTGCTCCAAGGCGTGCGTCAAGGCCCTAACGACGTGTTCCTGGCCGACCAGCGTATCGAAACTTCTGGGGCGATATTTACGGGCGAGAACTTGGTAGGACATAGGCGACGAATATGGGCTGCAGGTTGTGAAATACAAACAGCATTTTACCTGACAGACGAGGTTAATACGGTTTTTAAACTTGGCGGCCAAATTCGGCCCTTGTAGGGTGGGCACGGTGTGCCCACGTAGCGCCCCGCCGTCTTATACTCCGGTTATAACGCAAACGCGTGGGCACACCGTACCCACCCTGCAAATTGCCAAATAACACTGTCATCAGGAGATCAATCATGCAAGGGCAAATCCATGAAGTGACAAATCAGGTGCCTGAGCTGTATGGCAACAATCTATTCCTCGACGATACCATCCTGCAAGCTGGCGTAAAGCGCCTGCAGGGGCAATGGCACGCCGACCAGCTGGCACGCTACGGCGCCGAGCTGGGCAGCAAGGAAACCTGGCAGCTGGCGGAGCTGGCCAACCGCCACCAGCCCGAACTGAGTGCCTTCGATCGCCTCGGCAATCGCATTGATGTCGTCGATTTCCATCCGGCCTGGCATGCCTTGCTGGGCTTGCTGCGACGCGAAGGCCTGCACGCCCTGCCCTGGATCAAGCCGCAAAGCGGCAGCCATGTGGCGCGGGCGGCTGGTTACTTCCTGCACGCCCAGGTGGAAGCGGGGTCGCTTTGCCCTACCACCATGACATTCGCCTCGATTCCGGTGCTGCAGCAAGAACCGGCGCTATTTGCCGCCTTGCAGGCAAAACTGTTGTCATGTGAACATGATGGCCGCGATCTTCCACTGGATCACAAAGGCTCGATGCTGATCGGCATGGGCATGACGGAAAAACAAGGTGGCTCCGATGTCCGCAGCAACACTACCGCAGCCATACCGCTGACAGGCGGTAGCGGCCGCGGCGCCGGTTACCTGTTGACCGGCCACAAATGGTTTTTCTCGGCGCCCATGTGCGATGCGCACATGGTGCTGGCGCGCACCGAGATGGGCTTGAGCTGCTTTTTCGTACCGCGCTGGCGCCCGGACGGCAGTAAAAATCCGGTGCAGATACAGCGTTTGAAAGACAAACTCGGCAATCGATCCAATTCCAGCAGCGAGGTGGAATTCCGGGATGCCTTCGGCATCATGGTCGGCGACGAAGGCCGCGGCATCCCGACCATTATCGAAATGGCCAACCATACGCGCCTCGATTGCGTCATCGGCTCCGCCGGCCTGATGCGCCAGGCGCTGGTGCAAGCGCTGCACCATGCGCGCCACCGCAGCGCTTTCGGCCGCCACCTGGCAGAACAGCCCCTGATGCAAAACGTGTTGTCCGACCTGGCCCTGGAAAGCGAAGCGGCAACGCTGCTGATGCTGCAGCTGGCGAGCGCTTTCGAACAGCCCGACGATCCGCTGCAACGCGCCTGGCGCCGCATCGTCACCCCAGCCGCCAAATTCTGGATTTGCAAACGGGCGCTGGAATTCACCGGCGAATGCATGGAGATCTGGGGTGGCAACGGCTACGTCGAAACCGCACCGATGGCGCGCTTTTACCGGGAAGCACCGGTCAATTCGATCTGGGAAGGCTCAGGTAACGTGATGTGCCTGGACGTGCTGCGCGCGATTGAACGCGAGCCGGCCGGCTTCGGCTTGCTGCTGGCGCAACTGACTGAGGTAGCGCGCGATCATCCCGGCCTTCGCAGCATGCTGGATGATCTGCTGAAGGACCTGGCCACCCCGGCTGAACAGCGCGAGATGCTGGGGCGCCGGTTTGTGCAGCGCCTGGTGCTGACGGTCCAGGGCGCCTTGATGTTGCAGCATGCGCCGGCGGCCATCGCGGAAGCGTTTATCGCCAGCCGCAGCGAGGCGATGGGCGGGCGCGTCTACGGCACCCTGGCGGCGGCGCATCTGCAACAGCAGATTTTGCAGCGTACCTGGGCGATCTAGACTACAAAATTACAAATTATGGTTTGCCGATCTGCTGATTCAGGAATTTCTCTACGCGCGTCCAAAAATCGACATTGTTTTTCTGCAGCCGCCAGCCGTGCCCTTCTTCCGGATACTCGATCCATTCGACGTTCGGATTACTTGCCTTGACGGCATCGCGGAATTTGGTTCCGTGCACTATGGGAACGCGCACATCGGAGCCGCCGTAAGCCAGCAGCAACGGTTGCCTGATGCGCGCCGCGTTGACCAGCGGCGAGGTAGCTTTCAGTTGTGCCGCATCCTTCTCCTGATCGCCGACCAGCAATGGCATGCCGTATTTCAGATACTCAACGGACATATCGCTCCAGTTGACGTCATACATCAGGTTGATATCGGTAACGCCGACCCATTCGACTCCGCAACGATACAGCGAAGGATCGTTGATCAATCCCATCAACGTGGCATAACCGCCGTAGCTGGCGCCAGCGATGCAAATCCGCTTCGGATCGGCGATACCTTGGGCGATCGCCCATTTGGCGCCATCGGCGACGTCATCCTGCATGGCCAGGCCCCATTGCTTCCAGCCGGCTCTGAAATGCTTCCAGCCAAAGCCGGTGCTGCCCCGATATTCCGGCTCCAGCACCGCATAGCCACGCGACGCCAGAAACTGCACCTGACGATTCCAGCGCCACGAGCCGCCACGCACAAACGGCCCGCCATGCACCAGCACCACCAGCGGCAGATTCTTCTTGCCAGCATTCTTAGGCATGGTCAGATAGGCTGGGATTTCCAGGCCGTCGCGCGCTTTATATCGCACCATATCCTTGGCCGACATTTGCTGCGGATCGATGTGCGGCATGGAGCTGCCGAGCAGCGTCAATTTTTTCGCCGCACTGTCATAGAGAAAATATACCGCCGGCTGGACATCGGAAAACGATTGCACCAGCACATACGGCGTCTCCGGATGATAGGCAACGCTGATCTGGTTGACCGTCGACGGCAGCAAGTCGTTGACCGATTTTTGTATCGCCTGCATTTCCGGAGTCAGCCATTTGGTATCGTCGGCGTCGGTTTCAAATCGTACGCCCAGGATTTTCTTATCGTTATAAACGATGCTTCCGGAAAAATCGTAATCCTTGAGCGATACCACGGGCTCCGGATCAATGCTCTTTTTATTCAGGTCATAACGATATAAGGACACTTTGTCGGTACCGTGGCGTGCACTGACATACAGCGTACCGTCCGGGCCAAAAAAGTAGGGAGTGAACCCGTCACCGGTATAGGCATTGAACTCTGTCAGCTTGCGCCATTGGTTCTGCTCCGGATCCCGATAAAACACCGACGCCATTTCGCCATCAGTCGTGGTGGCTACGCGGGGCTCTCCTTTTCGGTCTATCAGCCAGGCAGTGGTCACGCCGGGACGTTCAATCATGGTGGAGCGACCTGTCTTGGTATTGAGGCGCAGTAAACCTACCGGTCTTACTGCCTGACTTTTTGCGACATTTCCCCAAGTCACGTCAAATTGGAGAAGATAGATATCGCCCGAGTCGTTGATCGTCGCGTAGAACAGATTATTTGCCGACAACGGGCCGTGTACGTTATTGCTACGTGCAGCCAATAGCTGGAAAGAACGTTCTACCAACTGCCTGAACTCAGTGCCATCACGATTGATTGCATACAAGCCCGAACCCCGATGTTGGTCACCAACGCCGATCGACCTGTCTCCGGCTTCAAACACCAGCCTGTTGTTGTTGATCCAATGGAATCCGCTGACATCGGCGTCGTCGAAACTCGCAACTACCTTCGGAATCCGCTCGACAACATCCATCACGCCAAGCCGCACATAGCCGCCCTTGAGCGGCACCAGCATCGCAACGTAACGGCCATCGGGAGATAACTGCGCGCTGCTCAGAGTTGGAAGCTCGAAGAAACTGGCAACGCTGGGTAAGCTGGCTGGGGCTTGTGCCCCGGCTGTACCGCACATTACGGACAACGACAGCATCAATATCGCGGAGAACCGCCGGATTCCTTGCAAGTTACGAAAACCATGAGGCATTGAATCTTCCTTCGGGCTGGCTGTTGGTTAACTACCGGGGCGGGTCTTCACTACTGATTACAACTATTTGACGCTTGCAGAAATGCACGTAGTTTAGTTGCCTTTCGGCAAATAAACTACGTGATTATCGATGCGGCATCAAAATACTTTGATGACCGCTGCCCGATTTACAAAAAAAACCGGCAATACCCTTAACGAGTATTGCCGGTCTGTTTTCAGACTGTCTTACAGACTTCGCGTCGCCTCAATGGCCGCCAAACAACTTGAGAATATTTTGCTTCTCATCCTCTTGCGGAGTAATCGGCATCACAGGCCCGGGTACCGGCAGGCCATCAGGGCCGATTTCGACAGGAGCCGCAGCACCTGCTCCCAGCCCGAGCGAAGCGATGAAGCCATTGCCCGGCGTGAAATTATCGAAGTAAAACTCATTGTTGATGGTAGTGATGCCATCCGGCATAGGCATTTGATAGGTCGGCACGCCGCGCAAGGCGCGCCCCATGTACTCGGTCCAGATCGGCAAGGCCAGTTGCGCACCGAACTCGCGGCTACCCAGAGTCTTGGGCTGGTCATAACCCATCCAGGCCACCGCCACCAGGCTGTTCTGATAACCGGCAAACCAGCCGTCAAAGGCATCGTTGGTGGTGCCGGTCTTACCAGCCAGGTCGGTACGGTGCAATACGTTGGTGCCGGCGCCGGTGCCGCGTTGCGCCACCGATTGCAGCAGGCTGGTCATGATGTAGCTGTTACGGGGATCCAGTACCCGCGTGGCATTCTGGCCCGCAATCTGCGGTTCGACCTTGGTCAATACGGCGCCGCGTGAGTCGGTTACCTGGGCGATCAAATAAGGATTAACCTTGTAACCGCCATTTGCCAGCACCGCGTAGGCGCCCACCAGTTGCAGCGGCGTGACTTGTCCAGCACCCAGAGCCAGCGGCAGATAAGGCGGAGTCTTGTCGATATCGAAGCCGAAATGGCTGGTGACGAATTCCTGCGCGTATTTGACGCCGATCGCATCCAGCAAACGGATCGATATCAGATTCTTCGAACGTTGCAAGCCGGTGCGCAGCGGCATCGGGCCGTCCGGCTGATCGTCGTCTTTCGGTTCCCAGGCGGGCTGGCCCGGTCCACCGGGATACGATACCGGCGCGTCGTTAATGATGGACGCCGGTCCGAAGCCCTTTTCCAGCGCTGCCGAATATATGAACGGCTTGAACGTCGAGCCAGGCTGGCGCCAGGCCTGGGTCACATGGTTGAATTTATTCTGGTTGAAATCGAAGCCGCCTACCAGTGCGCGGATAGCGCCGCTTTGCGGCGTCAGCGACACCAAGGTGGCTTCGACCTGCGGCAATTGCGTGATTTGCCAGCCTTTGGCGGTATTGATGACGCGGATCACGGACCCTTTTTGAATCCGCAGATTCTTGCCGGCTTTCGGGCTCAACGCAGCTGCGGCAAGGCGCAAGCCCTCGCCGCTGATGGTGACAGCATTATCGTTGCGCAACATCACCTGCACCTGCTTGGCGTCGGCGCTCAACACCACGGCCGGTACGATGTCGTCATTGTCTGGCTTGTCCTGCAAGGCATCTTCGACCGCCTGGTCACGCTCGTCGCCAGGGGCCGGCAACTCGATGCTTGCCTCCGGACCGCGATAGCCGTGGCGCCGGTCGTAATCCATGACGCCCTTGCGTACCGCGTCATACGCCGCCTGCTGGTCGGCTGCATTGAGGGTGGTGATGACGCTCAGGCCGCGGGTGTAGGTGTCTTCCTTGAATTGCGCGTACAACATCTGGCGCACCATTTCGATGGCGTACTCGGCATGCACGCTGTAGTTGTTACCCTTGGTCTTGACCTGGATATCTTCCGTCACCGCCTGATCATACTGTTCCTTGGTGATGAACTCGAGGTCGAGCATGCGCTTCAGGATATATTGCTGGCGTATGTGCGCGCGCTTCGGATTGACCACCGGATTGTAGGCAGAAGGCGCTTTCGGCAATCCGGCCAGCATCGCTGCCTGGGCCAGGGTGATGTCTTTCAAGTCCTTGCCGAAATAGGTACGTGCCGCGGCGGCGAAACCGAAGGAACGCTGGCCCAGGTAGATCTGATTCATGTAGACCTCAAGAATCTGATCCTTGCTCAGCGCCGTCTCGATCTTGTAGGCCAGCAGAATTTCATAGATCTTGCGCGAATAGGTTTTTTCGCTCGACAAGAAAACGTTGCGGGCTACCTGCATGGTGATGGTGCTGGCGCCTTGCGAAGCGCCGCCATGCAAGATATCGGTCAGGCCGGCACGCAGAATGCCGATGACGTCGATGCCGCCATGCTGATAAAAGCGCGCATCTTCAATCGCCAGCACCGCATTCTTCATGTCCGCCGGAATATCATCCAGCTTGACCAGGCTGCGCCGTTCCTCGCCAAACTCGCCGATCAAGACATGGTCGGCGGTGTAGATGCGCAGCGGCACTTTCGGCCGATAGTCGGTGATCGCGTCGAGCGCCGGCAATTGTGGCGTCATGACTACCAGCGCATACGTCACCAGCAAGCCGCCGATGACCACGCCGGCCGCAACCAGGCCGCCGATGGTGAGCAACAGCGCGTGCGCAACGCTGCCCTTGCCGTTTTTCCCGGTCTGGCCAGAGCGGGACTTATTTGGATCTTGCTTGGTTTTCTGTGTTGATGACATAGCAATATTCGATGGAAATAGCCCTGTATCCTACAACATGCCGGGCACTGGACCTCGAATGGCTACTAATTGTTACCAATAAATAAGCGCCCCGCCTACCCAGATGACCACTAAATTTCGGTTCTTCACGGATTACCGATAAGCAATGGTAAAAATAGGACGGACGTAGGGTGGGCACGCTTTTGTGCCCACGCGTGACCGCGATATCCGGAGTAAGGGCCTCCGCGGCACGGAAATAGGCCAGTGCGTGGATTGAATTCACGCGTGGGCACAAAAGCGTGCCCACCCTACGAATAAAAAGGGTTCTTCACAGATTAGCGAGAGCCCAACAGGGACTGAATCATCTGACGCGTGGTAGCCGCAGCCAGTTCCGGAGTTTCCATCGGAAACAGGTGGCCGCCAGGGATCTGCCTGAAATATTTCCCGACCAGGCGCTTGGTCGCGTCGAGTCCGGCCTGCCGGCATTCGACCGAGTCGACGCCGCCGACAAAACCTATCGGCACCGGAAAACCGCCCTTCAGGACGTTACCCATATTGTGCGGCAGGGTCCGGTAGACAGCAGTTTCAATATCGCGCCGAAAGCGCAGGACCATGTTGCCCTGGTCTTCTTCCAGCCCGTAGGTAATGTAATCGCGCAACACTTCCGGCGCCCAACTGGCAAACACCTGCTTGCCGGCGAAGTGTTGGTAGGCAGCTTCGGCGCTGGGCCACAGATTGCGCCGTTTGGCCGAGAACCTGGCTTGCGATACCCGGTTATCCAGTCCCAACGCTTTCGCGCCGCGCAACAAGCTTGCACGCCAGCCGACCACTACCGGCGTGTCGAGCATCACCACGCAACTGACCAGGTCAGGACGCTGGTGCGCCGCCAGCAAGGCCAGGCCGCCGCCCATCGAATGACCGACCAGGATCACCGGCTGCGAATAACGCGCCGCCAGTTCATCAATCAATTCCTGCACCAGCGCCGGCCAGCCGTCGGTGACGGGATACTTTGGATTATGGGCGTGGATGTCGAGCGAGCGCACGTCGTAATCGTATTCCAGATACTCCAGGAACTGCCGATAAGTTCCTGACGGAAAGCTGTTGCCGTGAATGAAGTGCAAAATCGGGTGCATAAGGTTATTTCATGTATTTCATAAATAAAACAGCGGACCTGTCTTGATGGGGTCTCATTTAAAACCCAAAACAGCTATGTTCCAAAGGGAATTTTAGAGCTGGCGCTCAGAACCGCATTGCTACCGCTTGCACCGTCAACGGCCATACCAATAGCGCCGGTGCTGCTCACGATACGTATCGGCGACAATGTTTTCACCGAATTTCAACATGATTGCGCCATCCTGGTCATTGCGTAAGGTCTCAATCCCCAAAGCCTGGTAACGCTCCAGCACTTGTCGTTGCGGGTGGCGGAAGCGGTTGCGATAGCCGACCTGGAACATGGCGATTTGCGGATCGACTTCCGCCAGGAACGCAGCGGTAGACGAAGTACCGCTGCCATGATGAGGCGCTAACAATACGTTGGCCTTCAACTGTCCGGCGTGACTGGTGATGATTTTCCTTTCCTGTGCCGTTTCCAGGTCTCCCGGCAATAGAACGACGTGTTTGCGGTGGGTGATTTTCAGGGTGCAGCTGTCGGCATTCGGATTATGTCTCCTCGACGCTGCCTGCGCCGCTTCCCGCACCGAATAGTGATCGAGATCCGGATACAGCATGTCAAATTTCATGCCTCCCCATTGCCAGTCTTGACCGCCATGGCAGCGCCGGTGATCTGCTGCAGCCTTGACAATCGGGTGCTCCAGCGGCAGGGATGAATACACGGTGTTCACCTTGACGCTATTCATGATCGACAATGCACCGCCGGAATGGTCATCGTGGTTATGCGACACCACCAGCGCATCCAGCCCGGTGATGCCGCGCGCTCTCAGGTAAGGAACAATGACGCGGCTGCCGGCATCCGATGCGGGTGAATAAGCCGGACCGCTGTCGTACAGCAAGCGGTGATCGGCGGTTTCTATCAGTACCGCCATTCCCTGGCCGACATCCAGCGCCGTAACCCACATTTCACCGGCGCCGGGACGACTGCCGTTATCCAGCAGCAAAGGCAGCCAGCCGATCGGCGCCAGCCAGCGCAACGGCCATCCGCGCGGCGCCAGCAACCACAAAGTAGCCAGCAGCGCCAATGCAAAAGTCCATGGCTGTGGCAGCGCCGCTTGCCATACAGCAAATGGCAAAGCGCTTAACCAGTTCAGAAAAACCGCCAGCTGCTCAATCAATGCATGCGCGCCACGCCACAGCCAGGTCGACAGCGGCGCCGGCAGCACGCTGGCAAACAACGTCAACGGCGTGACCACCAGACCGACCAGCGGAATCGCCAGGGCGTTAGCGAGCGGGCCGATCAACGATACCCGGCCAAACAATAACGTCGTCAACGGCAGCAAGCCGATGGTCACTGCGTATTGGGTGGCGCCGGCCATTTTTAATACGCCCAGGAAGCGCACGATGCGTGATTTCCCTTCTACAGCCACGTTCTGGCTACGGCCGACGCTGGTGTACAGGATCACGCCGACAGCACAGAACGACAGCCAGAATCCCGGCCATAACAACGCCCAGGGATCGACCAGCAAGACCACCGCCAGGGCGACGCACAACACATGCGAAACGCTGGCGATGCGGCCACTCCACAAAGCCAGCGCGACTGTCAGCAACATGTATAAGGTGCGTTGCGCCGGTATGCCGAATCCCGCCAGCAGTACGTAACACAGCGCCGCCAGCGCTCCGCTCAATGCGGCGACCTTTTGCGCCGGCAATAGCAAAGGCAAGGCTGCTTTGGTGAAGAAGGAGCGGCGCCACAGCGCCGCCATGATTGCCGCGAACATGCCGGCAATCATCGTGATATGCAGTATTGTACGACCAGGTGGCTGATGCCGGTACGATTGAATACCTCCCAGTCGGACTGATCGATGGCACGCTGGTCACCCACTGCAAGCGCCACCAGCACGCCGGCATAACGATGTTCTGGCAAGGCTCGCAAAATCCGCTCGCGCAAACGGCTGCGCAATACTTGAATCAGGTTGCCGGGACTGAATACGAATGCCTGCAACTGCCGGTTCTTCAACGCCAGCTTCTGATCGGAACGCACGTAGCCGGTGGCGCGCAGATTGCGCTCCAGCAGCCATGCTTCATAGTCGAAAACGGCGGATTCGCGTTCCCGTGCGGACGCTTCAAGCGCACAGTCAGTTGCCAGCGTGCGCCGGGTTGTACTTGAACCGGCAGCGGTTGACCCGCAGTCTGGTACCAGGCCAGTGCCAGGCGTTTTGGAACGATTGGTGAAACGCCGTCCTGATCCAGAACTTTCTCTACGGCAAAAGTAAAACGGGCACCTGATTCGAAATAAGACGGCAAGCTGTCAACCGTGCCAATCACGGAGATGTCGCGCCCTTCCCATGCCGACGGCAACTCATGCTGTAGGTAATATTGGGCAAGCAGTGCTGCCCAGGTTATACCGAACAAGGCGCCGGCCAGCATGTTCACGGCTGATTTGAGGCATGGATGACCGATTTTGCGGGCGGTCACGGCCGGCAATATCGCCAGCAGCAGCAATCCGCACAATAGCCAAACGTCTGGCAGCGACGCCCTGGTTTGCAAAAATGCAACACCTAGCACGAACCCTATGACGGCGCTGCGCAGACTCGCCGCCTTGCGCTACTTAAACCAGGGCCGCCAGACGCGGCAATGCGGCGCGGGCGTTGGCGGCAGTTGCCTGCGCAAGTTCAGGTACGGCCATCCCGCGCAGCTCGGCCAGTACAGCGCCTATGCGGGGAATCTGTTGAGGATGGTTAATGCCGGGATGGAGCCAGGCGGGCGACATGTCGGGCGCGTCGGTCTCCAGCACCAGCGCGTCCAATGGCAATTCGACTGCCAGACGGCGGATTTGCAGCGCACGCGTAAATGTCATCGCACCGCCAAAGCCGAGCCGGAAACCCAGGCCAATGAACGCCTCGGCCTGCTGGAAACTACCGTTGAATGCATGGGCGATGCCACCCTGGACTTTGATCCGGCGCAAATGTTTGAGAAGAATGTCTTGCGAGCGGCGCACGTGCAGCAAGACCGGCAAATCGAATTCGCGCGCCAGTTTCAGCTGTTCAACGTAAAAATGCTCCTGCTTTTCACGCAAAGGGCCGCTTTCCATGCCGGGGACAAAAAAATCGAGGCCGATTTCGCCGATCGCTACAAAACGCCGGTCGGACACGGCGGCAGCGATCGTATCGCGCAATGCCAGCAAATCGGTTTCTTCGGCCTGCGGCACGTACAAGGGATGTATGCCCAGCGCATAAGTACAATTAGGCAGTTGCGCAGCCAGTGCGGCGACCGTCGCGAAATTGGCACGTTCCACCGCCGGAATCACAATCCAGCTGACGTCCTGCTGCTGCGCCGCCGCCGCGACCAGCGTCTGTTCACCGGCAAATTCAGCGGCATCGAGATGGCAGTGGGTATCTATCCACATCGGATGATCTTTTCAAAAAAATAGGAAGAGCAAATAGTAAAGACAAGGCTTGATAGATTGTTATCCTAGCATGCGCTGATAATGCACTTATATAAGCATCCGGATAAACAATCCGTCGCTCCGGCCCATAGCCTGATAACATGATGCCAAAAAGTATTTGTTAGAAAGCAATGCAGATGTCCACAGCACACCAGCCGTCACCCCCGTTCGACCAGCGCGAATTCCGCAATGCCCTGGGCACCTTCACCACCGGCGTCACCATCGTTACCGCTTGCTCGTCCGATGGCAAACTGATTGGCGTCACCGCCAACAGCTTTAATTCGGTCTCGCTCGATCCGCCATTGGTATTGTGGAGCTTGTCAAAATCGTCCAATAGCCTGGCGGCTTTCGAAGCCGCCGAATATTGGGCGGTGCATATCCTGTCGCATGACCAGGACCAGCTGGCCACCCATTTCAGCAAGCGCGCGCACGACAAATTCGCCGGTCTCGACCTCGAAACCGGCATGGGCGGCGCGCCGCTGCTGGACGGCTGCACTACCCGCATGCAATGCAAGACCGCCTACCGCTACGATGGCGGCGACCATATCATCATGGTCGGCGAAGTCATGCACTTTGAACATTCCGACATCGCCCCTCTGGTTTACCAGCGCGGCAATTACGCCATCGCCACCCGCAAGGAACTGGCCGATGAAGCAGAAGCCTTGATCAAGGCGACCGCTGCTTCCGACAGTTTCGATGAAAATTCGATGAGTTACCTGCTCGGCAGCGCCTATTTCCATTTATATGGGAAGCTGCGTGAATTCGGCGCACTGCAGGGCTTGAACGATGCCGAATTTTTCGTGCTGAACACGCTGGCCGCGCGTAACGGCCGCAGCCTGGCGGAGCTGAACCGCCTGTTCGTCTACGCTGGCCACACGCCGCTGATCAATGTGCTGGACGACATGACCGCGCGCGGCTTGTTGCAAGTGGTGGTGGATCAGGGCGAGCGCAACGAGCGCGGACTGTTTTACCTGACTGCCATCGGCCAGGCCCTGGCGCAAGAAATTGCCAATGCAGGCAAGCAAACCGAGCTCGCATTGCTGGGCAGCCTGGGCGCAGTCGACACCATCGCCTTGCGCACGCTGCTGCGGCGCTTCATTACGCTGACCGACGAAGGCAAGTTGCCGGGTGAGTGAGCAAGAAGCATGAGCAAGAGCGTGCAAAGAACGGCAATGCGCTACACTAAAGTTTTACCCATGATCGACTCTCGACAGCGCCGATGAACATCCGCTTCCTCGAAACTTTCGTCTGGCTGGCGAAATTGAAAAATTTCCGGCTGACGGCGGAAAAACTGCATACCACCCAGGCCGCGGTATCTAGCCGCATCGCCACGCTGGAACAGGATTTCGGCGTGCGCCTGTTCGATCGCGGCGCGCGCGAAGTTGCCTTGACCACCGATGGCAGCAAGGCATTGGTGTATGCCGAACGCATCGTCAAGCTGATGCGCGAAATGAAGGAAGACATGTCGGCCCGCGACAACTATTCGGGCGTGCTGCGGATAGGCGTGATCGAATCGATCGTCCATAGCTGGTTCCCGGACTTGATCGGCCGCATCCACAAACTGTTTCCGCAACTGGAAATCGAAATCGCCAGCGACACCACCATCCACTTGCGCGAGCAGTTCAGCAAGGGTGATCTGGATCTTGTACTGCAGGCGGAACCGGTGATCGCGCCGAATATCCGCAATCTCAAATTGTGCGAATTGCCGATGCGCTGGGTCGGCAGCAGCAAACTGGAAATCGGCAACGAAACCCTGAGTCTGTCCGATCTGGCGGCCTTCCCGCTGGTCAGCTTTGCCCGCAACTCCGGGCCCCATACCATCATCGAACAACTGTTTTCCAACAGCGAACGCGGCTCGCTGCACATCAATTGCATTACTTCGGTGGCGACCATGATACGGCTGGTCAGCGATGGCTTCGGCGTTGCCGTGGTGCCGCCGGCGATCATCCAGCGCGAGCTCAATGACGGCAGCTTGCAACTGCTGCGGGTCGACGCCGATTTCCCGGCTTTGTTGCTGATGGCCTCCTTCCGCAACGATCCGGAAAATGCGCTGACTGAAACGATTGCCAGCATCGCCCAGGAAACCGCTTCCGAATTCGCACTGAATTGGGGACCTGAAATCGCCAGGCTGCCGGCCGGTCCGCTGGAACTCCCCTTTCCGCCTGCCTAGGCAGGTGTGGCACCATTTGTGCGCGCATCCCTCCCTAGCGCCCCACTTTTGCTCATAAGATTTTCCATTCAATCGCGCTGACAATTTCTTGTTGGACAGCCGTTAATCGACTGCGCATACTCAAATCGTCCGGTAGCCAAGATTGTTTGCAATACATCTGGCCATCGGTGACGGTCGTCACAGAAACACCGCGCCATCCTTCGCCAATTGCTGCGAAGCAAATCCATTTTCGGGTGACATCAAATGAGCAACAACATCAATAATGCAGCGATTGCGCTGGAAGATACCTACAAGAAAATCGCCTGGCGGCTGATTCCATTCCTGGTATTCCTGTTCGTGCTGGCATGGATAGACCGGGTCAATGTCGGCTTTGCCAAGCTCCAAATGTTGCAGGACCTGCAATTCAGCGAAGCCATCTACGGTCTCGGCGCCGGCATCTTTTTTATCGGCTATTTCCTGTTTGAAGTACCCAGCAACCTGCTGCTGGAAAAAATCGGCGCCCGCAAAACCCTGGCCCGCATCACCATTCTCTGGGGCCTGACCTCAATGGCCATGGTGTACGTCAAGACACCGGCGACATTCTATGTAATCCGCTTCTTCCTGGGTGTGTTCGAAGCAGGCTTTTTCCCAGGCGTGGTGTTGTACCTGACCTACTGGTTCCCGGCTGCACGGCGGGCTCGCGTCAACGGCTTGTTCATGACCTCGTTCGCAATCGCCGGCGTGGTCGGCGGACCGATTGCCGGTTTCATCATGAGCCGCATGGATGGCGTCGGCCACTTCGCCAACTGGCAATGGCTGTTCCTGCTGGAAGGTATTCCGTCGGTCCTGGCCGGCATCCTGGTACTGCTTTACCTGCCGGAAAAGCCGCACAACGCCAAATGGCTTAGCCAGACTGAGCAGCAAGCCGTGACCCGCGCACTGGCCTCTGAAAATCACGATAACAAACACGCTTCGCTGCGCGACGCCTGCCGCAATTACCGGGTCTGGATTTGCGCTGCGGTGTATTTCTGTGTGGTCAGCGGCAATGCCACGATCGCCTTCTGGTCGCCCTCGATCATCAAGGAAATCGGCGTCGTCGGCAATCTGCAGATCGGCCTGATCTCGGCCATCCCGTTCCTGGCCGGCACCATCGCCATGATCTGGAACGGCATCCACTCCGACCGCAGCGGCGAACGTCGCCTGCACTGTGCACTGGCGACGCTGGTGGCCAGCATCGGTTTGATACTGACAGGATTTTTCATCGGTAATGCGGTGGTGGCGCTGTGTGCGTTGACACTGGCTGCCATCGGGATCCTGGCTGCATTCCCGGTATTCTGGTCGATTCCCGCCGCGTTCCTGACCGGCACCGCGGCCGCCGGCGGCATTGCGCTGATCAATTCGATCGGCAACCTGGCCGGCTTCGCCGCACCGTATCTGATCGGTTCGCTGAAAACCACCACCGGCAGCGTGGCTTCCGGTCTCTACTTCGTAGCGGCGCTAGAGTTTTGCGCGACGATTTTGGTTTTACTGTTCATCAAAAAAGTCCGGTAGTTACAAACCCTTTTCTTTTCCTCATTCATTTTAAATCCGCGCCGCTCGGCTTAAACGCCGGGCCGGTTGCCTCTTTATAGCTGGAATCACCATGCATATCTCTTTTCAAATCGATACCGAACAAGGCCCGCGTCAGCTGGACACCGACATCAACACCCTGATCGTAGCCGGCTGGGCCGGGCGCGACCACGCCGCCATCGAACATCACATCGAAGAACTGGCAGCACTCGGCATCTCGCGTCCAAGCGCCGTTCCGCTGTATTACCGCATCGCCAGCAACCAACTGACCCAGGCGCAGCAGGTGCAGGTAGTCGGCCCCGATTCATCCGGCGAAGTGGAAACCTTTGTCTTTGCCGCGGATGGCGAACTGTATGTCAGCATCGCCTCCGACCACACCGACCGTAAGCTGGAAGCGCACAGCGTAGCGCTATCGAAACAGGCATGCGTGAAACCGGTCGCAACCAGTGCCTGGCGTCTGGCCGACGTAGCTGACTATTGGGATGAACTGGTGATCCGCTCCTACATCGAAGAAAACGGCGAGGAACTGCTGTATCAGGAAGGCCCGCTGGTGTCGCTACGCACCCCGCAGGATTTGATCGCCGGCTACACCGGTGGCGCCGCCATGCTGCCAGCAGGCAGCGGCATGACCTGCGGCACCGTTGGTGCAATCGGTGGCATCCGCCCGGCACAGTCATTTACAATGGAACTGTTCGATCCGCGCCGGCAACGCACCTTGCGCCATCATTACCAGGTTGAAGTACTGCCTGAAGTTGCTTAAACCCGCTGTCAAATGTCGGATATCAAATTTCATTTATTTCCCGAGGCCGCATGACTACCACGCCCCCTACCCTGCACACCCTGTCAGAAGCCCTGCGCCAAAATAGCGTCAGTTCGGCGGCACTCACCGAAGCTGCACTGGAACGTGCGCTCGCGCCATCCGGCGAAGGCAGCCGGGTGTTCACCGAAGTTTATGCCACGGCGGCGCGCGCCGCGGCGCAAGCATCCGATCTGTTGCGCGCCAGCGGCCAGGTGCGCTCGCCGATAGACGGCTTGCCGATTTCGGTCAAGGATTTGTTCGATGTTGCTGGCAGCACCACGCGCGCCGGTTCGGTAGCGTTGCGCGATGCAGCGCCGGCCAGTGTTAGCGCGCTGGTGGTGCAGCGTCTGGTGGCAGCCGGCGCAGTCATCGTCGGCCGCACCAACATGACCGAATTTGCCTATTCCGGCCTCGGCATCAATCCCCATTACGGCACCCCGCGCAATCCGTGGGACAGGGCCAACGGCCGCATCCCGGGCGGGTCCTCGTCCGGCGCCGCGATCTCAGTCACCGACGCCATGGCGGTTGCAGCCATTGGTTCCGATACCGGCGGCTCGGTGCGGATTCCCGCTGCACTGTGCGGACTGACCGGCTTCAAGCCGACAGCGCGCCGGGTTTCATTGCAAGGCGTATTGCCGCTGTCGACACAACTGGATTCGATCGGCCCTATCGCCAACAGCGTCGCCTGCTGCGCTACGCTTGATGCGATCCTGGCCGGTGAACCGGTGCCAGAGCTGACGCCAACTTCCCTGCGCGGTTTGCGTCTGGCGCTGCCGACCACGGTGGTGCTGGATGGTATCGATAGCCACGTCGCTGCGACGTTCGCCAACGCGCGCCAGCGGTTGCAAGCGGCCGGCGCGCTGATTGAGGAAGTCGAGATACCTGAATTTGCCGAGCTGGCTGCAATCAATGCGAAAGGCGGATTCACCGGCGCCGAAGCCTATGCCTGGCATCGGGCGCTGATCGCCGAGCAAGCTGCTGCCTACGATCCCCGTGTAATTTCACGTATCTTGCGTGGCAAGGAAATCAGCGCAGCTGACCTGATCGACCTGTTCGCCGCACGCAAGCAATGGATCGCGGCGGTCGAACAGAGAATCTCCGGCTACGATGCATTGCTGATGCTAACCGTGCCAATCGTGGCGCCCACTATCGCGGTCCTGGAAGCCAGCGACGATGCGTATTACGCTGCCAATGGCCTGATCTTGCGCAATCCGTCTGTAATCAATTTCCTCGATGGCTGTGCGCTATCGTTGCCTTGTCATGCCGCCGGTGAAGCGCCGGTCGGATTGATGCTGGCTGGCGCTGGCGGCAATGATCGAAAAATCCTGGAAATCGGGTTGGCGGTGGAAGCTGCGCTGGCAAGTGCCTGAAGCAGGTTTAGTGTCAGCAAAAAAACGCCGGATCAAATTATTTGATCCGGCGTTTTTTTCATCGCATCTTCAACCGCACGATCAACGATCAACCGCCAGCCTGGCCACCTGCAACACTTCACCGCTGCTCGCATTCTGAACGAAGGCAACAATCCCGAAACGATCCGCGCGAACGTCCTTGCCGATGCTGTCAAGCGCGATTTTTTCATTGATCTGCACCGCACCGTCCTTCAGCGCAAAGGGCCCCAGCCAGCGCCGCACAACATAGTCGTGATGCAGCGTCACGCCACCGTTCTCCCCTGCCGCAACGTTGGATACCAACTGGTTTTCGTAGACGGCAATGTAAGCATTGTGCCCGTCCCCGGAGGATTGCCGCAGCTTGACCTTGGTCGACAAATCAAACGTGCGCGCTGCCGTACCTGATAATTTGATGGCAATATCGGCCGGCGACGGTTGCTCTGCTATTTTTCCAGCCGCAGCGTCAAAATCGTTTTTCACATTCCAGTGCCGTAATTCGCGGCCGCCAACAAATATTTCCGGCGTATACACCACACGGTTTTTGGTAAATGCCGCCAATTCCTGCTGCCGTACGGTAAACCGGTGGTCGCCGAACCGATCCTTCCAGCCGAGATTATCCCAATAATCGACATGCAGCGCGAGCGGCACCACCTTGTTTGCCTTGGCCTGGGCACCAAGCCTGGATAGCCATTGGTCGGCCGGCGGACAGCTATTGCAGCCTTCACTGGAATACAGCTCGACCAGCGCCACCCGGTAGGCCGGGCTTTGCGCTGTATAGTCCTGCGCCTGGGCGATGGAAGAAATGCCGAGTGCAAGCGCAGTTAGCGCGAGCTTTTTTGTTACATTATTAAGGATTTGCACTTGAGTCTCCTGGCTGATCGTATTTCATGGTGCTTGGTCGCACTGACAGCCATTTCCTTACAAATCAGATCAAGAATCAGCTTAAATCCGAGCCAGACTACCTACGGAGCCCGATATAAGTTAATCACATCGCGCTCCACCCGCACCAGGTTTTGCCCTGCATCCACGACAAATTCAGCACCGTTAAAAGATGGCCTGGTCAGCAACAATATGGCGTCGGCTATTTCCGTAATCGGGGCGATGTAACCGAGCGGTGTCGAGCGGGCCGCAGAATATTCGAAATCGGCCTGGCTCTGATCGCCGCTGGTCGTCATCAAACCAGGGTACAGCGCATTGACGCGCAGTACCGGCGCAGCCGACATGGCCAGCATCGCGGTCAGGTTACCCAATGCCGCCTTGGCCACGGTGTAACTGAAATCCTCTGGATGAAAATTGGCGTGCACCTTCTGATCCACCACGTTGATCACGACTCCCTGCTGTGAGCGCTCCTTGGCATGCTGGTGAAACGCCTGGGTCAGCAGCAGCGGCGCCCGGCAATTCACCTGCCACGAACGCTCCAGATCCTCCAGCGCAAAATCGGCCAGCGTATCCGGAAAAAAAATCGCCGCGCAATTGACCAGCACGTCCAACCGGCCGAACCTGGCATAGATGGCTGTCATCATTGCGGCCAGTTGATCCGGCGACTGCAGGTCCGCTTGCAGGGCGACGGCAATGCCGCCGCCGGCTTCGATCGCCTGCACCGTATCCTGCGCCTCCTGTTGCGAGCTGCCGTAATGCACCACCACAGCATAACCGGCTTGCGCAAACCGTTCGGCAATCACGCGCCCGACCCGCTTGGCGGCGCCGGTAATCAACACGACGGCTGGAGTTGCAACATCCTTTACGCCATTCGTCATGTCGCCCCTTTGCGGCTTTGCATGTTTGTTCAATTTTTGACTGCAGCGCCGGCGTGACGGTCCATGAATTGGGCCAGGCGCACATCAAGGTCGGTGACACCATTCTTATCATGGGTAGTCAGCACCACCACCACGCGATTATAGACATTCGACCACTCGGGATGATGGTCCATCTTTTCCGCCAGCAAGGCCACCTGGGTCATGAAACCAAAGGCGGCATTGAAATCGGCAAATTTGAAAGTCTTTTGAATCGCATCGCGACCGTCCACCGCAGTCCAGGTGGTGAGGCCTTGAATGGCGGCGGCAGCGCCGATATGGGTAGAGCTTGGCATTGAAGTATCCGTTCGTGAAAACTCCAATTCTATAACTGGAAGCGTCGGAACGCTTAAAAGATGCGCCACGAAAGCTTACTCAGTCCGATTTGGGTAATTTTCGGTCAAAGAAATCAACAATTTCAGCATTTAAATGGATCGAACGGGAAACAACTATTCGTTGTATCTGCTGCAGTCGCGATTGTTGCGACAATTGTATGGCGCGGCCGGATCCGGCACCAGACCGGGATTGCTAATTTGCATAAAAATCATAGCTTAGCCGACAGGCAGAATGCACGGCACTTGATCTATCCATTTGAAAGGTGAACAATTGTGACGCAGACGCCTTTCCATAAGGCGTTGTCAACCGGTTGCCCAGCCCATTGCGTTAATGATCAGCGACAAGTCTCTTCATCTTCAAAGGAAAAACCATGAACTCGAAAATCATCGCCGTAACGTTATGCGCGCTGGCACTGGCTGGTACGGCCGGCGGCGCCAATGCCAAGGGTTGCATAAAGGGTGCCGCGGTAGGCGCAGTAGCCGGCCACTACGCGGGTCATCACGCGGTGATCGGCGCGGTTGGGGGTTGTGTCGCGGGACGCCACCTGGCTAACAAGAAAGCCGCTGACCAGGCTACCGCAGCGCACGCCACCGCTCCGGCAACACAACCTGCCCTCGCGAAATAGACAAGAAAATTCAAGGTCGAGCTTGATGCCGTATTTTGCCCTTGAACCCGCGCGCCCTTCGGTCCGCGCGGGTTTTCCATTTCTATCCGGATCGTTTCCCTGCGCTAACACTCCACCACGTTGACCGCCAGGCCGCCAAGCGACGTCTCCTTGTATTTCGACTTCATGTCTTCGCCAGTCTGCATCATGGTCTTGATAACCGCGTCAAGCGAGACATAATGACTACCGTCGCCGCGCAGCGCCATGCGAGCCGCGTTGATGGCCTTGACCGCCCCCATCGCGTTGCGTTCTATGCAAGGAATCTGCACCATGCCGCCGACCGGGTCGCACGTAAGGCCCAGGTTGTGTTCCATGCCGATCTCGGCCGCGTTCTCGACTTGTGCCGGCGTGCCGCCCATCGCGGCGGCCAGCGCGCCGGCCGCCATCGAACAGGCTACGCCAACCTCGCCCTGGCAGCCGACCTCTGCGCCGGAAATTGATGCGTTGGCCTTGTAGAGCATGCCGATGGCGCTCGCGGTCAGCAGGAAATCGACTATGCCGTCGTCCGAGGCGCCGGGAATGAAGCGTTCGTAGTAGTGCATCACAGCCGGCACGACGCCTGCAGCGCCGTTGGTCGGTGCCGTGACGACGCGGCCGCCGGCGGCATTTTCTTCATTGACCGCCATTGCAAACGCGTTGACCCAGTCCATCGCCGCAAGCGGATCTTCCCCATCGGCGCTGCTAGCGCGCGCATTGAGGTCCCGATGCAACTCCGGCGCGCGGCGCCGAATGCCAAGCAGGCCTGGCAGCCGGTCTGCTGCTTGCGGGTTGCCGGTGCCAAAGCCTCGCTGCACACACTGCTTCATCACCTGCCAGATGCGCAGCAATCCCTGTCGCACTTCGGCCTCCCGGCGCCACATGCATTCGTTCGCGAGCATCAGCGTGGCGATCGACAGTCCGCTTGTTTTGGCCTGTGCGAGCAATTCGTCGCCAGTGCTAAACGGGTATGGCCACGCGTGGGCGGCGGCCTGGATGCCGGGTTCGGTGGCGGCAGCGTTGCCTTCGACAACGAAGCCGCCGCCAACCGAGAAATAGCACGCATCTGCCAGCGTCGCGCCATCGTCTGCCAGCGCAGTGAAGCGCATCGCGTTGGGATGTTCCGGCAAGGATTCGTGACCGAGGAACGCGATGTCGCGCTCACGGTTGAACGCTATCGGATGACATCCGAACAGCATCAATTGCCCCGAGCGGCGCAACGCATCCAGACGAGGCTGCACGGTGTCGGGTTCGACCGTATCGGGCGCATCACCCAACAGACCGAGGATCACGCCCTGGTCCGTCGCATGGCCGCGTCCGGTTGCGCCGAGCGAACCGTAGAGATCGATCCGCACCCGCGCCGTGCCGGCCAGCAGTCCATCGCGCTCGAGCGCCTGTGCAAACATGTGGGCCGCGCGCATCGGCCCGACCGTGTGCGAACTCGATGGCCCGATGCCGATCTTGAAGATATCGAAGGCCGACAGCATCACAGCGTCATTCATGCCGCAAGTTGCCGCTTTACGAGCGCCACCCAGTAAGCGGCGCCAAGTGGCAGGATGGCGTCGTTGAAGTCGTAATACGGGTTGTGCAGCGGATGGGGGTTCTCGCCCTCCCCCGCGCCGATGCCGATGTACGCCCCGGGGCGTTCCTGCAGCATGAAGGCGAAGTCCTCCGAGCCCATCGCCGGTTTGATATCGATATCCACCTGTTCGCTGCCGACCAGGCTCGCGGCGGCGGCCACCGCTGCAACTGTCTCGCCCGGCGTATTCACCACGCCGGGATAACCGCGCCGGTAGTCCAGCGCGATACTGGCGCCGCTCATCTGCGCGACGCCGGTGCAAACCTGGCCCATCATGGCCTCGACGTTGTCCTGGATCGCCGCGTCGAGCGTGCGTACGGTGCCGCGCAGCACGACGTTTTCGGGTATCACGTTCCAGGTATCGCCGCCATGGATCTGTGTGACGCTGACCACCGCCGACTCGGTCGCGGACGTGCGGCGGCTCACGATAGTCTGCAACGCATTGACCAGTTGCGCCGCAATCACCACCGAATCGACACCGGTTTCGGGCATCGCGCCGTGGCAGCCTTTACCGGTGATGTCGATCTCGAAAGTGTCGAGGTAGGCGGTCATCGTGCCGGTCCGGATCCCGAACTGGCCGCGCGGCATGCCAGGGAAATTGTGCATGCCGTATACCGCGTCGGCCGGGAACAGATTGAACAGGCCTTCTTCGACCATCTTGCGGCCGCCGCCTTCGTTTTCCTCGGCCGGCTGGAAGACAAAATGTACCGTACCCTTGAACGGCTTGTGGCGCGACAGGTGCTCGGCCGCACCTAGCAGCATCGCGGTGTGGCCGTCGTGGCCGCAACCGTGCATCTTGCCGTTGCAGGTCGACTTGTGCTCGTGGTCGCCCAACTCCTGCATGTTGAGTGCATCGAGATCTGCGCGCAAGGCGATGCCGGGTCCCTCGCCGTTCTTGAGCGTGCCGACCAAGCCGGTGCCTCCTAGCCCGCGGTGCACGGACATGCCCATCAGTCTAAGCGCCTGCGCGACGATGTTCGCCGTGCGATGCTCCTCGAAAGCGGTTTCCGGATGGGCGTGGATGTCGCGGCGCCAGGCCAGCATTCGAGCGCGGGTATCTTCTGCGATTTCAGGTTCACGGTACATAAGGTTCTCCGTCAGCAATGTGTGGGATGTATTGGGGGTGTGGGATCAATGGAAAAGCTCGGCGACCAGTGTCGCGCCGAGGAAGGTGCCGGCGGTCGCAGTCAGGGAGACGACTACGATGCGCCAGCCCAGTTGGCGGAAAATCGGCAGGTCCTTGGCGACCGAGAATCCGGCTATGGCCAGCACCGGCGTCGTGAATGCGAGGAAGTTGAGCTCGCGCGTCAAGGCTATGACGGTGTCGGAAAATGGGAACAGCCCTGGAACGCCAACCGCCGTAGCCACAATCGACAGCACAAGGATCATCGGCATCTTCGGGATCAGGCGCTTGACGACTTCGACGATGGCGACGATTGCGACGATGACCGCCATGCCGGTCAGCGACCGCACCGGTGCCACTTCGAACGAGAGCCAGTTGCCGAGCGTCGCGCCGACGGCGATCAGCATCCACGAGACGGCCTTGTCGGTGAACGGCAGTTCCTTCATTTCGCCTCCGGCGCCGGCCAGTTCTGCAGTCTCGATCTGCTTACGCTTCGAGAAGCGTCCCAGGATAGGTTCGAACTTGTTATAGAGCCAGGACGTAGCCGGCAGCGACAGGAACAGCGTGAAGTAAAAGCCGAACACCACGGTTATCAGGTTCGCCGCTGCTGCAATCGCGGTCAGCTGCGGCACTAATTCGGCCGGCTGCTGCGCGGCGATGGCGCCCATGGCGGCTGCCATCAGGCTGCCCGAGCCGACCCCGGCACCCATGGCGAGCGAGCGCGGATCGAAGATACCCAGGCTGGTAATGAAGCCGGCGAACACAGTGATGAACAGCGCGCCGAGCACCGTACCTGTGATGTATTCAGCCAGCACGCCACGGCCTTCGGGCGAAGCCATGCCGTATTTTTCGCCGATGATCACCAGATTGCCTTCACGGCCGACCGAAAAGGTCGCGCCTACTGCCTCGCGCTTGATGCCGAGCAGCAGCGCCAGCGGTAACGCCAACAAGAGCGTACCAAATGCGTGACCGAACTCCTGGAACACCAGCGCCCAGCCGGCCTGGCGAACCTCTGGCAGCGCGCCGCCGACAGTCAGGCCAAGCTTCACGATAAACAACAGCAAACCCGCATTGAGCAGGCCGCCGGCATAGGACTGCAGGCCGGTCGTGATGCGCGCGTACCCAGGAACATATCGTTGCGCGATGCCCCAGGTCGCCGCTACGAGCAGCGCCCAGAGCATCGGCAGCAGCACGACCTGGCCTGGCCCCAGCTTGAAACTGGTCTGGCCGATGGCTTCGGCCAGCGCGACCACGATCAGCACCACGATGAAAAGCTTGCATTTGCCGATGCCGGTGACATCAGTAGAAACGGTTGGCGTGGCAGGCAAGATGGCGGCAGTGTCGGCCATGTGTGTCTCCAAAAAGTAGTTTTTATTCGACCGTCAAAAACGACCGTCTGCGCATCAGCCCGGTGAATGGTTCGCGTTGATATTGATGCCAATGCACTAATATTGTTAAATAAACAATCAATTGCGTCAATGATCGTATTAAATATATTTTGATGCAAAAAAGGCTACACTCGATGTGTCACAAATCTGGGAACCGTATGAGCGACAAGCTGGAAACACGACGGATGCGCTACTTCATGAAGGTCATTGAGTGCGGATCGGTGCGCGGCGCCGCCGATGAGTTGAACATGGATCCATCCGCCCTGAGCCGCGCCATCGCAACTCTCGAGCAGGACTGCGGCGCCCGGCTGCTGGATCGCCATGGCCGCGGCGTGGTAGCCACCGACGCCGGGGAACTGGTTGCCGCGCATTTCCGGCGCCAGGAAAACATGAATCAGCAATTGCTGACACAACTAAACAGTTTGCAGAAAGGCGAAAGCGGTCACATCGACATTGTCGCCGGAGAAGGCTTCGTGGACTGGCTGATGCGCGACGTGATGAAGGCCTTCATTGCCGGACATCCCGAAGTCAGCGTGACCCTGGACGTCTGCAGCACCGACGAGATCGTGCGGCGAATCACTGAGGAGATTGCTGACATCGGGCTACTGTTCCAGCCGCCGCGCGACGACCGGTTGCGCTCGCATGTTTCTCACCCCGGCCCGATCCACGCCTACGTGCTGAAGGGGCACCCGCTGGCATCGCATGCTTCGAACACCGGACCGCTCAAGCTCGCCGATCTGCTGCCATACAGGGGCGCCACGCTACACCGGACTTTCGGCGTGAGGCAGCACATCGAAGCGGCCCAGGTCAGTGAGTGCGTTCGGCTCAATACGATGTTAACCACAAACTCTTTCAGTGCGCTGGGTCTTTTCGCAGCGATGGGGACTGGCTACGCGCTGACACCTCACGTCGCGGTTCCGCAGCATCTCCGGGGCGAAATTCTGATCGGGTTGCCGATGAAGAATCCGCTGTTGAGCCAGGGACGGTCGCACGTCATATCCCGCCAGGGGAAGACACTGTCGCGGGCAGCATTCGAATTGCTCTCGCATATCACGCAGGCGATGGAGACCTGGGCTACCGCCGCGCGCGAAGGCTAAGCGCCGGACAGCTGCCGCTGCGGCATCAGCCAAGAGTTGGCATAATGAACGCCCTTGCAAACTCCCTTGAGAATCATGAAATTCCTCGCAATCTCGGGTAGCCTGCGCGCAGCCTCTCATAACTCTGACCTGCTCCGCGCCATGGCGCGTCTGGCGCCGGCCGACGTCAGCGTAGTGCTGTATCGCGGCCTGGGTGATTTACCGTTGTTCAATCCCGATATCGAAGCCAGCGACCCCGCCGCCGTTGCCGACTTGCGTACCCAGATCATTGCGGCTGACGCCTTGCTGATCGCCAGCCCGGAGTATGCGCACGGCATCACCGGCGTCATGAAGAACGCTCTCGACTGGATGGTCGGTTGCGAGGCTTTTGTTCTCAAGCCGGTGGCGTTGCTGAACGCCTCGCCAAGGGCGGTGCACGCGCAGGCCTCTTTGACGGAAATCGTAACGATGATGTCAGCGCGGATTGTCGACGACGCGTCGGTCACGGTACCCATCCTCGGATCGAATCTCAACGAAGACGAGATAGCCCGGCATCCGGATATTTCCGCAGTGCTGCAAAGTGCGCTGCGCGCATTGCGTGCGGCCGTGCTGGCGACACGCCTGGAGCGTCAATAATTTTCAGGCAAAGCAGCGTTATCGGCTGATCACCAGCAAAGCCAGCGCGACGACCGCCGGCACGGCTTGAATGTACAAGATCTTGCGACTGACGGTAAGTGCGCCGAAAATGCCCGCAACGATCACGCATGCCAGGAAAAACACCTTGATCGAGAACCCTGGCGCCCCCATACACAAGCCCCAAGCCAGGCCTGCCGCCAGGAAGCCGTTGTACAAACCCTGGTTGGCAGCCAGGGCTTTCGAGGCTGCGGCGAACTCCGGCGTAAGCCTGAAAGTCTTCATGCCGAAAGGTTTATCCCACAAGAACATTTCGAGAATCAGAAAATAAACGTGCAGTAAAGCGACCAAGGCAATCAACAGGTTGGCGACAGTATTCAAGGCAAACTCCACTTTCTTAAAATTTTTGTTGAGCTGGATGGCAGATGCTACAAGGTGACGCGCTTGTTACGTTTTCGATTCAAGCTGTCTGGCATGCTGTGCGGCCAGTTCAGCCTCAAGCGCGGCGACGCGCTGCACTGCCGGACGGGCATTGATCCTGTCGATATAGGCCTGGATCACCGGCGACATCGGCACCAGCTGGAAACCCGTAGTCCACTTTAACGCCGTACCCCACAAAACATCGGCGGCACTGAATTTCTCACCCAGGATATACGGCCCCTTCTCAAGCTGATCGGTCAAGGTCTTCAGCATGGTCTCGAAATCGCCGTAGGGACAGGTCGATGGCGCCGCAGGTGCATGCTTTTGCGCGCGGTCGACCACCGCCGGTTCGAAGCAGGAGCCGTAGTAGACCATCCAGCGCAGATACGGACCGCGCAGCGGATCGTCCAACGCCGGCGCCAGTCCTGAGTCCTGGTACAAATCGGCAAGGTACAGGAAGACCGCGACCTGCTCGGTAATCAGCGCCTCGCCGTGTCGCACCGCAGGCACTTTTCCCATAGGGTTGATTGCCAGATAAGCCTGCTTGCGCTGCTCTCCCGCTTTCATGTTGAGAGCATGCAGCTCATAGTCGGCTCCCAGTTCTTCGAGCAGGATCCGGGCGCCCGTGGAACGCGTATTCGGCGAATGGAAAAATGTTACGCGGCGGCTCAGTGCCATGATGTCTCCTTGTTTTGTTATTGGCGGCGCTTCGATTCAGTAATATAGCCCAAGCTCTGCCGACACACTGCGAAACAAACAGACAATATTTTGCGCTTGCAATAGTCGAAATCCTCTATTCCCCCCCCTGAAAACATGTTTCATTATTTTATTCGCAAGTCTGTTCCGGTTGACGCGACCATGTAGGAAGCGTCGTTAAAACATGGTGTTTCATAGGAGAATTTCATCTTGGCGGCGCTCCGCACGCGATCGATATAGCGGAAGGAGGCTGTAAGAGATATGTGAAAAGTGTAACCAAATGCACGGGACACATCTCAGCAACTCCTGCTTCGTACAATCGACAGCACTGAAAACATTCAGGAGCGCAAATTGAAATATCCACTCAGCATCGCAGCGATCATTGCCGGCCGCTTTTCATCTTTTATCCGCCCGCCGCAAAAAAGCCAGGTCGAAACCAATGTAACACTCAAAAATGCGCCGCCGGCGCCGAAGGAAGAAGTCGAGCCAAGTCCGCGCGCCGGCCTGGTCTGGAGCCCTGGATTCTGGAATTATGTGGGCGGCTGGTATGTATGGGAAGCCGGCCATTGGGAGCTGGAACGGACCAACCAGCTTTACCTGAAACCTGGCTGGCAAAAAGTCATACGCGGCTGGCAGTTGCAGCGTGGAGAATGGCGTGTCACCTCGGTCAGCTTCGTCAAGAAAGGGGCCGCCAGCAAAGATCAGGATAGCAGCCCGGAACAGCATTACGATCCGCTGGCGGCATTTCGCTAGTGCAATCGCTGCAGATAAGCGTTCATTGCCGATTCCTCTTGCATTACCTGGCCGGTTTAAATCCCCCTGAATCTGCGGTAGTTATTTTCCGAACGGATTGATATTGACGGCATCTTGCGCTTTGCCTGGCGACGAAGTGGCCGATGCCGCCAAACCCGTCGCCAATGGACTGAACAAAGAATTGCTGTTGTCCTGAGCCGCAACCACATGTCGCGTCTTGTCTTGCGCTGCCGAATCGTCCAGCGAGAAAACGGCGTATATGCCGCCCGTGCCCAAAACAAGGGCTGCAATAGTCCAGGCTAAATTCGTTCTATTCATGTCAAGGTTCTCCTTACCGCTTCGTCGCCGCTACGAATCAATTCGATCCGTAGCGGCGATTGCCGACAATTTAGCTATCGACTAAAAATACTCCCTACGATTAACGCGCAAAGTCCGACGTATTTTTGACGAAGGTATTGAGATTGGCAATGTTCAGGCTACCAAAACCTGTAGTGGCGTCCCACCCTGCGGCCGCTTTGTAGCCGTAGGAAATGCTGGCGCCATTCGTACCTGAGGTGACGTCATGCAGCAGCGAGGCGTTGGCGGCCAACCGGAAATACTTGTAGAAGCTGGCTGCAGGGAATCCCAATGCATTGCTGTTGGCCGTTTGCAGACGCGCCCAGACGCCAGTGAAAATCGGCGCTGCAAGGCTGGTGCCGCCTACCGTACCGGTCTGGCCGTTGTAGTAGATGGTGGCGCCGCTGGCGCTGGCGGCATCGAACGCAATGTCCGGCAAGCCACGGGTGGTTTTGCCGGAGGCAATCACGCCCGATTGATAAGAAGGCGCCGCTTCATACTTGCTGTAGCCGCCGCCGGTTGCCCACAGTCGTTTGGTCGGATCGGAGTCACCCTGGGCGTCGTACACGCCAATCGCGCTCAAGCCTTCGTTCCAGACAGTTTCACTACTGTAGGCGCCGGAGTTTGTGTACAGCGTAGTGCCGCCGACTGCAATCACATAAGGCGAACTGGCCGGCTCGCTAACGTCATAGGTCGATTTGTTTTTCGGTACGCCAGGGGCGCCGGAAATCGAACTGGTCTGGCAGTTATAGGCGCCCGCGTCTCCGGTCGAAATGGAGAAAGTCTGGCCTTGCGCCACAGCTTGTTTGAAGACATTATCGTCGGCTGCCTGAGTACCGTCGCTATGGGTATCCGATTCGCAACCGCCGAGTGAAACGTTAATGACTTTAGCCACATTGTCAGTCACCGCACGGTTGTAGGCAGCAGTGATGCCGCTATAGCTCATGTCGGGCGATGCGTAGAATACCAGTTGCTTGACGGCGCCGCCGGTGGTGCCGGTGATGGTCTGGCTATCCAGGTTCCATTCGACCTGGCCGGAAGTGTCGCTATAGTCGCTGCCGGCAGGACCGGTTTGCACTACAGCAGTATTGACGGTAGCAAAACCCTTGGCCGACGTGAATGCCTGCAGATCGGTAATGGTCGGGCTGATGTCACCTGCAGAAATAATGCCGACTACGGTGTTGGAGGCAGTTGGCGTAGCGCCGGCGTTATAGATCGCGGGGAATTGCGTCGGGCTATGCGGCGTGGCGATTGGCGTTGCATTGGTGCGGGCCTGCGCCTGCGAGGTTGCTGCAGCCTCAGTATTGGCTACCCAGCGATGATGAGTGTGGGCAATCGCCACGTTTTGCAAACCCAGCACCGAGCCGACAATAACGCTCAACGCCGGCGGCACTTGCGCTGCATCGGTATTGGCAAATACACTGCGGCCGTCTTGCTGGAAGCGTTTCAGCGCCGTGCGGAAACCGGTTTGCACTGTCGCTGCCGTGCCGTCGGCCGTCACCAGCTGACGATTCGGGGTGACCCGGATGTTAACAAAGCCAGACTTGCTCAGATGCGCGACCACTGCCGCCACATCTTTTTCCGTAGGCGCATATTCTGCCGCGAATTGTGCCGGGGTCAGGAATTTTCCGTAGGAAGCAGTGCCTTGAGTGTGCAAATCTTGCAGAAATTTATCGAGCTTGGCTTCGTTGCGCAAATTTAAACTAAGCGTCACATGTACCGGCTCGCCTTGCGCTAATTGCACTGCAGATGCCGCTGGCGTGACTACGCTGGTATCGGCTGCCAGGCTCCTTTGATTGGCTTCTACTTGCGGCAAAAACGCCTGGGTCCTGGTTGCGACCCAAGTGCTGTTGTCCACCGCAGCGGCGTGAGCGGTCCCCGACAAAGATGCAAACGCCAGGGAAAGCGCCAATGACAGTGCCGACGCTTGGGGAATCATAAAATTTCCTGCTGATACGTTCGATTTCATATGGCTAATTCCTCTTGAATGGAGCAGATGAAAGACGCCGCAGCCCGGCACTGCGATCAGCAATGCAAAGTTGACTTGGCGCTGGAGCCTGCATCACCGGTTGTGATGCAGTGCATAACGAGACGTAACGTCCTGGCGTAACGTCCGTTAACTGGATGGCCGCGGCGCTAACGCTGGCCGTGCCGGAAGATAGGAAGAGCTGCAAAGAGCTGCGCCTGAAGCGTAGCGGAAAAGAATGAAAGCTGGATAAGATCTGATGCAAATCATGGGACTTCCCTCTTGAGGATTAACAACGGCGCCGGCGACTCTTTTGGAGTGCATGCCGTGTAAAAAATCAACGCTTTACATCCTGGGTTTTACTTCTCATTTCACAATTCACAATTCACAATTCACAATTCGTCTGTGTGATGATTCAGGATAAATAAATTATTTCCATACGGCAATAGTAAAAGCACTAATATTTCCTTCTATCGAAACACGGTTTTCGTTGGGTTTATCAGGAATTCAATTGCAGATAAAATCAGCGCTCTTACTGACTCGAATCGGCCCCGGCGCCGATGACCGGCACGCTTTCAGGCTTGATATTGCGCGCAGAAAAAATCGCACCAAAATTAAACACCGACCGCGGCAAGGTCGCCCACAAAGTGGCGCCGACAATCAGCGCGCCGCCGATCCAGGACAGCGCACCGAGTTTCTCGCCCAGCCAAAAAGAGGCGAATAGCGCACCGAATACCGGCTCGCTTCCCATCAGCAAAGAAACCCGGGTAGGATTGCTGCGCCGGAGACTGTAGTTCTGTGCAAAAAAAGCAAAGATCGTGCAAAACAACACCAGATAAACCGTGCTCACCCAGAAGCTGGGATCGCTGGGCAGCGGTGGCAGGCCACCTTGCATGAACAAGCTGGCAACCAGCAAGCAACCAAATCCCACCACCCCGGACTGCACCGCGGTCAAGGTCAGATTGGACATGTTCTTGTTGACCGTCAGACGCTTGGTCATGACCATCATGAAGGCGCGCAGCAATGCCGCCGCCAGCATCAGGCCGTCCCCCAGATTGAAAGTCAGGTCGCTGCCGATGGTCAGCAGCCAGGTGCCGAAGAGCGAGATGAAAGCCACCGCGAACGCGCTGGCCTTGGGGCGCTGCGCCATCACCAGCCACTCTACGAACGGTGTAAAGACCACGCACAGGCTGATCAGGAAAGCGGCATTCGAGGCCTGGGTCAGGGCCACACCGAAGGTCTCGCAAATAAAGATGGCAAGCAAAATCAAACCCAAAGGCAATCCGGCCCGCACTGCGGCCCTGCCTTCCGGTCTGGCCAGTTGACGCAGGCTAGGCAGCAATAGCAGGAAGGTCATGCAAAAACGAATCGCCACAAAACCCAGCACCGGGTAAAACACTAACGCATCCTTGGCGACACCGTAACTGGTGCCCCACACTATCGCGACCAGCAACAACAGCAAATCGGCGACCCAGAGACCTTTGGTAGAAGAGTTGGCAGAAATATTTGTCACTTCGTTTTACTCCGGATAGCGCTAACAGCGCTATCAGTTAAGAAAAAAAACGTTCCGCCTAGGTGGAGGCTGAGCGGAACAAACGGCGGGAGCACCGAGGATATTGGTCAGGTCTGTTGCGTCAGGAAGTCCTGGTATAGGCGATCACCAGCACATCCCGGAATGCTTCACGTCTTTCTTCAACCGGCAACACCTTGGTCACGCCGTGCATGGTACGGGCATCGTCGGCCAGCATCAGGTCCATCGGATCGGTCAAGGTATAACGGCACATCAGTTTACCGGCGACATCGGTAATATAGGTTTCACCGCCAGCCACGTTGTGACGGCGCACCATCATGGTGACGATGTAGTCGACACCATCGCGATGCAACCCTTCCGGCGTCGGATTGCCGGGGGTATGGGAACTGGCGCGTATCCGGTAAGGATGCAGGCGGATATCCCATTTACCGCTGCCGCCATCAACCTGGTCAAACACTTGCGCCAGAGACAGCAGCAATCCCGACAGGAATGGATTATCGACAAAATGCTGCTCCAGCGGTTCGAAATGGCGCGCGATGTCGCCATTGAGTTTATTGATGTAGCTCGGCTGCACGTAAGGTCCGTGCGGCAGTTGCTGCAGCACGCCGTCGGCCGCGTCCAGCTCGAATGCACCGTAACGGCGGAATCGATAGCTGCCGTTGTCGCCCATGTACTTGTCTTGCGGCAGATTGTTCCAGCAAGCCGCGAACTCGTTCCAGGCCGCAAGATCGACATCGCAGGCGGCTTGCACGGCGCGGCCGGAGAGCACGGTAAAGAGCCGGCTGCGCAGCTCGCCGCTGAGATGATCAATGATGAGCGGCACAATCTTGATTGGCGCCGAGGCCTCGATTTCCATCTAATTTTCCTCGGCCAGCAGCTTGCTCGCGTCCAATACGGAATCGGAAGACAATGACAGGTGACGGCTGGAACGTTGCGCGGCAATTTCTTTTTCCCAGCTGTCGCGGTCGGTCAGGTACAGCGGCGCATCGGCGCGGATCGCGCAGACATCGGCAGCGCCGGCACGCAAGCGATAACTGACAGTACCGCTGACATGTTGCGCGGTTTCGAGGATGAAACGATCTGTGGCGGTGCGCAACGGTGTGAACCAGCGGCCCTCGATCGCTTCGCGCACCCACAGTTGTTCAAGCTTGAGCTTTTCGCGCAGCAGTTCAGCATCCAGCACCGCCGTTTCCAGGTGTCGATACGCTTCCAGCAAAGCCATGGCGGCCGGCGCTTCGCGTACTTCAAGCACCTTCTCGCCCTGCTCCAGGTGTTCCAGGCCGCAATAACGGCCGATGCCGAATGCGCCGACACGCTGGTTAAGGCGCGCGATCAATTCCACCAACGGCAAAGCCTCGCCATCGATAGCAACCGGACGGCCGACGTCAAACCTGATCGATATTTCTATACTGGCAGGCGCCGGATCGATTGCGGCGGTCCAGTCAAACAGCGATTCCGGGACCCAGAACGATTCCGGATTATCGAGCGAACCTGATTCGAATTCTCGGCACCACAGATTGGCGTCGCCACTGATGCCGCGTGCCTGGAAGTGCGGCAAGCCGGCAGCGCGCAAGGCTTCGATTTTTTCTTCGCGCGAAATCGCAGTGTATTCATAGGGCGTGCCGTAATACCCGGCGTACCCAAGTTGGGCGATCGCACCATTCAAACGACGCAGCGTGTTCTGCGACTGATTAGCGGTATGGACGATGGCGTTGCAGCCCAGGCGCAATGCGGTTTCGACGGCGAAACGGGCGATGATAGGACGCGACAGCGATGAACTGATCGGATAGATGCCCATGTATTTGGCATTGGCGCGAATCGCCGGTAGCACGGCATCCTCGGCAAACGCCTGCTGGCCGTCGATCACCAGCAATTCAGCGCCAAAATGCGCCGTGATCTGCTGCAGGTCCGCGGCGTTGACGCCCTCGCCCAGATCGATTGTCAGCGCAGTGACGCGGCAACCACTGTCGACCAGGCATTTCAAGGCGTAAGTGCTATCCAGTCCACCACTGAACAAAGTCAGGACATGCTCGCAATGGCCGGCGACCAGTTTCAGGTCGTCGATGCTGCGTATTCTTTTTAGCGGCTGAATCATAGGCGCTCCGGCACTGGGTGGTATGAGTAAATTAATAAAGACCTATATTTCGACAAATACGAATAAAAACATCGTTATTGATAGTTATTATGTTTTATTCCGGCAAATACGATAATCTATCAATTCAGAACAACACTTGTGCGCGGCGGGAATGAATGGGAGCTAACCGATATATCAAGCTGATGCCTGACATGGCTGTGTTTGTGCGGGTGGTGGAAACCGGCAGTTTTTCGACGGCGGCCCTGGAACTTGGCATGACGCCCTCGGCTGTCAGCCGCCAGGTATCGCGTCTTGAGCAGGCATTATCGGTCAGATTACTGGAGCGCACCACGCGTAAATTGCGGCTGAGCGAATCCGGCAGCGAAGCTTATCAGCGCTGCCTGGAAATGGTGAACGCGGCCAAGGCGGCGATGGACGTCGCCGATAAATTCGTGGCGGTGCCGCAGGGACTGCTGCGGGTCGGCATGCCAAAAGCCTTCGGCAAGGGCGTGGTGACGCCATTGATTCCCAGTTTCCTGGAAAAATACCCGCAAGTCGATGTACAGCTGATACTCACCGACCGCCACGTCGACCTGATCAACGACGACGCCGACCTGGTGATCCGCATTACCAGCCAGCCGGCCGACGGCCTGGTGGCGCGGCCGCTGATGTCGATCGACCAGGTGTTGTGCGCTACTCCCAGCTACCTGGCCCAGCACGGCACGCCGAAACAGCCGCAAGACCTGTGCAGCCATAGCTGCCTCTACCTTGGTGAAAATCCCGGCGATTCCGACTGGCATTTCATGCACCAGGGCGAAACCACCATCATCAAGGTGCGCGGCCGTTACGTGGTCAACCACAGCGAAGCACGCCTGGACGGCGTGCTGCAAAACCTGGGCATCGGCTGCCTGCCCTACTTCATCGTCCGCAACGCACTTGAGCAAGGGCTGGTCAAAGCCGTGCTCACCGATTGGGAATTCATCGCAGCCTACCAGGGCACGGCTTTCATACAGTACCTGCCGACCCGCTACCTGGCGCCCAAAATGCGCGTCTTCATCGACCACCTGGCGAGCCACATGGAAGCCGACCTGAAACCCCTGGACCGGCGGCGCCTGGCATCCGACAAATGAGCAAGACCGCCATCTGCCGGCAGCTCCTGGCGGTGGCCGGCCTGATCTGCTGGTACAGCCTGCCGCTTGCCCCCTGCAGCGCACAGCAAGTCGTGGTCGATACCGGCCATACGACCGAAAATCCCGGCGCCACCGCCCCCGGCGGCAACCGTGAATTCGACCTCAACCGGCAATTCACCATCGCCCTCGGCAAGGCATTGCAAGCGGAAGGACTGGAGGTGGTCGACGTCGCCGCGCAAGGATCGCCGGTCTCCTTGCAGGCACGCACCAAAGCCAGCGCCAAGGCGGCGCTGTTCGTCTCTATCCACCACGATTCGATGCCGCAAGCCTGGCTGGATGCGGGCCGAAGCCGCGAATTCTCCGGTTACGCCCTGTTTGTTTCCGCCAGCAAGCCGCACTACGCGCGCAGCCTCGATTGCGCCAGAAGCATCAGCCTGCGCCTGCAAGACATCGGCGAACACCCGTCGCTCTATCACGCCACTCCCGTCCCGGGCGAAAACCGCCCCTTGCTTGACCGGCAACTGGGGATCCATCGCTTTGACGACCTGGTGGTGCTGAAAGCCGCCGAATCGCCCGCACTGCTGATCGAAGTCGGCGTGCTGGCCAATCCGGACCAGGAGCCGCGTCTGGCCTCGCCACGGTTTGCCGGCAAGGCTGCCCGCGCCGTCGCCACCGGCATACGGCAATGCTTGCCTGCGACGCCATAGCGGTATACAAACGGTACATATATAGAGCTGGCGGACAGCCGGCAGAACATAGGCAGCGCGGCAATTTTTACGCCGCTTTTACGGGCCTGCCAGTCCTTTTTAGAGAATCTTTACGTCCTGCCTGCTAACCTGTAATCACCAAAACGACCAGTAGACATCCTCTATGAATCAGGTAATTTCAGCAGTATCGGTATGGCGTTTCTCATCTCTTCCGGCTGCCGTTTCAAAAAAAATCCAGCCCCCCGCCTTACCTCTTTCGCTACGTTCCAGTCGCAAGCAGGCGCTCCCTACCCACAAAGATCTCATGATGTGCATCACCGTGGAGGCGGCATCGGTCGCCGAACTGCGGCGCGTCATCGTCAGTACCTGCGGCGACCTGATGGTCTATATGCGGATCAAGCCGGTCGAGCACGCCAGCAAGATGAAGTTCTGGCTGTGCCTGAGTAAAACCTCGGTCGACGCCGTCATCGGCAACATCATGCGGACCCTGCCGCAGGCAGAGTTCGGCCGTATTACGCCACTGCCAACATCAAACCCATCCAACACCAACTGAAAACAAAACATCACCATGTCCACCTTTGAAGGCATCTGGGTTCCTCTCGTCACGCCTTTCCGGCAAGGCAAACTTGATCTTTACAGTGCGCAGCAACTCGCCCTGCGCTTGTCAACCGCCGGCGTGCATGGCCTGGTGGTCTGCGGCACCACCGGCGAAGCCACGACATTGAACGAGCATGAGCAAGACCGGATGCTGTCCGGCGTGATGGAAGCAGTGCAAACCCGCTGTCCTGTCGTGATGGGTGTCAGCGGCAGCGACACGCGGCTAGTTACGGAAAAAATCGTGCGCCTGAATGCACTGCGCCCGGCCGGCTTCCTGGTCTCGGCGCCGTCTTACGTGCGCCCCTCGCAAGAGGGCATACGAATGCATTTCGAGGCGGTAGCGACAGCGGCAGAGAGTCCGGTCATCCTGTACAACATCCCGGCCAGGACCGGCGTCAATATTGATGTCGCCACCGTAGCGGCTCTGGAACAGCATGCAAATATCGTGGCAATCAAGGAATCCAGCGGTAACCTGATGCAGACCATGGAACTGATCAGCCGCACGAATTTGAACCTGTTGTGCGGCGATGACGCCATGTTATTCAACACACTCTGCCTGGGAGGACACGGAGCCGTCTCCGCCGCGGCTCACATCCGGCCGGATTTGTTCGTGCACTTGTTTGAACTGGTCCGCGCGGGACAAATCGACCCCGCCCGCGCCCTGTTCAAGCAGTTGCTGCCGACGATCCAGCTGCTATTCTCGGAGCCGAATCCCGGCCCGGTGAAAGCCGCCCTAGCCATGCAAGGAGAGATTCAGGATGAACTGCGCCTGCCAATGACACGGATGACGGCAGCAGGAAGAGTCAAACTGGCCAAGACGCTGGAGAAACTGATGACGATTTCGGTCGCAGGCAAAACCGCAAAACCGGAATCCGCCACTCTCGGGAAATCCCGGCGGTTGGGCCTTGTCAGATGACCGCGCCTATACCTGGCGACGACTGATTTTCCATACCGATGCCACCTGGTGGCGTCTGCAAAAGATTGCCATTCACGTAAGACTTGCAAAAATTGCTTGATACGTGTCCAATCTGCGTATGAAAATTTCTCCTACACTCCCCATATGGTCCATTGCGGCTCCGATCGCCGGCTGGCTCTTTCTTGGCGGCGCGAGTTTTAATTTCGGCAGCGCTTATACAATATTACTCGTGGCCGGCTTGCTCGGCAGCGTGCTGGCGGCGGTGTACCACGCCGAGGTAGTGGCGCACAAGGTTGGCGAACCTTACGGTACCCTGGTACTGGCGCTGGCGGTGACCTTGATTGAAGTGGCGCTGATCGTATCGCTGATGCTGGCCGGCGGCGAGGAAACCACCGGGCTGGCACGCGATACCGTGTTTGCCGCCATCATGATTATTCTCAACGGCATCGTCGGCATATGCCTGCTGGTTGGCGCCAGCCACCATAAAGAACAAAGCTTCGGCTTGCTGGGCGTCAGCGCCTCGCTCGCCACGCTGGCGGCAATTGCGGTGCTGACACTGGTATTACCCAACTACACCTCATCTGCGGCGGGTCCGATCTACAGCCCTAGCCAGCTGGCGTTCATCGCCGTCATCTCATTGATACTTTACGGCACCTTCGTACTGGTGCAAACCGTGCGCCACCGTGACTACTTCCTGCCGGAAGAAGCGCTCAACGATGAAGATGCCCATGCGGCGCCGCCATCGAACAACGTAGCAATAATCAGCGGCGGCCTGTTGCTGGTTTGCCTGGGCGCAGTGGTTCTGCTGGCGAAGTCGCTGGCGCCGACCCTGGAAACTGCGGTCGCAAGCGTCGGTGCACCCAAGACCCTGGTCGGCATCATCATTGCCGCTGTGGTGCTGCTGCCGGAAGGACTGGCCGCCGTGCGGGCGGCGCGCGCCAATCGCCTCCAGACCAGCCTCAACCTGGCACTGGGTTCGGCGCTGGCCAGTATCGGCCTGACCATTCCGGCGGTGGCGATCGTCTCGCTGACTACCGGTTGGACATTGTCGCTCGGCCTGGATATCAAATCCACGGTGCTGTTGCTGCTGTCGTTCATCGTCGCCGCTTTTTCACTCGGCACCGGGCGCACTACTGTCATGCAAGGGACTGTCCACCTGGTGATTTTTGCTGTCTATTTGTTTACTACCATCGTTCCCTAAACCGGCCGCGTCGCGCAGTCGACGGCAGGGCAGAGATCCGGGGCAGCGTAAGCTGCCCTTTTTTTGCACTAATCAAGTTCATTTTCACACCGGCGCCGTGCCATCGCATTACCCGGCACCACACTGGTGCACACAAGCAACGCCAAAATCCCACCTCACCAAATACGGGCATCGACAATCTCGTTTGCGCCAACATTGCTCGAAATTCAAGTAAGCCTTCTTGAAACTGGCGCGTGGCGCCGCCCTCCTCACTGGCACGCATTCTGCTAAAGCTATTACGCAATCAATGCATTCCCGGTATCTGATTTCTACCTGCTTTCTTAGTCCGTGCTTAATTTTGTGTTTCTGTTTTTTATCGCTCACAACTGGAGGAGAAATTCATGTCACGTCGCACCGTTTTGAAAGCTACCGCACTCGGCGCTTTCGCACTTGCCGCCAGCTCATGGCTACCATCCGCGTTTGCTGCGGACACCATCAAGGTAGGCGTTCTGCACTCCTTGTCCGGCACCATGGCCATCTCGGAAACATCGCTGAAAGACGTCGCCCTGATGGCGATCGAAGAGATCAATGCCAATGGCGGCGTATTAGGCAAAAAGCTGGAACCTGTAGTAGTCGATCCGGCCTCCAACTGGCCGCTGTTTGCCGAAAAAGCGCGCCAGCTGATTTCGCAAGACAAGGTATCGGTAGTATTCGGCTGCTGGACTTCGGTATCGCGCAAATCGGTGCTACCGGTATTCAAGGAACTCAACAGCCTGCTGTTTTATCCGGTGCAATATGAAGGTGAAGAGTTAGAGAAAAACGTCTTCTACACCGGCGCTGCCCCAAATCAGCAAGCGATCCCGGCGACTGAATACCTGATGTCGAAAGAAGGCGGCGGCGCCAAGCGCTTCGTGCTGCTCGGCACCGACTACGTATACCCCCGCACCACCAACAAGATCCTGCGCGCCTTCCTGCACAGCAAAGGCGTGAAAGACACGGACATCGACGAAGTCTACACGCCGTTCGGTCACTCCGATTACCAAACCATCGTCGCCAACATCAAGAAATTCTCCGCCGGCGGAAAAACTGCCGTGATCTCCACCATCAACGGCGACTCCAACGTCCCGTTCTACAAAGAACTGGGCAACGCCGGTCTGAAAGCCACGGACGTACCGGTGGTAGCGTTCTCGGTTGGCGAAGAAGAATTGCGCGGCGTGGATGCCAAGCCGCTGGTAGGTCACCTGGCAGCATGGAACTACTTCGAATCGGTGAAAAATCCAGTCAACACCGCCTTCATCAAAAAATGGAAAGCCTACGCACTCGCCAAGAACCTGCCGAACGCCAGCACCGTAGTCACCAACGACCCGATGGAAGCAACCTATGTCGGCATCTACATGTGGAAACAAGCAGTAGAAAAAGCCAAGTCCACGGATACAGACAAAGTCATCGCCGCGATGGCTGGGCAGAAATTCAAAGCCCCGTCCGGCTATGAGTTGGAAATGGACGCGACCAATCATCACCTGCACAAACCGGTAATGATTGGCGAAATCAAAGCTGACGGCCAGTTCAATGTGGTGAACAAGACAAAGACAACAATCCGTGCGCAGCCTTGGAGTCCGTATATCGCGGGAAATGAAGGCAAGCAAAAGCTCTAACGCCAGCGTAACGAGGCTGTTGTTTTTGACGTAGCAGTTGTAGTTGCGGTTGCGGTTGCGGTTGCGGTTGCGGTTGCGGTTGCGGTTGCGGTTGCAGTTGCAGTTGCTTTTGAAGTGCATTCCGCATGGGGACGCTGCCAAATGTGGCGCGTGTCAGTCGGGAATTGTGGGAAGACATGTTTGAGCGCAGCGAGTTGGTCTTTCCACCCGACTGATACGCACCGCATTTGGGGACCTGACCGGAGGGAAGGCAGTGGCTTTGCGGTCGCCTTCTTTTGGTTACTTTTCTTGGCGAAGCAAGAAAAGTAACTAGCCGCCGGGCTACCCCCGGCATGCATCCACGGAGCAGCAACCGCTTTAAGTAACGAGAATTTCGTATCAAACGCGAGAACACGTACTCCGTGGCCCGTTAAATAGGGTCAGAGTAATTTTCGCAAAGGGCGCGAAAAAAAACTCTGACCCTATTTAACTGCTTCCGTTTAACGCCACGCATAAACCGGCATGAAAACTGACTGATGAAAATCTCACGAAAAATTCTTCTGATTGCTAGTTTGTGCCTGCACATCACGCTAGCACACGCCAAGATCGACCCTGCGCTGCTCAAGCCGCTGACCGGCGACGATCCAGACGCACGCATTGTCGCGGTCAACCAGATCGCCGCGCTCGCCAATGAAGACGCACTGAAGATTCTCAACGCCCTGAACACCGACGCGCTGTACGCCCAGCCCGACGGCACAGTACTGATCGTCGACGACACCAAGGCATTCAACCCAGCCACCGACCAAACCATAACCACCCCTGATGACGCAGAAGGAATCAGCGTCAACAACCGCCTGCGCGGCACAGTAGAAGGCGCCCTGTCCGGCCTGAAACTATTCTCACCCAACCGCAAACTGCGCATGGCCGCCGCCACCGACCTGATGAAAACCGCCGACCCAGCCCAAATCCCGCTGATCAGCAAAGCACTCCACAAAGAAAGCGATCCCGAGATCCAGGCCACCCTGCAACAAGTGATCGCCACCGCCAACCTGCACTCCCCCGACGCCGCCACCCGCAAAGCCGCAGTGCAAACCCTGGCCGCCAGCACCAACGCCAATCTACGCCCCGCCCTGCAAAACCTGCTCAACAAAAACCCCGACGGCAGCTACATCGAAACCGACGAAGCAGTCCGCATCGAAGCCGTGCGTACCCTCGGCGTACTGGACCGCCACCTGGCAACCGTCGACTTCATCGGCAAAGTGTTCTACGGCATATCGCTCGGCAGCGTCCTGCTGCTAGCCGCACTCGGACTGGCGATCACCTTCGGCCTGATGGGCATCATCAACATGGCGCACGGCGAACTGCTGATGATCGGCGCCTACACCACCTATGTCTGCCAGCTGCTGTTCCGCCAATACTTCCCGGCCGCGCTGGACGGCTACCTGCTGGTAGCGCTGCCGGCCGCCTTCATCGTCACCGCCGCCGTCGGCATCGTGCTGGAACGGCTGGTATTGCGCTGGCTATACGGCCGCCCGCTGGAAACTCTGCTCTGCACCTGGGGTATCAGCCTGATCCTGATGCAGCTGGTACGTTCAATTTTCGGCGCGCAAAACGTCGAAGTTGCCAATCCCAGCTGGATGTCCGGCGGCGTCACCGTGCTTGGCTCGCTGGTGCTCTCGTATAACCGCATCGTGATCATTTTCTTCGCGCTGTTCGTGGTACTGGCAGTCTGGCTGATACTGAACAAGACCCGGCTTGGCCTGTTTGTACGAGCCGTCATGCAAAACCGGCGCATGGCGTCTTGTGTCGGCGTCTCGACCGGCAAGATCGACATGATGACCTTCGGCCTCGGCTGCGGCATCGCCGGGCTGGGCGGCGTAGCGCTGTCGCAACTGGGCAATGTCGGGCCAGATCTCGGCCAAGGCTATATCGTCGACTCCTTCATGGTGGTGGTACTGGGCGGCGTCGGCCAGCTGGCGGGCACCGTCATCGCCGCCTTCGGCCTCGGCGAAGTCAATAAATTCCTGGAACCGATGGCAGGCGCGGTGCTGGCCAAAATCGCGATCCTGGTATTCATCATCGTCTTCATTCAAAAACGTCCGCAAGGCCTGTTTGCACTGAAAGGCAGGAGCGTCGAATGAAAGCCGCATCTCAAAACATCTCTCAATACATCGCCGCAGCCAAGACACCTCTGTTCTCGCGCCCGGCATGGAGCGGAATCATCTTCTGCAGCGTGATCCTGGCGCTGCTGCCGATACTCAACCTGGCATTCCCTGCCGGCCATGTACTGCACATTTCCAGCTACACGGTGGCGCTGGTCGGCAAGTTCATGTGCTACGCCATGGCGGCGCTGGCACTGGACCTGGTGTGGGGTTACACCGGCATCCTCTCGCTCGGCCACGGCGTCTTCTTTGCGCTGGGCGGCTATGCCCACGGCATGTACCTGATGCGGGCGATCGGCCGCGACGGCGTCTATCAGAGCAACCTGCCTGACTTCATGGTCTTCCTCGACTGGAAAACCTATCCCTGGTTCTGGTCCATGACCGACAACTTCTGGTACTGCATGGCGCTGGTGGTGCTGGTGCCGGGCGTGCTGGCCTTTGTGTTCGGCTACTTTGCCTTCCGCTCGCGCATCAAAGGCGTGTATTTCTCGATCATCACGCAAGCCATGACCTTCGCCTTCATGCTGCTCTTCTTCCGCAACAACACTGGTTTTGGCGGCAACAACGGTTTCACCGACTTCAAGCGCATCCTGGGTTACTCGATCACCGCGCCGTCGACCAAGGCGGTGCTGTATCTGATTACGCTCGCATTCCTGCTCGGCGCCCTGCTGTTGTGCCGCTGGATCGTCACGTCCAAGCTGGGACGGGTGTTGCAGGCAGTGCGCGATTCCGAATCACGCCTGATGTTCATCGGCTATAACCCGCTCTGGTTCAAATTGTTTGTGTGGACGTTGTCGGCAGTGTTGTGCGGCATTGCCGGCGCTTTGTATGTGCCGCAGGTCGGCATCATCAATCCGTCCGAGATGTCACCGGCCAATTCGATTGAAATGGTGATCTGGGCAGCCGTCGGTGGCCGCGGCTCGCTGCTGGGGCCGATCATCGGCGCCTTCTCTGTCAACGGTCTGAAAAGCTGGTTCACCGGCGCGTTTCCCGATTTGTGGCTGTATGCACTGGGCTTGATTTTCATCCTGGTCACGCTATTCATGCCGCAAGGGATCCTGGGTCTGGTGGACAAGCTGAAAAGCAAATCAAAGAACAACAAGGAGGCCGTATGAGCCAGCCAATCAGCCCGATCTATAATCCGGCGCAGCCATCCGACAAAGTCGATAACGCCCTGCATGCCGACTACGGCACCTCGTACGCGCGGATCAAGCCGGAAGGCGTCGACACCACCCACGGCGCTATCCTTTACCTGGAAAACATCACGGTCTCGTTCGACGGCTTCAAGGCGCTCAACAATCTGAATCTCGATATTTCGGTAGGAGAACTGCGTTGCATCATCGGCCCTAACGGCGCCGGTAAAACCACCATGATGGATGTCATCACAGGCAAAACCCGGCCCAGTGCCGGCACCGCCTTCTTCGGCCAAAGCATAGACCTGACCAAGCTGACCGAATACGACATCGCCCACGCCGGCATCGGCCGTAAATTCCAGCGGCCGACGGTATTCGAACAGCACACGGTATTCGAAAATCTCGAGCTGGCCATGAAGATGGACAAACGCGTCAAGACCACCTTGCTTTCCAGGCTCAGCTCGGAGCAGATCGACAAGATAGATGCCTGCCTCAGGCTGATCCGCCTTAACGGTAACGAACGACGGTTAGCTGGCCTGCTGTCGCACGGCCAGAAGCAATGGCTGGAGATCGGCATGCTGCTGATGCAGGAACCACAACTGCTGTTGCTGGATGAACCGGTGGCAGGCATGTCGGATGCGGAAACCGCACGCACTGCCGAGTTGCTCAATGAACTGCGCGGCAAACACTCGATCATGGTGGTCGAGCATGACATGGGTTTTGTCGCCGAAATCGCCCAGCAGGGCAAGGTCACGGTCTTGCACGAAGGTTCCGTGCTGGCGGCCGGCAAGATGTCCGAAGTGCAGGCCGACGAGCGTGTGATTGAAGTCTATCTCGGGCGCTAGAATAATATGTTAAACGTTGAACAACTGAATCAGTACTACGGCTCTTCGCACACCTTGCGCGGGATTTCGCTATCCCTGGAAAAAGGAAAATGCCTGGCTCTGCTGGGCCGCAACGGCGTCGGCAAAACCACCTTGCTGAAATGCCTGATGGGCGTGCTGCCCAGCGCCAGCGGCAAGGTCATGCTGGAAGGCCGCGACATCACCAGCCTGAAACCGCACCAGCGCGCCGCACTGGGGATTGCCTATGTGCCGCAGGGACGCGAAATCTTCGCCCGCCTGTCGGTGGAAGAAAACCTGTTGATGGGGATGGCCACCAAGTCGGGAAAAAAGGCATTGCTGATCAAGGATGAGGTCTACGAATTATTCCCGGTGCTGAAGGAAATGCTGCAACGGCGCGGCGGCGACCTGTCCGGCGGCCAGCAACAGCAGCTGGCGATAGCGCGCGCTTTGCTGGCGGAACCCAAGCTGATCATCCTGGATGAACCGACCGAAGGTATCCAGCCATCGATCATCAAGGATATCGGCCGCGTGATCCGCTTGCTGCGCGAGCGCGGTGACATCGGCATCCTGCTGTGCGAACAGTACTTCGATTTTGCGCGTGACCTGGCAGATAATTTTGTGGTGCTGTCGCGCGGTGAAGTGGTTGCCGCCGGCGGCCAGGAGAACATGGATGATGACAGCGTAAAACGACACTTGGCGGTATAGTGCCGCATGGATAATCTGATTAGCCTGCCACCTTTGTCGGCAGCCGGACTTGCTCCGCCTGTGCCGGTTATGTCTGTCGCCGAAGCAACCCGGCGCAGCGGCGACCAGGCCTGGCTGTCTTTGGCATTTGCCGACGACCGCGGCACCACGCGCTTGCTGGATCGCGCCCACTACGGCCCCTTGCGCGTGCAAAAGGCGCTCTATCCGGAACACCCGTCGATCTGCCATGCCATCATCGTTCATCCACCTGGTGGCGTGGTTGGCGGCGATCAGCTGAGCATCAGGGCCAGCGTCGGCGAACGCGCGCATGCCTTCCTCACCACACCCGGCGCAGCCAAGTGGTACCAGGCCAACGGCAAGATTTCGCAACAACAGGTAACGCTGCAGGTTGCCAACTCCGCCACGCTGGAATGGCTGCCGCAAGAGACCATTTTTTTCGACCAGGCCCATGTCACGCTGGAACACCAGGTAGAGCTGCAAGGCGACGCCCGCTATATCGGCGGCGAGATACTGTGCTTCGGCCGCACGGCTTCCGGTGAAACATTCAACAGCGGTCGTATTTCGCAGCTCACCAGCATCCGTCGCAATGGTAAATTATTATATTTTGAACAAGGTATGCTGAACGGCGGCAGCGACGCCATGCGCAGTCGCCTGGGATTGGCGGATTGCACGGTCTGCGCTACCTTGATTGTGGTCGGAAAACCATTCCCTGGCAGCTTCGTACAGCAGTTGCGCGAGCTTGCCAACCAACTTGCAGGAGACCAGGCCAGCGTCGGTGCAACCCAGATGAAATCGGTGCTGGTGCTGCGCCACCTGGGGCACTCCAGCGAACTTGCGCGGCGCTGGATGATGCAGACGTGGCAGCTGATTCGTCCGCAATTGCTGGGGCACGAAGCACTGGTGCCACGGATCTGGAACACCTGATAATTAATCTGAACATCGATCTGAAAATCGATCTGAATGAAAGAATAGAACCATGGACCTGACGCCAAGAGAGAAAGACAAGCTGCTGATTTTCACCGCCGCATTGCTAGCGGAGCGTCGCCTGGCGCGCGGCTTGAAATTGAATTATCCGGAAGCGGTGGCCTTGATCAGCGCCGCCATCATGGAAGGCGCGCGCGACGGCAAGAGCGTCGCCGAGCTGATGTCCTACGGCAGCAAGATCTTGACGCGGGCCGATGTCATGGACGGCATCGCCGAAATGATTCCCGATATCCAGGTTGAAGCCACCTTCCCCGATGGCAGCAAGCTGGTCACCGTGCATCACCCGATTCCCTAGACTGGAGCCGCCATGATCCCAGGAGAAATGTTCATCCAGCCAGGCGACATCGAACTCAATGTCGGCCGCAAGTGCACTACTGTCAGCGTCGCCAACAGCGGCGACCGGCCGATCCAGATCGGTTCGCACTTTCATTTTTACGAAGTCAACCCGGCCCTGCTGTTCGAGCGCAAGGACGCCTACGGCATGCGGCTCAACATTGCGGCCGGCACCGCAGTCCGCTTCGAACCGGGCCAGAAGCGCACGGTAGAACTGGTCGAACTGGCGGGCGACCGCATCGTCTACGGATTCAATGGCAAGGTCATGGGAGCATTGCAGAAATGAGTAAAATCACACGCCACGCCTACGCCGAAATGTACGGCCCGACCATCGGCGACCGGATCCGCCTGGCTGACACCGAGCTCTTCATCGAAATCGAAAAGGATTACGCCACCTACGGCGAAGAAGTAAAATTCGGCGGCGGCAAGGTGATCCGCGACGGCATGGGCCAGTCACAGCGCATGCACAAGGATGTGATGGATACCGTGATCACCAATGCCGTGATCATCGACCACTGGGGCATCGTCAAGGCCGACATCGGCATCAAAGGCGGCAAGATCGCGGCCATCGGCAAGGCTGGCAACCCGGATATCCAGCCGGATGTCACCATGGTGATCGGCGGCGCCACCGAGATTATCGCCGGCGAAGGCAAGATCGTGACCGCCGGCGGCATCGATTCGCACATCCATTTCATCTGTCCGCAGCAAATCGAAGAAGCCTTGATGAGCGGCGTCACTACCATGCTCGGCGGCGGCACCGGCCCGGCCGCAGGCACCGCGGCCACCACTTGCACGCCCGGCCCCTGGCATCTGCATGCGATGCTGTCGGCGGCCGATGCTTTCCCGATGAACCTGGGATTCCTGGGCAAAGGCAATATCAGCTTGCCGGGACCACTGGAAGAGCAGGTACGTGCCGGCGCAATCGGCCTCAAACTGCATGAGGACTGGGGTTCGACTCCGGCCGCCATCGACAATTGCCTGAGCGTCGCCGACCGCATGGATGTGCAGGTCGCAATCCATAGCGACACCCTGAATGAAGGCGGCTTCCTGGAACACACGCTGGCCGCGTTCAAGGATCGTACCATCCATACGTTCCATACCGAAGGCGCCGGCGGCGGCCATGCACCGGACATCATCGCCGCGGTGGGTAACAGTAACGTACTGCCCTCCTCGACCAATCCGACCCGGCCGTTTACCGTCAATACGCTGGATGAACATCTCGACATGCTGATGGTCTGCCATCACCTCGATTCGGCGATTGCGGAAGATGTAGCGTTCGCCGAATCGCGCATACGGCGCGAGACGATTGCTGCCGAAGATATCTTGCATGACATAGGCGCCATCAGCATGATGTCTTCCGATTCGCAAGCCATGGGACGGGTCGGCGAAGTCATCATGCGTACCTGGCAAACCGCGCACAAGATGAAAGTCCAGCGCGGCACGCTGGCTGAAGACAGCAGTAAATCGGATAATTTCCGGGTCAAACGCTACATTGCCAAATATACGATCAACCCTGCGATCACGCATGGCATCGCGCATGTGGTTGGGTCCATCGAAGTCGGAAAAATTGCCGACCTGGTCTTATGGAAACCGGCTTTCTTCGGCGTCAAGCCATCCACCATTTTGAAGAGCGGCATGATCGCAGCGGCACAGATGGGCGATCCGAATGCTTCCATCCCGACGCCGCAACCGGTGCATTACCGGATGATGTTCGGCGCCTACGGCGGCGGCCTCAGGACTTCGCTGACCTTCGTTTCGCAAGCCGCGTATGACGACGGCATCGGCGAACGCCTGAAGCTGAACAAGCCGGTGGTGCCGATCAAGGATGTACGCCATCTGCGCAAGCACCACATGATTCACAACGGCGCCACGCCGCGCATGGAAGTCAATCCGGAAACCTATGAAGTACGTGCCGACGGCGAACTGCTGATATGCGAGCCGGCCAGCATATTGCCGATGGCGCAGCGTTACTTTCTATTTTGATTTTATTTTAACGAGAGCCAGATGTTAATTCTCAACACAAAAGTGGAACACGCCGATGTGGTGCAAGGTGAACTGATCCTGCCCTATGAACTACGCGAAAAAAGCCGCCTGCGCGCGGCGCTGACCAGCGGCGAAGAAGTGGGCGTATTCACCGTGCGCGGCACCGTGCTGCGGCATGGAGACTTGATCAAGGGCAGCGATGACGACGGCAACGAACGCGTGGTCAGGATACTCGCCGCCGCCGAAGCCACTTACCGTATCGAATGCGCCAGTCCGCACGCCCTGTTGCGCTGTGCCTTTCATCTTGGAAACCGGCACACGCAAGCCCATGTCGGCGACGGCTTCCTACGCATACGCAAGGATCCGGTGCTGAAGGAAATGCTGGAAGGATTACACGCCACGGTTACCGAGGAACTGGCCGCGTTCGAGCCGGAATCCGGTGCTTACGGCGGCGGCCATCACCATCATCACGACGGTTTGCTGGCGCCGGTGCCGTTGCGACAAAAGATCCATCGCCCCGGCGACGAAACCGCGGTCTGACTTTGGCAAACACCATGCATGCAACAGCACTGCTTCATTTACTGCAACTAGCCAGCCCGTCGCTGCCTATCGGCGCCTATAGCTATTCGCAAGGACTGGAAACGGCGATCGACAAGGGTTGGGTCAAGGATCCTGAATCTGCACGCAACTGGATCTGCGACAACTTGCAGCAAGTGGTCGCGCTGTTTGAAGCGCCGATCTTGTGGCGTCTGCTGCAAGCGTTCGAGCGACGTGACGGCGCAGCAGTCGAACTTTGGACTGAACGTTTCATCGCCGCCCGCGACACTGCCGAGTTTCGCGCCGAAACCATACAGATGGGATTTTCGCTGGGTAAGCTGGCGATCGAATTGCAGATTGGCGACGCCGAATTGCTAGCCATCTTGCAAGCCCAGCCGGAACTGCCGTTGCCGACTGCTTACGCCTACGCCGCGGTGGCCTTGCAAGTACCGCACGAGGCAGCATTGCTCGGCATGCTGTTTTCCTGGGCGGAAAACCAGGTGCTGGTATGCGTCAAAACAATACCTCTTGGTCAGGTTGCCGGCCAGCGCTTGCTGCTGTCGCTGCAAGCTGAGTTGCGGCTGGCAGCCGAGAACGTACAACACCTGGCCGATCATGAACTCTGCAACTGGTCGCCCGGATTGTCGCTGCTGTCGATGCAGCACGAAGAACAATACAGCCGTCTCTATCGCTCCTGAAATCAAACCCGACATTCAATATTTTTAAGCGAACCTCAAAATGAGCACTTCCTCAACCTCCAATCCACTCCGCGTCGGCATCGGCGGCCCGGTCGGTTCCGGCAAAACCGCGTTGTGCGAAATGCTGTGCAAAGGCATGCGCGACCACTACGACATGGCGGTCATCACCAACGATATCTACACCAAAGAAGATATGGAGATCCTGTTACGCGCCGATGCCCTGCCGGCCGAGCGGCTGATGGGCGTGGAAACCGGCGGTTGCCCGCACACGGCGATACGCGAAGACGCGTCGATCAACCTGGAAGCGATTTCCCGCATGAGCGCCGATTTCCCCAACCTCGATCTGATCCTGCTGGAATCCGGCGGCGACAACCTGGCGGCTACCTTCAGCCCGGAACTGTCCGACCTGACCATCTATGTGATCGACGTTGCCGGCGGCGAAAAAATACCGCGCAAGGGCGGCCCTGGCATCACCCGCTCCGACCTGCTGATCATCAACAAAACGGATCTCGCGCCCTATGTCGGCGCTAATCTCGATGTGATGGCGCATGACGCAAAAAAAATGCGCGGCGAGCGACCGTTCATCTTCACCAATCTGCGCAGCGGCGACGGGGTTGAGCAAGTGATCGCTTTCATCCGCAAACAGGGTCTGCTTGATCAACCTAAATAAGCAACCTAAATAAGCAACCTGAATAAGCAATCTCAATAAGCAATACCAACAACCTTTATCAAGGAGCCCTGCCATGCCCTATCCATCCGCCCGCACCTGTGGCCGCGTCAGCGCGCTCGTCATCGCTACCCTCAGTATCGGCTCCGCATTTGCCCATCCCGTCCATCCTGACGCGTTCGGATTCAACGACGGTTTTGCCCATCCATTTTCCGGCATCGATCATTTGCTGGCTATGCTGGCCGTCGGCCTGTGGGCGGCGCAAAACAAGCGCTCCGCGCTCTGGGTGCTGCCGCTGGCGTTTCCGCTGATGATGGTGGTTGGCGCACTGCTGTCATTTTCCGGCCTGCAGATGCCCGGCGTCGAAACCGGCATCGCGGCCTCGGTCGCCGTGCTGGGCCTGCTGATCGCTTGCGCCATCCGCATGCCGGTCTGGGCCAGCGCCGGCGTGGTTTCTGTCTTCGCGCTATTCCACGGTTATGCGCACGGCAGCGAATTACCGCACGGCGCCTCGGCGCTTTGGTATGGCGTCGGTTTTGTGGCGGCGACAGCGCTACTGCATTTGCTCGGGCTGGCAATCGGCTTGGTCGCCGGCCAGAAAATGGCGGCGCAAGCGGTACGGCTGGGAGGCGTTGCGATTGCGGCGGTCGGTGGCTACTTGCTCACGGTTGCATTCTAAGGCACGACTCTAGAGCTTTTGCCTGATCGCAGCGCGCGATTACTAAAACATTTGATCAGAGTCAGGTTCATTCGCAGTTGTGCTGCGAATGAACCTGACTCTTTTTTGTTCTCGGCCCGGAACATTCAAATATGCTAATGTCTCCAACCTGTGCAAGTCGTTTTGTTGCAGCGGCCTTGTTTTTTATTTCTTTAAACCAGGACACACTATGACAACCCCGATCACATCCCCGATTGCCTACCGGATTCCCGGCCGCGCCCGCGATCTCGGCGAACTGGTAGTGCGCCGCGTATTGCCCGCGGGCCGCCATCAAAGCGTTGGTCCCTTTCTATTTTTCGACCACATGGGACCGGTCGATTTTGCCAGCGGCCAGGGCATCGATGTCCGGCCTCATCCGCATATCGGCCTGGCAACCGTCACTTATCTGTTCGAAGGCGCAATCCGCCACCATGACAGCCTGGGCAACGACCAGGAAATCATTCCCGGCGACGTCAACTGGATGACAGCCGGACGCGGCATCGTCCACGCCGAGCGCACGCCTGCAGCGTTGCGCGCCAGCGGCTGGCGCCTGCACGGCATCCAGACCTGGGTGGCACTGCCGTTGGCCGATGAAGAATGCGCCCCGGCATTCGCCCACCACCCGGCCGCGAGCTTGCCATTGATACAAGGTGACGGTTACCAGCTGCGCATCGTTGCCGGCCGCGCCTTTGGCCGGGAAGCGCCCGTCAAAATCAATTCGCCGACCCTGTATGTCGCCGCCGAAATGCAGGCGGGGGCGCAGTTCACACTTGAGGCGGAGTACCCGCAGCAAGCCGTGTATGTCGCCAGCGGCAGCGTGACTATCGACGGCGAAACGTTGGAAATGGGCGTGTTGGCTGTATTACAAGCAGATCGGGCCGTAAAGATTGCCGCCAGCGAAGCAGCCCAGGTCATGCTGCTGGGCGGTGAGCCCATCGATGGGCCGCGCACCATATGGTGGAATTTCGTTGCCAGCGATCCGCAGCTGATTGAAACCGCCAAAGCCAATTGGCGTGAACAACGCTTTGATCGGGTGCCGGGCGACGATGAATGGATTCCATTGCCAGAAGCATGAGGGCGAGCCTCATCGGCAGCTCCAGATCATGCTGAAAAAAAATAGCGCTTCTTCCACATCAACCCTTTCGACCCGACCAAAGTCTGACCGCACAAGGACTATCCGCTGATGCGGTGCATTTTTTGATTCACGCTTTTTCTGCGTTTTTTTCACTCTTGCAGCGCATAAGACGAACGTTCGTGCGCATATCGATTGCAGACAAAGCTTCCAGGAACGCGCAAACTGACAGCAAAATCCACATCCGCCTGCTTGCATAGTCTGGGATGGTCTAAGCGACGCCTTCCCTCTGTTTTGCATAGTCGCCCGACAGAACAGGAGAATGCAATATGACAGCGAAAATCAACATAGTCCTGGTACACGGCGCATGGGGCGACGGCTCTCATTGGGGCCACGTGATTCCACCGCTTCACGCAAGAGGATATCGCGTGAGAGCAGTTCAGAATCCGCTCACCTCGTTGGCCGACGATATCGACCGCACCACCAAATTGGCCGTAGCGCAGAACGGGCCGACTTTGCTGGTCGGCCATTCCTATGGCGGCATGGTCATCACCGGCGCAGGTCATGCGCCGAATGTGGTTGGCCTGGTGTATGTGGCAGCCTTTGCTCCCGATGAAGGCGAAACCCCGGGAGGTATTTTCGGCATGAGGGAAGCGCCGCCCGGCGCCGCTGGCATCGCGCCGGACGACAACGGTTTCCTGTGGATCGACCCAGATAAATTCCACGACAATTTTTGCCAGGACCTCGGTGAAACAGAAGCCTTGGTGATGGCATTGACGCAGAAACCGATCGCCGCCCGTTGCTTTGGCGACGCCTCCGGACCGCCGGCCTGGAAGGTCAAACCATCCTGGTATCAGGTCTCCAGCAACGACCGTATGATACCGCCCGCAACGGAACGCTGGTTTGCCGAACGCATGAAACCCAGAATGAGCATCGAGTTGGCGGCAAGCCACGCTTCCATGGCTTCGCACCCTGACGAAATAGTCGCCTTGATTGAAGAGGCGGCGCGCGCTTTGGCGTGACCCGTCATCGAAACGCCACAACGGCCGGTTGCATATCGGCTGACTGTGGCGTAGTCACATTGTCGTTGCAGCGCGTGAATTCTTAACTTGAGCCGACACACCTCTTCGGCTTCCACAACGACCAGCCTAGATTCATGCCGGCCGCTGCGATCAGAATGGCGGCAGCCCCGATCAATTGGGTTATTTGCAGCCGATGGCCGAAGGCCAGGTAATCAACCATGATCGCCACGATGGGATAAATGAACGACAGCGATCCGATCAAATGCGTCGGCAACTTCTGGATCGCACCGTAGAGCAGGATATACATCAGTCCGGTATGGATCACACCGACCGTAATCAGGATGCCCCATGTGCCGATTTCGTTGGGCAGCGTCGACAGGTGCGCAAAAGGCGCCAGCATCACCACGCCGACACAAACCTGGATCAGAGCAATCAGATGCGGCGGCGTACCGACAAGCTTTTTAGTAATGATGGCGGCGACCGCATAGAAAAAAGCCGCGCCTAGCGCCATCAGGATCCCTGCCAGATAATCGCTGCCGCTATTGGCCGCTCCAGGCTGCGCCAGTACGATCAACAACATGCCGGCAAAGGCGATGGCGAGCCATGTCAATTTATTGATCGTCAGGCGCTCGGAAAAAAATACCGCTCCGAGGCCGACCAGCATGAATGGCTGGGTGTTGTAGACCGCAGTAGCAATCGAAATGGATGCCCGCGAATATGAGGTAAATAGCAGCAGCCAATTGATCACTATCGCTACGCCGCCAAGCGCCGCCAGAGCCAGCAAGCGCCAGTTGATTGCGCCGCGCAGCAGGCCCAGTCCGGCACAAACCAGCAACAGGGTTGCCGCGCCGAAGACGCAGCGCCAGAACACCACATCCAGGATAGGCTGGCCTGAGACCACGACGAACCAGCCTATAGTTCCCGAAATGATCATAGCGGCGGTCATTTCAACTGTGCCGCTTACCTTCTTGTTCATATAAAGCTCCTAAAAACCGTCACGGCCTGATAATCTCACTTTGCAATCCCGATTTCCATGCTTAATATAAGGAAATATTAATAATATTCCTTACTATATAAGGCAATATCAGCAATAGCCGGAGAAATATAAAATGCTAAACAATGTCGACCAGCGCATCGTCGAAGTCCTGCTCAAGGACGCACGTATCTCGCTGAAAGAGTTGGGCCTGCAGGTCGGCCTTTCTTCGCCGAGTGTTTCGGAACGCTTGCATCGCCTTGAAGAACGCGGAGTGATTCGCGGCTTCACGGTAGACATCGACCCGCAGGCGCTCGGCTATCAGTTACAGGCCATTGTCCGCATCCGGCCTTTGCCAGGCAAACTGTTGATTGTCCAGAAACTGATCGAGGAAACGCCGGAGTTCTGCGAGTGCGACAAGGTAACCGGAGAGGATTGTTATATCGCGCGCCTGTACGTGCGTTCGATCGCAGAACTGGACCGGATTATCGATCGGATTGCCGACAAGGCTGAGACCAACACCGCGATCGTCAAGGCGCAGCCGATCAAGCGGCGGCCACCGCCGTTGAGGAGTGAATAATTCGGGATCAAGCCTGAAGTTAGTCAGCGCCAAAAGCAAAACGACCCGGTCGCAAAATGCGAACGAGTCGTTGAATAAAGCCTGGCGTATCTGCAGAAATGCATTCTAAACATGCGCCCGACGACAGCATGTTTACCGATAAAGGAGAAGACTCCCGAAACCCAGTCCTATCTGGAAAGTGGCCCCGGCGAAAGGTGAATCAACTCTTGTATCGGTTCGTTGAAGAAGAACGATAAAGAAAACCCGAGAAAGCCCGAGAAATCCTGCAACCCTGAAACTCTCGATAAAACCATGCACACAGAGACGCTGCGAGGCACATCAGGAGAAAAACAAGGAAGGATTTTTTACTGAAACGGCAAGGAAGATAACGTCATCTTCCTTGCCTGGAATATGGAGCGGGAGAAGAGTCTCGAACTCTCGACCTCAACCTTGGCAAGGTTGCGCTCTACCAACTGAGCTACTCCCGCGTATGGAGTCTGGAGGCGGGGGTCGGGATCGAACCGGCGTAAACGGCTTTGCAGGCCGCTGCATAACCACTTTGCTACCCCGCCAGGGGTATACCTACTGCAAAATCAAAGCACTATCAGCTGAATCAACATCACTCAACCAACACGATCAGCTACAGATTTTACATAAAAAAAGGAAGCTTTTTCCAGCTTCCTTTTTTGAATCTGGAGCGGGAGAAGAGTCTCGAACTCTCGACCTCAACCTTGGCAAGGTTGCGCTCTACCAACTGAGCTACTCCCGCATTTGTTTCTTTTTCCGTATCAACTACAGAGACGACATTATAGTTGATCTACAGAGCTTGTCAATAATTTCGAAAAATTTTCATCATATTTTTTCAAAACACCGACTTTCACTTCACTGCTTGTTGTTTTCTTTTGCTGCGGTACTTTCCTTGATCAGTGGCCAGGCTTTACGCAAATAGTAAAACATGGACCAAACCGTCAACACCGCTGCTATCAACAATAACACTTGCCCCCAGAAACGGGTATCAATGCCAAGCAGGTCGCCATAATACAACAACATCGGGATCGCGACCATCTGTGCAGTGGTTTTTATTTTTCCGATCGAACTGACCGCCACCGATTTCGATGCACCGATTTGCGCCATCCATTCGCGCAAGGCGCTGATGGCGATCTCGCGGCCGATGATCACAAACGCGATGATAGGATCGACCCGCTGCAGATGCACCAGCACCAGCAAGGCGCCGGCGACCATCAGTTTGTCTGCGACCGGGTCGAGGAAAGCGCCGAAAGCCGAAGTCTGGTTCCAGCGCCTCGCCAGGAAACCGTCGAACCAGTCGGTCACTGCAGCGACGATAAAAATGATGGTCGAAGCCAGGCCCAACTGGAATATTGAAAAACCATGAAAACCAAGATCGGGAAGGTAGAAAACACCGACCACCAGCGGGATCAAGGCAACCCGCAGCCAAGTCAGTAAAATCGGAAAATTAAATGGCATAAATAGTTTTATAGTTAAGGAGCCAACTGTTCATGTTCTAATTATCTAGGAGTATGCAGCAGTTGGGAAATAAAACCTGCAAAAGCAACAAGCGATGACCCAACATGCAACATTCATGTCAATGAAGCTGCTTGTAGATTTCTTCGGCCAACACGCGGGAAATGCCCTCGACCGAGGCAATATCTTCAATGCTGGCATCCGCCACGCCGCGCAAGCCGCCAAAGCGCGCCAACAGTTTCTGGCGGCGCTTGGCGCCGATCCCTTCGATCTCTTCCAGCCGCGAACTCTGGCGCGCCTTGGCGCGCTTGGCACGCATGCCGGTGATGGCAAAACGATGTGCCTCGTCGCGAATCTGCGCAATCAGCATCAGGGCTGCAGACTCCTTGCCTAACTCGCGTGCGGCGCGGCCATCGGCGAAGATCAGGGTTTCCAATCCTACCTTGCGTCCTTCGCCTTTGGCGACACCGACAATCAGGCTGATATCCAGCCCCAGTTCAGCCAGCACCTGGCGCGCCATTTCAACCTGACCCTTGCCGCCGTCGACCAGCACGATATCGGGCATGACGCCGTCGCCGTTAGCCACTTTTTCGTAACGTCGCATCAGCACCTGGCGCATCGCGGCATAGTCATCTCCAGGCGTGATGTCCTTGATGTTATAGCGCCGGTATTCGCCGTTTTGCATGGTGTGATGATGGAACACCACGCAAGATGCCTGGGTCGCCTCGCCTGAGGTATGGCTGATGTCGAAACACTCGGCGCGCAAGCTATCGATATCTTCGACTTCAAGACCGAGCACTTCGACCAGCGCCCGCGTCCGGGACTGTTGCGAGCCCTGCTCCGACAACAATCTGGCGAGAGAAATTTCAGCACCCTTTTGCGCCATTTCCAGCCATTGGCGGCGTTGCCCTTGCGGCTGGAACAACAGGTTGATGCGATGGCCGCATTGCTCCATGAGCGCCACCATCAGCGCCGGTTCGTCGAACTCGATATTCAGGATCAAGGTGCCGGGAATGAAAGTATCGATGTAGTGCTGCGCAAGGAAAGCCTTGAGCACGGCAAGCTCTATGGTTTCGCCCTGCGCTTCTTCCGGGCTCGACAACGCACCGTCGACATGACTAGGGAAATACGCGCGATCGCCCAAATGGCGGCCGCCGCGCACCATCGCCAGATTGACGCAGGCACGTCCACCCTGGACGATGACGGCAACGATGTCGATATCGCTGTCGCCTACGGTTTCCATGCTTTGCTGATGCAGCACGCGCGACAACGCGGTGATCTGATTGCGCACCGTCGCCGCCTGTTCGAATTTCAATTCGGCGGCGTAGGCGTGCATCTTTTGTTCCAGCGCCGTCAACACTTCGGTTTGCCGTCCGCGCAAAAATTTTGCGGCGTTATCGACGTCGGTCAGGTAATCCTCGTGGCTGATCAGATTCACGCAGGGCGCGCTGCAGCGCTGGATCTGGTGCAGCAGACAAGGCCTGGTGCGATTCGCAAAGACGCTGTCTTCACAAGTGCGTAGCAAGAACACCTTCTGCAAGATCTGCATCGATTCCTTGACTGCCCAGGCACTCGGAAACGGTCCGAAATACTGGTTTTTCTTATCGACGGCGCCACGATAGTAGGCCATGCGCGGAGTTTCCTGGCCGCTGATCTTCAGGTAGGGATAGGATTTATCGTCACGGAAAAGAATGTTGTAACGCGGCTGCAATGACTTGATCAGATTGCTTTCCAGGATCAAGGCTTCAGCTTCGCTGCGCGTCACCGTCGTCTCTAGCCGGGCGATGCGCTCGACCATCATGGCGGTGCGCGGACTGGCAAGGTTTTTTTGGAAGTAGCTCGATACCCGCTTCTTCAGATCGCGCGCCTTGCCGACATACAGGATATTGTCGGCCGCATCGAAATAACGATACACACCGGGCAGATTAGGCAATTTGGCGACGGTTTCCAGCACCACCGCACGTGGATCCGGGGTGTCGGGAATTTCTGGAATTTCCGGCTTTTCAGCTTCAGTCATGATGCAAGGCTCTCAATCATCCATCATCACTGTGATCATAACAATGATTGCACCAGCGACCTCGCAGCCAGGTAATCCGCATCGGCTTGCAGGGTGTCCCAATCCAAGGCCGCCGTTTGCGGCACCAGGCCTGTCAGGCGCGCACGGGATGCGGTCGACTCGTCGCCGGCCATGCTTAGCCCGGCCAGCAGCTGGTCAGCCTTGTCCGGCGAATTGCAGATCAGGACTACATCGCAACCAGCCGCCAAAGCCGCCTTGGCGCCATCCAGCACGCCGCCGGCAGAACCGGCTGCTTCCATGCTCAGATCGTCGCTGAAGATCACGCCGTTGAAACCGATATCCTTGCGCAGGATGGTCAACCACTTCTTGGAGAAGCCGGCCGAGTGCTTATCTACCTCCGAATAAATCACATGCGCCGGCATCACGGCTGCCAGGCTCATGCCGAGCCAGTCGTAGGGCTTGACGTCTTCTTCCATGATCTGCGCCAGGCTGCGGTCGTCGACCGGCAGCGACAAGTGCGAGTCGCCCTGCACGTAGCCATGGCCGGGGAAATGCTTGCCGCAGTTAGCCATGCCGGCCAGCGCCAGGCCATGATTCAAACTCTTCGCCAATAAGGTGACCACGCGCGGATCGCGATGGAAGGCGCGTTCGCCGATCACGCTGGACTCGCCGAAATCGAGGTCGAGCACCGGGGTAAACGACAGGTCGACGCCACAGGCGCGCAACTCGCTGGCCAGCACAAAACCAACCGCAGTCGCTGCCTTGGTCGCGCCTAGTACGTCGCGATCCCATTGCTGTCCGAGCAGACGCATCGCCGGCAAACGGGTAAAGCCGTCGGTCCTGAAACGTTGCACCCTGCCGCCTTCGTGGTCGACCGCAATCAATATGCCGGGGCGCGCCGCATGAATCGCTGCCGTCAAAGCAGTTAGCTGGGCACGGTCCTGGTAATTGCGCGTGAACAGAATCACGCCGCCGGTGAGCGGATGCTGGATGCGACGAATATCGTCGGCGCTCAGGCTGGTGCCAACCACGTCCAGCATGACCGGGCCGAGTGCCGGTTGATTTACAGTGCGATCATTGACTACAACACTACCTGCGCTACTCCTTGCGCTACTACCTGAGCTACTACTCATCTCTTCTCCACAATAACGAAGGCGACCGCGTATTCCACCTCGTCGGTAATCGACACCTGGGCGGTCAAGCCATTCTTTTGCATGTATTCTTCCAGCGCCGGATTAACGACGACGATCGGCTTGCCGCTGGGCGCGTTCAAGGTTTGCATGGCGCGCCAGGTCATCGGCATCCTCATGCCTAGCCCGAGGGCTTTGGAAAACGCCTCTTTGGCAGCAAAACGCGTCGCCAGGAAACGGATCCCGCGTGCCTCCACCTTGGCTTTGCGAGACAGGTATTTTTCCATTTCTTGCGGACCAAGGATTTTTCCCGCAAAGCGGTCACCGTTTCGCTGCAACGCGGCCGCTATCCGCGGAATCTGGATAATGTCTGTGCCGATGCCGTAGATCATCGCAAGCCTCTCTATTTACCCAGACGCGCTTTCACCATCAAGGCCTTCATTTCGCTGACGGCAGCTTTCCAGCCGACGAACACGGCATGCGCCACGATGGCGTGGCCGATATTCAGCTCGGCGATGTCGGGAATCGCGGCAATTGCCTGGGTATTGGTGTAATGCAGGCCATGTCCGGCGTTGACCTTGAGGCCGCGCTTGACGCCTTCCTGCACGGCTATTTGCACGCGTTCCAGCTCGCTGCGTTGCCCGGCCTCGTCATGCGCTTCGGCATAACGCCCGGTGTGCAGTTCGATTACGGGTGCGCCAACTTCGGCAGCGGCTTGAATCTGATCGGCTTCGGGATCGATGAACAAGCTGACGCGGATACCTTCCGCCTGCAATTGACGCACCGCCGCCTGCACCTGGGTGAAATACTTGACGACATCCAGGCCGCCTTCAGTGGTCAGCTCATGCCGGCGCTCCGGCACCAGGCAAGAATCCTGCGGCTTGATCTTGCAGGAAAAATCGATCATTTCCTGCGTCACCGCCGCTTCCAGATTCATCCGGGTACGCAATTGCGGCCGGATGATTTCTACGTCGGCATCCTTGATGTGGCGCCGATCTTCGCGCAAGTGCAGCGTAATGACGTCGGCGCCCGCTTCTTCCGCCTGCAATGCCGCTTGCAGCGGATCAGGGTAAGTAGTGCCGCGCGCATTGCGCAAGGTGGCGACGTGATCGATGTTGATGCCAAGGTCGATGATCGAGGATGTGGGGTTGAGATAGCTCATCGTATGTTCAGGTAATGGAATTGGTTTTGTCGGATATCAAGATTGCACTAAATCTGCAGCGACGGCAACGCTGATGTGGTTGGGTCAGTGAGAAATATTCGTCAATAATCGATACCCTCACAGTTGCATCAGGTCAATCAGAATCTGCCGCGTATTCAAGGGCGCGCCACCCAGATGATGGGCCAGCAAAAAGCGCATCAGCACCTTGCTCTGGGCCTGGGTGACAACGTCGCTGTAATCTTCCCGCTCCATATCCAGCAAGGTCTTGCCGCTGACACGCGGCCAGGAATCGGCCGCCCGCGCAAGGCGCGGACCGCGTTCGGGATCGACTACATAGCTTTCTGCAGGATCGACCGGCTGGCGGCTGCTGGTGCAACGAGTGAAATCGCCGGCCACCCCGGTCTGCTTGAGCAATGCTCTTTCGAATTGGCGCAGGACGATCGGCGCGGGTTCCTGATGCGCCAGCTGGTTCAGGGTGGTGACGTAGTGGTCGAACAATATCGCATGTGGATCGTCGCGCGCCACCAGTTTGACCAGCAGTTCATTCAGGTAGAAACCGCATAGCAATGCCGATTTTTCCAGAGGCAGCATGCCGCCTACCCATTCGGCAGCGATCAAGGTGCGAACTTCGGATTTGCCACTCCAGCTCAGCGACAAAGGCTGGAAGGTTTGCAACACGCCGCGCAATTTTGACAAAGGACGTTTGGCGCCCTTGGCAACTAGGGCAATGCGGCCGTAATCGCGGCTGAAGACATCGATGATCAGGCTGGTTTCGCGGTGCGGGTAGCTGTGCAGTACGAAGCCGGGTTGGCCAGTGACGCGGGTATCGAGCGGTTTGGCCCGACGTTTCGGCGGGCTGGCTGATGTGGCTGCGGTGGTAGAAGTTGAGGCAGGAGCAGGAGTAAAAACAGGAGCAGCATCGCTGATAATCGCGATCGACTGCTCTTCAGCCACGGTCGGCGGCAGGGCTGCTTCTCCGGTGCTATCGTCAGCGATGATCGCGTTCATGCTCTCTGGCTTATTCGTAGCCGTAGGCGCGCAATCCGGCTTCGTTATCGGCCCAGCCGGATTTAACCTTGACCCAGATCTCCAGGTACACCGGGCCGCCGAACAGGCGCTCCATATCCAGCCGCGCTTGCGTTGAAATGTCCTTGAGGCGGGCGCCCTTCTGCCCGATCACCATCGATTTGTGGGTGTCGCGCTCAACCAGGATCGCCGCGAACACACGCCGCAGATTACCCTCAAGCTCGAATTTTTCGATCAGGACGGTGCTGGTATAAGGCAATTCATCGCCGACAAAACGGAATACTTTCTCACGCACGATCTCGGCCGCGAGAAATTTTTCGCTGCGATCGGTAATATCGTCTTCACTGAACATCGGCGGATTTGCCGGCAGATACTTGCGGATTTCACCTTGCAGATTATCCAGCTGGAAGCGCAGTTTGGCCGACACCGGCACCACTGCGGCGAAATCGCGCATGGCGGCGATTTTTTGCGCGAATGGCAGCAACACGGCCTTGTCCTTGACGCGATCCGACTTGTTGATGACCAGGATACATGGCACGTTAGCCGGCAGCAAAGCCATCACTTGCTGGTCGGCCGGACCAAAAGTACCGGCTTCGATGATGTACAAAATGACGTCGGCCGCGGTCAGCGTCGTAGTCACGGTGCGATTCAATGTTTTATTCAGCGCATTCGAGTGGCGCGTCTGGAAGCCTGGCGTATCGACATACACAAACTGCGTGTCGGCCACGGTTTGAATCCCGGTAATCCGATGACGGGTGGTCTGCGCCTTGCGCGACGTAATGCTGACCTTGGCGCCGATCAGCTCGTTCATCAGGGTCGACTTGCCTACGTTAGGGCGACCGACAATAGCTATGTAGCCACAACGGAAATCAGTTGCGGCATTAGTCGATGCCTGGGGTGTAGAGTCTGTCATGCGGTTTTCGATTTACTCGTAGTATGGGGTGTTGCGTTAGAAGGAGTTGCTACCGTGGCCACGCTACCTGCGGCGACGGTTTCTGTAGCGGCATTGGCCGCATTGCTTGTTTTGGATGGCGCGGCTGTTTCGGCACTGCCTACGCTACCTACACTACCGACACTACCGTTAACGGCTGGCGCCTGTGCCTTGGCCGGCGCCTTCGCCGCAGTTACGGCCGTGGTTACTTCCGCCGGACCTTTGTCCTTGACCGGCGCAGCAGGTTTGCTTATGACTTCCTGTGGCGCTTCCGGTGCATCCGGCTGAATCGTCGCAATACCGCTCAGTTTCAATTGTGCTGTACGCGGCTTGGCTTTACGTGGCGCCGCAGGTGCTTTCACAAATGCTTTTTGCACCGCTTCCAGCGCCAGCTTGGCGGCTGCCTGCTCGCCGGCGCGGCGGCTGCCGCCATTGCCGAATACTTGTATATCCAGTTTAGGCACCAGGCATTCAATTTCAAATTCCTGATTGTGCGCAGCACCGTGAGTAGCCACAACATTGTATTGTGGCAACGCGATTTTCTTCCCTTGCAGATATTCCTGCAGCAGGGTTTTTGCATCTTTGCCCAGGGTCTTGGGATCGACGGTATCCAGGATCGGGATATACAAAGCGCGGATCACATCACGCGCCGCATCGAAACCGGCGTCCAGGAATATCGCGCCGAACAGGGCTTCAAGCGTATCGGCCAAAATCGAAGGCCGGCGGAAACCACCGGATTTCAATTCGCCCTCACCCAAACGTAAGAATTGCGACAACTCCAGCCGTTGGGCGATTTCATACAACGATTGCTGCTTGACCAGATTGGCGCGCACCCGCGACAAATCGCCTTCGTCTATCTTGGTATAACGGTCGAACAACAATGAGGCGACAACGCAATTCAGAATCGAATCGCCAAGGAACTCCAACCGCTCGTTATGCAAGGTGCTATGGCTGCGATGCGTCAAGGCCTGCTGCAATAACGTAGCATCCTTAAAAGTGTGGCCTAGCCGATTCTGCAATAACATGAGGTCCATTTTCTTCTTCGACTCTTCGACGTTTACGGTTGTCGTCCGCTTTGATTTTTCAACGCATGCTTCAACGCTGCGTTCAACGCTTCATTCAATACTGATCAAGACTTTGCCGTGCTGCCCGCATAATCGATCAACAGGCTGACAGGGCCGACCAGCGGGATTTTTTTCTGATACGAAAAACTGATCTGGACATTGTCGCCATCCTTCGTGATCTCCAGGTCTTTGCCTGAAATCGTATCGATATAACCAACCTCGGCTTGCTTGTTAAACGCGTTCTGGATTTCCTGTACCGTGGTGCCGGCCGTCCTGGCGCTGGCTATCGCTTTTTTGATAGAAAAATATTCGATCGTAGTCGGCGTCACCTTGGCCACCAGCACCCCGATACAGCCGAGAACCGCCAAAACAACGATCAAGCCGAACAAAGTAATGCCTTGCTGCTTCCGTGTAGATCCGGAAATTCTTGTCATCCCTGACTCCGCAATGGTTTATTTAAAAAAAGTGCCGATACGCTTGAAATTACCCAGGTTCATCCAAACCAAAAATGCTTTTCCGACAATATTCTGATCCGGTACAAATCCCCAATAGCGACTGTCTTCGCTGTTATCCCGATTATCCCCCATCATGAAATAATTGCCAGCAGGAACGGTACAGGTAAATCCTTCCGGATTATAGGAACAGGCGTCTTTGTCAGGAAAATCCATCACACCTTCCAGCGAAATCGGCGGCCGGCCATTACGCACTGCGATCGTATGTTGCACGTTTGACAGGTTTTCCGTGAATTGCTGGGAGTAATCCAGGCTGTCTTCATTCAGGTAATCCGGTAACGGCGTATAAGTAAGAGCTTTACCGTTAATTGTTAAACGTTTGTTTTGGTATGTTATTTTATCACCCGGCACCCCAACCACGCGCTTGATGTAATCCAGCGACATATCCTTGGGGTATTTGAACACCATCACGTCGCCGCGCTGCGGCTGATTCATCTCGATCACTTTTTTATTCAGGATCGGCAGACGAATACCGTAAGTAAATTTGTTAACCAGGATCAGGTCGCCCACCAGCAGCGTCGGCACCATCGAACTGGATGGAATCTTGAACGGCTCATACAAAAACGAACGCAAGAAGAACACCATTGCAATGACCGGGAAAAAGCTGCCTGAATACTCAACCCAGGTCGGTTGACGCAACAGACCTGCTTCCAGCGCCGCGCGGCCGCTGGCCTCGAGCTTGATGCCGTCGGCATTCAGCTTGGCATTGCGGGCATCGAACTCGGCCAGGGCGGTATCGGCCTTGGCGCGCCGTTGTTTGCTCAGGTAGAAGCGATCAAAAAACCAGATGATGCCGGTGACAATGGTCAAGACAAACAGAATTAATGCGAAATTTCCTAAAATTGATTGCAATGTCATTTTTCATCCACTTGTAAGATTGCCAGGAATGCTTCTTGCGGGATCTCGACTGAACCCACCTGTTTCATCCGTTTTTTACCGGCCTTCTGCTTTTCCAGCAATTTGCGCTTACGGCTGATATCGCCGCCGTAGCACTTTGCCAGCACGTTCTTGCGCAACGCCTTGACGTTTTCACGCGAAATGATATTGGCGCCGATCGCCGCCTGAATCGCGACGTCGAACATCTGGCGTGGAATCAGCTCGCGCATCTTGGCGGCGACTGCGCGGCCGCGGTACTGACTGTTGGCGCGATGCACGATGATTGCCAGCGCGTCGACTTTTTCACTGTTGATCAGCATGTCGACCTTGACCACGTCGGCCGAGCGGTATTCCTTGAACTCGTAGTCCATCGAGGCATAACCGCGCGAGGTCGATTTCAGGCGATCGAAGAAATCGAGCACCACCTCGGCCATCGGGATTTCATAGGTCAGCTTGACTTGCTTGCCGTGATAACTCATGTCGATCTGCATGCCGCGCTTCTGGGTGCACAGTGTGATCACCGAGCCCACATACTCTTGCGGCATGTACAAATTGACCGTGACGATCGGCTCGCGCACTTCTTCGATATTGGACGGATCGGGCATCTTCGATGGATTGTCCACCAGCATGATGGTGCCATCGCGCTTCACCACTTCGTAGATCACGGTAGGCGCGGTGGTGATCAGGTCCATGTCGAACTCGCGCTCGAGCCGTTCCTGGACGATTTCCATGTGCAGCAAACCGAGGAAACCGCAGCGGAAGCCGAAGCCCAGCGCTTGCGATACCTCAGGTTCGTATTGCAGCGCAGCGTCGTTCAGTTTGAGCTTTTCCAGCGAGTCGCGCAGCGCATCGTACTGGTTCGCTTCGACCGGGAACAAGCCGGCAAACACCTGCGGCTGCACTTCTTTAAAGCCAGGCAACGCTTCGGCGGCAGGTTTCGACGCCAGCGTTACCGTATCGCCGACCTTGGCTGCTTTCAATTCTTTGATGCCGGCGATGATGAAGCCCACCTGGCCGGCGGACAGCGATTCGCGCGACTGCGATTTAGGCGTGAACACGCCGACGCTTTCGGTCAGATGCTGAGAGCCGGTGGCCATCAGCAAAATCTTGTCCTTAGGACGCAAAGTACCGTTCTTGATACGCACCAGCATCACGACGCCGACATAGTTATCGAACCATGAATCGACAATCAGCGCTTGCAAAGGAGCGTCCGGATCGCCCTTCGGCGGCGGCACTTTGACAATCAGCGACTCCAGCACTTCGCGCACGCCTAGCCCGGTCTTGGCTGAACAATGCACCGCATCGTGGGCATCGATCCCGATCACGTCTTCGATTTCAGCAATCGCGTTATCCGGATCGGCGGAAGGCAAGTCGATCTTGTTCAATACCGGCACGACTTCCACGCCGAGATCCAGCGCGGTATAGCAGTTGGCCACGGTCTGGGCTTCCACCCCTTGCGAAGCATCGACCACCAGCAGCGCACCTTCGCAGGCGGACAGCGAGCGGCTGACTTCGTAGCTGAAGTCGACGTGGCCAGGCGTATCGATCAGGTTCAGATTGTAAATCTGGCCATCCAGCGCCTTGTAGGACAGCGCCGCGGTCTGGGCCTTGATCGTAATGCCGCGCTCGCGCTCAATATCCATTGAGTCGAGTACCTGCGCCCCCATCTCACGATCGGACAAGCCGCCGCAAGATTGGATGATACGGTCCGCCAGGGTAGATTTACCGTGGTCGATGTGGGCGATGATGGAGAAATTACGGATGTTGTTCATTGACAGACGCGATTACAAAAAAGGCGCTCTGAGCCGGGCTCAGTGTAGTGTTTCGTATTTGGCGGCACGAATAAAAGTGAAGGATTTTTGTTCCAGACTAGGCGCGCGCCGGAGCGATAGTGAACTATCGCAAGGATGCGCAACGACGTATGGGGCAAAAAGACGAACTTTTATGTGCCGACAGGTGCGAAACACTGCACTAGTGTCCCAGGCAAGCGCCTTTTATGACAGGTTATTCAGTGCCGCCATTTTACCGGATTTCAGAGGGTAAAACCGACAAATCAAAGGGCTGAAGATATTGCCTTCCGGTATAACAAGGAAAGCGATTCATCTACATACTCCTACAAGTATCTTAAAAGCATCTTAAAGCATGGGCCATAAGAGCCTCTTTTAATCTTTCCTGGCGGGAGTATATGAGTTTTTATTGCAACTTGGAAAGTATAAATGCCATTTTTGCCTTTATATGCCGATACCTGGACTAGGGCAACTCAGCCGCCTTCACTTAAAAATTTCTTTACCGATTCAACATCAAGAAAATAATGACAAAGTTGCATCAGCGCCCCGCCATCCCTGCTTGCTGAAAGCACCGGCACCAGCTCGTCGTACTTAGCCACCAGATCGGGGTGATCATCGACATCGATCACTTCTACGTCAAACCAGCCCGCATTGTTCTCATCAGGCGCTTGCAAAGCCAACAACGCCTGCAACATGTCTTCGCAAAGATGGCAGTAAGATCGGCTATACAGCGTGAAGTGAATTTCTGACATGAATGCTCCGCAACCTCTGAAGACAAAGCCTGGCAAGCCAAGACCGGCAAAAACAAAAAGCTGCAGGCCGTTAGGGCCTGCAGCTCCGGATAACAATCAACAGCCCGATCAGTTACCTGGGCGCAGCGGTACGAATTGCGACGACTCGCCGCGACGCACCAGCAGCACAGCCATTTTCTTCGGCTCCAGCTTGGCAACCAGGGCGTTGAACTGCTTGGCGTCCTTGATATCGGTATTGTTCAAGCGTTGCACCAGGTCACCGGCACGCAAACCGACCCGACCCGCACTACCTTCGGCAGACTCGACCAGCACGCCACCTTCGACGCCCAACTCTTTCTTTTTGGCGTCGGTCAAATCACTGACGATCAGACCAAGCGCATTGGCAACCTGCGGCTCCTTCTTCGGCTTCGGAGTGTCATCCGAGGCGATTTTGTCGGCCGCCAGTTCCGTAATCACGATCGGGAAGTCGCGGCTGCTGCCCTTACGCCAGACGCTGATCGTACCGCGCGCTCCCGGCTTGGTATTGCCGACTAGGCGCGGCAAGTCGTTAGCTTTCTCAATTGCCACACCGTTGAATTTCAAGATGATGTCGCCAGCCTGCAAGCCAGCCTTGGCGGCCGGACCATCAGCCTCGACCCTGGCGACCAGCGCGCCTTCGGCCTTGGGCAAGCCCAGCGACTCGGCCACATCCTTGGTCACTTCGCCGATCTGCACGCCAATCCGGCCGCGAGTAACTTTACCCGTTGTTTTCAGCTGGTCCGACACGCGCATGGCTTCATCAATCGGCACCGCAAACGAAATTCCCATGAAACCGCCGGAGCGGCTATAGATTTGCGAATTTATACCGACCACTTCGCCGCGCATATTGATCAACGGGCCGCCGGAATTACCGGGATTGACGGCGACGTCGGTCTGGATCAAAGGCAGGTAGTCGCCGGTATCGCGCGCTTTCGCCGAAATGATGCCGGCGGTCACAGTGTTTTCCAGGCCGAACGGCGAGCCGATCGCCAATACCCACTCGCCGGCCCTGATCTTGTCGGAATCGCCGATCGTCAAGCGTGGCAAGTTGGCGCCGTCGATTTTCAACAAGGCGACGTCGCTGCGGGTATCCGCGCCGATCACCTTGGCTTTGAATTCGCGCTTGTCGGTCAGCGTTACATACACTTCGCTGGCGCCGTCGATCACGTGCGCATTGGTCATGACGTAACCATCGGCCGAAATCACGAAACCGGAACCCACGCCGCGTGGCACTTCTTCCTGCGGCTTGGGCTCAGCCTTACGGCCGCGTGGCGCCGGAGCCTGCGGGCGCGGCGTATTGGGAACCGGGACACCAAAAAAACGACGGAAGAAATCTTGCATTTCGGCGTCGCTAGGATCGTCCGAATCACCCTGGCCGGAGCCGGCTTTGACTTTTTCCGTGGTGCGGATATTGACTACTGCAGGACCGGTTTTTTCGACGATATCGGTAAAGTCCGGCAATCCGGATACCGGTGCAGCGATCGCCTGGGGGCCGACGCCAGCCATGACAGGAACAAAAAGAGCTGCGGTGACGCCAACGACACCCGCGACACTGACAACCATTGCAGACAAAACGTAACGAACCGGACCAGCCGTTTTCATCATAGTCATATAAATTTTATTTGTTTTTGAGTTCAATCGAATTCGCTACCTGCCGCATCGCCGCCGGCGGTACATCGCCAACAATCGTCAACCAGTATTCCCCCTGGCGCTTACCCACGATATTCAATGCTCCCTGCTGCAAGGATCCTTCGGTACGGCTTTGACTGCCCGGTTCGATAAATATGGAAATCGCCACCAGCCCGTCTGAAAAAATCAGCTGCGAAACCTCGCGCCGCGTTACCGGCGTACCGGGAGCGCTCTTAGCAGCCGGCGCATCTGCCACCATACGCTTGAGTTCGCGTACTTTCTTGAAACCCGGAGGCATGCCGGTAACTGTCCACTCATTCAGGTTGGACGGATTGATTGCACTGTTTTCCGTATGCCAGAAATTAGTGTTGCCAAAGCTCGGCTTCAATAGATTGTGGTCGATATTGCCGATCGCAATTTGGGTAAATGAAATCTGCTCGATGATTTCATTCTTGCCATTCAGCGTTTGCGCCCGCAACAACAAGCCGGATTTTTTTTCTGCCCAGAGCTTGTAACCATAACGCATGTTGTCTCTGGGTTCCAGCAGCACGGCCTGGCAATCAAAACCGGCAACCCGCCCGGTCTCACCCATTTTCACATTGTAATAGTCGGTCAGGTCCGCTGGCAGTGCCGCCAAAATGGCAGGGAAGCCGTCTTGTGTGACGCGCCTCTCGACTATCTTGGTCTTGACCTCCGGCATATAGCAGGTGACATCCTCGTTACGCCGGATATATTCGCGCGGCTGGCCATCGAGGATTTCCAATTTTTCTATTTCATTCCGGCCATCCAGCATATGCGTAATACGCGACGTGCGTATCTGGTTTGCCTGCTGATAGATGAAAGTACCGGAATAATTCAGTCTTTGCGCCGCCGACTGGATTTTTTTCAGCAGCGTCTGCGCCTCCTGCTTGTCGGCTGCATTTGCAGCCGCATTTGCGCCATCGGTGCCTTCCGCTTGCGCGGAAAGCACCATGACCAGCGACAGAACAACTCCTAGCAAGACCCGCGTCTGCCGCATGTTAGTTATTAGCATCAGGTGCGTATGTGGCCGGCCGTGCGTATTGCGCAGCGCTATAGAGGGAGGGAGAGAAACGTTGATGCGCCACCAGATATTCATCCATCCGTGGATCCCGTAACACTTCTCCGTTACGCGTGACGGCGTGATCGTCGCCGACTGCAGATGCCGAAGCCAGGGCCAGTTGCGACGTTGCCGCCCCATTGGACGCCGGGCCGCCGACCACCGCCGTTTGCGGCGTGATAATGAAAGCCGCAGCCGCTACAGCCGCAGCAGCCATGCCAGGCAAGGCAAAGCGCTTGATGGAACGCCCGACGCCGCCCGTGATGCCAAAGCGCATAGACTGGCCGCCACCGACAGCAAGACGCTCGGCAGGCTGCAAAGTGGCGGCCAGGGGCGCAGCAATAATTGCAGGCTCAGCGTCTAACCGCGCCGACATGCGGCTGAAAAAATCCGGACTCATGGTCAACGCCATATCATCCGAACGCATGATGTCGCCTATCTGGTGATAGACGTCCCATGTGTCGCGACCTTCAGTTTGACGCAAAGCAGCCATTGCCATATCCACATAGGCATTAGACAACTCACCGTCAGCCAAGGCAGAAATCTGCTCTTGGGTTATATCTTTGGTATTCATATGTCACCTTAAAACCAGGCCAACCCCTTCGTTCCCGAAAAACCACTATCTTTTTTTTAACGTTTTTTCACCAACGTTTGTCGATGGCCGTATCCAGCAATGGCCTCAACTTATCTGCGATAGCTTCCCGTGCCCTGAATATCCGACTGCGCACCGTTCCTATCGGACATCCCATTGCCTCAGCAATCTCGTCATAACTCAAACCCTCTATCTCACGTAAGGTAATCGCCGTACGCAACTCTGCCGGCAAAGCCTCCATCGCAGTATTCACGGTTTGCGCTATCTGCTTGGTGGCCAGCAAAGATTCCGGGGTGTTTATATCCCTTAGTTGCTCGCCATCGTCAAAAGTTTCTGCTTCTTCAGAATTTGCTTCTGTCGAGGTGGGCGCCCTGCGTCCCTGAGTCACCAAATAATTCTTAGCAGTATTTATGCCAATCCGATACAACCAGGTATAAAAGGCCGAGTCGCCCCTAAACTGAGGCAGTGCCCGGTACGCCTTGATAAAGGCTTCCTGCACAACATCCTCAGCTTCTGCCTGATCGCGTACCAGTCGCGACACAAGACGCATCAGCTTGCGTTGGTATTTAATAACCAAGAGCTCGAACGCCTTCTTATCGCCACGCTGTACGCGCTCGACAAGCAGTTGATCAATTTCGCGTTCTGTCGTCAATCCCCATTCCCTTGTTTTGTTGCGACCTGCATTAGGATGCCGGAGTAGATAGTAAGCAATGACAAAAGTTCAAGAAAATGCTTATTCATTATCCAACCCAACGAGCCCTGTTTTATCCGTACGCGACGCAATCCAGCGGCATGCCACGGATAATCTTCTGAAAGCATCATTAGAAACACTATCAGGCAGTATAGCGATTGTTCGGACCGAGCCGCTATCCAATCGAAGGCGCAGCAGCAGTAAATGTGACCAGAGAGTGGTGCCTTCAAGCAACTTCACTGGTATTGGTATTTGTTTCGCGGCGGGTGCGGCCTTGGCCGTTGCCACATCGACAAGTCTGATATGGCCGTTTCCGGAAATATTGATTTGAACTGCTTGCCTGCTACGAGTGTAGCGCGTTATGCCGTAAATAGCCGCCGACAAACACAGCGCGGCCAGAGCAAGGCGCTCGGATAACGGTAAATCGCCTACAGCACCAACGGCAATCAGGATGCCTGCCGAGCCGGCCAGCAGACACTGCAAGCCCACCAGCGCAAACATCACCTTGGATGGCCGGATTACGGCAGACAGGGCGATCGACATCATGAGAGGTTAAAGCGAAATTCGAACCGGTCTCGACAGAGACCGGTTCGAAGCCTGTTGCAAAATTTTAAATTTTGCCAAAAACCAGGGTGCCATTCGTGCCGCCAAAGCCGAATGAATTTTTGACTGCGATGTCTATTTTCATGTCCCGTGCCGTGTTGGCGCAGTAATCGAGATCACACTCAGGATCTTGATTGAAAATATTGGTCGTCGGCGGCGAGATTTGATTATGCAGAGCCAGCACTGTAAATACCGACTCCAGTCCACCGGCGCCACCCAACAGATGCCCGGTCATCGACTTGGTCGAATTCACCACCAGCTTATAAGCATGATCGCCGAAAGCCGCCTTGATCGCTTCCGTTTCATTCTTGTCGCCCAATGGTGTCGAAGTACCATGTGCATTCAGATATTGCACCTGGTCGGCGTTGACGCCGGCATCGCGCAAGGCATTGCCAACGCAACGACGCGGGCCATCCAGGCTAGGAGCAGTCATGTGATAAGCATCGCCACTCATGCCGAAGCCGAGCAGTTCCGCATAAATCTTGGCGCCGCGCGCCTTGGCATGTTCGTATTCTTCGAGCACCAGCACGCCGGCGCCCTCACCTAATACGAAACCGTCGCGGTCCTTGTCCCATGGACGCGAAGCCGTGGCGGGATCGTCATTACGCGACGACAATGCACGCGCTGACGCAAAACCGCCGACGCCCAACGGCGACACGCTTGACTCCGCACCGCCGGCAATCATCACATCGGCGTCGCCGTACTGAATCATGCGTCCGGCAGCACCGATACAATGCAAGCCCGTAGTACAGGCAGTCACGATCGCCAGATTCGGTCCTTTTAGACCGTATTTGATCGACAGATTGCCTGAAATCATGTTGATGATCGAAGCCGGGATGAAGAACGGGCTGATCCGGCGCGGACCGCGAGCGGTCAGTTCGGCATGCGTTTCTTCGATCAAAGGCAAACCACCAATGCCGGAGCCGATGATGACGCCTATCCGCTCAGCATTAGTTTCAGTTACTTCCAGGCCACTGTCTTGCATCGCCTGCATCCCTGCCGCCATGCCATAGTGGATAAAAGTATCCATATGCCGTGCTTCTTTGGCAGGAATGTAATCTTCGATATTGAAGCCCTTCACTTCTCCCGCAAAACGCGTGGAAAAAGCGGTGGCGTCAAACTTGGTGATGGCTGCGATCCCTGATTTGCCTGAGATAATCGCACTCCACGCATCGGCAATCGTATTGCCGACCGGTGAAATGCAACCCAGGCCAGTTATCACAACGCGGCGTTCACGTGTGCGGCTCAAGCGGTTCTCCTGGATACATTCAAAGCTTGCTTAGGCAGCCTTAACGTGGGCCTTAGCGTAATCAATAGCTTGTTGCACTGTAGTAATTTTTTCAGCTTGTTCGTCAGGGATTTCCATTTCGAACTCATCTTCCAGTGCCATCACCAGTTCAACTGTGTCGAGTGAGTCAGCACCCAGATCGTTAACAAATGACGATTCGATCTTGATGTCAGCTTCTGCGACGCCCAGTTGCTCAGCGACGATTTTTTTAACGCGTTGTTCGATATCGGACATGTGATGCCTCCATTAGGTTACAGAAAGTGCGCGCATTTTAGCAGGTTTGCGCATTGAAAATTTACTTTCGACATTAGTCTTTAACATTTACCAAAACTATGTCAAAAGCTTCTAAATTGGTACTAAATGGTACTACTTACATTTAACTCTGATTTAAGCCCGAAACTGCAAGCCCGTTTCAGCTCATGTACATGCCGCCATTCACGTGCAAAGTGGTGCCCGTGATATAGCTGGCTTGTGGCGATGCCAGGAAAACCACAGCCGCCGCCACATCATCTGCAGCACCCAGCCGCCCCAGCGGAATCTGTTGCAGCAATGCAGCGTGCTGCTGCTCACCCAGATCCTTGGTCATATCGGTATCGATAAAACCCGGTGCAACGCAATTGACCGTAATGTTGCGGCTGCCGATCTCGCGCGCCAGCGCCCGGCTCATGCCGGATACGCCGGCCTTGGCCGCAGCATAGTTCATTTGCCCCGGATTACCAGCCGAACCGACTACCGAGGTGATATTGATGATACGGCCGTGCTTGGCTTTCATCATGCCACGCAGGACCGCGCGCGACAAACGCGCTACAGCGGTCAGGTTGGTGGCGATGACGGCGTCCCATTCCTCGTCCTTCATGCGCATTGCCAGTTGATCCTGGGTAATGCCGGCATTATTGACAAGAATCGACAGGCCGCCGAATTCCTTCTGCGTCAACTCGACGGCCGCCGCACAACCGGCAGCGTCATTCACATTCAACACAATACCGCGGCCCTGGCCCGGCTGACTGGCTTCCATATACTCTGTGATCGCCGCTGCGCCCGCTTCGGAGGTTGCGGTGCCAATTACCTTGGCGCCGCGCCGGAGCAATTGCAATGCGATAGCCCGGCCGATTCCGCGCGAGGCGCCGGTGACCAAAGCCACCTGCCCGGCTAAATTCTGCGAGTCTGAATTTTCTGTATTTTGTATAGTCACTTCAAAGTCTCCAACATTTTATCCAGCGATGCCTGATCGACAATCATATCGCTGATCAAGGTATCGTTAATGCGCTTGGTTAAACCAGCAAGAACCTTGCCCGGACCGCATTCAACCACATGCGTCACACCTTCGGCTGCAATTTTTTGCACTGTTTCCACCCAACGCACCGGGCTGGCCGCTTGCCGCACCAGCGCATTCTTGATGGCTTCCGGGTCGCTGACGATGGCCACATCGACATTATTGATCAACGCGATCTGCGGGGCTGCGAAACTCAGGTCTTGCATGTATTCACGCAAACGATCGGATGCAGGCTTTAACAACGAGGAATGAAATGGGGCCGATACCGGCAATGGCAAGGCACGTTTTGCACCTTTTTCTTTCGCTGCCACACAAGCGCGCTCAATCGCTGCTTTATGACCTGCGATCACCACCTGTGCCGGCGCGTTGAAATTCACCGCTTCGACGACTTCGCCTTGCGCAGCTGCCAGGCAGACTGCGCGCACGTCTTCATCCGACAAACCGAGGATGACGGCCATGCCGCCCTGCCCGACCGGCACAGCTTGCTGCATGGCTTGCGCACGGAAACGCACTAACGGCACGGCATCCTTGAACGCAATCACGCCGGCGGCTACCAGAGCCGAATACTCACCCAGGCTGTGACCAGCCACCAGCGACGGCGCTTTACCACCAGCCGCCAGCCACGCGCGGTAACAAGCAACTGCAGCGGTCAACATGACCGGCTGGGTATTGGTGGTCAGATCCAGTTCTTCTTTCGGCCCCTCGGCAATCAGTTTGCCGAGATCGAACTGCAGCGCTTCGGAAGCTTCTGCAACCGTGTCTTTTACCACCGGGTTATCGGCAAAACCGTTCAACATGCCAATAGCCTGCGAACCCTGGCCCGGGAAAACAAATGCGAATTTATTCATGCCTTACCTAATTGGGTATTAAATTTGTTAAATACACGCTGGCATATAGCCGCGGTCTGGCAGCAACCTGCCGGATAGACGTTAAAGCACCTATGTGCTGCTTATGTCGTTGCTTATGTGTCGCCTATGGTTTTACATGCGCGCCAAGATAGCGCCCCAGGTAAAGCCGCCGCCGACACCTTCCATCATGACGTTATGGCCAGGCTTGACGCGGCCATCGCGTACCGCCTGGTCCAGCGCCAGCGGAATCGATGCTGCCGAAGTATTGCCATGCTGGTCGACTGTCACCACCATACGTTCGGTATTCAGCCCCAGTTTGCGTGCCGTGCTTTGCATGATGCGGATGTTGGCTTGATGGGGAATCAGCCAGTCGATCTCGGAAGCCGACATGCCCGCGATTTGCAGCGTCTCATTGGCGACTTTCTCCAATACCGATACCGCCAGCTTGAAGACGGCCTGGCCATCCATATACAAGAAGGCGCTACCCTCAACCGCACCTGCATTCACTTTGCCGGGCACGCACAGTATGTCTTTATGACGGCCGTCGGCGTGCAGCTTGGTGGCAAGGATGCCTGGTTCGGAGGAGGCGGTCATGACCACTGCGCCGGCGCCATCGCCAAACAAGACGCAGGTGGTGCGATCTTCAAAATTCAGGATCTTCGAAAAAACCTCGGTGCCGATCACCAATACGTTCTTGTGGGCGCCGGTCTTGATAAAGCTATCCGCGATCGATACAGCGTACACAAACCCGCTGCACACCGCCTGCACGTCAAAGGCTGCGCCGCCGTTGGTGATGCCGAGCTTCTGCTGCACCACGCAGGCAGTACTCGGAAAACCGCCGAAATGGTCCGGGGTTGATGTGGCGACGATGACCAGATCGATATCTTCGGGTTGCATGCGGGCCATATCCAACGCCTGGCGGGCTGCGGCCACGGCCAGATCGCTGGATTGCACATCCGCGTCAGCATAGTGGCGCGCTGCGATGCCGCTACGGGAAAAAATCCATTCATGGGATGTCTCGATCCCCTTCGCGGCGAGCTGCTCGGTGAGCTCTTCGTTGGTTACCCGCTTCGGCGGCAAATAGCTGCCGGTGCCGACAATTTTGCTAAATGTAGTCATGCTGTCTTTTGTTGGGTTAATTCAGTATTAACGATTTCACCGGACGCGCCACCCGCACCGGCATCCGCCGGCTTGGAGGCGATATCGGCTTGCGGCATCAGCTCCGCAATCGTAGTCGCAATACGAGACAATACATCATATTTGGCTGCATCGAATGCGCGCTGTATGGCCCATTCGTAACCATATGCGTCAGCACTGCCGTGGCTCTTGAAAACCAGTCCGCGCAAGCCAAGCAGGCTGGCGCCGTTATAACGCGACGGATTCAGGCGGCGCGAGATCGCTTTGATGGCGCCGCGGGCGATGACTGCGCCCAGCATGTTCAAAATGCCGCTCTTGAATTCCGTCGTCAATACCGCCTTGACGAAACGCCCCAGGCCTTCGGAAGCCTTGAGCGTGACGTTGCCGACAAAACCGTCGCAGACGACGATGTCGGTAGTGCCTTCGAAAATGTCATTGCCTTCGACATTGCCGTAGAAATTCAGGATACCTTTTTCGTGATCCGCGCGCAGCAACGCCGCGGTCTGCTTGACCACTTCGTTACCCTTGATATCTTCTTCGCCGACATTGAGCAAACCGATCGTCGGCCGCGGCTTGCCTTCCATGGCCGACACCAGGGCTGATCCCATCAACGCAAACTGATGCAGATGCAGGGCTTCGCAGTCAACGTTCGCACCCAGGTCAAGCATGTACGTCGGACGATCTTTTTGATTGGGAAGAAGAGTACAAATGGCAGGACGGTCGACGCCGTGCAAAGTCTTGAGCAAATAACGGGAAACAGCCATCAAGGCGCCGGTATTACCCGCCGAGACACAAGCCTGCACCTGCTGGTCTTTGATCAGACGCAGGGCGACACGCATTGAGGAATCTTTTTTACGGCGTAACGCAGTTTCGATGGAGTCATCCATCGTCACCACTTCGGATGCATGCTGCACCGATAAACGCGGATGGGAAGCCGCCTTGTGCTTTTTCAGTTGCGCCCGAATTTCGTCTTCGAGACCAACCAATACCAACTCGGCCTCAGGCTCGCGATTGGCAAATGAAATAGCAGCAGGAACGGTAACCGATGGGCCGTGATCACCACCCATACAGTCGATAGAAATTTTGATTGTCATTGTTTTGATTCAGTGCCTACTCTAAGCCGTATTATGAGGCAGATTGGGCGCGATTCAAAATGACGCAAGGATATATTCAGTTTATTCCGCATACAAAAACGGCGCTGCTGAGTAAAACTCATCGCGCCGCCTTCACCCTGCATCGCAAGAACAAGTATTAATTACTCGTCGTTCTTGGTCTTCAACACTTTACGGCCACGGTAAAAGCCGTTCGGGCTGATATGGTGACGCAGATGTGTTTCACCGGTCGTTGGCTCGATAGCCAGCGGAGGTGCAACCAGAAAATCGTGGGCACGGTGCATGCCGCGCTTCGATGGGGTCTTCTTATTTTGTTGAACTGCCATGATAACTCCTGCTTTCTTAAGATCTTAAAGTTTAACATATCCAACCCTCAGAACAGGGAAAGGCTGGATATTCCTGCCGCGTTTGTGCGCGGATTTTACTACCTATTGCCACACCTTAGTCACACGGAATCACATTCATGTGAAAATCAGCGCAACAAATTTACCGCAATTCCTTATTACATCACTTGCAACATCACTTGCAATTACTGCTACTTCAAATTCTTTAGCATCGCGAATGGCGATTCTTTTTTGCTGCTTTTCAGCCCATCCAGTGCAGACTGGTCCGGGCAAACCGGATGTTTGGGCGACAGCGGCAAGGCCAGCAAAGCCTCGTCCTCAATCAACTCAACGATATTCAGTGATTTAGTGCCGACGATGACATCGATTTCGTCATTATCAAGAAGCGCATCGATTGCATCTGCACTTTCTTCATCTTTTGCCAACACCAACACGGATTCCGCATCGATATCGAAGGCAAACGGCGTCAGGCAGCGCTGGCACATGATATTGATCGAGCCTGTTACCGACATCGTCAACTGGGGATGCCCCAAGTTATCGACACCGCCAACCAGAACCCAATGCAGAGAGCCGGAGCGGTCTGCCGATTCATCGGCCAGGCGACTCAAGTCAGCCACGGCGATTTCGCCTTCACGGCGCTCTTTATGGCGCGAATACTCAAACGCGTCGATTACAAAAGCACTCATAGTCAAGCCGAACCCGGAAAACCTGCGATAATAACAGCCTTTTCCCTTATTCGTCAAAGTGTTAGCGTGATTTCCGCACTTTCCCGGCATTTTATTGTTGGGCAATCGTTCAATTAACGAAAACCATGGCTTCTTTACAACAAACGACCTCCTCCGCAGCACCCGCAACCCCATCCCTGCCGCGCCTGATCCTCGGCTCCAGCTCAAAATATCGCAAAGAATTGCTTTCCCGGCTACAGATCCCATTTGAGGTGGTGGTGCCGGATATCGACGAAACGCCACACCCCGGCGAAAGTCCGGAAGCCACCGCCTTGCGGCTGGCACTGGAAAAAGCCCGCACAGTGGCGCTGGCCGCGCCAAATGCACTGGTAATCGGCTCGGATCAGGTTGCTACGCTGGGTGGCGAGCAGATCGGCAAACCCGGCAACCACGAAAATGCCTTGGCACAACTGCGGAAGATGCGCGGCCGCCGCGTCATATTCCACACGGCCCTGTGCTTGTGGGATAGCCGACAGTGCCAGGCCGAACAAGCGGCCCAGATAGAAAATATCCAGACCTTCGTCACCTTCCGCGACTTGCCCGATGCCGAACTGGATGCCTACTTGCGCATTGAACAACCTTACGATTGCGCCGGCAGTGCAAAAAATGAAGGACTGGGCATCACCATCCTGGAAAAAATCGAAAGCACCGATCCGACTGCCCTGACCGGTTTGCCATTAATCGCACTGACCGGTATGCTGCGCCGCGCCGCCTTCCCATTTTTCATAAGATAGACCGACATGCCAGGTATTCTGTATTTAATCCCCAACACCCTAGGCCAGAGCGAAGCCGGGCCGACACGACCTCCGGCTACTGCATTAGCGGCTATCATCCCGCTTGAAGTACAGGCACTCACCGCCCGGCTGGATTATTTCATCGCAGAAAATGCAAAGACGACACGCGCCTTCTTGAAATTGATCGATGCCGCCCAATCGCTGGCCAAGCCATTGCAAGAAATTCAAATCGCCGAGCTCAACGTCAACACTGCCAGCGCCGCATTGCCGGCATTGCTGGCGCCGATCCTGGCCGGCCAGGACGCCGGTCTGATCTCGGAAGCGGGCGTGCCGGCAGTCGCCGACCCCGGCGCCAATCTGGTACGGCTGGCCCATACGCACGGGATTCAGGTGCGGCCATTGGTTGGCCCGTCGTCGCTGCTGCTTGCCGTTATGAGTAGCGGCCTTAACGGCCAGAGCTTCGCCTTCAACGGCTATCTGCCCACCGACGCCGAACAACGCAGTAAACGCATCAAGGCTTTGGAGTTACGCTCGCGCCAGGAACAGCAGACGCAATTGTTCATTGAAACGCCATATCGCAATAGCGCATTTCTGGAAGCACTGGCTAACGCCTGCCAGGCCAGCACGCTGATTTGCGTGGCCACCGATTTGACCCTGGCCTCTGAAACCATCAGGACCCAGACCGCAGCCAAATGGAAGGCGGCACTTGCGGCCGGCAAACATCCGGACTTTCACAAGAAGCCAACCGTGTTCCTGTTTCTGGCTCAATAGTTTCTAGCCCTATAATTTCGCACACAATGATTTCCGTGCGCAAAATGCAAAACGACGACGGTGTTGCGCCGTCGCCGTACTTGCCTGTCTCGAAAGACATTATGTTGAGAAGTCGAAAACTTCTCGGTGCCGCATTCGTGATGCGGTGGTTTGTCCAGCAGCAAATGCACTACGTCAAAGCAAGGGGTTGTATTGCAATGGCGTGATTTTTTGCTACCGAAACAATTGCAACTGAGTGGTCAACGATTCAACTATATCTATAATCGCCTCCTCCGTTCGCTATTCCTCGAGTCACTTCAATATACAACAGGATCGCGAAGATACAAGGCGAATTAAGGTATTACGATATGCCGATTTCGAATCGATATCGAATCGGTTTCCACTTTGATATTGCCTTCAAGGCCTGCTCGCAATGTTGCGCGAGCGGGCTCTTGAATCAAACTCAACGCAAACTTGGCTTTACGCTATTCACCATGGATTGCACCACACCGGCGCCCATCGCCACGCCGAATTTTTTCAGCAAGCGGTCAGGCAAACCTTCGCTCTTGGTGTAATCGACAATATCTTCCTGCTTCAAGACATCGCGCGCAACGCTGTCTACCGTTCCATAGCCATCCGCGAGACCCATCTCGATCGCCTTGGAGCCGCTCCAGAACAGGCCGGAGAAAGTTTCCGGTGTTTCTTTCAGGCGCGCGCCACGGCCCTTGCGCACGACATCGATAAATTGCTGATGGATTTCCGCCAGCATGGTTTGCGCATAACCTTTCTGGGTAGCGCTCATCGGGCTGAACGGATCGAGAAAACCCTTGTTCTCACCAGCAGTCAGCAAGCGCCGCTCAACACCAACCTTATCCATCAATCCGGTGAAACCGAAGCCATCCATCAGCACGCCGATCGAGCCGACGATACTGGCTTTATTGACATAGATCTTATCGGCCGCAGCAGCGATGTAGTAACCGCCGGACGCGCACATCTCATCGACCACTACATACAGCGGCTTATTCGGATACTCTTTGCGCAAACGAGCGATTTCATCATTGATGATGCCGGCTTGCACCGGACTGCCGCCAGGGCTGTTGATGCGCAATATTACGCCGACCGAATCGTCTGCGGCAAAAGCATTATCAAGCGCCGGCACCACTACGGCGGCTGAACCGTTACCTTCCGATTCGATCGCGCCATTGATCTTGACCAGCGCAGTATGCGCACCGACGGTTTGCGTATCCGAACCTTCATAGTTCATGCCGAGCCAAAACGCGAAACCGATCACGCCAAGAAAAGCCAGCTTGAAAAAAATACCCCAGCGGCGCCGCGCGCGCTGCTCGCGCAACGAAGCGAACGCCAGCTTCTCCAGCACTTCGCGCTCCCAACCCTCTTTTTTAGCAGGCACGGCAGCTCCCACATTATCAAATTCGTTATTGCTCATGGCGTTCACTCACTTCGTTTATCCGAAATCGTTATTGAATACGGCAGCCATGCAATCTCAGGCGACTGCCGGCCGTATGTATTCATCAGGGATCCAGAACACCTGATCATTGCTTTCTTCAACCATAATCTTGTGCAAACGGCCACCGCGGCATGGACCGCCGGCACAGTGCCCGGTTTCGGGCTCATACACCGCGCCATGCGTTGCACACATCAGATACAAACCGCTGGATTCGAAAAACTCGCCTTCATTCCAGTCCAGCTCCAGCGAAATATGCGCGCAACGATTCAGGTAAGCATGGACGATATTGTGGTGGCGCACGACAAACGCCACCGCATCTTCCCCCCATGCCGTAACTGCAAAGCGCATGCCTTTGCCGCGCTCTGCCAGCGCGGAAGAAGCACAGATGGGGATACGGATATCGTTCACGATGCGTCGCTCAGTTGTCGTTTAGCTGGCCTGGAATCACGCGTTCTCATTAAGCCAGGCATGCAACTGCACCGTCGAGCTTGCATTGAACAACGGCTTCAGCACATCCAGTTCGTTGGCAGGATGCGCGCCATATTGAACCGCAATACCCGCCGCACCGGCATTGATCGCCATTTGCAGATCATGCGTGGTATCGCCGATCATCACGGTGCGTTTCAGGTCTTGCCCCAACTCGCGGGTCAACTCCTGCAGCATGGCCGGATGCGGCTTCGAGAAGGTTTCGTCGGCACAGCGAGTGGCGTCGAATACCGACAGCAATTTAGTCTCGTGCAAGGCGCGATTCAGCCCGACCCGGCTCTTGCCGGTAGCGATCGCCAGGAAATATCCCTGCTGTGACAGATCCGCCAGCATTTCACGTACGCCGTCAAACAAGGTGAGGTCCTGGTCTTGTGCCAGATAGTGATAGCGATAACGCTCCACCACTCGCGGATACTGGCCAGGCTCCAGGCCCGGCATCGCCACCTGCATCGCTTCCGTCAAACCAAGCCCGATCACATGCGAAGCTGCCTTGTTGTCCGGAATTGCCAGCCCCAGGTCCCTGGCCGCCGCCTGAATACACTTTACGATGATGGCCGTACTGTCCATCAAGGTGCCATCCCAATCAAATACGATCAAGTCAAATTTTTTTCGTGCCATATTGCCTGACAATCCTTTGCCAATTCCTGTTGTCGTTGTCTGTTGCAGCTCGCCGATAGCAAAATCGACAAGCCGATAAACAAATACTAACTGATATATTCTAATCGCCCTTGGCTTCCGATATTGCCTCAGGGACATTTTTCGGGAGACTCTTCAGGAACTTCTCGCATTCCGGCGGCAACGGCGCCTTAAGGGTTACCGGCTTACCCGTTTCAGGGTGGGCGAAAGTAATCTGATAAGCATGTAAAAACATTCTTTTCAGGGCAATACGCTGGCCGTCGGCCTTCTGCAAAGTCCGGTTCAAGGCAAAGTCGCCATATTTGTCGTCACCAGCAATCGCAAAGCCGCTGGCTGACAGATGCACCCTGATTTGATGGGTGCGGCCGGTCTTTAGCTCGGCTTCGAGCAATGCGTAATCACCGTAACGGCGGATCAGATTGAAAATCGTGTGCGATGCCTGTCCGTCGGCTTGTACCCGGACGCGGCGCTCGCCATCGGCCGCCGTATACTTATGTAAGGCCAGTTTGACGTGCTGGCGCTCATTTTGCCAGTCGCCGTGCACCAACACCAGGTAACGCTTGTCGGTATCGCCGTCGCGCATCTGTTCGTGGAGATTGGTCAGCGCAGAACGTTTCTTCGCCAGCAACAATATGCCTGAAGTATCGCGATCCAGCCGGTGCACCAGTTCCAGGAACTTGGCTTGCGGACGGGCTGCACGAAGTTGCTCAATGACACCATAACTGACGCCGGAACCGCCATGCACGGCAACGCCAGCCGGCTTGTCGATCACCAGCAAATGATTATCTTCCAGCAATATCTTGAATTCCGCGCCCGGCACCACTTTTTCTTGCTTTTCAGCAATGCGAATCGGCGGCACCCGGATCACGTCGCCTTCCACCAATCGGTAAGTCTGGTCGATGCGGCCTTTGTTAACCCTGACCTCACCGGAGCGCAGCACACGATAAATATGGCTCTTGGGCACTCCTTTGCAAATACGCAATAAAAAATTATCGATGCGTTGACCGGCGTCTTCTTCCCCGATAGTCAACAACTGCACGGCAAGTGCTTGTGGCGGTGGTGGCGGCGGCGCCGACACCTCTTGCTTTACGGCTACATTACGGTCGGCCTTATGCTTGGGCGCGGCCTGTGTCCGCGCCTTGGAACGAGTCTCAACCCGTCCTCCAGAAAATCTCGCTAAGTCCTTCATTTTGAATATATAATTGTTCTGCAATTGTTAGAAAACAGTTGCTGGTGTAAGAATAAAAAGACCATTCTACACAGAGGCGCGCCCATCAGCCTCGCCAATTTGCAAATTTGATGGGAAATGTGTACGCATCACCCCTGCGCGAGTCAAGGTCGCACCGTTGTTGTCATCGGATAACGCGCACGGATGCTGAACAAGAATGTCTGGATGATTAGGATAAAGTCCGGCGAGCTCGATGCGATTGTAACGACGTTACGATTGCGACGAGCTCGCCGGTTGATGTAGTGCTTATAAATTTGTCGTATATTTTTTACTGAAACCAATGCTTTATTTGGCTCTGTCAAGCTGTTCACCGCCAGGCGTCGTGCTCGCGTTCCGCGAATCGCAAGACGCTGTACCGGTGCACGCTGGTGGTTTTCAATAGAGCGTTCAGTAAAGTTTTTCAGTACCGCGACAGCACTACATCCGCGCCTGTGCACTGCGCCCTACTTTGTAGATTGGCGCAAACACACCAAGGCAATTCTCTCCCCCCAGACACTCCGTTCTCGCGTACATCCTTGTACTTTTTGTCGCTGACAGAAATGCTGAAGAACAGCAATCTTTAAGCGCCATTGCATTGACCCAAGGGTCACGGAGCGAAAAATGAAACGCATGTTGTTTAATGCCACGCAGCAAGAAGAACTGCGCGTGGCGATTGTTGACGGGCAAAAGCTCATCGACATCGATATCGAAACCACCGGACGCGAACAACGCAAGTCCAATATCTACAAAGGTGTGATTACCCGTATCGAGCCGTCGCTGGAAGCCTGCTTCGTCAACTACGGTGAAGAGCGTCATGGCTTTTTGCCGTTCAAGGAAGTTGCCCGCACTTACTTTAAAGAAGGTGTAGACGTTCGTAGCGCATCGATCAAAGATGCACTGCGCGAAGGCCAGGAAATCATGGTGCAGGTCGAAAAGGAAGAGCGCGGCAATAAAGGCGCGGCCCTGACCTCCTTCGTTTCACTGGCTGGCCGTTATCTGGTCCTGATGCCTAACAACCCGCGCGGTGGTGGTGTTTCCCGTCGCGTTGAAGGTGAAGATCGCCAGGAACTGCGCGAAACCATGGACAAGCTGGACCTGCCGAACGGCATGTCGGTGATTGCCCGTACTGCAGGTATCGGCCGCAACGTTGATGAATTGCAATGGGATTTAAATTACCTGATGCAACTCTGGCGCGCTATTGAAGGTGCCGGCACGCAAGGTAATGGCGCGTTCCTGATTTACCAGGAATCGTCGCTGGTGATTCGCGCGATCCGCGATTACTTCCAACCGGATATCGGCGAAATCCTGATCGATACCGATGAAATCCACGACCAGGCCCAGCAGTTCATGGCCCACGTCATGCCCGACATGGTGCACCGCGTAAAACGTTACCGCGACGACGTGCCGCTGTTCTCCCGTTTCCAGATCGAACACCAGATCGAAACCGCGTACTCGCGCACCGTGCCCCTGCCATCCGGCGGCGCGATCGTGATCGACCACACCGAAGCCCTGGTTTCCGTGGACGTCAACTCGGCGCGCGCTACCCGCGGCGGCGACATCGAAACCACCGCATTCAACACCAATTGCGAGGCAGCGGAAGAAGTTGCACGTCAATTACGTTTGCGCGACCTCGGTGGCTTGATCGTGATCGACTTCATCGACATGGAGAACTCCAAGAACCAGCGCGAAGTCGAAACCCGCCTGAAAGATGCACTGCGCTATGACCGCGCCCGCGTCCAGATGGGTAAGATTTCACGTTTCGGCCTGATGGAATTATCGCGCCAGCGCCTGCGTCCGTCGCTGTCGGAAGGCAGCCATGTGACTTGCCCGCGTTGCAACGGCACCGGCCATATCCGCGATACCGAATCGTCCGCCCTGCAAGTCCTGCGCATCATCCAGGAAGAGGCGATGAAAGAAAACTCGGCAGCGATCCACGTCCAGGCGCCAGTCGACGTTGCTGCTTTCCTGCTCAACGAAAAACGCGGCGAGATCCTGAAGATCGAAACCCGTCACCGGGTCGGCATCATCCTGATCCCGAACAAGCATCTGGAAACCCCGCATTACAAGCTGGAACGCCTGAAGCACGACGATCCTCGCCTGGAAGAAACCCAGGCCAGCTATGCCATGGCAGAGCAAGCCGATACCGACATCGGTTACAACAAAACCCAAAAAGAAGAAGGCAAGCCGCGTCAGGAAGCCGTGGTCAAGGGCATTACGCCTGACCAGCCAGCGCCTATCGTCGAGCGCAAGCCGGCAGAAACAGCAGCGCGTCCGACAGCAGTGGCTGCCGCTCCTGCAGAAACAGGTTTCCTCGGCAAGATCTTCGGTTTCTTCTTCAGCAAACCAGCTGCGCCGGTAGTGGCTCCTGCCGCTACTGCGGAAAGCAAGGGCCCGCAACAACGCGGCGACCGTGGAGACCGCAACAATCGTGGTCAGCGCGGCCGTAATCGTGGCGGTCGCAATCGCGATGGCAGCGAAGGCAAATCGGAAACACGCGACGACGCCGCCAAGAAACCGGTGGTTGAGACGGTAGAAGCCAAAGAAGCTAAAAACCAGCAAGCACGTCTGCCACGCCCTCCGCGCGAACCTAAAGAACAGAGGGAGCCAAGAGAGCAACGTGACGCCGGCGACAGCAAAGCGGAAAATCGCAACGAAGGCCGGCGCGAACGTAGCGAACGCCCACCGCGTCCGCCACGCGAAGAGCGCAAGGAAAACCTGAGCGAAGAAAAAATCGATGACACCTTGCTCAAGGGTGGCGTAGTCGCCACTGCAGGCGTCGCTGTAGCCGCGATTGCAGATACTGCGGAAACAACGCAAATCGATAGCGGACGCACCGAAGTCAAAGCCGGCGAGCAAGACGAAGAACCACGTCGTCGTCGTCGTCGCGGTGGCCGTAACCGCAATCGTCGCGATCGTGACAGCGCCGAAGGCACGACCGAAGGTAGCAACGATGAAGTCGAAACCGGCGAAGCCGCTGCAGTAGCAGATACGGCAGAAGCCAGCGTTGTTGTTGCACCCGCAACAACAACGGACAATGCTCCGGTTCATGCTGAGCCTGCCGCACTGGTCAGCCACAGCGTACCGATGATGGCCTCGTCAATTCCTGCACAGCAAGAAGTGAGCGCTCCGGCATTTGAAGCGGCGCCCGCTCCGACGGCGCTGTCGAACGCAATCGCTGCACCGCTGGTCCCGCAGCAAGTTGAGCCGCAAGTTGAAACACAGAAGGAAACAGCTCCGGTCGCAGCCGAAGTGACGCCGGTAGCAGCAGCCCCGGCCCCTGAGCCAGTTGCTGCAGCACCAGTTGTTGCACCTATTGTCGAAACGCCTGCAGCCGAACCTGAACCAGTCGTTATTCCGGTCTCGGCAGCAGTAGCCGTACCGGATCAACTGGTACTGCCTGAAGTAGCCGCTATCGCTGCCAGCCAACCGGCAGCAGAGCCGCAAATCGAAACCGCAGCGCCGGTAGTTGCTGAAACGGCAGCTCCGGTGGCTCAGGTAATTGCTCCAGTTGTTGCACCAGCACCGGTAGCCGAGGCGCCGGCCGTCATCAAGACAGCCATGCCGAGCGTAGCGGCATCGCCTAAGGTTGAAGATTTGCAAAGCGTTTTGGCTGCAGCAGGTCTGACACTGGCGGCAACCGATCCAAGCAAACTGCGTGCAGCGCAGGAAGCAACCGCAAGCATCGCTCCGGCACCACGTGTGCCGCGCGAACGCAAGCCATTGCCGACGCAAACCAGCGAGCCGCTGGTTCAAGTCGAAACCCAGCGCTCACAGTCGTAAGCTGACGGTTCACCGCAAGTTATTAGCGGTGTAACGCGATGGCAATAAAACAAAGGGAGTCTCTGACTCCCTTTGTCACGTCTGCACCTGTTTGAAAACCGGACCGGCCCGCTTTCCTCGGTCCGCCGCAGCTAAAAAACGATGCTCATGGTATCTTGTAGAAGTTACCACCCAATTTAGAGATGCAAGACATTGCACACCTTTGCAGACACACATCATGACTAAAAAAGTCATCCCGCTGATCGATAGCCGCAGTTTCTTGCCGCCGTCCCTGCCACCGACCTTGCCCTCCATCCTTGAAGCGCCGACCGGCCTGATCGCCGATGAACTGGGGCGGCCGCTACACGACTTGCGCATCTCGGTCACCGACCGCTGCAACTTCCGCTGCGTCTACTGCATGCCGCGCGCAGTGTTCGACAAGGACTATGCATTCTTGCCGCACACCGCATTGCTGTCGTTTGAAGAAATTACCCGGCTGGCCAGTTTGTTCGTCGCCCATGGCGTCCACAAGATCCGCCTGACCGGCGGCGAGCCTCTGCTGCGCAAGCACATAGAAACGCTGATTGCCATGCTCAGCGCCCTGAAGACGCCGGATGGCAAGGAGCTCGACCTGACCCTGACCACCAACGGTTCGCTGTTGGCAAAAAAAGCGCAGGCGTTGAAAGATGCCGGCCTCAAGCGCGTCACCGTCTCGCTGGATGCACTCGACGAAAACATATTCCAACGCATGAACGACGCCGATTTCCCGGTTGCCGAGGTATTGCGCGGACTGGAAGTCGCGCATCAGGTCGGACTGGGACCTATCAAGGTCAACATGGTAGTCAAGCGTGGCGTCAACGATCAGGAAATCCTGCCGATGGCGCGTTACTTCAAGAACACGCCATATATCCTGCGCTTCATCGAGTATATGGATGTGGGCGCCTCCAACGGCTGGAAGATGGATGAAGTGGTGCCCTCTGCCGAAGTCGCACAACTGATCCAGACCGAACTGCCGATGCAACCGGTAGAAGCCAACTACGTTGGCGAAACCGCACAGCGCTGGCGTTATGCCGATGGCATTGGCGAAGTCGGACTGATCTCCAGCGTCACCCAGGCGTTTTGCCACGACTGTTCGCGCGCCCGCCTGTCGACCGAAGGCAAGCTGTACACCTGCCTGTTTGCCAGCGCCGGCCACGATCTGCGCGCGCTGTTGCGCAGCGAATGCAGCGATCCGGAGATCTCCAGCGTAATCGGCCAGTTGTGGCGTGCGCGTGACGATCGTTATTCCGAATTGCGGACGCAAAACACCGAGGGTCTGGCATCCCCCCGCAAGAAAGTGGAAATGTCGTACATAGGCGGTTGACCAAGTCACGCCATGAAAGCCGATCCCGACCTTGCTCCCGTTGCGCAGAACATCACCGGCCTGATATTGGCCGGCGGCCGCGGCACACGCATGGGCGGCGTCGACAAGGGCCTGGCCCTGCTCGATGACCAGCCGATGGTGGCGCACGTCATTGCGCGCCTGGCGCCTCAGGTCAACAGCCTGATCATCAACGCCAACCGCAATCAGAGCAGCTACGCGGCATTCGGGCATCCGGTCTGGCCGGACGAGCAGCCTGACTTTGCCGGCCCGCTGGCGGGCCTGCAGGCGGGCCTGAACCACTGCACCAGTCCGTACCTGGTGACAGCCCCCTGCGACTCGCCCTATCTGCCGCATGATCTGGTGGCGCGTCTGGCGCAAGCGCTGCAAAACGCCAATGCCGACCTGGCGGTGGCGACCACAATCGACCATAGCGACCCAGGCGACCGGAAGATCCAGCCGCAGCCGGTATTCATGCTCCTGAAAACCGGTTTATTAACCGAGCTCAATGACTTCCTGCATGGTGGCGGGCGTAAGATGGAAACGTGGTATAGCCGCCTAAACTATTGCGTAACGCTGTTTACCGACGCCGACGCTTTCCGTAACATCAATACCCGAGAACAGTTACAACAGCGATAATGCAATGACCAATTTGAATGTCCGCCCAGCCCCAGCCAAACAGTCCTTGTCCCAACTGACCAGTTGCCTGTCGGACTACGATCCGCATGCGATGCCGGTCAAGCAAGCGCAAGCCATCATTCACGATTGCATCACGCCAGTCACCGCGATTGAAAAAGTGGCACTGCGCAGCGCCCTTGACCGGGTGCTGGCAAGCGACATCATCTCGCCCATCAACGTCCCGGCGCATGACAACTCGGCCATGGACGGTTATGCGTTCAACGCCGTCGACCTGTTGCCCGACGCCGATACCGTGCTGAGCGTGGCAGGCACCGCCCATGCCGGCCGCGCCTACGAGGGAACGCTGGCGCGCGGCCAGGCGATACGAATCATGACCGGCGCGCTGATGCCGGACGGGCTCGACACCGTGATCCCGCAGGAATTTGTGAACATCGCGCCCGGCGGTCCGGCCGATTCCGTCACCATCCCGTTGGCCGCCGTCAAGCCGGGCGCAAATCGTCGTTTGGCTGGAGAAGATCTGAAAGCCGGTTCAATTGCCATCGGTCAGGGCCGCATCCTGCGCCCAGCCGATCTCGGTTTGCTAGCCTCGCTGGGGATTGCCGAAATCCCGGTAAGACGTCGTCTGCGCGTGGCATTTTTCTCCACCGGCGACGAGTTGCGCTCGGTCGGCGAAGCGCTGGATCCCGGCTGCGTCTACGACTCCAATCGCTACACCCTGTACGGCATGCTGCAACGGCTCGGCTGCGACATCATCGACATGGGCGTGGTGGGCGACGATCCGCAGGCACTGGAAAACGCTTTTCGCAGCGCTTGCGAAAACGCCGACGCCATCATCACCTCCGGCGGCGTCTCGGTCGGCGATGCAGATCACACCAAACAAATGATGGCGCAACTGGGCGATGTCGCCTTCTGGAAAATCGGCATGCGGCCAGGCCGCCCGCTGGCATTCGGCAGCATCACATCGGCCGGCAAGCAAGCCCTGTTTTTCGGCCTGCCCGGCAATCCGGTTGCGGTCATGGTGTCGTTTTATTTTTTTGCGCGCGACGCTCTGCTGCAGATGATGGGGGCGCAGGTCGCGCCACTGCCGCTGATGCGCGCCACCGCTGCGGTCGGCATTCGCAAACGGCCGGGCCGCACGGAATACCAGCGCGGCATCCTGAGCTTGAGCGATGGCCAGTGGACGGTGCGCCCTACCGCAGCCCAGGGCTCCGGCATCTTGCGCTCCATGGCGGAAGCCAATTGCATGATCGTGCTGGCACATGAACAGGCTGACGTGGCAAGCGGCGATACAGTCGAGGTGATCCTGTTTGACGGTTTGATCTGATCCGGGCGACAGCCAGGCACGATTAAAACATGCTCAAACAATACCGGCACGACCTGCAGCAACTGGGCAGACCCTTCATGCTGGTGCTGATCAGCGAGATGGCAACGCTGAGTGCGCTATTGCTTGGCAATATCACCATCGCCTGGTGGATCGCCCAGCATGGCGGCGCTCGCGACCTTGCGACCTTTGGCGTGACCGTTGCAGCTGCGAGCCTGCTTGCAATTCCCCTGCTCTCCCCGTTAGGCGACCGCTACCCCAAGAAGCGTTTGATGGCGATCGGCTTCATCGCCATCGCAATTGAAAGCGTGGCCCTGGCACTTTTGGCGCAAACGAATGTTTACCATCTCTACCTGATCATCGCCTGCGAGATGATCGGCGTTTGCGCCATGGCGATCATCATGCCGTGCATCCAGACCATCGCATCGGAACTGGTGCCGGCAGAAAAACTATCGCTCGCCTTGAGCATGCAAAAAGTCAGCGGCTCTCTTGGCGGCATCATGGGGCCAGCGCTGGGCGGCAGCGTGATCGCCGCCAGCAGCGTCGCCAGCGCGCTCTGGGTACATGTGGCCTTGTTGTTGATCGCAGCGTTTGCCGCCACCAGATTACCCAAGGCTGTGACAGCGGGTAAACCCGCGGCGCCTGGGCTCACGCAATGGCTGCACGAGCTGAAAGCAGGCCTGCGCATGAAATGGCATATTCCGCTGGAACGTCACTGGACCATTGTGACGCTGGTCATCGGCATGTTTTATGCGCCCACTATCGGCATGATGGCGACACTCAGGGTGACCAGCCTTGGCTTGTCAGCATTTTGGCTTGGCGCGACGAACATGGGCATCATGTCCGGCATGTTCCTCGGCTTTCTCGGTTGCGCCTCTTTTTTCTCAAGAAAGCTGGGACGCTTCGGGGCATTGATAGGTGCGGCCCAGCTACGCGCCGCCGCGCTCCTGCTGGTGGGCCTGACCGCATCGCCGTTGCTGTTGGCAACTGCATTTTTCATGCTCGGCATCTCGCAATCGACCACCCAATTTGTCGGCGTCACGCACCGCTTGCTGGCGATGCCGCCCAACTATCGCGCACGACACGCATCGGTCAATACGATGGCGTGGCAGATCTCGTCGACACTGGGGCCGGCCGTCGCAGGCATCGCCTTGCTGCACGCCTCGGTGGCGCAATGTTATGTGCTATTCGGTATCCTGATCGCGCTGCTTAGCATCGGCCTCGCGCTGATTCCGAAAATGCGTGAATTCCTGAGCGTCGATCACGACGTTGCTAACGGCTGGTATCAGCGAGAATATCCTGCTGCATTCCGGAATTATAATTAGCCCACTTGATGGGTTGATGATTTATGATTGATTCCGGCGTAAGCGCGCGCTGACAAGTTCTCTTTTTATATTCCCATGATCATACGAACCGCAACTGAAGCCGACCTCCTGACGATCTGCAAGCTTGGGATGGAAGTCAATCTTTTGCATCACGAAGCATGGCCGACTGTGTTTGCGCCAGAAGCAGCGCCGGAGCGAGACTGGGATTATTGGCGCGCCTGCTTGTTGCACGACGGCGCGCTGATCATGATCGCTGACATTGACGGTCAGGCAGCGGGGATGATAACGGCACAAATAAGCGAAGAAACCGGCAGCCTGGTGCATCCGCACAAATTTTTCCGGATCGGTTCGATTTCAGTCAGCGTATCGCATCGCGGCAGCGGTATCGGGCGCAGCCTGATGTCTGCGATTGAGGCTTGGGCTACCTCTCAGGGCGCCAGCGATTTGCGGCTTACGGTGTGGGATTTCAACCAGCGGGCAATCGCCTTTTATGAAGAGCTGGGATATGAGACAAGGTCGCACCTGATGTGGAAACCGTTGCCAACCGAAACGGCAGCTGCCGTGGCAAGTGCATTCGAGTTTCGCCCCGCCCACGTCGATGATGCCGCAGCAATTAACGCTCTGATCCTGCAGTTTTTGCATGAATTCACGATCAGCGCGGATGGCAGCGGCGCCGAACAATTTCTCGCATCAGTCTCCACCGAAGCTGAAGCCCGCTACATTTCTGATCCGCGCTACCTCTACATCGCGGCGTTTGCCGGCGAAGTGCTGGCAGGCTTCATTACCATCCGCGACCGCTGCCACATCTCCCACCTGTTCGTAGCCCCGCAGTTCCAGCGCCAAGGCCTGGCTACCCGGCTTTGGCAGGCAGCGTTAAGCTCTGCCCCTGACCTGGAACTTGAAGGCTTTACAGTCAATTCTTCGCCCTTTGCATTGCCCGTATACGAGCGCTTCGGCTTCGTCAAAACCGGTCCAAAAATTGAAAAACATGGCATATGCTTTGTACCTATGTACCTGTCGCTCGGGTAGGTTTGCGCAAGCATGAAATACAGCGATGACCTCAAATCCTTGTTGCGAGCGGATCCGGTGCGGCAGCGCCTGATAGCGCTGGTACATTCCCTCGATCTGCCGGACTGCTGGATCGCGGCTGGCTTTATCAGAAATGCAGTCTGGGATTTTTTGCACGGAAGAGCACCCTCATTACCCTCCGGAGATGTCGACGTGATTTGGTTCGATTCCTCCAGGAACAGCGCGGACATCGATTTGGAACTAGAAAGTCGCCTGAAGAATAGTGATGATTCGATCGCCTGGTCGGTGAAAAATCAAAGCCGGATGCATACCCGCAATGGCGATGCGCCTTACCAGTCGAGCATCGATGCCATGCGTTTCTGGCCAGAGACCGCAACTGCTGTGGCAGTCAGATACACCGGTCATGGCGATCTGGAATTGGCAGCGCCATTTGAGTTAAACGATCTGTACCGGGCTATCGTCAGGCCAACGCCACGTTTCGCCGGCGAAAAGCGCCCAATATTCGACCGCCGCCTGCAGCAAAAGAACTGGCTCGATCACTGGCCTCTATTGCGTGTCGCGGCAAGCCCACCAGTCGTGAATTGTAAATGGGAAAAGCCAACCCAGGGTTTGCCTCTAAAGTGATTCCCGGAGAAAATTCAGTTGCGGCCAAACGCTTGACGGTACTCCGCCGGCGTAAGTGCAGTAAGGTCTTTGAACATGCGGCGCATGCTGGAATCGCTGCTAAAACCAAGCTCTGCGCTGATGGAGCTGGCGGGTACGGATGTCAGGATAAGACGCTCGCTTGCCTGGTTGAGTTTGATTCGTCGAACATAGTTTGCGACCGACAAGCCCGTGGCCGCGATAACTTTCCGCGCAAGAGTCCGTTCCGAAATATGCAATTCCTGCGCCAAGTGATGTACCGTCGCTTCGGTCGCAGGCATTTGTTCCGCCACTGCATACAGCTTACGCAGCAGCCGGTCAGGTTGTTCGATCAGATTCATCGCCTGAAACACATGATGGGTGCGCTCGGGACGCGGCAACACCATGAGCTTGGTCAAATCCCGATAGGCTTCAACGCTGAGATATTTCTCTATCAAGGCCTGGGCGATCGGCAAATAGCCGTTGACGCCAGAGGCGGTAGCCGTGCGCAGGTTAACAATGCTGGTTCGCTCGTTTTGCCAAAGAATTTTCGGATAACGCCGCCGCATCGCATCGGCCAGCCACCACGTAACCGTCGCTTTCTGGCCATTCAACCGTCCCGTGGAAGCGAGCAAACAGACGCCGGTGCAGTAGCTCCACATCATGACGCTCTTCTGCAATCCTGCCAACGCCGCGATCAAGTTCGCATTGATGGCAAGTTCGTCCGATACCTGCTGTGACGATTCTGCCCAAAAACCCGGCACCAGTATGGCATCGAGATTAGCGCCCGGAATCGATTCGCCAGCTGCGAGCGATTGACCGTGAGCGCATTCAACAACGCCGGCCTGCTCCGCAACGAAAACCACTTCAAAGAGACGCACGCCGGCACGCCGATTCGCGGCATAAACAAGATCCGCAAATGCAAACAATCCTGCCGGCATGCATCCGGGATACAAAAGCAAACCGATACGAAGAGCCGGCTGGCTAGACTTGGCAGAAAATGATTGTTTTATGTCCATTCTTGCCATTTTAAGCTTACTCATGAAGCCACACAATGAGTCATCCCTATGAAGAAAGACTCATCATGAAAATAACGCAGCTCCGTAATGCGACGATCGTGCTTGAAATTGGCACCCACCGGATCCTGGTTGATCCGATGCTAGCGCCGAAAGATGCGTTGCCACCGCTAAAATTCCTCGACCAGCGGCAACGCAATCCCGTCGTTGAACTACCCGTAGTGGCCGACGCCATGCTTGATTCGGTGACGCATTGCTTGATTACCCACTGCCAGAAGGGGCACTTCGATCATCTCGACCGTGCGGGAAAAGAATGGCTGCGAACCCGGCAAATTCCCGTGATATGCACGCCGCACGATGCGGATTATCTGCGTCAGCGCGACCTGAACGTTTGTCCACTGCCGGTGGGGCATCAGGAGCCGCAGGCCTTTCTGGGTGGTCAAGTCAGAACCGTGCCCTGCAGCCACGGCAGGGGCATGATCGGGTTACTGATGGAACACGGCGTTGGCTACTTTATCGAAATGCCCGGAGAGCCAAGCCTCTATCTTTCAGGCGACACCCTCCTGACACCTGCCGTGCGCGATTTTGCTGCGCGCCATCAGCCGAATATTTGCGTAGTCCCGGCAGGCGGCGCCAGATTTGACGTCGGGCATGAAATCATCATGGGCACCAGCGAAGTCATCGAATTCACGTTGGCATTGAAAGGCACGGTAATCGCCAATCACCTGGAGGCTCTCAGTCATTGTCCGGTGAGCCGAAGTGAGCTGTCCGCCGCTGCCGCCCATGCAGGCGTAGCGGACCGGCTACGCATACCCGAGGATGGGGAAACCCTGGAGTTGACGGTCTGAGTCGGCTGCTTCCTCATCTGAAGCAGCCGCCAGACGATTACAGTTTACCAAGCGTGGATTCATCAGGCTCCCCTTCAAAATATTTTTGCAGGCAATCGTTGAAAACCTGATTGCCGGTTGCTGCTTTGGCAAACAAGGTCATTGAAGATTGAAATTTCATGTAGTCCGGGTAACCGAATATATCGTCTATCGAACGCCCGTCAACCGCTTCGACTAGTCGGCTGCACTCCAGCAGCCGCGACCCAAGCAGCGGATGCGCCAGATACGCCTTGGCTTCCTCAAGCGAGGAGATGGCATATCTGGATGCCATCTCGCTGTGGCCCAATCCCTGGATCTGAGGGAAAATGAACCACATCCAATGGCTTCGTTTTCGGCCCGCGCTTAGTTCTTCACGTACGATGTCGAAGACTGGCTGTTGAGCCGTCACGAAGCGTTGCAGATTGTATTGATCGTTCACGTCTTTCTCCCTCATATCGAAAGGAAAAACCCCTTGATCTCTCATGTCTTTGTCGGCATCACCGATTTTCAGCGCGCGTTCCGGTTTTATTCAGCGGTCATGGAAACCCTGGACCTGCAGTTGAAATTCTGCGATGCAGATAAACCATGGGCGGCCTGGATGGCGAGTGGCGAGGCGCGCCCCCTGTTCATCATAGGTTCGCCTTACAACGGAGAAATTGCAACCGTCGGCAACGGTCAGATGATCGCCCTGCTCGCCCCGACCCGGACTGCCGTCGACAATGCCCATGCAGCAGCTTTGAAAAACGGCGGCCGCTGCGAAGGCGTCCCCGGGTTACGTCCCCAATATCATGCCGATTATTACGGCGCCTATTTCCGTGATGCCGACGGCAACAAGATTTGCGTTTGCTGTCACGATGCAGCGGCTTAGGACTTAGCTGCGCGCCGTCGTCACGTTAAAACAGGACATCAATTCAAGTATTGATGTCCTGTGGAAAATACAATTTTAATTGTCAGGAAAGCGCTGGCGTCAAAACGACGTGCATTGGATTATGCCAGGGTGCCCAAAGCAAGTTGTCGTAGCCGGATAACGCTCGGTATTGTCTTTTGTGTCCAGCCGCAGCACGCAATTGCGCCATTCGTTGGAATTGCTTTTATATCCCATTCTGTCGCAAGCCGGTCCGTAGATGCGCATCATCTGGTCGACATCGCGCTGCGCCTGGGCGGCACGTTCAGCATCCGTCGCGCAACCGGCCAGCATGGCGACCGCCGCCAGGATCATGAGTGTACGCATAAGAAACTCCTTCCTTTCGGTTCTGTTCAGCGAGCTTCGGTGAACTCCGGTTTTTCTATTTATCGCAAGCAAATGCGTGAACGCAGAGCTTGTTGTGACGGTAGTATAGGCTAGAGCCTATTGCTCCACCGTTTCCGATTATGCATAGTTGCTACCAGATGTAACTAGCCAGAAGTTTGTTCACGCTGGCAAGAGTGCGCTACCTCCGTCCATTTATAAAATATAACGTTTGACGTATAACGCCTAACGTAATACTCTCCCAAATATGATACTTAGCTTTCGCTGTGGCGATACTCAAACCTTGTTTGAAGGCAAACGAGTTGCAAAATTCGCAAATATCGCCAATGTTGCGGAACGAAAGCTTCAGCAGTTAGACAGTGCTGTGACACTTAATTTTCTCCGTTCACCACCCGGTAACCGTTTAGAGGCGCTAGTTGGGAACCGCGCCGGCAAGTACAGTATCCGAGTGAATGAACAATGGCGCATCTGCTTCGTTTGGACCGACCAAGGAGTGGAAAACGTTGAGATGGTTGACTATCATTAGGAATGAAATCATGAGCAAAATCAAAAATGGCATGCGGCCAATCCACCCGGGAGAAATTCTGCGGGAGGAATATCTGAATCAAATCCCGATGAGTGCAAATGCTCTCGCGATAGCGCTACACGTCCCGGCTACCCGCATCAGTGAAATCGTCCACGAACGGCGCGGCATAACTGCGGATACCGCATTACGCCTTGCCCGCTTCTTTGGCAATGACGCACAGTCCTGGCTAAACCTACAACAAGCCTACGATCTTAAAATTGCTGAAAAAGAAATCATGGCGAAGATCACAAGGGAAGTCCAGCCTCTGGCAGAAGCGGTCTAGCACGTCCCCGGCGCCGCCATTTACCAACCCGCTGCACACAACAACATTTGTTTGATTATTAACTTGTAAATAGTAATAATTCTCATTTATAATAGAATCCGAGCAATACACTCATGTAGATTGCCCACCCTCAGATACCTCTCTCTTTCCAGCCAGCCGCATCTCTAGCGTCGCCAGCCACTCAACAAGTTTGACTGTTTTGGAGCACGACGCTTTGCCCAATTTATATCCAACCCGCATCGCGATGCCGGGACTGCCTGCGGCCGCCAACTTTGCCGTCTTCGCCACGATCGCCGTATCGACGCCAGTTTTTGCCCAGAGCGCGCCACAGCTGCTGGCTGGCACCTATGCCACCAGCCACGCACTCGACGAAATATCGGTGACTGCGACCCGCAGCGAGACCGCGGTCTCACGCACGCCCAGCAGTATCTCTGTGATCAATGCCGACACCATCGAAGAACAGCAACCCAGGGATGTCAAGGACCTGCTGCGCTACGAACCCGGTGTAACGGTCAGGCACGGGCCTTACCGGCCATCGTCGGCGGCTACGGCCGGTGGCCGAGGCGGTAACGAAGGCATCAATATCCGCGGGCTGGAAGGCAACCGGATCCTGCTGATGGAGGACGGCACGCGCCTGCCCAGCGCGTTTTCGTTCGGGCCGCTGGAAGCGGGACGGGGCGACTATGTGCAGATGGATATGTATAAGCGGGTGGAAATCCTGCGCGGACCGGCATCCGCCATGTACGGCAGCGACGGCCTGACCGGCGCCGTCAACTTCATCACCAAGGATCCATCCGATTTCCTGAAGATTTTCAACAAGCCGACCTACTTCTCGATCAAGCCCAGCTACGACTCTACCGATGGCAGCACTTCTACCACTGCCGTCGCCGCTTTCGGCTGGGAACGTTTCGAGGGTTTGATCATTGCCAACAAGCGCGATGGCCATGAGGTTGACACCAATGGCACGCGCGACATCGTCGGCCCCAACCGCGATACCGCCAATCCGCAAAACATCCATGGCAACGCTCTGCTCGGCAAGCTGGTATTCAAGGCCAGCGCCCAGGACACCTTCACCGCCACCATCAATCACCAGGAACAGAAAACCGACTCCAACGTGCTGTCCGCGGTTACGGCCAGCACGCTGGCACTGCGCGCTAACGATAAACTCGAACGCAATCGCTACAGCCTGGCCTACGATTTCAAGGACGCCAGCAATCGCTATTTCCAGAACGCCCAGGCGCAGATCTACTATCAGGATGCCAAGAATCACCAGTTCTCCTACGAAGACCGATTCCCGGCCGTTGACCGCACCCGCGACAACACCTATCAGGAACGCACCTACGGCGCTTCGGCGCAAGCCGAAAGCGGCTTCGCCACCGGTAGCCTGCAGCACAAGCTGGTTTATGGGTTAGACCTAAGCACGACACGCATCAGTGGACTGCGCGATGGCACTATTCCGGGCGTCGGCGAATCGCCGTTCCCCAACAAGGCTTTCCCGAATACCGATTACTCGCTGTTCGGCGCTTTCATTCAGGACGAAATCCGGTTGTCGCAAAACGGCGCGCTCAGTATCACGCCCGGTCTGCGCTTCGACGGCTATCGCCTGACACCGGACGAGAACGATCCGTCCTACACCGGCAAGCCCACCAAATCGAGCGGCAACGCCGTATCGCCGCGACTGGCATTGATGTATGAGATCAGCCCGGCGTTGCTGCCCTACATCCAGTACGCACGCGGTTTCCGCACGCCGACGCCGGACCAGGTCAACAACAGTTTCGGCAATCCGATCTACGGCTATGCCACTATCGGCAATCCGGATCTGAAACCGGAAACCAGCAACACGTTCGAACTCGGTTTGCGCGGCAAACTGGACGGCGGCAACAGCGTCCTGCGCTACAGCACGGCAGTCTTCACCGGCAACTACAACAATTTCATCTCGCAAGAAGTAGTGAGTGGCAGCGGCCGGCCGTTCGTCGATCCGCTCATCTACCAGTACGTCAATCGCGCCAAGGCCCGCATCAGCGGCGCTGAAGCGAGAATCGACTGGCAACTGGCTAACGGCCTCGGCTTCAAGGCCGGCATGGCTTATACCAAAGGTCACACTGAAGGCGCCGACGGCAGCAGCACACCGCTCGATACCGTCAATCCCTTCATGGCGGTATTCGGCTTGCGCTACGAGCCCGGCGAACGCTGGTACGGACAAACAGACTTCATCTACCAAAGCGCCAAACGCCGCAGCGACATGAGCAAGCAGAGCGACTTTGCACCACCGGCTGCCTTCGTCATGGATCTGCGCGGCGGCTACAACATCAGCAAGAACGTTGCGCTGTTCGCCGGCATCCACAACCTTTTCAATCGCCAATACTGGAACTGGTCGGATGTGCGCGGCCTGGCCGACAACTCGACAGTCAAAGATGCTTATACCGCCCCCGGCCGCAGCTTTAACGTCGGTTTGAAATTCCAGTATTAATCCACGTATCAATCCCAATTCCCGGACCAGGAGAAAACCATGTCTACCGCTAACCTGCACAAGCAACGGAATCAACAACAATTGCGCGATGATTTCTTAAACATCAAACGCGAGAAAAAGCTGCGTAATCGCGATGCCGCCGCCGCGATCGGAGTCACCGAAGGCGAAGCCATTGCAGCCTGCGTCGGCGTCGAGACAATCCGCCTGCTGCCGCGTTTTGTCGAATTGTTTGAAGAAGTGCCGCTGCTCGGCCCGGTCATGGCGCTCACCCGCAATGACAGCGCCGTACATGAAAAGGACGGCGCTTATCAAAAGATGAGCCACAACGGCCAGGTCGGCCTGGCGCTCGGCGAAGCCATCGACCTGCGGATTTTCTACAGCCAATGGCGCTTCGCTTGTGCGGTGATTGAAGAGATCGCACGCGGTGCCGAAAAGACATGGCAAAAAAGCCTGCAGTTCTACGACCTGCACGGCGAGGCAGTACACAAGGTGTTCTTGCGCGAACACAGCGATCACGAAGCCTTCGATGCTTTGGTAGCGCGCTGGCGCGATCCTGAACAACAGCCTGGCATGACGGTCGAACCTGTGCCGCCGGCAGCCATTGACACCCCGGATTCAGAAATCGATGGCGACGGCTTCCGCGCCGCCTGGAAAGGCATGACCGACACGCATCAGTTCTTCGGCTTGCTGCGCGGTTTCGGCGTCAGCCGGACACAGGCGCTGCGACTGGCGCCGCCACAGTTTGTACGCCAGGTCGACAACAGCGCTACCCGTACCATCCTGGAACAGGCTGCCGCCAACACGTTGCCTATCATGGTTTTCGTCGCCAACCGCGGCATGATCCAGATCCACTCCGGCGCAGTCGCCAACGTCAAGGTAATGGGACCCTGGCTAAACATACTGGACCCGGGCTTCAATCTACATCTGCGGGAAGACTTGATTGCTTCGAGCTGGGTAGTGAGCAAGCCAACCAGCGACGGCGAAGTCACCTCGCTCGAACTGTTCGACCATGAAGGCAATACCATCGCGATGCTGTTCGGCGTACGCAAACCGGGGCAGCCGGAACTCGCCGCATGGCGCGCAGCGGCCTTGAGTTTGCCGCTTGCAGCAAACATGGCGGAGGCGTAAACGTGAAACCGCACCTCAATGCACAACGGCGCTTGCTCTTAAGCGGCGGCGCGGCCGGCATGCTGTTAAGCGCCCTGCCCGGTCTGGCTGCAGTCAAGACCGAAACGGCCACTGCGCCGCGCCGGGTAGTGGTGGCCGGCGGCGCCATCACCGAGGTGGTGTATGCGCTGGATGCCGGCGCGGTCCTGATTGGCGCCGATACCACCAGCACCTATCCCGCCGCAGCGCTGGCGTTACCCAAGATGGGCTACCAGCGCGCATTGTCGGCTGAAGGCGTGCTGTCGCTGCATCCCGATCTGTTACTGGCGTCTGCGGATGCCGGCCCACCGGCCACGCTGCAGCAGATTGCCGCAGCCGGAGTGCGAGTGATCCGGCTTGGCGAGCGGCATGACGTAAATACCGTACGCGAGAAAATCACCGGTGTGGCCTCCGCTCTGGACTTGGCGCCACGCGGTAAAGTACTACTGCAACGCTTCGACAGCGAATGGCAAACCGCATTGGTTGCGGTTCAAAATCAACGGCCGGCCAAGCCGCCGCGCGTCCTGTTCATCCTCAGTAATAGCGGCACGCAAGCCATGGTTGCAGGCCGGGATACAGCAGCCGACGCCATGATCCGTTACGCCGGAGCGGTCAACGCAACTTCAGATGGCAAGGGTTTCAAAGGTTACAAACCCCTGACCGCCGAAAGCGCGGTTGCCAGCGCTCCCGACATCTTGTTGATTGCCAGCGAAAGCCTGGCGGCGATAGGCGGCATCGACCGTTTGCTGGCCAGCCCCGGAATTTCCCTGACGCCGGCAGCCAAAGCGCGGCGGGTGGTGGCCGATATGGATTCATTGTTGCTGCTGGGGTTCGGTCCGCGTCTGCCGCAAGCGCTGAGCCAGCTGTCCACCCAACTGTATTCCTGACCATTGATCATTGACCAACGCTGCGATGTCATCCTCATTTCCTAGCATCTTGCCCGGTTCTGCAGTCTCAACACCCCCTGTCCCCGAGTTGCCGCGCAAAAGCCGGCAACGCATGGTGCTGGCGGGCCTGTTGGTACTATTGATCGTCACCACGCTGTTATGCGCCGCATTGGGCGCTTATCCAATCAATCCCTGGCGCATCCCGCTGCTGCTGTGGCCTGGCAGTCAACTCGACATGGACGATACGCAAACCCGTGCGGTATTGATGGATATCCGCTTGCCGCGGGTGCTGCTGGCGATCCTGGTCGGTTGCGGCTTCGGCGCTGCAGGCAGCGCCATGCAAGCCTTGTTTCGCAATCCGCTGGCCGATCCGGGCCTGATCGGCGTCTCCAGCGGCGCTGCGCTCGGGGCGGCACTGACCATCGTGCTGGGCACCACTCTATGGCCGAACGCATTGCGCATGGTCGGCATTTACGCGCCGATGCTGGCTGCCTTCATCGGCGCCCTGGCGGTGGCAATGCTGGTGTATAGGATCGGTGCTGCTCGCGGCCGTCTGGCGTTGCCTCTGCTACTGCTGGCCGGGATCGCCATCAACGCCATCGTCGGCGCTGCCATCGGCCTGCTGATCTACGTCGCCAGCGACGACCAGTTGCGCACACTCACTTTCTGGAATCTCGGCAGCCTGGCCGGTGCACAGTGGTCCTTGCTGGCAGTGGCGACGCCGGTGGTGGTATTCAGCATCGCCGCCCTGGCGCGCCATTCCGCGGCGCTGAATGCCATGTTGCTGGGAGAAGCAGAAGCCATGCATCTGGGCGTGCCGGTACAAGCCATCAAACGCCAGGTGCTGATTGCCAGCGCGCTGTGCGTCGGCGCACTGGTGGCTTGCACCGGCACTATCGGTTTCATCGGCTTGGTGGCGCCGCATTGCATCCGCCTGGCATGCGGTCCGGACCAGCGCGTGGTGTTGCCCGGAGCGTTGCTGTTCGGCGCCATCCTGACCTTGGCTGCAGACCTGATCGCACGCACCGTTGCAGCCCCGGCTGAAATGCCTTTGGGTATCCTTACTGCGTTGCTAGGCGGGCCGTTCTTCATGGTGCTGCTGTGGCGTCGGCGCGGGCAACTGGGTCTCTAACCAATCTGGAATAACACGATGTTAATGGCAAGCGATCTCTCAATGCGGCGCGGCAGTAAAACCATCTTGCGCAACCTCAGCCTGCATATCCGGCCGGGCGAAATTGTCGCCCTGCTGGGTCGCAACGGCGCCGGTAAAAGTACGTTACTGAAAGCCATGTCCGGCGAGTTCCATGGCAAGCTGCAAAATAGCGAAGCACAACTAACCGGACATATCACGCTCAACGGCACTCCGCTTACGCAACTGACGCCGCAGCAACTGGCCACTACCCGCGCGGTCTTGCCGCAAAGCGTGCAATTTTCTTTTCCATTCACGGCCATGGAAATCGCGTTGCTGGGCCGTTATCCGCATGGCGGCGGTGGCAGCATGAATGACCGCCTGATTGCCATGGAAGCGCTGGCGCTGGCCGGCGCCGCCACACTGGCAGAGCGCGACGTCACCACACTCTCCGGCGGCGAGTTGGCACGGGTGCAATTTGCCCGGGTGCTGGCGCAATTGCGGCCACAACATGGGCATGGTCAGTCGCAGCCTGCCGCACGCTATTTGCTGCTTGATGAACCGACAGCAGCACTGGATCTGGCGCATCAGCACCATTTTCTCAGCACTTTGCGGCATTTGACGAAAGAATGGAATATCGGCGTACTGGCTATCATGCACGACCCCAACCTGGCGGCGCGCTATGCCGATCAGCTAGCCTGGCTGGCGGATGGCACCCTGCTGGCGCAGGATACGCCGGCACTGACCATGACGCCGCATATCGTCAGGACTTGCCTGGGGATTGATGTCGACGTAGTCCGGCAAGCCGGTAAGCCGCCGTTTGCGATGCCTTGCATGGCCTGATATCGATCGGCGCGGCTCCTGCCAGAAGACAACGCCGAAGATGCTATTTCAGCTTTCGTCGTCGGGCGCCAATTCCGGCTCCGGCTCTTTACCCAACAGGCGCTGCGCTGCATCGCTCGGCAACGCTTCCACCGATTTCAGCTTGCGCGCCATCTGGCGGGTGCGCACTTCCGCCTGATCGATATTCTTGGCGGCACGTTCCAGCGTCAATTTGGTTGCGGCCAACACGTCGCCGAACTTGCCGAATTCGGTCTTCACCGCGCCCAGCACTTGCCATACTTCGGATGAACGTTTCTCCAGCGCCAGCGTCCGGAAGCCCATCTGCAGGCTGTTCAGCAAGGCCGACAAGGTAGACGGCCCGGCAATGCTGATCCGGTGCACCCGCTGCAATTCATCGGCAAGACCGGGGCGGCGCATGACTTCGGCATACAGGCCTTCGGTCGGCAGGAACAGGATGGCGAAATCGGTGGTCAGCGGCGGTGACAGGTATTTCTCGGCAATCGTCTTGGCTTCGCCGCGCACCGCGCGCTCCAGTTCGCGCGAAGCAAGCGCCACACCCTCGGCATCGGCGCGATCAGCAGCGTCGGCCAGGCGTTCGTATTGTTCTTTCGGGAATTTGGCGTCGATCGGCATCCACACCGGCGTGCCGCCATCGTCATTGCCAGGCAGCTTGATGGCGAACTCGACTCGCTCGCCACTGCCAGGGACAGTTTCCACATTCTTGGCATACTGTTCCGGCGTCAGCACCTGCTCCAACAGCATTTCAAGCTGGACTTCACCCCAGGTACCGCGCGTCTTGACGTTGGTCAGCACGCGCTTGAGGTCGCCGACGCCGATGGCCAGTTGCTGCATCTCGCCCAGCCCTTGATGCACCTTTTCCAGGCGATCAGAGACGATCTTGAACGATTCGCCCAGGCGCTGCTCCAGCGTTGCGTGCAATTTCTCATCCACGGTCTTGCGCATTTCTTCGAGGCGCAAGCCATTGTCGTTTTGCAGATCCTTGATCTTGGCTTCTAGCGTGGCGCGCACTTCTGCCATCCGCTGCGCATTCGATTCGGTGAGTGCCGCCAACGTCTGGTTCAGCGTATCGCCGAAGCGTTTGAGCGACTGCGCCTGTTCTTCGCGATTGGTCTGCGCCTGCTGGTTCATCGCCAGGCGCATACTGTCGAGCTGCTGGGCGTTGGTTTCGTTGAGCTTGACCAGTTGCTGGGCAAAGGTATCGATCTGGTTGTTTTGCAAAGTCGCGACGCTGGTCATTTGCGCCGCCAGGGTTTGCTGCAACTGGCCGAAATTACTGCCCAGCTCCTGGCGCATGCCTTGCGCGCTGGTTTGCACCTCGCTGCGCAGTTCGCGTTGCTGGCGCTCGCCGATATCTTGTTGGTGGCGTTGCAAATCACTCTGCAATTGCTGCAGTTGCTGCGCCGGATCCGTACCGCGTGAATTGCGTACGATGGCGATAATCTGCAGCACGATGATAACGGCGGCAACGGCTAGCAAAATGAGCAACTCTGATGATGTCATGTGTTCCTGAATTGATTGAAAACTGCGAAATTGTAAATTGCTGGACTGTTGGCTAGAGCGAAATCACGGGTGGACGTCGGCTTTGTTGCGCATCCAGTCCGCGGTCTGGAAGAACGATGTCAGCAAATGCTCCTGCAGCCGCTCCCCCATGCCGACATCCTGCATCGCCAGCGCCATGCAGCGCAGCCACTGGTCGCGCTCCGGCGAGGCGATCGCATACGGTAAATGACGGGCGCGCAGGCGCGGATGGCCGAATTGTTCTATATACAAATCGGGGCCGCCGCTCCAGCCGCTTAAAAACCAGTAAAATTTGTCGCGCGAACCATCCAGCGTAGTCGGATGCAAGGCCCGGATCACCGAAAATTGCGGCTCCAGGTCCATCAGGTCGTAAAAACGGTCGACCAGTTCGCGCAACTTATCGGCGCCTCCTATCATGTCGTAGAGGCTGGCCTGTTGCTGATCCGCCGGCTCGGTGGCGGAAGTGGTGTTTTCTGTAGTCATGGGGAAAAATAATAGCGTAAGCCGGCATTATCCCCGAAATGACGTTACAGGGTGTCGAATCAAATCGCGCAACTCAAGCTTCGCGCAAGGTTTGCAAAGGCGGTTGATTCAACACATGCCGCAATCCGACCCAGCCGCCGGCAAACGTGCAGATCGCACCGATCGCCATACCGGCCAGCCATACCAGCGGGCTGAAGGTCCAGGTAAAGTTGAATACGTAGTGCGCCAGAGCCCAGCCGATCGCCGCGGCGCCGCTGGCCGCCAGGAAACCGGCGAGACTGCCGATCAAACCGAATTCTATCCATTGCGATTGCGACAATTGCTTGCGGGTTGCACCCAGCGCGCGCAGCAAGCCGGCTTCGCGGGTCCGTTCGTCTTGCGATCCGACAAGTGCCGCATACAGCACCAACGCACCGGACAACAACGTAAACAAGAAAAGGAACTCAACAGCCGCCACAACCTGATCAATCACGCCCTGGATCTGCTTGATGACGCTACCGATATCAACCACCGTCAGGTTAGGGAAATCGCGTGTTAGTTCATTGCTGAAATTGGCATGAGCATCCGGCAAATTGAATGCGGTGATCCAGGTTTGCGGCATATCGGCCATCAGCTTGGGATTGAGAATCACAAAGAAATTGACGCGCATCGAACCCCACTCCAGCTTGCGCAAACTGGTAATCGGCGCACTCACCAGCTGGCCGGCGATATCGAACTGCAGCGTATCGCCAAGCTTCAGGTTCAAGGTTTTCGCCAAGCCCTCTTCAACCGAGGCGGCGGCTTGCGTATCGTCAAACCAGCGGCCGGCGCTCACCGTGTTCTGGGCCGGCACCTGATTCATGGTGGACAGGTTGAATTCGCGGTCGACCAGGCGCTTGGCCTTGTCTTCGGGATAGGTATCGGCGGTGATCGGCTTGCCGTTGACCTGGGTCAGGCGGCCGCGAATCATTGGGAACAACTGCGGCTGGGCGATACCAATCGCTTGCAAGCGGTGCGTAATCTCGGCGCGTTGGTCATCCTGGATATTGATCACAAAACGGTTAGGAGCGTCAGCCGGCGTCGCCTGGCGCCAGGCGCCGACCAGATCGCCGCGGATGACCGTCAGCAGCAGCAAGGCCATCAAACCCAGCGACAAGGCGACAATTTGCACGATGGTGGCCACCGGCCGCCGCTGCAGAGCAGTCAACGCAAAGCGCCAGCTTGGATTACGCGACAGACTACGCACATGGCGCGAGGCTTTCAGCGCCAGCCAGCCCAGCAAGGCGAACACGGCAAAGCCACCCAAAAACCCGAGCGCAGTCAGCAAACCCAGTTTCACATCGCCTGCCTGCCACAACAGCAAGCCGATGAACGTCAGCGTACCAAACCCGTAGGTAGCCAGCACCAGCGCTTGCGGCGCATCTTGCTCGCGCCGGATCACGCGGTTATGCGGTACATTGCGCAGTTGCAGGATAGGCGGCAAGGCAAAGCCGATCAGCAGCAGCATGCCGGTGATCAAACCTTGCAAAGCAGGCATCACGCTGGCGCTCGGCAAATCGCTGGCGACAAATTTCCCCAGCAGATCGAGCAACATGAAATGCGCGCCGAAACCGAGCGCTACGCCTATCAGGCTGCCGGCCAGGCCAATCAGCAGAAATTCCAGCAAATACAATTGCGTCACCTGGTTTTGCGTCAAACCCAGGCAGCGCAACATGGCGCAGGCGTCCAGGTGACGCAGCATGAAGCGGCGCGCTGCCATCGCTACCGCAACTGCCGCCAGCAAGGCTGACAACAAGCCGACCAGCGACAGGAATTGCTGGCCGCGATCCAGTGTCGCGCGCATTTCAGGACGACCGTTTTCCAGGCCCTCGATGCGCACGCCTTTGAGGTTTTCGCGGCTGATATCGCTCTCTACCCATTTCTGGAAATCCTGCACCTGTTGCGGGGCGCCGGCCAGCAGCAAACGATAGGTAACCCGCGAGCCGTCCTGGATCAGGTTGGTGGATGCCAGATCGGCCATCGACAACATCACGCGCGGTGCAAAATTGATGAAACCGCTACCACGGTCAGGTTCGACCACCAGCACTTTGGCGATCTTGAAAGTACGGTCGCCGAGCTTGAGCGGATCGCCCACCGCCAGGTTCAGCGCGGTCAGCATGTTGGAATCCAGCCAGACTGTGCCTGCGGCAGGAATCTCCCGGGTCTTGGCGTCCGTCCCGCCGACGCTATCGGCGACCACCAAGGTGCCGCGTAGCGGGTAACCGGCGCTAACCGCTTTCAGGGAAGCCAGCTGCGATCTGGCGCTGTCGCCATCGCCGGCGATGGCCATGCTGGGAAATACAACCGTGTCAGCCAAGGTCAGTTGACGGCGTTCTGCCTCTTTGCGCCAGTTGGGGGCAATGCGCTGATCGCCTGAAATAAGCAGGTCGGCGCCCAGCAACTGATGCGCATCGCGGTTCATCCCGGCTCGCATCCGGTCTACAAAAAAGCCGACTGCCGATAAGGAGGCAACGGCCACAATCAAAGCGATCAGCAAGAAACGTAACTCACCTGCGCGCCAGTCGCGCTGGGTCATGCGTAAGGACTGCAAAAAAATCATGTGGCGAGCCTTTGAAATACCCAACGTAATCCGCGCCACAACTTAGGCAGTAGCCAGATCGCAAACAGGAAAAACAGGAACAGAAACGCAAACAACAGCCAGGGATGGAAAAACGCCGCCCATAAACCCCCGAGCACAGTCGCATCTTCGGAAAACGAAGCGGCCCAGTTGCTCAAAGGCTCCGGCGTGGTGTTGATCATTGCCCGGCTGCCGGCCTTGGTAGCGTGCGCACCTAGCGCAAAAGTGCCGCCGATCAGTGCCGCCACCGTGGTCCAGGCCGGATCCATGTGGCCCATGGCGGCTACCGCGAGGATGGCGCCGGCCGGAATCCGGATAAAGGTGTGGACCGCGTCCCAGACTGAATCAAGTCCGGGAATCTTATCCACCAAAAACTCGATGGCTGCCAGCAAGCCGGTAACACCGATCACCCATGGAGATTCCAGTATCTGCAGCGCCTGTGGCAGATCGATCCAGCCGAGGCGGCCGAACCAGCCGGCGATGAACAGCGCCATATACAGGCGGATGCCGCTGGCCCACGATAAGCCACCGGCCAGCGCAGCGCTGGAAAGTGTATCAATCATGATGTCCCCTCTTTCTCCGGATTCAATCTGATTTCAGTGTTACAGGTAGCGTAACGTAAACCTGCATCAGGCGCGCAAGATTAGCTATCTAGCAGACAAAAATCGGCCGCAGGAGTTCGACAACCCTGCAAATCGACAACACACGGGAAATAACGAAAAAGAGGATGGTCGCCGCCAAACTGTGGCGGCGCCAGGGAATTACTTGGAATCGACCAGCGGTGCAACCTGCACATCGCCGCATTGGGCACGATGCCTCAGGGCATGATCCATCAGCACCAGGGCCAGCATGGCCTCGGCAATCGGTGTCGCGCGGATTCCCACGCAGGGATCATGACGGCCGAAAGTCTCGACCGTGGCCGGATTGCCCTGCTTGTCGATCGACTGCCGCGGCGTGCGGATGCTGGATGTCGGCTTGATGGCGATCGACACGGTGATGTCCTGGCCGCTCGAAATGCCGCCCAGGATGCCGCCTGCATTATTGGTCAGGAAACCGTTGCGGGTGATTTCATCGCCATGCTGCGATCCCTTTTGCGCCACCGAGGCAAACCCGGCGCCGATTTCCACGCCTTTGACAGCATTGATACCCATCATGGCGTAGCCGATTTCGGCATCCAGCTTGTCGTACAAAGGTTCGCCCAAGCCAACCGGCACCTTGGAGGCGACGACATCAATACGGGCGCCGCAGGAATCGCCATCTTTGCGCAACGCATCCATATATGCTTCAAGTTCGGCGATCTGGCTTACATTGGCGGCAAAAAACGGGTTATTCGGTACATGGTCCCAGGACTCGAAAGCGACAGGGATTTCGCCCAACTGGCTCATGCAGCCCTTGAAAGTGGTGCCGTATTGCTGCAGCAGCCACTTCTTGGCGATGGCCGCAGCACCCACCATGGGCGCCGTCAGGCGTGCCGACGAACGGCCGCCGCCGCGCGGATCGCGGATGCCGTACTTTTGCCAATAGGTAAAATCGGCGTGGCCGGGGCGGAAAGTGTCGACGATATTGCCGTAATCCTTGCTACGCTGATCCTGGTTGCGGATCAACAGCATGATCGGGGTGCCGGTGGTCTTGCCTTCATAGACGCCGGACAGGATTTCCACCGTGTCCGGCTCCTGGCGCTGGGTAACGTGGCGGGAAGTACCCGGCTTGCGGCGATCCAGGTCGGGTTGGATATCGGCTTCGGACAATTCCAGTCCCGGCGGGCAGCCGTCGACTATGCAGCCGATGGCCGGGCCATGTGATTCGCCGAAATTGGTGACGCTAAACAGACTGCCGAAGGTATTGCCGGGCATGATAATCCAGATAAAAAAGGGCTGAAAAATGTGATTTTACCAGCGCAGGCGCCGTGATAGTGAATCGGGCGTCACAAACATTGCTTTTTTATCACCAAATAAAGGATGGGCGTAAAGAAAAATAGAAATGTCCGCTTTTTGAATGACTTTTTTAAGGTCTATGCGACGAGCAGCACGAACTAACCGGGGTCAGAGTGAACTTTCGGTATGTTTTACCGCCGAAACTTCACTCTGACCCCGCTTAGTGGACCACGGAGCAGTAGTCATAAAACACAAAGAAACAAACCTGCGACAAGTGAAGTGCAGTTCTCCGAATCCGTGATGTAGGGTCAGAGTCAAGTTTCGTGATAAAACCTGCGAAAGTCGACTCTCGTATATTGAGCATGCCGCATCACTATGCCGTCGATTCGCAACCGAATGGGGACAGCGGAATTTACTGCCAGGCGCCGCGCAAAGTCTGCACTTGCTGCTGCAAATATTCCGGCGTCGCCTGAGTCGGTGCTACCGCTTCGCCCACCGTCAGCTGCAAGGCCGATAGCGGACCGCGCTTGAACGAACGTTGGAAGGGATTGCCCGCGCTGCGGGTCCACATGCTGCCCCACAAGCCACTCAATGCCATCGGGATCACCGGCACTGGCGTGCGGTCGATGATTTTCTTGATACCGCCGCGAAATTCGTTCATTTCGCCGGTGCTGGTCAATTTACCTTCCGGGAAAATGCAGACCAGGTCGCCATCTTCCAGCGCAGCGGCGATTTGCGCGAAAGCGCGTTCCATCAGCTCCGGATTTTCCTTGGCTGGCGCAATCGGAATCGCCTTGGCGGTTTTGAACAGCCAGGCCAGCACCGGAATTTTAAAAATCCGGTGATCCATCACAAAACGGATGGGCCGCGGACTAGCCGCCATAATCACGATCGCATCGACGTAACTGACGTGGTTACACACCAGCACCGCAGCGCCTTCGTCCGGGATACGGTCGCGGTTCACGGTATGAACCCGATGAATGGTATGAATCACTATCCAGGCCACGAAACGCACCAGGTATTCCGGCACCACCGTGAAAATATACAACGCGACGATGGCATTGAGAATCGCGGTAACCAGGAAAATCTGCGGAATCGTGAAGCCGAAGCTCAACAGCGTCATCGCCACCAGCGCCGCCGCCACCATGAACAAGGCGTTCATGATATTCATGCCGGCAATCGTGCGCGACAGATGCCGGCGGTCGCAACGGGTCTGGATCACTGCGAACAGCGGCACGATATACAACCCGCCGAACAAGCCGATCATCACGCAGTCGAACAGGATCCGCCAGCTGCCATGCTGCTGCACGAAACCGGCCATGTCGACCATGGTGGTATTGGTATAACCCAAACTGGCAAGAAACAGGTCGAGGCCAAACACCGACAGGCCGATCGCGCCAAACGGCACCAGACCGATTTCCACCTTATGGCCCGACAGGCGTTCGCACAGCAGTGAACCGGTGCCGACGCCAAGCGAGAATACCGTCAGCAACAGTACAAAAACGCTATGGTCGCCATGCAGGTAGTTTTTCGCATACAACGGAAACTGCGCCAGTACTATCGCACCGTAAAACCAGAACCACGAATTGGCCAGCATGGCCAGGAACACCGGCCGGTTCTTACGGGAAAATCCCAGGTTGCGTACCGTTTCGGTAATCGGATTCCAGTTGATCTTCAACGCGGGTTCGGCGGCCGGTGTCAGCGGAATGCCGCGGCTGAACAGCCAGCCGATGATCGCAATCGCCAACGTCCCGCCCGCCACCAGTTCGATACCCCACGGCTTATGCACCACCAGCACCGCGCCCAGCACTTCACCCAGCAGGATGCCGACGAAAGTTCCCATCTCGATAATACCGTTACCGCCGACCAGTTCATCCTGGCGCAGTTGCTGCGGCAGATAGGCGTACTTGACTGGCCCGAAAATCGTCGAATGGACACCCATGCCCACCACCGCCAGAACCAACAGCCATAAGCTATGCGTCATCCAACCCACGGCAGCGATCGCCATGATGACAATTTCCAGTACCTTGACATAACGCGCCAGGCGCGATTTCTCGAACTTGTCGGCAAGTTGGCCGGCGGTCGCCGAAAACACCACAAACGGCAAAATGAACAAACCTGGAATCAGGTTGTTCAACAGATTGACATCCATGCTGGTCCAGCTCAGCGCTTCGTAAGTCAGGATCGTCAGCAAGGCGGTCTTGAATACGTTGTCGTTGAAAGCGCCAAAGAACTGGGTCCAGAAGAAAGGAGCGAAGCGTCGCTGGCGCAGCAGGGCAAATTGACTGGATTTGGACATAAGTGGACTAATGGGAAGGGGCGCGCCTTGGCAGCGACGGATGTATTACTGTTTTAATATTTTTTTAAAACTTACGCAATTACGCAAAAAAACCGTTTGCGGCATCTCCCTGCCACAAACGGTTCCTGACAAGCTTTAACAAACCTTATTCGTCGGCGTTGGACGGCCAGTCGCGAATATAGGCTTTCAGCATCTTGTTTTCAAAACCCTGGGCATCCAGCACCGCCTTGGCCACGTCATAGAACGACATCACGCCCAGCAAGGTACGGGCATCCATGATCGGCACATAACGTGCGTGGCGCTCCAGCATGATGCGGCGCACTTCATTGACTTCCGTATCGGGCGTGACGGTGATCGGGCTGTCGTCCATATGCTTGCGCACCGTGTTGCTGCCGACCGCACCGCCGTTCTGGTGGATCGCGTTCATCACTTCACGGAAAGTCAGCATCCCCACCAGCGTACCGAACTCCATCACTACCAGCGAACCGATATCTTTTTCCGCCATCGTATTGACGGCGTCGATCAACGGCGTTTCCGGCGTCACTGTGTAGAGAATATTGCCTTTGACTTTGAGGATCTCAGAAACTTTCATGGGGCCATCCTGCCTTTGCTTGAGTTATGCTTACTTTATGCTTACTTATATCCAGAATGTAGCTTAAGCCAGACTAAAAATCTACCGCGCAGCGTAGCACGAGTAGAACGAGTTCTCATATTTCAAGAATAGAAGGAGACAGCAAACACCATGAGCGCCCCCCACTACCCCGGCTTCGACACCCTGTCGCTGCACGCCGGCAGCGTCCCCGATCCGGCCACCGGCGCCCGCGCCACACCGATCTACCTGACCTCTGCCTTTGTCTTCAAGGATTCCGACCACGCTGCCTCGCTGTTCAATATGGAACGCGCGGGCCATGTGTATTCGCGCATTTCCAATCCCACCAACGCTGTGCTGGAAGAACGCATCGCCGCGCTCGAAGGCGGCGTGGCCGGGATTGCCGTCGCCAGCGGCCAGGCGGCCATGCATCTGGGCCTGGCCACCATCGCCGGCGCCGGCTCGCATATCGTGGCGTCGCGCGCCTTGTATGGCGGTTCGCACAACCTGCTGTCCTACACCTTGAAACGCTTCGGCATCGAAACCACCTTCGTCGATCCGAGCGACCTGGATGCCTGGCGCGCGGCGATCCGGCCGAATACCAAAGTATTGTTCGGCGAGACGCTCGGCAATCCGGGGCTGGACGTGCTGGATATCCCGCGTATCGCGGCCCTGGCGCATGAGCATTATCTGCCGCTGATGGTCGATGCCACGTTTACCACGCCGTACCTGTTGCGCCCGTTCGATCATGGCGCCGACCTGGTGTTCCACTCGGCCACCAAGTTCCTGTGCGGCCACGGCACTGCAGTAGGTGGCCTGCTGGTGGACGGCGGCACTTTCGATTGGCAGCAAGCGTATGAAAAAACCGGCCGCTTCAGCGAATTGTGCGAGCCGTACGAAGGTTTCCACGGCATGGTGTTTTCGGAGGAATCGACAGTCGCACCGTTTTCCTTGCGCGCCCGCCGCGAAGGATTGCGCGATTTCGGCGCAGTGATGAGCCCGCACAATGCCTTCGCCATCCTGCAAGGCATCGAGACGCTGGCGCTGCGTATGGAAAAGCATGTCGCCAATACCCGCAAGGTGGTCGAATTCCTGGCGGCGCACGCTGCGGTGGAGTCCGTCGCCTATCCGGAATTGCCTTCGCATCCCGGCCATGCGCTGAGCAAGACACTGCTGCCAAAAGGCTGCGGCGCGGTGTTCTCGTTCAACCTCAAGGGCGATCGCGCCGCCGGCCGGCGCTTGGTGGAATCGCTCAAGATATTCTCCCACCTGGCTAATGTCGGCGATGCCAAATCACTGGTCATCCATCCTGCTTCGACCACCCACTTCCGGGTTCCGAGCGAGCAACTGGCGGCCTCGGGCATTACCGAAGGCACCTTAAGACTGTCGATAGGCCTGGAAAATGTCGAGGATCTGATTGAGGACCTGGCCTACGGCCTGAAGATGTCACAACGCGCCGACCGGAAGGAAAAATGAGATGTTACTAAAAACACACTTCCGCGGCACAGATTACGATACTTATTGTTATACCGGCGGCAAAGCCTTCAACCCGGCTTTGCCGACTGCGGTGTTTATCCACGGCGGTCAAAACGACCATTCTGTCTGGATCTTGCAAACCCGCTATTTCGCCCATCACGGCTTCGGTGTCCTGGCGGTGGATCTGCCGGGGCATGGGCGTAGCCAAGGCCCGGCCTTGGACACCATCGAAGAATTATCAGACTGGCTGAATTCGTTGCTGGATGCTGCCGGGGTTACCAAAGCGATCCTGATCGGACACAGCATGGGCTCGCTGATTGCACTGGAAAGCGCCGGTCGGGCGGCCAGCTCCACACGCATCGCCGGCATTGCACTGGTCGGCACCGCCTATCCGATGAAAGTCGCCGATGCGCTACTAGATGCCGCAAATAATGCGCAACAGAGCGCAATCGACATGGTGAACATCTGGTCGCACTCGACCATTTCGCCCAAACCCTCGGCCCCCGGCCCGGGATTCTACGTACAGGGAGCCAGCCAGCGCCTGATGCAGCGCATTGCCCGCCAGTCCGACAGCAAGCCGACCGTGTTCTATACCGACTTTGCCGCTTGCAATGGCTATGCAAATGGCGAACAGGCATCGCAAGCCGTGACTTGCCCTACCCTGTTCCTGCTCGGCCAACGCGATGTCATGACACCGGCCAAAGCCGCGGCCGGCCTGATTGCTGCGATCAAGCATGCCAAGGTAGTGCAGGTCGAAGCCAGCGGCCACGCATTGATGGCGGAACAGCCGGATGCCGTACTGGATCATTTGTTCAAGTTTGCCAGGGCGGCGCTGCACTCTTCCTCGGCGGTTGCAGCTGCCATCAAGGGGGATTAAGCTTAAAGAACAGTAACTTCGAGGAGACGCCATGCCTACCGTACTTGAAAAGAAATACGAGACGTTTGCCGAGTTTTATCCGAGTTACCTGAGCCAGCACAGCAATCGCACTTGCCGCCAGCTGCATTTCGCCGGCTCGACACTGGCTCTGCTGGCGTTGGTCGCGCTGGTGCTGACCGGCGCCTGGTACTGGTTGCCGGTGGCGCTGGTGTGCGGTTACGGTTTTGCCTGGATCGGCCATTTCGTGTTCGAAAAGAACCGTCCCGCCACCTTTAAACAACCGCTCTACTCTTTACTTGGCGATTGGGTCATGTATTGGCAGATGCTGACCGGCCAGGTTTCTTTTTAATTAATTATGTAAAAAACGGCTCACAGCAATGTGGACCGTTTATCCCTTAAAATAGCAATTAATTTACATTTAGACATTACGACAAACAACAATCGAATGCCCACAAAACAGCTCCGGTTTGTAATTAATTACACACGCCCGACTTACAAAAATCTGCCGCAAATCAGCTATTTCTGGATCCCTGGCTTAGGACAAGGCGGCACTCTCAAGCTGCGGATGTTTTAATCCGCCCTCGGTAAAATACGCGGCCAGTGACTGCTCCAGGCCTTGTTCGATGGCCGCTTCAACCTGCCAGGCCAACGCTGACCCGGTCGCCTTGTCCGCCATCAGGTTACACACGAACAAACGGTAGATATCGGCCAATTGCAGCACTTCCGGATTGGCCAGCAAAATCCAGCCATCGACACTGACACGCACTTTACGCCCCCACTGGCTTCTGGCCGGCGTCTCGGTTTGCACGCAGCCGACCCAACCGATCTCCAGCATTTGCTGCAGCAGGCTTTCCGACTCATCGAAACCCAGCCGGGTTGCGCGCCGTATCTGGGCCGCATCCACGGCGGCTGAATTGCCCTCGGTCCTGGCTTGATACAGCACGCCCAATACCGCCATCGCGTCGACGAAAGCGCTGCCCGGGGTCGGCACATGCCACCAGCGCTCATATTTCACTACCGGCAACGCCGCCACCAGCAAGGCGCCGACCAGCGTGATCATCCATAGCATGTAGATCCACAACAAGAAAATCGGCAAGGCGGCCAAGGCGCCGTAGACCATGGTATAGGTCGGAAACTTGATCACATAGGCGGCAAAGAAACGCTTGGCGATTTCAAATGCGATACCGGCCAGCAAGCCGCCCCACACCGCATCGCGCCAGTCCACCCGTTGATTCGGCACCGCCACATACAGCAGGGTAAACGCACCGGTAGTCAATGCAATCGACACCAGCGTATAAAACCAGTTGCCGACCCAGCTCATGACCAGCCCATTGGTAGCCGCCGAGATATTGGAAGTGACGCTGATCGAAATCCCGATCAGCAGCGGCCCCAGCGTAATAATCGCCCAATACACCAGCACCCGGTGGATCCATGGGCGTTGGGTCTTGACCCGCCAGATACGGTTGAACACATGGTCGACCGTCGACATCGTCAAGACCGAAGTCACGATCAGCGCGATGCCGCCGACTGCTGACAATTTGGCCGATTTACTGGCAAACTGATTGAGAGAATTGAGAATCGTATCGGAGAACCCACGGGGCATCAGGTTTTGCACGAAATACTGTTCCAGCGAGGCGCGGAAAGTGCCGAACAATGGAAAAACGGTAAAGATCGCCAGCGCGATGGTCAGCATCGGCACCAGTGCCAGAATCGAGGTAAAGGTCAGGCTGCCTGCCACTTGCGGCAAGCGCTCCTCATCCAGGCGGCGCGCCGCGAACCGAAACAGATCGCGCAATTCCGACCTGGTCAAGCCGCGTAATCCGGAAAATTTTATTGACTTCATGTTTTACCTAATCTTGCCCGCCCGCGTTGCCGCCGAGCTTCGCGATCCAACGCGTATTTGCAGCGTGAACCGACGCTAAAGCGCCCTATAATACCAAAATGAGCTCATCCAATATTAACGTTAATACACCAATTCTGGTTTTGTACTACTCCCGCCATGGTTCGACCCGCAAGCTGGCCGAATTGATAGGCCAGGGAATAGACGCCGTGGCCGGCTGCGAAGCACGTTTGCGCACGGTACCGGCGGTGTCGACCGTAACCGAAGCCAGCGCCCCCGATATCCCGTCGGAAGGTGCGCCCTATGTCGAATTGGCGGATCTGCATGAATGCCAGGGCCTGGCGCTAGGATCGCCAACCCGCTTCGGCAACATGGCCTCCGCCATGAAGTATTTCTGGGACGGCACCAGCACCGACTGGCTAGCCGGCACCCTGGCCGGCAAGCCGGCCTGCGTGTTCACCTCCACCGGCAGTTTGCACGGCGGCCAGGAATCGACGTTGATATCGATGATGACGCCCCTATTGCACCATGGCATGCTGGTGATGGGCCTACCCTACACGCTGCCAGAATTAATGACAACCGCCAGTGGCGGCACGCCGTACGGCGCCAGCCACTGGTCCGGCATGAACGGCACGCATCCAATCTCTGCCGAGAGCCGCATACTAGCGATCGCCCAAGGACGGCGCCTGGCAGAAACCACCTTGAAGTTAAATCCCAAGCGCACCACAGCGAGGGCATGATGACCACCAAACTAAAACCCGGCGTATCGACCCACCCCCTGCCACATGCAGCACGCCAGCCACGCTTCTTCTATTTCGGCGCAGTAGGCAGCCTGCTAGCCCTGATCGCACTCGGCCTGGCCTGGGAACTGGCACTGGCGCCGCTACGGCCCGGTGGTTCCTGGATGGTATTGAAAGTAGTTCCATTGCTATTTCCGCTACGCGGCGTATTGAAGCGCGACGTCTACACCATGCAATGGGCCTCGATGCTGATCCTGATCTATTTCACCGAAGGCATAGTACGCGCCACCAGCGACAGCAATCTTTTGTCCAGCAGGCTTGGCTGGGTGGAAACAGCTCTTAGCTGCATTTTTTTCTTGTGTACGATTCTTTATTTGCGGCCTTATAAAAAGGCGGCTAAGGAAGTAGCTAAGCAAGCGATCAAGAAGGCGTCGCAATAGTAAAAAATTACCGGGGTTGCGGTTGCGGTTGCGGTTGTTTTTGAAGTGGCTTTTGAAGTTGAAGTCCGCATTGGGACGCTGCCAAATGTGGCCTCGGGAATTGTGGGAAGACATGTTTGAGCGCAGCGAGTTGGTCTTTCCACCCGACTGGCACGCGCCACATTTGGGGACCTGACCGAAGGGAAGGCAGTGGCTTTGCGGTCGCCTTCTTTTGGTTATTTTTCTTGGTGCCCGACGAGGGGCGAAGCAAGAAAAGTGACTAGCCGCCGGGCTACCCCCGGCATGCATCCACGGAGCAATTACCGTTTTAAGTAACGATGAAACCTCGTCGCATGCCACGGCATGTACTCCGTGGGCCACTAAAAGGGGTCAGAGTAATTTTCGCAAAGGACGCGAAAAAAAAACTCTGACCCTGACCCTTCCCCTCAAATAACAACATGAATAGCCATAGAGCGCAGGGTATGAATTGCCTGGTTAATTTGCGAGATTGGGATCTGTCGGGGTGCTTCGCGCATCCACCACAGTGCGAGTGAGAGGATGGACAAGGTCTGTTCGGCTTTGTGCCGGCTACCGTATTGGATCTTGAACCCCTGATGTTGCGCGGTTAATCCGATGATCCAGAGCGCATACATGGCGAGTGCTCCGATCAATAGCAGAATGGAAAAACGCAGTGGATCACGCGTTTGACTCTGAGATAGTCCCAATCCAAATTGGGCATTTTTGATGTCACGAAAGGTCT
>NZ_FOKF01000032.1 GCF_900111995.1 Collimonas sp. OK607
ATTCGAGGCCTTCTCCAACGCCGGAGCCAAGGTCGCCGTGATCACTGCCAAAGACAAATTGCGCGGTTTGCTCGGTCATAAAATGCGCGGGGGTATTTGCTTCTCGGCGGAGAAGGCCGATCAGGCCACGCTGGAGCAGAACGGCGTCGGGAATTTGCTGGAACTGGTCGGCATGCCATTGCCGTCGGTGTATAGCGCCGAATTGTCGGAGTTCGTGTTTGCCGCCGGGGTCAAGCTGCTGGAAACACAGCGTCCGGACATCATGTATCTGTCGACGACCGACTACATCCAGCATAAGTTCGCGCCCGGCACACCAGGCGCGAATGCCTTCTACGCCATGATGGATCACTATCTGACTCAGCTCGACGCGCTGGGTGCGGTAATCGGCCTGACTGCCGATCATGGCATGAACGCCAAGACCGACAGTGCCGGCACACCCAACGTGATTTATCTGCAGGACGTACTGGATGCCAAGATAGGGAGTGGTAAAACCCGTGTCATTTTGCCGATTACCGATCCCTATGTCGTGCACCACGGCGCGTTGGGTTCTTACGCTACTGTGTATCTGAATGAGGGTGCGGATCTGGCCAGCGTTTCACGGCAGATCAGCGCGATTCCTGGCGTCGAAGTGGTCTTGACGCGTGGTGAAGCTGCAGCGCGCTTTGAGTTGCCTGAGGACCGTATCGGCGATCTGGTGATCGTCAGCGAACGCCTGACCGTGATCGGCACTTCCGCCAGCCGCCACGATCTGTCCGAATTGAAATTGCCGTTGCGCTCGCACGGCGGCATCTCGGAACAAAAGGTGCCGCTGATGTTCAACCGCAAACTTGGCGCGATTCCGGCTGATCACAGGTTGCGCAATTTTGATGTATTTTTCCTAGCAATGAATCATACCTAATATATATGCTGACGATCCCGCAAATTTGCGAACTGTTCGATCGCGGCGGCCACGAGATGTATAGCGGCGAGCCGGTCAACCAGTTGCAGCACGCGCTGCAATCGGCCACCCTGGCAGAACAGGCCGGCGCTGAGCCGGAGCTGGTTTGCGCAGCGTTGTTGCACGATCTCGGACACCTGTTGAATCCGCAAGGCGAGACGCCATCGGCACGCGGCGTCGACGATACCCATCAATATTTCGCGATACCGTATCTGCGCGGTTTGTTCAGCCCCGCGGTGCTGGAGCCGATTCGTTTACACGTCGACGCCAAGCGCTATTTATGCGCCACGGATAGCGCTTATTGGGCGCGCTTGTCAGAGGATTCCAAGCGTAGCCTGGAACTGCAAGGTGGCGTTTTTTCCGACGCCGATGCGGCGAAATTCATTGCCCGCCCTTATGCCGCGGATGCGGTCAGCCTGAGGCTGTGGGATGACCAGGCTAAGGTGGAAGGAATGGCGACTCCCGATTTGCAGCATTTCTCAAAAATGATGTCTGCCTGTGCTTTAGTCACTGCTTAGTTGCCGACCAATCATTACTTACCTGGAATAGATATCGTATGCGCCCATTCTGGCTGGAAGATGCACTATCCGGCGACGGTGAGTTAGCCCCGGCGCTGCAAGGCCAGCAAAAGGCAGACGTCGGCATTGTCGGCGGCGGCTTTACCGGTTTGTGGACTGCCATCCAGCTCAAGCAGCAAAACCCGGCGCTAGACATTGCCATCATCGAAAGCGATCTGTGCGGCGCCGGCGCCAGCGGCCGCAACGGTGGCTGCCTGCTGACCTGGGCCACAAAATTCTTTACCCTGCGCCGTTTGTTCGGCGAAGCCGAAGCGGTACGTCTGGTCAAGGCCTCTGAAGCGGTAGTCGATCACATCGGCAATTTCTGCCGCGATCACAAGATCGACGCCGAATTCCGTCAAGACGGCACTTTGTATACGGCCACCGCCAAGGCGCAACTGGGCGTCTTGGATCCTGTGCTGGAAGAGTTACAACGGCAAGGCATCAGCTCCTACCATGCGCTGCCAGATGCCGAAGTACAACGTCGTTCCGGCTCGACGCGCAATCTTGCCGGCGTGTTCTCGCCGATGGCGGCGACTGTGCATCCAGGAAAACTGGTGCGCGGCTTGCGCCGTGTGGCGCTGCAGATGGGAATACGGATTTACGAAAGAACGCCGATGCTGTCGTTCACGCCCGGCGCCACGGTCACGCTGCAAACACCGGCCGGCAGCCTGCAGGTCGACAAGATGGTGTTGGCCATCAACGCCTGGATGGCCAGCCGCTTCCCACAATTCGAACGTACCCTGGCGGTAGTCTCCAGCGATATGGTGATCACTGAAAAATGTCCTGAACTATTACAGAGCATCGGTCTGACAGACGGCGTATCGGTACTCGATTCGCGCACTTTCGTCTTCTATTACCGCACTACCCAAGACGGCCGCCTGATGCTGGGCAAGGGCGGCAACACCTTCGCCTGGCGCGGTCGCATCCTGCCGGTATTCGATCAGCGCTCACCCTATGAGCAACAGCTCAAGCGCAGCCTGCACGAATTTTTCCCGGCGCTGGCCGAGGTGCCGATCACCGCCAGCTGGAACGGCCCTTCAGATCGTTCGGTAACCGGTTTCCCATTCTTCGGGCGGCTCAACGACATGCCGAATGTGTTTTACGGCTTTGGCTATTCCGGCAATGGCGTCGGCCCCAGCTACATGGGCGGGCAATTATTGTCGTCGCTGGTGCTGGGCATCGACAATGCTTGGAGCCGCAGCCCGCTGGCCGCCGGCCCGCGCGGTCAGTTCCCGCCGGAGCCGTTGCGTTACATCGGTTCGCTGGTAGTGCGCGATGCGATCCGGCGTAAGGAACTGGCGGAAGACCAGGACCGCAAACCGTGGTTGCTGGACCAGATGCTGAGCAAGTTGGCCAACGCCGCGGGTAAGGCTGACAAGGCTTAGTTGTTTTTCCGCCATGTAAGGTTGGTCATGCCGGTGGTAAATCACCCATAGATTATTTGGCAAGCCAAGCAACCCTTGGCGGGACTTGTATAATGTAAGTCTGCGTGCGACACGTGTGTCGCGATCTGCCGCTAACACGGCAAATAGTAGAACCAAAAGTGGCTCCGGCCACTCTGCAAAGATCTCCCCCGCCATTGAGGGTAAGTCTCTGATTTATTTGAAAATTATTGGAATTTTCGAGAAAAATAGAACAGAGCTGTACTCATCACATACCCAAGTTGCGTCCAACGTAATCAGGGTATTTCAATCAGACATGATGCTCCAAAAGGTTGTCACGGAAATCGAAAGTCACCAGTTGGATCGGCGATTTATCGGTCTTCAAAGGCAATTTCAGTCTACAAGACGTGCAAAGTGTCGCCTCCACGCAACAAAATTCAAGCTGTTACAAAAATAATTTTGAAACGGAGGTCGTCTCTTACCGGAGATGCTCTGAGGCGAGCCGTTGGCTCGGCGGGAAGAAAGCAAACAAAGATCGCGAGAAGTTCTGCGATGCCTTGTCGTACCCGTTATCCGTAATCTGGATGACGGTGCTGCGACCAGGTGCACGACCACCTGTTTCCTATTCGGACATGCGTTGCTGGTGACGGCAGGGTGTGAAGCTCCGAAGACAATGTACCCCCGCTTTGGCGGTGCTCTCTTTACGCGAGTGAACGAGCAGAGACTGCCAGCAGCACGGCGGTTGAGGGGCTGGAAATGCTGCATGGGTAACACATGTGAACTGACGTTTGAACCCCCGTAAACATTGAAAGGCTGAAGCTGCTATGGCCTTACCCAAAACGGGATGTGGTTGGTTATCTCTGTGCAGGCTAGGGATACGTCGTCATTAAACCACTGGGGGAGAGTCGGACCCTAAACAGTTGTTACGGCAGAGGACCGCCGTGTCGGTGTCGCAGGAAACGTGGTAAGCCTCATGCACCGCCTTCAGGTCATCGAAGGCAAGCAAACCGCAAGGGGAGCCCATGGTGGAGGAGGTATGGGAATATGGAAAAAGCGAATGCCGGTTTGTAATGAACTGGATAGGGATTCAAAATTTGTCCTGACTCGAAAGAGTGCAGACTTCCATACGGTGAAACAGTCATAAAGCAATTTGAATCGACTTAAGTAGCGTGTAATTTATCAACGCCCCGAAGGGATGTAGTTTGTCCCTTCGGGGCCAAGCTGCGTCCTCGGCGGGCATTATTACTACTCCGAGGAACAGCATGAAAGAAATCCATGGCAACGAAATGGGTTCTGCGTCTTCGCACGTCCCAACGGACTGGGCTTCCATTGATTGGAAGCGCGTTCAGAAACACGTGAGAGTCATACAGATCCGCTTAGTGAAGGCAACACAGGTTGGTGACTGGCGTCGGGTGAAAGCTCTGCAAAGGTGGCTGACCCACTCGTTTAGCGCGCAAGCGTTGGCAGTTAAACGGGTGACCCAAAATCAAGGCAAAAGAACGGCAGGTGTGGACCGCGAATTATGGAACACGCCGTTGCAGAAATACGATGCAATTGCTACGTTGAAAAAGCAGCGGTATCGACCCTTGCCACTACGGAGGGTTTATATTCCAAAATCGAATGGGAAAATGCGCCCTCTGGGCATTCCCACCATGAAGGATCGGGCCATGCAAGCCCTGTATTTGCTTGCACTGGATCCGGTTTTGGAAGCGGTCAGCGATCCGAACTCGTATGGGTTTCGGAAAAATCGCTGCACCGCCGACGCGATGTCGCAAATATTTATTCTGACAAGCCGGAAGGTCTCGGCCAGATGGGTACTAGATGCGGATATCGAGGGTTTCTTCGACAACATTAATCATGACTGGATACTCGACAACATTTGTATGGACAAGTCGATCCTTCGGAAGTGGTTGAAATCCGGGGTAGTTGACCGGCAGCAGTTGCTCGCCACCACAGCAGGTACGCCGCAAGGGGGCATCATTAGCCCCGGATTAGCGAATTGGACGCTGAATGGCTTGGAAACTGAACTTCGCCAGTATCTTGGAAAGAAATTTGGTATCACCAAAGCCGAGAAACTGAAGGTTGCTGTTGTACGGTACGCGGATGATTTTGTCATTACGGGAGCTTCAAAAGAGATCCTGGAAAACGACGTCAGGCCGTGGGTGGAAACATTCCTGGCAACAAGGGGATTGCGACTATCTGCGGCCAAGACCAAGGTCGTACACATCAATGACGGTTTCGATTTTCTGGGGTGGAACTTTCGGAAATATTCTCGCAAGAAATCCGAGGTACTACTGATTAAGCCTAGTAAGAAAAACGTGAAAACGTTTTATGAAAAGCTCAGAAATATCATCAACGACAATCTCGGCGTTAAGCAGGAAAATCTGATTCGCCTGCTCAACCCAATGCTACGGGGCTGGTCGCAGTATCACAGCCCCGTGGTTGCTAAAGAAGCGTTCACGCGCATGGACTGGTTGCTGTTTCACCGGCTCATGCGCTGGGCGAAACGTCGTCATCCAACGAAGAGCGCAGACTGGATTCGCCAGAAGTATTGGCGGTCAATCGGCAATCGGGCGTGGGTGTTTGCCGTAGACATTATCAATGCCAAAGGCAAAAAGGATGTGATGGAACTGTACTCGCTCGCGAGTACAGTCATCGATTATCACAAGAAAATCAAGGGGGCATACAACCCCTATGATCCGAAGTGCGAAATGTACGGTGAGACTCTTCGTCAGGAACGCATGGTGAATGCCATGCGATACCGAACCGAGTGGGTTAAAATGTACGTAGACCAACGAGGCTTGTGTGCGTTGTGTGGGCACGAGATGGACATGGACACCGGATGGCATGACCACCACATCGAATATCGTGTGGATGGAGGTTCCGATGCTCTTGGAAATCGCGTGCTACTGCATCCGAATTGCCATACGCAAGTGCATAGCCTTGCTTTGAAAGTTGTGAAACCGGTTCCTGCATAGGAACTTTTGTTCTGCTTGAGCCGTGTGCGATGAAAGTCGCACGCACGGTTCTTAGGGGGGAGGGATTCCGGTAACGGGTCCTTCCTACCCTCCCAAATAAGCTTGCCACCATGACCAACACCACGCATTTCGGTTACAAAACCGTCTCCGAGGACGATAAAGTCCACAAAGTTGCCGAAGTTTTCCACTCGGTTGCTCCCAAATACGATGTCATGAACGATTTGATGTCGGCTGGTTTGCATCGGGTCTGGAAAATTTTCACCATAGCCCAGGCGGCGATCCGTCCCGGCTTCAAAGTGCTGGATATTGCCGGCGGCACCGGCGATCTGGCCAAGGCTTTCGCCAAGCGCGCGGGGCCTACCGGCGAAGTCTGGCTGACCGATATCAACGAGTCCATGCTGCGCGTCGGCCGCGACCGTCTCTTGAATACCGGCCTGTCCACCCCCACCTTACTCTGCGATGCCGAGAAGTTGCCGTTTCCGGATAACTATTTCGACCGGGTATCGGTGGCATTCGGTTTGCGCAACATGACGCACAAGGATGCAGCGCTGGCAGAAATGCGGCGCGTCTTGAAGCCGGGCGGCAAGTTGCTGGTGTTGGAGTTTTCGAAAGTCTGGGAACCGCTGAAAAAACCTTACGACGTCTACTCGTTTTCCGTATTACCGTGGCTGGGCAAGAAAATTGCCAATGATTCTGAAAGCTACCGTTACCTCGCCGAGTCGATCCGCATGCATCCCGATCAGGACACACTGAAGCAGATGATGACGGATGCCGGTCTGGCGCGGGTTGAGTATTTCAATTTAACTGCCGGCGTGGCGGCCTTGCATACCGGCATAAAACTGTAGGAGCTCGCATGAAGAGATTTTTACTGGTGCTGCTGATGGTAGCAAGCACTTTGTCGTTAACAATATCGAATGCCGATGCGCGTCGCCTGGGTGGCGGCGGTTCGTTCGGCAAACAGTCGTCCGGGATTTCGCGCCAGGCGCCAAGCCAGCCGACGCAGAATTTCGGCAATACGAACCAGGCCAAACCGGCAGCACCTGCTGCTACCCCGCAATCGGTCCCGCCTAAACCGGCCAGCCCTTGGAAGGGTATCCTGGGCGGCGCTTTGCTGGGTCTCGGCCTGGGAGCGTTGATGTCGCACTTCGGCATGGGCGGCGCATTCGGTTCTTTCCTGATGATTGCTCTGCTGGCAGTCGCCGTAATTTTTGTTGTGCGACTGGTAATGCGAAGGGCCAGCAATACACCCGCACCTGCTGCCTATTCCGGTGCAAATTCACCTGCCGCCAGTTTCGACAGCAGCTCGCCCGGCTTTACGCCTGAAATCGGTTCCCGCATCAATTCCGGCCCTTCGTTCCAGCCTTCCGCATTGCAGGCGGATTCGGCCGCGGCTGGCCACAGCGCACCGTGGGGCATTCCCGCCGATTTCGACGTGCCTGGTTTCGTGCGTAGCGCCAAGACTTACTTCATTCGCCTGCAAGCCGCCTGGGATAAGGCAGATATCAACGACATCCGCGAATTCACCACGCCGGAAATGTTCGGTGAACTGCGCCTGCAATTGCAAGAGCGCGGCGCATCGCCCAACAATACCGATGTGGTGCAGCTGGACGGCGAGTTGATGGGCATAGAAACCGTCGGCAACGACTATCTGGCCAGCGTCAAATTCACCGGCTTGATCAAGGAGGTGCCGGAAGCATCGGCGGAACCGTTCACCGAAGTCTGGAACCTGTCCAAGCCGCAATCGGGGCAGGGCGGCTGGGTTTTGGCCGGGATTCAGCAGGTCAATGCCTAAGAGTGCATAAATGCTAAGGTTGTAAGCGGGCTTTAGGCCTGACAAACTGATAAACTTGGGACCGCCCGTGAATAGTCACGGGCGGTTTTGCTTTCTGACGATGACTCCTCCAATCAATTTCACGCCGATCACCGCCGCCATCAATCATTTGCTGGCGCAAGAACCGTGGGCGCAGCGCATCCTGGTCTCGCACGCGGATAAAGTCGCCTGCTTCGATGGCGGTGCAGTCAAACTGAGCTGGCAGGTCAGCGCCGACGGCCTGCTGCAAGCGCCGCCGCCGGATGCGGCCGTGAACGTCACGATTCGCGTCAACCTGGCCGATCTGCCCCTGATTGCGCAGAACCGGGAGCGCGCCTTTTCCTACGTCAAGATCGATGGCGATGCCGATTTTGCCAACGCCATTTCGCAAGTCAGCCAGGGTTTGCGCTGGGATGCCGAACACGATCTGAGCAAACTGGTCGGCGATATCGCCGCCGTGCGCATCGTGGCCGGTGGCAATGCGCTGGTTGCCGGCGCCCTGGCTACCCATAAGAAGCTGGCGGAAAACGTCGCCGAATATTTTCTGGAAGAACAACCGATGTTGGTGCGGCCACAGGCGGTATCCGATTTTACGAATGATGTCACCAGGTTGCGCGACGATCTGGAACGGCTCGCCAAACGCATCAATAAATTGAAGGCCCCATGATTCTGAAATTTCTGCGACTGTTAAAGATTGCCCGAGTTGCCATACGTTACGGCCTGGACGATATCGCGATGTCAGGCTTTGATACGCCGCGCATCTCCAAGCTGATCGATACCCTGATTTTCTGGCGCGATATTTCGGCGCCGCGCGGTGAACGTTTGCGCAAGGCACTGGAAGAGCTGGGACCGATTTTCGTCAAGTTCGGACAAGTGCTGTCGACCCGGCGCGACTTGCTGCCCGGCGACATGGTCGACGAGCTGTCGCGCCTGCAGGACCGGGTGCCACCGTTCAGCTCGGATCTGGCGATTGCGCAGATCGAAAAATCATTGAAGGCCCATCCGGATGAGTTGTTCGCAAGCTTCGAGCGTGAGCCGGTGGCTTCGGCCTCGATTGCGCAGGTGCACTTTGCGACGCTGAAAAACGGCAAGGAGGTAGCGGTCAAGGTGCTGCGTCCCGGCATGAAAAAGTCGATCGACGAAGACGTGGAGCTGATGCACCTCGCCGCCGGTCTGGTCGAGAGACTGTGGGCTGACGGCCGCCGCCTGAAGGCGCGCGAAGTAGTCGGCGAATTCGATAAATACCTGCATGACGAGCTGGACCTGATGCGCGAGGCCGCCAACGGCAGCCAGCTGCGCCGTAACTTTGCCGACTCCCATTTATTGGTGGTGCCGGAAATGTACTGGGACTATTGTTCATCGTCGGTGATCGTGATGGAGCGCATGCACGGTATCCCGATTTCGCAGCTGGATCGCCTGCGCGATGCCGGCGTCGATCTCGGCAAGCTATCGCGCGATGGCGTCGAGATTTTTTTCACCCAGGTATTTCGTGACGGTTTTTTTCATGCCGACATGCATCCCGGGAATATCCTGGTGTCGGTTGCGCCGGCCACCTTCGGCCGTTACATCGCACTTGATTTCGGCATCGTCGGCACGCTCAACGATTTCGACAAAGACTATCTGTCGCAAAATTTCCTGGCGTTTTTCCAGCGCGATTACAAACGCGTGGCAGAAGCCCATATCGAATCCGGCTGGGCGCCCAAGGAAACCAGGGTCGACGAGTTGGAATCCGCAGTGCGCGCCTGTTGCGAGCCGATTTTCGACCGGCCGCTGAAGGATATCTCCTTCGGCCAGGTGCTGTTGCGCCTGTTCCAGACTTCACGTCGCTTTAATGTCGAGGTGCAGCCGCAATTGGTGCTGCTGCAAAAAACCTTGCTCAACGTTGAAGGTCTGGGTCGCCAACTTGATCCCGAGCTCGATCTGTGGAAAACCGCCAAGCCGCATCTGGAACGCTGGATGAGCGAGCAAATGGGCTGGCGCGGCCTGATCCAGCAGTTGAAGATCGAAATGCCGCGCTACAGCAAGCTGCTGCCGCAACTGCCGCGCCTGGCGCATCAGGCGTTGACCCAGGTGGTGGAGCCTATGGTTGAGCAAGGCAACGAAATGATGTGGCGGCTGATTGCAGAACAGCGCCAGACCAACCGCTTCCTCGGCATGCTGGTGTATGTCGGCGGCGGCTTGGCGGCAGGGGTCCTGTTGACGCTCTTGTATCTGCGCTTCGGACACATGATTGGGTGGTGAGTATGGCTAAATCCGATACCACTCCCAAGTTTGCCCATCGTGATCCATCCCATCCGGATTTCTGGAGCGAGCGTTTCGAGCAGGATTTCATCCCCTGGGATAACGGCGGCGTGCCGCAGGCGCTGCAGCAATATCTGACCCGCAGCAAACCGGTAACGACCTTGATCCCGGGTTGCGGCAGCGGCTATGAAGTCGCGTTACTGTCGGACGCTGGTTGGGATGTGATCGCCATCGATTTTTCCGACGCTGCCGTGAACGCAGCGCGCACGGTGCTGGGAAAATGGTCGGAACGCGTGTTGCAAGCCGATTTCTTTACCTATCAGCCGCCGCAGCCGCTGGAGCTGATTTACGAACGCGCCTTCCTGTGCGCCTTGCCGCCGGCTAAACGCGCCGCCATTGTCAGCCGCTGGGCCGAGTTGTTGCCGGCAGGTGCGACATTGGCCGGCTTCTTCTTTTTCGACGATAACCCGAAAGGCCCGCCATTCGGCATCAGCCGGGCCGAACTGGAACGCTTATTGCATATCGATTTTGAGCTGATCGACGAGCGGGAAGTGACCGACTCCATCGCCGTGTTTGCTGGAAAAGAACGCTGGATGGAGTGGCGACGGCGCGCGCAGGGTGTGTAAAGGCAAAATGGAAATGTCCTCTTTTTGAATGTTTTGTACGCTCTACGCGACAAGCAGCACGAACTAACCGGGGTCAGAGTGAACTTTCGGTATGCTTTATCGCCGAAACTTCACTCTGACCCCGCTTAGTGGACCACGGAGCAGAAGTCGTAAAGCGCAAAGAAACAAACCTGCAATAAGTGAATTGCCTTTCTCCGAACCGTGACGTGGGGTCGGAGTCAAGTTTCGCGATAAAGCCTGCGAAAGTTGACTCCGACTCCAGATCACTATGTCGTCGATTCGCAACTGAATGGCGAGCCTGCACTCCGGATATCACGGTAACGCGTGGGCACGATATGCCCCCCTGCGCTGGCTTTTTTCACATAAATTGCAGTCACCTTGCTACAATTGGCGGTTTTTCGCCCTCCTGGATCTGAAGACATATGGCGCTGCTCGAAATCCGTAATGTCAGTCGTCGTTTTGGCGACTTTGCCGCAGTTGACAATATCAGCCTGTCGATTGAAGCCGGCGAATTCTTTACTTTGCTAGGCCCTTCCGGCTGCGGTAAAACCACTTTGCTACGCATGATTGCCGGTTTCGACCTGCCCGATTCCGGCCAGATCCTGCTGGATGGCGTCGATCTGGTAGGCAGCCCGCCGGAGCAGCGGCCGGTGTGCACCGTATTCCAGAACTACGCGCTGTTTCCGCACATGACGGTCTCAGCCAATATTGCATTCCCCCTGAAAATGGCCAAGGTGCCAGCCGACCAGATCCGCTCCCGCGTCGAAGAGGCGTTGGAAGATGTACGTCTGACCGGTTTCGCCGCCCGTTTCCCGCATGAATTGTCGGGTGGTCAACGGCAACGGGTTGCTGTCGCCCGCGCTTTGGTGTCGCGCCCCAAGCTGCTACTGCTGGATGAGCCGCTGTCAGCGCTGGACGCCAAATTGCGCGAGCAGATGCAGATCGAGTTGATCAATTTACAAAAAGAAGTCGACATCACTTTCGTCTATGTTACTCACGATCAGGGTGAAGCGCTGGCGCTGTCGCACCGGATCGCGGTCATGAACCGTGGCAACGTCGAGCAGCTGGACGAGCCTTCACGCATCTACAGTTATCCACGCACCCGTTTTGTGGCCGACTTCATCGGCACCTGTAATTTGCTGGACGGCGAGATTGCCAGTATCGACGGCGCTTCCATGCAACTGGACGTGCCCGGCCTCGGCCTGGTCAATAGTGCGGTGCCTCCTGAAGCGGCAACCGGCCGTAAAGGCACTCTGGCTTTGCGACCGGAAAAAATCCACATCAGCGCCGAGATCGGCACCGACACCGCCGAAAACCACTTCAAGGGTTTCGTCAAAGAGTTGTTGTATCTGGGCGACGTCACCGTCTACATCGTACAGACCGAGGGCGGCACCACGATCGAGGCCTTGCTGGCGAATTCGGCGGCCGGCCGCGCTAAATTCTTTGAAGTCGGCGATATGGTGGATATCGCCTGGCAATTCGACGCAGGGCATTTCTTGTATGAGTAAGGTTGTCAATGCGGTTGCCAGCGAGGCGGCAAAGAAGCTGTCCAAGGCAGCAGAGAAACGCAGCCGCATGGCGCGCTGGCTGATCAGCGGCCCGCCGCTGTTCTACTTGCTGCTGTTCTTCGCCATCCCCAGCCTGATCATGGTGTTCGCCTCGATCCGTTATGCCGGCGACTACGGCGGCCTGGCGCCGGTCTTCGACGAGGCCGGCAAGCTGAACCTGACACTGGAGAATTTCCAGCGCTACACTTCCGATTTCATCTACACGGCGATCTTCCTGAAATCGCTGATGTACGCAGTAATCACCACCTTCTGCTGCCTGCTGATGGCTTATCCACTGGCATTGCTGATTGCACGCAGCCCCAAGAAATATCGCGATCTGCTGATTCTGCTGGTGATCCTGCCGTTCTGGAGTAACTTCCTGATCCGCGTCTATGCCTGGATGATCATCCTCGGCCCGCAGTCCGGCCTGACCCAGGCCGTCAACTATGTGCTGGGGCTGGCCGGTATCGAGCCGGTACGGCTGTTGTTTACGGCGTTTTCGGTGATCGTCGGCCTGGTCTATGTGCATCTGCCATTCATGGTCTTGCCGCTATACGCCAATCTGGAAAAGCACGATCCGGCCCTGGTCGACGCCGCGCAGGATCTGGGTGCTTCGGCCTGGCAGCGTTTCTGGCGCATCACTTTCCCGCTGTCCTTGCCCGGCGTCTACGCCGGTGCGGCACTGGTCTTCATCCCGGCGCTGGGGATTTTTGCGGTGTCTGACATCCTGGGTGGTACCGGTAGCGACATGATAGGTAATGTAATCAAACAGCAATTCCTCGAAACCCGCGACTGGCCGTTCGGCAGCGTGTTGTCCATCGTCCTCACGGTGGCGGCCCTGATCGCCGCCGGCATTGCGGTGCTGGTAGCAAAGCCGAGGAGAACCGCATGACTAAAGTAATCCGACGTCCGCTCGGCTTGTGGCTGGTAGCGCTGGCCGTGTACGCTTTCCTGTACGTGCCGTTGATCATCGTGGTGGTGTACTCCTTCAACGACTCGCAACTCAATGCCGAGTGGGTCGGCTTCACACTGGATTGGTATCGCAAGCTGTTTCATAACGACGAGATGCTGAAAGCCGCCGGCAATTCCCTGATGATCGCGCTGGTCGCCAGCGCCGCATCTACATTGCTGGGCACCATGGCTGGTTTTGCCATGCATCGCTACAAGCTGAAATTGCTGCCCTTGCTAGTGCTGACGCCGATCGCGATCCCGGAGATCCTGGTTGGCGTGTCGCTGCTGATTTTCTTCGTGATGCTAAATATCACCCTCGGACTGGTCTCGATCGCCCTGGCGCATATCGCGTTCTGCATAGGTTTTGTAGCGATTGTGGTGCGCTCGCGCCTGTCTGGCATGGATGAAAGCCTGACCGAAGCGGCGCGCGATTGCGGCGCGACGCCGATGCAAGCGTTCCGCCTGGTTACGCTGCCGTTGATCATGCCAGGTGTCGTAGCGGGGGCCTTGATGGCGTTCACCTTGTCGATCGACGACTTCGTGATTACCTTCTTTACCGCCGGCGCCAACGCCTCCACCTTGCCGCTGCAGATCTATTCGATGATCAAGATTGCCGTCACACCGGAGGTAAATGCAGTCTCTACCTTATTGATGGGGTTGACCCTGCTGCTTATAATCATCGCTTCCAAGCTGGCGCCAAACGCCATCCGTTCTTCGTAAATTCGTCCGCATATCAGGATTGCCATGAAAAAACTGCTTACCGTCGCGACTCTCTTGTTTGCCAGCTTCTCGGCCCAGGCTGCCGATGAATTACGCTTGTATAACTGGAACAATTACATTGCGCCGGAAACCGTGCAGCGTTTCGAGGCCTTCTGCAAATGCAAGGTGGTGCAGACTTATTATGGCGACAATGAAGAAATGCTGGCCAAGCTGGCCGCCGGCGCAAAAGGCTATGACATCATCGTGCCGACTGGCAATGCATTGGACGCATTGATCAAGCAACAAGCCCTGCTGCCGCTCGACAAGAGCCAGTTGCCGAACCTGAAGAACGTCAATCCGGCCTACCTGAATACCGATTTCGACAAGGGCAACAAGTACTCCGTACCCTATGCCTACACCGTGACCTTGATGGGTTACAACGATCAAAAGATGAAGGAACTGGGGATTCCGGTTGATAGCTGGGCGGCGATTTTCGATCCCAAGATCCTGGTCAAGATCAAAGGCAAGGTAACCGTGCTAGATTCCGCCAATGAACTGATGGCGGCAGCGCTCAAATACCTAGGCTATTCCGCCAACGATACCGACGAGGCGCACTGGCAGCAAGCAAAGGATGTGATCCTCAAGGCTAAACCTTACTGGGCGGCGTTCAACGGCAGCAGTTATATCAAAGAATTAACGGTCGGCAATATCTGGCTGGCGCACGGTTATTCGAATGACATCTTCCAGGCAGATGTCGATGCCCAGAAAGCCGGCCGCAAATTCCATATCCGCCACGCCATGCCGAAAGAAGGTGCGGTGCTGGCGCTGGATAGCATGGTGATCCACAAAGCGGCGCCGCGGCCAGACCTGGCGCTCAAGTTCATCAATTTCATGCTGGATGGCAAGAATGCTGCCGAACTCAGTAATCTGATCGGTTCCGGCAATCCGAACGCCGATGCTGCCAAGTATATCAAGCCTGAAATCGCCAACAACCCGGCGATTTTCCCGGACAAGGCAGGTTTTGCCAAGCTGGAGATGCTGAAAGACTTGAACAGCAAGCAACGGCGCGCCATGAACCGTATGTGGACTGAGATTCGCGCGCGCTAGTTCTTCCGTGCACGGTTTTACGTGATGCAAAATTAACAACGGCGACGCCAATTAATGGCGCCGCCGCCACAAGCCATCGGCTCAGCCGGCACTAAGCCCGTACTTACCCGAAAAAACCTTTATAATTCAGGGTTTTGTAAGATATTTGCGGAGTTTCACCATGCCGATTTATGCGTATCGCTGCGAAGCCTGTGGTTTTGCCAAAGATGTACTGCAAAAGATGTCCGACGAGCCGCTGACGGTCTGCCCGACCTGCAGCAAAGCCGAGTTCAAGAAGCAGGTGACTGCAGCTGGTTTCCAGCTCAAAGGCACCGGCTGGTACGTGACCGATTTCCGTGGCGGCGCAGGTGCGACAGTGCCGCCGGTAAGCGCGGCTGAGCCGGCAGCGGCCGGCAGCACACCTGCCGCAACAGCCGCTCCGGCTGCTGCAGTTGCGTCGGCGGCGCCGGCAGCAACACCAGCAGCAGCTAGCAGCACGCCAGCTGCCGCGACGTAAGGTCGCGCAAGGTCGCCGAAGTAATTTCAGCAAGTTGAAAACCAGGCGCGCGTACTTGGTACGCGTTGTCCCACAAAGAAAGCCATGCGTAAATATTTCATCACCGGTCTGCTGGTTTTAGTCCCCCTGGCTATCACGCTATGGGTGCTGAATCTGATCATTGGCACGATGGATCAGTCGCTGCTGCTGCTGCCGGAGCAATGGCGGCCGAAAGCGCTGCTGGGGCATGATATTCCCGGGCTCGGCACGATCCTGACCTTGCTGGTGATTTTCCTGACCGGCCTGGCGACACGCAATTTCATCGGCCGCCAGATTGTGTCGGTGTGGGAAGCGGTGCTGACGCGCATTCCGGTAGTCAGCTCGATCTATTCCAGCGTCAAGCAAGTGTCGGATACCTTGTTTTCATCGTCCGGCAATGCTTTCCGCAAAGCCTTGCTGGTGCAATACCCGCGCGAGGGATCGTGGACGATTGCGTTCCTGACCGGGATTCCGGGCGGCGATGTAAAAAACCATCTGGTCGGCGATTACGTCAGCGTGTATGTGCCGACTACGCCCAATCCGACTTCCGGATTCTTCCTGATGCTACCGCGCGCAGACACCATCGAACTCGACATGAGCGTCGATGAAGCCTTGAAGTACATTGTTTCAATGGGTGTGGTCGCGCCTGAGCAACAGCCTGACAGGAAGCTGGTCATCGACTCGCCGCCAGGCAATAGCCCGGCAGCTGGCAACTAAGCCACGCCTCTAAGTCACACTTACAACTAATTAATATCTACAACATCTGAACTGCGAAAAACTGAATATGTCCATGCGAACCCAATACTGCGGCCTCACCACTGAGGTACTTCTCGGCCAAACCGTCAGCCTGTGCGGCTGGGTGCATCGTCGTCGCGATCATGGCGGCGTCATTTTCATCGACCTGCGCGACCGCGAAGGCCTGGTGCAGGTGGTGTGCGATCCGGATCGCGCCGAAGTATTCAAGAACGCGGAAGCAGTGCGCAACGAGTTCTGCCTGCGTATCACCGGTGTGGTGCGCCTGCGCCCGGACGGCACCGGTAACAGCAACCTGAAATCCGGCAAGATCGAAGTGCTGGCGCATGAACTCGAAGTACTCAACCCGTCGGTCACGCCGCCGTTCCAGCTGGACGACGAAAACCTGTCCGAAACCACTCGCCTGACGCACCGCGTGCTGGACCTGCGCCGTCCGCAAATGCAAAACAACCTGCGCCTGCGTTACAAGGTGACGATGGAAGTGCGCAAGTTCCTCGATGCTAACGGCTTCATCGATATTGAAACACCGATGCTGACCAAGTCGACCCCGGAAGGCGCCCGCGATTACCTCGTGCCTTCACGCGTCAACGCCGGTCAGTTCTTTGCGCTGCCGCAGTCGCCGCAATTGTTCAAACAATTGCTGATGGTGGCCAACTTCGACCGTTACTACCAGATCGTCAAATGCTTCCGCGACGAAGATCTGCGCGCTGACCGTCAACCTGAATTCACACAGATCGACTGCGAAACTTCCTTCATGTCGGAACAGGAAATCCGCGACATGTTCGAAGGCATGATCCGCCTGGTGTTCAAGAACGCGCTGGATATCGACTTGCCTAACCCGTTCCCGGTGATGGATTTCGCCACCGCGATGGCACTGTACGGTTCGGACAAGCCGGACATGCGCGTGAAGCTTGCCTTCACCGATCTGACCGCAGTGATGAAAGACGTCGATTTCAAGGTGTTCTCCGGTGCAGCGAATATGGAAAACGGCCGTGTGGTTGGCCTGCGCGTGCCTGGCGGCGCCGCTATGCCGCGTTCCGAAATCGATGCCTATACCCAGTTCGTAGCGATCTACGGCGCCAAGGGTCTGGCTTACATCAAGGTCAACGAAAAAGCCAAGGGTCGCGACGGTTTGCAATCGCCTATCGTCAAGAACCTGCACGACGCAGCGCTGGCGCAGATCCTCGAACAAACCGGTGCGGAAGACGGCGACCTGATTTTCTTCGGCGCCGACAAGGCCAAGGTAGTCAACGACGCCATCGGCGCGTTGCGCGTGAAGGTCGGCCACAGCGATTTCGGCAAGAAAGTCGGTCTGTTCGACGATACATGGCGCCCATTGTGGGTGGTCGACTTCCCGATGTTCGAATACGATGAAGACGGCGATCGCTGGAATGCCTTGCACCATCCGTTCACTTCGCCGAAAGACGGCCACGAAGATTTCATCGAAACCGATCCGGGCAAGGCTATTGCCAAGGCGTACGACATGGTCTTGAACGGTTGGGAACTGGGCGGCGGTTCGATCCGTATCCACCGTGCCGATGTGCAGAGCAAGGTGTTCCGTGCCTTGAAGATCGATGCCGAAGAAGCGCAGCTCAAGTTCGGCTTCCTGCTCGACGCTTTGCAATACGGTGCGCCACCGCATGGCGGCCTGGCGTTCGGTTTGGATCGTATCGTGACCATGATGTGCGGCGCCGAATCGATTCGCGACGTCATCGCCTTCCCGAAAACCCAGCGCGCGCAATGTCTGTTGACGCATGCGCCATCGGCTGTGGACGAAAAGCAATTGAAAGAATTGCATATCCGTTTGCGCGCGCCGGAAGCCAAGGTGGTTTAATTTCCTGGTAAAAGCAGTATAAAAAGAAGCGCGGATTTCCGCGCTTTTTTTATGTCCGGGCAAAACCGGTTTATAGTGGTGTTTTCTGAATTGAGTAGGGTGGGCAAGTTGTTTTGCCCACGCGGAATTCGGCCATTCGCACCGGTCATCGATAACGCGTGGGCAAAAAGCTTGCCCACCCTACACGCAATATTAAAAGAAGCGCATGTATAAAATTCCCGAATCGGTTTTGGTTGTCATTTATACAGAAGATCTACAGGTCTTGTTGATGGAGCGGGCCGATAAGCTGGATTACTGGCAATCGGTAACCGGCTCCAAGGATTTTCCGGAAGAAGCTCTGGACGCGACGGCAATGCGTGAAGTGCAGGAAGAAACCGGCATCGTTGTGGCCGCCGAGCCAGGCGCAGTGCCGGTGTCGAATCTGCACGACTGGGGTGTTGCCAACGTGTATGAGATTTATCCGGTCTGGCGCCATCGCTATGCGCCTGGAGTAACTAAAAATACTGAGCATGTGTTTGGTTTGCTGGTGCCGAACGGTATCCCGATTACCCTCGCGCCGCGCGAACATTTGCAGTACAAGTGGCTACCTTATCGCGCAGCAGCGGACGCGTGTTTTTCACCATCGAACGCCGAAGCGATCCTGCAACTGCCGCGCCAGATCAACAAGTAGTTGGCATCACCGAAGAGTTTCATGAAACTGCGCATCGCAACCTACAACATCCACAAAGGCGTGTCTTCGCTGGGCAGCCGGCCGCGCGTGCATGCATTGAAGCAGGCGCTGGCGCAGATGGAGGCCGATGTGTTTTTCTTGCAGGAGGTGCAGGGCAGGCATGATCTGATGGCGGCACGCCATGCGGCGCACTGGCCGGATCAGGCCCAGCATGATTTCCTCGCAGGTGATTCGCATCACGCCGCCTACGGCATGAACGCCGTGTACGATCACGGCCATCATGGCAATGCCTTGTTGAGCCGTTTTGAAATCGGCTCGCAAAGCAATCAGGATGTGTCGGACCACGCATATGAATCACGCGGCATTTTGCATTGCGTATTGAAAACCGAAGTCCAGGATATTCACTGCTACGTGGTGCACCTGGGTTTGTTCGGCGGCGGCAGGCGTCGTCAGACTGCCGCCTTGATCGAAGCGGTGCGCAGCTCATCGCCGCCTGGCGCGCCGCTGATTATCGCAGGCGATTTCAACGACTGGGGCAATCGTCTGAGTGAGTTGCTGAGAGCGCGGCTCGATGTCGCCGAAATATTCGATGAGCGGATCGCCACCGGTAGCCTGATACAAGGCGTTGGTTCCTATTTGCAGCAACTGGTGGGGCGCACGCCAAAATTGAAGCCTGCGCGTACTTTCCCGGCGGCTTTTCCCTGGTTGCGTCTGGACCGGATTTATTTGCGTGGCTTTACGGTAGAATCAGCTGAAGTCCTGCATGGCGCGGAATGGGCAAAATTGTCGGATCACGCGCCTATCGTGGCGACGCTCAAGCTGCGATAATCGTGGCATTGTCAGCTTCAACCATGACTTCAGAAAGACAGGCCGGATGTCGTCACCCCTTTGTTCTTTTCTTTATCTCTCCCTTTATTCGTTATATGCGCGCGGTAATCTTTAGCGCAGATAACCACATCACGCTGTTGCACAACGGCGCTGCTTTTTTTTCGGCGCTGATTGCCGCCATCGATGCCGCCCGCATCGAAATCTATCTCGAAACCTATATTTTCGCCGCCGATGAAACTGCGCTGCTGGTACAGCAGGCGCTAACGAACGCGGCGCGGCGTGGTGTCGCAGTCCGGGTGATTGCCGATTGGCTGGGCACTGGCCGAAGGCGTTCGATGTCGCTGCAGCAGGAATTCCTGACCAGCGGCGTGATGTACCGCGCCTTCAATCCCTGGTTTCGGCGTGGCGTGGCGCGGATGCATCGCAAGATGTGCGTGGTGGACCGGCAGATCAGTTTTGTCGGCGGCTTGAATATCATCGACGATATGGTTTCCGACGATGACCAGCGCGCGCCCTTGCCGGCGCCGCGCTGGGATTTTGCGGTGAGTATCAGCGGCTCGCTGGTGAAGACGATTCATGGCGAGCTGGAGGCGCAATGGATGCGTCTGGGCGAGATGAAGTTGTTGGCGCGCCTCAAGCAATTCAAGCGAACCCGCGTCATCACCAACGGCGCAGCACATGGCCCGGCGGCGGCCGGGCTGGTGCTGCGGGATAATCTGCGCAATCGCCGCACTATCCAGCGTGCTTATTTGCAGGCGTTGGGCCATGCCCGGCAAAGCGCCTTGCTGACCAGCCCGTATTTTGCCCCTAGCCGGAAATTGCGGCGCGGCCTGGAAGCAGCGGCGCGGCGCGGCGTCGATGTCACTTTGCTGCTGGGAGTCGGTCAGTTTCGTTTGCAGGATGCAGTCAGCCATTCCTATTATCCGAAGCTGCTGAAGGCCGGCGTCAAGATTGTCGAATACCGCAAAACCGCCTTGCATGCAAAAGTGGCGGTGATCGATGACGACTGGGCCACCGTCGGCTCCAGTAATTTTGACGGCTTGAGCCTGTTTGTTAACCAAGAGGCAAACGTGGTGATCCGGGACGCCGAGTTTTCGCGCGCGTTGCGGCAACAGATTGAAAGTGGAATCGCCGATGGCACGCCGATGGTAGCCAGTGCATTCGCCAATCAGTCCTGGCGCGCACGGGTCTGGCACGGCACGGCTTTTTTTCTGTATCGATCCCTGATGCGGATTATCACCATCGGCAATAGCGAGCGATGATAAAGCCTGAAGGCGATGGGCGATTGCCGCATCGTCTTCTCTCTATCCAGGCCAGCCGTTATATCTGAACCCAGGCGCCCTTGAACACGATAGGACCGGTAGGGCCGTTAGGGTTCGGCGATCCGCCTTTCGGTTCAAGCGTCACGGCCAGCAACGGAATCGTTTGCGGCGTGGCGTTGGCTGGCAAAGCCAGGGTGATGCTGCCATCTGCCGCCAGCAAGCCTAGCGAGCGTGGCGGCCCGTCTTTCGGTACCGCCCACAATTCCAGGCTTTTGTCGGCAGCAATCGCCTGCGGTGTCACCAACTTGACCACCAACTTGCCGCCTGGCGCATCGCCGGTAACTACCGCAATCGGCTGAGCCTGGTCGTTACTCAGCATGGCGATGTACGAAGTGGCCGGCGCTGCCGGCACCGGCAGTTCCTGCCTGGACAGTAGCAGCGAGGTCAATATGATGGCGGCGGTGGTCGAGACCAAACCAAGCCCGCGCCAGAAACTCAGGTCTTCGCGCAATTCAAACCAGATTGAGCGTTTGCGCTGCCGTGGATTGCTTTGCAAGCCGAGCTGGGCTTCGATGGCCGGCCAGACCTCAGCTGACGGCTGTGCGGCCGGCGCCAGTTGCGCCATCGGATGCAGGCGATCCTGCCACTCGGCGACGGCCAGCCGTAGTTCGACGTGACGGCGCAGTGAGTTTTCAAAGCGACGGCGGGCGCCGCCGCGCAAGGTGCCGAGCACGTATTCGGCTGCCAGTTTATCCACCAAGGCTGGGTTGCGATGAATTTCCATCAGACGCTCCCGAGCTTGCCGAGACAAATTTTCAGACGCTCCAGTCCGCGCCGGATCCAGGTCTTCACGGTGCCGATCGGCAATTGCATTTGGGCTGCGACTTCGCTATGCGAGAGATCATGATAAAACGATAAGGCAATAGCCTGCCGGTGCATGGCTTCCAGGCGGGCCAGGCATGTCGCCAGCGCCTTTGCATCATCGGTCAGTTGCAGCGCTTCCAACGGTGTCGGGCCGGCGTTCTCCATTGCGTTCATGACTTCCTTGTCGAATGTGTCTGCGTCGATCTCGACGGTGCTATCCGTGCGCCGTAAAAAATCGAATGCCTTGTTCCGTACGATAGTGGTCATCCAGGTCATCGGCGCCGCCAGGCTGGCCTGGTAGCTGTCGGCGTTGTTCCAGATATTGACGAAACTTTCCTGCAGGACTTCTTCCGCCCACTCTCGCTTAACTAGTATACGCAGGGCGAAGCCAAACAGTTTCGATGATGTCGCGTCATAGAGAGCACGAAAGGCGACGGCGTCTTTCCGAACGACTGCAGCAAGCCAGATTTTCAGTTGTTCCGGTTGCAAGTCTGTAGAGGGCAATTGACTTCCTTTATGCACACCTTGGACGCTGTCGTTATTCCATCGCGCGCAGATTTTATTGTTGTGGAACCAAGCCGATCATTTCGCAGATTAACGCATGGGAACTTATGGCGCAACTCCGAGCGGGGCGCTGTCCAAGAACAGTAGGGTGAGTACAGATGCCCACGCGTTACCGCGATAGCCGAAGTGCCCATCTCACAAAAAAGCCCGCTATGCGAGCGGGCTTTTAAGGAGGAATCGGCAGGCTGATGTTATTTCTTCAGCGAGTCGCGAATTTCGCGCAGCAGCACTATGTTTTCCGGATCGGCAGCAGGTGGCGGTGGAGCTGCATTTCGCAACTTGTTGATGATGCGGACCATCTGGAAAATCACGAACGCCAGGATGATGAAATTCAGCGCGATCGTGATGAAATTACCGTATGCCAACACAGCGCCGGCTTTTTTTGCTTCCGCCAGCGTCAGTCCAGCAGCCTGGCCATTCAACCCGAAGTAGTAATTGGCAAAATCAAGGCCGCCAAAAATCTTGCCGACGACCGGCATGATGATGTCCTGCACCAAAGAGTCGACAATTTTGCCGAATGCACCGCCGATGATCACACCGACCGCCAAGTCCATCACGTTGCCTTTGAGTGCAAAGGTCTTGAATTCTTCCATCATGCTCATAGTGTTAATTCTCCAAATCAATGTTGATAGATGGGAAGATACTGCGAACGCGAGCCGATTAAAAGGACAAAGTTGTCAAATCTTGTCATTTTCCGTCCTTGCTGAAACTTGCTGCGGTGCAAGAACACGTCTCTTAAGGGAATTGTGCCAGATTTAGCAGCAGTTTGAACGGAATTAGTTGATTTTGTGCATCGCTGCATGTATTTCCTTTAAAACAGGCTTTAGCTTCGATATAATCTAGGGTTGCTAGAAGTTCCGTGCAAGTTTCGTATTTTGACTGATTGGGGTTGGTATGAGTATCGAAAAGCAGGTCGATTCCGGTCGACGTGGTTTGCTCGTGGCTACATGTGCGGCGGGGGGCGTGGCTGGTTTAGCTACGGCAGGGGCCTTTGTGTCCACCTTCCAGCCGTCCGAGCGCGCAAAAGCCGCAGGAGCACCAGTGGAAGTGGATATTTCCGGCATCAAGCCGGGCGAAATGCAAGTCTTCGAATGGCGCGGTAAGCCAGTCTGGATCATGAAGCGCACGCCGGAACAAATGAAGGGGCTGGAACATACCGCCTCTGAAGTTGCCGACCCCGAGTCACTCAAGCCCTACACCATGGACTTGCCTGACTACTGCAAGAACAAGGCGAACAATCGCGGCCACGTCGGCCATGAAGAAACCTTGGTGCTGGTTGGTATTTGCCCGCATCTGGGTTGCTCGCCATCGTCAAAATTTACTCCAGGCGCGCAGGCTTCATTGCCGGAGGACTGGCAAGGCGGTTTCCTCTGTCCTTGCCACGGTTCGACATTCGACCTGGCAGGCCGTGTTTTCAAAAACAAGCCGGCGCCAAACAATCTCGACGTGCCACGCTATATGTACCTGTCCGATACCAAGATCGTTATTGGTAAAGACGAGAAAGGTGAGGCTTAACCATGGCATTCCACGAAAAACAGCTGCCGGCCGATGCTCCCATCGCCGACAAGGCCTTGAACTGGGTTGATGCGCGTTTCCCGCTGACATCCACCTGGAAAGCCCATCTGTCCGAATATTACGCACCGAAGAATTTCAACTTCTGGTATGCCTTCGGTTCGCTGGCGCTGTTGGTGCTGGTGATACAGATCGTCACCGGGATTTTCCTGGTCATGCATTACAAGCCTGATGCCGCCCTGGCGTTTGCCTCGGTCGAATACATCATGCGCGATGTGCCTTGGGGCTGGCTGGTGCGCTACATGCACTCGACCGGTGCTTCGGCCTTCTTCATCGTGGTCTACCTGCACATGGTGCGCGGCCTGCTGTACGGTTCGTACCGCAAACCGCGTGAGCTGGTATGGCTGTTCGGCGTCGGCATTTTCCTGTGCCTGATGGGTGAAGCGTTCATGGGCTATCTGCTGCCATGGGGCCAGATGTCGTATTGGGGGGCGCAGGTTATCGTCAACCTGTTCGGTGCGATTCCTTTCATCGGCCCTGATCTGTCGCTGTGGATTCGCGGTGACTACGTGGTCTCCGATGCAACCCTGAACCGCTTCTTCTCGTTCCACGTGATCGCGATTCCGCTGGTCCTGATCGGCCTGGTGGTAGCGCACATCATCGCCTTGCACGAAGTCGGCTCCAACAATCCTGACGGCATTGAAATCAAGGACAACCTTGATTCTAAAGGCGTACCGCTGGATGGCGTACCGTTCCACCCTTACTACTCGGTGCATGACGTGATGGCGGTTGCCGTGTTCCTGATCGTGTTCAGCGCCGTGGTGTTCTTCGGCCCTGAAATGGGCGGCTACTTCCTCGAGTACAACAACTTCGTCCCGGCCGATTCGCTGAAGACGCCACCGCATATCGCACCGGTCTGGTATTTCACACCGTACTATTCGATCTTGCGTGCGGTTACTTCGGACTTCATCGTCTACCTGCAAGCAGGCGTCGCCGCCTTCGTTGCGCTGCTGTGGCTCAAGTCCAGCCTGAGCGGCATGATCAAGGTCGCCGCCACTGTCATCGGCCTGGCCATCATCGGCGCCATGTTCGTGTTCGACGCCAAGTTCTTCGGTGTCGTGCTGATGGGTGTTTCGGTCATGATCCTGGCCGGCTTGCCTTGGCTGGATCACTCCAAGGTCAAGTCGATCCGCTATCGTCCGAGCTGGCACAAATATATCTACATCCTGTTTGCGATTACCTTCGTGGTGCTCGGCTACCTTGGCGTGCAACCGCCATCGGCAATCGGCGGCTACGTGTCGAAGGTCTGCACCTTTATCTACTTCGGCTTCTTCCTGTTGATGCCATGGTGGAGCGCTGCAGGTACATTCAAGCCGGTGCCGGACCGTGTTGTATATCATCCGCACTAAGCACCCGCACTAAGCCTGAGGATAAGAGACATGACATTGCTAAAAAGATTAATAGCGACCCTGGTGCTGCTTCCCGCGCTTGCTTTTGCCGAAGAGGGCGGCTACCCGCTGGATACCGCGCCAGAGCAGGGCAACAACCTGTCGGCGCTGCAAAGCGGCGCCAAGCTGTTTGTGAACTACTGCCTGAACTGCCATTCCGCATCGTCCATGCGTTACAACCGTTTGCGCGATATCGGCCTGACTGAAGACCAGATCAAGAACAACTTGTTGTTCACCACCGATAAAGTGGGTGGCCTGATGACTATCGCCATGTCGCCGAAAGACGGCAAAGAGTGGTTCGGGGCGACGCCGCCAGACCTGTCCGTCATTGCCCGCGCCAAGGCATCCGGCGCCGGCAGCGGCCCGGACTGGCTGTACACCTATCTGCGTACTTTCTACAAAGATGACAGCCGTCCAACCGGCTGGAACAACATGGTCTTCCCTAACGTCGGCATGCCGCACGTATTGTGGGAACTTGAAGGGATTCGTACTGCCAAATACGAAGACGTGAAAGATCCGCACGAAGAGGGCAAGACCGAACACAAGTTTGTCGGTTTCGAGCAAGTCAAGCCGGGCAAGATGAACAAGGTCCAATACGATGTTGCCGTTGCCGATCTGGTGTCCTATCTTGCATGGATGGGCGAGCCTGCTCAGAATACCCGCAAGCGCCTCGGCGTCTGGGTCCTGCTGTTCCTCGGCATGTTCTTCGTTCTGGCATGGCGTCTCAACGCGTCATACTGGAAAGACGTCAAGTAATTTTCATACCCGCGATTTTGCGGGTATGCGTTTTGGGGTGAGCCGTATCGGGTCTCACCCTTTTGTTTCTAAGGAACTATAAAAATGATGGTTCTCTATTCGGGTACAACCTGCCCATTTTCACAACGCTGCCGTCTCGTTCTGTTCGAGAAGGGCATGGACTTTGAAATTCGCGATGTCGACTTGTTCAACAAGCCGGAAGACATCTCGACCATGAATCCTTATGGTCAAGTGCCGATCCTGGTCGAGCGCGACCTGATTCTGTACGAATCCAATATCATCAACGAATACATCGACGAACGTTTCCCGCATCCGCAACTGATGCCGGCCGATCCGCTGATGCGCGCCCGTGCGCGGCTGATGCTGTTCAACTTTGAGAAAGAATTGTTCATCCACGTGCACACGCTGGAGAACGAGAAAGCCAAAGCCGCAGAAAAGAGCCACGAAAAGGCACGCAATGAAATCCGCGATCGCCTGACTACGCTGGCGCCTTTGTTCCTCAAGAACAAATACATGCTGGGCGACGAGTTCTCGATGCTGGACGTAGCCATCGCGCCATTGCTGTGGCGCCTGGATCACTACGGTATCGAGCTGTCGAAGACGGCTGCGCCGCTGATGAAGTATGCTGAGCGTATATTCTCGCGCCCGGCCTACATCGAAGCGCTGACGCCGTCCGAAAAGGTCATGCGTCGTTAAGATCGTGTAGATAACCGGTGTGCTCCCGCCTTGGTTTAGGCGGTGCGCGCCGGCCCATGCTTAAATTTTGTACCTTTTGTACCATTGCTTCCCATGTCAGAAACCTCTACCAAACCGTATTTGTTGCGCGCCATTTATGAATGGTGCACCGACAATGGCTACACCCCGTATCTGGCGGCCAGGGTAGATGCGCACACGCGGGTGCCGATGCAATTCGTGAAGAATGGCGAAATCGTATTGAACGTCAGTTTCGAAGCTACCAGCGGTTTGAAAATGGACAACGAATTCGTTAATTTCAATGCACGTTTTGGCGGTGTATCGCGCGAGATTTCCGTGCCGGTAGAAAACGTCATCGCGATTTATGCGCGTGAAAACGGCCAGGGCATGGCATTCGAAGCGTCGGTTCCGGCTGCTGAATCGGATATCGAAGTAACCGCGGAGCAAGAGCCAGACACCGAGCAAACTGCCACGATTACGCCGATTTTGTCCTCAGTACCATCGTCAACCACCGATGCAAAACAGGGTTTGTCCGATACGGATCCAGAAAAAGATCCAGAACCACCAAAAAAAGGTGGAAGACCTACCCTAACTCGAATTAAATAGGTATAATTGCGGACTTCGCAGTTTAGCTGGCTTAGCTCATCTGGTAGAGCACCTGACTTGTAATCAGGGGGTGGCGGGTTCAAGTCCTGCAGCCAGCACCAATATTTAAAAGGCCCACCTTTCGGTGGGCCTTTTCTTTTTTGTTCCGCAATCGCATTTTTTTGCGGAACAAGTTCTAAAGCGCATGCGCACCCAAGACAGCTGCCGACCCTTTGTGGCCCTTCGAGGCCAAGAAAGCTGCCGGTCAACATGCAGTAGATGCTGGGCCGCCTTTCACGCAGGTCATCTCAAACGCAGCGTTAGAAATCATGTACGCGAATGCGGGCTTTTTTTGCTTCTCGGTTCAGTGTCGCTTGGCACGACAATGCGTCGGTATACGTGACCTTCGGAGGGAGGTCGCGCACCGCTATTAATTCTGCATGTTGATTAGCCGACGTTTGGCCCAGTGGGCAAGTAATCGACAACGATCTGCGGAAGAGTAACGATCGTCTTCGAATTGAAATAGAACTTGTTGAAAGTCGCCATGTCCGGTATCCCCTGCTTTTGATTATTGGTAATCAAATACACCGTGGCAGAACCCCCTTTGGCCAGTATGGCGCCCGTAGCCAGTGCGGGACCGTGAGGAATGCTGTTTATCAGATAGTCGCTAACGACGACACCGTTCCAAGATACGAATAAATTATTATAAGTAGCAGGATCGGGGATCCACTGGAGTTGACCATTTTTGACCAGATAAATCGCACCACCGTTGCTGGCGATGACACGTTCACCGTCGTACTGTGCCCAGTTGACCTCCAACGCGTCTTTCACCTGGTTTTCCGACGCGATTACTCGCGATTCGCCGGAATGAATCGGAGACAAATTTGACGTCATGATAGTTTCCTTTGGTGTAGTGGTTAAGTCGGTGGCTTGGCGCTCAAGTAAGTGCCGTGTCCGACCAAGTAAGTGTAGGTCTCCAAAAATTAGTTGCAACCTATCAACAATGACAGTATCCCGGTTGCCGTTTCCGCAAATAATTTAATTTCCGTGTGGAAATTACGTGATGGCGCCCAGGGCGGATACTCATTGCACTGAGCGTCATTCGTTACCAACTGGGAGGCGGACGCGGTGACGCAGCTCTTCTAAAAAATGCCTGGATATAACGCCACAAAAATTAATGCGTTTTTTTGAATGCCAATTTCGGTTCCGCATTTTGCACGCTCGCGGGGTCAAGCGATGTCGCTAGAGAATTGACGTGCATTGCCATATGGTATTTATAAATTTTGCTAGAGCCGATCAGAACCATGGACAAATTTCATTCCGATTACTAAGATGAATTAATGTCATTTTATCTATTGTTTCGGCCTTGGGAGTTCGCTATGGACGTGCATATCGAAGAAGAAATGATTAGCGAATACGTCAATAAAATTCAAGCACTGGCAGTCCTTGCCCTGTACGGACAAAATGTTGACTCACCCATTAAATCTGTCATCAGCGAAGCATGTTATTTCCTCCTTCGTCAGCGATCCGATGCGACGGCGAATCTCTTGGCCTTCAAAAGCCGGCTAACCAAAATGGGCAATGACGCGCATTACAGCCTGCCGGAATACAAAAAGCCTTTGGAATATGCAGCTTCACTGGTTGCCATTCATTAACTTGGCGAAGTAAAACATCGGCTATACGTCCAGGAGTTCAATACCTACAAGTCATTGACAATATGGCGTAACAAAGCATCACGAATCAATGCCTGATCCGTGGTGTTGAAGCTGAGCAAAGGACGGGCCGGATAGCTGCGTCCAGTGGAGGTATTCAATGAAGATCGACTCAATAGCCAATCTGGCCCAAGAGTCAGCAAGATTTTGTCCACAACAAAAAGAAAAAGAGTCCGCTGACATTACAACGTTTTGGCCATTTGTACTTATTGAAGGTAATTGCACGGCTTTAGTCTTGTTCGCCCCTGATTTTGAAGCTAAGGCGCCCATATTTAAGGAACGAGCGAAGGAAGGTTGGGTCGGTAACGGTTGCGACTGGAACTCAGTTGCGCAAGCAATCGTTAAGGAACAATTTCATCAATTAGCGAACGAATTCACGTTCGATTCCGACGCCGGTCATTTTGCAACGTACGGAACAAAAATGAATTTGACGGTGTTAGGCTATGCGTTAAAAATCGCTTTCGACGATGACCACATTCTTAGAGATATTCTGTTTCGTGCTAAGTTGCAGCACTAGCCGCATGCTTAATGCTGTAAGCCAAAACCCACAATCTAAAAGGCCCACAATGATGTGGGCCTTTTTCTTTTGTTCCGCGATTCGCTATTCAGCATCAGAGTCGCCTCCAAACGCTACATCGACCATTTCTTGCCCAACTCTTCAAGCCCGGCTCTTTTCAAATCCTCCGGCGTCATGAGTATTCTTAATTCCACGTTGGCATTAAAGATTAGAAACCATGGTTCGGCAAGCGTAGGAACTTTCGCCGGGTCATCGATGTCGACGATCAAGAGGCCTGAACGTTGTCCATCCTGTTCGGTGAAGTAAGCCGCTTCCGGTTTTAACTCATCCATGATCTGGCTCATTTTCTTGCCAACGGAGCCGTCCCTGACAGCAGCGTTGAACTCAGCGTTAGGGAGTTTGATATTCAATAGCATTCGCATGATTTCTCCTCAGAAATTTTCGTAACATCTCCACCAAAGATTTTGATTTGCTGCCGTAAAGGCAATTTCCATTGTAGGTTTTCTGGTCAATTTAGCTACCTGTCATTTGGCACTAACCTAATTGTTTTCTGGAGCTGCCTGATTTGGGGTGGGGCTAATAATCACTGCTGCCTTCTTGTATTGCGCCAAGATTTTCCGTCAAGCATTAGAATGCTCCCGGGTCGACGTGATTTCATAAAATCGGGGAGTAACTTTGAGAAAAATTGCGCTGCTGTTCATCATTCTGGGAACGCTGGCTGTGACGGGATGTACCACTTTGTCAGATGCCAGATCTGCAAAAGGGACTGGCGCCGCGCGGGTGTACGACGTGAAGCAGGGTGCAGTTTGGGCAGTTTTGCCAAGAGCAGTCAAGGAGGTTGGTCTTGATTATGTGGGGGATAACAGAAATGATGGTTACGCTCTTGCGCAACGGGGAATTTCTGCATTCAGCTACGGCGAAAACGTTGCCATGTTTATTGAGCCAGCCGGGGCCGGCGACAAGACGAAAGTGGAGGTGGTGTCGAAGAGGGCGTTGGCAACGACAGTGTTCGCCACCAATTGGGAGAATGTGATTCTTGACCGATTGAGTGAAATATTTTCGGCGGGGAATTCCGGAACCCCTCAGGCTTCTCAAAAGGGCGTAAGCACCTCTGCTTCATCAGGCTCCACACAGCAATCGGACTTTGTTCCTGCACCGTCGTCGTTTGCAGATATTCACGATCCCGATGCTATTCCGTTTGTCGGAGCACGAGCGCGCGCAAGATATATGGTCTATTTGTCGGCACTGCCGCCCAAGGCATTCGCCGTTAGTTCAAATGGCGGCTGGAGCTGGTTAAGCAATGATCCAATGGCTATGCGCAAGGCGCTCTCCGAGTGTCACTCGCAGGCCAAGGCGCCATGCTGGCTATATGCCGTGGATGCCAACGTCGTGTGGCAATCGGATGAAAACAAGCGCATATCGCTGGAACAACTTGACTTGCCGACAGCCGCACACCAGTAACCCTATGATGACTTGATGCTATAGCTGAAATTGGCTTTGGCCTGATTCGAAGGAATCGTCTCCAGTCGAATGATCGGTAGATTCGGGATTCACTGTCATGTAAGCGGGAGTGCTTTTTGAGGATCAGATCCTGTTCGCAGCTCGTGGTGAATCCCTTGCCGGTGATGTCTATCTAGCGGAACGAAGCGACCAATCGTTGTCCGCCGACCAAACTACCGTTCGCAAGTTGCTTGCGCGGAACGACCATGATCAGCTCTCCGCTCGCATCGGTATCCCCGCGAAGATTGATCGTCATCTTCAATTGCTTGTCCAGTGCAACGAAAACATTTGGTGCTGCGGCGACAATTTCGTGCCGTCCCAGATCTCCCACTTCCGCATACATCTGCCGCCCTCGGTAGAACACGGCAAGTGTCGCGCCGTTTGAAAGACTGTACGACCGAATATAGTCATAGAATTCATCCGGGTGCATTCGATGGTACTGGCTGGGAAGATCAATTCGGAGTGTCGGACCAGTGACATTCACAGTCTGGTTGTCTGTCGCTGTTTGTGCCGAGGCTGCCAATGCGAACAGGCTTGCAACCGAAATTAAGACAAGGTTTTTCATGATGGACATCCTTTCTGTTTTCGCCAAATATAAAATGCATCACATACGTCAAGAGCGTGGTTCTCCTGGCGCCGAACCGAGAGAACATTGGATATTTTCTTCCTCAAGAATTTTTGTTTCTCAAGAGTGATGGCCCGGTATCGGCCAAAGTAGTTTTTGGAATGTCATTCTGACGGCGTCTGCCAGACAGCTAGAAGAGGCTGGTACATTCTTCCTTGTGGGTAAGAAGACCTATACCTCAATGCGCAGGGAAATGATTTTCCGGAAGCCAATTCATGCTGGCCCACTGGTTGACTGCGTGACAGTTGAAAGGATTTTTTTCGAGGCTGGAAGAATGCTGATCTGCTTGAATTATTTATCGTTCACTAGTGGATCCGTGCCAGCCAGGTACCGGAGTGATGAGCGAAAATAAAAGTGAAAGGTCATCGATACATTCGTTGGCATCCATCATTATTTCACTTTGAATTTTCTCGCAGATTTGCGATGTTTAATCGTTGTACCGCCAAGCCACAATAGGATATGTTTGCGCCATATTCAAGTTGAACTTCCTGCTGCGGGCGAGTTTGAATCCGGCAATATGAGATGTGAAGAATCGCAATCGAATATCTATTTCTGCGACGCATCGATGACGCTGGTGAATAATCACCGATGCATCAGTTTGGACATTCGCATTTCACGGGAACCGCACAAATTAACCACACAGATTGTGGTTAATTTGACGCATCGCATCCTTGACTACAAAATGATAGAGACGACAATTAATTGAAGGATTACAATAAATAGTAAGGGGGGTGTGCGCAGCATAGGGTAGTGCCCCGTGCGGTTGCACTCGCGTTATGGCACGCATCAAATATAAAAAAGTGACCGGGATGGGCGGCATCGTCGCCCTCGGGTGGCTGATTTTTACCACCGCAGTCGCGGTTAGCCAGCGCAAACTGATTTTCAAACCGGTCCGCACCAAGGAAGTCGAGCATCCCCATAGCATCGGGCACAGGTCTCGGCTTGTCGTGTTGCGCAGCACCGACGGTACCCGGCTCTCAGGATGGTTGCTGACGCCGCGCGTGCCCGGTCCGCATCCAGCTGTGGTGTATTTCGGCGGCCGCTCAGAGGAAGTCTCGTGGGTGGCGCGCGATGCTTGGCGCATGTTCCCCAATATGACAGTGCTTGCCATCAACTATCGCGGCTACGGGGATTCAGAGGGTATTCCCGGTGAGTTGAAAATGATAGAAGACGCCGAGATGCTGTTCGACTGGTTTGCCGAGCATCGCCATATCAACGCCGGGCAAATCGCCGTGGTCGGGCGCAGTCTTGGCTCTGGTGTGGCGGTACAGGTCGCAGCGCGCCGGCCGGTCGCGGCGGTGGTGTTGATTACGCCTTATGACTCGCTGCTGGCGCTGGCAAAACGCCGCTTCCCGTCCGTGCCGGCCTTCGTCCTCAAGCATCGCTTCGATTCAGTCAAGCATGCACCTTTGTTGTCCGCGCCGACGTTTATCATTCGCGCTGCATCTGACGACGTGGTGCCGGCCTCGCATACCGACATGCTGGTGACCAAGTTGGCAAACGCGCCGCAGGACGAAACCATCCCGGACTCGGATCACCACAACATTCCCTATCTCGAAGCAACGCAGAACCGCATTGCCGATTTCCTGACTGCGAAATTCAACAGGGTCGTCGAGAGTCTTACCGTCAATCAACGGTAGGGAGCGGCAGGACGTCGTTATAAGCGCGAGTCTAGCGCATTTAACTGTTGCATCTAACGGTTATGTCGCAATCGAATGAGAAACCATCAGGCATTCCCCGGCGTTGAGCTTTGCGGCAGCATCTTGCGTGGCGCGCAGGTCGTCGGCATCGAGGTCGGCGCGATCTAGCCTGTAGGTCACTGCGTAATCATGAGCGTCAAACACCTCTCCGGCTTTTACGTAATATTGGAATGCTACGAAAGAATCGGGATCGCTGACGACTGTCCAGGTCAGATTGATTGTGCTCATGATATTGCCCCTTTTTAACGCGTCGAAATACACGCAAGTTAATTGTAGGCTTTATATGGAGAGCGCTTTACTTGAACACAGGACGGAAGAAACTGCGCTCGTAGCTGATGATGCAACGCGTGTCCTCGGCATACTTGAATGCGGCCTGGCAGGCCGGGTCCTGCATTGATTTTATCCTGTACTCTTCATACGCCGCGAGCGAGGGAAACGTGAACATCGCGAGCGCTACGTTATTGATTCCCTCTGAAGGGAGAAAATATCCATGGTGTTGTCCGCCGAATTTCTCGACCAGCGGAATCCAGATTCTTCCGTAATGCTCGAATTCATTGAGTTTGTATGGATCGATGATGTAGCGCAAATAGCAGGTAACCATGGAAATCCTTCATGACAGATGTGGATGATACTAACAATAATGACGCGGAAAAACGATCGTCACATGATGCCATAACTGGACAGCAGCACGACTACGTCATGCCGTGGCGTTGAATGCATCGTGATTATTCACGTCACCAGTTATTTTTCAAAGGGCATGAAATAATTGTATGTGTTTGTGTATAGTCTTCTTGGTCAAGATTGGATTCATAGCTGAAATTTGTGGCGGATTCCCATGATTGTTTGAAGGATGGTCCACATAACTCTATAGGTGCTTCCTTGTCCTACCCACTTGAAGTCAATGCCGCGCTGGGGATTCTGAAAACCACGGGTATCTGGCGCAGCAACTACGCCCCTTTTTTTCATCGCATGTTCTGGCGTGCCGGCGTTTCAATTCCACCGCCGCATTTTGCCAGCTTCGGATTTAATGTTGTGTTCACGGGAGGATGGTTCGCTGTTGTTTGGGGATTCGCGATGTGGTTTCTTGTATGGTCACGGGGAGAAATGTCCGGAGCTGGCGCCGTTCTCGCATCAATCCTGGGTGGCCTGATTTTCGGAGTGTCCATGGCGCTCTGTTATCACATCAGGGCGCGTACATGTAATCTGCCATTGTGGTCGCAAATCAAAGCCGCATCGTAAGATGGGGAATTGAAACAAGGCCCACGGCAATGTGGGCCTTGTTCATTTTGGGGAATGCAGGCAATCTCGCAGACTAATTTTTCTTGGTACGTGCAATCGATCCGCTGCTCGCATCTTCCCTATAGGCGTAAGCCACCTTGCCGTTGCGAATTTCACCCATGACGATCATATTCAGGGCGATCGCTTCATGGTCGGTCGGCGAGAACGGTTTGAAGTAGCGCGAGACGATGGTAGATGTAGTGTGCACCTGCAGATTTTCCAGCGCATCCTTGATCTTTACGCCATCCACCGAATTGGCCTGGAATATCGCCAGTGTAATCAGGCGCAGTGCGTCATAGGTTTGAGCCGCAGCCACCGCAGACGGAATGTGATTGGTCTTGTTCACATTGCGGTAGGTCAACGAGAACTGGTTGCTGACCGAACTCAATTCGTTTTCGATGAATGTCACCGAGCTGCGCACGCCTTCTGCTCCCTGGCCGGCCTTGTCGATGAAGGTTTGCTGCGACATGCCCCAAGGCCCGACTATCGGCAATTTCATTTTCAGCTTTTCTGCACTCTTCACCACCATCGCGCCTTCGGGGGCAAGGCAGTACATCACGATGGCTTGTGCGCCATCATCTTTGGCATGCTGCAGTTGCGTCGTCATGTCTTGATCGCCAACCTTGAAACTTTCCACCAGCACCGGTTTGATCTTGCGCCGCTCCAGCTCCGTCATCATGCTTTGTTTGCCGAACTGGCCGTATGGGCTGTCGTCGTGCAGCACTGCGATCTTGTCGATCTTGCGGCGATCGATCACATCGTTGAGGATCACGATCGGCTGCAGCGCGTCGCTGGCGGAGGTGCGGAATATATAGTTCACGGGATAGGCCGGCGGCATGAACGATTTGGTAATCGTAGCGCCGGTGGCGCCGGTGACGATCAACGGGATCTTCGCTTCCTGGAACAGTTTCGCCGCAGGCAGGGCGACACCGGTATTACCAAAACCGACTACGGCGATGACATGATCCTTCTCGATCATTTCCTTGGCCATGGCCGCGCCGACGTCCGGCTTGGCAAGGTCGTCGCGCTCGACCAGTTCGATCTTGCGGCCGAGGACGCCGCCGACCTGGTTGATGTCGGCCAGGAAGACTCTGGCGCCGCCGATCATGCTCAGCCCCATGTCTGACGAAGGTCCTGTGATGGGTCCGATGACACCGATTTTAATCGGGGGTAATTCCGCCAATGCGCTTGCGCTGAATCCTGATGCACCTAATGCGGTAAGGCAAAAAATGACGCTACACGTACTACGTTTTTGCATCGCTATCTCCTTGATGAATCGTTGTTATAAGTTTCTGTCAGGAAATATACATCAGGGTGATGATACGTATGGGATTTTGATGCTTCAAAATCAAAATACAACGTGATAGCGCGAAATTGACGGAGATAGCTCGATGGGGAACAAAGGATACGGCGTTTGATTGCGAAAATGGCATGAGCGGAAAATGCCTTGGCATTGTCCCTGCCTCGGATTGCAGCCCTTTTTTATGTTGATTGGGGGGCGTTTTGTGAGGTAACATGCGCACCAGTTTGAGCTCTGATGCGGACTTGCGGGCAGAGAGCGGCAGGTTCAATCCGCAGCCGGCATCAGGTTTCATAAGGCCCTCCATCATGAGGGCCTTTTTATTTTGCCTCGCAAATATTGCCATTTCCGCAAAATTCACGTTGTTGCTTGCAAACTCTTCTGTATGTGCCGCTGACTTTGATCGGCGCATGTCGATATACAACAACTTGGACTACGCAACTTGGACTGCGCAACATGGACTTCACAAGGCGCTCAAGCTTAAGAATATTTTTGGATCGACGGGTTTGTATTTTTTTGTATTTTTGTATGGTTGTATGGTTAATAACGGCAGGATACGCAAATGAGAAAAATTAAGGCAACGACTTGGATTCTGGTCGGCATGGTTCTGGGGATAGTGGTCGGTTATATTTGCCACAATCTCGCACCGGACGAAGCGGCAGCAAAGGAAATCGCCGCTTACTTCTCCATCATCACCGATGTGTTTTTGCGCTTGATCAAGATGATCATCGCGCCTTTGGTGTTCGGCACGCTGGTATCCGGGATTGCCGGCATGAAGGACAGCAGTTCGGTGGGCCGCATCGGCATCCGGGCCCTGGGCTGGTTTGTCATCGCTTCCTTGCTGTCTTTGGCATTGGGCATGTTGTTTGTCAACGTGCTCCAGGTTGGCCATGCGCTCAACCTGCCGCTGCCGGCGCTGGGTGCTGACACCAAGCTGAATACCAGCGGCTTCAATCTGAAAGACTTTATCTCGCACGTGTTCCCGAGCAGTTTCGTCGACGCCATGGCGAAAAACGAAATTTTGCAGATCCTCGTGTTCTCGCTGTTTTTCGGCTTCGGCCTGGCTTCTGTCAAAGGTGAATCGGCAAAAGTAGTGACTGCTGCCATCGACGGCCTGGTGCACGTCATGTTGAAAGTCACCGACTATGTGATGCGCTTTGCTCCGCTAGGTGTGTTTGCCTCGATCGCTGCTGTGATTACGGTGCAGGGTTTTGGCGTGCTGGCGACGTATGCCAAGTTCCTTGGCGGTTTCTATGCCGGGCTGGCCACGCTGTGGGCGTTGTTGATCGCGATCGGCTATATATTCCTGCGCGATTCGATCTTCACCTTGCTGCGCTTGTTGAAAGAGCCGATCATGCTGGCATTTTCCACCGCCAGCAGCGAAGCCGCTTATCCGAAGACGATGGAGCAGCTGGAAAAATTCGGCGTCAATAACAAGATAACCGGCTTTGTACTGCCGCTCGGTTATTCATTCAACCTCGACGGTTCGATGATGTACCAGGCATTCGCCGCCTTGTTCGTGGCACAGGCTTACAACATTGAAATGTCGTTTGCCCAGCAACTCACCATGTTGCTGGTGTTGATGGTCAGCAGCAAGGGCATGGCTGGGGTGCCGCGCGGTTCGCTGGTGGTGGTTGCCGCTATCCTGCCGATGTTCCACTTGCCGGAAGCCGGCATCCTGCTGATCATCGGCATCGATCAGTTCCTCGACATGGGGCGTACTGCCACTAATGTGATTGGCAACGGTATTGCGACATCGGTGATTGCAAAGTGGGAGGGAGAGTTGGATGAGGACGTTGCCCGGTCAGCGCTCGAGAGCACGACCTGAGAAATAACGCTTCAGACACAAGACTTCAGACACAGCGCCGACAAGGCGCTGTTTTTCATTCGAGAGTATGCTAATTTACTGGCATGTATTTCTCCGCAATTAATCAGAAAGTAAGCAGAAAGTAACCGGAAAATAACGGGAAAGAATCGTCTGATGGAAAAACTGCGTATTACCAACGAACCAGCTGAATTGGATGTGCCATTGATTCATCGCTTTCTATCTGTAGAGTCGGCATGGGCGCGCGGAATCCCTCTCGCCACGGTCGAAGAATCGATCCGCCACTCCCTGAATTTCGGCCTGTTTTCCGGTCCTGCGCAAGTAGCTTACGCACGCGTCGTCACCGATTACGCGACGTTCGCCTATCTGGTCGATGTCTTCGTGCTGGCCGAGCATCGCGGCAAAGGTTATAGCGCCGAGCTGATGGCTGCGGTCACGGCGCATCCCCGGTTGCAGGGACTGCGGCGGTTCATGCTGGCGACCAGCACCGCCCACGGCCTGTACGCGAAGTTCGGCTTCACAGCACCGCTCAAGCCGCAAGCGCTGATGGAGCGTTTTGCACCGGATGTGTACGCGAACGGAAGCTGATTTGTTCCACCGTACAAGCCGCAGACCTTTGCATGGTTTATAGTCGCATAGCTGATAGTCAATTCGTCAATTCAACACTTCACACCGGCGCGCCGCACCATACCATCATGTACATACCCAAACAATTTGACGAGCCGAGAATCGAAGTCCTGCACGAACTGATTCGTGCGCGGCCGCTGTCGACGCTGGTGACACTTTCCTCGGGCGGCATCAACGCCAACCACATTCCCCTGCTGTTGTCGGCGGAGGCGGGGCCTTTCGGTACTTTGCACGGGCACGTGGCGCGCGCCAATCCAGTCTGGCAGGATTTCCAGAAAGAAGTCGAAGTGCTGGCGATATTCCATGGCCCTGAAGCTTACATCACGCCCAACTGGTATGGGACCAAGGCCGACACCGGCAAGGTGGTGCCGACCTGGAATTACGCCGTCGCACATGCCTACGGCACGTTGCGCATCATCGATGACGCCAGCTGGCTACCGGCGCATCTGGCGGCGCTTACCGCGCACAATGAAGCTGCTTTCCCGGCGCCCTGGAAGTTTTCCGACGCGCCGCATGAGTACACGGAAAAACTGATTGGCGCGCTTGTCGGCATCGAGATTGTGATTACACGCTTGTCCGGCAAGTGGAAGGTCAGCCAGAACCAGCCGGCGCAGAATCAGGCAACGGTGATTGAGGGCTTGCGTGCGCAAGGCAGCGAAGAGTCGCTGGCCATGGCTGCGCTGGTTGCAGCAGGCAAAACTAAGGATTAAGCCACACCGCCAGCGCCGCAATGGCAAAACAATCCAGTCATGTTCATGACGGTGGCGGATTAGCTGCCAAGTGTACTGGCACGCTGGACCAGCTCCGCTGGCAACACCACCTGGGGTTGTGCCGGAGTATCTTCCAGCAATAACTTGATACCCATCCGGCCCATGGCTTCTTTGTCTACCGCCAGCGTGGTAAGCGGCGGGGTGGAGCTGGTGGCGGCATCGATATTGTCGAAGCCGACAATCGCAATATCTTCAGGAATTCTCAGGCCGCGCGCCTGGCAAACATTCATGACAGCTAGTGCGGTGACATCGTTATAGCAAAACACGGCATCGGGCGGCGTGTCGGATTGCAGCAAGCGCTGCATCGCGGCGGCCGCATGCAGATGGAGTTCCGGGTCTGCCGGCAGCGTGATCTCCAGACGCGGGTCGAACAAGCGGCCTGCTTCGAATAGCGCCTGCCGGTAACCTAGTGCGCGTTGCGAAACGCTGTAGTGAGACAACGGCCCGCTGATGAAGGCCAGTCGTTGGCGGCCGAGTTCTATCAGATGGCGGGTAGCGGCCAGTGCGCCGCCCAGATTGTCTGAAATGACCGAGCGGAAGCCTGGCGCACACAAATCGATCAATACCACCGGCTTGCCGGTCCGGGTCAGTAATTCCAGTACTTCCGGTTCCATGAATCCGGCTACTGCCAACGCGTCTGGTTCATGCAGGCGGATCTGTTCCATTACATTGTCGGCGGGGCCGATGGACAGCACGGTTGGTACGATGCCGCGTTCGCGGCAGGCGCTTTCCACGCCATGTAACACATGCGAGAAAAACGGGCTGGCGACGAAATTGCTGTACTGGCGATGTAGCAGGAAGGTCAGGCGCCGGATTCTTCCGTGGCGCAGATTGGATTCGTTGTAACCGAGTTGGGCCGCAATTTTCTGTACATGCAGGCGTGTTTCTTCGGTCAAGCCAGGCTGCTTTTTCAGGGCGCGCGATACGGTGCCGATGGATACTTTTGCTACCGCTGCGATATCCCGAATTGTTGGTCTCATGATTCCCTCCCACGGGTTGACGCATGCATTTTCCTGAGTTGGCGCCACTGCTTCCCAGGATTGTTTTGATTCGGTAGCACTGTATAGTAAAAAAAATAAATTTACAATTCGCCTCGCAGATAAAATCTCGTAACACATTGTTATATAAGAATTTATTCTATATTTATTACATTCACCGTTTTAATAAACATACTAAATCCCTATTTGTCGACAAGACCGGAATATCGATTTTCCGAGTAATAATATTGCAAACAAGAATGGCGGACGACCGTTTCCGGTCATCCGCCATTTTCATGGTCAGCTATTCGGCCCTAGTGCCGGATCTTTATTGCGGCTTCAGGTGCTTAGCTAAAAATCCTTCCATCGCGGTATAAAATTCAAAGCGATTTTCCTCGTTGTGAAAACCGTGGCCTTCGTTATCCTTCACCATGTATTCGACCGGCACGCCACGCTTGCGCAGGCTTTCGACGATCTGGTCGGATTCAGCCTTGTTGACGCGCGGATCGTTGGCGCCTTGTGCAACGAACAACGGGGTCTTGATGCGGTCGGTGTGCAAGGCCGGCGAGACTGCCGTCAGCAACTCTTTGTCCTTGACCGGATCGCCGACCATTTCATACATCTGGTCGAGGAACGGTTTCCAGTACGGCGGGATGGTTTTCATGAAGGTGAACATATTGGAAACACCGACATAGTCGACCGCCGCCGCGTACAGATCCGGCGTGAAAGTGACTCCGGCCAGCGTCGCATAACCGCCATACGAACCGCCGTAGATCGCTACCCGCTTTGGATCGGCGATGCCTTGTTGAACCAGCCATTGCACGGCATCGGTGATGTCGTCCTGCATGGTCTTGCCCCATTGCTTGAACGACGCTTCCCAGAACTCGCGGCCGTAGCCGGTCGAACCGCGGTAGTTCATCTGCAGCACGGCGTAGCCGCGGTTTGCCAATAGTTGCACTTCCGGGTTGTAGCCCCACACATCGCGCACCCACGGGCCGCCATGCGGATTGATGATCACCGGCAGGTTTTCAGGATCTTTACCGAGAGGCAGCGTCAGATAGCCGTTGATGAGCAAGCCGTCGCGCGCCTTGTATTGCACCGGCTTCATCACCGCCATATCGTGTTCGGCGATGGCCGGATTTATATCGGCCAGCTTGGTCAGTGCGCCAGTCTTGCTGTCGAACAGGTAGCGGCTGCCTTGGGTACGGTCATTGTAGGCCGCCACTATCCACTTCGATTCGTCCTTGGTGTGCGACTGCGTGATGACTTCATAGCCAGGCAGCTTTTCTTGCAAGGTTTTGTGCAAGGCTTCGCTTTGCGGATCGAGGAATTTGTATTGGGTTTTCCAGGTGGTGTAGCTGATATCGGTCAACACCTTGCGTTTCTTCGAGTAGGAAAGTCCGTCGACGTCGACTTCATGATTTTCGTACAGCACCTGTTCTTCCTTGGCCGTTTCCGGATCGAGGATGACGATAGCCTGCTTGTCGCGGCCGAGGTTGGACGATGCGTAGAGTTTCTTGTTGTCGAAGGTGAAGAACAACGGGCTGACCGAATCCTTGAAGGAAGTCGTCAGCACGGTTTTGAACGGTTCGCTTTCCGTAGCGCGATACAACAGGCTGGTGTTGACGCCGTCGGAAGTGGTCGCGGCGCGTACTTTGCCATCGTGATCGGTAATCCATGACTGGATGGTGCCAGGGTTTTGCGCTATCAGTTTTTCGGCGCCGGTCCTGACGTTGACACGATAAACATCGAACACTTCTGCGTCGCGTTTGTTGTGGCTGACCAGTATTTCTTCTTTGTTATCCTCCAGGTCATCGACAATCTGGGCTCGCACCTTTGGATACGGCGTCAAGTCTTTGAGACCCTTGCCGTCGCGGCCTACCGATACCACATGGAAATTTTCATCGCCGCCGAAATCCTTGGCAAACAGGAGGTGGTCGTCGCCTTTCCAGAAATAACCGCTGATGTCGCGTGCTTTCTCCGAGGTGATGCGCTGCGGCGCTGCATCAGAATCGACGGTTTTGACGAAGATGTTCATGCGTCCTTCCCAAGGCTGCATGAAGCTGATGTATTTACCGTTGGGGGAAATCTGGAATCCGCTTTGCTCGGGATTGCGGAAGAAGTCGCGCACTGAATACTGCTTTTGCTGGCTTGCCGCCAGTGCATCCCCGCCAAGTATGGAAAAACTGAAACATGTTGCGGTAACCACTTGATAAATCGAACGCATCAAAAACCTCCAAAAATACTTCGGTCGTGGGTGTAGTCGTGTTGTTTTCGAGCCGGTTCTATTGAATTTCCATTATATGGATAAATTGGAAATGACTCTCGATCAGTCAGCATCTGAAGCATATGCCTAGGACATATCGACATGCGAAATCGTTCGTTAGCAATCGCGGGGAGCTGTGTGAAGATCGTGTTCTATTGTCAGCACCTCATCCACGGAGAAATAAATGCGTCGCCTCATCCTCAAGACATTGCCGCTACTGTTGCTGGCGGCCAGCGTCACTGTTACCCATGCGCAGGACAAGACCCGGATCAAGGTGGGCGTCTCGGTCGGCAATGCCGAGCAGACTTTTGAAGTGGTAAAGAAAGTGGCGGCGCGCGAGGGCCTGGATATCCAGATCATCACCTTCAGCGATTACCTGCAGCCGAATGAAGCGTTGGCTGCCGGCGATCTGGATGCCAATGCTTTCCAGCATAAACCTTTCCTCGATAGCCAGATCAAAGCCAGGGGTTACAAGATCGTGCCGGTGGCCTTGACCATCACGGCGCCGCTGGGAATCTATTCGAAGAAATACAAGAACGTCGATCAGTTGCCGCAAGGCGCCAGCATAGGCATCCAGAACGATCCATCCAACGGCAATCGCGCTTTGCTGTTGTTGCAGAAAGCCGGGTTGATCAAATTGAAGGCGGGGGTTGGCGAGAACGGTATTAATGCGACGCCGCTGGATGTGATATCGAATCCAAAGAAACTGAAACTGGTGGAACTGGATGCCGCGCAATTGCCGCGCTCGCTGGATGATCTGGCGGCGGCGTCGGTGAATAACGATTACGCGGTGAAAGCGGGTTTGTCATTACAGCGCGATGCAATTGCGGTTGAGGATGCCAAAGGACCCTATGCCAATCTGATTGCTACGCGAGCGGAAGACAAAGACAAGCCCTGGGTGAGGAAACTGGTCAAAGCCTACCAGTCGGAGCAGGTGCGGCAGTTTATCGAAGCGGAATTCAAGGGCTCCCTGATTCCCGCATTCTGATCCGCACTCTCCTCAATTATCGAACAGGCGGCCCAGCTCGACACCTGGCTGTGGCGCGCGCATGAATGCTTCGCCCACCAGGAATGCGTTGACGTTGGCGTCGCGCATGAGTTTGACATCGTCCCGGGTGTGAATCCCGGACTCAGTCACGACCAGCTTGTCCGCCGGTATCTGCGGCAGCAAGTCCAGCGTGTTTTGCAGTGAAGTGTCGAAAGTACGCAGGTTACGGTTGTTGATGCCGAGCAGGGCGGTTTTCAGTTTTAGCGCCGCTTGCAGTTCTTCCGCATTGTGCACCTCCACCAGCACGCTCATGCCCAGCTCATGGGCAACAGCCTCCATTTCCGCCATCAAGCCATGATCCAGGGCGGCGACGATCAGCAAGATAGCATCGGCGCCCCATGAGCGGGCTTGATAGACCTGATACGGATCGATCATGAAATCTTTGCGCAGGACAGGCAGCGCGCACGCGGCGCGCGCTTGTTGCAGGTATTCGGGGGCGCCCTGGAAAAACTGGATATCGGTAAGCACCGACAAGCAAGCCGCGCCGTGCGCTGCGTAGTCGACGGCAATCTCGGCTGGGCGGAAATCTGCCCGAATCACGCCTTTGGACGGCGACGCTTTCTTTACTTCGGCAATCACGCCGGCATGGCCTGCTGCAATTTTTTCCCGCAGGGCTGCTTCGTAAGCGCGCAAACCAGCGCGTGCTTCTGCATCGGACTCGACGTCACGGCGCAGGCTGGCGAAGTCTTGCTGTTTTTTTGCCGCGGCAACTTCATCCGCTTTGACGGCGAGGATCTTATTCAAAATATCTGACATGGCACTTATCCTTTACTGCGTTTTCTCTAACCGCGGTTATGATCGGCCGGCGGCGGTGATGGCTTGCGTGGCTTGCACGAATTGATCGAGTTTGGCTTTCGCCGCACCCGAAGCGAGAACAGCGCGCGCCTTATCCAATCCATCGGCAATCGAACTGGCGACACCGGCCGCGTATAACGCTGCGCCGGCGTTGATGGCGACGATATCGCGCGCCGGGCCAGGCTGGTCTTCCAGTGCTTCCAACACCCTTTGTTTCGATTCTGTCGAATTGGATACTTTCAGATTGCGGCTGGCAATCATTTGCATGCCAAAGTCTTCAGGATGGATTTCGTATTCGCGAATTTCACCGTTCACCAGCTCGCCCACCATGGTGCCGGCGCCCAGCGAGACTTCATCCATATTGTCGCGGCCCCACACCACGATGGCATGTTGCGCGCCCAGGCGTTGCAGCACGCGCACTTGGATCCCGACCAGGTCGGGGTGGAACACGCCCATCAGGATATTCGGCGCGCCGGCCGGATTGGTCAAAGGCCCGAGGATATTGAAAATGGTACGCACACCCAATTCTTTGCGCACCGGTGCGGCATGTTTCATCGCCGCGTGGTGATTCGGCGCGAACATGAAACCGATGCCGGTCTGCTCTATCGATTCTGCCACCTGGGCCGGCGTCAGGTTGATATTGGCGCCGAACGATTCCAGCACATCGGCGCTGCCGGACGATGACGATACGCTACGGCCGCCATGCTTGGCCACACGGGCGCCGGCTGCGGCAGCGACAAACATCGAGGCGGTTGAAATATTGAAGGTTTGCGCACCATCGCCGCCGGTGCCGACGATATCGACCAGGTTGGCGGTGTCGCGGCAGGGCACGGGCGTGGCGAATTCGCGCATGACTTGCGCCGCTGCGGCGATCTCGCCGATGGTTTCTTTTTTGACGCGCAGGCCCATGGTCAGCGCCGCAATCATGAGCGGCGACATTTCACCCTTCATGATGCGACGGAACAGCGACAGCATTTCATCGTGAAAGATTTCACGATGCTCGATACAGCGCAACAGAGCTTCTTGATCGGAGATTGACATGGCTTCCTTGCTACGAAATACGATTTACGAATTAGAGCGGCGACACCGGTTCAGTTACCGGTGCGCCGGCGCTAAAGGCTCAGGCAGTTCTTTGAACGAAATTACGCAGCAGGGCGTGTCCGTGTTCCGACAAGATCGATTCCGGATGAAATTGCACGCCCTCGATATCGTATTCCTTGTGCCGGACGCCCATGATTTCGCCGTCTTCGGTCCATGCCGTGATTTCCAGGCAAGCCGGGATCGAACTGCGTTCGATGGCCAGCGAATGGTAGCGAATCACTGTAAACGGATTGGGTAAATCCTTGAATACGCCGACGCCGGTATGGGTAATCGGCGAGGTCTTGCCATGCATCACCTTCTGCGCGCGGATCACCTTGCCGCCGAATGCTTCACCGATGGCCTGATGGCCAAGGCAAACGCCGAGGATCGGCAGCTTGCCGGCAAATTGCTGCAGCAGGTCGACGCAAATCCCGGCTTCCTTCGGGCTGCACGGGCCTGGCGACAGGCAGATGCGGTCCGGCTTCAGCGCATTGATTTCATCGAGCGTGATTTCGTCATTACGGAACGTCCGCACATCCTCACCCAGTTCACCGAAGTATTGCACCAGGTTGTAGGTGAAGGAATCGTAGTTGTCGATCATTAGCAGCATAGTAGTTCTAACCCATTGATTTTGTTTGGGAGTCTGCCCGTAGCATGCTTGTTTGCACGGTATGTTGTTTTGTTGTTACAACACCAATGCAAAAATCCCGCGGGCAACACTAAATCAGCTCTTAATTATAGAGCGTAGTGTGGTTTTGGCTTTCCACCAACCTTGATCTAGGGACGCCATCGCAGCTGCGGAATCGCAAGCTGGATAAAGTTGGCAGTGAGGCGGGATGTATTCATCGATGGGGATAGGTATCAGTGCAAGCACATGTCGTTGATGCAAAGTATAGCGTCATGGCGGCAAGGGGTGGCAATAATCATGATCATAAAAAACGAAAATCGAGGAATCTCGAACAATGTCAGGATCGGTCCGGTTTTCGGTGCTACGTTGACAAATGCGTCTTTGATTCCTAAGCTTTATTCTCAAGCGAGCTAGCAGCAGGCCGTTTGTGTGCATCGGATTTGCGCAATTACATTGCTGCAATGAAGGAGTTCACCATGTCACGCAAATACATCGATTGCCGCGAATATCCCAGCGATAGCAACTGTTCAGTGGCGATCGCCGCAGATAACGATGAAGAATTGCTGGCGGCGGCAGTCCAGCACGCAGTCAGCGTTCACGGCCACAAGGACACCCCGGAATTGCGTAGCCAACTCGGGCAGTTATTCAAGGAAGGCACTCCACCACTGAATATCTGACCAAGAGGGCAGCATTGCTCCGGATTAAATTTCCCCGTCCAGACCGTCTTGTACCTGTTCCGCCGCGCGCAATACTGCGCGCGCCTTGTTTTCAGTTTCCTGCCATTCCATTTCAGGCACCGAGTCGGCGACGATGCCGGCTGCCGCTTGCACATATAACATGCCGTCCTTGATGACGCCGGTGCGGATCGCGATGGCGACATCCATTTCACCGCCGAACGACAGGTAGCCGCAGGCGCCGCCGTAAATGCCGCGCTTGGTCAGTTCCAGTTCGTCGATGATTTCCATCGCCCTCACCTTAGGCGCGCCGGACAGAGTGCCGGCCGGGAACGTGGCTTTCAGTACATCCAGGTTCGACAAGCCGAATTTGAGCTCGCCTTCGACGTTGGAAACGATGTGCTGCACATGTGAATATTTTTCGATCACCATCTGATCGGTGACCTTGACGCTGCCGGTCTCGGCGATACGGCCGATATCGTTACGCGCCAGATCGATCAGCATCACGTGTTCGGCGATTTCTTTCGGGTCGGCCAGCAGTTCGGTGGCCAGTTGCGCATCTTGCTCAGGCGTAGCGCCGCGTGGGCGGGTGCCGGCCAACGGACGGATGGTGACTTTGCGTTTGGCTTCGCCGTCCGCCTTGGGCGCTGAGGTTTGTTCGTTGCGCACCAGGATTTCTGGCGATGCTCCGACAATCTGCATATCGCCGAAATTGTAGAAATACATGTACGGCGAAGGATTCAGCGAGCGCAAGGCGCGATACAGCATCAGCGGCGAATCGACATAGGGCTTCTTGATGCGCTGGCCGATCTGGACCTGCATCAAGTCGCCGGCCATCACATATTCCTGGGCCTTGGCGACGGCCTTCAGATAATCTTCTTTTTTGAATTCGCGGATAGTTTCAGTGCGTACCGAAGCCGAGGTAACCGGTGCATCGGCTGGACGGCGCAGCATGTTGCGCAAGTCTTTCAGGCGCTGCCGGCCTTTGGAGAAGGCTTCCGGCTGGGTCGGATCGGCATACACTATCAGGTACAGTTTGCCGGACAGGTTGTCGATTACCGCCAGTTCTTCCGTCAGCAGCAATTGAATGTCGGGCAAGCCGAGATCATCCTTGGGCGTCGAGTTTGCCAGGCGCTTTTCGATATGGCGCACCGTGTCGTAACCGAAATAACCGGCCAGGCCACCGCAGAAACGCGGCAAACCAGGGCGCAGCGCCACTTTATAGCGCGACTGGAATTCGGCGATGAAATCGAGCGGATTGCCTTCGCGGCTTTCGATGATCTTGTCATCCTTGAGCACTTCGATGCGCGTGCCGTAGCTGCGCAACAGCGTCGATGCAGGCAGGCCGATGAAGGAGTAGCGGCCGAAGCGTTCGCCGCCGACTACCGATTCAAGCAGGAAAGTGTTTTTGCCCGTGTTCTGGGTTTGCGCCAGTTTCAGGTACAGCGTCAACGGCGTTTCAAGATCGGCAAAAGCTTCTGCGATCAGTGGGATACGGTTGTAGCCTTGGTTGGCCAGCGATTTGAATTCGAGTTCGGTCATGGTTCTCTCCAGGTCGCTATTGTAAAACAGCGGTGGTGTACTACAAAAAACGTTGCTTGCGATCAATTTTTGTTGAATAGCAGGCAGCAGCGATCGGCGGACTTACTTAGTTAGTCCAGGATTGCCAGCGTCGCCATAGCCAGGCCTCAGGGGCGGCTAGTGGGACTTGATGTTTTTTGTCGAGAAACATGAGAGATAGCGCAGTCTTAAATAAATCGATTCAAGTCGATTCAGTGGCCAATATTTGTGCTGCAACAAGCAGCGAAGCGACTATACCATCGGAATCGACGTCTTGTATAGACTCGCCGTGATTGTAACCATAAGGTACGTTAAACACCGGGCAACCGGCGGCACGCGCGGCCTGGGCGTCGTTGCTGGAGTCGCCGATGGCGACCACTTGCGCCGGTTGCAGCTTGAAATCGGCGCACACTGCCAGCAGCGGCATCGGGTCCGGCTTTTTCAGCGGGAACGAATCGCCACCGTAGACCACTTCGAAATAGTCGCGTAAACCGGTTTTTTCCAACAGCGCCACAGCGAATGCCAGCGGTTTGTTGGTGACGCATGCCAGTCGCAAACCTTTATCCTGCATCGCTTGCAAGCCATCCACCACGCCTGGATAGAGCGTGGCATAGCTGCCGTTGACGACAGCATAATGGGTTTGATAGGAATCCAGCGCCGCGTCGAAACGTTGCTCCACTTCCGCCGGCGGATAATCGACACCGAGTACGCGCCGGATCAGGTTTTCGCTACCTTTGCCGACAAAATCGATAATCGTTTTTTGCGGCAGTGGCGCCAGTTCCAGCTCGGCCCGCATGCGATTGACGGCGACATGGAAATCCGGCGCGGTATCCAGCATGGTGCCGTCGAGGTCGATGATGGCGGCGGCGATACCCTTCAGGGCAACGATTTCGGGCGCGGCTGTTGTATTCATACTGCTGCCAACTGGGTCCGCATGGCGTCGATTACCGCTTTATAGTCCGATTTGCCGAAGATGGCCGAGCCGGCGACAAAGGTATCGGCGCCGGCTTTTGCCGCTGCCGCGATGTTGTCGATTTTGATGCCACCGTCGACTTCCAGCATGATCTCGCGGCCCGAAGCGTCAATCCGCTGGCGTACTTCGGCGATTTTCTTGAGCGCTTCTGGGATGAACGACTGGCCGCCGAAGCCGGGATTAACCGACATGATCAGGATAATGTCGATCTTATCCATGACGTAATCCAAGTAGCTCAACGGCGTGGCCGGATTGAACACCAGGCCGGCCTTGCAGCCGTTGTCGCGGATCAGTTGCAGGGAGCGGTCGACGTGGTCCGATGCTTCCGGGTGGAAAGTAATAATGTTGGCGCCGGCCTTGGCAAAATCGGGAATGATGCGGTCTACCGGTTTTACCATCAGGTGGACGTCGATCGGCACTTGCACATGCGGCCGGATAGCTTCGCATACCAGCGGCCCGATGGTCAGGTTCGGAACATAATGGTTGTCCATCACGTCGAAGTGAATGATGTCGGCGCCGTCGCGGACGACATTGCGTACTTCTTCACCAAGGCGGGCGAAGTCGGCGGAAAGGATACTGGGAGCGATACGATAGGTTGGCATGGCGTGCAAATCCAGGAAAGGGCGCTAAAAGAGCGCTATTTTACCCTTTAGCCTTGCACCTGGCTTCTGGCAGCTTGCGTCCCGGGGTAAATTCGTGTGCAATGGCTCTCTAGTCACAACTACGCCTGTCCTCGACAGGCTAGGTCAATCGAGGAAACCAGCATGGCCGCCTATGAATTTACCGTTACTGTCAGAACCCAGTATCTGGAAGAACAATCTGAACCTGACAGTTCGCACTATGTATTCGCCTACGCGATCACGATCAAGAACACCGGGCAAATCGCTGCCCAATTGATTTCACGCCATTGGGTGATTACCGATGGCAACAACCATGTCGAGGAAGTGCGCGGCCTGGGAGTCGTCGGCCACCAGCCGTTGCTGCAGCCGGGTGAGAAGTTTGAATACACCAGCGGTACATCGATGGCGACGCCGCAAGGTTCGATGGTGGGCGAATATTTCTGCGTAGCCGAGGACGGCGAGCAATTCGAGGCACGGATCCCGGAATTCATCCTGTCCCTGCCGCGCACGCTACATTGACGTACTCGGATTGACCGTATTTAAATTGACCGCATTTAGATTGACCGCATTTAGATTGAATCTATTGGTCCTTGCCCTTGTCTTCTGGTGGTAATGACTTTGCCGGCGGTTTTCGATCCGGCTTACGGCCGGAAAACATGGTCCACCAGACAATGAATGCGAAGACAAAGAAGGCGAAGCACGCTTCGAGAGCCACTAACCACATAAAGAATCCTAAATGCTATTTAAACGTATCAGTCTACCTGCTTCTGCCTTAACTGCCTTAATCATCGGACTCAGTTTAGCTGCCTGCACCACCACCCCGATTACACCACCGGCGCCGCAAACAGCGCAACCGTCACCCCAACCCGGCACGCCGGCTGCGCCATCTGCTCCGCCCGGCGCCAATTTGCGCGCCACCACCTTTGCCGCCTTGCCAGGTTGGGGTAGCGACGATTTGCGCCAGGCATTGCCGGCTTTCCTGACTTCATGTTCGACCCTGGCGCGCAAAAGCGACTGGAAAGAGCCGTGCGCCGTTGCCGCCGGCCTGGATGGCAACAATGGCGATGCAATACGCCTGTTTTTCCAGTCCTTCTTTACGCCTTACCAGGTGATCAATGCCGATGGCACCGATAATGGCCTGGTAACCGGTTACTACGAGCCTTTATTAAAAGGCGCCCGAAAGCGCGGTGGCCCGTATCAAACGCCTATTTACCGGGCTCCGGACGATTTGATCACAGTCGATCTGGCGAGCGTTTATCCCGAATTGAAGGGTTTGCGTTTGCGCGGCCGCCTGGTGGGTAACAAAGTGCTGCCGTATCCGAGCCGTGCGGAACTGGACAAATCCGGGGTGCTGGCCGGTAAGGAAATCTTATGGGTGGACGATCCGATCGATGCATTCTTCCTGCAGGTGCAGGGGTCCGGCCGGGTCCAGCTGAATGACGGCGGCAGCGTAGTACGCGTCGCTTATGCCGATCAAAACGGTTATCCCTACAAGTCGATTGGCCGTTATCTGGTCGATAAGGGCGAGCTGACCCTGGCCCAGGCGTCGGCGCAAGGGATCAAAGCCTGGTTGGCTGCCAATCCGGGCCGGCAGCAAGAGTTGTTGAATGCGAATCCTAGTTATGTCTTCTTTAAAGAAGAGAAAGTGCTCGATCCGAACGTCGGACCCAAGGGGGCGCAAGGTGTGCCGCTGACGCCGCTGCGTTCGATCGCCGTGGATCCGCAGTTCGTCCTGCTCGGCACGCCGGTGTTCCTGGCGACCACTCAGCCGAATAACAATGCACTGTTGCAGCAGCTGATGGTGGCGCAGGATACCGGAGGAGCCATTAAAGGGGCGGTAAGAGCCGATTTCTTCTGGGGTTTTGGCAATGAGGCGGGTGATAAAGCCGGCAAGATGAAGCAGCGCGGCATGATGTGGCTGTTGTTGCCAAAACTGGCAGCTGCGCGCTAACGAATTAGGAAATGGCTGATGAGGCTCGACGCCGTTTGGCGTCGAGCTGTTGTGCCGACGAAAAACTCAGCGCAGAACCAGTACCGGGATAGTCGAGTGCGCCAGTACCCGCTGGGTTTTGCTGCCCAAGAACAGCCGGCTCAGGCCGCTGCGCCCATGCGAAGCCATGAAAATCGCATCGCAATGATACTTTTCTGCTGCGCTGATGATTTCTTCGTCTGGATTGAAGGCTTGGGCCGTCAGCATTTCGCAAGGGACGCCCGCGTTACTGGCGGCATCGGCGACTTTTTGGACGTTGAGCTTTGCCAGCGCCAACATGTTTTCTTCATAAGTACCGGGGTCGGTCGCCATGGTGCTCTCTGCCATCGGCGAGAACGGATAAGGTTCGGCGACTGAGAGGGCGATTATCTTACCGCTGCTGAATTTGGCAAATTCTATCGCTGTATTGATGGCCTTTTCCGACAAATGTGAACCGTCGGTAGGTACAAGAATGGTTTTGAACATGGCTTGCCTCCTTCTGATGAAAAAGGGATGTCGGTCAAAATCGGGCGATCTTGTCGGTAGTCGGTAATATATTGCCTTATTTCTTACTTATATACCCGTACATATATATAGACAGTTTGAAAGTTGGAAGATTCCTTAAAAGACTGTTAAGTATCTGTCTTACAGTCATCCTATCCCTTATCCAGCGGCGCTACAATTAAGTTTATTCGACTCACGTAAATGGGATCTGCAATGACATACGAAAATATTCTGGTTGAAACACAGGGAAAAGTTGGTCTGATCCATCTGAATCGTCCTAAGGCGCTGAATGCCTTGAACGATCCGCTGATGAGCGAATTGGGCGACGCTTTAATGAAATTCGATGCTGATCCTGAAATCGGCTGCATCATCATTACCGGTAGCGACAAGGCATTTGCGGCCGGCGCCGACATCGGCGGCATGGCTCAGCTGAGCTATATGGATGCATTCAAGGGGGGCTTCATCTCCCGTAACTGGGAAACGATTCGCAACGTGCGCAAGCCGGTGATTGCTGCTGTCGCAGGATTCGCCTTAGGTGGCGGCTGTGAGCTGGCGATGATGTGCGACTTCATTATTGCCGCCGATAATGCAAAATTCGGCCAGCCGGAAATCAAGCTAGGCATCATTCCCGGCGCCGGCGGCACCCAGCGCTTGCCGCGCGCAGTATCAAAGTCCAAGGCGATGGACATGTGCCTGACCGCCCGCATGATGGACGCCGCCGAAGCCGAGCGCGCCGGCCTGGTGTCGCGTGTGGTTCCACTGGAGCGGCTGTTGCAAGAGGCAATGGAAGCGGCGATCGTGATTTCCTCCATGTCGTTGCCGGCAGTTATGATGATCAAGGAATCTGTCAACCGCGCCTATGAAACTACTCTGGCTGAGGGTATCAACTATGAGCGCCGGCTGTTCCACAGCACCTTCGCCACAGAGGATCAAAAGGAGGGCATGCAGGCATTCCTGGGGAAACGTTTACCCGTTTTTAAGAATCTTTAACAAATCGCTTGCCATGGGGCGAAGGGGTTTGCTATAGTTCGCCTCCCGTTGAGAACGACGCGAAATAAACGAAGCAGCTGAGAGGTAAAAAGGCTGTTTTGGGGAGCGAAGTTTGAGGGAATAAAGCGGGTGAAGAAGTTGTGGTGGCAGTAAAAAGTTTTTCGGTGAGTAGTAAAAAAGTAGTTGACGAAAAACGCGAAACGCCACATAATCTCATCTCTCTGCTGCTGACAAACAAAACGATTTGACAGCGACGCGAACCGGGGTTCTGGTGACGCGAAGTAGAAGGTTCTTTAACAATTAACAGTCGATAAGTGTGGGCGTTTGATGGAAGTGCAGCGTCATTCATGTAAATGGATGACGTATAACTTAA
>NZ_FOKF01000047.1 GCF_900111995.1 Collimonas sp. OK607
TGTGCTCGATACCATGCAGACCCGAATCGACAACAGCCGCGACAAGATGAAACTCAGGCGATGCACGGTGGAGCATGTGTTTGGAACCGTGAAGTCTTGGATGGGATCAGGGCACTTCACGATGAAGGGACTGGCTCACGTTGGCACCGAAATCAGCTTGCACATACTGGCCTACAACATGCGCCGCGTCATGGCCATTCTTGGGATCACTGACATGATGAAGGCTATGAAGATCATAGGGGCGTAAGGCCCATTTTTAGCGCAGCCAACTCGTCCCCCATGCCTTCAGAGACGATTTACAAGCGTCATAAGTGGATATTGGCTGCAAAGGAAATTCAATCGACGAAATTTACACCTCTGCGGCACTGCTACCGCAGGATATGAGAAAAAAATGAGTTTCCACACAGGCTCAGTCTGAAACGGCCGGTCAGCCAGGGATGCTGACGGGCCGCAATTGGCCGTTTTGAGGCGGTCGTGACGGGTTGATTTCGTTAAGGATTGTACGACACCTGCCCACCAACGCAAGCTCGGAAAGACGCGACCAATCCCACTGGGCAGGTGTCGTACAATCCTCGAGGGAGGAAACCGCGAGCAAGAGCTCCGCAGTCAGGGCCGAGCTTGGCCTATGGGGATTTGAATGTCCGCACTGCGGATGATGGTGTCCATTTGGGTCGTCAATGTGTCGGCGAGATGGTTCAGACAGGCGATTGCGGAGCTGATGCACGGACTTATCCTGTGGCAGATCACCCAAATACTGGCGCTATTGCAGCGACGAGCCGAGTCCATCCACATCGACGCCAGTCGATGAAGCGTTGGTCGGTAGTGTAAGCGCATCAAGACTATGTCAGTCATGGCGGACCTCGGAGTCGCGGTGGCGCGCGTATCGGTTGGACGCGCAGCAGAGTTTCGATGATGTGCATGGTGCCGCCGCAGTGCCGGCAAATGAAGCTAGGCTGGGAAGCGCCTACCGACGCGTCGGCACTACCGGATTGCACACTGGTGATTGACGCGACCTGCAGCAGCGCACGTAGCTGCGCGAGGTTGTTCTTGCGCTCGGCATTGGCAAGCAACCCATAGTGACGAATGCGATGAAAGCCGCCGGGCAGAACGTGCAGCAGGAAACGACGCATGAACTCGTCGGCCGCGATCGTCATGGTCTTGTGGCGCGTACTTCCCTTGGCCCGGTAATCCTTCCAGCGGAAGGTGACGCCGCGCTCGTCCAAGCTCAGTAGTCGGCTGTTGGAAATCGCCACCCGATGGGTATAGCGCGACAGATAAGCCAGCACCGCTTCCGGTCCGGCAAACGGGCGTTTGGCGTAGACCACCCATTCGCATTTCCGCGGTGGCGCCAGCCAGTCGGCGAAGGCCGCCGCGTCGGCCAACTGTGCGTAGTCACCGAAGAATTGCAGCAAGCCGGTGTGATAAGCCTTGTTGAGTTCTTCGATAAAACGCCGCCGGAACAGCCGCGACAGCACACGTACCGGCAGAAAGAAACCGGGCTTGCAGGCGACCCACCGATCACCATCCAGCGACAGCCCGCCACCGGGAACGATGCCATGCACATGCGGATGATGCGTCAGCGCCGATCCCCAGGTGTGCAAAACCAGCGTCGCCCCGATCTTCGCGCCCAGATGCCTGGGGTCAGCGGCAATGGTGCGCAGGGTTTCGGCGGCGACGTCAAACAACAGACCGTAGATCACGGCCTTGTTGTAATACGCGATGGTACTGATCGGCGCTGGCAAGGTGAACACGACGTGGTAATACTCCACCGGCAGCAGTTCGCTCTGCCTGGCCTCGAGCCAACGGCGAGCGGCGCTGGCCTGGCACTTCGGGCAATGCCGGTTGCGGCATGAGTTATACGCGACATCGGTGTGTTCGCAATTCTCGCAGGCCAGCATATGCCCACCCAGTGCCGCGCTGCGGCACTGTTCGATGGCTGACATGACCTTGAGCTGACCCAGGCTCAAGTGGCCGTGCTGAGCCTGCCGCCAGGCTGGCCCGTGGGTACGGAAAACATCCGCGACCTCCAGGGCGCAACGCCCCACGACTGCCGCCTACGGCGGCGGTAAAGCATCCAGAGGACTGATCACCTTGCGCAAAATCTCGGTAGCCACGTGGGTATACAACGCCGTGGTCTCGAGCTTCTTGTGTCCGAGCAACACCTGAATCATCCGCACATCGACCTTCTGTTCCAGCAGATGGGTCGCAAAACTGTGCCTTAGGGTACTCGATCTGGAGGCGATCAGCTTGTTCAGGCTGCAGAATAAATCAATATCGGAAGTCGGTAATGCTGCTCCAGCTTCAACATAACGTCGTGAGATATTGTTGATCAACTAATTCTTGTTTTTTTATTTATGAACCAAGCCTATATCTGTGATGCCATTCGTACACCTTTCAGCCGATATGACGGCGCGTTCAAGGATATTCGTGCCGATGACCTCGGCGCGATACCGTTGCATGCATTGATCGCACGCAATCCCAAGATGGATTGGGCAGCAGTGCAAGATGTGATATACGGCTGTGCCAACCAGGCTGGAGAAGACAATCGCAATGTGGCGCGCATGTCCGCGCTGCTCGCTGGTCTGCCGCTGGAAGTTCCTGGAGCCACAATTAACCGTCTTTGCGGCTCCGGCATGGATGCGGTGGGCTCTGCCGCACGTGCGATCCGGTCGGGTGATGCCGATCTGATGATTGCCGGTGGCGTCGAATCGATGACGCGCGCCCCGTTCGTGATGGCCAAAGCGGAGAGCCCATTTTCGCGCGCCGCGAAAATCGAAGATACAACCATCGGCTGGCGCTTCATCAATGCCTTGATGAAAGCAAATTACGGGTCGATTCGATGCCTGAGACTGCCGAAAACGTAGCAGCCGAATTCAGTCTCCATCTATTTTTCTGAATATGTCATTCAAACTATTCCGGCTATCTTGATGGTTTGAAATCAGCCAATATGCAAGCTACCCCCTTTCAGAAGAGATACTCATGAAAATCTTGCATATTGACTCCAGCATCTCCGGCGAGGCTTCGGTCAGCCGTCGCCTGTCCGCCGCCGCAGTCACAGAAATAGCGGGCGCACAGCCGGGAGCGACGGTTATCTACCGTGATCTTGTCGCCATGCCGCTCGACCATTACCTCATGACCGACAAACCCGGTAACGACACCCAGGGCTCTGCATTTAGCGCCGCGATCCTTGAAGAGTTCCTCGCCGCCGACACGATCGTGATCGGTGCGCCACTCTACAACTTCACCGTCTCGAGCCAGCTCAAGGCGTGGATTGATCGGCTTGTGATCTCCGGCGTCACCTTCAAGTTGAGCGAACAGGGTTCGATCGGCCTGGTGGGCGACAAGCGCGTGATCGTGCTCGTATCGCGCGGTGCCGTCTATCAGCCCGGTACGCCGTGGTCGCCGTTCGAACATGCCGAGACGTTCCTGAAGGCGATTTTCGGCTTCATCGGCATCGAGCCCGAAGTGATCGTCGCGGAAGGCACCGCCTTTGGCTCCGACAGTCGCGCGTGCGCAATCGCGGGTGCCGAAGCGGCGATCGCTAAAATCCCGGCGAGGGTGGCCTGACATGAGCCGGCTGCCAACCTTCTTCATTGCGCATGGCGGTGGCCCGTGCTTTTTTGTGGCCCCACCTCCCGGCTGGCCGCGCGACACCTGGGACAGAATGGCGGCCTTCCTTCGGGGGCTCGATGCGTCGATCGAGAGGCGTCCTCGCGCGGTCATTATCGTGTCCGGCCACTGGGAGGCGCGGAATCCGACAGTCAACAGCGGCGCACACCCTCCGTTGCTTTTCGACTATTCAGGTTTCCCTTCCCACGCCTATCAGCTCACCTGGCCTGCGCCAGGCGCGCCGGAAGTAGCAGCGGAGGTCCGCCAGCTGCTGGAGGCAGCAGGATTCGCGACGGATGCGAACGACCGCCGTGGCTATGACCATGGCGTGTTCGTTCCCTTCAAGCTGATCTATCCGGACGCCGACGTTCCCGTTGTCCAGCTGTCATTATTGGCGTCGTACGATCCTGCCCAGCATTTGGCGATGGGACGCGCGTTGGCGCCACTGCGTGATCGCGACATCCTGATCATAGGTAGCGGCATGAGCTACCACAATCTGCCCTATTTTTTCACCGGACGTGGCAATGAGCTGGCTGAGGCCTTCGATGCATGGTTGGGCGATGCGGTCACCGATCCAGTCGCGCGCGAGGCAAAGCTGATCGATTGGCAGGCTGCTCCAGGCGGGCGGGTGGCGCATCCCGAGCCCGACCATCTTCTTCCACTGATGGTCGCCGCCGGGGCGGGCGCCGACGACATCGGCATTCGTGTATATCACGACCGGATCGCCGGGAAGCCCTATTCCGGGTTCCGATTCGGCTAATGCACAAGCTCTGCGGCGTCAACCGGCAAAGCCAAGCAGACCCCGTCGAACTCGAATTGCCATTCCCGCGCTTCGTCGTTATCCAAGCGGTCGGGGGACGTTGGCGACCATCACGATCGCGTCGGGACAGCGGAGGCTAATCGGTAACTGCGCGACGGGCTTCACAGGCCGAAGATCGCCAAGGGGGTTTTCTAATATACTGGGATTGTTTTGATAAAAAGCTTTAGCCATATTGATGAATATAAACGCCTTGACCTTTGATCAGCTGCTGGTGTTCGCGACGGCCGTCGATGAGGGCAGTTTCTCGGCGGCATCCCGTGCGCTCAATCGCGGCCAATCCGCGATAACTTACACGATGCAGAGCCTGGAAGATCAGATCGGGACACCGCTGTTTGACCGTAGCGCGTATCGCCCAACGCTTACCCCCACAGGCAAGGCACTGTTGCCGCGCGCGCGACGCATTCTGGCGGATGTCAACCAATTCAGCAGCCAAGCCAAAGGTATGGCGCGCGGTTTGGAGGCCGAGGTGCGCTTTGGCCTTTCGGACATGGTGCCCGTCGCGCAGCTGGCACCAACTCTTGCCGCTTTTCGAATGGAATTTCCGACTGTTTCTCTCCGGATTTCGAGAGGAACATTCGGGTTGGAGCAATCCCTAGCCGAGGGCGACCTCGACATCGCGGTCCTCGTTGATCTCGATTTGCCCAATGTGCTCGACCGAAACCGCCTTTCAACGTTTCATCTGATTGCTGTCGCAGCACCCGGCCATCCGCTCGCCGGGTGCGAGGGACCAATCACCACTGACATGTTGCGCGAGGAGTTACAGATTGTGCTGACCAAACCGAGCGAAGTAGCTGGCGGCCGAGATCAGGGTGTTGCAGCCCTCGACAGCTGGCGAGTAACCGATTTGACCACCAAACATGGGTTACTTTGTGCCGGCCTGGGTTGGGGTAGCATGCCCGAACCATTTGTTTCTGCCGACATCGCAGCAGGCCGCCTGGTTGTTTTGCCCATCGAACGCTGGGACGGCAGCGATCATTTGCCCCACCTCGACATCGTCGCCGCGCAGTGCCATGAACGAATTCCGGGACCAGCAGGCACTGCGCTTCTCTTGGCACTTATCCGCGACAGCAAAATCGGTCCCATATTCACGCCCTAAAGCGCGTATTTCAAAGTGAACAGAAATCCCTGTAAAAACAAAGGGCTACCGATACACTCCGTAACTCCTCAGTAAGCCTCCAGTTTCAGACGAAACCGCCCACGGACCGTGAACCAGGTATCGTTACAGGACGCGCGACGGCTCCCGGCAGTGTGGCTGACCGCGTCTTTGGCGCGTCGGGCGACGAGTCCGATTACCTGTCAATAAGACTGGCTCTGGTCACGATCAATCGCACATTTTGGTGAGCTTTGCTTCCCGCCGGAGAGATTTGTAGTTCCTGTTGACGTGACCGGACCGAGCGCCGCCGCGCGCATTGTATTGAATGCGGAAGTTCATCATGTCAAGAAAATTACCGGTGCTTGACCCGCTGGCTACGTTCGTGGACGTGGGCAGCGAACACATGCATGTTTCGATTGGCGGCGATGAGCCGAAAGTATTCGGCACCGTCACATCGCAGCTGCATGCGCTGCGGGACTGGCTGCGCTTGCAAGGTGTCCATTCGGTCGCCATAGAGGCGACCGGCGTCTACTGGTTGTCCTTGTACGGTGTGCTGGAAGCGGCGCACCTAGAAGTGCACATGGTCAATGGACGGCAGACGCGCAACCTGCCGGGCAGGAAGGCCGACATGGCCGACTGCTAGTGGGGGCCACGCTGCACATGCACGGCTTGCTGAAGGCCGGCTTCGTGCCGCCGGCCGACATCCGCCGGCTACAGGACTATCTGCGCCTGCGTGCCGATCACGTTGCCGCGGCGGCCAGCTGCGTGCAGCTGATGCAAAAGGCCCTGGAGCGCATGAACATCAAGCTGCACGACGTCATCTCCTCGCTGGCCTGCGGTTGATCTAGCGTCAAGGAATCCATGACCATCAGCCTATCTGAACATCTATATCAAAACAATCCCTCTATCTTCGATGGTTAAGGCGATGCAAACTAGCTTCATTCAGACGCTAGGAGATATCCATGAATACCCCCGCTACATCCTCAATCTCAAAGACAACAAGCAAGTCACTACGTATTGCCCTCTGGGCCGCCCAGGTCGTACTGTTCGCGACCTTCATGATGTCGGCTTTCATGAAGCTAACTACCCCGATCCCGCAACTGTCCACGATGATGCCGTGGACGGGCGAGCTACCCGAGACATTCGTGCGTTTCATCGGCTTGGTCGATCTTGCGGGCGGTCTCGGTATTCTCCTGCCTGCCTTGACGCGGATTAAGTCGCGACTTTGCGTGTTGGCCGCTGTAGGCATCATCGTGCTCCAAGTACTCGCAATTGGCTTCCACAGTTCACGTGGCGAATGGATGGTATTGCCCCTCAACTTTGTGCTGCTGCCCTTGGCGATTTTCGTCTTATGGGGTCGGTCGCGCAAGGCGCCAATTGGCGCACGTTGAGCAGTTCATTACCCAACTGAAATATGGAAAGAAAAATGATGAAAACCTTTCTCCGCAAAAAATCGTTATTGGCAATGGTGGTGTTTACCACCATTGCCGGGGCCGCAAACGCTCGATCGCTCAATCACCGGTGGCCATCTATGGCGTGGTGGACGTCGGTTTGCTCATGCTGAAAATTTTAGTATCGACAGTATGGCACCTCTGAATATTTAGCGATATTCCTACTCGTCGAAACTGGATTACGCGAAAACTGATTTTTAGAAGTACCCATAAATATTACACGTCATCAAAATGACGAGGCGTACATAGGAGACAGGGTTGCGACGCGTAATTGGAGCATGCCAAAGGACGGCGTGCCCGTACGCTGCACCCATTGGCATCAGCCGCTACTGGCCACCCTCCTATCTCCCTCCTCAAAAATGCCGTGATCTGGACTTCTGCAGCCAAACGGCTGGAAGTGTGCCCATAAGCTATTGGAGAATTCATGGAAAGCTTGATTGCGCAGAACGGCTTGTTGTTTCTTAACGCCGACTATTGGGAACGTGCCGACGAAAGATCGGTCGAGCCGACCGAGCAGCTTTTTACCGCATCCGGAGAGTTGGTAATCGGTTCCTTGGTTCTTTCAGCACAGGATCAGATCAGGACATTCTTCCAGAACCGCGCCGCGCACCATGCGCAGGTGCAACGACATACTCGTCACGTCTCAAGCAACCTGAAAATTCAGCTTGCTGGCGACCGGAACGCACAAATGAGTTCGCTTGTGATGGTATTCGCCGGCCTTGGAACGATCCCGTTAGAGTCCGAGCTTCCGTCCGCTATCGCCGATGTCGCCGACATTTGCGTGCGCGACAAGAGCGGTATCTGGAAATTCGCGCGTCGCACTATCACCCCTGTATTCGTAGGAGCAGGCGCGGCAAGCTTTACGGCTAAATAACTCAATCAACAATGGAAATAGGAGGACTTCATGTCAGCAGTTACTTCAACGAACGGATCCGGGAAGGCTTTTTTGGCTTGTGCTCCGCATGTACCCATCGTGAGCATGCAGGAGCACAAGGTAAATCCGGAGTTCTGGGCGGCTTACAACGCACGAGTGGAAGAGTTTAAAAAGTTCGATCCAGAGCTCGTGATTATCTTTGGCGGCGATCACTATGACGGCATTTTTCTGAAGCTGACCCCTCAGTTTGTCATCGGACAAATCGCCGAGGGGATGCAGGATTGCGGCGGCTATCCAGGCCGTCTAGCCGTTCCGCGCGATATTGCGGCTGCGTGCGCAACACATCTTGTCCAGAATGACTTCGATATCAACGTGTCCTACGCAATGGAGGTGGATCACGGCTTCACCAATATGTTGCATCATTTTATTGGGGAGCTGGATGCGAAGCCGGTTTTGCCCATCCACATTAACTCGATCGTCGACCCCCAACCGACATTCAGACGCTGCCGGCAGATCGGCGAAGAGATCGGCAGATTTGCCGCAACGCTGAATAAACGCGTCGCCTTCCTCGGCACAGGTGGCCTGTCGCACCAGACCGACTTCATCTTTCCGCAATACGATACCGCGCCAAACGAGAATGTCCGCGACTACATCGTTCATGGGGGCACCAAAGGAGCGATCACTCGGCAAAAGTGGTTCGACGACGTTCGAACCGACATGGAAAAATTCAGTGCCGATCTTGAAGACGGATCATTCAAGGCTCCCTGGATCAACAGCAAATGGGATCAGGAATTTCTTGAAATTCTTGCGAGCGGCGACCTTACCCGTTTCGACCAGTGGACCAACGAGGACGTGCTTGCCGCAGCTGGGTACGGCGGCGGAGAAATCCGGCAGTGGATCACCGCTGCAGCCGCCGCACAAACCGCAGGCGCCGGCAAAGTCCTCGTTGACTACTACTCCCCCGATACGAAATTCGGAATTGGTATTGGCATAGCCCATTCTTTCTAAAGGAAATCCATGAAACTCGTTACCTTCAAGCGCGGCGACAACGCCCAAATCGGGCTTGCCGCAGCCGACGGCACGCTCGTGTCACTTCTCGACGCCTATACCCTGGCAGGGATAGACACTCAGTGCGTTCCACTCGACATGATGGACATCATCAGTCGCTATGCGGAGCTTGAGCCGGAGCTGGCTCGCGCCGCCGCAAGCATTGAAAAACCGGGCGTGGAGCGCTTGCCGACCTCGGACGTCCATTGGTTGCCGCCATTGGGAAACCCCTCGAAGATCCTGGGAGTTGCCATCAATGATGCTGGCGTCAGTGCCCTGGCTTCCAGCCATCCGCAAAATCCGCCATTTTTCATCAAGGTCCCCTCAGCGCTGACGGGCCATCAGCAGCCGATCGTGATCCGTCCCGATTATGGCCTGACGCATCCAGAGGGTGAACTGGCTGTCGTCATTGGGCGGCGTTGCAAGCTGGTCAAGCCAGAGGATGCTCTCAAGATGGTGTTCGGCTACACGATTCTGAATGACGTCACGTCGGTTACCTTGAAAAGCGAAGACACCTACACATTTTCACGACCGGACATCGACCCTCCACCACCCGGCTTCGAACACGGGGCCATGCAGTTGGCCTATCACGCCAGATCCAAGAACACGGATACCTTCGGCCCGGTCGGGCCGTGGATCGTGACGAAGGATGAGATTGCTAATCCGAACGCATTGACGGTGAAGGTCTTCATGGGCGATGAGGAATGCACCACCGACAACACCGGTAGTTTGCGTTTCACGGTAGAGGAAGTGGTCTCTTGGGCCAGTCGCTACTTCACGCTGGAACCGGGCGACATCATCCATATGGGTGCCGCAGTCAAAGGCAAAAAATACGGACTCCGGGATCTTGACTTCCAATCGTTGGACGGCCCGTGTTCGGTAGAGATCAGCGGGATCGGCAGACTAAGTAATCCGATCAAGAGAATCGATCTGGCGGGGAAGCCTGTGTCTGCACAACCTCGTAAAGTTCTCAAAGCGTCCTGGCCGCCGCGCGATGCCTGAAGGCGCTCCGACATTCATATCTAAACGATCGATAAGCCAAGTGAGCGAGCTACCAATGTTCAATACCTCTCATCAACTCAAGTCAATCGTCCTGCTCCATGGCTGGGGCGGATCTTACGCCTCGGTATGGCGGGAAAATAGTTGGGAAGAACGCCTTGTTACTGCCGGGTACGAGGTAGAAGAAATCGATTTGCCTGGGCATGGGAATGCCGAGCGCTCACATGACCCACAAGGCTATGCCGACCTGGCTAGTTCAATTGCGCAAAGGCTACCGAACGCGCGACCTATTACGGCCATTGGCTATTCCCTGGGGGCGAAGGTTCTACTTGAAATCGCCGCAAGAAATCCGGATATCTTCGGCACGCTGGTTTTGGCGGGCCTCGGTGCCAATGTGTTCGCTCCGGAAAAAGCGGGGGAGCTGATCGCGGATGTTCTCGAACAAGGTGTGAACGATGCCACGCCGGCTACTATCCGAGGATTTGTATCGTACGGCTTGGAAGCGGGAAATGATCCACTGGCGCTCGCTGCCTGCCTACGGCGCCCCCCCAACCCGGTTATTACGGCTGATCGACTGGCGAAGATAAGGTGTCGAACCCTGGTCATCGCAGGGGACCGTGACACGGTTGCCCTTCCGCTTGAGCCGCTGGCAAGTGTGCTGCCAAATCATACGCTGTTGCTGCTGAAGGATATTGATCACCTGGGACTTCCGGCCGCCCCGGAATTTGCAGACGCCGTGATGAGGTTTCTGGATAGCCGAGCGTAATGCGGTAACGAATTGATGCATTGAATCAACGTACAGGCAGGCGCTGCGCCAGCCTCTCTGCCTCGAAGAAGAAATGAAATTCTTGAAAAATAACTGGTAGCGCAGCTATGCGAGCCAGGTGAATCCTGGCGAAAATGATTCTCGATGAAAAAGCATAAGTTAGTAATGGATCTGCAACTCAGGCGGTGGTTGTGTCGGCTTAGTTTTTGACTCCGGATTTTTTGAAGATCGAGGCCGTTGGGCTGACTGTGTGTAGGGAGTAAAAAGTCACGATTTGGATGTGACGTAACGGAATTTTGGCTTTGGGGGTACTACGGTAACAACGTTACATTCTTTTTAAATGCAAGATTTTGGAGGCGACAATGAAAAAAAAACATGGCCGTAAGAGCCAAAGAGGTTTCGTTACGAACACAACAGCGTTGCAGCTGTTCGCAGCGGTGCTTGCATCGCAAGGCGCAATGTCTGCACATGCGTTCGAAATCGAGTCGGGCAACCCCGACGTAAAAATCCATTGGGATAATACACTCAAATACAGTACGGCCTTTCGTCTGAAAGATGCGTCCGGCACTTTATTGGCCGATCCGAACCAGGACGATGGTGATCGTAATTTTGGAAAAGGCGTGATTTCAAATCGTGTCGACCTGCTTTCCGAATTCGATGTGAAGTACAAGGATCATATGGGAGTACGTGTCAGTGGCGCTGCCTGGTACGACTCGATCTATCACCAGACAAACGATAACAACTCTCCCGGAACGGCAAACAATATTTCCGTGCCCTACAACCAGTTCAATTCCGCCACGCGAAGTTTGCATGGGGGTAGCAGCGAAATCCTCGACGCCTTTGTGTACGACACTGATAATATTGGCGGTATACCTTCCACGGTACGTCTCGGTCGGCATACCGTACTCTACGGCGAGACCGTTTTCTTTGGCAGCAACGGGATAGCGGGTGGCCAGGCGCCGACCGATGTCGTCAAGTTGCTGTCGGTGCCGGGTTCGCAGTTCAAGGAAATCGTGCGGCCGGTCAATCAGTTGTCTACGCAGTTTCAAGTCAAAGACAATCTGGCCATCGGTGCCTACTATCAGTTCGAATGGCGCAAGACGCTGATTCCCGGAGAGGGTAGCTATTTCTCCGGGGGAGACGTGGTGGACGGAAGCGAACGCTTCTTTCTCGGCCCGCCGTTTCCTCCAGGCGCTGCCCTTTTCCATACACGGGATCAGGCCGCAAAAAATTCCGGACAGGGCGGTATGCAAATCCGCTGGCGACCATCCAATCTCGACGTAGAGCTTGGACTGTACGCGATCCGCTATAACGAGAAGACGCCACAATTCTATGCCAGCACTGTCCTGACGGGTGGCACGTTAAATCCTGCCATTGGCGAGTTTGGTACCTACCAGTTGGTTTACCCAGAGGGTGTCAAGGCTTATGGGGCCAGTTTCAGCACACAGATCGGGGACGCCAACGTGGCCGGTGAAGTGTCGGTAAGACGGAACACGCCGCTGGTGAGTGATCCCACGATTTTTGGCGTCACGACGACTGCGACTTCTGGAAACAATAATAGTAATCCAGCCTATGCGGTCGGCAACTCCGCCCACGCTAATCTTTCTACTATCTATTTGGCACCGCCCACAGGCCTGTGGAATACAGCCTCTTTCGTAGGCGAGATCGCCTGGAATCGAAGGACCAGCGTGACGAAGAACCCTGAGGCAGTTGCGGCGAATTCATCGCGTGATGCCTGGGCGCTACGCTTCCTTTTTGAACCGGCATGGTTTCAGGTCGCGCCAGGTTTGGACCTCAGCGCTCCAGTTGGCGTTGGATACAGCCCGCATGGCAATTCGTCAGTGGTGTCCCAGTTTAATGCGGGCGGAAAAAATGGTGGAGATCTCAGTCTAGGGATTAAAGGTACCTATCAGCAAGTGTGGCATTTCGGTCTGACATATACCAATTTTTTTGGCAGCGCAGGAACTGGGCTGAACTCCTTAGGGCAATTATCTTTCAAGCAAAACCTGTCAGACCGGAATTTCATCGCTGCGACAGTACAACGTTCGTTTTAATAAAAGGAGACAGTGTAATGAATAAGCAACAGTTTTTACGTCCGGCGATTGCCGGCCTGATTGCATCCTTGCTGTGTCATGCGGGATTGACCAATGCGGCGGTGTCGGCGGAAGAGGCATTGAAGTTAAAGTCTGAGCTAACCCCGCTTGGTGCGGAGAAAGCCGGCAATAGGGAAGGCACGATTCCGGCCTGGACCGGCGGTTATACCAAAGTGCCGTCCGGCTATAAGCCGGGGAATGTACGTCCTGACCCGTTTTCAGACGAGAAGCCGCTGTACTCGATCACGGCAAAGAATATGGCGGAGTACGCCGATAAGCTCTCTGATGGCCAGCAGGTGCTGTTAAAAAAATATCCAAGCTATCGTATCGACGTTTACCCAACGCATCGGACAGCCGCCGCCCCACAGTCCGTTTATGACAATACGTTGAAGAATGCAACGCGTGCAAAGTCCAGCGCTAACGGCTATTCGATCAACGGCGCATTTGGTGGCATTCCCTTTCCGATCCCCAAAAACGGCGCGGAAGCGATGTGGAACCATCAGTTGCGCTGGCAGGGCGAGTCGGTTCTATACTCGCACGCCGCTTATGTGATGTCGGGAGGAAAGCCGTTGTTGGCGGCGACGGTCCACGCTGAAATGAGCTTCCCTTACTTCTTCAAGGAGGACTCGCTGGAGACGTTCAAGGGAGATTATTGGCACCTGTATCAAGTGACTACCGCGCCCGCTTACAAAGCCGGCGAGTCGTTCCTGGTACGCGACCCGGTCGACTATGAAGCGAAGGGCCGCCAGGCATGGCAATATCTGGTGGGACAGCGCCGGGTGCGCCGTGGGCCGAGTCTTGCCTACGATACGCCTAACTCGGTTACTTCAGGTGTTGATTTCTTCGATGAGGTTTCTCTCTTTCTCGGTGCTTTAGACAAGTATCAGTGGAAACTGGTCGGCAAAAAGGAGATGTATATCCCCTACAACGATAACAAGTTCTTCCAAAAAACGCCGGAAGAAGTGCTCGGACAGAATTATTTGAATCCTGACGATGTTCGCTGGGAACTGCATCGTGTCTGGGTAGTGGAGGCAACCCTCGCTCCCGGAAAACGCCATGTGATTCCAAAGAAGAAGTTCTATCTGGATGAAGACACGTGGGACGCTGTGCTTTACGACGGTTGGGACGCGCAAAGCCAACTCTGGCACTCGGGAATGGCGTTACCTATTCTGGCGTTCGAGTACCCGGGCGTGATCACTTATCCGTTCAGCATCCAGGATTTACTCAAAGGATCTTACCAGGCCACCATCATCAACGGGCAGCCAACCCAATATGGACAGGTGCCCCGCTGGCCGGAAAGTAACTTTACGCCTGAGTCTATGGCCGCTCGCGGCGTTAATTAGGGAGTTGTCATGCACGGTACGCGTCGTCTCTTTCTTTTGTTTCTTGGGTGCGTGTACATGGGCGCCACCAGCGTCCATGCTGCCATGGCGAGCGATCGGGTGACCGATCCGCTCGACCGGCCCGCACAAATCAGTGTGCGGGCACAGGATGCCATGGTCACCGCCGTCGCCCGGGCGGGTGAGCGCCTGGTTGCTGTCGGTGAGCGGGGGACCATCCTGCTTTCGGACAACAATGGCCAAACCTGGCGTCAGGCAAAGCGGGTTCCGGTCAGCCTCTTACTGACCGGCGTGCGCTTCGGTTCGGCGCGCAAAGGATGGGCTGTTGGGCACAGCGGCGTTGTCTTGCACTCTGAGGATGGCGGCGATACCTGGGTCAAGCAGCTTGACGGCAATGCTGTTGCAAAAATCGCGCTCATGTCTGCGCAGGCGGCAGTCAAAGCAGGCGGCGACGATGCCGAAGCTAAAAAGGACCTAGTGGACGCGCAAAGGCTAGTGCAGGATGGCGCCGACAAGCCCTTCCTCGACCTGCTGGTGGAAAATGATTCGACCGTCATTGTCGTGGGTGCCTTCGGCCTTGCGCTTCGCACCGAAGATGGCGGAAAGACCTGGCGGCCATGGCAGTCCCGCATCCTGGGCGACAAAGGAAGCCATCTGTATGGCATTCAGCAATCCGGAAACACCATTTACATTGTTGGTGAGCAGGGCTCGGTGTTTCGATCGACCGATAATGGTGTAACGCTCTCCGAACTCACGACGCCATACAAAGGCAGCTTCTTCGGCCTGTCGGTTCTCTCCGATTCGCAAGTATTGGTCTATGGCCTGCGCGGGAATGCCTTCGCATCGAACGATGCCGGCGCAAACTGGCAACCTGCAAAGGTCGGCACGCCGGCGTCGCTGACGGCAAGTCTGGTGCTTGCCGACGGCGCGATCCTGATGGCGAACCAAGCGGGGGGGCTTCTCAAGAGCGCCGATCATGGCCTCACCTTTTCGATAGTACCAGTCCCCAATCCGGTACCCATCGTCGGTATGGCGCAGGCGCCAGACGGCAGCATCGTGCTTGCCGGTCTGCGCGGTACTTCCCACCTGCCGGCTAATTCGTCCACTCTACCTATTGGTGCAAAATGACACCCTCATCTCCTTCGTCTGATCAACCGGTGATACGTGACTTATCCGCGTTTGATGCCAACTCTGGTTCGCTGGTGGAACGCGTTCTCTTTAATCACCGTCTGGTGGTGATTGTGTTGTGTTTGCTCACGACAATGGTGCTGGGATATCAGGCCACCAAAGTCGACTTGCGGGCAAGCTTCGAGCGCATGATCCCGACGGGGCACCCTTATATCACTAATTACCTGGCCCACAAAGACGACCTCAAAGGCCAGGGCAACGCTATCCGTATTGCGGTGGCGACCAATACCGGATCCATATTCGACCCAGGCTATCTTGAGACGCTGCGCAAGATCAACGATGAGATATTTTTGATTCCTGGGGTGGATCGCTCCTTCATGAAGTCGTTATGGACACCGTCTACACGCTGGCTTGCCGTCACAGAGGAAGGTTTGGATGGTGGCCCAGTGATGATCGACGATTTTGATGGTTCTCCGAAAAGCATTGAGAAATTGCGCGCAAACGTCGAGCGCTCAGGAGAAATCGGACAACTGGTAGCAGCCAATTTCAAGTCGACCATCATCTTTGTGCCTTTGCTGGATGTCGATCCTCAGACCGGAAAAGCGATCGATTACCGAAAGTTTTCCGATGCGCTCGAAACAGTCCGCGCAAAATATGAGACGAATAAGGTCACCCTGCACATTACGGGCTTTGGCAAAATTGTCGGCGACCTCATGGTCGGCTTGAAGCAAGTGCTGCTGTTCTTTGCGGTAGCAATCGGCATCTGCACAGCGGTATTGTTCGCCTACACGCGCTGTGTCAGGAGTACGGTGTTGGTGGTGACGTGTTCAATGGTCGCTGTCGTATGGCTGCTTGGCCTGTTGCCAACGCTGGGTTTTAAGCTGGATCCCTACTCGATCCTCGTGCCGTTTCTGGTGTTCGCCATCGGCATGAGCCATGGTGCGCAAAAGATGAACGGCATCATGCAAGACATTGGACGCGGGACCCACAAGCTGGTAGCGGCGCGCTTCACTTACCGCCGTTTATTCCTGGCCGGATGCACGGCGCTGCTGGCCGATGCAGTCGGCTTTGCCGTGCTGATGATCATCAAGATTCAAGTTATCCAGGACTTGGCGATCGCCGCGAGCCTTGGTGTCGCGGTGCTAATCTTCACCAACCTGGTCTTGCTGCCGATATTGCTTTCCTATACCGGCGTGAGCATAAAGGCGGCCGAACGCAGCCTGAGAGCGGAGCAGGTCAATACTGCGGACGGATCGAACGAGAAGCACGGCTTCTGGGCCTTCCTCGATCATTTTACGGAGCGCAAGTGGGCCTCGATCGCTTTGATTTCTGCTCTGATCATAGGTCTTGCGGGGTTTGCCGTCAGCGCGCACTTGAAAATCGGCGATCTTGATCCGGGCGCGCCGGAATTAAGGCCGCACTCACGCTATAACCGGGACAATGCCTTTATCGTTTCCAATTACGCAGCCAGCAGCGACACGCTGGTGGTCATGGTCACCACGCCGCAGGATCAATGCGCCCAATACCCGACGCTGGTGAAGATGGATGCGCTCGAATGGCAGTTGCAGCAATTGCCCGGCGTGGAGTCGACAAACTCTTTTGCCGCTTTGACAAAACGGGCGATGGCAGGGATGAGCGAGGGCAATCTGAAGTGGGCCGAGCTCGTGCACAATCAGGACTCGATCAATGCGGTCATTACCCGAGCCCCCCGCGAGCTATTTAACCAAGCCTGCAACATGTTGTCCCTGTATGTGTACTTGAAGGATCATAAGGCCGACACCCTGACCTCGGTCGTGGATAAGGTCGAAGCCTTTGCCAAGACGAACAACGCCGGCGACGTGAAATTCCTGCTGGCCGCCGGTAACGCAGGTATCGAAGCGGCAACCAACATCGTGGTCACGAAAGCCAACCTCGATATGCTGTTGATGGTGTATGCAGCCGTGACCATTCTGGCATTCATTACGTTCAGATCCTGGCGTGCCGTCATTTGTGCGGTCCTCCCACTTGCGCTGACGTCGATTCTTTGCGAAGCCCTGATGGTGGGTCTGGGCATCGGCGTCAAAGTTGCCACGCTCCCTGTCATTGCGTTGGGGGTGGGTATCGGGGTTGACTATGCCTTGTATATATTGACCGTCGTGTTGGCCAACCTGAGGGCAGGGGAATCACTCTCCGTCGCCTACTACCGAGCGCTGCTGTTCACCGGCAAGGTCGTTGTCCTGACCGGCATCACTCTCGGTATCGCCGTGGCGACATGGGTATTCTCGCCTATCAAATTCCAGGCTGATATGGGTTTGCTGCTTGCGTTTATGTTCGTAGGAAATATGCTGGGCGCGCTCATCCTGCTTCCCGCGTTGGCGCATTTCCTTCTCAAACCGAAGGTCTTAGCTTCGGGCCAGAAGAAGGCGCTGCAAGACCTGCCGGAAAGCAAGCTTTTGCGGGATGAACCGGTGTAAACAGGCCAGTTACACCCACAAAAAAATCATCAAAATGAACGAGCTTGCCGCGCCAGCCGCGCCGCATTGGCGCTAGTCCATGCCATCAGGCAGGAAAATGCGCACTAGCAATGAACTATTACTCAACGGACTTAGACATGAAAATACCGAAAATTATCGTGACCATCGCCCCGACAGGCGGCATGGCCAGCAAAAAGCAGAATCCCCATTTACCGACCCAGCCCGATGAAATCGCGCGCGATACTTACGACTGCTTTAACGCCGGCGCGAGTGTTGTCGCGGTACACGCGCGCCGTCCGGACGATGGCGCCACCTGCGATCCGGCGATCTACCGCGACATCAATGAGCGCATCCGTGCCAAGTGCGACATTATCATTAACAATTCAACTGGTGGTGGAGTCAACGGCGACATGGTGCGACAGGGGCCGAACGGCTACTGGGAAATCATGTGGGACGAGCGGCTAAAGGGACTCGAAGGCGGTGCCGAGATGTGCACGCTCGACGCCACCACCATCAACGCCAGCTTCGAAGGGCGCGAGCTGCTGATGAATACACCCCCGTCGCGCTGCCTCGAGCTGGCCACGAAGATGAAGCAGCTAGGTATCAAGCCGGAGTGGGAGGTGTTCAGCCCTACCCATATCCTGCAAGACGTAGCGACGCTGATCGAGAGCGGTTTCGATGAGCCGCCGTATTTCATCAACCTGGTGCTGGGTGCGCATCGGGGGTTCCAGAATGCGATGCCGTACAGCCCACGCATCCTGCAAAGCATGGTCGACCTGTTGCCGAAGGATTGCATTTTCGGTGTCAGCGGCATCGGTCCAGCGCAGCTGCATTCTGGAATCAACGCATTGCTCCTGGGCGGCAATGCGCGCACCGGGCTGGAAGATAATTTGTACTACGCTCAAGGCGAGCTGGCTACCAATGTCCGACTGATGGAGCGGCTGGTGCGCATCATCCGCGACTTGGGGATGGAGCCGGCCACGCCGGCCGAGGCACGCGCCATCATGGGCTTGCCACGGTGTGCCGCGCCAGCGATAGTGCCAAACAAATTGCGATAGCAGTCTGTCGGACTTTGACCTCCATATAGACGTGCCGGGCCGATAGACGATACGTATCTCCGTACGCTGCTGATCCACGGTGCGCTGTCAGTATTGATGCATGCGAAGGCGTCGAGCGCGTGGGTTCAGGAGATCAGCAAGTGCCGGCCACCGAATGTGGTGCCGGTGGCGCTGGCCAACAAGATGGCACGAACCATCTGGGCGCTGTTGGCCCATGACCGGGAGTATGAAGAAAGTTATGTGAGCGTCAAACCGGCATAAGCGGATTGACATTGTAATTAACCTTTTTAACAAGGGCAGGCACGTCGAAAGGTTGCGCAAGTTAATTGAGTGTGATTGTCGCGAGGTGAAGCGCAGGTGATTCCCTTGAGCATTGTCTTGCTGTTGCTCTCCTTGTTCGTGCTTTGGGGACGTGCCCGCAAGGCCTCCATCTTGCCTTGATGATGTCTAAGCTTGGAGTAAACAAGATGAAACGCATGCCCATTTTTTATCTGTCCCACGGCGGCGGCCCTTGGCCGTGGATGGAAGGCTCCGTCCGCTGACGTCCTCCCCCGCGCCTGCGTACGCCCTCAATCCCAGCGCGTCACATCCTTGGAAGAAATAACTATGACGATCTCCCCGCTCCGCATCAACCACGCAGTGCTCTACGTCGCAGACCTCGAACGCTCGATCAGCTTCTACACCGACCTGTTCGACATGACGGTCGTCGCTCGCGAGCCGCGCGCCAACGCTGCGTTCCTGCGGCTCGCCCGGTCGGGCAACGACCACGACCTTGGGCTGTTCGGCATCGGCGCGGCCACCACACCGAAACCGCGCCGCGCCGTCGGTCTTTACCATCTGGCGTGGCAGTTCGACACCATCGACGAGCTCGTCGGAGCCCGCCAGGCACTGCAGCAGTCCGGCACCTACGCTGGCCAATCAAGCCACGGCACGACCAAGAGCATCTACGGTGTCGACCCAGACGGCAACGAGTTCGAACTCATGTGGATGCTTCCCCGTGACCAGTGGCACCTGTTCGAGGGCGCCGCACACCTCGACCCGCTCAACCTAGATGAGGAGGTTCGCCGCTGGAGCCAGGTCCAGACGGGCGGCCGGGCCGTGGCCGCGACCAGCGAAAAAACGTCATGACTACGTCGCAGCCCGCGGGCAAGCAAGCCGTCGCCGACGAAGGACGGCACGTCGCGACGACACAGCTGCGCCGCTACGAGATCAAGGACGGCCAGATGGAGACGTTCCTGCACTACTGGTATAAACTCATCGAGCAGCGTCAGAAATTCGGGTTCCGGGTCGTGTTCGCCTACGTCGACGACACCAACAACGAGCTGGTTTGGGCCGTCGAGCACGACGGTGACTTCAAGGCAGCCGAAGCCGAGTACATGCGCTCGGCGGAACGGGCCGCCGCGCTCATGGGGGCGCCGCAGGTGATGAAGGGCGCGAAAATCGGTTTGGCGATACGCGTGATGTGAGCGACGCTGCGGTCGCGCTACATGCGGCCGGGATCATGCATCGCATCGCCTCATCCGCTATGGTTGACCCTGAATAATTCAGTAATGGCCGAGACACGGCGTGACATGACGCCGTTCCTGAGTTTGAGCCTGCTATCCATTTGATGCCTGACACGCAATGGCTAGCGAGGGCGATCAGGAAGTCCGAAACACCGGCTATGACACCGGCCTCAGAAGGTAGCATGTTTTGAACGTGGAGGTAGGAGATGGAGTTGAGGCATCTTCGCCGCTTTCTGGTTGTGGCTGAGGAACTTCACTTCGCCCGCGCCGCCGAGCGGCTACATATTGAGCAATCACCGCTGTCGCGCGCCATCAAGGAACTGGAGGAGAACCTGGGCGTGCAGCTTTTTGCGCGCACGACACGCAGCACACGTCTAACCCACGCTGGAAAATTGTTCCTTGAGCATGTCCCCCGTGTTTTCGCTGCCTTGTGCTGCTGGTGGATCAGTTGCTTGACCGGATGGAGCAAAAGGGGCAAGTGGATCTGATCGAAGACTTTGCTGCAGCGATCCCGATCGAGATTATCGGCAACCTGCTTGGCGTACCGCACGACGAACGGGAACCTCTGCGCGACTGGTCGCTTACCATATTGGGAGCGCTCGAACCGGTCAATACGGAGGCGGCACTTGAAAAGTATGAATGCCGCGTGAATAATGTACCGGAAAGCGCACTGGAAACGGCCGTGAATGGCGCGTTAAAAGTGTACCAATCCTAGCCTGTAGTCTTATGTACGTGAAGGTGCATAAGAAAGGCGGAAAGGATGTTTCCCGTGGACTTATACGTCAAAGTACGTCGCGCCGTGATGGTCGAGAACAAGAGTGAGCGTGCCGTTGCGCGCTACTTCGGCATCCATCGCAATACCGTCAGGAAGATGTGCCAGTTCGCGGCGCCACCGGGCTACCGGCGAGCGCCGGCTCCGGTTTCTCCGACGCTGGCGCCGTTCGTGCCCATCATCGACGCCATTCTGGAAGCCGACAAGCAAGTCCATGTGAAGCGGCGCCATACGGCGGTGCGCATCCGCGAACGGCTACGTGACGAACACGGTTACCGTGGCGGCTACACCCTGATGCGCGAGTACGTCAACGGGGTGGCCAGTCGGCAGAAGGAAGTGTTCATGCCACTGGCGCATCGCCCCGGCCACGCCCAGGTCGATTTCGGCGAAGCCGACGGCTACATCGGTGGCAAGAAGGTACGTTTCCACTATTTCTGCCTGGACATGCCGCATTCGGATGCGTGTTTCGTCAAGACGCATCCGACCGAAGACACGGAAGCGTTTCTGGACGGCCATCTTGCTGCCTTCGCGTTTCTCGGTGGCGTGCCGCAATCGATTCTGTACGACAACACCAGGATTGCGGTGGCCAAGATATTGGGCGATGGCCAGCGTCGACGGACCCAGGCCTTTGCCGAGTTGCAGAGCTATTACCTGTTTGACGACAAATTCGGACGCCCCGCCAAGGGCAACGACAAGGGTAAGGTGGAAGGACTGGTGGGCTGCAGCCGGCGTCACTTCATGGTGCCAATGCCGGTGGCAGATGACTTCGATGCATTGAATGGACAACTGCTGGACGGCTGTCTCAAACGTCAGCGTGCCGTGCTGCGCGGCCAATCCGACAGCATCGCCCAACGACTGGTCCGTGACCGGCCGGCATTGATGCCCTTGCCGGTAACGCCCTATGACGCCAGCCACAAGCAAAGCAGCCGGGTGTCGTCGCAAGCGTTGGTCCGTTACCGCACCAACGACTATTCGGTACCGACGCAATACGGCCATCAGGCGGTGCTGGTCAAAGGCACCGTCGATTGGGTCGATATCTATCTGGTCGGCAAGCCGGAGTGCATTGCGCACCATCGCCGCAGTTATGCCAAAGCGGACTTCGTGATGAATCCACTGCACTATCTGGCCTTGCTGGAGAAGAAGCCGCGTGCGCTCGACCAGGCTGCACCGCTGCAAGAGTGGGCATTGCCGGCGGCGTTCGAGCGACTGCGACGCCTACTCGAAGCACGCATGGACAAACGCGGACGCAAGGAATATATCCAGGTCCTGCGGTTGCTGGAAACCTTCAGTATCGGGCAAGTCGAACATGCCATCGGCCAGGCGCATCACCTGGGCGTGCTCAGCTTTGACGCCATCAAACATCTGGTGCTGTGCGCCATCGAGCGACGGCCTCCCAAGCTGGACCTCACGCTGTATCCGTATTTACCGAGTGCCACGGTCGGCACAACCGATGCCGGTAGCTACCTCAGTTTGCTCAGGCAGCCTGCGCTGGTGACGCAAGCTGGCTTCAGAGGCAGCGTATGAGTACCGACATCGAACCGTCAATCGAGACCACCACGGTGGCACCGCAGGTGCTGTTGGTCAATCACTTCAAAGCCCTGAAACTGCCTACCTTCGCCCGCGAGTATGAGAAGGTCGGGGCTGACTGCGCGCGTGAAGGTGTGGATTACCCACGCTATTTATTACGGTTGTGCGAACTGGAACGTATCGACCGTGAACGCCGCACGATGGAGCGGCGCATCCGTCTGGCCAGGTTTCCGGTGACCAAGAGTCTGGATACCTTCGACTTCATGGCGATGCCTACCCTGAACAAATCCCTGGTGCTGGAGCTGGCACGCTGTGAATGGATTGATAAGCGCGAGAACGTCATCGCGCTAGGGCCTTCGGGTGTCGGCAAGACGCACACAGCGCTGGCGCTAGGATTAGCCGCCTGTCAGAAAGGACACAGCGTCGGCTTCACGACGGCTGCAGCCCTGGTGCATGAGTTGATGGAAGCGCGTGACGAGAAACGGCTGCGTGCCTTGCAAAAGCAACTGACTAACGTAAAGCTGCTGATTGTCGATGAACTGGGCTATGTGCCGTTCACGGCGGTGGGTGCTGAATTGTTGTTTGAGGTCTTTAGCCGGCGCTATGAACATGGCTCCACGCTGGTGACATCGAACTTGCCGTTTGACGAGTGGACCAGCGTTCTTGGTTCGGAGCGGCTGACGGGTGCGTTGCTCGACCGCCTTACCCATCACGTCCACATCCTGGAGATGAACGGCGAATAGTATCGATTGGCTACCAGCAAGAAACGGCAACAGCGCAATGCCAAACCAAACATCACTGCTGAAAAAGGAGGGGCCAACCCGTAACGACAAAAACAACGTCTTGAGGAAACGGGCTACGCTGCGCTACGCCCGTCACCCCAATTCTGCCTAGCATTGAAATGTGGATTGGAAAGAGAAAAATCCAGGGCCTCAACGGCTCTATTTATTAACCCGGACTGGTACTTTTAACGCGCCATTTGGTACATCTTCACTCCGGCATTGACAGAAAAGGGCAATGCGGCGGTCAAGGACTTTCTAGCTTATCTGGAGGTGTTAATCGACAACCGGCGCGCGAATCCGGGTAATCCGGAGCGAGATGTGCTGACCAAACTCATCCAGGGTGAAGAGAACGGCGAGCGCCTCACATCGAAAGAGTTGCTTCACAATTGCATTTTTTTGCTAAATGCCTGGTACGAAACCACGACCAATTTGATTGGCAATGGTCTAGTTGCGTTGTATGAGCATCCGGATCAGAAAGACTTGCTACTGAAAAGCCCGGAAGTGATCAAGACCGCTATTGAAGAAATCTTGAGGTATGAAAGCTCGAACCAGCTAGGAAACCGGATAACGACTGAAGCAGTTGAAATCCGAGGCATTTCGATGCCCGCTGGAACACTGATCACCCTGTGTATCGGTGCCGCCAATCGCGATCCGGCCGAATTCCCTGACCCTGAGCGGTTCGATATTACGCGTTCACCCAACCGGCATATTGCTTTCGCCATGGGAATCCATCAATGCGCGGGAATGAACTTAGCGCGGCTCGAGGGCAGAATCGTGATTTCTCGCCTGCTTGCCCGCTTCCCCAATTATCGGCTGACAACGCCTCCGATTCGGGGCGGACGCGCGCGCTTCCGCGGCTTTCTCAACGTGCCAGCGTCGGTCGTTATCCTGATAACATCATCATGACTATTAGACAGACAGATGTTGTCATTATAGGCGCGGGTCCGGCGGGACTATTTTCGGTATTCCAGGCTGGGCAGCTGGGGTTGAAATGCGAAGTCATTGACATCCTTGAGCAGCCTGGGGGGCAGTGCGCCGAACTGTACCCGGAAAAGCCAATTTACGACATACCCGGTATTCCGCACTGCAGCGGGGGATCCCTTACCACAGGCTTGATGGCGCAGATCGAACGATTTGCACCAATATTTCATCTAGGCGCGCAGGCCGACCAGCTTGAGTAGCAAGCTGATGGCCGTTGGCGCATCTGCACTACCGATGGCTCAATCATCGATGCATGCGCGGTCGTGGTGGCGGCGGGAGCGGGCTGTTTTACACCTCGCAAACTAGCTGTTGACGGTGCAACTGCATATGAGGGCACAAGCCTGCTGTATTCGGTAAAGAACATTGAGCAATTTTTGGGCAAGCGCCTACTGATTCTTGGGGGGGGCGACTCGGCGCTTGACTGGACCATTGCGTTGGAACAAGTGGCGAGTCGTGTAACGATGGTCCACCGCCGCGACGTATTTCGCGCTACTCCCGAATCTGTGGAACAGGTGCATCAGCTTGCCCGCGCTGGTCGCATTGACCTGCATTTCGGATCGATCTGTGCTCTGAAGGGCGATGCGCCCAATTTATCAGGTGCGGTTCTGTCGGGTTCCGACGGATCGACTACGGGGCTCGATTGCGACATCATCCTGGTCTTTTTTGGCTTAACCAATAAACTCGGGCCGATTAGCGAGTGGCACATTGGAGCCGCTGAAGATGAAATTCCAGTCGACCCTATCACCATGCAGACCCGGAAGGCTGGCATCTACGCGGTCGGTGATATCGCACAATATCCGGGAAAGTTAAAACTCATCGTAAGCGGATTCAGCGAGGCGGCCTTGATGGGCCGTGCGGTCTACGAATACCTTCGTGGTGAAAAACCCCGCTTTCAGTATTCAACTCACAGTCACGCGATGCAAAGCAGCGAACCTATTCCGCACGCTGCCTATATTGAAGCCGAGCCGCTTCAAGCGATGCCGTCCACAATGGCACTGCAAACGGACCCGACGAAAGTCACGTATGTGCTGGTAACGGACTTGGCCGGCAACGAGCATAGCCTGCCCGCAAAGCCTGGGCGTACGTTGCTTGAGATCATGGACGCCGCTAAAGTACCGGTGAAGGGCAGCTGCTTCGGCGCATGCAACTGTTCGACCTGCCACGTTTACGTGGACGAGGCGTGGTTCAATAAACTAGACCCCATGATCGATCAAGAACAGGAAGCGCTCGACCAGGTATCTACGCCAAAACCGTTTTCTCGGCTGGCCTGTCAGATTGAGTTCAGACAGGAACTTTCAGGCATGAAAGTGAAACTGACAGTAGATACAATTCCAGATTAGAGCTACGCTGATCAACCGCTGATTTCCGGAACAAGAAGAAAATTGTGCGATGTAATTCTGGAAATCTCAGTGTTCGACCGGTTTTCTTGCCCTGCCGGGCCATTTTCTGGTCGTTCGACCCGTCTTGCGCCCGCTATGGACGCACCTGTGCCAGAAAATGCCGGCGCGACAAATAAAGATTAGCCAAGGCCAGCGCCGTAAATGCGCGCGTAGCGTTCTTTGCCAGGCCGCGATAGCGCACCTTGGTAAATCCCCACAGGCGTTTGACCACCGCAAATACGTGTTCAACTCTGGATCGGATTTTCGACTTGTCGCGGTTCTTGCCACGTGCAACCTCGTCAATCTCTCCCGACTTGCGCGTGCGCTGGTTGGTGAAGTCGCGGGCGTTCGGCGCCTTGCAATGGATCAGCACCTTCTGGCTGGCGTAAGCGTTGTCGCCACAGACGCGCTGCTCCTGCCCGTGCAGCAAATCCGGTAGCGGATGTTTGTCGTGGACATTGGCCGATGTCACCACCGCACTGTGCGTCAGGCCGCTTTGGCTGTCGACCCCGATATGTAGTTTCATCCCGAAGTACCACTGCTTGCCTTTGCGCGTCTGGCGCATCTCGGGATCGCGCTCCTGTTTGCTGTTCTTGGTCGAACTGGGCGCGGCGATGATCGTGGCGTCGACAATCGTTCCTGTCTTCAAGGTCATACCGCTATCTTGCAGGACTCGTCCAACTCGGTAAACGGAATTGCCCACAAAGCGGCGCAGGCTGGCGCTGTCGTATAACGTATCTTCGCAAGCGAAGTCGGCCAGATTGAACCAATGCTGAATGAAGTGGATGCGTAGCATCCGCTCCAGCCCGATGGGCGGGCGTCCGTTGCCGCGTTTCGGATAGTGCGGTTCTACGACGGCACATAGTTCCTGCCACGGCACGATCTTCCCTATCGTGTCCAGAAACACCTCACGCCGCGTCGGTTTGCGATGTTGTTCGAATCCAGCTCCTTGATCAGCTGCCATTGCCAGGGTTTGCTGTGTCATCGTGATGCACCATTCGTAGCCATGCCGTCTTTAACGTCTGACGCAAAATCGGTGGACTTAATCAGCGTTGACGTAGTACACCTGACCGTTTTCTGTGGCTTCCGGCTGGAACCGGTAGGCGGCCAATCCTCTTATCTGCCGCTTAAGCATAAGAAAGGCGCTCGAATTAGTCTAGGCTGATGATGTGCTTGCGTGTTTAAGTTTCACCACCCCTGTGTCGGAATAATTACCGACCTAATCTGCGCCTTTAACATCTGAAGCGTGGCTGCTGCGGATCATACTTGTGCGCATTCACTGATTCCTGCGCGTGCAATTCTTCTCAAAAAATAAGGCCACCCGCTTTGCAACAGGCAGCTTACGTTCATGCAGATTGTGTGGGGCCACTCTTGAGTCTTTATTTCACGGGGTCGGTCTTGACCCATGCACCTTTCTTGAGTTCCACGATCATCATATCCGCGTCGCTTAAGCCGACATTGGTGGTTTTGGAGAAGCGGATAGTTTGTATGCTTGGAATCAGGTGGGTTTGAAGATATGTTTTGACTGCTTTCGGATCGGCGGGATTTTCTACATTGCGCAAAATGGCATCGATCGTGTCGACATTCAGCTTGCCCAGCAAATTGATCATATCGACGCGTTCGCCATATCGTTCCTGATAAGCTTTGGCGAACGCTACGGCACGTCTGGCGTATGAGGTCAGTAGAGAGGTCATTCAAGAGATGTATTGTTGTAGTTGAACAGCGTCTATTGTGCGTGACTATAAGATAAAGTATTTGCTACGTCAAATAATATTGATTGCTATGACAAATAAAAAAGTTGAATTGAAATCCCTTGTAATGGCCGATCTGGAAAATGTTCCGGATGATCTTTTGACCTTTAAAGTCTCAGTTCTTTCGCAATTGCTGGGACGAGTTGTCGAGGCCTCGGTAAGTAGAACGATGGGGTTGTCGGCACGGCAGTGGAGGTTTCTGATGACTGTGCATCGCGTTGGCACATCCACATCCGGAGAGATTGCTCAGTTTTCGCATCTTGACTATAGCCAGGTGAGCCGAGCAGGAGCTGAGCTTTTGGAGAGTGGCCTGGTGACGTATGTAATCGATAAGACTGATAAAAGAAAGTCTTTTGTCAGCTTGAGTGCCAAAGGAAAGCGCGCGATCGCGACGGGCATAGCTAATTCCATGGGGCGTCAAGATCGGCTTAAAGGAGTCATGTCGCCGGAAGAATATAAGGTGTTTGGGCGGCTATTGTCATCCTTGACCCAAGAAGCCAGGGCTATGCTGGCTGAGGAAAAGTCCAAGAAGGAATAAAAGGGATTTGAGTACCGGCTAGCCAGGCAGTCAATTAATCGTAACAATGGAAGTCGCGTATGCAAGTCGCCCAAGCAGAGAACAAGGACATCGTCTAAGTTAATTGATACGACGGCCGCGCGTATGATACGGACCGATTCATGTAGATACCTAAGAATGGCCATCACCCAGGCTGGCGTATAATCAGGCCTTACCGGAGGGCTGGGATGCGACTACACGAGGTCTGGATTAGCGAGCATCGGAATCCGCTCAGATCGACAGCACCGAACTGATTCGCCTCGCCGTCGAAATCCGGCGGGACGAAATACTGTCCTCGAAGCAGTTCCTCTACACATCGAAATGGGTACCCCTAGGCGCCCCTTGCAATCAGTGGGTTTTTTTGTGGGTTTTTCACGGGTATTCTAAGGGAAATGCAGGGGTATGCGACCCTATGACACCTCTCCGAAGGCTCATAAAATCGATGCCTTAGATTGGTTCGAGTCCAATCGTGCCTACCAGTATTCTCGGGTTTGTGGGAATGCTGGGATAAATTTGGATTTACTCCGAATTTATTTTATGAAAATTGTTGATAGCAAATTATGGATGGAAGCGCAGTATGGCTTCCATTTTTGCTTTTTCCCTTCCGCGATCCGCGGCATCAATCCGCTATAACGGTCGCTGCAACCGAATACCACGTCGTCTATTTCGATGCACTGCGACTGAAGATCCGGGATGAAGGCGTCGTGTAGATTGCATTGAATCCTGACTCATCCAACTACCAGCGTCAAGATCCAACGACCAGCTTCACGACCCTACGGCAGGCACGCTGCTTGCGGCAGCTGTGTTATCCACGACCGAATCATATCGTCACCTTCAGTGTGATTCACGTGGCGGCCGATGACGGGCATAACCGCCTCGGTATCGGTGTGGCTGATACGGTAGGCTCACGGATAAATAGCGCCCGCCGCCGCGAGCGCTTGAAAGAATTTGATTGAAGGCAATCTCAGATAGACCGGCTGCATGGGCCGGCCGGCCTGTATATCGGTAGTAAAACGCCGGCAGAGATCGCGGTTTCAATTGTTGCCGAAATGACCGCAGTCAGGAATGGCGTAAGCCTGCCGGATACGGTGAAGGCAAGCTACCGGGATCTCCGGGCGGGTGTTTGTGGCTAATGGTCAAGGCACGTAGAGAGGATTAGGCGCGACATAGGCCGTCACAGTGTGGTCAAGCATGCTTGCCGGGGCAGTCCGGTTCAAGTCGAATGACGAAACCATTATCGAGCCATCAAAATTCCAGGCGAATGATTTGCCGCCCACCAAGAACCTGACCGTTTCTCCACCGGTTACGTTGACGTACCTGGTGTCAGGGGTAATGACGATTGTTCGGGTGGCTGCTGATACTGGTATCGGATCGCCCAACAGATCAATCCTGGGCTGCGATCCGGCAAAGCTGGAAGCGCTGGCGGTCAACATGGCAACGACAGCGATCAAATGTCTTGGGTTCATTTTTACTCTCCAAAAAGTGTGGTTGATGATTCCGGACTCAGCGTTCCAGCATCATGCTGCTCGTCGGCCACTGACTCGGGGGAAATGCAGTCGTGTATAAGCGCGGCTCCATGAGTTGCAGTTTAATTGTTGTACACATCAAGATAAAGGTGGGGCATTGCAACATATTATTTCTAAAATGGAAATAATAATTAACGCGAAGTATTAATTGCGCGTAATCGATGCAATTTCTGGAGGGCGTGGAGCAGGGAGTGATTGAAGGTCAACGTGGTCACGCTGTGATATGAATTTCACACGCGAGCCACGGAGAAGTTTGATTCAGAATTGCATTTCGACGTTGCCGATGCCCGCCAGTTCAGCTTGCACCCGTTCTCCTTCCGCGGCAAACAACATCCCTGTGCAAGATCCGGTAGTTACGATCTGACCGGCACGTAAAGGCTGCCCACGTTGTGAGCAATGCAAAGCGAACCAGGAGCGCGCACGGTCAGACAACCGCCGACCAGGTTAACCTGCGTGCTGCATCGAATCAAAAAAAAGGCGGCGTGCGTTTCGCGCAAGCCGCCACATCCACCGTTGCGAGTCGTCTATTCCCGGAATAGACGACATCGGGTCAGTTCCAGGGCAGCGAGTACGTCTTGGTATTGGAGAAGCTTTTCATCGCTTCCAGCACGCCTTCCTTGTAGCCGAGACCTGAATCCTTGATGCCACCAAACGGTGTCAGCTCCAGACGATAGCCTGGCACCTCCCGCACATTGACGCTGCCCACTTCCAGCTCACGAACGAAACGGGTGATGTAGTCCATGCGGTTGGTGCAGACCGACGACGACAGGCCGTATGGCGTCGAGTTGGAGATGCGGATGGCATCGGCAATGTCGGTGCAGCGGATCACCGGCGACACCGGTCCGAACGTTTCTTCGGCAACCAGCTTGCAGTCGGCGGGTACGTGGTCCAGTACGGTCGGCGAGTAGACTGCACCGTTGCGGATATTGCCATATAACAGTTTGGCGCCGTGACGTTCGGCATCCTTGACCTTGGCTTCAAACTCGATCGCTGCACGTTCGTCGATCAC
>NZ_FOKF01000016.1 GCF_900111995.1 Collimonas sp. OK607
GGAAAAGTCTCGGGAGCCGGGATCATTTGATCACGCTGAGCAAGCCGACAATCCGCCCGGATTGGATGACGATAGAACAGTACGAATCTGCACCGGATACGCTGACCGTGAGGGAATTGGAAGCTGGCGGCAAAGTGCTGGTGACGACCTTGCTGTGTCCGAAAACAACGCCAAAAATCGCCCTGAAGGCATTATACAAGCGCCGCTGGCATGTCGAGTTAGACATCCGCAACATCAAAACCACATTGGGCATGGAAACACTGAGCTGCAAAACACCGCAGATGGGTGAAAAGGAGATGTGGGTATACCTGCTTGCCTACAACCTCATCCGAATGATCATGCTGCAATCAGCCTTGCTCGCCGATGTCTTGCCACGCGCACTGAGCTTCAAGCATACGCTACAACTATGGCTGGCAACGGGCGATACATTGCGTCACCCTGATGACGATGATAACGTCGCAGAATTCTTGGCGTTGGTGGCCGAACAGACGATCGGAAACCGACCGGGGCGAATCGAACCGCGCGCCATCAAGCGAAGACCAAAACCTTACCCTCTACTGATGCAAGCACGGACCCCAGCAAGAGAGATGCTGCGAAAATACGACCATCCGAAAAAGGCTAAGTAAGTGCCATTCGACTCTGACCCCACATCACTAAGTCCTCGATTCGCATTGATAACCCTTCTCCCTTAGCAAAGTTATCTACGCAAATTCCAATACCGAAGTTTTTACGGTATACGCGACGAGCAGCACGAACTAACCGGGGTCAGAGTGAACTTTCGCAGGCTTTATCGCGAAACTTCACTCTGACCCCGCTTAGTGGACCACGGAGCAGAAGCTGTAAAACGAAAAGAAAAAAACCCGCAGCAAGTGAATTGTCTTTCTCCACAGCCGCGATCTAACGCATCACCTTAACCTGCACATACGCCAAACGTTCGGCTCCAGCAGACGCCCGCGCGCTGTGCAAGCGATGCAAGGTAATTTGGGTGACATCGACATGACCGTCGTCGATATGCGCAGTCATCAGGCTGACGGCATCGGCAGCGCCGCGGGTGCCTATTTTCGCCAGGATCGCGACATGTTCGTCATAGGTCGACTGCACACAATCGCCATAGATGAAATCCAGACGGCGCACGATGCGGATGCGGTCAGTCAAACGCTCGAAAGTACTGGCCATTTCCAGGTTGCCAGCGGCGCGCACCAGCGCCAGGTGAAATTTTTCGTCAAGCATCGCCACCTTGCGTCCATCGCTTAAGCGTTCAGACGGCGGCACACACCATATCGCCTTTTGCTGTTCGATCAACGCGGTATCGATAGCGCCGGCGCTGGCTGGTCCTGCGCATAGCTTGCTGATGGCATGAATTTCGATCAGTTTGCGCAACTCGTATAAATCTTCAAAACGCTTGAAATCGATGGGCACCACTTCCCAGCCGCCCCGTACATAACCTTGCATCAAGCCATCGCCCTGCAGGCGCTGCAACGCTTCGCGTACCGGGGTGCGCGAGACATTGAAGTAGGCGGCGATTTCAGTTTCGGTAATCTGATCGCCCGGCAACAGGCGCATGTCGAAAATATCTTCGCGCAGACGGCCGTATACATAGTCAGGTAAAGACACGCCTTTTGGCGCAAAGTCGCTAACCCGGGCGATTACCTGGGGGTCGGTGCCTGAGACTGTTTTCATGATTTCCGCCGTTGCGTCGTTATTTACCAGGCCGCCACACTACCATCCGTACGCGGCTCTGTCCCGCCGCATAACACGCCGTGCTGATCGCGCCAGATAATCTGGCCGCGGCCGAAACCGAGTTGATTGGCTGACCATGAGGCCTCGTGTCCGAGGCCGCGCAAACCGCGGAATATGTGCTCCGCATTGGTATGTTCGATACTGACATTATTACCCCCCTCCCATTCCCAACGCGGGGCGTCGAGCGAGGATTGTGGATTAAGGCCGAAATCTACCGTGTTCATGACCATCTGCACATGTCCCTGCGGCTGCATGAAGCCGCCCATCACGCCGAACGGACCTACCGCCTTGCCATCCTTTGTCAAAAAACCCGGGATGATGGTGTGATATGGCCTTTTGCCAGGTGCCAGGCAGTTCGGATGGGCTGCATCGAGCGTGAAATTGTTACCACGATTATGCAAGGCGATGCCGGTTCCCGGCACCACCAGCCCGGACCCGAAACCCATGTAATTGCTTTGGATGAAGGACACCATATTACCTTCATCATCGGCGGTGCTCAGATACACGGTGCCGCCGCGCGACGGCTGGCCAGCCACAGGCAACGCCGCGCGCGCGCCGATCAACTGGCGGCGCTCGTCGGCATAAGCATCGGACAGCAGATCCTCGACTGCGACCCGCATATGGCCACTATCGGCGATATGCGCCAGGCCGTCCGCATATGCCAGCTTGATTGCTTCGATCTGACGGTGATAGGTCAGCAAAGTATCGCGTTCGCTGAAATCGAAGCCTTTCAGGATATTCAAGGCCAGCAAAGCAACAAGGCCATGGCCGTTAGGCGGAATTTCCCAGACATCATAACCGCGGTAATTGCTGCTGATCGGCGCTACCCATTGCGGCTGGTAAGCCGCCAGGTCGGCATTATCCAGATAACCGCCGGCAGAGCGTACAAAGGCAGCAATCTTTTCGGCCAAAGCACCACGATAGAAACTGGCGCCATTGTCGGCAGCGATCGCACGCAAGGTATCGGCATGCCCCTGCGAACGCCAGACCTCGCCAGCGCGCGGCGCCCGGCCGTCTACATTGAACGTGTCGAACCAGGATTGAAAATGCGCGTCCTTGAATTCCTGTTGAAATAATTTGTATGCCTGCTGCCAGGCAAACGCCACCATCGGCGATACCGGATAGCCGTCTTGCGCCAGCGCGATGGCGCCGGCCATGGAACGCTCCAGCGGCAGCTTGCCGAAACGTTCTGCCATGCCGGCCCATGCCCCCGGCGTGCCAGGCACAGTGATCGGCAGCGCACCGTACTTCGGCATGCTTTGATGCCCCGCTGCGTGCAGCTTATCGATGGAGATTGCGCGCGGTGCAGCTCCGCTGGCGTTCAAACCGTGCAGTTCACCCTTGTGCCAGATCAGTGCAAAGGCATCGCCACCGATACCATTCGCGGTCGGCTCAACCACGGTCAGCGCGGCAGCGGTGGCGATCGCTGCATCGATGGCGTTGCCGCCGGCTTGCAGCACCGCCAGCCCGGCTTGCGCAGCCAGCGGTTGCGAGGTGGCTACCATGCCGCGCTTGGCATACACCGCGCTACGGCGGGAGGCGTAGGGATAATGATTAGGGTCGAAAGTGAACATGTTTTCTCTCATCGATAAAGGTGGCAGCGTCTACCACCGTGATTTGCATGCAATGCGGGTACGATCTGGAATGGCAAACGCCGGTTCATTCTTCATCCTTTGTTATGGGAGGCGATGCGGCACGAAGATCATATGATGTCGCAAGTCTATATTGATGTATACAAGAAAGTAGACAAGTAAATAGATAGGCAGATAGACAAACATTAAGCACGCCAATACGCGTACCAACAACGTGTCAGGTCACGGGCCATGGCAGATGACTTCAATGGCGAAACATCTTCGCCTACCGGCAAACGCGGTGCCGAACGCACCGGATACGAATGAAATTGCAAGTGGTTTTTGTTGTGGCCGGCGGCTGCAACGCCCCGTAAAAAAAATAAACTTTTTCTATGTGGCTTAGCGAACAGATAAATGCACGACAGTTGGCTAAAGTTATCCCATCTTCCCTGCCAGGGCTCCGAAGCCTGGCGGTTTAAGCTTAGCGATAAGTACGCTGCGCCTGCTTTAACGACGAGATTGCATGACAACCAATTTCATCGGGAGACGTAAGTGTAAATATCGGACTACCGGGGCTGGCGGTCGGGAAATATACCAGCACCAAATTCGTCAATTCGTCAATTCCTGTACTACTGCCAGTTACATTAAACCGGCGAAAAGCGCCGCAAAGAATGCTATCGTTCTTTGATCGTGCTTTGCGTTGCGTTGGATTACCCCAGACTATCCTCAGATCCGCCCATCGAATTCAAGGAGTTGCCGAATGAGCTCAACGCTTTCCACCTCTGCACTCGACGAATTGTGCGTCAATACCCTGCGTTTCCTGTCGGTCGACGCGGTCCAGCAAGCCAACAGCGGCCATCCGGGGTTGCCGCTGGGCGCGGCGCCGATGGCGTATGTGCTATGGACGCAGTTTCTCAAGCATCATCCCGCCCATCCCCATTGGTTCGACCGCGATCGGTTTGTACTGTCGGCGGGCCATGGTTCCGCTTTGCTGTACAGCCTGTTGCATCTCACCGGTTACGACCTGCCGCTCACTCAGCTCCAGCATTTCCGTCAATGGGGCAGCCGTACGCCGGGCCATCCTGAACGGGGCTTGACGCCTGGCGTCGAAGTCACCACCGGCCCGCTCGGCCAGGGCTTTGCCAACGGCGTCGGCATGGCGATGGCGGAAGCGAATCTGGCCGCTCGCTACAATCGCGGCGACCTGGATATTGTCAATCATTTTACCTACGGCATAGTGAGCGACGGCGACCTGATGGAAGGTATCGCCTCGGAAGCCGCATCGCTGGCAGGCCATCTGCAGCTGGGCAAACTGATTTACCTCTACGACGACAACCGGGTGACTCTCTCCGCCGGCACCGACATCGCTTTTACCGAGGATCGGGCACGGCGTTTCGACGCCTATGGCTGGCACACGCAAGTCATAGAAGACGGTAACAACCTGGCATCGATAGCACGCGCGCTGGACGCCGCACACGGTGAGACCGGGCGCCCCTCGCTGATACTGGTACGTACCCATCTCGGTTACGGCTCGCCCAACAAACAAGACAGTTTCGAAGCACACGGTTCGCCGCTCGGTGTCGAGGAGCTGCGCTTGACGAAGCAGAGGCTTGGCTGGCCGGAGCAGCCTTGGTTTTATATTCCCGAAGCCGCTGCAGCGCATTTCCTCGAAGCCGGTCAGCCGGGGGAAAAATCGGAATCGGCCTGGCATGCGAAATTCTCGCTCTACCAACAACAATTTCCCCAGCTTGCGTTGGAACTGCAACAGCTCATTCAAGGCGGAACGGCCGCTTTGCCAGCCGGCTGGGATGCAGATATACCGCGATTCCCGGCAGATGCCAAAGGCATGGCGACACGGGTCGCATCGGGCAAGGTCATGAACGCTATCGCCGCGCATCTGCCGGCACTGATCGGCGGCTCGGCGGATCTTGATCCTTCGACTTATACCTCATTGAAAGGATTGGGAGATTTCGAGCCGGCCGACATCATTGCAGGCGACAGACAAGGTTCCGATGGCGGCGGCTGGAGTTATGCCGGCCGCAACTTGCACTTTGGCGTGCGTGAACTTGCGATGGGCGCGATTATCAACGGCATGGCGGCCCATGGCGGCGCGCTGCCGTTCGGCGCCACCTTCCTGGTTTTCTCCGATTATATGCGGCCGGCCATCCGCCTTGCTGCCCTCATGGGCTTGCAGGTGATCTATGTGTTTACCCATGACAGCATCGCGCTGGGCGAAGACGGCGGCACCCATCAACCGGTAGAACAACTTGCCAGCTTGCGTGCGCTACCAAACCTGATCGTGCTACGTCCGGCAGATGCCAACGAAACCGCGATTGCCTGGCGGGTAGCGGTGCAATCGCATGAACGGCCGGTGGCGCTGGTGCTGACACGGCAGAATGTGCCTACCTTGGATCGCAGCCAATTTGCAGCGGCCGAAGAATTGCAACGTGGCGCTTATATCCTGGCCGACGCTCCTGACGGCTCCCCGGAGTTGATCCTGATTGCCAGCGGCTCGGAAGTCGGGCTGATCGTAGCCGCACGGCTGCAACTGCTGGCGCAAAACATCCAGGTGCGGGTTGTCTCGATGCCGAGCTGGGAACTGTTCGATGAACAACCACAGGCATATCGCGACACGGTGCTACCGCCGGCAATCGGCGCAAAACTGGCGGTGGAAGCTGGCGTCGCGCAAGGCTGGCATCGCTATGTCGGCGATCACGGCGACGTGCTGGCGATAGATCATTTTGGCGCCTCGGCTGCGGGTGAAGTTGTGATGCGCGAGTATGGTTTTACCGTTGATAACGTGTGCCAACGTGCTCTGGCGTTATTGCGTTCCTAGCCAGCCGCCGGTGAAACCGGCACGCTGCAAACCGTTTTTGATATATGGGCAATTCCGCATCAGGCGCCACAGCATCTCGCTGCGATAGTTCTCGATCATCAGAATGATCGGCCCCTGGTCGAGGCCGAAATGCCAGGGCGATACCCAACCGTAAGGGTTGGCGCAGTTACATGGAAAGCTCGGATTGAATGTCGCCTTGAAACCATAAGGATTGCCGGTCTTCAGGCCGACCTGATGCACAAAATAATCGATGGTAGGCAGTACGATTTCTGGCGCAAACGGCAGCGAAGCCACCACCACCCATGGCGCAATGGTACCGTCATCGGGACCGTGCGGTACGCCGCGCGCCACGTAGTCGAAGAATTCGCGCTTGACGCCGTTGACATCGAGCGTCGCCGGGCCGGGGCCGTCGCTTGCGGTAATACCCCAGCAATATTCACCATAACCGGCGAAACCACCGGGATTGGCGATCGCATATTGTTGCTGGACCAGCGTGGCGCGACGGCTGTTTTCGAAATAATCGATGCCTTTGCTACGCATGGGGTTGTCTTGTATGCCACGGAAATCCACCCAGATATGCGACAGCTGATGCGTGAACATGGAGCCGGAATAGAAATAATCGTAGCCGTAGCTATGCTGCCATTGATAGGCGGAGGTCCAATCGCAGTAACTATCTGCAGACAAAGGATGCGATGGCGAACCCAACCCCAGGATGTACAACAGCAGCGCCTCGTCGTAGCCATCCCATCGATTAGGCAAGAAACCTGACTCCGGCTTCCATCCCATGGATAACGCCTCGCCGCCATTCTGCGCCCATGGCCAGTCGACACGCAGATAAAGCGCATCGGCCAGCCTGCGGATTTCGCCTTCCTCCGCACTAACCGGGTCATCGAAATAACTGCCTGCCGTCAAGGCTCCTGCCACGAAAAAAGCAGTATCGATCGTCGATAACTCGCATTGCCAGGCCCGACGGCCGGTTTTCATATCCAGGAAATGATAGTAGAAACCCCGATAGCCGGTGGCATCCGGCTCCGTTCCTTGCGGGCTGTTCCAGAAAAATCGCAATGTCCTCAACACCCGTTTGGCTGCTTCAGTACGTTTAATGAAGCCGCGTTCGGTCGCCACCGGATATGCCGCAAGCGCCAGGCCCACCGCGGCAATGCTGGCAGGCCAGCCAAGTGCGGTCTTATCTATCACGAGACCGTTTTCCAGATTAGTCTCATGCATGAAATAACTGAATGATTCGCGCTGCAGCATGTCCAGTTCGGCTGCTGTCGTCAGCGCTCTCCGGCTCATGTTTTTGCCGCGGATGGCGATTGTGGGTTGCCGGCCAGAGCGGCGTCGACAATCGCCTGCGCCTCTTGCACGATGCGCAGCAAATGATCCTCGCCTTGAAAACTCTCGGCGTAGATTTTGTAGATATCCTCCGTGCCTGACGGCCGCGCAGCAAACCAGCCACTTTCCGTGACCACTTTCAATCCCCCTATCGGGGCCCGGTTGCCCGGCGCCGTGGTGAGAATATGCTGAATTTTTTCGCCGGCCAGCTGATCGCGCTGCACTTGTTGCGGCGATAACGCCGACAGCATTTTCTTCTGCGCCGGCGTGGCGCTGGCCTCAACCCTGGTGCTGACAGGATCGCCCAGCTCAGCCGCCAGTTTGCGGTAAACCTCACCGGGATCCCGGCCGCTGCGCGCGGTGATCTCTGCCGCCAGCAGGGCTGGCGCCAGGCCATCCTTGTCAGTAGTCCAGACTGAACCGTCAAGCCGCAGGAAAGTGGCGCCGGCGCTCTCTTCGCCGCCAAAACCGAGTGAACCATCGCTCAAGCCGGCTGCGAACCATTTGAAACCGGCCGGCACCTCATACAGCTTGCGATTCAGCCTGGCGCTGATGCGGTCGATGATCTGGCTGCTGACAACCGTCTTGCCGACGCTGGCATCCTTCGACCATAAGGTCCGGTGCTGGAACAGATAATCGACGGCAACCGCCAGATAGTGGTTAGCCGGCAGCAGCCCGGCGCTTTTTGTGACGATGCCGTGGCGGTCATGATCGGTATCGCAGGCAAAAGCAATATCGTAACGATCCTTCATTCCAAGCAGGCGCTGCATGGCGTAGGACGACGACGGATCCATCCGAATCCGGCCATCCCAATCCACTGTCATGAAACGGAAAGTCGGATCGACTTCGTCGCTGACCACGGTCAGGTTCAACCCGTAACGCTCACCAATCCGCTCCCAGTAATGCGCACCGGCGCCGCCCAGCGGATCGACACCGAGATGAATCCCGGCACTGCGGATTGCCGCCATATCAATCACCTGGTCAAGCTCGTTCACATAGGTGTTGAGATAGTCGTAGCGATGCGTGGTGGCAAGGCGCAGCGCCTTCTCCACCGGCATTCGCTTGACATCCTTGAGAGCATTTTTCAGATAAACATTGGCTGCGGCCTCGATCCAGCCGGTGACATCGGTATCTGCCGCGCCGCCGTTCGGCGGGTTGTACTTGAAGCCACCATCCTCCGGCGGATTGTGCGAGGGAGTAATCACGATACCGTCGGCAAAACCGCTGCTGCGGCCCTTGTTGTATCTGAGAATAGCGTGCGAAATTGCCGGCGTCGGCGTGTACTCGTCACCCTCCGCCAGCATCACGTCTACACCGTTGGCGGCCAATACCTCGAGCGCGCTAGTGCAGGCAGGAACCGACAGCGCATGGGTATCAATGCCGAGGAACAGCGGGCCGTTAATGCCCTGCTTGCTGCGATAAGCGCAAATGGCTTGCGTAATGGCCAGTACATGCGCCTCGTTAAAGCTATGCGCGAACGACGACCCGCGATGCCCGGAAGTACCGAAGGCGACGCGTTGTTCGGGAATCCCCGGATCCGGGACATTCGTGTAATACGCTGTGACCAGCTTCGGCACATCGACCAACAATGCCAATGGCGCCGGTTTTCCGGCCAGGGGGCTTATTTTCATCATCTTATTCCTGGACGGTGGCAACTAATATTTTTGATGCTTTTAGTATCTTCGTGCACTACCGTCATCAATCTTCCTGTGGTTTAACCGGCTTTTCTACGTGGCCGCCGAATCCTTGCCGCATGGCTGACAAGACCTTATCGGCAAAGTCGCCTTCACCGCGTGAGCTGAAACGTGTAAAAAGAGCGGCGCTCAAAATCGGCACCGGCACTGCTTCGTCGATAGCGGCATTAATTGTCCAGCGCCCTTCGCCCGAATCCGACACGCGGCCGGCGTACTGTTCCAGTTTCGGATCGTTCTGTAGCGCACCAGCGGTAAGATCCAGCAACCACGAGCCGATCACGCTGCCGCGCCGCCAGAGTTCGGTGATCTCGGGCAGGTCCAACTCATATTGATAGTGTTCCGGATTGCGCAGCGGCGTTGTTTCCGCATCCGTATCATGGCTGCGCTTGCCGATATTGGCGTTGCGCAGGATGTTCAAGCCTTCCGCATAAGCGCCCATGATGCCGTACTCGATACCGTTATGCACCATCTTGACGAAATGCCCGGCGCCTTGCGGACCGCAATGCAGGTAACCCTGCTCGGCACTACTGTCGGACTTGTTCCGGCCAGGCGTGGCGCTTGCCGCATCAACTCCCGGCGCCAGCGTGGCAAAAATCGGCGCAAGATGCTGCACAGCTTCCTTGTCGCCGCCAATCATCAGGCAATACCCGCGGTCGAAACCGGCGACGCCACCGCTGGTGCCGACGTCAACGTAGTGGATGTTTTTTTCTTTCAATTCGATGCCACGGCGAATGTCATCGTGGTAATAGGAATTTCCGCCGTCGATCACGATGTCGCCGGCGTCCAGCAGCGGTGTCAGCAGCGCCAGATTTTCATCAACCACAGCCGCCGGCAACATCAGCCACAGCACACGCGGCTTGCTCAATTTGCTCACCAGGTCTTGCAACGACGATGCACCAGTCGCCCCGGGATGCAACAACGCCTGGACTGCATCCGGATGCAAGTCATATACCACGCATTGATGGTCGCCTTTGGTCAGGCGCCTTACCATGTTGGCGCCCATGCGCCCTAGTCCGATCATCCCTAGCTGCATCGTGCATCTCCTTGCTGAATAATCTTTACTTTGGAATCTTCCGGATTTGACTGTATTTTTACATCGCTTTTTAACGCTATTCTTTTCTTCTGTCTTCAATCATCGAAATGGCAACGACACGGGCCTCCGCCTCAGCTTCCTGTTCGCTGGAAAATACGACGTCAACCGCGACCCGCTGCGACGGAAAAATGTCATTTCTATGCATCGGATTAGTGGATGGCGCATAAATGGCCAGATTGGCTACCCAGTCTTCGCTGTCAGGCAGCTGGATGCCGGAACATTCGATTTCGTAGTCACCAATTGTTTCGGTAAGCATTGCAGTCTCCAGGCGGTGTGAAAATCAGTCTACCGGTATCTGCCCCGATATTTGTCGCATTTTGTATTCTGTCACAATAAACACGGCACTTCCGATCAGACCATGTTTCGATCAATACTACTACTGTAAATGTCTGCAGAAAACCCGACTTCCGGGAGGGCGGGTTTTTGTGCGGCAGCGTACAGACCGTGCGATCTTTCCCCACTATCTTGGTTCCATACTTAGCTGAAAAAAATAACAGCGTTAAGTTCCCGTTGCAAGCGGCGCTCGTGCTTGCGAACCAGTCCTTTCACTTCTTTAGGAGCCAAGCATGGGCACCGTCTTACTCATTCTACTGATTCTCGTCGTCATCGGCGCTCTGCCGAGCTGGCCGCATAGCCGCAGCTGGGGTTACGGCCCAAGCGGCATTACCGGACTGATCGTTATCATCCTGATCGTCATGTTGCTGACCGGGCGACTGTAAACCTGCTTCTGCAAAAAAAATGGCGCGATCCGGATGTGTGTCACGCCGTTTCCCGAGAGGCCGGAGAATCGTCTTAACTCCGGCTATCGCTGCGCGCAGCCGCAGCTCTATTTTTTAGCCAGGATCACTCCGGCCAGAAATCCCACACCTGCAGCCGTAGCCAGTGCACGCCACGGATTCTCTCTCACATAGACTTCTGCCGAATCCGCCATTTCCCTGCCAGCGACAATCGCATTAGCTTGTGCATCCTGGGCTGTGACCACTGCCTTGTCCAGCAGGCGCATGCCACGATTTCGCATTTCCTCTGCCTTGTCACCAGTCAAATCAGCGGCTGCCAGCAATAGGGCCTGCGCATCCTTGATCAGCTTTTTTACGTCATCATTGACGACCTTCAAATTCTTTTCCAACATAGGATTCTCCTCAGATGGTGTGAGGCGCGACTTTTGCGCCGGTATCATTCAACAAAAACCTGCCATTGACAGACCACTTATGGATTCCGACGCACGATATCAACGGCAATTCTGTGCCGAAGCAACGCGTCCAGTGTATGTCGTATATTGCGAGGGATCGGTACGCTGACGCACATATCACCCGTTTTAGTGCCTGACACATCGGCAAGTTTTCATATTCACGGTTCGATAACGTACAGACCGGAATAGCGTTCGACAATAAGCTTTTTTGAGCAATAGCATGAAAATGCGAAATTTCTGCTGCAGCACACCAGGTAAAAAAACAACGCGGCTGACCTCAAACGAATAACAAGACTGACTTTCCGGCAAACCGCTCACAAATGAAAAATCCAGAATCAAAAGAAAGCTGGTTAAGAAAACTCGGGCCGGGCCTGATTACCGGCGCCGCAGATGACGACCCCAGCGGCATTGCCACCTATTCCCAGGCAGGAGCGCAGTTTGGTTTCAACCTGTTGTGGACGCTGTTTCTGACCTATCCGCTGATGGTTGGCATCCAGATGGTCAGCGCGAAAATCGGCCGGGTCAGCGGCCATGGCCTGGCTACCAACATTCGCCGCCACTACCCGCCCTGGCTGTTATATGGCATCGTCGGCCTGCTGCTTGTGGCCAATACGATCAATATCGCTGCCGACGTTGCCGCCATGGGGGAAGCATTGAGACTGCTGGTGGGCGGCCCTGCGCATTTTTATGCCTTGGGCTTCGGCCTGTTGTCGCTCGTGCTGCAAATTTTCATTCCCTACGATCGTTACGTCCGCCTGCTGAAATGGCTGACGCTGGCTTTGCTAGCCTATGTCGGCACCGCCTTCGTGGTGCATACACCGTGGACCGAAGTGTTCGCAAAAACCGTCTGGCCGCACTTGTCCTGGAAGCCTGAATACATCACTACGGTAGTGGCCGTATTCGGCACCACAATCAGTCCCTACCTGTTCTTCTGGCAAGCGTCGCAGGAAGTGGAAGACCTGCATGCCAATCCGGACGCGAAACCGTTGAGAGATGCCCCGGAGCAGGCCAGCGCCAACTTCCGCCGGATCAAGCTCGACACCAGCCTTGGCATGGGTTTTTCCAACATCGTCGCCTACTTCATCATGCTGACGACAGCAGTCACCCTCGGCCTGCACGGCATCACGGATATACAAACCTCGGCGCAGGCAGCTACGGCATTGCGCCCGATTGCGGGCGAATTCGCCTTTTGGCTGTTTAGCGCGGGCATCATCGGCACCGGATTACTGGCGGTCCCGGTACTTGCCGGTTCTGCCGCCTATGCCATGGCAGGAGCTTTCCATTGGAAAAACAGCCTGGAACTGAAACCTGTGCTGGCCCAAAAATTCTATGGGATCATCGCCATCTCTACCGCCATCGGCGTTGCGCTCTGCTTCGCACCCGTCGATCCGATCAAGGCCCTGTACTGGAGCGCCGTGATTAACGGCGTCATTTCGGTGCCGATCATGTGCGTGATGATGCTGATGGCCGCGCATCCGAAAATCATGGGGCGATTCGTGATCACCGTCAAATTGAAAAGATTAGGCTGGCTCTGCACCGGAGTCATGGCTGTCGCGGTGTTGGCGATGTTTTGGACGTTAGGGAAATAGGTATGTGCGTGTTGTGAGTTCCGCGTGGGCACAAAAGCGTGCCCACCCTACGAACCTCCCCACGTAAAAAAAGCCCTCCTGTATATTTACTCAGGAGAGCTTTCTGTTGCAAGCCGTCAGCTACAAGACGACAAACACGGTTTTGTCAGTTATTCAGGAGAAGCTGCAGGATGATACCGGTGGAAATCGCCACCAACACATAGTCGCCACCGGTTTGCACCCATTGATAACCACGCGGCGGTGCATTCAGATGGTGGCCGCGCCAGTCATTAACCACATATTGCCGGTTGCGATATTCAGGTGGCAGACGCTGGCCACGGTAAAACTCATGATTCGGTCCGGCGCCACGCTCACCTTCGTGACCGCGGTTAGCCTGTCCGAAATCCCGGTTATCGCGATGATCCTGCGGCCTGCCCTGATTGTCGCGATTGTCGTGATTGCCGCGATTATCGTGATTGCCGCGATAATCGCGATTATCGCGATTATCACCTTGACCGTCTCGTTGCTGGTGATCATTACGATCGCCGAAATTTTGAGCAAAGGCAGATCCGCCTGTGGTCATGGTTATCGCCATGATGGCGCAAACAATTGGTTTGAGGTTCATATTCGGCTCCATTGGATGGTAAGTATCATATTCGTCGCGTGCACTCGGGCGCGGGCCACGTACCTATCCTGATAGGGCCTGTTGACAAGATAGGCTTACCAAACTGAAAACTCTGTGCGCCAGCGCACCTAGATTACCTGACATTCGACAACATGCAGAAAAATATCGACGTCATCTGCCAGAGCCGATGCGATGCGATGCATTATGTTGCGTTGCATTACATCACATTGTCATTTTCACTATGTGCGACAACGCACTGAATTTATCCTGCAATTCACTTAACCTTGAACAATACCGTCAGCGCAATAAAATTAACGGGGCGGGCTCCGATTGATATTCCGATATTCAGAGAGCGCCCGCAGAAACTGCTAAGCTGTAAAGCGTAGACTGGTTCACAGCACGCCAGTTGGCATTCCCGCTGCCTCAAATTCTATCGTCCCCTGTCGCACGCCTCTCTTGACAGCGAACTCGTGCTGTTGTCTGAAGCACTATTTTGCAGGGCCAGAATCAGATCCTTGACAATCATGTCTACGCTCTGCGATCCGATTCTCCTCAGTTTCATTATCTGAATAGAAACGTTAGAATTGAAAACAGACCCTAGATCTCTCTACGACAGTTTACTCGGCATAAAGAACGCATTGCTACCCGGAAGCATGCGTAACGGACCGGCAGAGGATGAGTTACCACTGCGCGCGGAACTGTTCAGCGCCTTGCAGATGGAGCAACACGGCCGTATCCTGGCCAATGCGCACAAACTCAGCAGCGAACGCGCGCGCGACCAACTGCTATCGCGTCTGGCCGACAATGAAAATGTCATCATCGATGCCTGTAACCAGCTGACCGAAGCAATCCAGGCTAGTCGCCAGATCACACCTGCCGCCGAATGGCTGCTCGATAATTTCTATCTGATCGAAGAACAGATCCGTACCGCCAAACGGCATTTGCCAAAAAACTACAGTAAGGAATTACCGCGCCTGCTGCGCGGCAACTCAGCCGGCCGGCCGCGCGTCTACGACATTGCGCTGGAAACCATTTCGCACGGCGATGGCCGGGTCGATCCCGAAAGCCTGAGTCGCTTCGTCGCCGCCTACCAGCAAGTTACCCCTCTAAAACTGGGTGAATTGTGGGCGATCCCGATCATGCTGCGCCTGGCGCTGATAGAAAACCTGCGGCGCGTCGCGGCCCATCTCGCCAACACACGCCTCAATCGCAATCTGGCCGACTCCTGGGCCGACGCAATGGCGGAGAGCGCTGAAAACGACCCTAGTAACCTGATCCTGCTGGTGGCCGACATGGCGCGCTCCAACCCGCCGCTGGACAGCGCGTTCGTCGCCGAACTGGTGCGCCGCCTGCAAGGGCAAAGCCCGGCACTGACTTTGCCCTTGACCTGGCTGTCGCAGCGCCTGACGGAATCCGGCCAGACCATCGAGCTGCTGGTCCAGTCTGAAACCCAGCAGCAAGCCGCCGATCAGGTATCGATCAGCAACAGCATCGGCAGCCTGCGCTTCCTGAGCGCCATGGATTGGCGCGAATTCGTCGAAACCATGAGTGTGGTCGATCATGTCTTACGCAAGGACCCGGTCGACGTTTATGCCCGCATGGATTTTTCCACGCGCGATCACTATCGGCATGTCGTCGAACAGATAGCCCGGTACAGTCCGCTGTCGGAATCCGACATTGCCGAACATGCGGTACGCCTTGCCGGCGCCGAGGCGACGGGCGTCGACCAACGCACCGGGCATGTCGGCTATTACCTGGTCGGCAAAGGCCTGGTGCAACTGGAACAAGCCGTCGCAGCCAGGCTACCATCGATGGAAATGCTGCGGCGCGCAAGCAAAGCAGCTCCCCTGACCGCCTATGTGGGCAGCACGCTGCTGATTACCTTGGCTGTCACCGGTGGCATCGTCGCCAAGGCCTATGCCGACGACGCCAGCGTTTGGCTGCTGGCACTGGTAGCCGCACTCGCTTTGGTAGCTGGCAGCCAGTTTGCGCATGCCATGGTCAACTGGGTAATCACCCTGGTCGCCGTGCCGCACCCGCTGCCGAGGATGGATTTTTCGAACGGTATTCCAGCCGAATCGCGGGCGCTGGTGGTGGTGCCGACGATAATGTTCACCAAACAAAATATCGACAACCTGAGCGAAGCGCTCGAAGTACGCTACCTGGCCAATCGCGACGCCAATCTGCGCTTTTGCCTGTTGACCGATTTCGCCGATGCGAAAACCGAAACGATGCCGGAAGACGACGGCCTGTTGCAGCATATCGAGCACAACATTCAGGAATTGAACAAAAAATACTTCCAGGATGAAGACAGTAATTTCCTGCTGCTGCACCGCCCGCGGCGCTGGAATCCACAAGAAAACACCTGGATGGGTTACGAGCGTAAGCGCGGCAAACTGGCGGATCTCAATGCATTCTTGCGCGGCGGTGCGAAAGACAGTTTTTCGCTTATCGTCGGCAATACGGAAAATTTGAGCAATGTCAGGTACGTGATCACGCTCGATACCGATACCGAATTGCCACGCGATGCCGCCAGAAAATTCGTGGCCACCATGGCCCATCCGCTGAACCGCGCGCACTATGATGCCAGCCGCCAGCGTGTGGTCGAAGGGTACGGTATCCTGCAACCGCGCCTGGCGGTCAGCCTGCCCAGCGCCGGCGCCTCGCGCTACGAACTGTTGTGCGGCGGCGAAACCGGCATCGACCCTTACACCCGCACCGTATCGGATGTCTATCAGGATCTCTTTGGCGAAGGTTCTTTCGTCGGCAAAGGCATCTACGATGTCGACGCCTTTGAACAGACATTGAAAGACCGCATGCCGGAAAACCGCGTACTCAGCCATGATCTGCTGGAAGGTTGCTACGCACGCTCCGGTTTGCTCAGCGATGTCCAGCTGTACGAGCAATATCCCGCCCGCTATAGCGCCGACGTCAGCCGTCGCCACCGGTGGATACGCGGCGACTGGCAGATCGCTTCCTGGCTGCTGCCGAGGGTGCCGGGTGCGCGTGACGCGGCAAGCGGCAAGATCGGCCATCACCGTAATCCGCTGTCGGCCTTGTCGCGCTGGAAGCTGTTCGACAACCTGCGGCGCAGCATAGTCCCGCTCGCGCTGACAGCCTTATTGCTGATCGGCTGGATCGGTTTGGCTTCGGCCTGGTTCTGGACCTGCGTCGCGCTCGGCATCCTGCTGATTCCTTCCATCTGCGCCAGCCTGTTGAGCCTGCTCAGAAAACCGGAGGACGTACTGTTTCGCCAGCATTTTTCCGCATCGTTGCGGGCAGCCCTTCAGCATTTTTCCCATGCGGCGCTGACCTTGATTTTTTTGCCGTATGAGGCCGCAATGAACCTGGACGCCATTATCCGTACGCAATGGCGGATAATGGTCTCACATAAAAAACTACTGGAATGGAACCCATCCAGCGAAGTCAATCGCCAGACCGCGAACGGTTTGCTGTCCTACTACAGATCGATGTGGATCGCACCGGTGATTGCCCTCGCCACGGCGGCGTGGCTGGTTGTCAGGAATCCACACGCGCTGCAAGCGGCTACGGTCGTTTTGCTGCTATGGTGGCTATCTCCGGTTATTGCGTATTGGATCAGCCAGCCGATTGCACGCCGCATAGCCGAGCTGTCTCAGGAACAGACACGCTTCTTGAAATCGCTGTCGCGCAAGATGTGGTTGTTTTTCGAGACCTACGTCGGCCCGGAAGATAACTGGCTGCCACTCGACAATGTGCAAGAACACCCGGTGGCGGTTGTTGCGCGCCGTACCTCGCCCACCAACATCGGCCTGTCCCTGCTGGCTAATCTGACCGCTTATGATTTCGGCTACATCCCATCCGGCCAGCTGCTGGAAAGGACCCAGAACACCTTCCAGACCATGGCTTCCCTGGAACGTTACCAGGGACACTTCTACAACTGGTACGACACCCAATACCTGAAACCGCTGCACCCGATCTATGTCTCGACAGTGGATAGCGGCAATCTTGCCGGCCACCTGATGACTCTGCGCCCCGGCCTGACCGGCTTGCTGGATACGCCGATATTCAGCACCAGGGTATTTTCCGGCATTCGCGACACTTATGAAATCCTGCGCGATACGGCGGGCGGTGGGCCGCTGGCGAAACTGATCCAGTTCGAAAAAGATCTGGAAGCGGCCTGCCAATCTGCGCCGGCCACACTGATGGTAGTGCACGATTGCCTGCAAAGACTGAGCCATTGTGCGGCAGGTTTCGTTGCCGGCCTTGACACAGTCCCCGACACCCAGCTCAATGTCTGGGCGCGCGCTCTGGCCAGCCAGTGTCGTGAAGCTTTGCATGAATTGAACACCCTGACGCCGTGGATACACATGCTGCCGCCGGCGGAATGGATAAATGATTTCCCGCAGCTGGACCAGATTCCGACCTTGCGGCAACTGGCGCAGAACCATGCCAATCTGGCGCCATTGCTTGAAGCGAAGCTTGCTGCGGACGATGGTTTGCACCAGACCGACGCGCAACGTAGCCTAAGTCAACTGGTGGCCAAGGGTAGCCAACATGCTGCCGAGCGCATGCTACTGATCGAACAACTGGTGACGCAAGCCGCAGAGTTTTCCCGCATGGAGTACGGCTTTCTGTACGATCCGGCTACGCATCTGCTGGCCATCGGCTACAACGTCAGTGATCGCCGGCGCGATGTCAGTTTCTACGATCTGTTAGCCTCGGAAGCCAGGCTGGCCACTTTCGTCGCCATCGCTCAAGGCCAGATCCCGCAGGACAGCTGGTTTGCACTGGGACCCCAACTCACCGTCGCTGGCGGTGAGCCTATCCTGTTGTCGTGGAGCGGCTCGATGTTCGAGTACCTGATGCCTCTGCTGGTCATGCCGAACTTCGAAAATACCTTGCTGGCACAGACTTACCGGTCCGCGGTAAAACGGCACATCGAATACGGCATGCAGCGTGGTGTGCCATGGGGCATTTCGGAGTCGGGTTATCACACTTTCGACGCCAGTCTTAATTATCAGTATCGCGCATTCGGCGTGCCTGGCCTCGGCTTCAAACGCGGCCTCGGCGACGATCTGGTGATCGCTCCATATGCTTCGATGATGGCGTTGATGGTGGCGCCGGAAGAAGCATGCCGCAACCTGCAGCAATTGTCAGCTGAAGGTTTCGAAGGCGAGTACGGCTTTTTCGAAGCGATCGATTACACACCGTCGCGGGTTCCGCGTGGCCAGCCAAACGCGGTAATCCGTTCATTCATGGCACATCATCAAGGCATGGGATTCTTGTCGCTAGCCTATTTTCTGCTCGATGCTCCCATGCAAAAGCGTTTCGAATCGGACCCTTTGTTCCAGGCCACCATGTCGCTGCTGCACGAACGCGTGCCGAAAGCCAGCGCAACCTATTCAAACACCACGGAACTGGCCGACATTCGTACTGCAGCAGTCGATCAAGGCATGCAAATGCGCGTACTGCAGCGCCCCGATCCACGTACGCCGGAAGTGCAGCTCTTATCCAACGGGCGTTATCACGTGATGATCACCAGCGCCGGCGGCAGCCGCAGCCGTTGGAACGATCTGGCCGTCACCCGCTGGCAAGAAGACAGCACGCGCGATAACTGGGGTACCTTTTGCTATGTCCGTGAAATGAACGCCGGCGAACCTGGTCATTTCTGGTCGACGGCATTCCAGCCTACACTGGCGCCGCCCGATAACTACGAAGTGATCTTCTCTGAAGGCCGTGCCGAATTCCGGCGGCGCGACAGCAATTTCGACATGCATACCGAAATCGTGGTGTCGCAGGAAGACGACATCGAATTGCGCCGTACCCGCATCATCAACCGCTCGCGCACACGCCGTACCATAGATATCACCAGCTACGCCGAAGTAGTGCTGGCGCCGGCCGCCGCCGACGCCACCCATCCTGCATTCAGCAATTTGTTTGTGCAGACCGAGATCGTCGCCGCGCACCGCGCCATCCTGTGCACTCGCCGTCCGCGTTCGATGAATGAAAAAGTACCGTGGATGTTCCATCTGATGGCGCTGCATGGCGCCGACATCGGCACGGTATCGTATGAAACCGACCGCATGCAGTTTATCGGCCGCGGCAATACCGTCGCCGCACCGCAAGCGATGCGCGATCCGGGGCCGTTGGCGGGCAATGCCGGCCCCGTGCTCGACCCTATTGTCGCCATCCGCTATCAAATCACGCTAGAAGCAGAACAGACTGCCACCATCGACATGGTGACCGGTATCGGCGACTCGCGGGATGCGTGCCTTGGCTTGATCGAGAAATACCAGGACCGGCATCTGGCAGACCGCGTGGTCGAATTATCCTGGCCGCATAGCCAGGTGGTGCTGCGCCAGCTCAACGCCAGCGAAGCCGATGCCCAGCTATATAGCAGGCTGGCCAATTCGGTGATTTACGTCAATCCGCTGCTGCGTGCCGACGCCAGCATCCTGATCCGCAATCATCGCGGGCAATCCGGTCTGTGGGGTTACGCTATCTCCGGCGATTTGCCGATCGTGCTGGTGCGGCTCAAGAGCCAGGAAAACATCGAGCTGGTGCGCCAACTGGTGCAAGCGCACGCGTATTGGCGCTCGAAAGGGTTGATGATCGACCTGGTCATCTGGAACGAAGACCACGCCGGCTATCGGCAATTGCTGCAGGAACAAATCCTCGGACTGATTTCCTCGGTGACCGGCGCTCATGAAATCGACCGCCCCGGCGGCATATTTGTACGATTGATCGATCAGATATCCGATGAAGACCGGATTCTGTTCCAGTCGGTGGCAAGGGTGATCTTGAGCGATAGCCGCGGCACGCTGGTTGAGCAAATCAACCGGCGCGACCTGATGGAAATCCGCGTACCGCGCCTGACGCCGGCATTGAGACAGGCGCCGTTTGCCATCGCACAGCAGATTGAAGTACCCGGCCGGGATCTGCTGATGGAAAACGGCCTTGGCGGCTTCTCGGCGGATGGACGCGAATATGTGATCACCACCTCCAGCACCCAGGTCACGCCGGCGCCATGGGTGAATGTCATCGCCAACCCGCAATTCGGCAGCGTCATCTCGGAAAGCGGGCAAGCTTACACCTGGGGCGAAAACGCCCATGAATTCCGCCTGACGCCTTGGGCTAACGATCCTGTCAGCGACATCGGCGGCGAAGTATTCTATTTACGCGATGAGGAGAGTGGCCACTACTGGTCCCCTACCCCGCTGCCGCGCCGCGGTACAGGCGACTATGTGACACGGCACGGCTTCGGCTATAGCGTGTTCGAACATATTGAAGATGGCATTGTGTCCGAGTTGACCGTGTATGTCGCGATGGATGCATCGGTTAAATATTCGGTACTGCGGGTGCGTAACGAATCCGACACGGTACGCAAGCTGTCTGCTACCGGCTATGTCGAATGGGTGCTCGGCGATCTGCGCCCTAAATCCGCCATGCATATCGTCACCGAAACCGATCCGGCTACCGGCGCGCTGTTTGCACGCAATCCCTACAACACCGAATTCACCGACCGTACTGCGTTCTTCGATGTCGACGCCGGCGCCCGCAGCATCAGTGGCGACCGCAACGAATTCATCGGGCGCAACGGCTCCTTGCAAAAGCCTGCGGCGATGGAACGTGTCCGTCTGTCAGGCAAGATCGGCGCCGGCCTGGATCCGTGTGCAGCAATGCAGATGCAATTCGAGCTGAACCAGGGTCAGCAGCGCGAGATCGTGTTCATCCTCGGGATGGCCGATACCCGCCAGACTAATGTCAGCAACCTGGTGCAGCGCTACCGTGGCGCAACTGCAGCGCAGGAGGCCTTGCAAGCGGTACATGCGTTCTGGGAGCGGACGCTGGGTGCAGTCCAGGTCGAAACACCTGACCAGGAACTCAATCTGCTCGCCAATGGCTGGCTGATGTACCAGGTCATCTCCTGCCGCCTGTGGGCGCGTAGCGGTTACTACCAGTCCGGCGGCGCGTTCGGCTTCCGTGACCAGCTGCAGGACGCCATGGCGCTGGTGCACAACCAGCCGCAGCTGCTGCGTGCCCAACTGCTGCTATGCGCCGCCCACCAGTTTATCGAAGGCGATGTCCAGCATTGGTGGCACCCACCTACCGACCGTGGCGTTCGCACCCATTGTTCCGACGATTACCTGTGGTTGCCGCTGGCGGTCCACCGTTACGTCAGCAGTACCGGCGATAGCGGTGTGCTGGACGAGAGGACGCACTTCCTCGAAGGTCGTGCGCTCAACCAGGATGAGGATTCATACTACGATCTGCCAGGCCATTCAAACCAGGCGGAAACACTCTATGAACATTGCGTACGTGCTATCGAGAGAGGCTTGAAATTTGGCACACACGGCCTGTCCCTGATGGGATCTTGCGACTGGAACGACGGCATGGACAAGGTGGGCGACAAAGGCAAAGGTGAAAGCGTATGGCTCAGTTTCTTCTTGTATGACGTGTTGACCGGCTTCGCTGAAATTGCCGAGATTCACGCGGACCATGCTTTCGCCGATCGCTGTCGTTCCGAAGCAAAGCAACTACAGCAAAATATCGAAAAAAACGGCTGGGACGGCGGCTGGTACCGTCGCGCCTATTTCGACGACGGCACTCCGCTCGGCTCGGCCCAGAACGTCGAATGCCAGATCGATTCAATTTCACAAAGCTGGGCAGTGCTGTCGGGCGCCGGCGATCCGCAACGCGTGCAGACGGCGATGCAGGCAGTCGACAAGCGGCTGGTGCGGCGCACCGAAGCCATTATCCAGTTGCTGGACCCGCCGTTCGACAAGTCCGACCAGGATCCCGGTTATATCCGCGGCTACGTTCCCGGTGTGCGCGAGAATGGCGGGCAGTATACCCATGCCGCAATCTGGACCGTGATGGCGTTTGCCAAACTGGGAAATCATTGGCGCGCCTGGGAATTGATGCGGCTGATCAATCCGCTCAACCATGGCAAGACTGCCAGGAAAATCGCTACTTATAAAGTCGAGCCTTATGTTGTCGCCGCTGACGTTTATGCCAGAGCGCCGCATGTCGGCCGCGGCGGCTGGACCTGGTATACCGGATCAGCAGGATGGATGTATCGCCTGATTGTCGAATCGCTGCTGGGCCTGAAACTGGAAGGGGACAAACTGCATGTCACGCCATGCCTGCCGCAAGACTGGGATACCTATCGCATGAATTACCGTTACCGGGATACCATGTACAGTATTGTAGTCACCCAAACCGTGGCCCGTGGTGCTGGCACTCAGGTTAGCGTTGACGGGATTATGCAGATGGATGCGGTGATCGTCTTGCAGGATGACAAGCGCGAGCATGTGGTGGAAATAACGTTGCCTGTGCAGCCAGATGCGAAAAAAACCTGACAGCGACGCAATTCTTTAATATCACAAACGTTGCAGCCAGCTACGTACGCCCTGCAGCGACCGGAACTCGCTTACCGAACGGCAGGCGATATGCGGATGACGCGCCTGCAACATCCGCGACAACGCCGCGCCCGGCCCCAGCTCCAGTGCGGCCGTGATACCTTGCTCGGCACAGGCATCCATGCAATCGCTCCAGCGTATGGTTTGCGCCAATTGCTGTGACAGCGCCGTTATCGCTTGCTCTTTTTTTGTCAGCACTTGCCCGCTCAAGCCCGACAGCACAGGCACTGGAGGATCTATCGAAAACTGCCGGCGCAGTTGCTGTGCAAATGGTTGGACTGCGTTGTCCATCAGCGGAGTATGGGAAGCCACCGTCACTGGCAGTATACGGATCCTGCCGCCCAGACGCTCGATCTCGCTGACTGCCGCATGCATGTCCTGAGCAAGGCCACCCGCGATGCAGCTATCTGCTTCAGTCTCGATCGCCACATACAAATGATGCGGCGTCAGTAGAGCCGCCAGCTTGCTGACAGCAATGCCACTAACCGAGAACAGGATTTGAGGCGATGCCGGCAGCACGCAAGCGTCCATCAACGCTGCGCGCGACGTCGCCAGCTGAATCGCTTGCGGCGCAGAAATGGCACCGGCGACATGATAAGCGGCGATCTCGCCGACGCTATAACCGGCTACCAGTGCCGGCGGTGGCAACAACGGCTGCAAAGCCGACCAGACTGCGGCCGTGGCCGCCACTATCAGCGGCTGCGCCAGCCGGTTTGAAAACAACAAGGCGTCGTCAGCCAGTATCTGCTGCAGTGAGTGCCCCAGCGCGGTATCGGGCAGCCATTGCTGCAGCAATTCCGTGGTGGCCGGATCGGAGCGTGGCAGATCGAACATTGCAGCATGCTGCCCACCCTGCCCAGGGCACAGGATTGCCAGGCGCGGAGTCATTTACGATCCACCTTGCGATGTGGCTTAGAGGCAGTTTGAAATCTATTGATCAACATCGATATTTCCCCTCTCTGCGATACGCATCACGGCCACGGAGAAAGGCAGCCCACTTATCGCCGGTTTGTTTCTTTGCGTTTTACGACTCCTGCTCCGTGGTCCACTAAGCGGGATCAGAGTGAAGTTTCGGCGGTAGAGCATACCGAAAGTTCACTCTGACCCCGGTTAGTTCGTACATCTCTTCGCATTCACTGTAAAACCTTTGGTCACTTAACGCAGTACGTAGCCATCCTTGCCGATCACTGTCAACTCAATGAAATTCAGACCATCGCGACTGTTTGGGCCATATTTAAGCGCCATGCCGCCGATGTCGTAACCACCCATGCCTTCCAGGCCGCTGACCAGGCTTTCGCGGGTCGGCTTGTTGCCGGCGCGGCGCAAACCTTCTACCAATACCTTGGCGGAAATAAAGCCTTCCAAGGTCGGATAGGAATCAGACAATTCAGTGCGCGTCTTGAGCGCAGTCATGAATTCCTTGGATATCTGCGTGCTCGAACTTCTTGGATTCGGAAATACTTGCGTCATGCCGAGACCGCGCGCATCTTTACCCAAGCCTTGCAAAAACACTTGCGAACTGACATTCGACAACGCAATCATTTGCTGCGAGCCGCCGGCCTCGCGGTACTGTTTGATAAATGCCGCGCATGGCTTGGCGGTGCAAATCAACAGTACTGCTTGTGGCTTGGCATCGAAAATCTTTTTCACTGCACCTTCTACCGCCACCGTGTTGCGCTCGTAATTGGCGATCACCGGCTCCGGCAACTTATGTTTCTTGATGGCCTGCTTCAAACCTTCCAGCGCGTCATTGCCAAACGAATCGTTGGACACCAGCACGGCATAACGCTGCAAACCCATGCCGGACAGCTGTTCGACGGCAGTGCCGACTTCATCCCGGTATTTGGAACGCACATTAAACAGATAGTGCTGCATAGGCTCATGCAGCGAAGTAGCGCCGCTGACCGGGGCGATCAAGGGTACTTTGGCCTCATTGATGGCACCCATGATGGATTCGGTGGTCGGCGTACCGCGATACAGGAACAATGCAAACGCATTCTTTTCGTTCAGCAGCTTACGGGTATTTTCAACAGTACGCTTAGGCTCAAAGCCATCGTCGAGCGACTCCAGCACGATCTTGCGGCCGAACACACCGCCTTGCTTGTTGACGATATCGAAATACAATTGCGCGCCGGCCGTTGCCTGTTTTACTTCCTCGGCTGCGGTGCCGGTAAAGCCTGCCGACTGGCCGATCACGATGGTGCTGGAGGTAATACCCGGTTCTGCGTTAGCGCTACCAATTGCAAGTAAGCCAAACAAGCCCAGCAAACTACTGCCGACTGCCAAAGACAACTTCTTCATTTGTGCTCCAGAGAGGATAAGGATTAATCAATTAATTGGTCGACGCATCAAGTATTCGGTCGCGGCGGTAGCAGCATGGGCAATCGGCAAACGGTCCCGATCACCGCAGGTAGCTAAGTCCATGCATGAAATAGGTGGCGGCCAATAAGTCGGCTGCACCACCGGGCGACAGCTTATCCTGAATAAATGCACTATGGCAACTAATTGCGCGTTCGCGCCAATCTTCTGTTGCGCAGCCGCCCGCATCCAGAAATTGACGGGCGCTGGTTTTTACCTTATCGGCGCCCGCCAGCCCGCCCCGATGGTAGAGATTGGTGTCGTTGATCGTTGCCATCAAGGTGAACAAGGTGTCGATAGCGGCGGCATCGTAGCCGCGCCCGGCCCCGAGCGTCTGCAGAAAACGCGGCAACGCAAGTTCAAACAAGGACGGAAAGCCAAGCGCAGCCTCTTCGCTGGCGCCGCTCACCGCATATTTTTGCGCCACCTGCGTACCGTGCGAAGTTACCGCCCGATCCTGCATATGGCGGCTCAAACCGTCGCCCCACTGAATCAGCAAACTGGCGCGAATCGCGGCAGCCGACAGCGGCATGCGGCGAGCATGACAATAACCCGCCGTTGCGCACAACATGCCAAGACAAAAAATCGCCCCTCTATGGGTATTGATCCCGGCAGTGGCTCGCAACATGGCTCGCTCGGCATCCATGCCCAGTTGCTTCAACACGGCAAACTCCGTGCCTGCCATGCCTGCCTGCGTAATCCGTATGAAATAGTGGCGTAGCGCAAACAAGCTGCGCATGAAAGTGACGACATCCATGTCAGCGTGACTACCGCTGTCCACTGGCGACACCAGGCCGGGTTTTGGATAAAGCTGTAATTCACGGTACAAACTACGCAAGGCCAGCTGGCCAACCGTCAGGCAAAATGCCCGCTGCTGGCGCAAACTCTGCTGTTGCGCCAATTCGTCGCGGCGCAAATGCGGCGACTGCGGTAGCAACGGCTGCGCTCGCGTATCGGCATGGCGATCGGTCAACATCATGCGCCTTCCAGGGTGTCCATCAATGCCGCCAGCGGCATCAGCTTGACCGTGTCCCCGGTCTTGACCAGTACGCGTTGCTGGTTGCCCGCCTGCAGCGCCTGCCAGCATTCCTTCCAGGCTACAGCCTGCCCCTCCGCAAAAACGATCTCGCCATCCAGCGGCAGCCGCGCTGCGTGTTGTGCCAGCAAACCGAGGCCGCGCGTCAATTCTTCGGCACTGCCGGGCGCGAACAACAGATCGATATCCGAACCTGGTCTTACATAGTTTTGCTGCGTCAGGATTTGCCAGGCCCAGGAACCGTATATCCGCATCGCCATGCCGCTTTGCAGGCAATCGCCGGCAAAGGCATGCAGCGCGCCGCTCCAGCCAGGTGGCGCATGCTTCAGGGCAGCGCCCAATGCCAGCGGATCTGTAATCCTCTGGACGTCGGCAAGCTGCGCCTTAAACGGGATTCTGGTCTTGTTGCCTTGGCCATCAGGCGGCAGCGCCAGCCCAAGACATAATTGGTCTTCCGGCGTGCCCGCTTCACGGCGGCGCAGGACCACCGGCCAGTCGTGGCGCTGCCAGCGTTGCAGCACAGCTTGATAATTCACTTCGGCCGCCATCGTCGCCATCGTTTGCGCTGCGCGCTGCCAGCCGTCGGCGTTTAGCCAGACCAGGCTATGGCGGGCCAGCATAATCCGTCACAGCCTGGGTTACCTGCCAAGCGTGGCTGCGGCCGCCGCGTTGCCGGCCGGCCGCACTGCGTTGGTCTTGCGGGCTAGCCGCGCGCAGAGCGGTTACCAGCTGCCCGGCCAGATCGCCATCCCAGATCGCTTCGATGCCGCCCATATGCAGATAATTGACGGCGCCGGGGGCAAATACAGGATTGCTCTTGGCCAGTTCCGTCAGCCTGGCTTCCGGCACCTTGGTAATCCTTGCCATGGCCGGCAAACCCATGACGCGGATGGTAGCGTCCGGCAAGGCATAACAGGCATCGGCCATCAGGCCGCTGGTGATGAAACCACCTGACAATGCCTGGTCGTAGACCAGTCCGACGATCTTGTGCTGTTGCCGCCGCGCCAGGTCGATACACTTTGCCAGCTGCGCCATATAACTGTTGATACCCAGCATTTCATCCCGATGCCGCAAGCGCTGGCCTTGGGTATCGACCAGGATCACGATCGTTCGCTGCGGATGCTGACGCACGGTCGCCAGGATCGCCTGTGCCTGCAACAAAGCGATTTCAACGCCGATCGCAGCGTGGCCGGTAGTGCCGATCACCGTCACTGTGTTGCCATCGACCTCTGCCGTGCCGCTTAGGAAATCATCTTTCTCGACCACGGTGTGGCCATCGGGGAACAACGTCGCTGTCAGGGTTTTCCAGTCCATGCTCAAGCTCCCAGCCGCAATTCGGCAGTGGCGGTAACGAAAGCGTCTGCTTCCAGCATCGGCAGCTGCGCGGCGTCGGCAACACCGATCGCGCTCCAGATTTCAAGCGGATCGGCCGCGGCGCCAAAGCGATCGATGCGATTCTGTAAAAATTGCTGTTCTGCTTCCAGCGCTTCCAGCGTCAACGGAATGTTGCCGGCGTTGGCATGCGATTCTTGCGCCATATCGAACGCTGCCTGTCGAAACGCAGCGCTGCTGTCAGCCACCAGCATCTGGCAATCACCGAGCAAATAGCGATGCTTGCCGCCGCTGGTGCGCCACACCAGCGCCCGGTCGCGCGAATCGAATTCTTCGACGCCGTTGGCAGTCTCTATCACCTCCGGCCCCGACATCGCCAGCCGCCCCTCTTCCGACATCACGATCGCATTGGCGCAGCGGGCGACGATGCCCATGCCGCCGAAACAACCGTTGGAACCGCCGACCAGCACAATCACCGGAATGCCGGCAGCGCGTACCTCAAGCAAGGCGCGCATGACTTCGGACACGGCAATCAGGCCGGCGTTGGCTTCATGCAAACGCACGCCGCCGGTCTCCAGCAACAGCAACACGGCATACGGGCGTTCGCGCAGAGCGCGCTGCAACAAACCGGTGAGCTTGGCGCCGTGCACCTCGCCCACCGCGCCGCCCATGAAACCGCCCTCTTGCGCCGCTACGAATACACACTCGCCGTGCAGCCGCCCCTGGCCAACCGCCACGCCATCGTCAAACGATACCGGCGCATCCAGCTGCCCCAAGTGAGGACTGACTGTCCTTAGCGCGGGTGGCAGAAATTCATAAAAACTGTCGATATCCAGCACCGCAGACAAGCGCTCGCGCGCGTTCGCTTCCAGGTAGCTGCTCATGGCGTTTTCCCTGTCATGGCTTGCAGCGCCTGATCGAGACGCAAGCTGACTACCGCCGGGGTTGCTCCCATGTCATTGATCGCGATACGCGCATCGGCCAGTTGCCAGCGCTCCTGGAAATCACCCAGCACAGCTTCCCAGATAGCGCCGAATCCGCGCGCCGCAGTCCTGATTTCAATCGTGCAGGCGCCGTTCAGCGCGGCCGACTCCACCAGCACTTCCAGGTTGCCCGAACTGACTACGCCGGACAACTGGGCAGCGGGCGGAAGCCGGCGCTGACCGTGCTCAAAACGAAAATTCAAAGTTTCCACGAGACCTCCATTCACCAGCTCTTTGCAGCTACTCGCTGCATCAACTCTGTACTGCAGCCGTCTTTACCAGTTCCTGAAACGTCTCGGCGGGCTGTACAAACCGCCCGAGGCGCGCACCAGGTCCTTCATGCTTTTTGCCGCCAGCAAGTCGCGCGTCGCCAGCCGTTTATCTATGCCGAGATCCTCAGGCCGCTGAATGATTCCGCGGTCACGCAGGTTTTCGACCATGCGCTTGTCGCGCCCCAATCCTACCGGGGTATAGCCTGCAACCCCGCGTACTGCCTGTTCGCGTTCTTCGTCGCTGCGGCATAACAGCAAATTGGCCAGTCCTTCTTCGGTCAGGATGTGGCTCACGTCGTCGCCATAAATCATCACCGGTGGAAGCGCCATATCGGCTTGCTCAGCCAGCTCCCAGGCATCCAGCCGTTCGACGAATGCCGGCTGCATGTGTTCACGGAAGGTCTCGACGATTTGCACCACCAGTTTTTGTCCACGCGGAATCAGGTTCTTGCCTTCGCGCGCCTGGCGTCCGGCTTTCAGCCAGGCCGGACTGGCATGACGCCGGCCACGTGCATCGGCGCCCATGTTCGGCGCGCCGCCGAAACCGGCGATGCGGCCGGCGGTGGCGGTCGATGAATTGCCTTGTAAATCGATTTGCAGGGTCGAGCCGATGAACATGTCGCAAGCATAGTGGCCAGCCATCTGGCTGAAAGCGCGGTTGCTACGCATCGAACCGTCGTGACCGACAAAGAAAACGTCGGGGCGGGCCCGGATGTATTCTTCCATGCCGAGTTCGGAACCGAACGAATGGATAGACTCGACGAAACCGGCCTCGATCGCCGGGATCAGCGCCGGATGCGGATTAAGCGCCCAGTGTTTGCAGATTTTGCCTTTCAAGCCCAGCGATGCGGCATAGGTCGGCAAAATCAGTTCGATCGCGGCAGTATCAAAACCGATACCATGATTCAGGCGCTGCACCTGGTATTCAGCATAGATACCCTTGATCGCCATCATCGCCATCAGGACCTGGATCTCGGATATCTGCGCCGGATCGCGGGTAAATAACGGCTCGATGTAGTGCGGGGTCGGCGCCTCCACTACGAAGCTGACCCAGTCCGCAGGGATATCCACGCGCGGCAGCACATCGACTATCTCGTTAACCTGGGCGATCACGATGCCGCCACTGAAGGCAGTGGCTTCGACAATCGCCGGTGTGTCTTCGGTATTCGGCCCGGTGTAGAGATTGCCGTGGCGGTCCGCAGCCTGCGCTGCGACCAGGGCCACGCGCGGCGTCAGGTCGACAAAGTAGCGGCCGAACAATTCCAGATAAGTGTGGATCGCGCCGATATTCAACTTGCCGGCCGCCACTAGCCTGGCCAGGCGCACCGCCTGCGGCCCGGAAAAGGAAAAATCCAGGCGATCGGCGACACCGTTTTCAAACACATCCAGGTGTTCAGGCAAAGCCAGCACCGACAGCAGCATGTGCAGGCCGCTGATGCGACTGGAATCGAGCCTGGCCAGGGCCTTGGCCAGGAAATCGGCCTGTTTCTGGTTGTTCCCTTCCAGGCAAACCCGGTCGCCGGATTCCAGCACGCTGTACAGCAAATCTGCAATCCGTCCGGTGTCTACCAGTTTGCCTTTGCAGGCACTGCCAAGGACGTTGGCGGCGCGCTGCAAGCGCTGTTCGCGATTGGTATTGCGTAAATTCCAGCGCCGCCCGTCCATTACCTTACTCCCATCAACATATCAGGCAATCCGGTGACAATGCCCGGGAACAGGCAAAGCAGGATGATCGCCAGGAACATCAGCAGCAAGAACGGCAAGGTGCCTTTGATCACATCCGATAACGGAATATCGGGCGCAATGTTCTTGATGACAAACAAGTTCAAACCTACCGGCGGATGGATCAAGCCCATTTCCATCACCACCGTCATCACCACGCCGAACCAGATCAGGTCGAACCCTGCTTCGCGCAGCGGCGGCAAGATGATCGGTGCGGTCATCAGGATGATCGATACCGGCGGCAGGAAAAAACCAAGCACGATCACCATCAGCAAGATCACCGCCAGCAACAGCCATTTCGACAGATGCAGGGCAACCACCCATTGCGCCGCCGACTGGCTGATATGCAGGTAACTCATGACATACGAATACAGCAAGGACATGCCGATGATCAGCAGCAGCATGCAGGATTCCTTGATGGTCGAATTCAGGAACGGCATCAGGTCGCGCGGACGCCACATGCGATACACCACAGCGATCAGCACGATCGCCAGCAATGCGCCGAGACCCGCAGTCTCGGATGGCGTGGCAAAACCGCCGTACAAGGCGATCATCACGCCGATCAGCAAAATCAGGAAAGGCAGCACGCGCGGCAGCATTTCAACTTTTTGCGCAAGGGTGAAATGTTCGTCGTCCAGATAGGCTGACTTGACGCCGCCCTCGCTGTAGATGGCATGGGCGATCCGATATTCCTTGCGCGCGCGGTACACGGCATAACCGGCAAACAGGAACACCAGCAGCACGCCAGGACCGACGCCGGCCAGGAACAGGCGGCCCAGCGATTGTTCCGACGCCACCGCATACAAGATCATGGTGATTGAAGGCGGCAACAAAATACCGAGCGTACCGCCGGCAGCGATGATGCCGGCAGCAAAACCCGGTGAGTAACCGCGGCGTCGCATTTCCGGAATACCGGCAGAACCGATCGCCGAGCAGGTTGCAGGCGAAGAGCCGGCCATCGCCGCAAACAAGGCACAGGCAAAGACGTTGGCGATGCCCAGGCCGCCCGGCACCCGGTTCAGCCAGGCATGGATCGCCGAATACAGATCGCGCCCGGCCGGCGATTTGCCGATGGCCGCCCCCTTCAATATGAATAGTGGAATCGACAGCAAAGTGACCGAAGCAATTTCCTCGTAGACGTTCTGTGTAACCGTATCAAGCGAGGACGCAGGCATGAAGAAATACATGAAACCGGTCGCGACTACACCGAGCGCAAACGCAATCGGCATGCCGGAACACATCACGACAATCGTGACAATGCCGTACAAGGCACCTAAGGCAAGCGGACTCATTGCTCTCCCGAGACAGTTTTAGATTTGGCAGACGTGCTGCGGTCAGTCAGGCGTGTCAATACTTGCACCAGTATCTGCAAGGTCAGTACTGTCATGCCGAGCGCCATCAGCGAATAGGGAATCCACAATGGCGGTGCAAAAGTGGATGAGGTAGTCTGGCCTTCCGACCATGCTTCATGGAACAACGTCCATGATTTCCATGAAAAGAATCCACAGAACAGGAAAGAGATCACATCAACCAGCAGCAAACGCACCGCGTTCACTCCGGCCGGCAGTATCGAAGACAACGCTTCGATGCCGATGTGGCCGCGATACGACTGCGCGTAACCGGCACACAGGAAGATCACGCCAACCAGCATGAATACCGTGGCGTCGTCCTGCCAGTCGGTGGGAACATGAAAGAAATAGCGCGCGACCACTGAATAAGTCATGATCAGCGCTGTCAACATCAGCGCTGCCATGGAGAGATACAGCGCCAGTTTATTGAAGCGTTCGAGGACCCCGGCCAAGACCGCCACTACCGGATTATCCGGCATGGCAGGCAAGACGGGTCCGGTAGTCGGCTTCGCGTCGAAGCCGTGGCTCATAGGAGTTTCTCAGCCAGTTTTAGCAATTTTGCGCAGTTGTCGTTTCTCGCAGCGTAATCCTTCCACGCTGTGGTACGTGCGATGTCCTGCCATTTTTTGACGGTCGCCGCGTTCAAGTCGACCACCTTGGCGCCGGCTTTTTGATAGACCGCAGCTACGCCGGAATCATCGAGCCGCGCAGCGTCGATGGCAAACTTCTCCATCTCGGCGCCAACGGCCATCACCGCTACCTGCTGTTCCTTGGTGAGGCGGTCGAAGGTAGCCTTGGAAATCATCAAAGGTTCCAACATATACCAATAGGCTTTATCGCGGCCGGTGGTCAGGCTCTTGGATACTTCTTCCAGGCGGAACGAAATCAGCGAGGTAGATGACGTCATGGCGGCATCCATCGCCCCGGTCTGCATCGCCGCATAGATTTCGTTGGACGGCAGCGTCACTACTGCGGCGCCGGCTTCTTTCAGGATCAAGTCCATCTCACGCGAACCGCCGCGTACCTTCAACCCCTTGGCATCGGAAGGATCGACGATTGGCTTGGTGCGCGACGCCACACCGCCGGCCTGCCAGATCCAGCTGACGATGATGACGCCCTTTTCCAGCAGGATGCGCGACAATTCCTTGCCGACTTCCGCATTCTTCCAGGCTGCGCCTTGCTCATACGATGTCACCAGGCCAGGCATCAGGCCGATGTTCACTTCCGGCACTTCGCCGCCGGCGTAGTTAAGCGGCACCAGGGAAAAATCCAGGGCGCCTTTGCGCATTGCAGAGAATTGGGAGTTGGTCTTCATCAATGAAGAGCCGGGATAGATTTCGAATTTCAGGCTACCGTTGGTGCGCTTGCTGACTTCAGCGGCGAACACGCGGGTCAGGCGATCACGGAAGTCGCCTTCACTGATGGTGCCACCGGGAAATTGGTGCGAAATTTTCAAGGCGCTCGACTGCGCCCAGACTGACGACACCGACCAGAACGGTGTGCTCGCCAGCGCGCCCAGCACCGCTCTTCTGCTGATTAAAGACATATCCCCACTCCTCTGTTGGAAAAATTATCGATACAGTTTTAGCTACTTTTCACGCCATTATTGCTGAAGATAGATGCTATGTATTCTTCTTTCATTTTCTTGTATACACAATATTCCATAAAACATTTTCATGTCAACGAATAAATACGCCTTACAATCAAATCTCGGATACACATAATCCCAGAAACGGCCAAATTATGCTCATGACAAAAAATCGCTCGGAATCGCTACGCGAAACCATCGAAGAAATGATTGCAGTTGGTGAGTTTCGCCCAGGCCAGCATCTCGATGAAACCGACCTGGCCATCAAGTTCGGCGTCTCCCGCACGCCTGTGCGCGAAGCACTGATCCAGCTGGCTTCGATGGGCATCGTAGTGACTCGCCCGCGGCGCGGCACCGTAGTTGCCGAAATCGGTCCACGCCAGCTGGTGGAAATGTTTGAGGTGATGGCAGAACTGGAAGCCATGTGCGGCCGCCTGGCGGCGCGCAGGATGTCCAGCGAAGAGCACGCCAGCCTGCTGGCGGCGCACCAGGCCTGCATGGAAGCGCGCGACGCCCACGATCCCGATACCTATTTCTACAAGAACGAAGCCTTCCATGGCGCCATCTATGAAGGCAGCCATAACGCCTTCCTGGTGGCCCAGGCGCAATCGCTGCAGCGCAGGCTGCGGCCATATCGACGGCTGCAGCTGCGGGTGCGCGATCGCTTGAATGTCTCATACCAGGAGCATGACGGTGTAGTGCAAGCCATCATCGCCGGCGACAGCGAGCTGACGGCCGACTTGCTGCGCCAGCACGTGACGGTTCAGGGGCAACGTTTTGCCGACCTGATCGCCTCGCTGCAGCAACTGACTGTCAAGCCGGAGCCGCTGTACAAATATAGCTAGCTTCTTGCAGCGGCCGGGCCTAGCCTGGCCGGGCCGCTACGCACTGGCAAGCACTGCAAAACGCCGAAGACGACTTCCATCAGCGTGAAGCCGAGAATAATCACGCTGGCTCCATGGGCGACAGCATAGATTTGCCATGCCGCAAAGAGGAATCGCGCCGCCGCATCGTAGCGGCCGAATTGCTGCTGCGGATCGCGGATACGCAATATCGCCCACACCGTGACGATCGATCCCAGCAAGTTTGCCATCAGCATGTGGGCCGGCTCGAACGCTGGAAATCTGCCGGCCAGTTGCCACCTCCGCACCAGCCACAACAAACTCGCGTGCACCGCGGCAAAGGTCCAGGGTGTGGCAAAGCCGATGGTGGCCACCAGGTCGTACCAGGCACTGGCGCGGACGATGCGGCGATATTGCGTTTGATCGATCATTTTCTACCCTCTCCTCAAAAGAATGAATGAGCAGTCAGGGTAAAGCCTCGGGTACACTCCAAGGTCAAGCAAAACCGGGAGGGGAAATGCGTATCGGCAGTTTAGCTTCGGCCAGCGGCCTCAGCCGCGATACCTTGCGTTTCTATGAGGAGCGCGGGTTGATACGCTCCGCACGCGGCAGCAACGGTTATCGGATCTATCACCCCGAAACCGTAGAGATACTCCGGTATATCCGCACCGCCCAAAAGCTGGGATTCAGCTTGAACGAAATCGGCGCCAGCTTACCGGACTTACTGGACACTCCGGCGCCCGATGCGGCGGTTGCCGCATTGCTGATGGAGAAAGTGGCGATCATTGATCAGAAGATCGCCGAACTGGCTGATCTCAAGCGAGAATTGCTCGGGCGCGTAGCATTGAAGTGTCCGCTACTGAGCGCGCCGGAGGCTGGATAGATTAGAACGCCCGGGTCTCATGAAGAGACAGATCGCCGCTTGAGATGACATTAAATTACGTTAGGCCGCAAAAGAATGCTCCGACTTGCCAAAATCTCTGATGCACCGGAAATATTGCAAACCCGCATAGCCGCAATTCGAGCGCAGGCCTCTTTGCATTATCCAGCGGCAGAGATAGAGGACTGGTGCTCATCTCGAACCGCCGAGACATATCACACCGCGATTGAGCGGAAGATCGTACTCGTCGAAGATGTGAATGAAAGTGTCGTGGCATTCGGCCAATTGAACCCGGAGACGGCGTTCATCGAAGCTGTCTATGTCAGCCCGCCTCACTCCCGCCAAGGCATTGGCCTGAAAATTCTGCGCGCACTTGAAGCTATGGCAGCCAGGCGCGGAATCACAGCGCTCACTCTTGAAGCGTCTCTCAACGCAGTTGAGTTTTACCGTCGGGCCGGGTATGTTCCTGTCCTCGAGGAAAAACACCCGCCCACTCCAAAGACGTCTTCGGCGACTCTTCGCATGCGCCACGAAATTCGTTCGCGTGCTGCCAGAGTTTTCACAGAAAATTTACGGGAATGAATATTCGCGATGCGGCTGCAGCGGCGCGCAAAACAACCTGGGCTTTCTTTCCTTTACGCGACGCTTTGGCATAGTTGATCAAGACAGCCTGCCATTGGATCAGGCGGCACTATCCAGGTGCTGTTTTACGTGCATTTTCCGCCAGGTCGCCGGCGCCTCTCCGAATTCGGCTTTAAACCATCTCGTAAACGAGCTTGGCATAGAGTAACCCAGGAGCCCTGCTACGCGCCCCAGAGAAAAATTGGGATTTTCCATATAGCGCACGGCCAGATCGCGCCGCGCATTATTGACCAGATTCGAGAAAACCTCCCCCGACTCCGACAGTTGGCGCTGCATGGACCTGACATTCAATCCCATACTTTGCGAGATTTGCTCTATGGTTGCATGTCCGGCAGGTAAAGAAAGATAGATCGCTTTTTCGACATCGGATGCTAGAGAGTGTTCTGTTTCCCTTCGCATGGAATCGACATAATTTTGCGCATACTTGGCCATTTTTGAATCTGCGCGCGGGTTCGGTGAATTCAGGTCGGAAGCGAGGCAAACGATACCGTTGAATTCGCTGCCAAACTCAATATGTACTCCGAATATTCGGCGATAAATATTTAATTGCGGTGGTGCCTGGTGAGTAAAGTTCACACTGAGCGGCAACCAACGTTCGCCGATCAATGCATTAATCGTGCGGAATAACACGCCCAGAGCCAGTTCGATGGATTGTCGCGAGGATAGTTTTTTATCAGTCACGATTTCTTCTTTAATGATCACTTTCTGATCTGCGGCTTCGACGTGAATAGCCAGTGATTCATTCAGAAGATGTTTGTATTGCATGAGTGTCGACAACACATCTTTAAGCGTTTCCTGATGAGCAATTAGTAAGCTCATCACACCGAAATCGGATAATTGCCGTGATTCTGCCATCAGAAGGCCAAAAGTCGGACAGTTCGTCCGATCCGCAGAATCTTCCAGCAACTGAATTACAGCGCTGACAGGAATTTTCTGATCGGGATCCGCCAGCAAACTCTTACTCAGACCGACCTTTTGTAACAGGCTTTGAGGATTCAAACCAAGGCTATGCGCGACTTCAAAATAATTGGTAAGCGCTGCTGCCCTCACAAGCGTACTCATAGGAATCTCCCCCTTCAACCGGCTATTGCGTGATTTGATCAGCGATTTATTTTTGTCATGAAATGCGTATTTTCCGCTTTCATTATGCAACGTTTGTCATGAAATGAAAAGTTTGCGCCGTCCAATGCGAAGCAAGCAAGCTATGCCTCCAGTATATTTTTCTTCATGCGAACAACTCGCAAGAAAAATAAATCAGAAAACTGGAGATAGAGAATGTCTAAATGCGTTCGTTTTTACGAAACCGGTGGGCCAGAAGTTCTTCGCTATGAAAATGTGGAAGTCGGGAACCCTGGTCCGGGGCAGGTAAGGCTACGGCATGTCGCCGTCGGACTTAATTTCGCCGATACCTATTTTCGTAATGGCACCTACCCCGTGCCCTTGCCGTCCGGGATGGGGGTCGAAGCCTCGGGGGTGGTGCAAGCCGTGGGTAGCGGGGTGACTGATTTTTCAATCGGTGACCGTGTTACCTATACTGGTTTTCATACTGCATTGGGCGCTTACAGCACCGAGCGTCTGATCGATCCATCCTTACTGATCAAGTTGCCGGACACGATCGCTTTCGAGACCGCAGCCGCCATGACCATGCGCGGCCTGACTTCCGCCTATCTGATGCGCCGCATCCATGCTTACCAACCCGGCGACAGCATTTTGTTGCATGCGGCAGCTGGTGGCGTTGGCTTGATCGTCTCTCAGTGGGCAAAAGTTCTCGGACTGAGAGTGATCGGCACCGTATCTTCAGATGCAAAGGCAGCACTTGCATTGGCGAATGGATGTGACGAAGTCATTAATTACAGCCATGAAGATGTCGCCAAGCGCACCCGCGAGTTGACCGGCGGACGCGGTGTCGATGTCGTGATTGACGGAGTGGGTAAAGACACCTTTATGTCTTCGCTGAACTCGCTCAAACGTCGCGGCTTGCTGGTCTGCGTCGGGACAGCTTCGGGTTCCATTCCGCCATTTGACCCGGTTCTGCTGGCCATGAAGGGGTCTCTCTACATGACTCGTCCGGCGCTTGCCGATTACATCGCCGATCCGGCTGAAAAGGCGGCGCTGGCAAACGAGCTGTTTACGCACGTTGCCAGCGGCAACATCAATATCCAGATTAACCAGCGCTACAGTCTGGAAGACGCTACGGCCGCCCATCGCGATATGGAGTCGCGCAGCACCACCGGCTCTTCGATCTTTATCATCTGAGGAGACGATCATGCGTATTGAGCAATTGACTTGCAGCATAGGCGCAGAGGTGACTGGCCTCGATCTTGCCGATGCGACGCACGATGATGCCCTGTTTGCCGAAATCAAAGCGCAACTGATCAAGCATAAAGTGCTGTTTTTGCGCAATCAGGACATTAGCCGGGCCGAGCATGCCGCCTTTGCGCGCCGCTTCGGCGACCTGGAGGACCACCCGGTTGCCGGCAGCGACCCGGAACATCCGGGTCTGGTGCAAATTTACAAGACACCCGATCAGCCGAATGCACGCTATGAAAATGCCTGGCATACCGATGCCACCTGGCGACAGGCAACGCCATTTGGCTGCGTATTGCGTTGCGTGGAAACACCGGATGTCGGCGGCGACACGATTTGGGCAAATATGGTTCTCGCATACGAAAACCTGCCTGAAGACATCAAAACCAAAATTGCAACGTTGCGTGCACGTCACAGCCTTGAAGCGAGTTTTGGTGCCGTCATGCCAATCGAAAAACGACTGGCGCTGAAAGCGCAATATCCCGATGCAGAACATCCGGTTGTCAGGATACATCCCGATACCGGCGAAAAAATTCTATTTGTGAATGCATTTACTACGCATTTCACTAATTTTCATACTCCTGCCAATGTCCGCTTCGGGCAGGATTGCGCCCCTGGTTCCAGTCTCTTATTAAATTATCTGATCAGTCAGGCCAATATCCCCGAATACCAGGTGCGCTGGCGCTGGAAAAAAGACAGCGTTGCTATCTGGGATAACCGCAGCACGCAGCATTACGCGGTCATGGACTACCCGCCGTGCCATAGAAAGATGGAACGCGCAGGCATTAGCGGCGACGTTCCGTTTTGAAATTCAGAGCGCATTTTTTTAAATAAAACAGAATATATCAAGGAGTACAACATGCAATTTCTCGACGATTCATTGTTCCCGGAAAATCAGCACAAGGTAGTCATCACAGTCGCTCCGTACGGCCCGGAATGGGAGCCACGCGATTTTCCGGAAGATATTCCGGTCACCATGGAAGAACAAATTCAAAAAGCGGTCGATTGCTATAACGCAGGCGCAACAGTATTGCATTTGCATGTACGTGAACTCGACGGTAAAGGTTCCAAACGCCTGTCGAAATTCAATGAATTGATCGCAGGTGTCAAGGCAGCAGTGCCAGACATGATCATTCAGGTCGGCGGTTCGATTTCTTTCGCGCCGGAAAGCGATGGTGAAGCTGCCAAATGGTTATCCGATGATGCCCGCCATATGCTGGCTGAGCTCTCGCCGAAACCAGATCAGGTGACTGTGGCGATCAATACGACGCAGATGAACATTACAGAATTGATGATCCGCGAGGAACTCGCCGGGACTTCATTAATGGAGCCAGGCTACTACGACGCTTACCGCGAAATGACTGTACCTGCCGGGCCAAGCTGGGTGGAGGAGCACTTGCGTCGCTTGCAGGGAGCCGGCATTCAGCCGCATTTTCAGTTAACTGGCATGCATGCGTTGGAAACCTTGGAACGGCTGGTTCGCCGAGGCGTCTATACCGGTCCATTAAATGTGACCTGGGTTGGTATCGGCGGTGGTTTTGATGGTCCGAATCCTAATAATTTCATGCAGTTTATTAATCGTCTTCCCGATGGCACATGTCTGACCGCTGAATCTCTGATGCGCTACGTATTGCCTTTCAATATGATCGCGATGGCGATGGGCTTCCATCCACGCTGCGGTATCGAAGACGTCATCATGGATCAACATGGAAAGCGTATGACGTCTGTACAGCAAATCGAACAATGCGTGCGCATTGCCCGCGAACTGGGCCGTGAAGTGGCAACGGGTAAGGAAGCACGGGAAATTTACAAAATTGGCGTTCAGTACAAGAGCGCCGACGAGACTCTGGCGCAACTCGGCATGGCGCCTAACCGCGTGAAAGGCCAGCGAGGTTTCCCGTTGCGGGACGCGCAAACACAATAAGTAACAGCCGTACCCCACGATAAATGCAAACCGGAGCAGAAATATCTGCCCGAGTTTGCAAACATTGAATCGTCAAAATAAGGCGATCTAAACTGGAGACAATCTTGGCTTATCACTACGCATCATCTGGCGTGGACGCGAGTCCTATCGTCAATGTCACACGGCGTTACGCCTGGCTGGTTTTTGCACTGACCTTGGGATTGCTGATCTCCGACTACATGTCGCGTCAGGTGCTCAATGCCGTATTCCCGATGATCAAACTCGAATGGAATTTATCCGATTCCCAGTTGGGTGCTTTAGGAGGCATCGTCGCGCTGATGGTCGGGCTGTTGACATTTCCTCTTTCTTTACTTGCCGATCGTTGGGGGCGTGTGAAAAGCCTGGTACTGATGGCGATGTTGTGGAGTCTGGCGACGCTTGCCTGTGGTTTGTCGCAATCGTATCACCAGTTGTTTCTGGCGCGTTTTTTTGTTGGCGTCGGTGAAGCTGCTTATGGGAGTGTCGGGGTGGCGTTGGTGTTATCCGTCTTTCCTGCCAACTTGCGTTCCACGCTGACGGCCGCATTCATGGCCGGCGGCTTAATGGGTTCTGTTCTTGGCGTAGGTTTCGGAGGCGTGTTAGCTACGCACCTTGGATGGCGCTGGTCGTTTGGGTACATCGCTTTGTTCGGATTGATACTCGCTATTCTTTTTCCACTTTGCCTCAAAAAGAACAGGGCTGCTTTGGATCGTCCAAATGTGGCCAAGTTCAGATCCGATTCTAAAACATTCAAAGACCAACGTGCACCGCTTATTGGGTTGTTCTCGACCAAATCCGTGCTGTGTGCTTATGTCGGGAGTGGGCTTCAACTATTTATCATCAGTGCCCTGCTCGGCTGGATGCCGAGCTATTTGAACCGGTCTTACCTCATGAAGCCGGATAAGGCGGGCATTCTCGCTGCAGCATTTTTGATAAGTGCCAGTTTAGGCATGGTTCTGTGCGGCATGGTGAGTGATCGTCTGGGACGCAATTCGCCGGTACGAAAAGTGAAATTGGTCATTGGTTTTTGCATTACCAGCGGCGCATTGTTGATGTTTGCATTTCAATTGCCGTCAGGTTCTACGCAGCTCATTTTCATTGCTTTTGGAATGTTTTTTGCTGCAGGATCGGCAGGCCCGGCCGGAGCCATGGTCGCTAATCTGACCAGTCCTGCCATACACGGTACTGCCTTTGCGACACTGACTTTGGCAAACAATTTACTTGGCTTTGCGCCTGGCCCGATTGTGACCGGAATTCTGGCAGACCGACTTGGCCTGCAAGCGACATTGCAGTTGATTCCTTTAATCAGTATTGCGTCGACTTTGGTGTTCATGATTGGTAAGCATTATTACGAAAACGATCTGAACAAAGTCGCATCATTGGCCTTGAAAAAAAATATCGCGACATGTTAACGATGACGAACTTACAAATTGAAGTCGGTTTTGATCTGATCTGCCCTTGGTGCCTGATCGGTAAAGTCAGCCTGGATAAGGCGATAAGTAGATTTACAGAACAATATCCGTCAGTAGAAGTGAATGTGAAATGGCATGGAGTGCAGCTGCTGCCAGATGTGCCAAAGAATGGACTGCCATTCCAGGCATTCTATGAAAAGCGATTGGGTAGTCTGCAAGCGATGTCTTTGCGTCAGCAACAAGTCAATGATGCCGCGGCCAAGGTAGGTTTTCGTATCAACTTTGATCGTATAAAGACATTTCCGAATACGGCAAAAGCGCATGCTTTGCTTACCTGCATGTCGAATTTTATCGGCGAAGAGGAATACAAAAAAACGTTGGATCGTTTGTTTCATGGATATTTTTTCTTCGGCGAAGATATTGGCAGCGATGAACTGCTTTATAGCGTCGCTCAAGCTGCCGGGATTGGAAAAAAAATGTTTGATGAGTGGCTGGAACAGCCAGAATCGAATATTTTGACGGATGGGTATCTGACACAAATCAGAGGTGTTCCACACTATGTTTTCAATCAAAAGACCGAAATTAGTGGAGCACAATCTCCCGAGCAAATCTTCGCCGTCATGCAAAATTTATTGAGAAGCTAAACGCAATGACAGTCACATCGCACATGCTTGGCAAAACGGATATATCTACCGGCCAAAGAATGTTTGTCCGCATTGGCGGAAGAGATATTGCGATTTTCAATGTCGACGGGGATATCTATGCAATTGATGATAGCTGCCCGCATTCCGGAGCGTCGTTGTTTCGCGGCACGTTGGATGGTTACATGCTGAAGTGCCCCGCACATGGCCTGAGTTTTGATATTCGTAGCGGATGCATGAAATATGGCGCAGGCATGGCCGTCCGCACTTACGGAAACAAATTGATAGATGGAGAAATCGTTTTCGATTTCCAGGAAATAAAGAATGCAGAGAAGCCAGCATGAATTGAAAGAACCGATGATCGTTGGCGTTAAACCGGTTCTTTTGATGGTCACTGAAACGACATGTTTAACCCGCTTCGTTTTATCCATGCCGAGCATGCAGCCGAGAGGTTGAATTTTCACTAAACGTTTGAACTAAGGCGGACGCAATCTGCGTGAATGCCAGGCACCGTTTCGTCCGCAATATTTGGAGAGTCAAAATGTTAGATCAAAAAAACACCACAATTTTAATTGTTCCGGGACTGAGGGATCATGTGCCGGAACATTGGCAAACTTTGCTTGAAGCACGCTTGCCGGCATTCAGATCGATTCCTCCTCTCGAGACAAATAAATTGGATCTTGCAGCGAGAATCGCGGCGATTGAGAAAACAATCAATGAAATCGACGGCCAGATCATCGTCGTCGCACATAGCGGCGGAACCATCATGTTCGCCCATTGGGCGCAAAGACATTCAACTGAAAAAATTTCGGGCGCTTTGCTAGCTGTCCCACCGGATTTTGAAAAACCACTTCCAGCAGGATATCCAACCATCGATGAGTTCAGGGAAAAAGGATGGTTGCCGGTGCCGCGCGCACCGCTTCCGTTTCGTTCCATCGTCACCGTCAGCGAGAACGACCCCTTGGGTGAGATTACGGCTGTAAGCGCACTAGCCGGCGACTGGAAAAGTCAAGTTATCAACCTGGGCAGGGTCGGACATTTGAATCCGGCTTCAGGATACGGAGATTGGCCGGACGCGGATGCGCTGATTCAGCGACTCATCGACGCGTGTTGAGAGCTGGGAATTTCCGTTTTTGATATTCAAGCTTCGATTCATCTTAAAGATTAAAAATCCGAATTTCTGTCCAGGGAGAAAAATTAAAAACGATAAATCTCAAAGAACTTGATTTGCTGAGAAATGTTCTGAGAGTCGCGATGATTTTGTTTGAATTCAAAAATAATAGTTTTCTTCATCATTTTAAAAAACATAACGGAGACAAAGATGAAATTGAAGTTAACAGGCATTGCAATAATTTCTTTATTTAGTTGCGCAGCATCCGCGCAATCTTCGGTCACGATCTATGGCATGGCCGATTCCGGGATACTGTCGATATCGAACAATTCGAATCCTGCCTTAGGTTATCTGCCTAACTCAACTAATGGCGGTGCAGTTATCGGTGTCAAAGATGGCGGAATGGGACTGAGTTTTTGGGGTATGCGTGGTTCCGAGGATATCGGTAACGGAATGAAAGCTAACTTCAATTTACGGGGAAATTTTTCTACTCAGACTGGCGCTGGCGGCGGCCCCAATTCTTCAGGCGGAACTTCCATGTTCAATCAAGAGGCCAATGTAGGCATTTCCGGCGATTTCGGTTCGATCAAGGCGGGTCGTGTGATCGCCCCGGTGTTTTACGCATTTTCCGCAACGGATGTACGTGGCGGCGCTTATTTTGGCAGTAGCTTAACCGGGTTGATCGGCTTAAATAGCGCAACAGGTGCTTTTGCCGGCAGCAATTCAAATGCCGCCGTTGCCACCATCTACAATGACAATGCCATCGTCTATGTTTCTCCAAAAATGTCGGGGATCACGGCTAGTTTTGAGTACGCATTTGGTGAAGTTGCAGGAAATACGTCCGCGGGAAGGCAAATCGTTGGGACCCTGGCCTACGATGATCCTCATTTGAAACTGGATGCCATTTATTACACTGGAAATGATAACGGCATCGTTGCTTCGCTGAACCCCCAGGGGCACGCCACCAATCGCCTGATGCAGATCGGCGCGATGTACACCTTTGACGCATTATCGTTGAGCATTGGATATTGGAAGGCGGAAAATCCTACGTTTCCAGGCGCCGGAACGAATCCGGCCAAATTTGGTGGTGCTGCGACTACAGGGAGTCTCAACATGATTAACTATGGATTAGGGTATCGCATTTCGCCATTGCTCAATCTGACCTCCGGCGTGTACAGCATCAAAGACAACAATAACAGTGCCAACAAATCCGTCATGTATGTGGTCGGCGCCGATTACGCGCTGTCGAAGAGCACCAAATTGTACCTGGAAGCAGCCAACGTCAATAACCACGGTAGCAATATGAATCAGTCTCCAGTCTATGCGCAACCAGTAACGGCAGGCTTGACTACGCATGCATGGATGGCAGGCATCAACCACAGATTTTAAGTTTTCAACTTAAGAAGCTGTTGAGGCTATTGCCACTGACTCTATGTAATGAATGGCGGTTATTGTTGATTTACCGAGATGGCCCCAAGTGATGCCTGCAGACCGTCGCAGGCATTTATTCGAAAATGGACAGGCTTCAAGCCAGCCATGGCGCCATCGTACTCAATAGCGTGTTCTTCTCTTTGACATAGTCCCCCATCAACGCAAAGCCGCACATCTCATTTTGATCGTTGCGGAAAACCGACCAGACGCTTTCGGGATTGGCTTCATCATCAAATGCCCTGGCGCTTTCCCAGCGGCCATTTGCATCCAGCGGCGGCACCACTACAGTTGGCATGACCGGGGTCTTCACCACCACCGGCATGGCTGGATACACCACCCGAGTCGATTCGCCATTGAGTGTTTTCGCTAATGCGCGGGCTGCCTGCATGATCGGCATCACGTAAGGCAGCACTAGTCCGTCCACCTCCGCGCAATCGCCCAACGCGTACACATCGTTGGCGCTGGTGTGCAGCCATGCATTGGTGACTATCCCGCGCTCAACGAACAAGCCTGACTTGCGCGCTAACGCAACTCTTGGCGTCAAGCCGATTGCTGCAACTACGCGATCGACCTCCAGTATTTCGCCGCTTTCCATGTGTATGCAGTACGCATCACCGCGGCGTTCTATCGATTGCGGCGTTTTCCCGAGATGTAACGTCACCCCTGCTTTGCCTAATGCCGCCGCCATTGCCTGCCCTGCCGGCTCTGGCAGCAAACGGCTCAGTGGCCATGAAGCGGGATCGACCAAAGTTACGTCAAACTGCGCCGACGCCAGATCGTTCGCGAATTCGCAACCGATTAGTCCGGCGCCAAGTATGGCGACGCGGCGGCAGCCATCTAGCGCCTGCCGGAAGCGGGTGTAATCCGCCAGGTCGTTAACGGTCAATACGTCCGCCGCACCGTCGCCACTCAAATTGGTTTGACGTTGATCGGCGCCCAAAGCCAATACCAGGGATGAATAGGGCAAGCGTCTGCCAGCCACCGGATTGCCGGCCACCGTTATGGTATGGGTATGGGGTGAGATTTCTTCGACTTCGACCTCGCTCAGGATCTCGGCATTGAGCTGGGCAGCCATTTTTTCGGCTGTAAAGTTGACCAGGCTGGCTGCATTCTTACCTTGTTGAAAGGCATTCGACAACATCGGCTTCGAATAGAAGCTGCCGCAATCCCGGCTGATGATAGTGAGCGGGGTTTCCCGATTCAGTTTGCGGAATTCGCGCGCAACGGTGTAACCCGCAAGCCCGCTCCCGATAATAATAATGGGTGCCATGATAAAAGCCTTTTATGTTGATACTGTCAGGTGATCGCTTTTGGCACGCTTATGCCACGCCTATGCCACGCCTATGCCGCGATTAACACCATTTCGAATTCCGCCTTGCCGACGCCGCAGTCAGGACAAAACCAGGCGTCAGGCACGTCTTCCCAAGGGGTCCCCGGTGCAATGCCGTGCTCCGGCATTCCGCTGGCTTCGTCGTAGCGAAAGCCACAAACCACGCATTCCCATTTCCTCATATTGTTCTCTTCTGTCTATCGTTAGCCTTAACGCGCAGGATCACTCGCAGTCGTGCGGTTAAGGAAGGCTTGCGCATTTGCGCATTCAAGTGGGCGTTACGGCCCTTCCCTCTGGGCAGGGAAGGAAGGGACAGCGCGTCAAGCTGAGTAAGCGGCGCCCAGCCCAAGCAGACTCATCGAGCGACGATAGGCGCCGGAAGAACGGTCGGCAAGGATATGCGCCTCGATCCCTTTGTCCAGAGGCAGATCGTCCGGACGCTGGGTTTCCACAATTGCCCGGTCTTCTTCAAAAATCTGCCGGTTGAAGTCATAGACTTCCTGCAATGGCTGGTCTTTGTCGAAATTGCGGGTTATCGGAACAAACAGGCGCGTCGAGCGCGCCGAAACCGGGCTCGCGGCATTCAAGATCGATAGCACTCCACCCTCGGGGAAGTCGACCGTCAGACTTGCTGTGAACGGCAGTTCGATGTTGAATACGCGGCGCCACCGATAGTCGGCGGGCGCCCGATGCTGCATTCTTTTGGGGAAATTGCTGACATTGCTGATGTATTCGGCATGCATGCCCCGGGCGGTGCGCTCGGCGGAATATTGCGGCACAAAGGGATTGTTGCGATCGGCAAAGGTAGCTTCGTGTATCCAGGCGAAATGGGCCACGTCGATGAAGCCTTCGACTTGCCTGCCGGCGGAAGCTGCTATGTCGATCGACGGCGGCAGGATCTGCTGGAAATCGGGATTGTCCCAGGTCGGGAATTCGGGGAATGGTTCATGTCCGCCGCCAAGCGAGGTCCAGATCAAGCCGTACCGTTCCTGGGCTGGATACATGCAGATTTTGAGGCGATCGGAAATGTGTCCATCCGGTTGCGATGGAATATGGCGGCATTTCCCGTCCGGCCCGTAACGCAGTCCGTGATACGGACAGACGATATTTTCTCCTTCGACCCAACCCAGGCTCAGCGGCACGCCGCGGTGCGCGCACATATCTTTGGCGATGACTACGCGGCCCTCGGCGCGATAGGCGACCAGGCGCTCGTCCAGCAGGCGTACGGCGATAGGCTTATCGGTCAGATCGGAAGAAAAAGCGACGGGATACCAGAATTTGCTAAGAATTTTCCAGTCTTCCGGGTGGAAGGTGTTGTCGCGGGGAGGAGTAGGTTGAAACGGATTTTGTTGCGAGTTGGTTGCTATAGAAATAGGCACATATGACATCAATTCTCCAAGTAAATTCATAGCGCGCCTATGAGGCATGCTGCAAATTCCCCATAGGGGCTAACGGTAGGTGTATTTGCTTCAATGTTTCCGCTGCAAGCGCTCAGTCATATCGAGACATCGTGGACAGGACAGAGGCCAAGAGCAGAATAGTGCTTAAGTTTGCTAATCGCTATATACAAAAGAATATTACGATAATCCTGTGCGTGATATGCGATCCAGGTACTACTATGCGCAAATTCGAGCGAAAGATTACCTCCCGCAACATTGGCATTAACAGCCAATATTGCCCCGTAACTTGGCAATTCATTGATCACGTCCTATATTTAGAATGCTTGTTTGACAATTGGCGGGGTTGCCACGGGGTTGCCACGGGATTATCATTTCATGGGCGATGTCCGGCTCCTCTTCGAAAAGAGCGCCCAAAAGTGCATGCATAACGATTGTGGTTATGCCCTACCGTTTTTCGATCACCACAAGAGGATCGCAAATGAGGAACATCTCTACCCTGTCAGCAGTTCTTGCCGTTGTTCTCGCAGGCTGCGCCTCGGCTCCGTCGGAGTCCGGATCCGTGTCAGCACAGTCAGCGCGCACGGAAGTCTGCAAGGCAACCAACGAACAAGAAATCTCAGCCTTGTTTGACCGATGGAATAGCTCGCTGCAAACCGGCGACCCGCACAAAGTTGTCGCCAATTACGCCGAGCGCTCTGTCCTTCTCGCCACCGTGTCGAACAAACCGCGACTGACCCCGGCCGAGAAGGAGGACTACTTCCAGTACTTCCTTAAAAACAAGCCCATGGGGAAGATCGACTCGAGAACAATCGAGATTGGTTGTAATACCGCGGTTGACGTGGGACTCTATACGTTCACCTTTGGCACTACGGGTGCGCAAGTCAAGGCGCGCTATACATACACTTACAAGTGGGACGGAAAACAGTGGCTGATCACAAGTCACCACTCTTCCGCAATGCCCGAGAAGAGCTGAGGCGCCAACGGGTATAGCCCCTCAGTTCAGCCTGCAGATTCGAGACTCTCTGTTAAATGCAATCGGTGCATTTCGAGAGTCCGCGCTTCGCCATCATGCGACAGTAAAGTAGCCGCAGCATCCGTTGCGCCCTGATCAGATTCGACGACCCGCGCAAACATCTGCGCCTCGAATTCGATCCTCAAGCCGAACGGCCCGTCTCTCAGGGGGCGAGCAGTCCAGCATGGCGCAATTACGGCGGTTGCCCTGGTATCGAACGCCGGGGGATGAACGGCATCAGCCCATCCCGCCATGACTCATACCCCTAACTGGCTGTAGCCGCCACATTGGCCCGAGCCTTATGCAATTTTTTGTAGCTGTCGATCAAGCGCTGGTGCCTATCGAGACCCTCCAGTTTCATACTCGTTGGCGTTAACCCGAAGAAGCGCACGCTGCCGTCCACCGACCCCATTACCGCATCCATCCGAGCGTTGCCAAACATCCGGCGGAAATTGACCACGTAATCGTCCAGTTCCAGGTCGTCATCCAGCAGCACCTCTAGCACCGCATCCAAGGCCTGATAAAACAATCCGCGCTCGACCGTGTTGTCGTTGTACTGCAGGAAGGCTCCCACCAGCTCTTGCGCCGCCTCAAATTGCTGTAAGGCGAGATGAATCAGCAGCTTCAACTCGAGAACGGTTAGTTGTCCCCACTCCGTATTCTCGTCAAATTCGATACCGATCAATGTGGCTATGTCGGAATGTTCATCGAGCTCACTGTTATCCAACCGCTCAAGCAGCGCATCCAGGCTGGCATCGTCCAGGCGATGCAGATTCAAAATATCGGCGCGGAACAACAGCGCCTTGTTGGTGTTATCCCAGACCAAATCTTCTATCGGGTAAATTTCCGAGTAACCGGGCACCAGGATCCGGCAGGCTATGGCGCCTAAATTGTCATACGCCGCCATGTACACCTCTTTGCCCATGCCTTCGAGAATACCGAACAAGGTCGCAGCTTCGTCGGCATTGGAGTTTTCACCGTGGCCGGAAAAATCCCATTCAACAAAATCGAAATCCGCTTTGGCACTGAAAAATCGCCATGACACAATTCCGCTGGAATCTATGAAGTGTTCGACAAAGTTATTCGGCTCAGTCACGGCTTCACTTGTAAAGGTGGGCCGAGGTAATTCGTTCAGACCTTCAAAACTGCGACCCTGCAGCAATTCCGTCAGACTACGCTCCAGCGCCACCTCCAGGCTTGGGTGTGCGCCGAACGAGGCAAACACACCGCCTGTCCGTGGGTTCATCAGGGTGACGCACATCACCGGGTACACTCCTCCCAGCGACGCATCCTTCACCAACACTGGAAAGCCCTGCTCTTCCAACCCCTGAATGCCGGCAAGAATGCCAGGATATTTCGCCAGCACTTCCTGCGGCACATCAGGCAATGTGATTTCACCTTCCAGGATTTCGCGTTTTACCGCCCGTTCGAAAATTTCCGACAGGCATTGCACCTGCGCTTCGGGCAGCGTGTTACCGGCACTCATGCCATTGCTGACGTAGAGGTTTTCGACCAGGTTGGACGGAAAATAGACCACCTCGCCGTCCGACTGCCGCACAAACGGCAGCGAACAGATACCGCGCTGCACATTGCCGGAGTTGGTATCGACCAGATGCGAGCCAAATAAATCGCCGTCAGGATTGTAAATTTGCAGACAGTACTCATCCAGGATTTCAGCCGGCAGCGCATCTTTGCGGCCAGCCTTAAACCAGCGCTCGTTCGGGTAATGTACAAACTCCGCGTTGGCGATGTCTTCACCCCAAAACGTGCCGGCGTAGAAATGGTTGCAATTCAGCCGCTCGATATACTCTCCCAGCGCCGACGCCAACGCGCTTTCCTTGGTCGCTCCCTTGCCATTGGTAAAACACATTGGCGAGTGCGCATCGCGGATATGCAGCGACCACACATTGGGAACAAGATTGCGCCACGAAGCGATTTCAATCTTGATGCCCAAGTTCGCCAAAACACCCGACATATTGGCGATGGTTTGCTCCAACGGCAGATCCTTGCCCGCAATATAGGTGCTGACGTCAGAAGCCGGCTTCAACGTCAGCAACGACTGAGCATCGGCATCCAGGTTCTCTACATCTTCAATTACAAACTCGGGTCCGGCTTGCACCACTTTTTTGACCGTACAACGCTCGATGGAGCGCAAAATACCCTGGCGGTCTTTGGCAGAGATATCCGACGGCAACTCGACCTGAATCTTGAAAATCTGCTGGTACCGGTTTTCCGGATCAACAATATTATTCTGCGACAGGCGGATATTTTCAGTAGGAATGTTGCGAGTTACGCAGTACAACTTCACAAAGTAAGCTGCACACAAGGCCGATGAGGCCAGAAAATAATCGAAGGGACCTGGCGCCGAGCCATCGCCCTTGTAACGGATAGGCTGGTCGGCCACTACCGTGAAGTCATCGAACTTGGCTTCAAGACGTAGCTTATCGAGAAAGTTGACCTTAATTTCCATGGGGGAACTCTAAAAATAATGTAGCCGCTATTATCCGTCGCCACGCCGGTACCGTGTAATGTATTGATGGTTTCCTCAAACGCTGCCGATGTCTGCCCTTCAAAGCCAATACAATCTTTCCATATAGCCCACTTATTGCCGTCGCGATATAATCCGCTTCGCACCTCACCTCTCCGGTGCTGAAATCCTCGTAAATCTCCCATGTTACGTATCCGCCGCCAAAAATTCGTTGTCTGGGCTTGCCTGTTTGCCATCTGGCTGGGAATCCTCATGCCGACGGTTTCGCAGTCCATCAAGGCGGCGGGAACGATACAGATATACAACGAGATCTGCACCGCGGCCGGACTGGTGCATGCCGTTCCGGCTGACAGTGGCAACTCTTCTGCACCGAATACCGATCACTGGAATGCTTGCGGCTACTGTACTTTGCTGGCCAATAGCCCGCCGCCGACGGTTTCTTTCGGCTTGTTGCCGATAAGCGCCACTGTCTCCGAACATACCGGCCTGCCGCTATACAGCTACATCCCGCCACGCCCGTTCCGTGGGCAGACTCACCCGCTCGACCCTCCCCTGACTCTTTCCTGATTTCCATTACCGGCATCTGAGATGCCGCCTATCTCCGGTTGCGCCTGCAATCCGGGACGATTACCGTTTGAAGTCCAGGGGAATTTATGTTTGATTTGCTCACGCAAACCAAGAGTGTTTCAACGCGCCGCTATTTGTCGTCGCTGCATCTATCAAGCCAGTCATCGAGATTATCTACGTCGTTGCGGCCGCTACCGCTCTCTCTCATGCTCGCCCTGCCCATGATGTCGCAAAGCGCATGGGCGGCTGAGGATGATGTCCACGCAGTGCACGAAGTGCTCCACGAAGTGTTTGTCAGCGCTGCCAGGGAAAAGCGGGTACTTGATCCCAACCTGCCCGCCAGCAGTGAACGCATCACTGCGGCGCAGTTAGAAAATCTCAACGTCATCAATACTGAAGACGCCTTGAAGTACATGCCGAACATGGCAATTCGCAAACGTTTTGTGGGCGATGAAAACGCCACGATTTCGGTTCGTGGCAACGGCACCTCCCAGACCGCACGCGGCCTGGTGTATGCGGATGGCCTGCTGCTCAGCAATTTCATGGGCAACACGCATAGCTTCCCGCCGCGCTGGTCCATGGTTTTTCCGGAAGATATTGCCCAGGTCGATGTGATCTACGGCCCGTTTTCTGCACTGTATCCGGGCAATTCCATGGGGGCGACGGTAGCGATCACCACCAAGATGCCGACAAAACTGGAAGCGATGGCAAGGGCGCAGGTCTTCAGCCAGCAATTCAACATGTTCGGCGTCGACGGCCATTTCGACGGCAACAAAAGTACGGCGGCTATCGGCAACAAAGTCGGCGACCTGTCTTTCCTGCTCGGCATAGACCACCTCAGCAATGCCGGCCAGCCATTTGTCTATGCCAGCCAGCCGCGCTCTACGCAAGTTGCGACTGCCTCTGCGATTCCTGTCACTGGCGCTTATTCATATACCGACCCTAACGGCGCTCCGGCCACCATCTTCGGCGTCAATGCCGAGGGCGCCGAGCGAGCGGTGCAGGATCTGTTCAAGTTCAAGGCCGTCTACGATATAACGCCGGCGCTGCAGGCCGGTTTCACTTTCGGCTACTGGCGCCAGCAGGTAAGCAACAGTACCCAGACCTTCTTGCGCGACGCCAACGGCAATCCCGTGTATTCAGGCTTGGTTAATATCGGCGGCTATCAATATAACCTGCCGGCATCCTTCTTTGCGCCGGCGGCCAGCGAAAGCGAGAACCAGCTGTATGGTTTAACGCTGAAAACCCGTAACGCCAGCGGCTGGAACTACTCGGCGATTGCATCGTATTTCGACGTTTCAAAGAGCATTTCCAGATCCGCCAGCAGCGGGTTGGCCAGCAATCTCAGCGGTGTCGCCACCTATGGCGACGGCTCGGGCTGGAAAACGCTGGACCTGATGGCCGACTACAAACCGGCAACCGTCAACGCCGGCAGCCATTGGCTGACTTTCGGCTACCACTACGATGATTATTTCCTGGAAAATACTACGCTCAACCTGAGCAACTGGCGCAGCAACGATGGCGGCAGCTTCAACAATACCTTTGCCGGCAAGACTGAAACCCAGGCACTGTATGCGCAAGACGCCTGGCAATTGAACCAGCTCTGGAAGCTGACCTACGGCCTGCGCTATGAAAACTGGCTAGCTTACGATGGCGCACGCGCGACCAGCGCTGCGGCCCAGCGCTACGACAACCGCAACCTGTCGTACTGGTCGCCCAAGGCGGCACTCTCCTATCAGGCTACTTCCGACCTGACAATCCGCTTCTCTACCGGGCGCGCCTATCGCTTCCCGACCGTCAGTGAACTGTTCCAGGGCAGCCTGACCGGCTCCACGCTGATCAACAACGATCCGAATCTCAAGCCGGAAAACGATCTGGCGAAAGAGCTGAGTGCAGAATGGTCGCATTTCAACGGCATGCTGCGTATGTCTTTGTTTGAAGACGACGTGAAGAACACCTTGTTCAGCCAGACCAACACGACAGTGTTCCCCAACGTTACCAGTATCCAGAATATAGATCGGGTACGCTCGCGCGGGATCGAGTTCAGCTATTCGGCCGAAGACGTTTTACTGCGCGGACTGGACCTGAGCGCCAGCGTCGGTTACACCAGGTCGATCATCCTGGAAAACAGCAAGAATCCGGCGACCGTCGGCAAGAACTTCTACCGCATCCCTTTGTGGCGCAGCAATCTGGTCGGCAGCTATCGCATCAACGACCAGGCTAACGTGATGCTGGCCGGACGCTACTCGGGACGGCAATACAACACGCTGACCAATACTGACATCAATCCGAATACCTTCGGCGGCACCAGTTCTTTCCTGGTGTTCGACACCAAACTGACATTCAAGCCCACTAAAAATACCGAGCTGGGACTCGGCATCGACAACCTGACCAACCGCCGCTACTACGTCTACTACCCTTACCCGGGCCGGACGTTCTATCTGGAAGCCAAGGTCAGCCTATAAGTGGTCAAGACCCCGGTTCAGATCATCATTTTTAGCAAGGAACAGTCATGCAGACAATCGTTGAGCAACAAGCGCAGGATGAGACAGGTTCAGTCTCGTCCCGCAATTACCGCATCCTTTGGCGCTGGCATTTTTATGCCGGCTTGTTCGTCATGCCTTTTTTAATCGTACTGGCGATTACCGGCGCAATCTACGTTTTCAAACCACAGATTGAAAGTGTTTTGTACGGCGACAAATTGTTTGTTCCCGCGAGCACGCAGGCAAGGCTTGGCTACGGCAAACTGCTCAGCATCGCCGCCACCGCGCTGCCGCCTGATGCAACGGCCAGCTCGATTGCCGTCAGCCAGGATCCGAGCCGCAGCACCGAAGCGGTGTTTCGCCTGCCTTCCGGCGACAGCAGCAGCGTGTACCTCAATCCGTACACCGGCCAGGTGCTGGGCACGCTCAGCGTCGAACACAGGCTGATGAAACAGGTGCGCCAGATCCATCGCGATTTGCTGCTGGGAAGATGGGGGGGCTGGCTGATGGAACTGGCCGCCTGCTGGACCCTGATCATGGTCGGCACCGGCATCGCCTTGTGGTGGCCGCGCAAGCAGTTTTCGGTGTGGGGTACTGTGCTGCCCCGCCTCGGCCTGCGTGGCCGGGCGATCTGGCGCGAGTTGCATCTGGTGATCGGTATCTGGGTCTCGATTGGCGCGGTGTTCTTCATCATGAGCGGCTTGCCGTGGTCCAGCTTCTGGGGCAAGAATTTCCAGGCTGTAGTCACCTGGGCCAGCTTTGCACAACCGCCAGCGGCAGCCAAGAGCGCGCACGTCCACGGGGCGGATGCGCCGGCAGACGACCATGGCGCAATGGCTAGCATGCCCAACATGCCAGCCATGCCGAAGAAGATGCAGGACCTGCCTCTTGCCGAAATTCCGTGGGCAGTGGGCGCAACCACAGTGCCGATGTCACAGGAAATGCAGCACCACCCGCTGGCAATCGATCAGGTGGTAGCGATCGCTGCGCACAACGGCATGCAGACCTATCAACTCGCGTTGCCGGGTAAAGGCACCGATGTTTTCACCGCATCCTATGCGCCGGGCGCTGGAGAATTCGTACGTTCGGATCTTGATCGGCAACGCACGTTGCATATCGACCAGTACAGCGGAAAAATCATGAAAGACCTGCGCTTTTCCGATTACAGCCCTGTCTCCAAGTTAGTGACCTTGGGCGTTGCGCTGCATATGGGGGAATATTTCGGCTTGGCGAACCAGCTGATTTGCGCAGCGATTTCATTGACCTTGCTAGGAATGGCGGTCACCGGATTCGTGATGTGGTGGAAGCGGCGCCCGCAAAACTCCATAGGCGCCCCAAAGCGCGTACTGCAGCCGACACCGTCAATCACGCGCTGGAAAAGCTATATGGCGATCCTCGGCATCATCTTTCCACTGATGGGAGTGACGATGCTTGCCGTATGGCTGGGCGACACGCTGTTTTTCAGGAAGCGTGCCTGAATGTCCTGAACCGCTTCAATCCAAACCCGGTCAGGAAACCACTTCCACACGATTGCCGCCTGCTGCCATTTCACCAATGACAGCAGCGTCGGCAAAACCTTCGCGCCGGAACAGCTCCAGCACCTGCTCCACCGCTGCGGGATCGCAAGAAACCAGCAAGCCGCCCGACGTCTGCGGGTCGCTCAGCAAGCTGCGCTGTACCGGAGTGATGCTGTCGGCCAGCGTTACGTCATGCCCGTAGCCGTTCCAGTTACGGCCGGAGGCGCCGGTGATATATCCCTGCTCTGCCAGTTGCTGCACTTGCGGCAACAAGGGGATCGATCCCATTTCGAGCCTGGCCGATAACTTCGCAGCGCGGGCCAGTTCCAGCATATGCCCCAGCAATCCAAAACCGGTGACATCGGTCAACGCGTTAACCCCAGCCAGTTCAGACAAAAAGCGGCCCGGTTTATTCAGTTTGGTGGTGTTGCTGATGAGTGCCGCATAACCGGCGGCGTCCAGCTTGTCTTTTTTCAATGCCGCCGACAAAATGCCGACGCCGATCGGCTTGCCCAATATGAGTTTATCGCCAGCCTTGGCGCCGGCGTTGCGTTTGACTTTGGATGGATGGACCAGGCCCAGCACCACCAGGCCATAGATCGGCTCGACCGAATCGATGGTGTGGCCGCCGGCAATCGGGATGCCTGCCTCTGCACAGATAGACTCGCCGCCCCGCAGAATCTTGCCGATGACTTCCACCGGCAATTTGTCGATCGGCATGCCGACCAGCGCCAGCGCCATGATCGGCGTGCCGCCCATGGCATATACATCCGAAATGGCGTTGGTGGCGGCGATGCGGCCGAAATCATAGGGATCGTCGACGATCGGCATGAAGAAGTCGGTGGTCGCAATCAACGCCTGTTCATCGTTAAGCTTATAGACGGCGGCATCGTCGGCGGTTTCAATCCCCACCATCAATTCTTTCGGCACCGGGAATCCGTTTGAGTTCTTGAGGATTTCCGCCAGCACCCCCGGCGCGATCTTGCAGCCGCAACCGCCGCCGTGTGAAAAAGAAGTCAGCTTGATGTTTGGTTCAGCGAGATCGGACATAGGGATCCTGGAATTGAAGTCTATAGAGTATAGAGAATGTTAATGAAGCATACGCCTCATCCGGGCTTATTTGCTTACTTGTCCTGATGCAGCTGTCTTGCCACGCGTTGAAAAGTGCTATCTGAAATATCAGGAAGATCCAGTATCTGCGCCTCGGAAAACTGATCGAAATTTCGCTTGATCGATTGCCCATAGGCCGGATCATAATGTTTCAGCAATAGCTCATCAACCAGCTCCCCGATCCGGCCGGACAAACTCAGCTGCTGCCAGTAAGCGACCTTCTCGCGCCCGTGGACGTAGGTCAGGCAAGCCAGCTGGGTATTCAGCAAAGCGGGGTCGGTCACGAAGTGGGCATAATCTTCCAACAGCAGCCGCACACGATCCGGCCGCGACAGAGCAACCGCAAAACATGGCGAGCTGCGCACGACTTCCATCAACACTTCCGGCACCCGCACATTGCCAACCTTCTTGCTCTCGGATTCGACAAATACCGGATACTGCGGATCGAAACGCTGTAGCGCATCCCAGAGACGGCTCTCGAAAGTCTTTTGCGAAGGTTGCAGTTCGGTCGGCAGATTGCCTAGCACCGAACCGCGATGCGCCGCCATCTGCTCCAGATCGAGTACTTGCGCGCCTTGCTGCGCCAACACTTGCAGCAAGCGGCTCTTGCCGCTGCCGGTAGGACCGCAAATAACCTTGAAGCGGAAACGCTGCGGCAACTCGGCCAGGCTGGCGTTGACGTATCTGCGATAGGTCTGGTAACCGCCATCGAGTTGCACCACCGGCCAGCCGATTTTTGCCATGACGTGCGCCATGGCGCTACTTCTGTTGCCGCCGCGCCAGCAATAAACCAAAGGCGCCCATTCGCGCGGCTTGTCGAGGAACAGCGTTTCAATATGGGACGCAATATTGCGCCCGACCAGCACCGCGCCCAGCTTTTTCGCTTCAAATGCATTGACCTGCTTATACATGGTCCCCACCTGCACCCTCTGCGCATCGTCCAGCACCGGGCAATTGATGGCGCCGGGAATATGGTCCTCGGCAAATTCCGACTGGCTACGGACATCGATGATGGCATCGAATTGCTTGAGTTGAGGAAGGATTTCTTGAAAAGAAAGCAATGCAGGGTATTTCATTCGCGTTTTTCTAAATCAATTTTTGGCTGGCGGAGCGACAGTCGTCATGCATTATAAGCATTTACCCCGCCCCCAATTAAATCGCGCGCCTTCATCAGGAATCATCCTGCTGCGACAACATGCCCCAGGCCAGCCGTACCAGCTCATCTTCAAACTCAATGCTACCGAGCAGCGGCGATTTTTCCAGTGAAGCGCTGCGGATGGCGCCGATAACGGCCCGGGTAACCACGAACATCATGGCAGGCGTCGGCGGCCTCAGCTTTGGATGGTGGATTCTTTGCATGCTGATGGCAATCCGTTCCGCTGTCTCCCGCAAGGCCTGGGTAATATCTTCGTGATGATCGTGTTGCCAGGCAAAACGGATCATCGCGCGCTTGGCGCTACGGCCGCTGCCGAGACCTTCGATATTGATGCGGATGAATTGGCGCAGGAAGGTTTTCGGATCGAGCTGGTCTACCTGGTTCTCGGCGCTTTCCATTAGCGCATCGAGTTCATCCATCACACGCCGCCGCTCGCGCGCGATCAGCGCTGTCAGTATGGCTTCCTTGCTCGGAAAATACTGATACAGCGTGCCAATCGAAAAACCAGCCTTTGCCGCCACTTTATTGGTAGTCAGGCCGGCTTCACCTTCGCTTTCCAAAATATGAGCAGTGGTCTGAAAAATGGTCTCGATGGTGCGCTGCGCACGCTCTTGCGTGGGCAGTTTACGCATGATTTCAGAGGAGGAAGCTGGGTTTGGCTTGGCCATGTAGACACCTGTCGAAAACTGAGCAACTTGCGAGTTTTAAAACTGAATAAAGCTCAGTATAGTACTTCTATCGATGTATCTATCGCTACCTTATATTGTTACCTTATATCGCTATTCCACAAAGGCAGTCCGTGAACACATCCAATCCATTAATGGTAAGAAAACTATTGGTCGACCTGTCGCAAGGCTTCCCACGCCACTGGCTGGCAGGCAAAGCTTTCCGCACACAATTCTTCAATGCCTTGTCGATGAGCTTTCCGGTCGGCGAACAAGAGTTCATCGACTCCGTGCGCGCCTCCGCGTTGTCCTTGCCGAAAGAAGCCAGGTACGCCTCCCTGCACGCCACCATCCAGGATTTTGTCGGCCAGGAAGCCACCCATCGCCGGGTGCATACCTTGTACAACGCCGAACTGGAAAAACAGGGGTTGGTCAATCACTGGCAACACTGGGCCGCCGACATGATCGCCTTGGGCAACAAGCGTAATGTGCCGGCAATAAGCAAGCTGGCAGTTACCGCCGCCTTTGAACATTACACCGCAGTGCTGGCCGATCTGACCTTGCGTTACCCCGCAGTGCTGGAAGGCGCAGACCCGATGCTGGCAACCCTGTGGCGCTGGCATGCGGTGGAAGAAACCGAGCACAAGGCAGTTGCGTTCGACCTGTATCGCGCGTTAGGCGGCAGTTACAAGAAGCGGGTGCGCTGGTATGCTTTTGCCATGACGCGCCTCAATGTGATGGCAACCAGGCAAACCATCAACAATCTCTGGCATGACGGGGTTTTATTCAAACCCGGCACCTGGATCGACGCTGCGCGTTTCTTTTTTGGCCGCCATGGCCTGGTCTGGCTCACTGCCGTTCCTCTGTTCAGCTACCTGAAACGCGACTTTCATCCCTGGCAGCATGACAACCGGGAACTGGCCACGCAATGGCTCACCGCCAATTCCGAGCATTATTCCATCGTGCGCGGGCCGAAAGAGGCTTGAGCAATTGCAACAAAACTCCTGAACTTCTGTCGAATCGCCTGAATATACAACGCGTGATGGACTAAAATGCCATCGGCAGTTTCAGATTAGTCGAATCAAGGAGTTTTCGTTTATGTTCAGGATGTACAGCTTTTCGCGCGCCACGCTGCTGGTTTTGCTGGCCGGCGCCCTTGCCGCCTGCTCGACCACCAAGCCAACGGTCTATCAAGGCGAGGAATTCAGCGAAACCAGCACGTTTTCCCACGATTTCGCCACCTCTGCTCCGGCTACCTGCGAAGCGGCGCGTCGCACACTGCTGAGCCAGGGTTACATCATCAAGCAGGCCAAAGACGATCTGCTCGACGGCCACAAGCACTTCCAGCCGGAAAGCGACGTGCACGTGGAAATCGAATTCCACGTGGTGTGCGCCGCCAACGGCAAGCAGGGCAAAAGCACCACGTTGTTTGTCAGCGCCACCCAGGATCGGTACGCGCTCAAGAAAACCAACAACTCCGCCAGTGTCGGCCTGAGCGTGCTGGGCTCGGTGTCGATGCCGATTGGCAGTACCTCCGACTCATTGGTCAAGGTCGCCAGCGAGACGATTCCAGCCGGTCAATTCTATGACCGCTTCTTCGGCTTGATCGAACACTACCTGGGTCTTGACAGTGGCTTGCCGGTGGCGGATTTCGAGGATAAGCCGGCGCTGCCGGTCAAACCTTCGGCAAAAACCTCCGAATAACGGCACCCCAAAAAAAAGGACGTAGGGTGGGCACGCTTTTGTGCCCACGCGTGACCTCAAACACACTGGTCACGCTTATGGAAAACGCGTGGGCACAAAAGCGTGCCCACCCTACCACTTCTTAAAACGCTTTCTTCAAGCCCACCTGGAAAGAGTTGGTCTTGTTACCGCCGGCAAACTGGCCGCTATAACTGGCATAAGCACTGAAGTCGGTCGCCAATGCAATGCTGGCGCCAAGTTCCAGGCGTGCGCTGTTGGACGGCCCCAGATAGGCAGGCAAACCGAAGCTGCCGGCCATGCCGACGACATTGGCGCGCACATCGCGCTCACTGTCCTCAAACTCTTTTTCCCACGCCAGTTTGGCAAACGGTTGCACCGTATATTTGCCCAGCGCCAGCTTGCTGCTGACTTGCGCGCCCAGGCTGGAGACTAGCGAGTTGCGCTTCTGCGATTGAAAATTCATCGCGGTGCTGTCGTTGCCATTTTCCATGTAGCCGCCAACATTGACTTGTTGCCAGGTCAAAGTCCCAACCGGGCTCAGAACTGCTGCGCCGAGGTCGACATCATATTGGCCGCCGATGCGCAGCAGGAATTGATGGCCATTGGCACTGCCAGTCTCGCTACGGGTAGTCGCTCCCAACGCAATGTTACGCGTCACGTCCTTGTACTGCAGCGAGCCGACCATGCCGATGCCGTTAAGCGCCCAGGCGCCGTCGCGGTATTGGGTATAGGCTGACAGCATGGCTTGATCCAGCTTGAAGCCGCCGGTATCGCTGCCGAAATTCGCCCGGTTATGGGCAAAACCGAAAGCGCCGCCAACCGTAACGTTTTGATTGACCGCGTAGTCCACACCTACCGACAAACTGTTGGAGGAACCGTCCAGACCGGGATTATTGCCGTTGTGATCCAGGCTTTGGTGGGTATTGTCATACGCCGCATAAGCTTCGACCTGCCCCGCCCGCGGCGTCAGGCGCAGACGGTCGTCGATCACGCGGGTGAAAGTCTGGGTGCCGGCCAGCGGCGCTTCTGCCAGCATGCCGATCTGGCCCGGAGCCTGCAATACCGACTCGATATATTGCGCCAGGATGGCATGGCCGGCGCCGGTTGGATGGACACCGTCGGCAAACAGATAGGTTTTATCGGCATTCGGCGCAACCAGAGTCGCGGCGGTGCAATCCCCGGAAGAACTGGTGGTGCAGGCCGGAGAGCTGACGTTGGTAAAGCCGTACAAACCCGGATTGGCGATCACTTCATGTAACAGTCCGAAGGCGTTGAGCGCAACGATATTGCCGCCCAGGCCGCTCAAACCGCTGTTCAGGCTGGCATTGAAACTGGTCGAAGCCGCGGTCCACAAGGCAGACAGTGCCGGAATCGCCGATCCCTCAGGAGTGCGGCCGACGTCCGGCAAATTGATCACGATCACGGTTCCGGCGCCGGCTTGCTGCAATTGCTTGACCAGGCCCACCACATTGCCGGCCTCTCCGGCAACTTGTTGAATGGTCTGCACCGCGGTCGCCGTTTGCGTTGCCGGATTCAGCAAACCGGCGATATTCGTCTGGGTGTAGCCGAAGATATCGTTGGCACCGGCCCAGACTGCATACAGGCCCTTGCTGTCCAGTCTTGGATTGGCGGCCAGATAGCCCTGGACCTGGCTGGTGACTGTCGGCACCAAAGGTGCGGTGGCAGCGTCGGGCCAGCCGTTCTGGCTGGTCACGCGGGCGCCACCGACCGCGTAGTCGGTACCGCCGGCGGCTTGTACGCCGCTCGGCGTCAGCACGGCGGCAGGATTGGCGGTGGTGCCGTATTTATGCGCCACGATCTGCGCCCAGACCGGATCAGGGTTGGTGGTGAACGATGGCTGCTTGCCGACGCCGGTAAAATACCCGCTATCGGTCAGCGAGTCGCCGAAAAACACCATCTGGGAAAAGTTCGCGGCACTGGCCGGCGCACAAATGACCAACCCGGCGCCGAATACTGCCACGGTGCGCGTCGCCATCGTCAATGCACGGGCCATCGGGCGCAGGCGGAATTTGGGTAAAGATGATTGCAATTGTGTCTCCTTCTTGTCTTGTATTTGTAGATATTGCGCAGTTAATATCTTCCACCCCGGCATCGTTGTCAATCAAACTGCATAGACAAAACATTCGGAATACAACGACGTTGCGTACGCATCACTGCCCCCGACGTCAGACACGCTGGTTTTCGCACCATTTGTGCCAAACTGTGTTACGTTCGCCGCAAAAAAACTAACGCAGGCCGCCCTCTACATTCAAACCGACCATGGATAAAATAGACAAACAAATTCTCGCCATATTGCAAGAAGACGCCAGCACGCCGGTGGCGGAAATCGCCGAGAAGGTCAATCTGTCATCGACGCCGTGCTGGCGCCGCATACAGAAACTGGAAGAAGATGGGGTGGTATTACGCCGGGTGGCGCTGCTGGATGCGGAAAAACTGAATGTCGGCGTGACGGTATTCGTGTCGATCAAGACCAATCAGCATAACGCCAACTGGTACGCGCAATTCAGCAACACGGTAAAACTGATTCCCGAGGTGGTGGAGTTCTACCGCATGAGCGGCAACATCGATTACCTGTTGCGGGTCGTGGTGCCGAACATCGCCGCCTACGACGCGGTATATCAGAAGCTGACGCAGTCGAACGCGCTGTTCGACGTCAACGCCAGCTTCGCGATGGAACAAATCAAGCACACCACTGCGCTGCCGCTTGATTATGCCGGACTGGACTGATGCAGTCCGCCCGGATTGCGGCTTAGGTTACAGCAACAGTTACAGCGCCTGCTCCATACACTTGAAAGCCTGCCCCATGTCGGCCATCAGATCGTCGATATGTTCCAAGCCGACATGCACCCGCACCAGCGGATTCTGGTAAGTCGTTGCCGACGCTACACGGGTTGGCGGCTTGTCCAGCGGTAAAGCCAGGCTTTCAAAACCACCCCACGACAAGCCGATGCCGAACAACTGCAAGCTTTCAAAGAATTTGGACAGCGCAGGACGACCGACCTCTTTCAATTCAACCGTGAACAAGCCGCTGGCGCCAAGGAAATCGCGCTTCCACAGCTTATGGCCGGGATCGGATGGCAACGCCGGATGCAGCACGCGCTCGACCAGCGGTTGCGTACGCAGGTATTCCGCCAGCTGGATACCGCTCTCCCAGTGCTGGCGCAGGCGCACCGCCATGCTGCGCATGCCGCGCAAAGCCAGGTAGATATCGTCCGGGCCGGCAGTCTGGCCGAAATCGTGGGCGCCGTGCTTGAGGATGCACCAGGCCCGTTCATTGGCGCTGGCGACGCCCAGCAAAGCATCCGAGTGGCCAACGATGTATTTGGTAGCGGCGTGGATCGACACATCGACGCCGTGTTCGAACGGCTTGAAAAACAGCGGCGTGGCCCAGGTATTGTCGAGCAACACATAGGCGCCGACTTTATGCGCTTCTTCGGCGATGGCCGGAATGTCCTGCACCTCGAAGGTCCACGATCCAGGCGACTCGACGAACACGACGCTGGTATTCGGCCGCAGCAAGGTGCGGATTTCGCCGCCGATCAAGGGGTCGAAATATTCCACTTCAACGCCCATGCGGCGCAGTACGCGATCGGCAAAGGTCCGGGTCGGACCATACACGCTGTCGGTAATCAGCACGTGGTCGCCGCTTTTGACGAAAGCCATGATGCTATGGGTGCAGGCAGATAAACCCGATGGAAACACCAGGCAGTTGTGGCCACCTTCCAGCGTCATGATCGCCTGTTCGAAGGAACGGGTGGTCGGCGTGCCGAAACGGCCGTAATTGGACATCGGGTTATCAATCTGGCGGCTGGCTTCCCAATCTTCCAGGTTGTTGGCGATGATGGTCGAACCGCGGAACACCGGCGTATTGACCATTCCCGCGAAACGCGCCGGCTCGCGGCCGCAATGCACCAGCTGCGTATCGACATGCGTGGCCGGGGAACCTGAAGAATTATCGGAAGACATAAGAAGCACTCCATGCTGGACTGTACGGCGAGATTACCTGGGACTATTGTAGAGTTGTGGACGTGGAAAATTATTGCAACAAATCGCCTTAAATCAGGGTTTATTAGAATAATTTTCTAGTATTTATGTAATTAAAAGCAGTTACTTGCAAAAATACAAGAAAATCCGCAGTCCAGCGCCTCTGCGCCAGAAAAGCTGCGCAAGCCGATATATATGCAAATCATATTAATACCGTACAAATCATATATTTGACACGGCGTTATGGGCAGGGCACTCTAGGGCTAGCCCTAAAGCCATTATTTCTGGAGATGTAAATCATGCCGCAATATCGTTCCCGCACCACTACTCACGGCCGCAACATGGCCGGCGCCCGCGCCCTGTGGCGTGCCACCGGCATGAAAGACGGCGATTTCGACAAGCCGATCATTGCCGTGGTCAACTCGTTTACCCAATTCGTCCCGGGTCACGTCCATCTGAAGGACCTGGGCCAGATGGTTGCGCGCGAGATCGAAGCGGCCGGCGGCGTCGCCAAGGAATTCAATACGATTGCGGTCGATGACGGCATCGCCATGGGCCATGGCGGCATGCTGTACTCGCTGCCATCGCGCGAACTGATCGCCGATTCGGTCGAGTACATGGTCAACGCCCACTGTGCCGATGCGATGGTGTGCATCTCCAATTGCGACAAAATCACGCCGGGCATGTTGATGGCGGCGATGCGTCTGAACATCCCGGTAGTGTTCGTTTCCGGCGGCCCGATGGAAGCCGGCAAGGTAGTTGAAAAGCTGCCAGGCGTTGCCGTGATCGATCAAAAGATTTTCAAGATCGACCTGGTCGACGCCATGATCAAGGCTGGCGACGCCTCGGTCAGCGATGCCGACATCGCAGAAATCGAACGCTCGGCCTGCCCGACCTGCGGCTCCTGCTCCGGCATGTTTACCGCCAACTCGATGAACTGCCTGACCGAAGCGCTCGGCCTGGCGCTGCCCGGCAACGGCACCATTCTCGCCACGCACGCCGATCGCAAGGAACTGTTTCTGCGCGCCGGACGCCTGATCGTTGAACTGGCCAAACGCCATTACGAGCAAGACGATTACTCGGTTCTGCCGCGCTCCATCGCCAGCAAGGCTTCGTTCGAGAACGCCATGACGCTGGACGTCGCCATGGGCGGCTCGACCAACACCGTGCTGCACTTGCTGGCCGCGGCGCAGGAAGCAGAAGTCGATTTCAAGATGGCAGATATCGACCGCATCTCACGCCATGTGCCTTGCCTGTGCAAGGTAGCGCCGATGACCGACAAATACCATATCGAAGACGTACATCGCGCCGGCGGCATCATCAGCATCCTGGGCGAACTGGCGCGCGCCGGCTTGCTCGATACCAGCCGTCCGACGATTCACGCCAAGACGCTGGGCGACGCTATCGCCAATAACGACATCACGCAAACCCAGGATCCCGCAGTACATAAGATGTTCAGCGCAGCACCCGGCGGCGTGCCGACCCAGACCGCGTTTTCCCAGGAAAAGCGTTTCACCAGCCTCGACACCGACCGCGACAACGGCTGTATCCGCAACAAGGCGCATGCTTATTCGCAAGACGGCGGGCTGGCGGTCTTGTACGGTAACCTGGCGGAAAACGGCTGCATCGTTAAAACCGCAGGCGTCGATGAAAGCATTCTCAAGTTCAGCGGCCGCGCTCGCGTCTTTGAAAGCCAGGATGACGCAGTGGAAGCGATTTTGGGCGATACGGTCCATGCCGGCGACGTCGTCATCATCCGCTACGAAGGACCGAAAGGCGGCCCCGGCATGCAGGAAATGCTGTATCCGACTTCGTATATCAAATCCAAAGGATTGGGTAAATCCTGCGCGCTGTTCACCGATGGCCGTTTTTCGGGTGGTTCGTCCGGCCTGGTGATCGGCCACGCCTCGCCGGAAGCGGCCGAAGGCGGCGCCATCGGCTTGGTAGAAGAAGGCGACACCATTGAAATCGATATCCCTGAGCGTCGCATGCACCTGAAAATCAGCGATACCGAAATGGCGCAACGACGCGCTGCGATGGAGGCCAAAGGCAAGGATGCCTGGAAGCCGGTCAACCGCCAGCGTTACGTGTCGCAGGCATTGCAGGCTTACGCTGCAATGGCCACTTCGGCCGACCGTGGCGCAGTGCGCGACATCAGCCAGCTGAAGCGATAAGCGCGATAAGCGACACTCCGGTTTGTATCTCAACGCTTGTGTCGTAAAGTTTATTTAGCAAGAAAAATGTAACTCTCTGTAAAAGAGGCCGGTGCGAACCGGCCTCTTTTTGCTTGTACTCCCTTGCCGATGCTCAATTTTCGCGCCTCGCCAGACTCCTCACCTAGTCATATTCTTCGTCACGATATGGTAAAGTTGCGAACCGTTTCCTGTGGCAGATCCTGCACGACATTACCGCAACCGATTCCCTGGCGAATCTTATGGCAGTCCCTGCATGTCTTCCCGTTAACGCTCCCTTAAATAAACCACACTATCGGATTGGCATCTAGCAACAGATGACGTCGTTGAATAATTCCGGAATGCAAAGAAAAACAGTCGCCATTATTGGCGGCGGCCCCGCCGGCCTGATGGCTGCCGAGGCGCTGGCTGCAGGCGGCGTGCAAGTGGATGTTTACGACGCCATGCCTTCGGTCGGCCGCAAATTCCTGCTGGCCGGCAAAGGCGGCATGAACCTGACCCATTCCGAACCCTACGACGCCTTCCTGTCCCGCTACGGATCGCGCGCTCCGCAGATTGCGCCGTTGCTGGCCCAATTCACTCCGGACGCCTTACGCGAATGGGTCCATGGACTGGGCATCGAAACCTTCGTCGGCTCATCCGGCCGCGTGTTTCCGACCGACATGAAAGCTGCACCGTTACTGCGCGCATGGCTGCATCGCTTGCGCCAGGCCGGTGTGCGGTTTCATATGCGTCATCGCTGGCTGGGCTGGACCGACACCGGAACGCTGTGCTTCGACACCCCGCAAGGACCACAAGCTGTCAGCGCCGACGCCGTAGTGATGGCGCTAGGCGGCGGCAGCTGGGCACGCCTGGGCTCGGATGCCAAGTGGGTACAGCTATTAAGCCAGCGCGACATTACCATAGCGCCGCTGCAACCCTCCAACTGCGGATTCGAGGTTGGCTGGAGTGAATATTTCCGTAGCCGCTTTGCCGGCGATTATTTGAAATCGGTCGCCATCACCGTGCAGCATGAGGGTGACCCTGACAATCAGCCGCCATCGCGTAAACAAGGCGAATTCGTGATTACCGCCGAAGGTATTGAGGGTAGCTTGATTTATGCCCTGTCAGCCGGCTTGCGCGATCGGATTTCTGCCAGCGGCACCGCAGTGATACAGCTCGACCTGCTGCCGGACTGGCCTTTGCAACGGGTGATCGACGAAGTATCTCGGTCGCGCGGCGCACGTTCCTGGTCCAGCCATCTGCAAAGCCGGTTGGGACTGAAAGGCGTGAAAACCGGTTTGCTGCGCGAACTGGTCTCGGCCGCCGATTTTGCCGACCCAATGCTTCTGGCGCACGCCATCAAGGCGTTGCCATTAACCCTGCTGGCCGCCCGCCCTATCGATGAAGCCATCAGCAGCGCCGGCGGCGTAACCTTTGAAGGCATGGATCCGCAGCTTATGCTGAAAGCCTTGCCGGGCGTCTTTTGCGCCGGCGAAATGCTCGACTGGGAAGCCCCCACCGGCGGCTACCTGTTAAGCGCCTGCCTGGCATCCGGACGGGCTGCCGGCAATGGCGTTTTAAGCTGGTTGCAATAACATGACGACGGCTGAATCGATGAGGAAAGGAAGTGTGAATCCAGGCGAACTATCGCAGGCAGAGCAACAGCAAGCCGGTCAATGGCGCATTTCCAAGACTGTTGGCGTGCTAGTTTCCGTCCTGGTCCACATCATCGGCATCTGGTTCTTGCTGACCAAGCTGTCGGTCGAGATCCCGGTTTCTTCGCCAGCGCCTGGCAATATGGGATTGCTGCTCATCAGCGAAGCGCCCGCGCCCAAAAGCGTGCCGACGCCGACACTCCAGACGCCTCCCGCCAAGCCGAAATCCGCGCCCAAGCCACGCAAGACAGAGCAAAAACAAGCACAGGTTCGCAAGCCGAATTCGCCCCCTCCATCGGCACCGCAACCGACCATCCCGCCGCCGCCCGACGCGCCAAAGTACGAGCAATCGGTACAGGAGGATTTTTCTTCGCACATCCAGGCCGCACGCGAACGGCGCGAAGCGGCCCAGGCCCAGGAACGCGCCGAAGCCGGCGAGACTGCGGAAGAAGCACCGCAATCGCCGAACGACATCGCCCGCGCCAACATCCAGGCCCAAAGAGGCTGGATGGGTATCGACAAGGATAAATCCGGCGGCATATTCGAAGTGCGCGATAAAACGCCGTTCAGGGCCAGTTTGATTTTCCGCGGCTGGAACGCCAACGCCAGCCGCAGTGCGCAGCAGAATATCCCGGTTGAACGCGGCAGCGATGAAAGCATCGAAATGGCCATCGTCAATAAAATGATAGAGATGATCCGCAAGAAAACCAGCACCGACATTCCCTGGCGCTCGCAGCGCCTGGGCCGGGTCATCACGCTCAGCGCCCGCTTGAAAGATACCGCCGAGCTGCAACAGTTCCTGATGCGGGAAATGTTTTTCCAGGATAGCGCGCCACCGCGATAAGAACCTGGTTTAGCCAAGCGGACGTCCTTGCACGGCGAGGGGTATCTAAACTGCAAAGAAATGGCAGCTAAGCCTTGTTCCGCTTACAATATCGCCTATTCCCGAATATTAGCGATCAGGTGTCATCCGACGCCTGAGAAAGAACCCATTTAATGCAATCAAATTTTCAACAGCAACGGGCCGCCCGATGACGGTAGCGGCACAAAAAGTTTCACCTGGCATGCAGCAATATCTCGGCATCAAGGCCGACTATCCGGACACGCTCGTGTTTTACCGGATGGGAGATTTTTACGAACTGTTTTTCGAGGACGCGGAAAAAGCCGCGCGCCTGCTGGGCATCACGCTGACCGCACGCGGCACCTATAACAATGCGCCGATCAAGATGTGCGGCGTACCGTTCCACTCTGCCGATCAATATCTGGCCAAGCTGATCAAGCTCGGCGAATCGGTGGCGTTATGTGAACAAATCGGCGACCCGGCCACCAGCAAGGGACCGGTCGACAGGAAAGTGCTGCGCGTGATTACACCCGGCACCTTGACCGACTCCAACCTGCTGCCAGAAAAATCGGACCAGCCTTTGCTGGCGTTATTCGTTACCCAGCAACGCAAAGTGATGAAGGTTGGCCTGGCATGGCTATCGATGGCCAGCGGCGCATTGAAGATGATGGAATTCGCTTGCGATCCGGAGACGCTGGATACCCTGCTGAAGCAGGAGCTGGAACGGATCGCGCCGGCCGAGATCCTGGTGGCTGACATGGTTGAAGTCATGTTGGCCAGCAACGTGGTCGACAAGACCACCACCGTGCCGGAATGGCATTTCGACATTGCCCACGGCCTGAAATCCCTGTTGGACCAGCTCGCGGTCAGCAACCTGGGCGGTTTTGGCGCCGAAGGCTTGAGCGCTGCTATCGGCGCTGCCGGCGCCCTGCTGCGCTACGCCCAGTCGACCCAGGGCAAGGGCTTGCAGCATGTGCGCACGCTCACGGTTGAAACCGAAAACGAATTCATCGGCCTCGACGCCGCCACCCGCCGCAACCTGGAACTCACCGAAACCATCCGCGGCCAGGATGCGTCATCGGGCGCGCCTACCCTGTTTTCACTGCTGGACCACTGTCGCACCGCGATGGGATCGCGCTTGCTGCGCCATTGGCTGCACCATGCCAAGCGCGATCAAACCGTTGCGCGCGGCCGCCACGCGGCCATCGGCGCCTTGATTGCAGCCGATACCGGCAACGCCATTTCGAGCACGCTGAGCGCAGTACCGGATATCGAACGCATCACCACCCGCATCGCCCTGCTGTCGGCGCGGCCACGCGACCTGGCCGGTTTGCGCGACGGTTTGCTGCAACTGGATTCCCTGCGCGCCGACATCGCCATGTGCGGCAACGACAACCAGGCGCCGCTGCTGCAGGAACTGCAATTTGCGCTGGAAACCCCGGTCGATTGCCTGCAGTTGCTGCAAAGCGCGATCGCCACCGAACCATCCACCATGGTGCGCGACGGCGGTGTCATCGCCACCGGTTTCGATGCTGAACTGGACGAATTGCGCGGGCTTTCGGAAAACGCCGGCCAGTTCCTGGTCGACCTCGAAACCCGCGAACGGGCGCGCACCGGGATTGCCAACCTCCGCGTCGAATATAACAAGGTGCATGGCTTCTACATCGAAGTCACGCATGGCCAGACCACCAAGGTGCCGGATGACTACCGCCGGCGCCAGACCTTGAAGAACGCCGAGCGCTACATCACGCCGGAATTGAAAGCGTTTGAAGACAAGGCTTTGTCGGCGCAAGAACGCGCGCTGATACGCGAGAAAGCGCTGTACGAGCAGATTTTGCAAGATCTGGCGCCGCATATCGGCACCTTGCAAAACATCGCCCACGCGCTGGCGCAACTCGATACGCTGGTGGCCCTGGCCGATCACGCTGCACGCCACGACTGGTGCGTGCCGCAACTGGTGACAGAACCGTCGATCCAGATCGTGCAGGGACGCCATCCGGTAGTCGAGAAACAGATTGAACGTTTCATCGCCAACGACTGCCAGCTATCCACCGAACGCAAGCTGTTGCTGATCACCGGCCCTAATATGGGCGGTAAATCGACATTCATGCGCCAGGTGGCGCTGATCACCCTGCTGGCTTACGTCGGCAGTTACGTGCCCGCCGACAGCGCCGTCCTGGGCCCGATCGACCGTATTTTCACCCGTATCGGCGCCGCCGACGACCTGGCCGGCGGCCGCTCCACCTTCATGGTCGAAATGACCGAATCGGCTGCCATCCTCAACGGCGCCAGCGAAAACTCGCTGGTGCTGATGGATGAGGTGGGCCGCGGCACCTCCACCTTCGACGGCCTGGCGCTGGCATGGGCAATCGCCCGTCATCTGATCGACGCCACCCGCAGCTTCACCCTGTTTGCGACGCACTATTTCGAGCTGACCCAATTGCCTGATGTGCACCCGTCGGCGGCCAATGTGCATTTGTCCGCCGTCGAGCATAAAGACAGCATCGTCTTCCTGCATGCCGTGCAAGCCGGTCCGGCATCCCAGAGTTACGGCTTGCAGGTAGCGCAACTGGCCGGCGTTCCGCCGCCGGTGATCCGTGCCGCCCGCAAGCATCTGGCTTTGCTGGAATCGCAATCGATGCAGCCGACGCCGCAATTCGATCTGTTTGCGCAAGTCGCCAATATGGATGACGACAGCGATAGCCGGACATTGGATAGCGAGTTGATGATTGCCCTGGATAGCATCGACCCTGACGCCTTGACCCCGCGTGAAGCGTTGGAACAGCTATATCGCCTGAAGCATCTCACTGCGACGCAAAAAACCTGATGAACGCCTGCGCCTTCCGCAAACTACCGCTTCGGCCAGCGTTATTACTAACGCTGGCGCTGACGGCAGGCTGCGGCGCGGCGCAGGCAGAAACCACCAATTTCAGTTTTGGCGTAATCGCACATGTATTTCGCAGCGGCGCGGATGAAGCCCCGTTACACGACGCCATCAGCGAAACCGATGCCGATAATCTTGCCTTCGTCGTGGCAAACGGCATCAAGGCCAGCAGCGAACCGTGTACCGACAAGTTGTACAGCCGTCGCAAGGCATTGTTGAACAGCGCAAAAAACGGCTTGATCGTATCTTTATCGGCCAGCGACTGGGTTGCATGCAAAACCTCTGCCGACCGCTCCGCCGCGATAGAACGCCTGAGCCGGATCCGCGACTTGTTCTTTTCTGATGAATTTTCTTTTGGCGACAGCAAGATTCCGCTGATCAGGCAATCGACCTCACCCAAATTTCGCAGCTACGTAGAGAATGCGCGCTGGGAAATCGGCAATGTGGTATTTGCCACGATCAACCTGCCGGCTACCAACAATCACTATCTGCCAGAAGGCGGCCGCAACAGCGAATTCGAGGACCGGCAAATCGCCAACCGGGAATGGCTGCAGCGCATTTTCCTGAATGCATCGCAGAAGAAGTCCGATGCGGTTGTCTTGTTTTGCGATGGCGATCCGCTGGCTACCCAGCGCCACCGCGTCTTCGACTTTAATGTCAAGCGTGACGGGTTTGCCGAGATCCGTCAAAAGATCAGTTCACACGCAGCGCATTTTGAAGGCAAGGTGCTGGTCATTCACGGACCACATGGCAGCAGTACGCCACACCCGGAGAGCATTGAGTGGCAGCGCAATCTGGGGGATCTGGAAATCCCGGGCGGCTGGCTGAAGATAACAGTGAACCCGGCCAATCCTAAGCTGTTCGAAATTGGCAAGCCTGCCGATTCGCAGACGCTCTCGCGACGATAACTCTATCGTAGGGTGGGCACATCGTGCCCACGCGTAACCGTGATAACCGGAGTACGGACCCGCGCGGCACCGAAATAGGCATGCACACGGAGTAAGTTCACGCGTGGGCACAATGTGCCCACCCTACGAATTAGTGGATTGGGTGACTGCGGAAATGGTCGTCCGCGCCATCGTCGTCCTGATCGTCGTGATGATGACCGTGGGCGCCGTGAACGTGTTGATGGGCGATTTCTTCTTCCGATGCGGCGCGGACTTCCGTCACGCTCAGATCGAAACGCAGGGCAATCCCGGCCAGCGGGTGATTACCGTCGAGCACAACCTTGTCGTCGGCAATGTCAGTCACCGTGAAAATCAATGCCTGCTCTTCTTCATCCTCGTTGTCTGGCGTGCCTTCAAATTGCATGCCGACTTCCAGCGGTGTCGGCAAGCGATTGCGCGGCTCTATCTTGACCAGATTCGAGTCGTACTCGCCAAACGCGTCATCCGGCTCAACTTGCAGCTCGGTTTGATAGCCGACTTCCTTGCCATCCAGTGCTTCTTCGATTTTCGGCAACGTGTTTTCGTAACCGCCGTGCAAATACACCATCGGTTCGCTGCTTTCTTCGATCAGATTGCCTTGGGCATCTGACAATTTGTAGCGCACAGTCACTACCGTATTTTTGGCAATCTTCATGATCATTCCTTTCATTTAACATGCGTTGGGATTATACCCGCTGATTACACGCCAATTCGTGAGCAGGGCCTAATTTTGCGGCAGACAACCCGATATAATGACGAAATGAAAAATTCCACACTCCTGGGCGGCCTGTCCCCCGCGCAATTTTTACGCGATTACTGGCATAAAAAACCCTTGCTGATTCGTCAGGCCCTGCCCGGCTTCAAGCCCCTGCTGTCGCCTGAAGCCCTGTTTGAACTGGCACAGCGGGACGACGTCGAATCGCGCCTGGTGACGCACTTCAAGAAACAATGGCAAGTAACCAACGGTCCTGCCACCGATTTGCCGAGTACCGACCAAAAGGACTGGACCTTGCTGGTGCAGGGCGTCAACCTGCATGACGACGGTGCGGATGCCCTGTTGCGCCAGTTCCGCTTCATTCCCGATGCCCGGCTGGATGACCTGATGATCAGCTATGCCACCGATACCGGCGGCGTCGGTCCGCATTTCGATTCTTACGATGTGTTTTTGTTGCAGGCTCACGGCCAGCGGCGCTGGAAAATAGGCGCTACCCAAGACCTTACCTTGGTAGAAGGCAGCGCACTGAAGATACTCAAGAATTTCGAGCCCGAACAGGAGTTCATCCTGGAACCCGGCGACATGCTCTACCTGCCGCCACAGTACGCCCATGACGGCACCGCAATCGGCGAATGCATGACTTATTCGATCGGCTTCCGCGCCCCGCCATTTCAAGAGCTGGGCGAAGCATTCCTGCAGTTCATGGCTGATTCCATTGACCTGCCGGGGCGCTATGCGGATCCCGATCTGGAACCCAGCAAGCATCCGGCAGAAATCGGCGCCGGCATGCTGTCGCAAATCTCGGACGAACTCAATAAAGTCCGCTTCACCGAGGACGATATTGCCATTTTCGTCGGCGAATATTTATCCGAACCGAAAGCCAATGTATTTTTCGAATCACCGGCACGGCCTCTGACGCTGGCGCGCTTTACTGCGGCATTAAACAAACGTGGCGTGGCGCTTTCGCGCAAAACCCAGATGCTGTACCGCGGAAAACATGTATTTATCAATGGCGAGTCATTCGCCGCCGGACGTGCCGATAAAACATCATTGACGTTACTGGCAGACCAGCGCAGGCTCGACAGTGAAGCCGCCGCCAAGGTCTCCACCGACGTGCTTGAGGCACTCTACACCTGGTACGAAGACGGCTGGATTACACTAGGCTGAGTGCAAGGCGAAGCGCTCCAAATATAAAATAATAACGTTCAGGATTTTATGACTGATGTTTAAATAGGCATAAGAGATTAAGGAATTCTTTTAAAACATCGAAATAGAATACATAATATTTTAAATAAGACATTATTTTAATGCCATTAACAATAAAACAAATACGAAATCCATTAATCCGATTTGCATAAACATTATCTGCAAGTGACATTATTTAACAAATCAGCTGCGAAATGTATGTATCTCAACATATCTGCCGGGAGTAGCCATGCAACGACGGCGAATGTACTTTCGGCAGGAATTTGAACGAATGCAGCGAATCGCGCCCGACAACGAAATAGAAGCGGTTACCAGCACATCTGAAAGCGCTGTTGCATTGATACAAATTCTTACCAAATAGCAAACCGTTAATGTCATATTTAACAAATTCCAGCTATAATTCTGAGCTGGAAAGTTTTTGTTGCATCGCGATGCGCAGTCCTGGCAAAGCACTGCGAAAACGTCCTGTAGAGCGATAATTACCGGTAATTATTCATCGCAAAAATTTTGATTACTACTGAAGGAACATTCATGAAAAAAACACTGTTGATCGCATCCCTGTTGGCTCTGACTCTGGCTGCTTGCGGCAAAAAAGACGAAGCTCCTGCTGCTGACGCTGCTCCTGCTGCATCTGTTGCTGCTCCTGCTGCTGCTGACGCTGCTGCATCCGCTGCTTCCGACGCTGCTGCTGCTGCAACTGCCGCTGGTTCCGCTGCTGCTGACGCTGCAACTGCTGCCGGCTCCGCCGCTGCTGCTGCTGGTTCCGCTGCTGCTGATGCTGCTCACACAGCTGTTGACGCTGCTGCTGACGCTGCTAAAGCTGCTGCCGCTCCTGCTGCTTCCAAGTAATCATTGGTTGCTTAAAAAAAGCCGACCCCTGGGTCGGCTTTTTTATTACCCGGAATTTCGGACGAAGGTCGAATCCGCATCTCACCGTAGTTGACCGCATCAAGCGTCACACAACACGCACTACACATCCAGGCATCACTTCACATCTCGATCCAGCCGAAGCCCTCTTCCTGGCACGCGATCGTCACCTCCACCAATTCGCTATGGCGCGCGCCGCACAGCGCCGCGTACGCCAACTCCGGCAAATTGTTACGCGCGCTAAGATGCGCACCGACCACCTTGCGCAAGCGCGACTGATCCAGCGCCGCCAGGATTTCACGCGCGACATCGTTCGATAAATGACCGTACTGGCCGCCGATACGGCGCTTGAGCGATAGCGGATATGCCGAATCGCTGAGCATCTGCCGATCGTGATTACACTCCAGCACCAGCGCATCGCTACCGCCGAGGATTTGCACCAGATGTTCGGTGAGCTTGCCGGCGTCGGTCAGCACGCCGAGCCGGCGGTCGCCGTCGGTTGCCACGTATTGCACCGGCTCGCGCGCATCGTGCGGAACCGTATAAGGAATTAATTGAAGATCGCCGATGGCGAAACTGTCGCCGTCGCGGCAAAAACTGACCGCAACGTCGGCGGTGCTGTCCTGGCGCAAGGCTTGATAAGTACCGTAGGTGAGCCACACCGGCAAGCGATGACGGCGGGCGAATTTGAAAACGCCGCCGATATGATCCTGGTGCTCGTGGGTGACGATAATTGCGGAGAGTCCGGCGGCATCCAGACCCAGGCGGGCCAGGCGGCGTTCGGTTTCCCGAATGCCAAAGCCGCAATCAAGCATCACGTTAGTGGTCGTGCTGCCTGACGTTGCTGAAATCAGCAATGCGTTGCCTTCGCTACCACTACCCAGACTTGCGAATTTCAAGAGTAGTTCCTAGTTCCTGGTAGCGTTAACCATGACGCCGCATTGCATTTTTACGACTGACGGCCAGCTTACTTCAGCTGCTCGTTCAGCAAAACCAGGATCTTGCCGGAAGTTTTCGACAGTTCAGGCTTGCCATCCTTGTTCAACACGGCAACCTGGCTGCCAGCATCAGAGCCCTTGACCAGAATACGGTAACTAGCCGCATTTTTTGCCTTGTCGCTATCCGAGCTGCTGAAGATCTTGGCGAAGAAACCCTTGTCCGATTTCTTGTCCTTGGCATCAGCATCCTGATCGACATAGCGTACGAAGTAGGTACCTTGGGTACGGTCACGATCTTCCACCGTGAAGCCGACGCGGTCCAGCGCCAGGCCGACACGGCGCCATGCGCGGTCGAAACCTTCATCGATCTGTACATAATCGCCCGCAGCGTTCTTGACCAGCTTGGAACGTGCTTGCAACGATGGCGCGTTGGCAACTGCAGCTTTAGCCTTCACTTCGTCGCTGCCCAGACGCACCATCAGGCGCGACAGGAATTCAGCTTCCAGTTGCGGATCCGAAGGACGCGCAGTCCAGATGCTCGATTCCTTTTGCGCACCGGACAATACTTCTTCCGCGCCGCGCTGGCTGATGTAAATTTCGGTAGTGCCGTTAGGGCCGCGTTCCAGGCGGGTGCGGAACTTGTCGCGCTCACCGGTCGAATACAGCGAATCGAATACCTTACCCAGCGTGTTGCGAACGAAATCCTGCGGAATCTTGGCGCGGTTTTCAGCCCAGTCGGTTTCCATCACGCCGGTTTCCGAATTTTCGATATTGATCAGGAAGCCAGAATCCTGCCAGAAATCCTTGACCTTAGGCCACAGGCTTTCCGGGCTTGCATTAACCACCAGCCAGCGCTGCGAACCATCGCGCTCGATGTGCATGTCAGGGGTAGCGTTAGGCGCAACCGCCGCGGCAGCCGCAGCCGGGCGAACGCTCTGATCCAGGTTATAGCCGGAAGCAGTCGCAGTGCCTGCATTCGCCTCAGGAATCGCATAACGATTTTCGCGCTGCAACTGGGTCAGATCAGGAGGAACATCCAGCTTTGGCGCCGTTACCTTGCCTGCGCTTTTATAATCAATGCGATCCGGCTCGAGCACCGAACTGATCGACGAGCATCCTGCCAGACCGGCTAGCGCCAAGGCGATGACAGCGCTACGTTGTGTGAGACTGATTTGAGTCGATGAAATGTTCTTGCGAATAGTCATGTGGATACAGGATCAAAAAGACGAGAGAAGTTCTAGGGAAAACGCCTGTCAGCGCAGCTTATTTTAGTACACCCGATTCACGCAGTGCCGCCCGCACCGTTGCATGAAACTCGGCGGCCAGCGGCACCAATGGCAAACGGATACCGTCAGACATCATGCCCATCTCTGTGAGCGCCCATTTCACGGGCAAAGGATTCGGCTCAACAAACAATTTATTATGCAGCGGCAAAAGCTTGTTGTTCAGTTTGACAGCCTCAGCAACATTTCCGTTCATCGCAGCGACACACAACAAGTGCATATCGCGCGGCGCAACGTTGGCGGTCACCGAAATATTGCCCTTGCCGCCGCAGAACATCAGGGCCATTGCAGTAGCGTCGTCACCTGAATAGACAGCAAAATCGGCCGGCGCCAGGCGAATCAGATCCGAGCCGCGGCCGATATTGCCGGTTGCATCCTTGACGCCGATAATGCCAGGCACTTGCGCCAGGCGCAGGATGGTCTCGTTGCTCATGTCCGCCACGGTACGGCCAGGGACATTGTACAAAATGACCGGCAAATCGACCGACTCGGCGATTTTCTTGAAATGCTGGTACATGCCTTCTTGCGTCGGCCGGTTGTAGTAAGGCACAACCTGCAGCGATGCGTCGGCGCCGGCTTCCTTGGCGAAACGGGTTAGCTGGATCGCTTCTGCAGTGGAGTTGCCACCAGTGCCAGCAATGATCGGAATCCGTTTGGCCGCATGGTCGACCGCCAGCTTGATCAGGGCACAGTGCTCTTCCACCGTGACCGTCGGCGACTCTCCTGAAGTACCGACGATAACGATGGCGTCGGTTCCTTCGGCGATATGCCAGTCAATCAGCTTTCGCAAACCTGGCAGGTCGAGACTGCCGTCGGTGTGCATGGGAGTAACGATTGCAACAATGCTGCCCTTGATCATGATCGTGAATGCGAAAAAATAAAAGACTGATTGTAGCGGATCGCCGTGGCTATGGGTTATTTCAACTTGTAAATCAGTTTACAAATACAGTTTCCTTGAGGAAACACTACGTAAGCCGTTCGCGCCCCGAGTCAAACTCTTTACGCGATACGCAAGCTGGAAGCGGCGGCGCCGCCTTGCTCAGCGGCACACTTGATGGCGCAAATCCGCTGCACCATAGCCGGTTTCGGCCCATCTGCAAAGCCATCCTCAAAGGCCACCACGCGCCAGTTGCCGGCAGTATCGGCCGCCAGCAGGGCTAACAATTCGCCGGGTTGCAATAAAAAATCAGGGTTCGACGGCTTGCCAAATTGTTCATTACCGGCGGCAAATGTTTCATAGAGCAGAACACCCTGCTTTGCCACGCTTTCCAAAATCGCGGGAAACAAGGGCCGATGCAGGTAGTTGGTCACTACCACGGCGCTGAACCGATGGGCCTGGAACAATGCTGCAAGCGCATCCGAGGGGCCGGCTTCCAGCTCGATCTGCTGCGTAGCGATATCGGTGATGCCGGCAGCGTCGATCTCGGCCAGCAACTCCGGATTGCGGTCAACCGCCAGCACCTGCAGACCTCGTTGCGCCAGCCACAGCGCATGGCGGCCATTGCCGCAAGCGAGGTCGAGCACGGTACCAGCCGGTATCAAGCCGCCGAAGCGGGCGACCCAGGGTGAGATTGAATTTATCACCACGTTTTTATTTGATGCATTAATTTAAGAGTTGGCTTAAGAGCGGATATTCCAATTTCGGCCATGAGGATCTTAGCTATAACTCAAGCCCATCGCCTCGCGCACATCGCGCATCGTATCCTGCGCCAGCTTGCGTGCATGATCGCAACCGTCTGCCACAATCGCCCGCACCAGTGACGGATCGTCAAGATACTGCTGGGCGCGTTCGTGCATAGGCTCTTGTTCCTTGATGATGGCATCGATCACCGGCTGCTTGCATTCGAGGCAACCAATGCCCGCGCTACGGCAGCCCTTGGTGACCCATTCCCGGGTTGCATCGTCGGTATACACCACATGGAATTGCCATACCGGGCATTTGTCCGGATCGCCGGGATCGGTGCGGCGTACGCGCGCCGGATCGGTCGGCATGGTGCGGACTTTTTTGGTAACCACATCTTTGTCTTCGCGCAGGGCGATGGCATTGCCATAGCTCTTCGACATCTTCTGGCCGTCCAGCCCCGGCAAACGCGAAGATTCAGTCAGCAGCGCTTGCGGCTCCGTCAGAATCAGCTTGCGGCTACCCTCCAGGAAACCGAACAAGCGTTCACGATCTATCATCGACAGGTTCTGGGCGTCGTCCAGCATGGCCTTGGCCTGCCCTAACGCGTCTTCACTGCCCTCCTGCTGGAATTCGGTGCGCAGCTCGTTGTAGAGCTTGGCGCGCTTGCTACCCAGCTTCTTGACGGCTTCCTGGGCTTTTTCTTCAAAGCCCTTTTCCTTGCCGTACAGATGGTTAAAACGACGCGCAATTTCACGCATCATTTCAATGTGCGGCACCTGGTCGTCACCCACCGGCACCTGGCTGGCGCGGTAAATCAGCACGTCGGCAGCCTGCAGCAGCGGATAACCGAGGAAACCGTAGGTCGCCAGGTCGCGGTCGGCGAGCTTTTCCTGTTGATCCTTGTAGGTTGGCACCCGCTCCAGCCAGCCCAGCGGCGTTGCCATGGACAGCAGCAAATGCAGTTCAGCGTGTTCCGGCACCCTGGATTGGATGAACAGCGTGGCTTGCGAGGGATCGACCCCAGCCGCCAGCCAGTCGATCAACATATCCCAGGTACTGGTTTCGATCTGGCTGGGATCGTCGTAATGGGTGGTCAATGCATGCCAGTCGGCGACAAAAAACAGGCAAGGCAGCTCGGATTGCAGCCTCACCCAGTTTTTCAAAGCGCCGTGATAATGGCCAAGATGCAAAGCGCCAGTCGGGCGCATACCAGAAACAACGCGGTCAGGGTACATAGTTAGTGTGAGCGGTCAGAATAAAATGGGATCAACTTCAGTTTAACAAGAATAGCAGCGGCGACACGATCAATTGCAGGGCGCTACTGGCAATCGTCATTACCGGCGTCATCCAGAAATACAATACTTTCAGCAGCACCAGCGCCATCACGATGAAGAAACCATACGGTTCGATCTGTGCGAATTTGTAGGCGTATTTATTCGGCAGCAAACTGGTCAGGATGCGGCCGCCGTCCAACGGCGGGATCGGAAACAGGTTGAAGGCGAACATCACCAGGTTGGTCAGGATGCCGGCGCGTGCCATCAAGACAAAGAAATCTTGCTCGCCCTGCTGCAGAAACACCTTTAGCCCGATCAGCACCAGCAGCCAGATCAGCGCCATCACGAAGTTCGCCGCCGGGCCCGCCAGCGCGACCCAGGCCATGTCGCGCTTGGGCTTGCGCAACTGGCCGAAATTAATCGGCACCGGCTTGGCATAACCGAACAGGAAGGCGCCGCCGGTAGAGAAATACAGCAATATCGGGATCAGGATGGTGCCGAACGGATCGACGTGCTTGATCGGATTAAGGCTCATGCGGCCCATCATGTAGGCAGTGGAATCGCCGAAATACCTGGCGGCGTAGGCATGCGCGGCTTCATGCAGCGTAATCGCGAACAGCACCGGCAAGGCATACACTGCGACGGTTTGGATAAGATCATTCATGGGCGGGATTCTATCAGAGGGCGCTAAGGCACGATGAAGCAGGCGACAAAAGCGCCGCAAGCTGGCTGTATCGGGCGGGGAAATTTCAAAGAGACAATAAAGGCAAAGTATCGAATATCGGGAACACTGCCCTTACCGCTGGCTAACAATCCAACTTTCCAACTGTCACAAACCAAACAAACCGGCATCGCCACGTCCCTGGCGTATCAGTTCCGGTTCGTCGCCGGTCAGGTCGATCACCGTGGTCGGCTCCAGGCTGCAGGCGCCGCCATCGATCACCAGTTCAATTTGCTTTTGCAGTTGATCGCGCACTTCTTCCGGATCAGTCAAGGCATGTTCTTCACCCGGCAAAATCAAGGTGGTGCCGATCAACGGCTGCCCGAGCTCTTCCAGTACCGCACTCACGATACTGTGCTGCGGCACACGCAGGCCGATGGTCTTGCGCGCCGGATGGCTCAGGCGGCGCGGCACCTCTTTGGTCGCTTCCAGGATGAAGGTATAAGCGCCCGGCGTTGCGCTTTTCAGCTGGCGGAACTGGCGGTTATCAACCTTGGCGTACAGCGAAATCTCGCTCAGGTCGCGGCACAGCATGGTCAGATGATGCTTGTCGTCGACGCCGCGAATACGCCGGACGCGTTCGACTGCATCCTTGTTGTCCAGCTGGCAGACCAGCGCATAGCAGCAATCCGTCGGCAACGCGACGATACCGCCGGCCTGGATAATTTGCACCGCCTGCTTGATCAGCCGCAGCTGCGGATTGTCTGGATGAATTTGGAAAAACTGGCTCATGGCTCGCTATTTTAAATCTAAAAATGAAAAGCGGCGCTAGCCTTGAGACTAGCGCCGCCTTGCGTACTATAAGAAATTACAAGGCTGTATTACAAAGCCGTCGCTTGTGGATCGCGCAACGCTGCAATACGTTGTTCAATCGGAGGATGACTGGAAAACAGTGCCATGAAACCTGGCTTGTCATTGATGCCCAGCGCAGCCATCGATTCTGGCAGTGTCGCCGGCGCAACGCCACCCAACCTGGCCAGCGCCCGTTGCATCGGCAACGCACTGCCGAGCAACTTGGCGGAACCTGCATCTGCGCGGAACTCGCGATGACGCGAAAACCAGGCGACGATCATCGATGCGCCTATCCCCAGCACGATCTGCGATACCAGCACAGTCGCCATGTAACCGATGCCAGGGCCATCATTGTTGCCACGCGACAAAGCGCGATCGACAGCATAACCGATGACGCGCGACAGGAACACCACAAAAGTATTCACCACACCCTGGATCAAGGTCATGGTCACCATGTCGCCATTGGCGATGTGGGCGATTTCATGGCCCAATACCGCTTCGACCTCCTCTTTGGTCATACTTTCCAGCAGACCGGTGGAAACCGCGACCAACGCCGAATTCTTGAAAGCACCGGTGGCAAACGCGTTCGGATCACCCTGATACACTGCTACCTCTGGCATGCCGATGCCGGCACGTTGCGCCAGTTTGGTCACGGTATCCACCAGCCACAGCTCGGTCGAATTGGACGGTGTGGTAATGATGCGGGCGCCGGTCGACCATTTCGCCATCTGCTTGCTGATCAGCAGTGAGAAAATCGAACCGGTGAAACCGACCACCAGTGAAAACACCGCCAGCATCGGCAGGTTAAGGCCGGCGCGTGTCAGGAAACGGTCCACGCCCAGCAACGACAAAACGACGCTCATCACCAGCATCACAGCGATATTGGTGGCGAGGAACAAGAAAATACGTTTCATGTAGAAAACTCCGGAATGGGAAAGAAGTGTCTTTAAAATAAGGTCGCCGACGCAAATTTCAAGAGCTGCGAGGGTTGAGAGGACAATTATGCCAGACTGGCGGCCTGTCAAAACAGCACATTTAAATAATATTTTCACAACAAAACGATCGCTTCACACATCCATCAAGAAACTTGCATGCTTGAAATCACTGAACCAGCCACCCCGCCCTCTTTCATCCGTCAAATCAGCCGGCCGTTTCTACGCGATCGCCTGATGCACCTGTTGCTGATCGCCGCCATCATTCTATCCATCCTTTCACCGCAACCATTCACGGAATACCGGACCTGGGTCGACTGGAACACCATCGCGACACTGGCCGGCATGCTGCTGCTGACCACTGGCATCGAAGTCAGCGGCTACCTTGAACACCTGGGACGGACCATCATCAACCGGCTGCGGCAGGAACGCGTGCTGGCCATCTTCCTGGTGTCGGCGTCGGCCCTGCTGTCAACCGTGCTGACCAACGACATCGCGTTGTTCATCATGGTGCCCCTGACCGTCGGCCTCGGTAGCATCAGCGGCTTGCCGATCGGCCGCCTGGTCATCTTTGAAGCATTGGCGGTGAATGCCGGTTCATTACTGACGCCGATCGGCAATCCGCAAAACATCCTGCTGTGGCAACGCTCGCATCTATCCTTTGCCAGCTTCACCTGGCAAATGGCGCCGCTGGCCCTTGCGATTTTTTTGCTATTACTGCTGGCGACCTGGTTCTGTTTCCCCAAACAAACCATACATGTTGAGCTGGAAGATAATCCTGCCTCTTATCGGGTCGGCTTGCTGCGAACTTGCGGGCTGCTCTACCTGGCCTTCGTGGCGTCGGTGGAATTGGGGCATCCTGGCTGGGGCTTGCTGGGCGTAGCGGCTGCGGCGCTATTATTCTGTCGTGAAATCATCGCCAAAGTCGACTGGAGCCTGCTGCTGGTGTTTATCCTGATGTTCATCGACATCCGCTTGCTGACGCAGCTGCATTTCATCCAGGACTGGGTGGCGGCGATTCCGCATTTTTCCCGGTTTGAGCTATTTATGACGGCTCTGCTCGGCTCTCAGGTCATCAGCAATGTTCCGGCCACTATCTTGCTGGTGAATTATTCCAATGCTTACAAGGTGATCGCTTACGGCGTCAACGCCGGCGGCTTCGGCCTGGCGATCGGGTCGCTGGCCAATATCATCGCTCTGCGCATGGCGCCGGAGCGCCATCTGTGGCTACGCTTTCACCTGTACTCCTTTCCTTTCCTGGTTTTGTCGGCGCTGATTGCCTGGCTGCTGCTGGCTTAAATTCCGGCGTCTGGCCAGCAGTCTTCAGCGGAAGAACAAAAGCCTGGTGAGGAACGTGTAGTCGGCTTCGGTCGCCATCAAACCCACCAGCACCAGCAGGCACAGCGGCGGTATCAGGATGGCAAACACCAGCGCCAGCCGTTCCCAGGCCATGTGCATGAAGAAGGCGACGATCAGCCCCGCCTTCATCAGCATCAAGACTATTATCAAGGTCCAGCGCAGGTAACTGTGAAAGTTAAAGTAGTCGACCAGATAGGAAAGCGTGCTTAGCACGAACAGCAGGCCCCATATCTTGAGATACAGGCTGATCGGATGTTGTTGTCCTGTGGCGGAAGTCATGAGCGCACCTACCAGAGATAGAACAAGGCAAAAATGAAAACCCAGACCAGATCGACGAAGTGCCAGTACAAACCGGCGATTTCGACAATCTGGTAATTCCCGCCGGTCTTGCCAACTTCGTCATAGCGGCCCTTCAGCAGCCGCACAGCCACCGTAATCAGGTAGATCACGCCCGCAGTCACGTGCAAGCCGTGGAAACCTGTGATCATGAAAAAGGTCGAGCCGAATTGCGGCGCGCCCATCGGATTACCCCAGGGACGCACGCCTTCCTGCAAAATCAACTTGCTCCATTCGAATACCTGCATGCTGACAAAGCACACGCCAAAGCAGGCGGTGACGATCATCAGGATGGCCGCCTTTACGCGTTCGCGGCGATAAGCAAAATTGACCGCCATCGCCATCGTGCCGCTACTGCTGATCAGCACGAAGGTCATGATGGCGATCAGCAAGAGCGGTACTTCGGTCGAGCCGATCTTCAGGCCGAACACCAGGCTCGGATTGGGCCAGGGAATGGTGCTGGAGATGCGCACCGTCATGTAGCCGATCAGGAAGCAGCTGAAGATGAACGTATCGGACAGCAGGAAGATCCACATCATGGCCTTGCCCCACGATACCTGGAACGCCTGCCGGTCCGAGGACCAGTCCGCCACCAGTTGCCGCCAGCGGCCAAGGACAGGCGCTGTTGCAGGCGATGGCGCAGTTGTCGTGCTCATACATTCTCCTTTATGGCAACGCAGTCAACGCGTGCCGCAAACCAGCCGTACCAGTTCCGGTGTCAGCCAACCCAGCGCAGCAAACAACACTACCCAGACTGCCAGCAGGAAATGCCAGTAACGCGCGCATAGCCGAACGCGCCAGGCAAGGCGGTGCCGGTCTGGCCGCCACGCAGTATTCGCGGTAAGCCCCCAGGCCACCAGTCCGCCTGCCACATGGAGTCCATGCATAGCTGTCAGCAAATAGAAAAAACTGGCGGCTGGATTACCGCTGGCCGTCACATGCATATTCATCAGAACTTGCCACCCCCACCATTGCACGCACAGGAACGCAAAACCGCAGACACCTGCGGCGGTCAGCAAAGTACGCGTGCGTTTCACTTGCAATTCGCGCGCAGCGACCGCGGAAAAATGCAACAAAACACTGGACAGCACCAGCATGGAAGTACTGAGCCAAAGCTGCCAGGGCATCGCCAGCGGCGACCAGTCATTGGCGTCCATGCGCATCACGTACGCTGCCAGGAATAGCAGGAACAATGCGGTCGCGACCCCCATGAACAACCACAAGGCGACACTGACAGCGTCGCTACGCTGATTGCCGGCCAGTCCGTATCCTGGCTGCAGGTAACCGCCCGCCGGCGGTTTCAAAATAGCGGCTTGAGTCATGTCAATCATGCCAATGCCTCCTTAGCGATGCGCGATTCGGCATCTCCCGCTACCGGTGGCGCATTTTGCGCAATGAAATCTTGTGGCGCGCCCGGCACGCTATAGGTGTATGCGCCGCGATATACCACCGGCAATTGCAGTCCCCAGTTGCCGTGGGTAGGCGGAGTGTCCGGTGTCTGCCATTCCAGTGATGCGGCGCGCCATGGATTCGGCGAGGCCGGTTTACCGCGAAAGACGCTCCAGATCAGATTGAAGATAAACAACAGTTGGGCCGTCGCCACCACCAAGGCAACTACGGTGATGAAGGTGTTCAGCGATTGCGCCGAATCGGGAATGAATTTATAGCCCTCGAAGACGTAGTAACGGCGCGGCATGCCAAGAATGCCGAGATAATGCATGGGAAAGAAGATCGCATAGGTGCCGAGGAAAGTGATCCAGAAATGCACCCTCCCCAACCGCTCGTCAAGCATGCGGCCGCTTACCTTCGGATACCAGTGGTAAATCCCGCCAAAAATCACCAGCAAGGGCGACACACCCATCACCATGTGGAAATGCGCCACCACGAAATAGGTATTCGAGAGCGGGATATCGACGCTCACGTTGCCGAGAAACAGTCCGGTCAGGCCGCCGATCAGAAAGGTACTGATGAAAGCCAGCGCAAACAACATCGGCACCGTCAGGTGGATATCGCCGTTCCACAGCGTCAGCACCCAGTTGTAAACCTTGATCGCGGTGGGCACTGCAATGATCAGCGTGGTGGTAGCAAAAAAGAAACCGAAGTACGGATTCATGCCGCTGACGAACATATGATGCGCCCACACCACCACGCTCAGCACCCCGATCGCCAGAATCGCCCACACCATGGTGCGGTAACCGAAAATGCTTTTGCGCGCATGCACGCTGATCAGGTCCGACACAATGCCGAACGCCGGCAAGGCCACGATATACACCTCGGGATGACCGAAAAACCAGAACAAGTGCTGGAACAGCAAGGGACTGCCGCCTTTGTATGCGGTGACCTGGCCCATCGACACCAGCGCCGGCATGAAGAAGCTGGTGCCGAGCGTGCGATCCAGTAGCATCATGATGCCGCTGACGAACAGGGCCGGAAAAGCCAATAGCGCCAGGATGGTGGCAACGAAAATCCCCCATACGGTGAGCGGCATGCGCAGTAATGTCATGCCCTCGGTGCGCAGTTGCAGCACGGTAGTGACGTAATTCAAGCCGCCCATGGTGGCGGCGACGATAAAGATCAACAGCGATACCAGCATCAGGATGATGCCCCACTCATAGCCCGGCGTGCCCGGCAGGATTGCCTGCGGCGGATACAAGGTCCAGCCGGCGCCGGTAGGCCCGCCCGGCACGAAAAAACTGCTCATCAGCACAATCACAGAGACCAGGTAAACCCAGAAACTCAACATGTTCAGGTAAGGAAAAGCCATGTCGCGCGCGCCCACCATCAATGGAATCAGGTAGTTGCCGAAACCGCCGAGGAACAGTGCGGTGAGCAGGTAGATCACCATGATCATGCCGTGCATGGTCATGAACTGGTAGTAATGCGGTGCATCGATAAAAGCGAATTTTCCGGGGAAACCCAGTTGCAAACGCATCAGGTTCGACAGCCCTACCCCCACCAGGCCGGCCAGGATGGCGACGCTGGCGTACTGGATCGCAATCACCTTGTGGTCCTGGCTCCATACGTATTTCCGAAAGAAGCCTTGTGGTGCATGGTGCGCGCTGTCGTCGGTGTAGGCCATGGCGTTCCTCGATTGACGTTATGGAGCGGATTTCTGTGCCTGCTGCGTAGACTGGACTGCGGGCGGCGTACCGAAGGATTTGATGTAAGCCACCAGCGCCTCCAGTTCGGTATCGCTCATCTCGATTTTCGGCATCATCGGTGCAAAGCCCTTGACCACGCGCGCCTGCGGATTGCGAATGAAATTCTTCAGGTAAGCTTCATCCACCAATGCAGTGGCGCCGTTCTCCATGGTTTCGGTTTTACCGAACAATCCCTTCCATGTCGGTCCTACGCGGGGACTGCCATCCACCGTATGGCAGGCAACACAGGCTTTGGATTCAGCCACCGCCTTGCCCTGCGCGACCAGCGCATCGCCAGCCGGAGCTGCAGTGACGGCGCCCGCTGCAGCAACCGCCTGCGCCACAAGAGCAGGTGGCGCCATGGTTTGGGCAAACGTCGGTTGCGCTTTCAGCCATTTTTGAAAACTCGCAGCGTCCTCCACTACGACATAACCACGCATGCCAGCGTGGCCGACGCCGCACAATTGGGCGCACAAGACTTCATAGCGGCCGATCTTGTCCGGCGTGAACCAGAATGAAGTCACCATGCCCGGCACCATGTTCATACGCGCACGGAACGGCGGCACGTAAAAATCGTGCAGCGTATCCAGCGACCGCAACAGCATCCTGACCGGCTGGTTGATTTGCAGGTGGAGTTCATTGTTATTGACCAGCACATTATCCTGGCCGGCGGGATCGGCAGGATCCAGTCCGAACGGATTGGCGGCGCTGATCAGGTCGATGCTGGAACGTCCCAGCTTGCCGCTGGCGCCCGGGTACCGAAACCGCCATTGCCATTGCTGGCCGATGACCTCGACATCCCGCGCATTCGCCGGCACCGTGACGTAAGCCGCGTAGACAAACAGACCAGGCGCCAGCAAGCCCATGATGGCGATGCTGGTGGCGACAATCAGCCAGCGTTCGAGTTTCTTGTTGTCGGGCTGATAGGCCGCGCGCCGCCCTTCGCGATGACGAAAGCGCAGCAGCGTGTAGACGATGAAAAGATTGATAACGACGAAGAAAATAGCGGTGATGACCAGCGTAATGGTCAGTGTATCGTCCATTTGCCGCCAGTTCGATGCCAGCGGGGTTAACCACCACGGGCTGAGAAAATGAAACAGCAGCGAGGCGACCACCATCAAGACGAGTACAACAGCCATGGCCATAGCTATCCTCTCCCCTGCAAGCAATGCTCGCAGCAGCGACTTAGACGCAATGAAGACTACCCTTTGATCGCTACAGACGGCAGCGATTCAATCCAATAACACGCGACAACGCGATCCGGCCAGCAGATTGCCACGCGGATCAGGATCGAAATCCTGATCCGCTGACAACCTAGATTAGCCGGTGCGCAGTTATTGCGCAGTTATTGTCCAATCGGCCGTTCCAGCTTCCAGTAAATGATTGCCGCCGTCATACCGAAAATCAAATGGGCAACCACAGTCGCCCAGCCGCGCATGTCAGCAAACCATGAGAAGAAGCGGGCCATGCCGTAAAAATTGAACAGGTAGACGGCCAGGCCGAACACAGCGCCGGTCAGCAATATCATGCCGACGCTGGAGTCAAAGTGGAAAGGTGCAATGATGGTGGCCAGAATCAGGCCTAAAACAATGCCCAGCACGTAATGGGTGGCAAGGGCCACCGCCACCACGCCGACACTGAAAGTGCCTGCCTGCATCGTATCCGGTCCGAGGACGATTGCGGCGACCATGCGCGATGTGATCCAGGGGCTGGTATCCATGAACAGAGTCGACCAAAGCAGTTCCAGCACCATCACGACCGCACCGGCGGCAAAACCGGAGACGGCTGCAGCTGGCCAGTCTGGCAAGCGATTCTCCAGGTGATGCGAATGCATGTGAAGTTCCATGATGACCTCCTGAAAGGCAATAACCAACAACCACACCGTCGTTGCGGATATGGCAAGACCTTGCTGCGACACACACAGCTGCAGGCTCTCTTTCAGAGTAGTACAGAATCATAGACATGCAAAGGGAGTAACTATGCTGCGACGCAGCAGGTGACGCTGCTGATGCAGGGGCAATCGAGAGGAACAGAGGGAGTCGTTATGCTTGCGGAATTACAGAATTCCCGGTTACAGAATTACCAGTTGTGCCAGACCGGCGTGACATTGTCAGGCAAAGGCGGCAAGGCGCCAAGATCAACCCGCGACTCGGCCGGGCTATGGAAATCGGAGCCCCGCGAGGCCAGGAAACCATAGTTGGCGGCGACCTTGGCGTAATAAGCGTATTGGTCTGGCGTATGGCTGCCGGTCATGACCTCGATCGCAGCGCCGCCGAGTTGCTTGAACTCGTTGAAGAAGGCGTCGAAAGCCAGATCGCTCAATTTATAACGCCCCGGATGCGCCACTACCGCCACACCGCCGGCGCCGCGAATCCAGCGCACCGCCTGTTCCAGCGAGGCCCAGCGATGTGGTACATAACCGGGATTGCCCTCCGTCAGGAAATTGCGGAATACTTCACTGGTATCGGCGCAACGGCCGATTTCGACCAGATAGCGGGCAAAATGGGTACGCGATATCAGATCGGGATTGCCGACATGCTTCAAAGCACCTTCGAACGCATCGGGAATTCCCACCGTCGCCAGCTGCGCCGCCATTTCATGCGCGCGCCGTTCACGGCCGCCGCGGGTTGCGATCAGCCCTTGCACCAGCTCGGGATTGGTTTCATCGATCTGCAAACCGACGATATGGATGGTCTGGCAAGCCCAGGTAATCGAGATCTCGACCCCGGCCACATACTGCAAATCAAGTGCCGCAGCCGTCGCCCGTGCTTCGCTGATGCCGCCTACTTCATCATGATCGGTCAGCGCCCAGATATCGACGCCATTCGCCTTGGCGCGCGCAGCCACTTCCATCGGCGCCAAAGTGCCGTCGGAAACATTGGAATGGCAATGGAGGTCAACGTTCAACATCAATAGTCCGTACAGGGAAGGCAGCAGTCATGCTGCAATTGTACGCTCCTTGGGATGCCCATGCTGCGAACGCACATTTACTTGCCCGCTAGATATCTCCGGGTCGCCACAGGCGCGTCAGCAGGCGACCTTCAAGGCGCATAGAGCCGCATGAACGCATCGACCGCACGTTCCACCGAATCGCGCAGCTTGGTCGCCGGCACGTTGGTGACGACACCAAGCATCCTGACTTCCATCCACTCTGCTTCGAGCAGCCCGCGCAGCTGCAATGCGGCGAGCCAGGCATCGGCTTCGCGCATTTGTTTTCTGGCCATCGCGGTTTTGAGGAATTCGGCAACCATGGTCCAACCCATTTTCGGTCCGCGCTCATACATCATCTGTCCGAGCTTGGTACGCTCGGCGTGGTAAAGGACGAGGCGTCGCGCAGCAATTATCTCCGGCCGCAATACCGTCTGCAGATACAGCATCCCGAACCGCTGCAAGGTGGCAGGCAAATCATCCGACTCGGCCAGGCTACCGAAAGTCATTTCAAATTGCGCCCCGGCCTGCCGCCGCATGACCTCAACAAAAATTTCTTCTTTCGATGAAAAGTAGTTATACAGCGTCGCCTTCGAGCCACCCAGGCGCGCCGACATTTCCGACATCGACGTTCGATCGAATCCCACCTCATTAAACATCTGCTCTGCAGTATCCAGGATCGCCTGTCGTCGTTCTTCACTTTTCACGCGCATTACTTTTTCCTTGTCCTCGCCTGTCCGTGGCGCCGGCGGCAACTTGCCGCGCCACTGTTGTAAAAAAACTGCCCTGGTTCAGGTACCGCAGTTTTACTTGACGACGCGGAAAAGTCAATACTATACTATACCGTACAGTTCAGTTAAAACAAAAACCGGGACTGATAATCAACGGATAACTTTCATGTCACATCCACATCTTCGTGCTTCACCCCGCGCCGCTCTCGCCCTGCGCGGTATCGCCAGCATGTGCGTGCTGGCGCTGAGCATCAGCGGCTGCGCCCCATTCTCTGAAATCGGCCCGCGCGCCGAGCCCAAAGACGTCAACAGTTATCAAACCGGTCAGCGGCTGGCAGGCAATGCCATCAGTTGGCCCGACGACAACTGGTGGACGATTTATGGCGACCAGCAACTGGATGCCTTGATCGCGGAAGGCTTGAAAGGCGCGCCGTCGCTGGCAGCGGCCCAGGCGCGCCTGCTGAAAGCGCAAGGCGTCGCCCAGCAGCAAGGCGCCACCCTGCTGCCGCAAGTCAGCGCCAACGCGTCGGCGGACTATGTGAAGCAAAGCTACAACAACGGCGTGCCGGCAGAGTTCGTGCCGCAAAACTACAACGTTGAAGGCCAGGCCACGCTGAACCTCAGTTATGAAATCGATTTCTGGGGAAAAAACCGCGCGGCGCTGGCTGCCGCCACTTCCGATCTGGAAGCCGCCAAGGCCGATGCCGCCCAGGCCAGGATCGCGCTGGCAACCTCGATTGCCGCCGCCTACGCCGAATTCGAGCGCCTGCTGAGCCAGCACGACACCGTGCAAGAGGCGCTGCAGGTACGGATACAAACCCTTGATTTGTTCGAACAACGCCGCATTAACGGTTTGGAAACGCTGGGCAGCGTCAAGCAAGTACTGGCGCGCAAAGCGAGCGCTGAAGCAGATCTGCTGAGCCTGGACGAGTCGATTTCCCTGCAGCGCAACAAGATCGCCGCCCTGGTCGGCGCCGGACCGGACCGCGGTTTGCAATTGAAACGCCCGGTCCTCGATCTCTCCAAGCCATTTACGTTGCCGCAGCAATTGCCGGTCAATCTGCTGGGACGGCGGCCGGATGTGGTTGCCGCGCGCTTGCGTGCAGAAGCCGCCGCCAAACAGATCAAGGTAGCCAAGGCGCAGTTCTACCCCAACGTCAACCTGACTGCCTATCTCGGTTTTCAGTCGCTGGGACTGGGAATGCTGACCAAGGCCGGCTCCGATATCGGCAGCATCGGCCCGGCGATTTCCCTGCCGATTTTTGAAGGCGGCCGCCTGCGCGGACAATATCGCCAGGCCAGCGGCAGCTACGATGAAGCCGTCGCCAATTACGACAGCGCCGTGACGCAGGCCCTGCAGGATGTGGCGGATGTCGGCGTCAGCAAAAAGGCGCTGTCGGGACGGCTGGCCAAAACACAGGAAGCGGCCGATGCCGCCGCAGCCGCGTTCCAGATCGCCCAGAACCGCTACCAGGGCGGGCTGGCAACCTACCTCGACGTGCTCAATGCGCAAGACACCTTCCTAACTAACCAGCGCGACCTGTCGACGCTGCGCTCACGCATGTTCTCGTTGGATGTGGAACTGGTGCGGGCGCTGGGCGGCGGCTACCGGCAAGCTGCAATCTGATCAACACGATAGGTAAAAAATGTCACATTCCGATTCTCAGGCTACCCAAGAACTCGCATCCACCGAAGCCATCGTCAAGGACGAACAGCAAGCCAGTCAGCAAAAACGCAAGCAACTGTTCGCCATACTTGGCGGCGCCATCCTGGTTGCCGGTATTTCTTACTTCATCTACTGGCACTTCATAGGTTCGCGTTACGTCAGCACCGACAATGCTTATACCGCCGCCGAAATCGCCCAGATCACGCCGGCTGTCAGCGGTATCGTAGCCGACGTCAAAGTGGTCGATACCCAATCCGTGAAACAGGGTGACGTGCTGGTAGTGATAGACAGCAGCGACGCCAAGCTGGCGCTGATGCAGGCAGAGGCAGATCTGGACCGCGCCCAGCGCCGCGTACAGAGCTACTTCGCCAACGACGCCGGACTGGCGGCCCAGGTGTTGTCGCGTGAGGCGGATCAAAACCGCGCGGCGGCGCAAGTGTTGTCGGCACAGGCTGACCTGCAACGCGCCGAACTCGATCTGCACCGGCGTGAAGCGCTCGCCAAGTCAGGTTCGGTCTCGGGCGAAGAACTGACCAACGCCCGCAGCACGCTATTGACGGCGCAGGCCAACATGAAAGTGGCTGAAGCCGGCGCCATCCAGGCCAAAAGCAATCGCAACGCGACCATCGGCGCGCAACAAGCCAGTACCGTGCTGACGGCAAACACCACCGTCGACACCAATCCGGAAGTCGCACTGGCGCGGGCCAAGCGCGACCAGGCCAAACTCGACCTGGAGCGCACTGTATTGCGCGCACCGGTCGACGGTGTGATAGCGCGCCGCCAGGTCCAGATTGGCCAGCGGGTACAAGCCGGTACTGCGCTGTTGTCGGTGGTGCCGACCCGGTCGATGCACGTTGACGCAAATTTCAAGGAAGGCCAGCTGACGCAGGTACAACTGGGGCAACCGGTCACCATGAGCGCTGATATCTACGGCAGCTCGGTCGAATACCACGGCACCGTGGTCGGCTTGTCGGGTGGCACCGGTTCGGCGTTTGCGGTGATTCCTGCACAAAATGCCACCGGCAACTGGATCAAGGTAGTACAGCGCCTGCCGGTCCGGATTTCAATCGACCGTAAGGAATTGATTGAACGCCCCTTGAGCGTCGGCTTGTCGATGGAAGTGTCGATCGATACGCGCGGTAGAGAGACCGTGCGGACCGCGCAGACCGCTCGCATGTAAAAACAATAAGAAAGCAGATCATGTCTTCCTCACATTCAGAGCTACCGATCAAGCCCCTGGCCGGTGCGCAACTGATCGGCGCCGGCCTGCTGCTGGCCGCCGCCAATTTTATTGCAGTACTCGACACCACCATCGCCAATGTCTCGGTGTCGACCATCTCAGGCGCGCTCGGCGCATCGTCCAGCCAGGGCACCTACGTGATTACCTCGTATGCTGTGGCGGAAGCGATTACCGTGCCGCTCACGGGCTGGCTCGCCAATCGCTTCGGTGCGGTGCGGGTATTCATCACCTCGATGGTCATGTTCGGCATCTTCTCGGCCCTGTGCGGCCTGGCCAATTCGCTGGGCTTGCTGATCGCCTTCCGCGTGCTGCAAGGACTGGCCGGCGGACCGTTGATTCCGTTGTCGCAGACTTTGCTGTTGCGCGTCTTCCCCAAGGAAAAAGCACCGACGGCGGTCGGCTTGTGGGCCATGACGACCTTGATTGCGCCGATTGCCGGCCCGATACTTGGCGGCGTGCTGTGCGACCAGTACAGCTGGCCCTATATTTTCTACATCAATGTCCCGGTAGCGCTGCTGTGCGGTTATCTGGGCTGGAAGATGTTCAAGCCCTACGAATCGTCGCTGGTAAAAGTACCCATCGATAAAGTCGGCCTGGGGCTGATGATAGTCTGGGTCGCCGCCTTGCAGCTGATGCTGGACCAGGGCAAGGAAAAAGACTGGTTCGCCTCGCCTCTAATCGTCGCGCTGGCGCTGATTGCCGCGATCGGCTTCATTGCCTTCCTCATCTGGGAATTGACCGAGCGCAATCCGGTGGTCGACCTGCGCGTGTTCCGGCACCGCGGCTATTCGGCTAGCGTAATCACCATCTGCCTGGCGTTCGGCGCGTTCTTCGGCGCCACCGTGCTGACCCCGCTGTGGCTGCAGGGCTATATGGGATATACCGCCACCCACTCCGGCCAGACCACCGCCCTGAGCGGCATCCTGGCGGTCCTGACCGCGCCCTTTGTCGCAAAATTGTCGACCAAGGTAGATCCGCGCAAGCTGGTATGCATCGGCGTACTATGGCTGGGAACGGTGACTTTAATGCGCAGTTTCAATACCACCGACATGACTACTTTCCAGATCGGCTGGCCCCTGCTGCTGCAAGGGATCGGCATGCCGCTGTTCTTCGTGCCTTTGACCGGACTAGCGTTGAGCAGCGTCGATTTCTCAGAGACGGCTTCGGCGGCCGGCCTGATGAGTTTTTGCCGCACCATGTCCGGCGCCATCGCCACTTCGCTGGTGAATACCGGCTGGGAAAACAAGGCGATTTATTATCATTCCGAACTGGCGAGCCTGGTCGACCAGGCCGGCGACGCCAGCAATTCGCTGATCCAGTCCGGCATGAGCATCGACCAGGCCCGCGCCAGCATCGAGCAGACCTTGCAGTCGCAAAGCATCATGCTGTCGACTAATCATATTTTTGTGTTGGCGGCATTTTCATTCTTGCTGGCGGCAACCGCCGTGTGGTTCGCACCCAAGCCGAAACGCGTTGCCGACACTTCGGCGGCGCACTGATCGGAAACAGGAAATTGAAGGAACTATTGCATAAGCTTCTGTCGAAAATTTGATATTGATCTGCGTATCAGGAGGTGCATATGTTTGAGAACGAGCTTGAGAACGAGCTAGAGAAACAGCCAGAAAAACAAATGGACGACGCCACTGCAGGCGACATGAGCGAACTAGACGAAATTGAATATCACCTGACCGTGGTCGAATTCGATATCCTCTGGAATCGCCGGACAACGCCGCACGAACAATCTCGCATGGAAAGCATGATCAGGCTGATCAATGCTTTTGAAGATAGTCACTAAGCTGCTCATGTTGTTTCAGCGTGGCTTGATTGCTACCGCAAAAATACAGTCAGTCAGGCCGATTGTGCTCGGACGTCTCTAGCAGGAACTGTTCAATCAAACCCGCCAGCGCCTGCGGCTGGTCATGATGCAGCATGTGTCCGGCATCCGCGATGACCGCACTCCTGGCCTTTGGCAGCTGTGCGATACGACTGTCGATCTGGTCGCGCATCACTTCCTTGCCGCCCATCCACTGCCACATGTTGGTATGTTCCGCCTCGATACATAGCACCGGCGCCGTGGTGGCGCGCCAGCAGGCCAGCATCTCCTCCACTCTCGGCAACACCGGATTGATGATTTTATGAGCGGGATCGGCCAGGATTTCCCATCGTCCCAAATCATTCTGGCGCGACCAGTTCGCAGCCAGGAATGCCGCGCGCTGATCGCTTAAACGTGGATTGGTTTTCTGCAAGCGCGCGGCCACTGCGGCCAGGTCCGGATAACTCTGCAAGGCAGCCGCTTCGGCCAGCTGATCCAGCCATTTGGCATAACGCTTCGGCGCCAGTTCGGCTGGCAGATGTTCGCCGCCGAATCCCTCCAGGTTGATCAGCGCCTTGATCCGTTGCGGCCGGGTGCCCGCATACAGCCCTACCGCGTAGCCGCCCATGCTGTGTCCGAGCAAATTGACCGGCGCATCGGCTGAATAGTGCTGCAAGATGATATCGAGGTCGGCCAGGTAATCGGGAAACCAGTAACTGTCCACCGGCGGCCCCTCGGTCAGGCCAAAACCGCGCCAGTCCGGTGCGATCACATGCCAGTCGTGCTGCAGGCAATCGACCACGAATTGAAATGAGGCGGATACGTCCATCCAGCCGTGCATCATGAAAATTTTCGGAGCGCCGGCACGACCCCAATGACGTATGTGATAACGCTGACCGCGCAGCGGAAGGAATTCAGAACGGGATACTTTCATTTGCATGTGTGCACACTAACCTGGAAATTTAAGCAAAGAATTGAGCAATAAATTAAGCTAAAAACTGCTCGAGATTGAAATTGGATTGTGGTTCGGCGCCGGAAAATTTCTCCGTCAGCCAGTATTCGGCGCGTGTACGGCCGGCGTCGCGCAAGGCATGGATGAAAGACGCTTTGGTATTCAGCTTGCTGGCAACGCTCAGCTGGCTCATCAGCGCATCCGAATCGATCACATGGATGCGCAATTCCTTGAGCCGCTCATGCATTTTGCCACGCGCCTCGGGATCGGCCTCGGTTTCGCGCTTGGCCAACGCCAACCCGCCCAGTTCGGTAAAAAAAGTGGAGCTGAAACTGATCTCGCTCAAGCGTTGGCCGATTTCGTCGGTGCCGGTGGGAGTCAGCGGACGGCGAAAAGGATGCAGCAACACCGCCAGGATATCGGGCGAATTACACAAATGCAGTAAAGGAAAGATCGGCGGATTAGCCGTCAGACCGCCATCCCAATAGGCCTCGCCGTCGATCTCGACCGCGTGGTGCATCGATGGCAGGCAGGCCGAAGCCAGCAAAGCATCTTGCGTCAGATCGCTATTCCGAAATATGCGCAAGCGGCCGGTGCTGACCTGGGTTGCAGCGATGAACAGCTTGACTTTACCCTCTGCACGCAAACGCTCGAAATCAATCTGCTTGCTAAGGATATCGCGCAAAGGGTTCAGATCAAACGGGTTGAGTTGATACGGTGAAAACATCCTGGTCACCGAAAACATGTGTTTCAGCAACGCCGACGAAGTCGCCTGCGCGGCGATCCCGGCCTCGCTCAGTGCGTCCGGCCGCATGAAACTATAGAGATCCCTGGTGCTGACGCTATCCCAGAAATCCGCCAGCGCCTGCCGCGCGCCGTCGCGGCCGCCGATGGCCAAGCCGTAACTCAGCGCCACCGCGTTCATGGCGCCGGCGCTGGCGCCGCTGATGCCCTCGATCTCGATCCTGGGATCTTCCAGCAGGCGGTCCAGGGCGCCCCAGGTAAACGCGCCGTGAGAACCGCCGCCCTGCAATGCCAAAGTCATTATCTTGTTTTGCATGAGAATCATCCCTGAAGATTGCTATCGATTGAAATCAGATCTGTCTCCGCATTCTAAGCTGATGACGAGGTGCAGCCATACGCTTCTTTTCCCCCTAATTTACCAATCTTTGGCCCGACGCGTTTGCTGAACACGAATCAGGCGCAATCGATTGAGATGCTTTATGGCAAGTCACTCATTTTGCAACGGCGTTGGCACCGGTGCATTGGCCGCGACCAAACCTTGTTTGCGCAGCGCCAACCAGAACTCGGCAGGAATATGCGCTTCCGCCAACGCCAGGTTCTCTGCTATGCGTTCAGGCCGGCTGGCGCCCGGGATCACCGCCGCGACCGCCGGATGGGCCAGCGAAAACTGCAATGCCGCAGCCTTGAGGTCGATATCGAATTGCGTGGCGACAATCTGGAGCTGCCGGACCCGCTCTGTCATTTCCGGCATAGCCTTCTGATATTCGAAATGCGCGCCGCCAGCCAGGATACCGGAGTTGTAAGGCCCACCGACAACAATCCCGGCGCCGCGTTGTTGGCAGGCTGGCATCAGTTGCTCCAACGCATGCTGGTGGTCGAGCAAAGTGTAGCGTCCTGCCAGCAGGAAACCATCGGGATCGGCTTGCTGCAAGGCCAGCACGCAAGGTTCAACCCGATTCACCCCCAAACCCCAGCCCTTGATCACGCCCTCCTCGCGTAAACGCGTCAATACCTTTGCTGCGCCATTGATGGCGACATCGAACACTTCGCGCCAGTTTTCACCATGGAAATCCTGGGCGATGTCGTGAATCCAGACATAGTCGATGCGGTCGGTGCGCAAGCGCTTCAGGCTATCTTCAATCGAACGCAGGGTGCCGTCGGCGGAATAGTCGTAGATGACCTTGTTCGGCAAGCCATGTACGAACAAACCGCCCTTCTCGCCCATATCGCGGGTGCGGGTGTCTTCAACCTCATCCAGGATCAAACGCCCGACCTTGGTGCTCAACACATATTCATCGCGAGGGTGCGTGGCCAATGCTTCGCCCAGGCGCAATTCCGCCAGGCCTGCACCGTAAAAGGGCGCGGCGTCGAAATAGCGTATGCCGTTCTGCCACGCAGCTTCTACCGTATCCAGCGCTTCCTGAGGCGGAATATCGCGAAACATGTTGCCCAAGGGAGCGGTGCCGAATCCTACTTTGCCGGGTAAATTGATACGCATGGTATTTCCTTGAATAGATTAAACAGTTACTGTTTTTGCGACGTTGGCGATGTTTGTGACATCAATCCCAAACCGGCGCCAGACCGTCCGGATTGGCCAGCCGCTCGTTACGCTCCAGACCGGCGATCTGCGCCATGTCCTCAGCCGACAGCACGATGCCCTGCAGCTTGAGGTTGCTTTCCAGATTGGCACGCTTGGTGGACGATGGAATCACCGCGAAGCCTTGCTGCAGCGCCCATGCCAGGGCGATCTGCGCCGGATTTACCTGATGCCGTTCGGCAATGCGCGCAATCACCGGTTCCTGCATCACCTTGCCATAGGCTAGCGGCATATAAGCCGTGATATGGATACCGTGGCTGCGGGCAAACTCCACCACCTTGCGGTTCTGCAAGAACGGATGAATCTCAACCTGCTGGGTCGCAATCTCCGCCGCACCGACAGCCGCGATGGCTTGGGTCAACTGGGCGTTGGTGAAATTGGATACGCCGATCAGCTTGGTCAATCCCGCCGCCTTGGCTTCGGCCAGCGCCGCCATGTAATCCGCGACCGGGATTGCATCGTTTGGCGACGGCCAGTGGATCAGCGTCAGATCCAGCTGCTCCAGCCGCAACTTGCGCAGGCTTTCCTTCAAGCTGGGAATCAGCTTATCGTGCGCCAGGTTGTCGATCCAGATCTTGGTGGTAACGAACAACTCATCGCGCGCCGTACCATGTTCCGCGCTTTCTGCAATCGCTTGCCCGACCTCTGCTTCGTTGCCGTAGATCTGCGCGGTATCGATATGACGATAACCGACCTCGATGCCGGTGCGGACCGAGTCGATCACCACTTGGTCCTTCAAGCGGAAGGTGCCGAGGCCGATGTTAGGGATGCTGATAGTCATGGATATCCTTTGGGTTGAATGGGAACCGATTAATGGAAGAAATGGAAGATAAGACGAAAGACGTACTATGCACGCATACTTTGTTGCGAAAAATACATACATCGTCAAATGATATTTGCCGCCACATCAATAATCACCTGCTTGATTTGGCCAAAAATGGAAACAATAGGAAATATGACAAGCTGTTGCTTATCAGTCGTTTTTTATAATTCCCCTACTAGTTCAACTATTAATTCACATTGAATCTCATTTATAATCGCCTCCACCAATTAAATCTAAATAAGAATCGATTACATAATCACTCTCATTTACAATGCTATACATAGCAGCCAGCAAAACGGGTTCATACGCCGCGGTAGCCAGCCAAAAATTCTGCTTCCTCATCGAAGCCAAACCTTTTTGACAACTAAAACAATGAACCGCCTTAACCCGATTGCCGCTGCCCTGGTCGCAGTGTTCGCCGCTCCCCTGCCTTTGTACGCGCAACAAGCCCCTACCCCTAAAGCCGACGCCGCACCAGCGATGCTGCAGGAAGTGACTGTAGAAGGCAGCCGCGGCGATTTCAACGCCAATGGCACCTCTCTCACCAAACTGTCGGCCGACTTGCATGACGTGCCGCAATCGGTGGTTGTGGTGAACAAGGCGCTGATGCAATCGCAAGGCGCGAGTTCGCTGGCGGACGCTCTGCGCAACGTTGCCGGCATTACGTTGGGTGGCGCAGAAGGCGGCCAAATCGGCAACAACATTAATTTGAACGGTTTTTCCGCTCGCACCGATATCTACCTGGACGGCTTCCGCGATCGCGGCCAGTACTATCGCGACACGTTCGCCATCGATCAGGTCGAAGTGCTGATGGGGCCGTCATCGATGCTGTTCGGCCGCGGCTCTACCGGCGGCGTGATCAACCAGGTAACCAAAAAAGCCAATCTGAATGCGTCGACGGAAGTCTCGGCATCGGCTACCACCAATGGCCTGGTCCGCACCACCGCCGACTATAATCGTCCGCTGTCGGATACTTCCGCACTGCGCCTCTCGGCAATGGCGCAAAATGGCAAGGCCACTACGCGCGACCAGACCGACGTCCAGGATTTCGGCCTGGCCGGCTCTTATGTATTCGGCATCGGCACCCCGACTGAAATTACCTTGTCGGCCCTGGTGCAGCACAATCACGACATGCCGGATTACGGCCTGCCGCCGCTCAACGGCCATCCTGCTCCTGTCGACCGCAATACCGCCTACGGCCTCAACAGCGACCACACCAACCAGGATGTTGCTGCGCTGAACGCCACGGTCAGGCACAAGATCACGCCGGACGTCGTGTTGCGCAACCAGACGCAATTCAACTATGTCCGCACCAGTGCAGTGGAAACCGCGCCCAACACCATTGGCACCGTTTCCGCCGCCGGCTTTACCGCGCTGACGCCGTCAGCCATCAGCGCACTGCCGTTGAGCAGTTTGTACGTGCGCGGTCAAAGCCATGACCGCGACATTCGCGATTATTCGATTTTCAACCAGACCGAACTGTCGGCCAGTCTCAGCACCGGCAGCATCAAGCATGAACTGCTGGTGGGCCTTGAACTCGGCCATGACGGTTACGACAACCAAGGCTACTACCGCAACGGCAGCTGCAACGGCGTGGCACTGAATGCAGCCTCGACGGTAGCCGGTTACAACGACTGCGTACCGCTGGTCAATCCGGGCTATAGCACCGCCGGCAGCAATGTCGCCAGCCAGGCCGGCAACCGTGCCGGCGGCTCCGCCAACACGATTGCCACCTACGTCAACGACACGGTGACGCTGACGCCTGAATTCAAACTGGTCGGCGGCCTGCGCTTCGACAGATACATAGCCAGCATCACCAATTCGCTGAATTCGACCACTGCGCCTGCGGCCGCCAAAAACACCGCCCTCGCCTCTGCCCGGCAGACGGTCAACTTCACCAGCGTACGCGCGGGCGGCATCTGGCAACCAAGCGCCGCGCAGTCTTACTACCTGTCCTACGGCACCTCGTTCAACCCTTCGCTGGAACAGTTGACCGGCACCACCGGCCAGCAAAACCTCGATCCGGAAAAGAACCGTTCCTACGAACTGGGCGGCAAATGGGATCTGCTCAACGGCAAGCTGTCGCTCAACTCGGCCATCTTCCAGATCACGAAAGAGAACGCGCGCAGCCAGATCACCACCGGCGTGTATGAGCTGGATGGCACAGTCAGGGTCAATGGCGCACGCGCCGGCGCCGTCGGCAGCATCACCAAGGATTGGCAAGTGGCGCTTGGCTATACCTACCTGGACGCCAAGGTGATCCAGTCTTCCGGACTCGACGGCACGCTGGGCAAAATCCCGGTCAACACGCCGAAGAATACGCTGACCACCTGGTCCACCTACAAGGTTGCGCCGCACTGGGAAGTCGGCGGCGGCGCCACTTACATGTCGCAACGCTACGCCAACCCTACCAACACCGTGCAGGTCGGCGGCTATACGCGTTGGGATGCAACGGTGGCTTATACCCAGCCGAAATACGATATACGCTTGAATTTGTTCAACCTGACCAACAAGATGTATTACGATTCGTTGATCCAGTCCGACGGCGGACGTGCGGTGCCGGGCAACGGCCGCACCGCCATGCTGTCGGCCAACTATCGCTTTTAATCGGGGACGCCTAGTCTTGAAGATTAACTTATGCTGATTGCCATTCCTGAAGTGCTCAACGCACAGCAGCTCGACGCTGTGCGCAACTTGCTAGACCAGGCCGGACCGGCGTGGGTCGACGGCCGCGTCACGGCGGGCTACCAGGGAGCGGCGCTCAAGTTCAATCAGCAGATCGACGAACGCTCCGAAGTGGCGTTTCAATGCCAGCAGATCATTCTGGAGGTATTGGAGCGCCACCCGCGCTTTATCAGCGCAGCGCTGCCGAATACGGTCTATCCGCCGATGTTCAACCGCTACGGCGAAGGCATGACCTTCGGTGCCCACGTCGACGGCAGCGTGCGGATCCATCCGTATGACGGCCGCAAGCTGCGTACCGACATCTCTGCCACCCTGTTCTTGTCGGACCCGGCTTCATACGACGGTGGCGAGTTGCAGATTGAAGACAGCTATGGCATGCACTCGGTAAAACTGGCAGCTGGCGATATGGTGATTTATCCGGCTACCAGCTTGCATCAGGTGACGCCGATCACACGCGGTGTTCGCACCGCCTGTTTCTTCTGGGTACAGAGCCTGGTGCGTGACGACGCGCAACGCAGCATGCTGTTCGACATGGATAACGCTATCCAGAAACTGAACCAGACCAACGCCGACGAACAAGCGCGGCGCACCTTGATCGGCTGTTATCACAACCTGATGCGGCAATGGAGCGAGACCTGAAGGTCACCTGAAACTCGTCTGACGCTGCAGCAAGCATTAATCTGCCGCGGTGTTACACTGATTCGTTAGCATCACGATTCGCTTGCGCGAACTGCTGATGGCGGCATCGTTGAAACAACACTCCTGGCGCCACTTTCGGCACCACTCCTGGATTATTGACGATTTGCAGTTAATGCACGTTTTCCAGCAAAGAGTGGTTGTGATGTCTCCGGAGTTCCCAGTTTCAGCCGAGTACCTCAGTGAGCCGCTGCAGCCGCATTTGGCCGATGATTTGGCCGAACATGGCTGGTCACAGCAAAACATTTTCCTGCCGGAGCAACTGACGCTGGAGCTGGCCGCCGAATGCCGTTTGCTGGCAGCCAGCGGCGCCCTGAATGCTGCCAGCGTAGGTCGCGGGACGGCGCAGGCAATACGGACCGATATCCGCGGCGACCAGATTCTCTGGCTTAAAGCCGGACAATCGCCGGCGTGCGACAGCTATCTGCTCATCATGGAGAACCTGCGCATAGCGCTCAACCGCGAGCTGTTCCTGGGATTGGTGGAGTATGAAAGCCACTTTGCCCTTTACGCGCCAGGTGCCTCCTACCAGCCCCACCTGGACCGTTTCCGCGACGATGACTGCCGTACGGTGTCGGTCATCATCTATCTCAATCACGACTGGCTGCCGGAACAAGGCGGCGCCTTGCGTCTGCATCCGCAAGGCGAATGCGCGCAGGATATTTCACCTCTAGGTAGCCGGCTGGTGCTGTTCCTGTCGGCTGACATGCTGCACGAAGTACTGCCGGCGACACGCGACCGCCTGTCTCTTGCCGGCTGGTTCAGACGACGGCCCGCTTTAGATAATTAGTTGCAAATTAAGAAACTCCAATCCAGCGCAGGCCGATGTGCCCGGGGTGTGCTCAGCATGTCCATGTCGCGCACGGTGACCTATACTGTTTATATGACTTGCCAGTTGTGAACCAACGTATCCGGTTGCCGGGCAACCAGCGCAAGGTCATCCTCGACAAGGAAGGAGGCACAAAATGCCCTGGAATTTCGCCTGGTTCGGACTGGTCGCCTGCGTTTTCGTATTGATCATCCTGCTGAATGCGGCAGTGTACATTTTTCGGGAATATGAACGTTGCGTGGTCTTCACCCTGGGACGGTTTTCCGGCGTCAGAGGGCCGGGGCTGGTGCTGCTGATTCCAGCCATTCAGCAACTGGTCAGGGTGGATTTGCGGACCGTCGTACTGGAAGTGCCGACGCAGGATGTGATCTCGCGCGACAACGTCTCGGTGCGGGTTAATGCGGTGGTTTATTTCCGTGTCATCGATCCCAAGAAAGCCATCGTCGAAGTCGCCAATTTTTTCAATGCAACCAGTCAGTTGTCGCAAACCATGTTGCGCTCAGTGCTGGGCAAACATCAGCTGGACGACATGCTGGCCGAGCGCGAAAAGTTGAATCTGGCCATTCAACAGGCGCTCGATGCGCAAACCGACTCCTGGGGCATCAAGGTTTCCAACGTTGAAATCAAGCAGGTAGACCTGACTGAATCGATGATACGCGCGATCGCACGGCAAGCTGAAGCGGAGCGTGAACGGCGCGCCAAGGTGATCCATGCCGAGGGCGAGCTGCAAGCATCTGAAAAGCTCTACCAGGCAGCTCACGTATTGGCGCAGGAACCGCAAGCAATCCTGCTGCGCTACCTGGAAACGCTGACAGTGATTGGCGCCGACAAGAACACCACGGTCGTATTTCCACTGCCGATGGATCTGCTGTCCTCATTCCTGGGAGATAAAAGGAAGACGCCGTAGCAGGATTAAAACCGGCAGTCCTACAACGCTTTTTTGGGCGCTGCCATATAATTGGCTCTCCAAAAATCCTCGTCTCCCGGCGCGCCAGGAATACCTTCAATCATGCATCCAATCACGATCGACACCCTCGCCGCTTTTCCGCTGCAGCTAGAAGCGCATTTTGCCGCCATTCCTACCGAATTCCGGCACTGGGCGCCAGCCTCCTGGGATGGCGTCCCGAGTGAACCGTTCACCGCCATCGAGCAGATTTGCCACGTGCGCGACATCGAGATCGACGGCTATCAACTGCGCTTCAGACGCACGCTTGATGAAATCAATCCACTGCTGGTGTCGATCGATAGCGACGCCCTTGCCAGCGAGCGCGGTTACGCTGCCACCAATCCTGGCGCGGCCTTCGCGGCATTTCGCATAGCGCGGGCCAAAACGGTTGAACTGCTGTCGGGCTTGAATCAAGAACAGTTCAAGCGTAGCGCCGAATTTGAAGGTTATGGCCCTGTCACGCTACGCGGCCTGGTGCACTATCTGTGCAGCCACGACCAGCAACACCTGGCGGGTTTGCAGTGGTTACTTGGAAAAATACAGACTGCTCACCTTTAATTCCCTATACCCTATTCCCTATATCCGCTGCATCTTCACGCCACATCCAATATTGCGGCGGCAAAATCCTGCGGCGCCTCCTGTGGCAGATTATGCCCCGCAACCGGAATCACCCGGCGCCGATAAGGCCCGGTAAAAAATTTGCCGCGCTTCTCGGAGCCGCCTTTCAAACTGACACCATCACCCGCACCGTCCAGCACCACGGTAGGCACACTGATCGACGGTTGCGCAGCCAGCAGCAACTCCGTTCCCTCAAGCGCCGGATCACCAGGCGCCAACCCAAAACGATGGCGATAGGAATGAATGACGACGTCAACGAAATCAGGGTTATCGAAAGAGACCGCGCTGCGCCGGTAAGTCGCTTCATCGAAATGCCAGTTGGGCGACCACAGGCGCCATAGCAGTTTGCAAAACTCATAGCGATTTTGTTGCAGCCCGGCCCGGCCACGCTCACCGTGGAAATAGTATTGATACCAGTAGCGCAATTCGTTTTCCGGCGTCTGCGGGTTTACCGATGCGGCAATATCCTGGATATTGTAACCGTCCAGGGACACCAGGCCACGCGCACGTTCCGGCCACAGGGCGGCCACGATGCAGGCGGCGCGGCCGCCCCAGTCATAACCCGCCAGCACCGCATCAGGAATCGCCAAAGCATCCATCAATGCCAGCAAGTCATGGGCGAGCGCCGCTTGCTGGCCGGAACGCGGTGTGTCGGCAGACAGAAATCGCGTCGGCCCGAAGCCGCGCAAATAGGGTGTAATGACGCGGCAACCCGCTGCGACCAGCACTGGTGTCACGTCATCGTAAGCATGGATATCATAAGGAAAACCGTGCAGCAGCAAGACCGTAGGGCCGTTGGCAGCGCCGTTCCCGCTCTCTTCGTAGGCAACATTCAGAACACCGGCATCGACTTGCTTTAACATGGCACTCCTCCGATTTATTTGCGCCGTGAACAGATCAGTCTACCCATGAATCACGATCGATGTAACCGCCCTGGCGACAACGCCGCGTCAGATCCAGCGTCATTTGGTGTATCCTTTCTGGATGAACAGCGAAACCGACATCCAACTCAGCGGGCCATTTAGCGTTACCGACGCAACTGGCCGTAGTCATAACATTAATGCAATTCGTATCTTCGACGAAGGCTATGGAATCATCGACGTCTATATCGACTTCGCCGCGGCGATCGGTAAAGACCGTCTGTATGAAGACAAGGTGCTGATCGCCCAGATACTGGCCCAGTTGCGCAAGATCGGTTATGTCGGCCCGGACTTCGGCCACGGCGATCTTGGTTTGCAAGATGACAAACTGATCGTGCTGGAAGCTCCGGAAGAATTCAACGCATTCGCGGCAAGCAAAGGCTGGAAAAACCTGGCTGACGAATTTGCCGAGGATGACTACGCGGACGAAAGCTACGCAGACGACGCCGACAACAGCAACGAGCAGGCTGCATCAATCTCAAAACTTGACGCCCTCAAGAATAAATTCAAATCCTGATTTTTATTAAAAACGTCATATCGACCTCGACAACATGCTTACCAATATCGAGCAACTCGAAGAAATTTACGGCAAACCGCATAAACGCTCATTATGGAAAGAAATAGATTTCCTGAATGAAGACTACCAGGACTTTGTCAAAGCCTCGCCATTTGTCGTATTCGCTTCCAGCGGCCCTGGAGGTATGGATTGCTCCCCCAAAGGAGACACTCCAGGATTCGTAAAAATTCTGGATGAGCGCACGCTGGCAGTTCCCGACCGTCCCGGCAACAATCGCATCGACACCCTGCGCAACATCATTGCCGATCCGCGCATCGGGCTATTGTTCATCATACCCGGCATCGGCGAAACCTTGCGCGTTAACGGCCGCGCCGAGATTTCCGCAGAGCCGGCGCTGCTTGAACAATTCGCAGTGGATGGCAAGCTTCCCCGTACCGTAATCATCGTCAAGATAGACGCAACTTACTTCCACTGTTCAAAAGCCTTGGTGCGCTCGAAACTATGGGACCCTGCCCAGCAAATTGAACGCGCCAGCTTTCCGAGTCCGGGCGCCATCCTGAAACGTTTGAGTATCGGCGGTTTTGACGCCGACACCTACGACCGTGATTTGCCGGAACGCGTAAAGGCGACTCTCTATTAATCAATTACCGCAACGACAGCTATGACAGTTTACGTGGCCCTTTTGCGCGCAATCAATGTCGGCGGGACCGGCATATTGCCGATGACGGAACTGGCCGCCCTATGCAGCGGATTGGGCTTCAACCATGTTCGCACCTATATCCAAAGCGGTAACGTGATCTTCGACAGCCCACTGGGCAAAGATGCCGTGCACCAGGCGCTGGAACAGGCGTTGAGCAAAAAGATGGGCAACCCGGTCGATGTCATGCTGCGCACTACCGCGGAGTTGGGCGCCATACTGAAAGCCAATCCATTCCCTGCAGCGGAGCCATCGAAAGTCTCGGTGTGTTTTTGCAACGGCAACCTGCCCAAGGGCTGGCTTGAACTGCTACGCATCCCCGGCAGCGAGGAAGTTCAGCCAGGAAAAAAAGAAATCTATATTCACTATCCCGAAGGCATGGGTAAATCAAAACTGAAGCTGCCGTCGTCAACCGGCGCCGCTACCGCGCGCAATATCAACACGGTAACCAAGCTGCTCGCGCTGGCCGCTGCGCCACCCCTTACGTAAGGTTCTTCACGGATTACCGATAAACAACGGTAAAAACAGAAAGAAAGTAGGGTGGGCACGAATGCCCACGCGTTACCTCGATAGCCGGAGTGCGAACGTAAGCGTTACCGAAACAGGCGTCTGCCACGAGTGAATTCCGCGTGGGCATTCATGCCCACCCTACCGGCTGAAGGCAGGACAATACTTACTTAAGCTCCGCGAGCTTTTTCAGCGCCCCCAGCACTTCGGGGAAATCCGCAGTCACCATCGGCCCGAAATCGGCCGCAGCCGGTCCGGTAATCTCCGTGCTGTAGATGACCTTGCTGCCGCCGGAAGCCAGCGGCACGATCTTGTGATGCACCAATACACGGGTGCCGTCTATGATCGTCTCGTCGGTAAAACCCTGGTTCTCCCTGACGTCGATCAAGGTGGTGGTAAACACCTCCTCGCCGGGAGGTTGCATCGAGAACGTGGCACCAATCGCAAATGCGCCGTGGATCTCGATGTTATCAATCCCCTGGTTCCACTTTTTCCAGCCCTCCACGTCCGAAAAAAGCTTCCAGATCTGCGCGGGCGTAGCTGTTGTTTCAATGCTATCTTCGTGAGTCCACATGATGTTGTCCTTGTCTAAGGAAGCATGGATTGCGTGACGTTAATTGAACCGTTAATTCAAACGTTAATTTAGCATGACTACAGAACAGACTAACAGGTGATCGGCATAGGGGGCAGCCGTAAAGGCTGCACCCCTGCCACACCACCCGGCATGCGGGTCCGCACCGGGCGGTTCGAGTAGTTGAGGTTATGAGAGTCGAGGCATGCCAAGACGGTCAAAGTAGGCAATTGTCAGCACGTTGTTCAGTGCAAAACGACTGTTGCGCCACCAGCGATGGCTATTTGCCGCCACCAGTCGAGCTACCTTGGCCGACGCCCCTAGAGCCAGCAGTTCCCTATGCATCGTCGTGCCACGCTTCCAATGCTTGAGCTGAATCGCCCTGAGCCGATGGCGTATCCATTCGTCCAGCTCGCGCCAGACTCTTGGCGTTTGCGCCAACCCAAAGTAGGCTTTCCATCCCAGCAAGTAACGCCGTAGCGGCACGATCAACTCGGTCATGCTGCGCCCGCATGAGCGACGGGTCAGTTCCCGTATCCGCTGCTTGAACGTTGCCTGCGCTTTATACGATATTGCCCGTTTGATCTCGTCTTTCCGAGCCAGCCACAGCTCATAGCCCAGAAATTTTCGACCAAACGCGCTAGCAACCGCACTTTTCGATATGTTGATCGTCAAATGCAACTTGTCGTACAGGCGCTTAAGCAATGCCATCACCCGCTCGCCAGCTTTCCGGCTGCGCACATAAATGTTGCAGTCATCGGCATAACGGGCAAAGCGATGTCCTCTGCGTTCAAGTGCACGATCCACCTCGTCAAGCAACACATTGGCCAGTAGTGGTGACAGAACGCCGCTTACAATGTTGCATACTTTTTACTCCATCGTTTGATTCATTCGAATTTTCGCTGGCGAGCGCCCCCGGCTGCGGGTCGATCCTGAACACAACGACGATTTCATCCTTATGGATTTCGACGCGCTTGACCAGACCCAACACGATCTTGCGCTTCGTTTCAAGATCAATCGTATCAAGTTTTTCGGTCACGGCGCTCGCAAATTCCTCGAGTCGGCTTATGACCAGAAACAGCTCGCTTTGCACCGCCCCTTGCTGCCTGGACTCAAAGATCTGCTGGTCAATCTGCTCAAGCCGATTCTTCAACTGCTGCATCTTCGGTTCGAAGTCGGTCTTATCGATGATACCGTCTGCATAGCTGTCGATCAGCCGGGATTTACCTTTTTCCAACTGCAGCCGCTGCTTTTCAAGGTTGCTCGTGTCAAAGCCACGCTTCTCATTGCGCTCCATCATATCCAGTCGACGCTCATATTCGCTCTTCAGTCGTTCCGGATGCCTAAGCAATTCCACGAC
>NZ_FOKF01000042.1 GCF_900111995.1 Collimonas sp. OK607
TCCGGTTTCATCGCCTGAGCCATAAACATCGACAGCGTCTCCGTTGGCGCGAAGAGCCGTTCACGGTGAACCGGCAACGACGCCTCCAGTGTGTCAAATAGTTCCGGCGAAGTAAGTAGATCGAAAAAACGAAATGCGTCGTTGGTGGCAGCGTGATGTCGAACCCGACGTTGCCGAGATAACACAGAACGATTACTATGCATGAGGGCTGGCTCTTGGATGGTGGCGATGGTTTGGCGACTTAAGCTTACCATCTTGCCAGCCTGTTTTTCCTCACTAATTCAGGCACTTAGCGCTTAAGTAAGTGCCATTCGACTCTGACCCTATTTAACTGCGCACTGTAGTACCAAACGCCAGTAACCAGTTGTACCAACAATGCAATCGCCCACGATGCCCTGTGCGCAACCACGGCATAACTGCCGGCATCATGCGGCCAGGCGTTGAGCAACAGTCCAAAACCATACTGCACCACAAACGCACCCGCAAAAATCACCAAGGTCAAACCGGTGCTGACACGGCCCGCCAGATGCACCGGAAATTCGCGTACCAGCGAGGCATACGTCAGCACCCCAGAGGTGCCGAACACGCCATACATCCCCCACAGCAGCCAGCCAGGCAACGGCACATCAAGCAATATCAACAATTGCGCCAGCATGAACAAAAACATACCCGCCCCCGCGGTAGCCTGCAAAGAAATCCCACGCTGCTGCAAACGCCGCGCCAACCAGCCCGAACCGACCGCACCAACCACCATCGCCACGCCAACCAGCGCCACGATATTAGCCGCAGCAGCTGCTGGCAACTGACTGACATCCCGCAAATACGGCCCGGCCCACAACCCCTGGACACCAAGAAACACACCTTGGCTAGCCATCACAAAAGGCGCAGTACGCCAAAACACCGCACTACGGAAAATGCCGCCAATATCACGCAATTGCATCGCAAGACTACTCTTGGGATGCTACTCATCCTTTTCCGGCACCAACGAGAACAAAGCCAGCACGATCATCAGGATCAGCACCGCCACCACAACGAACAACACACGCCAGGTAGTCAAACCCAAAGCCCACGCAATCGGCGTCCCGGTAGCAACCGCCCCCAGCCCGCCAATCGCATAGATGGCGCCGTTCATCAAAGGCAAATGATCATGCGGAAACCAGGCGACAATCGCCTTCAGACCTGCCATCAGGCAAGCCGATGTGCCAATCCCCAGCAACAGGCGTCCGATCAGCAAACTGCCAAACCCATGCGCGTTAGCCGACACCACGGCGCCGGCTGCAGCCAGCAGCAGCATACAAGCCAATACCCGGCGCGGGCCAAAGCGGTCCAGCAAAATGCCGAGCGGCAGCTGGCAGGCAGCGAAAGCAAAGAAATACAAACTGGTCAGCAGCCCCAACTGCGCCGGCGATAAACCAAGTTCACTGCTAAGCAAAGGCGCCAGCGGCAGATTAATGCCGCGCGCCAGATAGGAAATGAAATAACCTGAAGAAAATATCAAGAAAACACGAGTAGCGAGTTTCATAGTCGTTCACTAATAAAAACGGAATACAACGATAGTAAAGAGCAAATTAACCAAAAGCCAACGAAGTGTTTTATCCTTATATGTGAATAGAATTAACCGATTGCATAACGACAGCAAATACAATGCGCAAGCAAACCCCTCACCATCATGTTTGAAAGACTGCCCCCAACCCAAACCCTGCGCGCCTTTGAAGCCGCCGCACGGCTCGGCAACTACACCCGGGCCGGTGAAGAACTGCACCTGACGCACAGCGCCATCAGCCATCAGATCCGCGCCCTTGAACAACGCATCGGACGCAAACTGTTCCAGCGCGAAGGCCGGCAAATGATGCTGACCGATGGCGGCCGCTTGCTTGCAGAAGAAGTACGGCAAGCGCTGCTGGCGCTGGACCGGGCGCTACAGATAGGAAAGGTTGAACGCCAGCAAGCAACGCAAACGCTACGCGTCAGCGTTTCTCCCTCGTTTGCCAGCGCATGGCTGGTACCCCGGCTGGCCGCGTTTCACCAACAGCATCCGCACATCGACATCAGCTTGCGTAGCACGCACGAACTGAGCGAGCTGGATTTCAGCGACGCCGACGTCGCCATCTGGTACGGTCGCGCCGGACACAAGAATTTCCGTTATCGGCACTTGCTGAAGGAAGTGGTTTTCCCGGTATGCAGCCCGGCGTTCGGCGCCAGCCATCCGACCATCACGCCGCGTGATTTGCCACACTATCCTTTGCTGCGGTTTGCCCACCATGGCGGCTGGGAGCCATGGTTTTCCGCCGCCGGCATCCAGCACGGCGAGCCGCAAACCGGTCCTGTTTACGACGATCCGATGCATCTGCTAGACGCCGCCGCAGCCGATCAGGGCATCGCGCTCGCCCGCAGCTGCCTGGCACACAACCATCTCGCGAGCGGCCGCCTGATCCGCCTGTTCAACATCACTGCCCCGGCGCGCGGCACTTATTTCTCAGTCTCGCCTTTCGATACCGGCAAAGAAGCGGCTATCACCGAATTTCAGGACTGGCTGGGCGCAATCCTGTCCGACGTAACAATAGAAGAATAGAGAAATAGAGAAATAGAGAAGTTGAGGAATAGAGGAATACAAACCAATGCCAACTATCACCACGCTGACGCTATACCCGATCAAATCCTGCGCCGGGATAGATCTGTCGGCAGCAATCATTACCGCCACCGGCCTCAGCCATCAGCATGTGCATGACCGTGAATGGATGGTAGTCGACAGCACCGGCCACTTTCTATCGCAGCGCAGCCATGCCGTGATGGCGTTGATCTTTCCGGTTCTGCAACCCGACGCCATGACCGTGCATGCGCCGAATATGCCGCCGCTTGAGATAGCGACCGCGGCGCTGACTGCCGGATCGCTACCGACCGTGACGGTGCAGATCTGGGACGACACCGTCACCGCACATGATTGCGGTGACCAGGCTGCCGACTGGTTCTCGCGTGTCATCGGCCTGCCCTGTCGACTGGTGCGCTTTGACGCCGCATGCAGACGCCTGGCCAGTAAAAAATGGACCCATGACAGCGAGGCGCCAACCCGCTTTTCGGATGGTTTCCCGATGCTGTTGATATCGCGGGAATCGCTCGACGATTTAAATCAGAAATTGCAGGCACAGGGCCGCGCGGCATTGCCGATGAACCGTTTCCGGCCCAACATCGTGATCGATGGCGTGCAAGCTTTTGAAGAAGATTTCGCTGCGGTTATCCGGGCCGGACAAACATCTTTGCAGCCAGTGAAGCCATGCACACGTTGCCCGATGCCGGCCATCGACCAGGCCACCGGCGAATACGGTCCCGACCCTATGGATATCCTGATGACCTACCGCGCCAATCCGCGTGTCGACGGCGGCGTCACTTTTGGCATCAATACGATATTGCTGGAAGGAGATGGCGAAATCCTGCGCGTCGGGCAGGAGATCGAAGTAGAACTGGCGTTCTAGGAAGTTACTGCGTCTTGGCGGCGGATGTCGCCGCCAGCTCAGCCTGCAAGCGCTCGTACTTGGCCTGCAACTGCTCTTTGGATTCATGCCAGGCCGGATCCAGCGGAATGCAGCTGACCGGGCAGACTTGCTGGCACTGCGGCTCATTGAAATGGCCGACGCACTCAGTACATTTGTGCGGGTCGATTTCGTATATCAGCGGCCCCATGTAAATAGCACCGTTCGGGCACTCCGGCTCGCATACGTCGCAATTAATACAGTCGTCGGTGATCAATAAAGCCATTGCACTACTCTTTTAAATCAAGTTGCCGCGGGATCGAATGATCCCGCCTTACTACCTTGCCGTCATTTTAATCCTGTTAGGGATTCGCCGCAGCGAAGCCCCTTAAGGCTGCTGCCCGTCCAGCTTTTCCTTCAGCCATTTTTCGACCGAAGGGAAGACGAACTTGGAGACATCGCCGCCCAGCGTTGCGATCTCACGGACGATGGTGCCGGAGATAAACTGGTACTGGTCCGACGGTGTCAGGAACAAGGTTTCCACGTCCGGCAACAGGTAGCGGTTCATGCCGGCCATCTGGAACTCGAACTCGAAGTCGGAGACGGCACGCAGGCCACGCACAATCACGTTGGCATCGTGTTGCCGCACAAAATCCTTGAGCAAGCCGGAAAAGCTTTCCACCTGCACATTGGGATAATGGCCCAGCACCTCATTCGCAATCGACAAGCGCTCTTCCAGAGAAAAAAACGGTTTTTTGTTTTTGCTGTCGGCAACGCCTACTACCAATTTGTCGAACAACCCGGATGCGCGACGCACCAGATCTTCGTGGCCGCGTGTGAGCGGATCGAACGTTCCCGGATAAACTGCAGTGACCATCTTGTTCCCCTTGCACCCCAATCAGATCGCGCATTATGCCTGAATTTGCATCAGCCAGAATGCACTTGCCTTTTCAATAAGTGGTAAAACACACTACCAGCCTTATCGGCTCGCAGCAGTTGCCAACCGCTCAGCCACGACGGTAAAGCGTCCTCTTGCAACGCGAATTCGGACTCCAGGTACAGCAAACCATGCTCGGCCAGCAAACCCTCGCATTGCGGCAGCACCTTTTCCAGCCAGCCCTGCTGATACGGCGGATCGAGAAAAATCAGATCGAAGCGTCCGGTATCGGCGCCAGCCTCGATCCTGGCCTTACTTAACCAGGTTATCGCATCGCCGCGCAAAACCCGCACCTGGCTGGCATCCAGCTTGGTTTTGGTGGTTTCGAGCTGCCGCGCGGCCGGTGTATTGTGCTCGATCATCGTCACTTCCAGTGCACCACGGCTGGCGGCTTCAAACCCCAACGCGCCGGTGCCGGCAAACAGGTCGAGGCAACGGACCGTGCTCCAGTTGCCATCAAGCAAATGTGTCAGCCAATTGAACAAGGTCTCACGCACCCGATCCGGCGTCGGCCGCAAGCCTTCGCTATCCAACACCGCCAACGGCGTACGTTTCCAGGCGCCGCCAATGATTCGGACCTGGCGCGCCAATGGCGGCTTGAAGGTATGCACCGGTGTCTTCGGTGGCTTTTTGTTGCTTGGTTTTTTCATTAATTTTAATAAATATGGGGAAATTTGCTGGAATTTCGTCAATTCAGCAGGATTCTGACAGCAGCCATGCCGCTAACTGCCATGATCAACGGGACTATCCCTAATTTGACAGGCTTCGCTCTGATAGAATGCCGGAGATTGTACCTCTTGTGCAGTAGCCCTGACCGGCTACTGCAACGCCCTATTTCACCGCCTTACAGATCAGGCCTCAGATGTTTAGTTTCTTCAAGAAAAAACCGAAACCCGAAGTTGCGCCCTTGCCAGAATCTTCTGCGCCAACGGAATTAGCGCAGATAGAAAGAGTGGACACAGCGGCAGAGAGCGCTGCGGACGTTACACCGGATACAGCAACTCCTGTTGCCGCGGGCGCCGTCGCGGTGGAAGCTGAATCTGAAGTTGCAGCCGAAATCGTCCCGGCGCCGGTGGCCGCTGAACAAAAGCGCTCCTGGCTATCTCGGTTGAAAACCGGACTGTCGAAAACCTCGTCCAACCTGAGCATCTTGTTCGTCGGCGCCAAGATCGATGACGATTTGTACGAAGAATTGGAATCAGCGCTGCTGGTTTCCGACGCTGGCGTCGAAGCTACCCATTTCCTGCTCAACGCGCTGAAAAAGAAGGTCAAGGAAGACAAGCTGACCGAAGCCACCCAGGTCAAGGCGGCGTTGCGCAGCTTGCTGATCGATTTACTCAGCCCCTTGCAAAAGCCGCTGGTACTGGATCAGCACCAACCGCTGGTGATGATGATCGCCGGCGTCAATGGCGCCGGCAAGACCACCACCATCGGCAAACTGGCCAAACATCTGCAAGCCCATAAACAATCGGTATTGCTGGCTGCCGGCGATACCTTCCGCGCGGCTGCGCGCGAACAGTTGACGATTTGGGGCGAGCGCAATAACGTTACGGTGATCTCGCAGGAATCCGGCGATCCGGCGGCAGTGGCGTTCGACGCCGTGCACTCAGCGCAGGCACGCGGCACCAATGTCGTCATGGTCGATACCGCCGGCCGCCTGCCGACGCAATTGCACCTGATGGACGAGCTGAAGAAGATCAAGCGCGTCATCGGCAAAGGCATGGCCACGGCACCGCATGAAATATTGCTGGTCATCGACGGCAACACTGGCCAGAACGCGCTGGCGCAAGTCAAGGCTTTCGACGATGCGCTGGGGCTGACCGGCCTGGTGATTACCAAACTGGACGGCACCGCCAAGGGCGGCGTGCTGGCGGCTATCGCCACCACGCGTGCGATCCCGGTATATTTCATCGGTGTCGGCGAACAGATTGAAGACTTGCAACCGTTTGATGCCGCCGAATTTGTGGATGCACTGCTAAGTTAATTTCGAACCCTTTGATTCCGACCCATTTATTGGACTATTGGACCCTTGCCATTCCATGATTGAATTCAACCAGGTCTCCAAAAAATATGCGCGTGATGTAGTCGCGCTGCGCGATATCACGCTGACGGTTAACAAGGGTGACTTGATCTTCCTGGCCGGCCCTTCCGGCGCCGGAAAAACCACGCTGCTCAACCTGATTGCGGCAATTGAGCGCCCTAGCAGCGGGACCTTGACTGTCAGCGGCGCCAACGTCGGCAAATTGAAATCATCCGGCCTGCCTTATCTGCGGCGCAATCTCGGATTGATCCTGCAACAGCAAAAACTGCTGCAGGACCGCACCGTGCTGGCCAATGTCATGCTGCCGCTGCTGGTTACCGGCGCCACCCGTTCCGAAGCAGAAAAACGGGCCCGGGCGGCACTCGATAAAGTCGGCCTGCTGGACAAGGCGGCGACCGATCCGAAAGCCCTGTCCGGCGGCGAGCAGCAGCGTGTGTCTATCGCCCGTGCAATTGTCAACCGGCCGCAAATCATCCTGGCCGACGAACCGACCGCCAACCTCGATCGCGACAACGCCAACAAAGTGCTGGATGCGCTCCGGTCGTTTCATGCGGTCGGCGTGACTTGCCTGATTTCTACCCATGACGAGCAATTCCTGAACAGCGCCAACCGCGTGGTGTTTCTGGATCAGGGGCAGATTGTGGACCACTGGCAGAACTCCGCCGTGGTTAGTAACAACAGCCACAACAGTAACAACGGAGGTGCAGCATGAAGAGCTGGCTCCGACAACATCTGTTTGCCATCAGCGATGCCTTCACCCATCTGCTCAAGGCGCCGGGCGGCTTTGCGCTGAATGTGCTGGTGGTAGCAATTGCGCTGGCGCTGCCGTTTGGCGGCCTGACTTTGATAGAAAACGTGCGCCCGGTCTCCGAGCAACTGGCGGTAGAACCGGAAATCAGCATCTTTATGGCGCTTGATGCAGCGCGCGATAAAACAACCGCACTGGCCAAGCCTATCGCGTCGATTCTGCAGCAACACCACAGCTCGGCCAAGGTGCTGTTCATTCCGCGCGAAGACGCTTTGATCAGCCTGAAAAACAAAACCGGCATGGATGACGCCCTGACCACTTTGGGCCAGAATCCTTTGCCGGATGCCTATGTGTTGAAGCTGGCCGGTTTCCACGATGCACCGGACGCCGGGCGTATCGACACCATTGCGGCTGATCTGAAAGCGTTGCCCGGCGTCGATACCGTGCAAGTCGATTCGGAGTGGGTCAAGCGGCTGGCGGCACTGTTGGGAATCCTGCGCCTGGTGCTGCTGTTCCTGGCGAGCACGCTGGCGGTGGTGGTGGTGGCGGTGGTGTTCAATACCGTGCGCCTGCAAGTGCTGACCCAACGCGAAGAAATCGCCGTCGCCAAACTGGTCGGCGCTACCGATGCGTTTATCCACCGGCCGTTTTATTACACCGGCGCGCTGCTCGGCCTGTGCGCCGGCGGCCTGGCTTTGGGCGCGGTGGCGCTTGGTTTGCAACCGCTGAATCAGGCGATTGCCGAATTCGCCCGTTTGTATGCATCGGAGTTCCGCTTGTTGCCGCTGAACTGGCTGGCTAGCATTGTGTTGCTGGCGATCAGCGCCGGCCTCGGACTGATCGGCGCATTGCTGTCGGTACGGCGGCATCTGGCGCGGCTCGCCTGAATCCAGAATCAGAGCATCGACATGTTCCACCACCCGTCCGAATTCGTCACCTTCAAGACCAGCCCGCATCTGCCGGGCGTGGAATTGTATTCGGCACGGCTGGTCGATCATGCATTTGCACCGCATGTGCACGATGCGTATTCGCTGGGTGCGATTGAAACCGGGGTCGAACGTTTCCGCCATAAAGGATCCCAGCATCTGGCCCCGGCTGGCACGCTGGTGTTATTGAATCCTGACGAACTGCACGATGGCCATGCCGAGATCGCCGCCGGCTGGACTTACCAGATGCTGTTTATCGAGCCGCAGCTGCTGCAAGAACTGACTGGCAGCGAGGCTTATTTCCCCACCGCTACGGCTCACGATCCGGCGCTCGCCGACAGTTTTCAATTACTGTTCAAACGCATGTGGCAGGCGCCGGACGACCTGGCTTTTGTATCGCATTTCACGGTATTGATCGACGAGGTAACCCGACGCTATGGCAAGAATCTGCGGCCGGCGCCCACACTGAGGACCAGCCAGCCACGTCGCATGCTGGCAATGCGGCGTGTACTCGATTGCATCGAGGCTAACCTGGACCAGACTTTGCACATCGATACTTTAGCGGCTGAGGCCGGCATGTCGATGTTCCATTTTGTACGGGAATTTTCGGCCCAGTTTCACGCCACCCCGCATCAATACCTGCAAGCGCGCCGGACCACCCGCGCCAAGACCTTGCTATCCCAGCGCAGCACGCCAACCGATGCCGCCGCGGCCGTCGGACTGGCCGATCAAAGCCACCTGACACGCTGGTTCAAGCGCGCCTACGGTGTCACGCCGGCGCAGTATCAACAGCAAATTGGTACAAGACCGCTAAGCTGAAGACGGGCATGATGAGTCAATTGCGATTACTTGTCTTTGAACCCTACCTTAACTTTTCCATGCCATATCTTCAATTAATTGCCGGACCCAAGCCATGCTGATCGGCCTGTTATGCGCTTTGGGTGCCGGCCTGATGTGGGGACTGGTGTTCGTCGCGCCGCTGATGTTGCCCGACTACCCTGGCCTGATGCTGTCGTTCGGCCGTTATGTAGCGTTCGGCCTGATCGCACTGGTGCCGGCCGTGCTTGACCGCAAGCGCGTAATTGCGCTGACCCGGGCCGACTGGCGCGCCGCCCTGAAACTCTCGCTGATCGGCAACCTGTTGTATTACGCCGCACTGGCGACCGCGATCCAACTCGCCGATGCACCGCTGCCGACCATGCTGATCGGCACCTTGCCGGTAGTGATTTCGGTATTCTCCAACTGGTCGCCGGGACACGGGGCGGAAAGCGTCGCCTGGCGCCGCCTGGCGCCGTCGCTGGTGATTATCACGATCGGCATTCTATGTGTGAACAGCGCTGAGCTGACGCACATGCGGCTGGCGGGCAGCAACAATACGCGCTCGATTTCCGACTATGTCCTTGGCTGCCTGATTGCAGCAGCTGCGGTCGGCGCCTGGACCTGGTATCCGATTGTCAATGCCCGCTATCTGCGCGCCAATCCGCATATCAGTTCCTCCACCTGGGCTACCGCGCAAGGTTTGGCAACCTTGCCGCTGGCGCTGATAGGATTGTTCGGTTATGGCGCCTACCTGAAGCTGGCGGGCGGTTCCTATGACTTTCCGTTCGGCCCGCGGCCGCTGCAATTTATCGGCTTGATGCTAGTCATCGGCCTGTGCGCTTCCTGGATCGGCATCCTGCTCTGGAACAAGGCCAGCCAGCATTTGCCGACCGCGCTGCTGGCGCAGCTGATTGTGTTCGAAACCTTGTCGGCCCTGCTGTATGCCTTCATTTTCCGCGATGCGATGCCAGGCGCACTGGTCATGACCGGGGTAGCGCTGCTATGCCTGGGCATAGTTTTCGGTGTGCGCACCTTTCAGCATCAGATACCATAGGGGCTGTTTTCATTTTTGCAGCCAACTGCGCTATCTCGTGAAATCTGCTCGCTTTTTTATCTGCTCGTCAACTGTTTGCGCCCTGTTGGCGCTGGCGGCCTGCTCGCCCAAATTCAACTGGCGCGAAGTCCGTAGCAAAGACGCTCCTTACAGCGTATTGCTGCCCGCCAAACCGTCGACCTTTGCCCGTCCTATCGATCTCGACGGCGTACCGGTGACGATGACCATGACTGCCGCCAAGGTGGACGACACGGTATTCGCAGTCGGCAGCGCCACCTTGCCCGATGCCGCCAAGGCGCAAGCGGCATTGATCGCGATGAAAACCGCGCTGGTGAAAAATATCAACGGCACCGTCAAGGCCGAGAAAACCACCGCAGCTGCCGGTAATACACAAGGCCTGTCAGCCAGTATCGACGTAGAAGCGGTCGGCGCCACGCCTGGCGGCAAACCGGAAGTCCTGTTCGGGCATTTCGTCAGCAAAGACAAGGAAATCTATCAAGTCATCGTGATGGGACCGGAAAAAGGCGTTTCACGGGAAAATGCAGAGACTTTCATTTCTTCGTTCAAGCATAACTAGCATTGCCGGCATTGAAAATGCTGGATACCGTACCCACACTGTAACCAGCGGTGACAGCTGTAGCAAGCCCCCTAACAAAGGGGTATTCTGTACAATGTCTTCTTTCATCAAAAACAATATTCTGAGGTTCTATGTTAGTTACATTCAAATCCAAGGCATCGGCCGAAGTCACCATGTTCGAAAACGATGCAAAGCGCATCCTCGACCTGTTGCATAAAGACGTGAAAATCGGCGTGATCACCGCCGCAGAAGGCACTGCAGCGATTGCCCTGCTGGAAGCTGAAACATCGGAAAGCCGTGCCCACCCGATATCCGACACCGTGCAACACGACATCGCCGCGCATCACAACGCAGCCGGCGACGACACAGGTCATGAGCCAGTGCAGACTGTCAACTTTGCCAACAAAATTTATCCCTTGCTGGAAATGCTGCGCGAAGCGCACAAGCACAATAACGACGTACTCTGGGGCGTTTGATGACCTCCGGTCTTGAGCAGCAGCTTACGACCGAAGACGGCATTCCTCTCTCCGTTACCGACTGGCTGCCTGATCCCGGTGCCCCGGTGACAGGCAGTATCCTGTTGATGCACGGACTGGGCGAGCATGCCGGGCGTTATGCCCATGTAGTACGCTTTTTCAATCGCTGCGGCCTGCTGGTGCGCAGCTACGATCACCGCGGCCACGGCCGCTCCGGCGGTCCGCGCGGCGATGTGCCGGACCAAACCGCCTTGTTGCGCGATGCCAAGCTGGTGCTGGACGATCTCAGCCGCCAGCAGCAGCTGCGCTATCCTGAACTGGCAAACAGCGCCCCCTTGTTGTTCGGCCATAGCATGGGCGGCTTGTTCGCCGCACGCTTTGCTGTGGCAGGAATGTCTCCCTTGCGCGGCCTGATTTTATCCTCGCCGGGGCTGGCCTTGCGCTTGAGCCGGGTCCAACTGGGCTTGCTCAAAATGATGTCGGTGCTTGCACCGGGCCTGGCGGTTCCCAACGGCCTTGATGTCAATCACCTGTCGCACGATCCGGCGGTTGCCCAAGCCTATGGCGACGATCCGCTGGTGCATAACAAGATCAGCGCGCGCTTGCTGAGCAGCATGCTGCTTGCAGGGAAATTCGCCCTGGACCAGGCGCACACCCTGGCGATACCGACGCTGCTGGTGATTGCCGGCGACGACCGCATCATCGATCCCGACGGCAGCCGCCGCTTTTTTGCTGCTTTGCCACCCGCGATTGCCACGCTGCGCGACTACGACGGCATGTATCACGAAATTTTCAATGAAATCGGCGCCGAGCGGGTTTTTGCGGATGTCCGCCGCTGGCTCGATGCTCTGCCCGCACAGCAGCCTCTGGCAACATCAACCGCTGCTTTGGTGAACTGATATCGCTTCACCTCAATCGAAAAATTGCCCATTCGACATTTAATGCCATTGCCCGGCTAATCCGCTACGGCAAACAAATATTGCTGTCAGGCAATCTTAAAATTTCACCGAATTTCACCTTTGCCGCCACAATCGCTCCCCCAACTGTAGGTGAGCGACCATATCCCCGCTACAATCGCATTGTTACCATTCGCCTTGCTGCATCGTCATGATTACCTTCGGCATAAATGATTTCGGCCTGTTCCTGATGGCTGTCTTGCTACTGAACGCTACTCCCGGCCCGGATACCGCTTATATTGTCGGCCGCAGCGTGGCGCAGGGACGCCGTGCCGGATTGCTGTCGGCGCTAGGAATCACGGCCGGCTGCTGCATCCACGCCACCTTGTCGGCCTTTGGCCTGACGGCGCTGCTGGCGGCCTCCGCCACCGCATTCATGGCAGTCAAACTGGCGGGCGGCGCTTACCTGATTTATCTCGGCATCAAGATGTTGCTCAGCAAGAAAGCCAGCGTAGACGAAAAGATGACGCAACTTGACCTGCGTTCGCACAAGACCATTTTTGTGCAGGCCCTGATCACCAATGTCCTCAATCCCAAGGTGATCTTGTTTTTCCTGTCGTTCTTTCCACAGTTCGTGCGCCATGATTCGCCGCATAAGATTGCTGCCTTCTTGTTGCTGGGCGCGGTGTTTTCTGTTGTCACGTTGTGCTGGAACAGCGGCACCGCCATGCTGGCCGGGACGCTGACACGCCATGCCAGCAACAATCCGCAGATCAAGCATTGGCTGGAGCGCACGGTTGGCGCCGCCTTTATTGCCTTGGGTATAAAACTGGCTTTGACCAAGAACTAATTTTCAATAACCATCACCCGCAGAATCGACCTGAACCACTTGTGACTTATTCGACCCTAAAAAAAGACTCTCTCGCCTTTAGCCTGTTAGGCGCGGCCCAAGCCATTGCATTGGTACGCGATGGCGCGGCGCTGCCGCAGGCGCTGACCCAGGTATTTGCGCAATCGGCCGCACCGGCGCCGACCCGCGGCGCCATCCAGGACATCGCTTATCGCACCATGCGTGGCATCGGCCGTGCTGAAACCTTGCTGGCCAACCTCGCGAGCCGGCCGCCGGAACCGACCTTGCTGCATTGCCTGCTGTGCGCCGCCTTGTGCCTGCTGGCCGATGTCGACGATCCCGCCTATGAAAATTTCACAGTGGTCGATCAAGCTGTCACTGCGGTCTCTTCGGATCCGCAGATGGCCCACGCCAAAGGCATGGTGAATGCAGTGCTGCGACGTTTCCTGCGTGAACGCCAGGCGTTGATCGCAACTGCCATCAAAACACCGTTCGGCCTGTGGAACTATCCGGTCTGGTGGATCGACCGCATGAAGGCCGCCTATCCGCAGCAATGGCAAGCCATCCTCACTGCCGGCAATATTGCACCGCCGCTGACCTTGCGCGTCAACCGCCGTAAAACCTCGGTAGCGGCCTATCTGGAAACGTTAGCAGGCCACTCTATAACTGCCCGCCAAATCGGTCCTGATGCGATCCGCATGGACAGCGCAATGCCGGTGGCCCAGATTCCCGGTTTCGACGACGGCCTGGCGTCGGTGCAGGACGCCGCTGCGCAACTTGCAGCGCCATTGCTCGACCTGCAGGACGGCATGCGGGTGCTGGACGCCTGCGCTGCGCCCGGCGGCAAGACCGGCCACATCCTGGAGTCCGCCGATGTCGAACTGACTGCGCTGGACAACAATCCTAAACGCTTGCAACGCATCACCCAGAATCTGCAACGGCTGCAACTGCAAGCCAAACTACAACTGGGTGATGCCAGCCTCGGCAGCCAGGGCAACGACTGGTGGGATGGCGTGCCCTTCGACCGGATCCTGGCCGATGTTCCGTGTACCGCCTCCGGTATCGTGCGCCGTCATCCCGATATACGCTGGTTGCGACGCAAGACCGATACCGAGCAACTTGCAACACTTTCGGCAAAGATTCTGGACAATCTTTGGCAGATGCTACGCCCGGATGGTAAATTGTTACTCGTAACCTGTTCCGTATGGCCACAAGAATCAGAGGCCCAGGCAGTCGCTTTTGCCGAACGGAACAATGCGCGCAGACTGCCCGCGCCCGGACAATTGCTGCCAACCGCCGATGGGGAACGTGATCATGACGGCTTGTTTTACGCGCTGTTCCAGAAATGCTGACGCTCGTAGCGCTCGTAGCGCTCGTAGTGTTATATCCGCAGTGCTGGCGCACTTCCGCAATAACTTTTTAACATAACTGAAACCAGTGACACGACCATTGCTTCAATTCATCAGATACTGGCTGCTGGCTCTGCTGCTGGCTTTGTCTTTTAGCCCTGCGTCCAGCTCTGCAGCAGATGGCGTTGAATTGATTCAGGCCCATATCGAAACTGGTGACGATGGTTACAAGTTGTCGGCAACATTTTCATTCGATCTCAACCGCGGCCTGGAGGATGTGGTCAATCGCGGCGTCACGCTGTACTTCACGACCGATGTCGAACTGACGCGCCCCCGTTGGTACTGGTTCGACGAAAAAGCCATCACGGCAACCCAAACCATCCGCTTGCAATACAACGTCATCACGCGCCGTTACAACGTCGCTATCAATGGCAGCCTGCAACAGAGTTTTAACACGCTGGACGATGCCTTGTCGCTGATCCGCCGGCCAAGCCGCTGGCTGATCGCCGACAAGAGCGCTCTCAAGAGCGGCGAGGTGTACCGGGTCGCGGTACGCATGGGCCTCGACCTGGGATTGCTGTCCAAACCGTTTCAAGTCAACGCCCTCAACAATAGCGACTGGCGCTTTTCTTCCGATTGGAAGAGCTTCAACTACAGGGTGGAATAGCCGTGTCGCGCGCGCTACGCTATTTGCTGGTTGTCGGCGGCGCCATCGTCAGCATCCTGCTATTCCTGCTTTCTTCAGCATCGGCCAATTCAGATTTTTTCGATAAGCACTATTCATGGCTGCTAGGCATGAATGCGCTGGTGGCGGTAGCGCTGTTTTTGCTGGTCTGCCTGTTGCTCGGACGATTGTATAAACGTTACAAGCGCGGCAAATTCGGTTCCCGGCTAACGGCCAAGCTGGTGTTCATGTTTGCGCTGATCGGGATCTTGCCGGGAGTCGTGATCTATCTGGTATCTGTCCAGTTTGTATCGCGTTCGATCGAGTCCTGGTTTGACGTCCACGTTGAATCGGCATTGCAATCCGGCCTGAACCTGAGCCATGCCGCGCTTGAATCGTCGCTTAGCGACCTTAGCTCCAGGGCACGCACGCTGGCGTCGGAATGGTCGGATCTCTCTAATTCGGCACAGGCAACCCAGCTGGGACGGCTCAACGAGCAGAACCTGGAAGCCTCGATCGTCACCGCCAATGGCCAGGTGATCGCCTCCGTCGGCGGCCACCTGGGAACCTTGGTACCCAATTTACCATCGCCCAACATGTTGCAGCAGGCTCGCTTGCCACGCGGGTTTTCCGCCATAGAAAGCGATCAGGACAACCCGGCCGGCGCCTCTGCCTCTCCCGCCGCCACAGGTAATGAGACCAACGACCTGCGCCTGCACGTGGTAGTGGAAATCCCGGCGCCGCTGAAAAGCTCCACCTTGCAAAACGAAACACATTTTTTGCAAATGATACAACCGGTGCCGACCTACCTCGCGACCAATGCCGAAGCACTCGGCTCTGCCTATAGCGAATATCAAGAACGCTCGCTGGGCCGTTCCGGCTTGCGCAAAATCTATCTGGTGACGTTGACGCTGACCTTGCTGCTGGCGGTTTTCGGCGCCATCGCCAGCGCCTTCCTGATCGCAACCGACCTCGCCAAACCGTTGCTGCTGCTGGCAGAAGGCACCAAAGCCGTGGCCGAGGGCAATCTGTCGCCGCGCCCGATTGTCGCCACCTCGGACGAACTGGGCACCCTGACCCAATCCTTCAATCTGATGACGCGTCAGTTGTACGATGCCCGCGCCACGGTTGAAAAAAATCGCAGTGAACTGGAAAACGCTAAAGCTTATCTGGAATCGGTATTGGCGAATATGTCGGCCGGCGTGATGGTGCTGGATGGCGATTTCCGCCTGGTTACCAGCAACCAGTCGGTAGCACGTATCCTGCAGTACGATTTTTCCCCGCATATCGGCCAGCCGCTCACCATCATCGACGGCCTGACGCATTTCGCGGAAGTCATCATCAACGCCTTCTCTGAACAGAATGCGCAATTCGCCACCGGCAAGATCGGCCCTGAGCTGCTGCACTGGCAACAGCAGATCGAAATCCCGCGCCGGGTCGACAGCGGCGCGAGCAACGATAGCGACGACATCACCTTGCTGGCCCGCGGCTCGCGCCTGCCGGTAGAGAACCGCACCGGCTATGTGGTGGTGTTCGACGATATTTCAGACGTCATCTCCGGCCAGCGTTCGATTGCCTGGGGCGAAGTGGCGCGCCGCCTGGCGCATGAAATCAAGAACCCGCTGACGCCGATCCAGCTCTCGGCCGAGCGCCTGCAGATGAAACTGGAAGATAAGCTGATGCCGCATGATTCGGCTATCTTGAAGAAAAGCACCGATACTATTGTCAACCAAGTGGCCGCCATGAAGCGCATGGTGGACGATTTCCGCGATTACGCCAAGACACCTCCAGCCGTCCTGAGCGAGCTCGATTTGAATGTGCTGGTGGCGGAAATCCTGCATCTCTATTTGGCCGGCGACGAACGCGATATGATTCACGCATCGCTGGCAGCGGATTTGCCCAAGATCATGGGCGACGCCACGCAACTGCGGCAGGTCATCCATAATCTTTTGCAAAATGCCCAGGATGCTGTCATGGATAGAAGCGGCGACCCGACGCCGCCGCGAATCGACTTGGTCACCGAACGTGTCAGCTACCAGAGTTCGGACGGTTTATCGCGTACGGCGGTGCGGCTTTCGATTACCGATAACGGTTCCGGATTTTCGCCAAAAATCCTGGCCAGGGCGTTCGAACCGTACGTCACTTCCAAGCCGCGCGGCACCGGCCTGGGTTTGCCGATGGTGAAAAAAATCATCGACGAGCACGGCGGACGCATCGATCTGCAGAACCGAAGCGATACAAAGGGCGCAAAAATCCTGATTTTGCTGTTAAAGTTAGCGTCGAGTCATGATTCGGCCATAATTTGACGCAGAACATCTGCAAATTGGCAGTTGAGTGATATAGCATGTATCCAATGTATCCGGACGCGGAAATAAAACAACGAGACATCAACAATTTAACTGGACTATCTGAATCGTCCACACAGTGGGATTTGATGCAACAGGAAATGGGAAGGCAACCGCATGGCTAACATCCTAGTCGTTGACGACGAAATGGGAATTCGGGAATTGCTCTCGGAGATTTTAGGTGACGAGGGGCATGTAGTAACCGCCGCGGAAAATGCACAACAGGCTCGCGAGTTTCGTCAGGGCGGCGTGCCCGATCTGGTGCTGCTCGATATCTGGATGCCTGACACCGACGGCGTTACACTCCTGAAGGAATGGCAGCGGGATGGCTTGCTAACCATGCCGGTCATCATGATGTCCGGTCACGCCACTATCGACACCGCGGTAGAAGCGACCCGTATCGGCGCGCTGAATTTCCTGGAAAAACCGATCGCCTTGCAAAAACTGCTGAAAGCAGTTCAGCAGGGCTTGTCGCAAGGACCCAAGACTGCCCGGGCGCCAACCCTGTATCCGCAGCCGGTAACCGCCTCGAGTGAATTGAATGATGTGGTGGCGCCTGGCGGCGGTTTTAGCAATCCGGCATCGTCTGAAACAACGCACATCGCTGCCATGCCATCGGTTGCGGTCGCATCCGAAAGTTTGTTTTCGTCGTCATTCGGCCTGCCCCTGCGCGAGGCACGCGATGCTTTCGAGCGCGCCTACTTTGAATATCACCTGATCCGCGAAAGCGGCAGCATGACCAGGGTGGCGGAAAAAACCGGGCTGGAACGCACCCATCTGTACCGCAAACTGAAACAGCTCGGCGTTGACCCGGGAAAGTTGTCGAAAAAAGGCGGATAGAGGCAGATAGCTGACGGATAGAAAGCGTATGACCCTCACCACCCTGGTTAGCGGCGGTTCAGCCAATTCGCGCGAAGCCGCCATCCACTTCGCTATAGAGCAAGACCTGGCACGCAACGGCCGTCACCTGAGCACGGCACTCATACTGGAAGGCTTGTCCGACGGCAAACTGGCGACATTTCCCCATGAGCTGGATATCAAGCGGATCGCCCCCGGCTGCTTTTGCTGTATTGGCAACCTGACCCTGCGCGTCACCCTCAACCGCCTGCTGCGCAAACCGCCGGCGCGGTTGTATATCAGCATTGCCGATAGCACACATCTGGCGCAGTTAAGTGATTTCCTGTCTGACGCCCCGTACGACGCTTTCCTCGAGATGACCCCTGACCTTGCCGCCTGACACATTGCCTTTTAGCAATTAATAACTTGTAACAAAATATCGTGCGGCTGCGCAGCATTTCCTTGCGTATGGACGCAACTTTCTCCGAATTTACCTCTCTAACTCCCGCGCTTCGAACAATCAAAAGAATAATATCGATAGCACCGCCCTATACACACTCTTTAACAAATCCTATTAGCACTCAACAATAGAGAGTGCTAATATATCCAAGTCAAACGTCTGATCGTTGATCTACCGGCAGCTTTAGCTGGCCGGACAGCAAGGAGAAAGAATGAAGAATCCATCAGTCAACACAGCTTTAATGCCTACCGACACCAATGCCTTGGCGCTCGGCTTTTCGGGCACGCTGGGGAATATCGATGCGTATATCTCGGCAGTCAATCGTCTGCCGATGTTGACACATGACCAAGAAATTTCGCTCGCACAACAATTGCGCGACAAAAACGACCTCGGCGCCGCTCAAAAGCTGGTGCTGTCGCATTTGCGCCTGGTAGTGTCGATCGCGCGCGGCTATCTCGGCTACGGCTTGCCGCATGCCGACCTGATCCAGGAAGGCAACATCGGCCTGATGAAAGCCGTTAAACGTTTTGATCCTGACCAAGGCGTACGGCTGGTGTCGTATGCAATGCATTGGATCAAGGCGGAAATGCATGAATACATTCTGAAAAACTGGCGTTTGGTGAAAGTAGCCACCACCAAAGCGCAGCGCAAACTGTTTTTCAACCTGCGCAGCCACAAAGAAGGCCTGGACGCCATGACGCCGAGCCAGGTGGATGCGCTCGCCAAGACCCTCAACGTCAAGCGCGAAGAAGTCATCGAGATGGAAACGCGTCTGACCGGCCGCGACATCGCGCTGGAAGCGCCGACTGACGACGATGACGACAAATTTGCACCGATCGCCTATCTGTCGACCGACGCGCAAGAGCCCAGCAAAGTGCTGGAAGCGCAGCGCTATGACCGCATGCAGTCGGAGGGCCTGGAATCGGCCTTGAGCAAGCTGGACGATCGCTCACGCCGTATCGTGGAAGCGCGCTGGCTGGCCAACGATGACGGTTCAGGCGCCACTTTGCATGAACTGGCGGATGAGTTTGGCGTATCGGCCGAGCGGATCCGGCAAATTGAAGCGGTTGCGCTGAAGAAGATGAAGGGTTCGCTGGCAGCGTTTGCCTGACGATCCGATTTTTTGTCTGATTGCAAATAGAAAAAGGCAGCCTTGGCTGCCTTTTTCTATTGCGCGCGCCGTCAAGATCGGGCGCCGCACTCGCTAATCATTTCAATAACAATTTCAAATCATGGGCGATCGGGTCAGCCCCCTGGCCGTGACGTATGAACAGGCGGATATGGCCTTCCGGATCAAACACATAGCTGCCGGCGGTGTGGTCCATAGTGTAGCTGCCCGGCGTCTTGCCAGGTACTTTTTGATAGAACACACGGAATTCCTTAGCCACCTTGTCGGTCGCCGCCTGGTCGCCATACAGGCCGACAAAACTTGGATCAAACGCCGGCACATAGTGGGACAGCAACTCCTGTGTATCGCGTTCCGGATCAACCGTAACGAACAATACCTGCACCTTGCTTGCCAGCGGCCCCAGTTCCTTCATGACATCGGCCATCTCCACCATGGTGGTCGGACAAACATCCGGGCACTGGGTGTAACCGAAAAACACTACCACTGCCTTGCCCTTGTAATCAGCCAGTGTGCGCGGCTTGCCGGTATGGTCTGTCAGGGCAAAATCGCGGGCGTAACCGAGACCGGTTACGTCAGTATTGATGAAAGCGCTGTTGGCCGGCGACAAGGTCATTTCCTGGCCTCCACCTGTCGATTTGTCGCCGCAGGCGGTTAACGACAACACCGACAGCACCATCAGCAGCCCCGCGAAAATGGAGGCGACAGGAGTCACACGCTTCATGTTTGCTTTCAAAATTTGAGATAGTGATCGACCAGCAGAGCGGCGAACAGCAGCGACAGATAGACGATTGAATAAGCGAAAGTCTTGCGCGCAATCAAATCGGTGTAATGCCGGTAAATCTGCCATGCGTACCAGAGGAAGATCAGGCCCAGCACCGCTGCGCTGGCCAGATAGATCAGGCCGCTCATGCCAACCGCAAACGGCAGCATGGTGGTGGCCACCAAGGCAATCGTATAGAGCAGGATCTGGAACTGGGTGTACTTCATGCCATGCGTGATGGGCAACATCGGCAAACCGGATTTGGCGTAGTCGTCACGCCGGTACATGGCAAGCGCCCAGAAGTGCGGCGGAGTCCAGACGAAGATGATCATCACCAGCAGCCAGGCTTGCATCGGCACGTCGTTGGCAATCGCCGCCCAGCCCAAGGCTGGCGGCATGGCGCCGGCCAGACCGCCGATGACGATATTTTGCGGTGTCGCAGGCTTCAGGATGATGGTGTAGATAATTGCGTAACCGACAAACGTGGCGAAAGTCAGCCACATGGTCAGCGGATTGACGAAGTTATACAGCACCCACATGCCGAGCCCGCCTATCACGCCGGAAAATACCAGTGTCTGCGGTACGGTGATTTCACCACGCGCCATGGGACGACGAGCGGTGCGCGCCATGCGCGAATCGATTTCACGCTCAACCAGGCAGTTGACGGCAAAAGCCGCACCGGCCAGCAGCCAGATGCCGATAGTGGCCGAAATCACACGTTGCCAATCGGGCAAGCCCGGGGTGGACAGGAACATGCCGATCACCGCACAAAATACCGCCAGCTGCGTAACGCGCGGCTTGGTCAGCGCCCAGTACTGGGCAATTCGATTAGGTGGTATGGTCAAAGCGGTCATGGTTGCGGGTTGAGGCGATCAGCAGTTGGATGGCTTGGCGCCCCCAAAACCGAGGACACGCTTAAAGCAAGTCTAGCCTTATAGTTTAACATGACCAGCAATAGCAGCAGCAGCGCCGCCCCACCGTTGTGCGCTACGGCAATCGACAGCGGCCAGTTCAGGAAAATAGTAGACAACCCGGTAATCAATTGCAAGCCGACAATGATCAGCAGCCAGCGCCCGGTCTTTTCCAAACCCTGGGTGCGCAAGGCTTTGCAGGCCAGCCAGACGATGAAGGCAATCACCACGAAAGCGAAGCTGCGGTGGGTCCAGTGAATCGCGGTCAATGCCTGGAACGACAGGAACTCGCCATCCGCAGTCATGCCCAGATGGCGCCACAGGGTGAAACCATTGGCGAAATCCATATGCGGCACGAGTGCGCCGTGGCAAGTAGGGAAGTCGGTACAGGCAAGCGCAGCATAGTTAGTGCTTACCCACCCGCCTAGGGCAATCTGCAGAACCAATAACAACATGCCGATCAAGGCCGGCTTTACCAGAGACGCGGCGCTGGCCGCCACCGGAGCATGTGCGCTTTGACGCGCGCCGAGCCAGGTCAGCATCGCCAGCAAGGTCAGGCCAAGCAGCAGATGCGTAGTCACGATCACAGGCTGCAGTTTTTGGGTCACCGTCCAGGCGCCGAAAGCGCCTTGCAGGCAGACGAATAAAAACAGCACAGTTGGAAACCACGGTGAGAATTTGCTTTCCTGCCTGCTTTTTTGCCCGCTCGCAGAATTTCCAGCCTTAGGCCAACCCAGCCAGCGCATCCAGGCGATCACCATCAAGGAAATGATCAGCACGCCGACGCCCATCGCGAAATAACGATGAGTCATTTCGATCCAGGCTTTCATTACCGTCACCGGGCCGTCCGGCATGGCTTCCTGGGCCGCGCTGATATGCGCATGCGCCTGCAACGGATTGGAATGTCCGTAGCAACCTGGCCAGTCAGGGCAACCGAGGCCGGAATCGGTCAGGCGGGTAAAGGCGCCGAACATGATCAGGTCAAACGTCAGGAACAGCGTTACCCATACCAGCTTGCGATATTTATTGGTATCGCTGGAAACCCAGACCACGCAGAACGCCAGCAAGGCAACCAGCAATCCCATGCTGCCGAGCTGAAATAACATTGGCGTTGTCATCAGCTTATCCTATCGCCGAAGCCCGCAGCAGCTTGGACAAGTCTTTTTTGACAAGGCTTGGATCGGCATCCTTGGGGAAGCGCATCATCAGATGGCCGAGCGGATCGATCAGGTAGATATGATCGGCGGCGCTGGTATTGGCCTCGGTCGGCAGCCATGCTTTCAGCAAATCCGGCTTCACCCGCAACAACCTGGTGCCGTCGTATTCACGCATCACGACAGTCGACAGCGGCTGGTCATCGGTAATCAGCCAGACGCGCTCAATCCGTTCCATTTCCTTGCCTTGCATCAGGCGCAGCTGACGCATCTCGAACAACTTATCCTGGCAGGCCTTCTGGCATTCGCCGCCGTCGACCTGCACCATCAGCCATTTGCCTTTGTAGGCATCCAGGGTGAGCGGCTTGCCGTCCAGCGCGGTGCTGCCCAGCTCGGGGATGGGGTAGTCGCGCGGATCGATCAGCGCACCGTAGTTATTGCGGCTCTGTGGCTTGATGACGTAGTACGTGAAATAGGAAGCAATCATCGGTGCTGCACATACCGCAATCACCGCGAACAATTTCCAGCGGCCGCTCTGGCGCTGCTTGTTTTCAGCCTGATTGCCAGCCGGGTTGCCAGCATGATTATCAACCGGAACGTTGAGCGGCTGGCTTGTTGGTGTTTTCTGATCCACGTCTAAATCCTGTCACAACAAAAAAAATGAACGCCATCACGGCCAGCGCATACCATTGGAATGCGTAGCCGCGGTGTTTTTCGATACCGAGCGAAGGGCTGGGCCAATCACGCAGCAAATGATCTTCGGTGTTGCTGGTTTGCTCGATCACGAACGGTTGCAGCTTGAACTTGCTGGCCGCTGCGAATTCGTCTATTCCGAGATTCTGCACAATTGCCCCGGGCTGCGGTGGGGCCGCGTCGCCCAACTGCAAAACATGACCGAAATCGCGCCTGACCAGCCCTTCTATCTCAATCGTGCCGGCCGGCGTGGGGTAGGACGGCAACTTGCTGCGATCCGCCGGATCGCGTGGCAACCAGCCGCGCGCTACCAGTACGTAACTACCTTCTCCCGTATTCCCGCCCTTGCCCGAGACCGCAAGTTTGAACGGCATCAGCACATAAAACCCGGCGACACCGTTCAAGGGGCGATTGTCGAGATAGACCGGCCAACCGGTAATAAATTCGCCGCGCAACGCCATGTGCCTGTATTCGAGTTGATCGATACCCGGCGATCCGTCGCCGAATTTGACAGTAGCATCGGCTTTGCGTTGCAACAATTTGGTTTCGATCGCCTGCTTTTGATCGCCGCGCCGCGTTTGCCATTGTGCCAACGCTATGCCTAGCACCACCAGCAATACAGTGACTACAAACGGAATCAAGCGAAAACGGAATCTGATTGGCATTACAATACCGCCTTAGTCTCTATTTTCCTGGCCCATAAAATGAAAATCGTCGTTGCCATTGCCTTCATCCTGATCATTGGCAGCCTGTTCTCGGCACTGCTTTTCCTGATGCGCGACAAAGGTAAAAGTAACCGTACGGTACAGGCCTTGACCATGCGTGTCGGCTTTTCTGTCGCCCTGTTCATCTTGTTGCTGGTCTTGTACAAACTCGGGTATATCCAGCCGACCGGGTTGCACTAAGCATTGCATAAGCACCGCGTCGTTGCTGTAGCGCATTGCTCTCAGCAATCCGCAGTAAAAAAGGCCGCACCGAAGTGTGGCCTTTTTTACTGCGCTCAATTAAGCGCGTAATCCGCTTTTGCTGTTACAACCAGTACACCACAACGTACAAGCCAAGCCAGACCACGTCCACAAAGTGCCAGTACCAGGCAGCGCCTTCAAATGCGAAATGGTGCTCCGGAGTGAAATGCCCTTTGAGCACGCGATACAGTACCACTGACAGCATGATGGCGCCGATGGTCACATGGAAGCCGTGGAATCCGGTCAGCAGGAAGAATGTGGAACCGTAGACACCGGAAGTCAGTTTCAGGTTGAAATCGCTATACGCTTCAATGTATTCGGCAGCCTGGAAGCCCATGAAGGTGGCGCCCAGCACAATCGTTGCGAACAGCCAGAATGCCGTCTTGGCGCGATGACCGGAACGCAAGGCGTGGTGGGAAATCGTCAGCGTAACGCCTGATGTCAGCAGCAGAGCGGTATTGATAGTCGGGATCGGGAATGGTCCCATGGTGCTGAAGGCTTCGATGGTACCGGCCGGGCCGGCATTGCCCCAATGCGCGGCGAAGTCTGGCCACAACAGTTTGTTGTCGAGGTCGCCCAGCCATGGCATCGCAATGCTGCGTGCGTAGAACAGGGCGCCAAAGAACGCGGCGAAAAACATCACTTCGGAGAAGATGAACCAGCTCATGGCCCAGCGATACGAGGTATCGATGCGCGCGCTGTACAAGCCGCCTTCGGATTCACGGATGGAGTCGCCGAACCATTTGTACAGCACGACCAGGAAAGACAAGAGGCCAATGGCGCACAACTCAGGGCCCAAGGTGACGCTGTTGACCCACGCTGCAGCGCCAGCCATCGTCGCCAATAGCGATACACCTCCCAGCACTGGCCACCTGGATGGGCCAGGCACGAAATAGTAAGGTGCACTACCTTGTTGAGAACTCATTTCCATCTCCCGATACAAATATTAAATAATTGCTGTTGTTAGATTTTTCGGAACTTGTTATCCGCGTGGGCAAAAAATCCTGACCACCCTACACGGCTTTACTTCAACTTACTTAGCGACAACCAGTTTCACAATGGTGATCAGGATCGCTATAAAAATCAAGGCGCCGAGTATACCGGCTATCACTACATGCACCGGATTCAAACCGGCTGCATCGCTTTCATAATCTTTCCTCTTGCGGACCCCGAAGAACGACCAGAAAACGGCCTTCATGGTGGCGCCGAATGAGGCTTTGCGGCGGCTTGCTTCCTTCAGATCCGACATTTGATACCCCAAGTTACTCTGCCAGGCTGTCTGGATTCAGGTCGACATGTTCAGGTCGGCTTATCCGGCTGCCCTGCAATTTCAAAAAACGTATATGACAACGTAATTACTTTCACATCTTTAGGTATAGCAGGATCTATGTAAAACACCACCGGCATTTCCTTGGCCTGGTTAGGGCCGAGAGTTTGCTGGGTGAAACAGAAACACTCGACTTTCTTGAAGAAAGCCGCTGCCTGCTGCGGTGCGTAACTCGGAATCGCCTGTGCATCCATCTTGCGCGATTGCTTGTTCACCACTTCATATACTACCTGCGTCATTTCACCCGGATGCACCTGCAGGCTATTGACTGTCGGCCGGAAACGCCAGGGACCTTGCGAATTACCGTCGAATTCGACGGTAATCGTCCGGGTCTTGTCGACCTGGGTATTGGTCGGCGCTTCCACTGTTGCATCTTTCGGCGTCAGGAAATTGACACCGGTAATCTCGCAAATCTTTTTATACACCGGAACCAGGCCATAACCGAAACCGAACATCATCACGGCAATTACCATCAGCTTGCCGAGCATCTGCCAATTCAGTTTTTTTGTTTCGGCTTTCGCCTGGTTATCCAGAGGGTTAGTCATTTACTTGAACCACAACATCTTGACGAAGATCGCGATGAAAAAACTCAAGGCAAGCAAACCTACCAGCAATCCGGTACGTACGTTATTAGGCTTTTTCGGGTTACTCATTTTGGGCAATCGCACAGAGTTGGCGGGCTCACCTGCTACCCGCCATTCCCATTATTTAAAGGTCGGTGGCGTTTCGAAAGTATGGAAAGGCGCAGGGCTAGGCACTGTCCATTCCAGGCCCTCGGCGCCATCCCATGGCTTGTCGGCCGCCTTCTTGCCGCCCTTGATCGACGGAATGATCACGAAGAACAGGAAGTAGACCTGGCTCAGGCCGAAACCCAAGGCGCCGATCGAAGCCAGCATGTTGAAATCGGTGAACTGCGCCGGATAATCGGCGTAGCGACGTGGCATGCCGGCCAGGCCCAGGAAGTGCATCGGGAAGAAAGTCACGTTGAACCAGACCAGCGAATTCCAGAAATGGATCTTGCCGCGGGTTTCGTTGTACATGAAACCAGTCCACTTCGGACCCCAGTAGTAATAACCGGCGAACAGGGCGAACAGGGAACCGGCCACCAGCACGTAGTGGAAATGCGCCACCACGTAGTAGGTATCCTGCATCTGGATGTCGATCGGGGTTACCGCCAGGATCAGGCCGGTGAAGCCGCCCATGGTGAACACGAAGATGAAGCCGATCGCGAACAGCATCGGGGTTTCGAAAGTCATCGAACCGCGCCACATGGTAGCGATCCAGTTGAAAATCTTGACGCCGGTCGGCACCGCGATGAGCATGGTTGCGTACATGAAGAACAGCTGCGCAGTCACTGGCATGCCGGTGGTGAACATGTGGTGAGCCCAGACGATGAACGACAGGATCGCGATCGAGGCAGTAGCGTACACCATCGATGCATAACCGAACAATTGCTTGCGCGCGAATGCCGGGATGATCTGCGACACGATGCCGAACGCCGGCAGAATCATGATGTACACCTCTGGATGGCCGAAGAACCAGAAGATGTGCTGATACATTACCGGATCGCCGCCGCCGGCTGCGTTAAAGAACGAGGTGCCGAAGTGACGGTCGGTCAGTGTCATGGTGATCGCGCCAGCCAAAACAGGCATCACGGCGATCAGCAGGTAAGCGGTAATCAGCCAGGTCCAGCAGAACATCGGCATCTTCATCAACGTCATGCCAGGCGCGCGCATGTTGAGGATGGTGGTGATGATGTTGATCGAACCCATGATCGACGATGCACCCATGATATGGATGGCGAAAATCGCCATGTCCATGCCAGGTCCCATTTGCGTCGACAGCGGTGCATACAGCGTCCAGCCGGCAGCGGTTGCGCCGCCAGGAACCAGGAATGAAGTCAGCAGCAGCAAGGCAGCCGGCGGCATCAGCCAGAACGAGAAATTGTTCATCCGCGCAAAAGCCATGTCGGACGCGCCGATTTGCAGCGGGATCATCCAGTTGGCGAAGCCGACGAAAGCCGGCATGATCGCGCCGAACACCATGATCAAACCGTGCATGGTGGTCAGTTGGTTGAAGAATTCCGGCTTGAAGAATTGCAGGCCAGGCTGGAACAGCTCGGCGCGGATCAGCAATGCCAGCACACCGCCAGACAGCAGCATGGTGAAGGAGAACCACAGGTACAGGGTACCGATGTCCTTGTGATTGGTAGCAAACAACCAACGCCGCCAGCCGTGTGGGTGGTCGTGGTGCGCGTGGTCGTCGTGAGAATGATCGTGTGCGTGATCGACTGCGGTAGTGCTCATCTCAATCTCCTAAGTATTACTTACGCGCAGCCAGCACTTCAGCTGGTTGGACAATATTTTCCTGGGCTTTGTTGGACCAGTTGTTACGGGTGTAAGTAATCACCGCAGCAATTTCGGTATCCGACAACACGGCTTTCCACGCAGGCATTTGCATGCTGCCATCGGTTTTGCCGTTCAGCACAACATTGATCTGTGCGGCACGCGGGCCGTTGACGACCGGGTCGCCATCGAGCGGCGGGAAGGCGCCGGGTACGCCCTTGCCGGTAGCCTGGTGGCAAACCGCGCAATTGGCTGTGTAAACTTTTTCGCCGCGTTGCTTCAACTCGTCGATAGTCCAGGTCTTGGTCGGATCGTCTGCCTGTGCAGCCATTTCCTTTTTCTTGCCATCGACCCAGGTCTTGTAATCAGCTTCGCTCAGGACTTCGACAACGATCGGCATGAAGGCGTGGTCTTTACCGCACAGTTCAACGCATTGGCCGCGGTAAGTGCCGACCTTCTCTGCCTTGAACCAGGTATCGCGCACAAATCCGGGAATCGCATCTTGCTTGACGCCGAATGCAGGAATGCCCCAGGAGTGAATCACGTCGTTAGCCGTGGTGATGATGCGAACCTTCTTGTTGACCGGAACCACCATCGGATTGTCGACTTCGATCAGATAGTTGTCGTTCTTGACCTTGGTCGAATCAACGATTTGTTCGTGTGGCGTCGACAGGTTGGACAGGAAGGAAATACCGGAGCCGTCGCCGTTCAGGTAGTCGTAGCCCCACTTCCATTGCATGCCGGTGACCTTGATCGTGATGTCGGCATTGGACGTGTCTTTCATTGCCACCACCGTCTTGGTGGCTGGCAAGGCCATACCGATAACGATGAGGAAAGGCACCACGGTCCAGGCGATTTCGACGCCGGTACTTTCGTGGAAGCTGGCCGATTTGTGGCCGAGCGATTTGCGATGCTTGAGAATGGAGTAGAACATCACCCCGAAAACAGCGAGGAAGATCACTATGCAAATGATCAGCATCAAGTGATGCAGATCATAGATTTGCTGAGCGATTTGTGTCACCGGCGGTTGAAAGTTCATCTGCAGTACCGCTGGACCACCCGGGCTATCGACCACCGCCCAAGACGGCATAGATGCCGACAAGAGCAACGCACCGAGCATCAACGATATAAGGCGCTTCGCATATTCCATGATTTCCTCAAAAGCCCAAAATTATAATTATGTCAAGCACAAGCCTTTTGGCTGCGCTGTAGCTCCTGCCGCAGCTCCAGAACAAACTCGCGCCGCTTCCATTCCGTCAAAAACTGCCCTACCTCAACCCTGGTGCCAAGCGCCTCAATGTCTATGAGGCCCTTGTTTGTCTCCTGCACCGCAATCCGGATTGAACGTAAATCCAGCTTGAATTGTCGAATTTCCTGTGCCTGTATCAATTCCACAAGCAGATAATCGTCCAGCATCGCTATGTGCTCGCGGTCCGTGGCATGTCGCGCATAGATCAGGAATGCGATAGCTACCGCAGACATTTCCAATACCGCAAACAGCAATACGAACCAGGCCCCGCGCAAGGTAAAGCCGATTGCCACGGCAAACGACGTGGCACAGAGGATTGCATAGAAAAAACCAAGTTGGCGCGGCGCGATTGCGCAGTTACGCCTCAAGTCCCATTCTCGCTTAATCATGATGCACTATCGACACCTGGCAAGTTGCCTATACGCACAAGCTAAAACCTTCGAAGTATAAGGGGTAACCGAAGATGTTATCAAGGAGAATCAAATACGTTATACCGGCCCCGCGCCTACCCGCGGAACCGCGTTTTCACCGCGCTGCGAAGCCGGTTAGCCCCCTGAAGAACCACCGCGTCATGGTCCATCTCATATGTTTCATATAAGAAATTTATTATACTAAAATGGGATCAAACTAAAGAAATTGTAGCGAACCGACAACACACAACGAGCACCATCATCGTGCGCCACCCTTACCCGACAAGGCTTTTCCACCAATCCACAAAAAACAATTAGGGTCAGAGTTGATTTATTCCTGCCGACCCGCCGCCATTTCAGATTAGCTTTCCAGGTACTTATGAAGAGACCGCCGTCAGGGCCTCAAATAGGCATAACCTTGTGCCTGCAAATCGGCGAGCAACACAACTGCACCTTTATCGGCAACCGTAAAATCCGGCAACAGCTCTTTTAACGAGACATTCTGCGCTTTCATAGTATTGATGCAGGCGCTCAGCACCAGCCCCATTTTTGCAAGTTGGGCGACATGCTGGCTGAATTCCGAGCTTGCCTGCGCGGAGTGAAACGCTTTGAGCGCCGGTCCATGTATGACCAGATTAATTTTCACCTTGTCTGGCCCACCCATGCCATCGTAATGATTCTGGATATTGCCAACTACGAAGCCGGCCTTATCGATGTCGCTCAGGTGATACGCGACCTTGGCCTTATCCACACTTGCCACGTTTGCCGCCTTTGCATGTGAGGCGACTCCGGCAAGGACTGCCGCCGCACCGATTGATGAAAACATTGTCCACAGAATATTGCGTCGCTGCATATTGGTTCTCGGCTCGAAATTAGATCAGATAATCAGATCAGATCGGCCAGCGGATGATCCTTCTCTGACCATGGGTTGTCGAAAAAGCCGTTGCCCCAATCGTTGGTGACAGCGGCCAAAGTTGCAGGTTGCCAGCGCGGCTGGCGATCCTTGTCGATAATCAGCGCCCGGATACCCTCGGCGAAATCGGTGCGGGCGGCGCAATGCAGGGAAACCACATATTCCAGCCGGAACACTTCCGCCAGCGACATATGCCGCGCCCGCTTTTGCAAGGCATGCGACAACCAGGCAGATGCCGGACTACCCGCTACCAGCGTCGCGATTCCTTTTTGCAGCCAGGGATCTTCCGTCTTCAATTCGACGATATTGCTCACCACCTCGGCCAGGGTCGGCGCACTGCATAGCTGGTTGATCAACTCAAAATGCTGATGCAACGGTGTCGGCCCCGCGACCCGCGCTTCTGCGCCTGCGGCCTGGCGCTCGGCATGTTGCAATACCCGGCTTAACAGGACATCGTCCTGCTGTCCATTCCATGGCTGGGTTAACAATGCAGCAATCACCGCCTGCTTTTGCGCATGGTCGATTTTATGGTCGGCCAGTCGCGCAAAAATAGCGTCGGCCGCACCAATCGAGGCGCCGCTCAAAGCCAGGAACAAGCCGATCTGGCCAGGCATGCGATTCAGGAACCATGTACCGCCGACGTCCGGATACAGGCCGATCGTGATCTCCGGCATGGCTAACCGCGATTTCTCGGTCACCACGCGATGGCTGGCGCCTGCCATCAAGCCGATCCCGCCTCCCATCACGATGCCGTGCCCCCAGGTCAGGATCGGCTTGGGATAGGTATGGATCAGATAATCCAGGCGATATTCTCGCTCGAAAAAATCGCATGCGTAGGTATTGCTGCGGATATCCTCTTGTCCACCAGCTGCATGTTGATCCAGCATGGTGCGGTACAAACCCTGCAAATCGCCACCGGCGCAAAAAGCCTTTTCGCCGGCCGCCTGCAACACCACCATCGCCAGTTGCGGATCGGCGGCCCATGCGCGCAATTGGTGATCCAGCAGATCCACCATTTCCAGCGATATCGCATTCAGCGTCTTTTCCACATTCAACGTGGCGATGCCGATGCGCTTGCCGTTATCGGTCGTCAGTTCTTCAAACAAAGCCGGTGCTGCAGCCGCAGCTAAATTTGCTTCTGCGTTCATTGGTTGCTCCATACAGCGGGACGTTTTTGCAAGAAGGCATTCACGCCTTCCTTTTGATCCTGTGTGTCAAACAGATCGAGAAACAATTCGCGCTCCACCGGCAGCAAGGTCGCCAATGGATTGCTGCGCGCGCCTTGAATCAACTTCTTGCAGGCGGTGACGCTGGACGGACTTTGCTTCGCGACTTGTTCGGCCAGCGCCAAGGCGCGCTGCCTGGCCTCGCCTTTTTGTACCAACTCCTCGACCAAACCGATGCGTAATGCCGTTTCGGCATTGACCCGTTCGCCACACAAGATCATGCGCTTGGCCCAACCTTCGCCAACCAGCCATGGCAGATTCTGAGTGCCGCCGGCGCAAGGCAACAAACCCACTGCAGCTTCCGGCAAGGCCATCTGCGCGTGCTCCTCGGCGATACGCAGATCGCAGGCCAGCGCGCACTCCAGACCGCCACCCATGGCATAGCCGTTGATGGCAGCGATGGAGACGCCACGGAAGCCGGACAAGGTCTCAAAGGCCTCGCCAAAACGACGCGCCATCTCCCGCGCCATGACTTTGTCGCCATCGGCGAAGAGTTTCAAGTCGGCGCCGGCGCAAAAGAATTTTTCGCCGTCGCCGGTCAGCACCAGGCTATAGATATTTTTATCCTGGTTCAGTGCCTGCACCAGCCGCGTCAAATCGCGCAAGGCGTCGCCGGTCCAGGTATTGGCCGGCGGATTTGCCATCGTGACGACCGCAGTGTGGCCGATGATTTCCAGCCGCAGGTTGGTATAGGTGTCGGTAGCGTAGGTAACATTACTCATCGGATGTCCTCATTGGATGCGTTGCTCAACAACTGGCGGGCAATGATCACCCGCATGATTTCATTGGTGCCTTCCAGGATTTGATGCACACGGACATCGCGGAAATGGCGCTCCAGCGGGTACTCACGAATGTAACCATAACCGCCGTGGATTTGCAGCGCTTCGTTACAAATCTGGAACCCGATGTCGGTGGCAAAGCGTTTCGCCATCGCGCAGTATGTTGTCGCATTCGGATCTTTAGCGTCCAGCTTGCAAGCCGCCAGGCGCACCATCTGGCGCGCAGCAACCAGCTCGGTTTGCATATCGGCCAGCTTGAATTGCAGTGCCTGGAAATCCGACAGTGGCCGGTTAAATTGCCGGCGCTGGCTCATATACGCATGCGCTGCATCCAACGCAGCCTGGGCAGTGCCGACCGAGCAGGTGGCGATATTGATACGGCCACCGTCCAGGCCTCGCATGGCTAGGCGGAAGCCTTCGCCCTCTTGCCCCAGCAGGTGATCGGCCGGAATCCGGACATTGTCGAAACTGATGGTGCGCGTCGGCTGGCTATTCCAGCCCATCTTTTCTTCCTTGCGACCGTAACTGATGCCTGGTGTATCAGCCGGCACCACGAATGCCGACACTCCATGCGCGCCGCCAGCACCGGTGCGCGCCATCAAGACCAGCACGTCGGTAGCGCCGGCGCCGGAAATAAACGCCTTGGAACCGTTGATCACATACTCGCCATTCACCAGCTGCGCGGTGGTTTTCAACGATGCTGCATCCGAGCCAGAACCCGGCTCGGTCAGGCAGTAGGAGCCAAGTTTTTGACCGCTCGCCAGTTTCTCGCACCAGCCTGCGCGCACTGCCGGCGTGGCCCAGTTGGCGATCATCCAGCTCACCATATTGTGAATCGTCAGGTAGGCCGTAGTCGATGTGCAACCGCGCGCCAGTTCCTCGAATACGATGGTGGCGTCCAGCCGCGACAAACCCAGGCCGCCAACTTCTTCCGGCGTATACAAACCACAGAAACCCAACTCGCCAGCCTTGGCGATGACATCGGTAGGGAAGATGGCTTCAGCATCCCATTTAGCTGCATGCGGCGCCAGCTCTCCAGCGGCAAAATCACGCGCAGTCTGCTGAAATGCGCGTTGATCTTCTGATAATTCGAAATCCATGATGGTTTGTCTCCAAGGCTAATGGGTGTCCGTACTACTGTTATCGGTTACTGCTGTCGGCAATATCTATCTCCGCAGAATAACAATAATTGACGTTAACGTAAACGTCACCCAATCCATTTGGACGAAAAAAAGGCAACGTGAAGAATAACGTTGCCCTAACTCGCTGCCACTGAAATGTTTATCCTTACCGTCCCTGCCCCGGCGTGCTAGACCTATATTATTTAGGCAGCAACACCGTATCAATCACGTTGATCACGCCATTCGACTGGTTCACGTCATAGGTGCTGATGTTAGCCACATGACCGCCGTCGTCCGTGATGGCAATATTGCGCGGACCGTTTTGCGTAAAGGTCAACATGCCACCACTGGCGGTCGGCAATTCGGCCTTGCCATGACCTTGCTTGATGGCGCTTTCAAGCTTCGCATAGCCATATCGGCCTGGCACCACGTGATAAGTCAGGATTTTGGTCAGGGTTGCCTTGTTTTCCGGTTTGACCAGGGTTTCCACCGTGCCGGGCGGCAGTTTGGCGAAGGCGGCATTGGTTGGAGCAAATACGGTGAACGGGCCCTTGCCTTTCAACGTGTCCACCAGGCCCGCGGCCTTTACTGCGGCTACCAAAGTGGTGTGATCCGCTGAATTGACAGCATTGTCGACGATGTCCTTGCTGGGGTACATATTTTGTCCGCCGACCATCACGGTATCTTCTGCATATGCCGCGCTGGCGGCGATAAGAGCAGCGGACAAAGTTAAAGCATAGCTAAGTTTGCGCATGATAATTCCTTGAAAGAGTGAATTTTCGGAGCCTGCACAGTCATATACGAGACTGGCCGAAAACTGGATTCAAGGAATTCAAGGGATACGACTGCATACAACAGATGAGATGGCGATGAGGCGGTGACACTGCATCCGCAGTTACAACCGTGCGAATGCAGAATGGCCCAGCCGAAAGAAAATGAAGTAAGCCGATAGGCCGGATTCTGTTACGACGCTCAAGCTTGCGCCCTTGCGTTATGACAACCATTCCTCTAGGCGCTGGATTACTCCAGCGCTCAAGCTTCCTACCCGCACGCTCCGCGAGCAACATCAACGCGTGCCTATTTGGAATTGCTCCGAGTGGAGGTTACCGCGTTTCACCGTAACTTAATACGCTCGTCTCTGTGGCCCTATTCCTCGCCTCACGGCGGACGGCCGTTAACCGTCACCCTGCTCTATGGAGTCCGGACCTTCCTCCCGCCAACGCATTGCAACGTCGGCCAGCGGCTGTCTGGCTTACTTCAGGCGGCATTCTACCGCAATGAGGACCCTAACCCTCGGTTTTTCACTGTTGCCTGAAGTTTATCCCGACCGATGATGCCAAAATAGCATGAGACAGAACACCCGCGCGTACGTATAGTGTTTGAAGCTTTTTGCACTGCAAAATCACTTTTCCGCAACAGGACAGAACAAATGCACATTTGCGTATTAGGTGCTGGCGTCATCGGCGTCACTTCCGCCTATCGGCTGCTGGAAGCAGGCCATCAAGTCACCCTGGTTGACGCTGCGGCGTTGCCAGGCAGCGAGACCAGCCTGGGCAATGGCGCACAACTCAGCTATTCGTACGTCGCGCCGCTGGCCGATCCGTCCGTCTGGAGCCACTGGCCTGAATACATGTTCAGCGCCGACTCGCCGCTGACCTTGCGGCCGAAAATGGATCCCGCACAATGGCGCTGGCTACTCAAATTCCTGGCGGCCTGCAATACCAAACGCGTCAGGCAAACCACGGTTGATCTGTTGCGGCTGGCGTTTTTCAGCCGCGACCAATTGCAGCAACTGACGCAAGCCGTCCCGTTAGACTTCCAGCATCGCACCGCCGGCAAGCTGGTGATGTACGGCGACGCCAAAGGTTTGGAAGGCACCCGCAAACAAATTGCGTTTCAGGCCGAGCATGGCTGCCAGCAGGAAATCATCGACGCCGCGCGCTGCATGGAAATTGAACCGGCGCTGGCCAACGCCAGGCGCGACTGGGCGGGCGGTGTGTATACCCCGAGCGAGGAGGCAGGTGACTGTGCGATGTTTTGCCGGCAACTGGTAGATGCCATGTCGCAACAACCCGGCTTCCGCTTCGCCCATTCGCAACGTATCCATAAACTGGAGATGCGGAGCGGCGCCTTGACCGCGGTACATGCCGGCCAGGAACAAATCGACGCCGATGCTTTCGTCCTGGCGCTAGGTCCGGCCAGTGCAGATTTTGCAAAGCGCGCCGGCTTTTCGTTGCCGCTCTATCCACTCAAAGGCTACAGCATCACGGTGCCGTTAGTCGATAGCGCCAACCAGGCCGCGGCGCCGCAGGTATCCATCACCGACCTCTCCAAGAAAATCGTTTACGCACGGCTGGGCGATCGCCTGCGGGTTGCCGGACGAGTAGAATTGGTCGGCATGGATCGCAGTATTCCGGCCACGGCAATCGATGAATTGAAGCGCGGCGTCAATGAATTGTTTCCTGGTTGCGGCGACCTGTCCGACAACGACAACTTGTCTCCCTGGAGCGGATTCCGCCCCGCTACGCCAAGCGGCGTGCCGCTGATTGGGGCCTCCCCGGTCAAGAACCTGTACCTGAATGTCGGCCATGGCAGTCTCGGCTGGACTCTGGCGCATGGCAGCGCAACCCTGTTGACGCAATTGATTGCCGGCCAGGCTACCGCCATCGACGCCAGCCCTTTTTCGTTTAGCGCATAGTAAGAATTCAAAGGAACAAATCCATGAAACTCATCACCAACCAACAGGTCTCCGAGCTGATCAATACCGGCGACGCCATAGCCGCCATGCGCCAGGCCTTCGCCGGCATCGGACAAGGTGCGCAACAGGCTAGAATCCGCACCAGCGCCGGCCCCGTCATGATGTCCAGCATGGGTGCATTGCTGCCTGCCGCCGGCATCGCCGGTTACAAGATCTACACCACGATCAACGGCAAATTTCATTTTGTCACAGTGCTGTTCTCTACCGAAGATGGACGGCCGCTGGCGGCGATTGAATCCGATACCATGACCGGTTTGCGTACCGCAGCAGCCACCGCGGTCGCCGCCGATCACTTGGCCAACCAGGATGCTGCCACGCTGGCGGTGATCGGCACCGGGGTTCAGGCTCACTCACATGTGCCGGCCTTGCTGGAAGTGCGCAAATTCAAGGAAATCCTGATTGCGGGTCGCAGCGGCCAACAGCAGTTTGCAGAACAGATCACGCAGCAAACCGGAATTCCGGCGCGCGCCGTCAGTATCGATGAGGCGGCACAGGGCGGCGATGTAGTGGTCACGGTAACGCGTTCGGCCGAGCCGTTGTTTTCCGGCGATTTGCTGAAAACGGGCGCTTTCGTTGCGGCGGTCGGCGCCAGCAAAGGCAACCTGCGTGAACTCGACGATCGTGCGATTGCCCGCGCCAACGCCCTGGTAGTTGAATGGAAACCGCAGGCACAGCAAGAAGCCGGCGATCTGTTGCTGTGCAAGCCCGGGACTTTCGCCTGGGACCAGGTATGGGAGCTAGGACAGGTTGTCGATGGCAGCAGCACTTACCGGCGCCAGCCAGACGACCTCGTGATCTACAAGGCGATTGGCGTCGGCGTCGAAGACATCGCCCTGTCCGGCCTGGTATACCGCCGCGCCTGCGAACGTTTCGGCTGGTAAGCCGATGGTAAGCCGCCGGTAAGCCGACTCCTGCTTCGCCCCCCGATGCGCGGCATTGCTTGCCGCCGCCATGCCGTCAGTCTAGAATCGGGCCACCGATGACTACTGACGACATGCGCACATGGAATTCCACTTACTAAGCTTCCTGAAGACCGTGCTGTTCGTGCTGGCGGCATTGCTACCGATCATGAACCCGCCCGGCGGCGCGCCGATTTTCCATGCGCTGACCATCACCGCATCCGACGGCACCCGCAACGCACTGGCGCGCGGGGTAGCCATCAATTCCTTCCTGCTGCTGATGGGAGGCATGTTCATCGGCACCCACGTACTGGCTTTTTTCGGCCTGTCGCTACCCGTGGTAAAAGTCGCCGGTGGCCTGCTAGTGGTGGCCACCGCCTGGAAAATGCTGAACTCCGATGAAATGCCGATGGCAGAAGCCGTGCCGGAGTCGCTCTGGACCGAGCAGCTCGCTTCAAAGAAAGCGTTTTATCCGCTGGCGTTCCCGCTCACTGTCGGCCCCGGTTCGATCTCGGTCGCCATCACCCTCGGCGCCGGCGTACGCGTGCCGAACGTGCCGTTGCCGCTATCCCTGATCGCTGCCGTCGCAGGCCTCGCAATAGCGGCATTGATAGTCTATCTCTGCAACCGTTTTGCAGGCGTATTGATACGCCTGCTGGGCGACACCGGCACTACTGTCATGCAGCGCATGACTTCGTTCATCTTGCTCTGTATCGGCGTGCAAATCCTGTGGGATGGGGTAAGCGGCCTATTGTTGTTATGGCAAGCGCATTAAGGCATTTTTCGCCCTGCGGAATTCTAGTGATAAGATTGTTGCCTTACCCTCACCTTAAGGAGCACACGATGCTGAAGAAGATAATGGTAATTGCGGCAATGTTTGGCGTGCTAGGCGCACTATCCGCTTGCAATACGGTTGCCGGCATGGGCCAGGACGTAAAAACCGGCGGTGAAAAGGTAAAAGACGCGGCGCAGGACGTGCAACAGAAGATGTAAAGAGAAGATGTAGTTCTGCCGCAGCTTTCGCAGGACTCCTAAGATAATAAAAAACCCGACCTGGCGTCTAATGCCGTTCAGTTAAGACTGGACGGCATTTTTATTTTGGGCTTGTAAACGTTCGGGCCAGCTGTTAACCTGCGTGTCGATGCTCGATGACACTCTCCATTTCCTTGCAAACCACCTCGAAGCGCCTGACTGGCGTCGGCTAGGAGAGCATTTGCCTGTCGAATGGATTGAACAGGCCGTGCAGCGCACCGATGCAACGAGCATCCGCCATCGCCGCCTGCCTGCCGAGCAAGTGGTCTGGCTCATGGTGGCATTGGCGCTATATCGTCACAAGTCCATCAGTGAAGTACTCGATGATCTCGGCTTGGCGTTGCCGG
>NZ_FOKF01000054.1 GCF_900111995.1 Collimonas sp. OK607
AGGATGATACGAAGGCCTGCCAGTTTCCGATGGAACGACGCCACCAAATCCGAACTTGGCCAGGTCCAGTTCGTCGACGAACACATCGACGACGCGCACTGGATTCTGTTCGGTGATGTAGTCATCCAAATGCTCGGGGAGCAGCGTTCCTTGCGTGCGATGTTCTCCTTGGATAAAGCGCTTCATCTAGCTACCCCGCCGTTTGATGACATAGCCAAATAACGTCTTGGGATTAATTGCGTTTACACGGATGGCCGAAAAACGGTGAAAATATGATTCCCAAGGACGGCCGCGTTTTTACACACTCTGGGCCGATTGCAGCCAATCGAATCGCTGGTCGATCTAAATTTGACCTGCCACTTCATGTCAGATCAAGTTTGAGTTAATACACCTGATGTCCTCGGGTACGGGCCATCGCACACCTTCTGCAATGGCCCCTGCGACCGCCAGCTTATGCCGTCTGTGCCGTCAATACACGACGCGAGAAGACCCAAGCCACAGCTGCAAATACGATCAGACCCAGCCATTGCGCGGTATTTTCAAACGTGCCGCCAACCAGCGCCAACGGTGAATCGTTGCCGGTAAAGCCGATAACCGCCGCCAGCAGCACGCCCACAAGGCTTTCACCGACGATCAGGCCGGAGGCCAGCAAGACACCGCGCCGGTTCGGACCTTCAGCGAACTGCTCGTATGGCACGCCTTGTTTCTGCGCGCGCTTTTTCAAGATGCGTTCGATGACCCAGGCCAGCAACGTGCCCAGCACCAATGTCGAGGCAACTGTCGGCGGCAGATAAATGCCGATACCGACCGCCAGCACCGGCAAGCGCGCGACACCGCCGCGACGGCGCAATATTTCATCGATCGTGACCAGCATCACGCCCAGTCCAAGGCCGATCAAGATCATGTCCCAGTTCAGCTGATGGGTAAAAATCCCGGTCGCAATGGCGGTCATCAAGGTCGCTTGCGGCGCCGACAAGGCATGCGCCACATCCATCTCCGCGCGTGGCATCGCTCCGGCAAAACCGTAAGCGTTATACAGCAGCTCAAGTACCGGCGGAATCACCACGGCGCCGACCACGCACCCGATTAGCAACGCTACCTGCTGGCGCCAAGGCGTGGCGCCGACCAGCCAGCCGGTTTTCAGATCCTGCAGGTTATCGTTGGAAATTGTCGCTACCGCAATCACTGCCGAGGTAGTAAAGATGGCCAGCGCAATTCCTAACTTATTCCCGCTTTCGGTAGCCAGCAGGCCGTCACCGCTGCCCACCAGCAAAATCAGCAAGGAGATCAACACCACGGCAACAATGCCAACGCCGGAAATCGGGCTGGCGGAAGATCCGATCAGTCCTGCCATGTAACCGCAGGCAGCGGCAATCAGGAAGCCGAAGATAACCGCGAACAAGACACTGTACGCCACCAGGCCCCACACCATGCCGGCGGACAACGGCGCGGCGCTCAGGAAACTGGCAAAGGTCGCCACCAGGATCGCTACCAGAGCCAGTGTGATGGCGATGATCCAGCCCGGCGCCATATCGCGCTCGGTACGTGGGATATTGATGCGGCCATTGCCGCCGCGTAGCGCCTGGAAGGAAGTCTTGACGCCTTCCAGCATCGGCTTGAACAACGTGATCAGCGTCCATACCGCCGCCACGCCGATGGTGCCGGCGCCGATGAAGCGCACGTCTTTGCTCCACAAGCCGGTGGCATATTTGGCCAGCGTCACGCCGTCCGGGATGCTGTGCATCGAAGTCAGCACCGGTACTGCCACGCCCCAAGCAATCAGCAAACCGATCAGCATGGCGATACCGGCCACGATACCGATCAGGTAGCCGGCGCCCAGCAACGCCAGCGAAAATCCGGCAGACAAACGCACAACCGCAGGCCCGGCGGCAAACCACAAATTGATGCCTTCGCCCAGCACCCGGAAACCAGATGAGAACAAGGTCACGATGGCGGCGGTGAAACCACCGGCCATGATGTCGACGATGCCGGTTTCCGCCTTGGCGCCGGCCTTGCCGGTAGCCGCATCGAGCTCAACTTCCGCACTGCCGACCCGCAGGATTTCCGCAGCCGCCACACCTTCCGGATAAGGCAGGTCGCTTTCCACCACCATCGCGTGCCGCAGCGGAATCGTGAACATCACGCCCAGCATGCCGCCGGCCGCGCAAATCGCCAGGGTTTGCCAGTAAGGGAAGCCTTGCCAGTAACCGATCATGACCAGTCCCGGCAGGATAAAGATAATCGAGGACAAGGTACCCGCGGCCGAGGCCTGGGTTTGCACCATATTGTTTTCAAGAATATTGGCGCTCTTGAACATCCGCAGCACTGCCATGGAAATCACGGCGGCCGGAATCGCGGAAGAAAAAGTCAGGCCGACTTTCAAGCCCAGGTACACATTGGATGCTGTGAATACAACCGTTATCAACGCGCCTAGAATGATGCCCCGCACAGTCAGCTCGGGCAGCGAAACATTATCGGGAATGCGCCCAGTTTTATTAAACAAATCGGACATCGAAACTCCATCACCAAAATTACAATTCGCCAATTATCCCCGAAACAGTTGCCCGTCATCAAAGAATTTGACTTGGGTCTACAATGCCAAGGCGCAACTAATCTGATCGAATCATTAGCAATTGGCAGACAACTCACAAAGTTATCAATTAGATTACACTGTCGGGAATTCAGCTATAGCGAATTCGTCCTTCACTAGGTTATCAACCCCAAGTTGGAAAGGTAGAACCCACCATGACAAGCCTGAACATCAACGGCAAGCAGCACGAAATCGACTTACCGGAAGACACTTCGCTGCTGTGGACCTTGCGCGATCACGTCGGCCTGACCGGCACCAAATTCGGTTGCGGCATGGCCCTTTGCGGCGCCTGCACCGTCCATCTGGATGGCGAGCCGATCCGCTCCTGCATTACCCCGATCAGCGCGGCTGTCGGCAAGAAAGTCACCACCATCGAAGCGATGGCTGAAGACAAGGTCGGCCATGCGGTGCAGGAAGCATGGATTGCACTTGGCGTACCGCAATGTGGTTATTGCCAGGCCGGCCAGATCATGTCTGCTACTGCCCTGCTGAAAACCACCGCCAAGCCCACCGACAAGGAAATTGACGATGCCATGAGCGGCAATATCTGCCGTTGCGGCACCTATACCCGTATCCGCGCCGCGATCAAACAAGTCGCCGCGAAAGGAGTCGCCAAATGAGCGCCGCTTTTGATTTTGAAAAAGATAGCGCTAACACCGCCGGCAGCGGCGTTGCATCCGTAACCTCGATGAGCCGCCGCACCTGGCTCAAAGGTTTCGGCGCATTTACCGGCCTGGCGTTGACGGTTGGCGTGAACGGATTGGTGATGGCGGCCGATGCTGCCCCGGCAAAAAAATACGGCGGTGCCGGCATGCCCGGCGGCACCATCAACGATCCGTTGATCTTTGTGTCGATAGGCGCCGACGGCATCGTCACGATCGTTGCCCATCGCTCCGAAATGGGCCAGGGCATCCGCACCAGCCTGCCGCTGGTAGTGGCCGATGAACTCGATGCCGACTGGAGTCGCGTGCGCGTGGTGCAAGCCAATGCCGACGAAAGCCGTTACGGCAACCAGAATACCGATGGCTCGCGCAGCATGCGCCATTTCTTTACCCCTATGCGCCAGGTGGGCGCCACTGCCCGCCTGATGCTGGTTTCGGCCGCCGCTACGCGCTGGAGCGTCCCGGCATCGGAGATCACCACCAAAAACCATGAAGTACTGCACGCCAAGAGCGGCCGCAAGCTGGGCTTCGGCGAGCTGGCAGTCGATGCTGCCAAGTTGCAGGTGCCGCCTGCAGCCCGGGTGCAACTGAAGGATCCAGCGCAGTTCCGCTATATCGGCAAAGACGTATTCAGCAGCGTCGATTTCCGTGATATCGTCACCGGCAATACGCACTATGGCATCGATACCCGTCTCGACGGCATGCTGTATGCAGTAATCGCACGGCCACCGGTGTATGGCGGCAAAGTGGCGAGTTTCGATTCTGCCGCAGCCTTGAAAATCCCGGGCGTGGTGCGTGTGATCGAACTCAAAGGCAGCCCGCCTCCCGCCAAGTTCAATCCGCTGGGCGGCATTGCAGTAATTGCGCGCAACACCTGGGCCGCGATCAAAGGCCGTGAAGCCCTGAAGATCACTTGGGACAATGGCCCGCATGCCGGCTACGATTCAACCGCATTCAAGGCCACCTTGCAGGAAGCCGCACGCAAGCCGGCCAAGGTAGTGCGCAATAACGGCGACACCATGGCGGTGCTGGCGCAAGCTGGCAAACGTATCGAAGCCGAGTACTACATCCCGCATCTGGCGCATGCCACCATGGAATCTCCTGCAGCCACGGCCCGCACCGCCAACGGCAAATGTGAAGTCTGGGCCTGCGTGCAGGATCCGCAAGCCACGCGCGACACGGTAGCAGACCGCCTGGGCTGGAAAACCGACGCCGTGAAAGTCAATGTCACCTTGCTGGGCGGCGGTTTCGGCCGCAAATCCAAGCCCGACTTCGCGGCTGAAGCGGCGCTACTGTCGCAAGCGATGGATGGCGCGCCGGTCAAGGTAACCTGGACTCGCGAAGACGATCTGCGCCACGATTATTTCCACACTGTCTCGCTGGAACACATGGAAGGTACGCTCGATGCCAAAGGCAAGCCTCTAGCCTGGCTGCACCGTAGCGCGGCGCCGACCATCGCTTCCACGTTCGTCGTCGGCGCCAAGGGAGAACAACCCGGTGAACTAGGCATGGGCGCGATCAACATCCCGTTCGTGATTCCGAATATCCGCATCGAAGCGCCGGAAGTCGAAGCGCATACCCGGATCGGCTGGTTCCGTTCGGTCTATAACATCCCGCATGCGTTTGCAGTGCAATCGTTCGTGGCCGAACTGGCAGCGGCTGCCAAGCGCGACCACAAGGAATTCCTGCTGGAACTGATCGGCCCGGCGCGCCAGGTCAATCCGCAAGAGATGTCGGACACTACCAACTACGGCGAATCGCCGGTCTTGTATCCGCTAGATACCGGCCGCATGCGGCAAGTGGTGGAGCTGGCGACCAAGGAAGCCGGCTGGGGCCGCAAGGTGCCCAAGGGCCACGGACTGGGCCTGGCTGTGGCTTACAGCTTCATGTCTTATGTGGCGGCGGTGATTGAAGTGGCGGTAGCCGATGACGGCACGATCAGCATTCCACGAGTCGACATGGCGATCGATTGCGGCCCGCAGATTACGCCGGACCGGATCCGCTCGCAAGTGGAAGGCGCCTGCATCATGGGCCTGAGCCTGGCGCTGACCGGTGAAATCACGTTTAAGAACGGCAGCGCGGAGCAAGGCAACTTCCATGAATACGAAGTGCTGCGTGCCTTCAGCGCTCCACGCGACTTGCGGGTCCACATGGTGCCGCACAAGTACGACATGCCGCTGGGAGGCGTCGGTGAGCCGGGTACGCCACCGATCGCTCCGGCATTGTGTAACGCTATTTTTGCTGCAACCGGCAAGCGTATCCGCAACCTGCCGATCCGGGATCAGCTAAAGAAAAGCTGATCATGCAGGGTGGGCACAAAAGGCGCCCACCCTGCTTCTTTCCCTACCAGTTGTACCTCGCCGTTGCGACCAGCGTCCGCTGGTTGCCGTAGAAGCAGGTATTTTCCGACTGGCAGCCGCTCACGAAGGTGCGGTTGAACAGGTTGGTGGCATTCAGCGCCAGGCGCCAGTTGGGCAAATCGTAGTGGATGCCGGCGTCAAACACCGTGTAGCTCGGCACATACAGTGAATTGTCTGATGCTCCTGCGCTGCCGCTCTGGTAACGGATGCCGGCACCTGCTCCGAAACCTGCGAGCGCCCCGGTGCGCCAGGTCCAGTCGCCCCACAACGAAGCCATCTGGCGCGGCCGAGGGATATCGACCGGCCACTTACCCAGCGAATCGTCGTTTGCCTTGGTGTTCTTCACATCCTGGTACACATAGGCAGCAATGACGGAAAATTCGCGCGAAATATTACCAACCGCACTGAACTCGATACCGCGCGAGCGCACTTCACCAGTCTGCACCGAGAGCGATCCGGTGGGATCAGTCGGGTCGGGCGTTGTCACATTGGTTTGATAGATTTGGTACAACGCCCCGTTCAACGCCAGGTTCTTGCCGTCCGGTTGCCAGCGCACACCGGCTTCGATCTGGCGTCCCTTGCTCGGCGCAGCCAGTCCACCGTCGGCCAGCCTGACGCCGATGATCGGATTGAACGAGGTTGAATAGCTGACATAGGGTGACAAGCCATAATCGCCCAGGTAGACCAGTCCGACACGGCCGGAGAATGCATGGTCGTCCTGCTCGAATTGCGTACCGCCGGCGATATCGTTCTGTTTGGTGTTGCTCCAGTCTTGCCGGCCGCCGACCGTCAGCGTCCAACGCCGCCATTTGATCTGGTCCTGTGCATACAGGCCGAACATGTTCAACGTGGTCTTCGTGTAAGTACGGGGAAAAGCGTCCGGGCCGGTAAGCAGGTCGTTGGTGATCGGGACGTATACCGGGTTGTACATGTTCAGGCTCGGCCCGGTCGCCATCCATTCGCTGTCGGTCGTATGCTGGCTGTTGTACTCGGCGCCGAACAGCGCCGTATGCTCGAACGGGCCAGTGTTGAATTTAGCCTGCGCCTGGTTATCGATGTCAAAGCGGCTGTAGTTGAGCTGGTACAGGCCGGCGTAGCGTAACAGCGATTGCCGGGACGGATCGGCCGGATCGAGGCCGCCGCCGAACACCTGGCCCTGGTCGAGCGAGAGATGCATCAGGCGGGTATTCTGCCGGAAAGTCCAGACCGGATCGAACTTGTGTTCAAACTGGTAACCGGCCGACCATTGCTTCTTGCGATAGTGAGAGAAAGTCGGATCGCCGGTGTACAGGTTCTCGGAAATCTTGCCGTTCGGATTAGGCAGGATGGTGCCTTGCGCCGGCAGGAAATTATTCGAGGCGTCGCCCCGGTCCTGCAAATAGGTCAAGGCTGCAGTCAGCGAAGTGCTTGCGTTCGGCTGCCATTTGATGGATGGCGAAAACGCCACCCGCTGTTCGGCATGCGGCCCCGTAAGTGAATTGCCGTCGCGGCTAACGCCGATGAAGCGATATGACAAGGTTCCATCCGGGTCTATCTTGTCGCCGATATCGACAGAAACCTGTTTTCTTGCGTAATCGCCGATCTGCACCTCCAGTTCGCGAATCCGTTCGCCATTGGCGAGTTTGGTCTGGACGTCGACGATAGCGCCGGGATCGCCCTGCCCGTACAGCACCGATGCCGGGCCGCGCAGCACGCTGATGCTTTCGATCATGTACGGATCGACACGCCAGCTCGCGAGATTCAGCGTGGTTGGCACCTGCAGGCCGTTGACGAACACGTTGGGCGTGAAGCCGCGCAGCACGGAATACCAGTCGGAACGCACTTCCGATCCGTATGACGAAAAGCCGGGAACGTAGCGCAACGCGTCGTTGATGCTGGTTGCACCGGTTTGCTCGATCTGGGCAGCTGTGACGACGTTGATTGTCTGTGGAATCTCGTTGATGGGAGTATCGGTTTTTGTGCCGCTGGCGCTGCGCCTGGCAACCAGGCCGACGGTCCCGCTATCGTTAGTGTCAGCCCCGGCATTCACATTGATTACTGGCAGCGTGCTGTCTGCCTTGACGCCTGTTTCTGACTTGCCATTATTATTCGGCACATCGTTTGCTGGTTGCGCCACCTGTTGTGCGTGTGCGTAACCGACTGCTGTCGCAACAAATAGCAGGCTCACCGCAACGACGACTGCACGCCGACGCGTTGTTATTATCCATTCCATCTTCCACCACTCCCAATTGCAATACGGCTTGGAAACTGCTTAAACCGTTTTTTGTTAGCAAGATCACCAAATGATTCCGAAAAATAAAATAAATGCGAATCATTCTTAATATTATTAACAAATGCCCTTCTGAATTCGAGGGCATTGCTTTATTGGGGGGAGAAAGGGAGTCAGACAGTTTTTTTAAAGCAGGTTTTGGCTAGCCACCAGCACGCCGTCGGCATCGGCATAAATCCATGCGCCCGGTGTGATCGTTACGCCGGCGATGGAGACGCTGATATCGCGCTCCCCTACCCCTCTGCGAACGCTACGCTGCGGATGCAACGCCAGCGCACGCACGCCGATATCGCAGGCGTTCAGTTCGGCCGAGTCGCGTACGCAACCATTCACGACAATGCCGGCCCAACCGTTCTTTTGCGCCAGCACGCCAAGATTGCCGCCAACCAGAGCGCAACGCAAGCTGCCGCCGCCGTCGATCACCAGCACCTGGCCGTTACCTTCTGTTTCCAACGTGCTGCGTACCAGAACATTATCTTCATGCACCTTGAGGGTACGCGCCGGACCGCAGAATGCCTGGTGCTTGCCCAGGGAGATAAACACCGGAGGCAGCACCGCCAAGGCGGCAGTACCAAGCTTGTCTTCGTTGGCGTCGCATAAATCGCAGGTAGAAAAAGTCATTGCATCTCCATCGCAAGGGAGTGAAAAGAAAACTGTAAAAGGAAGCTACAAACCGGAATTACTCGTCCGACGAAAACGTCAGGCCGCCGAATTTCTTGACACTATACATCCGCTTGTCGGCGACCTTCAACAAGGTTTCCAGATCGAGGCCATCGGCCGGATACAGGGCGCCGCCGATGGACGCGCCGATCTGGCAATGCTCGCCGTTACCCATCAGGATCGGTTTGTTCAATACCGCATAGATCTTTTCCGCAATCGCCAGCGCCGATTCTTCGTCGGCCACGCCGGGCAGGTAGACGATAAATTCATCGCCGCCGAAACGCGCCACCTCATCTTCCTTGCGCAACGCGTTTTGCAGGCGCAAGCCGACTTCAATCAGCACCCGGTCGCCTTCGTCATGGCCATAGTGATCGTTGACCTGCTTGAACTTGTCCAGATCGACGAACAGCACGGCAAACCGGAACAGCGACGGATCGACATCGGTACGGCGGCGGAATTCGATTTGCGCGATCAGGGTATCGCGATTGAGCAGACTGGTAAGGCGGTCGGTGCGCAGATGGCGCTCTATTTCCTGGAAGCTCTTTGCCAGTTCGCCAATTTCATCGGTGCGGTCGATATTCAGTTTGGCAAATGGCCGGCCGCTGCCGATGTTGCGTACCGCCAGCGTCAGCTTGCGGATGTCGCGCAGGACCCAGCGCAATATCGCATAGCCGACCAGCAAAGCCAGCAGGATTACCAGCAGCCCCAGATACAAGCTTTTATAGACACTCGCATTGACCGCTCCCCAGAAATCCGAACGCGGCAACGCCACCACCGCCACCCATTCCAGCCCGGCGGCATCGCGATGAATCTGTGCCGCAACTTCGATCTGCCCGTACTGGCTGGGAAATGCGCCAATGATCAACTTGCCCGGCGTCGGCGGGCTGGCAGCCGAGGTATCTACCGGATCGGTCACCGGCGCCACCTCGAGGTGCTTCTGCAAATAGGCTTGCACCAGTTGCCAGCTTTGGCGCATGAAGGGTGAAGCGACATCGTTGAGATTGTTTCTTACAGACAGCCTCTTAGCGCCGTTGCGCGGGGCAAAAGAACCTTCACCATTCGACGATACCAACAGATCACCATCGCGCTCAGCCACAAACGCGACGCCATTCTTATCCATGGATAACGTCTGCAAATATTCGCGTAGCGGCCGTAGCGACAATTCCCGCGCCACCACGCCGAACACTTGCTGGCTGGCGTCAACTACCGGTCGTGCCAGCATCAACACCGGTTCATTACTGGCAGGGTCGATGAACACTGGCGACCAGGTATCTTTTTTCTGGTTGATAGCATTCAAATACCAGGTCTGCTCGCGCGGCTCGTAGTGTTCCGTTTCCAGGAAGGTCATTTCTGTCGCGGGGCCGCGACTGCGGTACATGTGGACCAGGCTCTCGCCGGCGCCTCTCAGCCTGACCCGGAATTCGTTGGCAGCGCTTTGGCGGATGGAGACATAATGGCCGTCCGTACCGGCAAAGCTGATCAAGCCACCCACCACCGGAAACAGGCCGCTGGCAATCCACATACGCTCTTCCAGCCGGCTCACGCTGACCGGGAAGGGGATAGGAGTCGGGGTTTTATTGGCGGCGTCGGCGATCTGATCGGGCGCGACCACTCGCAACGCCGCTCCGGCGTCGAATAATTGCCTGTTGATGACGCTGTTGATGCCTCCCATCATGTCGGCCAGGACCTTCTGCGATAACGCATCGGTAGCTTCCTGACCAGTTTGATAGAGTAGCCAGCCGACTGAAACGGCCAGGCACAACAGTAGTGCTGCAAACGGCAAAATGAATAGGCGTTGCAGTGACGTTCGCTTCAAAATCGCCCCGAAAAAACGCAAGAATTGGCAATGCCTGATCTAGGATAAATCAACAGCATATAAGCAGCATAAGCTTAAAAAAAGGCCACACGGCGTAACCATGCGACCTCTTCCCATAAAGCAACACATTCAAGCCTGTTGCGATTCTACCTGTTTGCGCGGGTAAAATCTGAGCTTACATTGTCGCTTTGAACACAATATCACCATTGTTAACATTTATATGAATCGTGTCCTTTGGCCCGAACTTACCTTCGAGGATCAATTTGGACAATGGATTCTCGATCTGCTGCTGGATCGCTCGTTTCAATGGCCGGGCGCCGTAGACCGGATCGAAACCTGCCTCCGCGATCTTCTGCAGAGCGCCTTCCGAAATATCCATTCCCATATCCATTTTTGCCAGACGCTGTTCGAGAATTTTCAGCTGGATCTTGGCGATCGCGCCGATATTCTTCTCGTCCAAGGCATGGAACACCACGATTTCATCGATACGGTTGATGAATTCAGGGCGGAAATGGTTTCTCACTTCAGCCATCACTTCCTGCTTGACCGCTGCCGGATCCGCACCTTCCATCGCCTGGATCCGATGCGAACCGAGGTTCGAAGTCATCACGATTACCGTATTCTTGAAATCCACGGTACGGCCCTGGCCATCGGTCATGCGGCCATCGTCCAGCACTTGCAGCAGCACGTTGAAGACATCCGGATGGGCTTTTTCGATTTCATCCAGCAAGATCACGCTGTACGGCTTGCGACGCACCAGCTCAGTCAGGTAACCGCCCTCTTCATAACCGACATAACCCGGCGGCGCGCCGATCAGACGAGCTACCGAATGCTTCTCCATGAACTCGCTCATGTCGATGCGGACCAGGGCATCTGTACTGTCAAACAAGAATCCTGCCAGCGCCTTGCACAACTCGGTCTTACCGACGCCGGTGGGACCAAGGAACATGAACGAACCATACGGCCGATCAGGATCGCTCAAACCGGCTCGCGAGCGGCGGATAGCGTCAGACACGGCAACAATCGCCTCATTCTGGCCAACCACGCGTTTGTGCAGCTCATCCTCCATCTTGATGAGTTTATCGCGCTCGCCCTGCAGCATCTTGGCTACCGGAATGCCGGTAATACGTGAGACGATCTCGGCAATTTCATCCGCGCCAACCTGGGTCCGGACCAGCTGCGGCTTACCCTCTGGATCAGGGTGTTCGGCTGCCAGGGCATCCTGTTTGGACTGTGTCTCAAGCGCTTTCTCAAGCTCGTTGAGTTTGCCGTACTTCAGCTCGGAAACCTTTTGCCAGTCGCTCTTGCGTGTCGCTTCGTCAATTTGCAGACGCAATTTTTCGATTTCTTCTTTCAGATGCTTGCTGCCCTGCGCACTGGCTTTTTCCGACTTCCAGATTTCTTCCAGATCGGCATACTCACGCGACAATTTCTCGATTTCCTCTTCGATCAGGGTGAAGCGTTTTTGCGACGCTTCGTCTTTCTCGCGCCGCACCGCTTCACGTTCGATCTTGAGCTGAATCAATCGGCGATCAAGCCTATCCATCACCTCCGGCTTGGAATCGATTTCAATCTTGATCTTGGCAGCAGCTTCATCGATCAGGTCGATAGCCTTATCCGGCAAGAAGCGATCGGTAATGTAACGATGCGACAACTCCGCCGCCGCGACAATCGCCGGATCGGTAATTTCAACGCCATGATGGACTTCGTACTTTTCCTGCAAGCCACGCAAGATGGCGATGGTAGCTTCTACGCTAGGCTCGTCAACCAGGATCTTTTGGAAACGCCGTTCCAGCGCGGCATCTTTTTCGATGTACTTGCGGTATTCGTCCAGTGTGGTGGCGCCAACGCAATGCAGCTCACCGCGCGCCAAGGCTGGCTTCAGCATATTGCCGGCATCCATCGCGCCTTCGGCTTTACCGGCGCCAACCATGGTGTGCAGCTCATCGATGAATACGATGGTCTGGCCTTCATCCTGGGCAATTTCCTTCAACACGGCTTTCAGCCGTTCTTCGAATTCGCCGCGGAATTTGGCTCCGGCCAGCAACGACGCCATGTCCAGCGACAAGACGCGTTTCGATTTCAGGCTGTCAGGGACTTCACCGTTGACGATCCGTTGCGCCAGTCCTTCCACGATCGCGGTCTTGCCAACGCCGGGTTCGCCAATCAGCACCGGATTATTCTTGCTGCGCCGTTGCAAAATCTGGATTGCCCGACGGATTTCATCATCGCGGCCGATCACCGGATCGAGTTTGCCAATGCGGGCCCGTTCGGTCAGGTCGAGTGTGTATTTTTTCAATGCTTCGCGCTGCCCCTCGCCATCCTGCGAAGCGACATTGGCGCCGCCGCGCACGGCGGTAATCGCCGCTTCCAGCGCTTTACGGGTCAGCCCGTTTTCACGCGCCAGACGGCCTGCATCCGATTTATCCTCAAGGAGCGCGAGCAACAGCATCTCGCTGGCAATGAATTCGTCGCCGCGTTTTTGTGCCTCCTTGTCGGCCAGATTCAACAAAGCCGACAGATCGCGACCGATCTGTACTTCGCCGCCGTGGCCGGAGACTTTAGGCAAGCGCTCCAGCGCTGCTTTCAAGCCGGCGCCCAGCGCGGCGACGTTGACGCCTGCGCGTTGCAGCAAAGAGGTGGCGCTGCCGTCATCCTGATTCAATAAAGCGATCAAGGCATGGACCGGCTCAATATACTGATTATCATTGCCGACTGCCTGGCTCTGGCCATCGGCGATTGTTTCTTGCAGCTTTGTGGTTAATTTATCGAAACGCATGGTTCCTCCAAAATATCTAATGGATAGAAAATTGGGACAGGCCGCCGTATTTCAAGCGCCCACGGAGAAACAGCTAAAACCAGATAAATAAGTAGAAAGTAAGTAGAAACTAAGTAGACAAGTAAGCAGATAAGTTAAAAAGTGACAGCGCGATAGGTCGCGAATCCGGCAATACACAAGATAATCGAACCGCAGAGATGCAGGAGCGTATGCCCGAGAAACCAACCATACTCGCCGTGCTGCAACAACACCATCGATTCAGCGGAAAAAGTGGAAAAAGTAGTCAAACCGCCAAGAAATCCGGTAATCACCAGCAGCCGCCATTCGATTGGCAGCAACGGGTGCGCCTCAAAAAAGCCGACCGCCAGCCCTGCCAGGTAGCCGCCCGCCAGATTGACCAGCAAGGTACCCAACGGCAACTGGTTCTGATATGCCCCCAGCAAGGCACTTGCGCCCCAGCGTAGCCAGGCGCCTAGCACGGCACCGACACCCACCGCCAGCCAGCTCACTTTTTACTTTCGCGCATAGGCAGCGGCAGCGTATCCTGTTCGTCCAGCTCCCATTTAGCCAGCGCTTCGTCGTCGGTGCTACGGGCATCGACCCAGCGCGCCCCTTGGTCCGTGTGTTCTTTTTTCCAGAACGGCGCTTCGGTTTTCAGGTAGTCGATAATGTATTCGCAGGCGGCAAAGGCGTCGCCGCGATGGGCCGAACTCACCGCCACCAGCACGATCTGGTCGAGCGGCAACAAGGGACCGATACGATGTATCACCAGCGCATCGAAGATATCCCAGCGCTGTTTGGCCTGGGCGACGATGGCGGCCAGGGCTTTCTCGGTCATGCCGGGATAATGTTCCAGCTCCATCTGGGCGACGCTGCTGCCATCGTTCAAATCGCGCACGGTGCCGAGAAAGCTGACTACGGCGCCGATTTTGGGATTGGATAGCCGCAGTTGCGCAAGCTCGGCGGCGAAATCGAAATCCTCTGTCTGAACACGAATGGGCATACTCAAGACCTCATGGGCAGCAACAAACCAATGTCAGCCGCCGATAGTTAACCACCAGTTACTGGCGGGAAAAATGCTACTTCGCCGCCATCAACCAGGGCGGCATCGGCGCTGACCAGCTCCTGATTGAATGCCATGCGCAAGGCTCTGCCATCCGCCAGCGCCTCAGCCCACACAGGGCCGCGCGCACGTAAAAAAATGCGCAGCTCGCCAACGGTGGCAATCGAAGCCGGCAACTCCAGTGTCTCCTGAGACACATCAAGCGCCTCACGGAGGCTGGCAAAAAAGCGCAGCTGGATTTTCATTACATTCTCTTTTTCGATCAATTACAAGGTTGTTCGTTTTGACGATTACGATTGCGATTACTTTTACTGCAGTAGAGCAGAAAACGGCAAGAATCGCAGCAAGTCGCCCTTGGCAATGGTTTTCCCAGCCGGATTGTCGACCAGACCGTCGCCCCAGACGGCAGATGTCAGCACACCCGAGCCTTGGTGCGGGAATAAATCGAGGCCGCCGCCGGCGTTGATTTTTACGCGCAGGAATTCCTGGCGGCGATCAGCCTTGGGCCAATCGAAATCGGCGCGCATGGAGATCGCCTGCGGCGCCAGCCCGGCTGCCGCCACGCCTTGCTGGTGCAAAATGAAGGGCCGCACAAAGATCAGGAAGGTCACAAAACTGGAAACCGGATTGCCGGGCAAACCGATAAAAAAAGCGGTACCGCCGGCGGCGCGGCGGACTTCGCCGAAAGCCAGCGGCTTGCCTGGTTTCATGGCGATTTGCCACATGTTGAGACGCCCTTCCGCTTCGACCGCCGGCTTGACGTGATCTTCTTCGCCGACCGAGACGCCGCCGGAAGTAAGAATCAGGTCGTGCTCCTGGGCCGCTACGCGCAGGGCCTCGCGGGTCGCTTCACGATTGTCCGGCACGATGCCGTAATCGCTTATTTCACAACCAAGGTTTTCCAGCAGGCCGCGCAATACGAATCGGTTAGAGTTGTAAATGGCGCCCGGCTTCAATGGCTGGCCAGGCATGGTCAGTTCATCGCCGGTGAAAAACATCGCCACCCGTAATTTGCGCACCACCGGCACTGTTTCCAGGCCGACCGATGCCGCCAGGCCGAGATGTTGCGGCCGCAACCGCGTGCCAGCCGGCAAGATCACACTGCCGCTGCGGATATCCTCACCGGCGCGGCGTACCCATTCACCGGAAGCTGGCGCATGTTTGATCACCACTGCATCGCCATCGGCCTCGCACATTTCTTGCATCACAACGGCATCAGCACCCTCAGGGATCATGGCGCCGGTAAAAATCCGGGCAGCAGTGCCGGCCTGCAGCGGCGCGCCGACATGTCCGGCCGGGATCCGTTGCGACACCTGCAGTCTGGCAGCACCGCCGGCGCAATCCGCAGCGCGTACGGCATAACCGTCCATCTGCGTATTGTCTGCCGGCGGCACGTTGAGTTGGGAAGTCTGGGCGCTTGCCAGTATCCGGCCATTGGCGGCCAGCGTCGGCATCTGTTCGATGGCGGCGCTGTCGACCAGCGGGCGCGGCGCGGCCAATAATACGTCGAGGGCCTCGGCAACGGACAACATAGGTGGTTTTTGCATCATCGGATTCTGATCGCCGCCAACTTAGAGTCCGGTATGGCCGGCAATAAACGCCTTGACCTGCGCCACATCGGCCGCCATCACTTCAAAGCGCTGCGGCAGCGCTTCTATGTTTTCAAAGCCGGCTGGTCGCTCGGCATCACGTCCCAGCGCTTCGCGGATGGTCTCGTTGAACTTGGCCGGCAAGGCGGTTTCCAGCACGATCATCGGTACACCCGGGGTCGCGTATTCGCGCGCCACCTTGACGCCATCGGCGGTATGCGTGTCAATCGTGACGCCGTAACGCTGTTCGATATCGCGGATGGTGTCCAACCGGTCTTGATGGGTCGATTTGCCGGACTGGAAGCCGAACTGGCCGATCTTGGCAAACTCGTCGCCATCGCTGCCCGGGCCGCCCGCCAGGTTGAAGCCACCTTCGGTTTCCACCTTATGGAACAAGGCGCGCACGCGTTCACTGTCGCCATCCAGCAAATCGTGGATAAAACGTTCGAAATTCGAGGCTTTGCTGATGTCCATGCTGGGGCTGCTGGTGTGGTACGTCTCGGCCGATTTACGCACCCGGTAGATCCCGGTGCGGAAAAATTCATCCAGCACGTCGTTCTCGTTGGTGGCAGCCACCAGCTTATCGATCGGTAAGCCCATCATGCGGGCGATATGGCCGGCGCAGATATTGCCGAAATTGCCCGAAGGAACCGTGAAGGATACTTTTTGATCATTGCTGGTGGTCGCGGTCAGATAGCCGCGGAAGTAATACACCACTTGTGCCACGACACGCGCCCAGTTGATCGAATTGACGGTACCGATTTTCTGGCTGGCCTTGAATGCATGATCGTTGGATACCGCCTTGACCATATCCTGGCAATCGTCGAATACGCCTTCGACCGCGATGTTGAAGATATTCGGGTCTTGCAGGCTGAACATCTGCGCGGTCTGGAACGCACTCATTTTCTTGTGCGGCGACAGCATGAAGACACGAATGCCCTTTTTGCCGCGCATCGCGTATTCCGCTGCGCTGCCGGTATCGCCGGACGTAGCGCCGAAAATGTTCAGCTTGGCATCGTTCTTGGCGAGGGTGTATTCAAACAGATTACCCAGCAATTGCATCGCCATATCCTTGAAGGCGAGCGTCGGGCCGTTTGATAGCGCCTGCAACAGCAGTTTGCTGCCGTCTTTTTCTTCAAGCAGATGCAAAGGCGTGATCTGGCTGGCATCGTCGCCCGCCCGCGCGTTGCGGTAAACCTCGGCGCTGTAGGTCTTGTGCGCCAGTGCTTTCAAATCGGCTTCAGGCACATCGGTCGCAAATTTCTTCAATACTTCAAACGCCAGGTCGGCGTACGACAAGCTACGCCACAGATCCAGCTCGGCGCCGGTGACTTGCGGATATGTCTCTGGCAGGTACAAACCACCATCCGGAGCCAGGCCGCCTAACAGAATTTCGGAAAAATTTTGGGCGGCTGCGTGGCCGCGAGTCGAAACATAATGCATATTGTGGGTGGCGTTGTGTAAAGTTGCAGGTATGTATTAAGTACGGATTAAGTACGGATAGAGCCAGGATAGAACCGTCTGCTTGCATTATAGCGTCCGTGACCATGCCACTGTCAGCTTTGGATACGTGCAACAGTTCCAGGCCGGGCTTATTTTTGCCTTGCGGTAGGGTGGGCACGTATGCCCACGCGGAATTCACTCGTGGCAGATGCCTGTTTCGGTAACGCGTACGTTTGCACTCCGGCTATCGCGGTCACGCGTGGGCATTCGTGCCCACCCCACTTTCTTTCTGTTTTTACCGTTGTTTATCGGTAATCCGTGAAGAACCTTATTTTTTCTTCTTCCAGTAATCCTCGGTCTCGGCGTAGCACTCGACCGTCAGATCCGAGACTTTCGCTTCCATGTGCGCCTGCGCGTCGGCAATCGCCTGGTTATAAATGCCGGGACCGATCACGCGCAGACAGAAATCGAGCAGCATGCCCGCTTTCAGATCGCCGATCGGCTCTTCCATGTTTTCCTTGAAATAGCGCTGAATCGATCCGATCAGATCCTTCTGCTCGCTTTGCTGTAATTTGATCGCCACCGTGGATTTCCTTGTCGTTTTTGCATTATTCAGGCGGACCGTCAGTGCCTGTGCTTTTTTGAAAACCCATAAATGTACACCATGCCCGGGCAGCCGTTATCAAACCACAGATATGACAGATACAAATCCGCGCTGCAGCTTATTGCCGCGCTGATATAATGTCACCCTTATATTCAAGTATGTTAAATGCTTGATAGATTGCACACTACACAATTGTCATGACACCTCCACTTCTCCCTGCCTCACCGATTGAACCTGTTTCGGCAATGCCGGACGAACATCCCATGTCGGGCAGCCTGTTCATGGTGGTAGCACCTTCCGGCGCCGGCAAATCGACGCTGGTGAATGCCCTGCTGGAACAGGAAAAAGCCATCAAACTGTCGATTTCCTACACTACGCGGCCGCCACGCCCGAGTGAACAGGACGGTCGCGAGTATCATTTCACTACGGTTGAAGACTTCCGCGCGCGCCACAAACAGGGCGAATTCCTGGAATGGGCCGAAGTCCATACCAATTATTACGGCACTTCGCGCCTGGCGATTGCCGAGCAAATGCAATCCGGCACTGACGTCTTGCTGGAAATCGACTGGCAAGGCGCGCAGCAAGTGAAGAAGCAATTTCCGCATGCAGTCGGTATTTTCATCCTGCCGCCATCAATTGCAGCGCTGGAAGATCGCTTGAAAAAGCGCGGCCAGGATGAGCCGCAGGTCATTACTCGGCGGATTCTTGCGGCCGGCGGTGAAATCGCCCACGCCCCCGAGTTTGAATATGTTATTATTAATCAAGAGTTTGCAACTGCTCTGTCGGAATTAACAGCGATCGTCAAAGCTACCCGCTGCCGCTTTTCACAGCAGGCGGTGCGCAACGCGTCTTTGTTTGCCCAATTGGGCATCCACGCCAATTTAAGTTAGTATCGAATCAATACTGGCATCAACACCAAGCAACACCGTTTTCCGGAGAATATATGGCCCGCATCACCATCGAAGATTGTTTGAAACAAATCCCTAACCGTTTTCAGTTGACGTTGTCCGCGACTTATCGCGCGCGCCAGTTATTGCAAGGCCACACTGCAAAAATCGACGCAAAAGACAAACCGACCGTGATTGCACTGCGCGAAATCGCTGCGGGCAAGATCGGCATCGAAATGCTGAAAAAGGTACCTGGCTAACATTAGTAAAACTCATGCGGCTGATAGCTACCCAGTATGAACCTGACCTCACCAGATTCAAGCCTGTCATCAGCCGCAACCACTAAAAAACGGGCGGCCTCCCCCCGCTCAGCCAGAAAACCCGCGAATACTCCTCCCTTGCCAGATCATCCGCCCACGCTCCAACCCGGCGTCGCTTCGATCACGCACCTGGCCAACAAGCTTGCCGAATACCTGACACCAGCCGAGCTGAAGAAAGTCAGAGAAGCGTATCGCTTTTCGGATGAAATGCATCTGGGTCAGATGCGCAAATCCGGCGAACCCTATATTTCACACCCGATTGCCGTCGCTGAAATCTGCGCCGACTGGAAACTTGACGCGCAAGCGATCATGGCTGCCCTGCTGCACGACGTCATGGAAGACCAGGACGTCAAGAAGGATGAGCTGATCGAACGTTTCGGCGCGCCGGTGGCGACGTTGGTGGATGGTTTGTCGAAGTTGGACAAGATCGAATTCCAGAGCCAGATCGAAGCCCAGGCCGAAAATTTCCGCAAGATGCTGCTGGCCATGGCGCGCGACGTGCGCGTGATCCTGGTCAAGCTGGCCGACCGTTTGCACAATATGCGCACGCTGGGCGTGATGGTCCCGGAAAAAAAACGTCGCATCGCCCGTGAGACAATGGAGGTCTACGTCCCGATTGCGCATCGCCTGGGACTGAACAATATCTACCGCGAGTTGCAGGAACTGGCGTTCTCGCATCTGTACCCGCTGCGCCATCGCACCCTGGCCAAAGCAGTCAAGGCGGCGCGCGGCAACCGGCGTGAAGTGGTCAGCAAGATCCTGGAGTCGGTCAGCACCACGCTGGCGGCGACCGGCATCAACGCACAAATAGACGGGCGCGAGAAAAGCCTGTTCGGCATCTACCGCAAGATGCACAACAAGCATCTGTCGTTTTCACAGGTGCTGGATGTGTACGGTTTCCGTATCGTGGTCGACACCTTCGCCAATTGCTACCTCGCGCTCGGCACCCTGCATGCACTGTACAAGCCGATGCCGGGCAAGTTCAAGGATTACATCGCAATCCCCAAGCTGAATGGCTACCAGTCGCTGCATACAACCTTGATCGGCCCGTACGGTACGCCGGTGGAGTTCCAGATTCGCACCCAGGACATGCACCGGGTCGCTGAGTCGGGCGTGGCCGCGCACTGGCTGTACAAGGATGAAGAAGGCAATCTGAGCGATTTGCAGCAGCGCACCCATGCCTGGCTGCAGTCGTTGCTCGACATTCAAAAACAGACCGGCGATTCGGCTGAATTCCTGGAACACGTCAAGGTCGACCTGTTCCCCGATTCGGTTTATGTGTTTACGCCGAAATCGAAAATCATCGCCTTGCCGCGTGGCGCTACCGCCCTCGATTTCGCTTATACCATCCATACCGATGTCGGCGACCAGACCATCGCCGCCAAGATCAATCACGAAGCCGCGCCGCTACGCACAGAATTGCACAACGGCGACATCGTCGAAATCATTACCTCGCCCAGTTCGCGCCCTAGCCCTAACTGGCTCAGTTTCGTGCGTACAGGTAAAGCGCGGTCGGCCATCCGTCATCATCTGCGCACTATCAATCTGAGCGAGTCGGTAGAACTCGGCCAGCGGCTGTTGTCGCAGGCGCTGGCGATGCTCAACCTGAATCCGGTGCTGGCGCCGATCGTGGTCGATCGCCTGCTGAATGAATCCAGCGCCAAGTCGATGGATGAAATCTATGCTGACATCGGCGTCGGCAAACGTATGGCGACCCTGGTGGCGCGTCATATCATGGGCTTGCTCGAAAACGAACCGTTGCAGACGCCGCTGCTGGATATGGAAGGCGTTGCCGCTCCAGCCAAGATGGAACCGGTGGTGATCTATGGCAGCGAAGGTATTTCAGTGCAGCTGTCGCCATGCTGCCAGCCGATTCCGGGCGACCACATCACCGGCCAGCTCAAGCGCGACCAAGGGCTGGTAGTGCACACCGAAGACTGCCATATCGCCAAGCGCCAACGCAACAAGGATCCGGATCGCTGGATTGAAGTGCTGTGGGGTGAAGACCTGAATCGCCGCTTCGATTGCCGCATCAAGGTGCTGGTGCATAACGACAAGGGCATCCTGGCCCGGGTCGCCGCCGAAATCGGCGACTCCGACGCCAACATCATCTACGTCAACATGGATGACGACAAAGACCAGCTGATGACGCAGTTGATTTTCACCATCCAGGTCGAAGACCGGGTGCACCTGGCGAGGTTGATGCGCAACGTTCGCCGCATCCGCGGTGTTACACGGATTCTGCGGGACCGCAACGCGTAATTGCCGGTCTACTCAGTTATTGAAACAAGAGTTTGAATCATGCGTTACTGAAGCGACCGCTTCGGCGGCACTGGCAGCGGCAGGTGGAAAACATCAATACCTTCCTCTGCCAGCTCTTCGCATTGTTCCGCCGATGCAATGCCGCGTATCCCATGCTCAGGGACTTCCTTGTAATGAATCCGGCGCGCTTCTTCGGTAAAACCTGCGCCCACATCTTCCGTATTTTCCATCACATGACGCGCCACTTCCTGCAGACGCTGCTGAAATTGCGCCACTGCCGATGCGCTCAAGCCCGCGTCGCTGCCGGCAGGATTTGATTTGGCCGCGGATAAATTGAGATGCGGGGCTGACGGCAACTTGCCGACCTTCATGCTGTCGCATACCGGGCAAATAATCTGCTGCTCCGCTGATTGCGAAAGAAAATCTTCCTCCGAGGCAAACCAACCCTCAAAGCGATGATTCTGTTCACAGGCTAAGTTGTAGACTTTCATGATCTGCAGCACTTCTTCGACGCGGAAAAGCATGGATCTTACACTAAGCAGCATAGAACTTATTTTCGGCGCCTGCTGATCAAAGCTTGTTGGGCTAAAGCTTACTTGCTGCTTGCAACATCTCGCTGATCCGGCCCGTACTCACCGCCGCCTCGCCGTAAGTAAATGTGCCGTGCTCACGCATCTCTTCAGCTGCACGCAAAAACGCCCCCAATGCCGCCCGCGCCAGTGAGCCGCCGACGCTAATCCGTTTGACGCCGATAGCCGCCAGCTCTTGCAAGCCCAATTGCACGCCTTGCAGTCCCATGACCACGTTCACCGGCTTATCCAGCGAGCTGACCACTGCGGCAATCTCTTCCTTGCTCTTCAAGCCTGGCGCATAGAGTACGTCGGCACCGGCTTCCTGATAGGCCTGGAGCCGCTTGATGGTATCTTTCAAATCGGGCCGGCCAACCAGGTAATTTTCTGCGCGCGCGGTGAGTGTAAAAGGAAAATCCAGTCCACGCACCGCCTCGACGGCGGCCCGTACGCGCTCGGCCGCCAGCTCCAGCGTGTAAATCGGATCGGCGCGATGGCCGCTGGCATCTTCGATAGAACCGCCGACAATGCCGGTAGCCGCAGCAAGCCTGATAGTTTCCGATACCGTCTCCGGTGCCTCGCCAAACCCGTTTTCAAGATCCGCGCTGAGCGGCAGCTCGGTTGCCGCAGCCAGTTCCGTTAAATGCGCCATCATTTGCTCACGGCCGATGCCGCCATCCAATTGCCCGCGTGAAAATGCGAAGCCTGCGCTAGTGCTTGCCAGTGCTTCAAACCCGAGTAAAGCCAGCAATCTGGCGCTGCCGATGTCCCATGGATTTGGAATGATGAAAGCGCCCTCACGTGCGTGAAGTTGCTGGAAAACACGGGCTTTTTCGCTCTGTGATTGCATCAGATATCTCCATCAGAAAATCGTTCTCGAATGCAAACATTACCACCGGCAACTACCTTGCGCTGCGGATTGCCTGTGATGTTCGCAAAATCGCACTGTGTAGCAATTCTTTATTAGCTTACCTATGCTTTGTTTCCTAGAATGGAATCCTGAAAGCACTCGCACGCTTCAAGTTTGAAGTCTCAAATTCAAGTCAATAAATCGGGAGGCGATATGGGAAGGATACTACTCGTATTATTGCTAAGCGGCCTTGCCGCTGGGGCGCCGAACCGAGCCATCGCCGACAATAACCTGGGCCTGGTACACGCCGGAACAGCACCGCTTTTTACACCACCGGCGTTATATGGCGCCGAGCTGCATCCGGCACCGCTGCTCCATCCGCCTTCAGCCGTCACGGCAGCACCCGTTTGGCGCGAACGCAATGAATGGGACAAGCGGCGCACCGAGCAATGGGCTGAAATCGAGTGGCGCCGTCAGCAATGGCGGGAAGCGCACGGGGGCGATCCTATCGTCGTTCCGGTCGACAACAGTGTTGCTGGCAACCGGCCATCATCCAGCAATTTTTGATGCCGGGCAGGCGGGCAGGTCGGTATGTTATTAGCGCTGCTTCAGGCGAGGCGTTCGCGTGGGAGAAAAATAAAAAATCCATGTGCCGGCGTTTGGGCAAAATTCAGCGCGCTAAACGCTGAAAGATTCAAAGGTTCCATCAAAAACACAAAATTCGTTCTTCCCCGCCGCTTTCGCCCGATACATGGCGATGTCGGCCTGCGACATCAGTTGCGATGCTGAAACACCGATGCCGGAGTACAACGCGATACCGATCGAGGTGCTGAGCTGAAATATTTTGCCGCCGATATTGAAAGGTATGCTGAGCGACTCCAGCAATTGCTGAGCCACGACAGTCACCCCGCTGCAGGTGTCGCCAAGATTGTCGCTGAGATCGGTCAGCAGGATCACGAATTCATCGCCACCCAGGCGCGCCACGGTATCAGTGCTTCTTCGTTCGTCCAGCAATCGCGCGGCGACCTGGCGCAAGACGGCGTCGCCGGCCGCGTGTCCATATTGATCGTTGATCGGCTTGAAATCGTCCAGATCGCAAAACAGCAGCGCAAAATGCGAACCCTCGCGCTGGGCCCGCGCCAGCGCCTGCTGCAAACGATCTTCCAACATGGTCCTGTTGTACAGGCCTGTCAGCGCATCGTGATGCGCCATGAATGCCATGCTCGCCTCGCTCGCCATCAGCGCGGCTTCTTTTTCATACAGCCGTTCCACCAGATAGTTAAAACCGAGCACCAGATCTCCCACTTCATCGCGGCGCCTGACTGGCAGCGGCGCCAATGGCCGCTTGCCATCCGCCATTTCGCGCATCGCCTGCGCCGCACTCGTCAGCGGCCGTAACAAGTGCGGCAACACCAGCAGCAATATCGCAATCGTCCCGAACAGTACCGCCAGCGTGTTCTTCAAGAAGAAATTCCGCATGGCTTGAATCGGATGAAATACCTCCGTAGTGGGTATCCGTGCGACGACAAACCATCCCGTGCTAGGCACCGTTGCCATGGAAGACAACTCCTCCACACCTTTAGCGTTAATCGTTATCCCGGTGCCGCGGAAGCCGGCCATGGCGCGATCGTGCAACAGATTCACGCCGGGCTCCGGCGTCGGCTTTAACACCATTGCAGGATCGCTGGAGGCGACGAATAACTTGTCTGCCGGCGAAATCAAAAGAAAACCGCCGCTTGCTCCGAGCCGGTTTTCCTGCAAGCGATCGAGAAAGCCCGGGGTGTTGAGCACCACCACGCCCGCCACCACCGCCACCACCTGCCTGGCGGCGTTGCGTACCGGCGCCGCCATGATCAAGATCGGTTCGCCATTGGCGCGGCCACGCTCAGGCTTGCTCATCACCGGGGCATCGGCATGCAGCGCGGCCTGGAACCAGTCGGTACCAGAGTAGAGCAGATTGCTGCGCCCCGCTATTACCGGATATTCGGCCAGCAGGCCAACGCCATCCGGTCGCATCACCAGTAAACCGCTATTAAACAAGGGATTCAGCCGCTGCCGTTCCTGCAGCCAGGTCGCGAGTTTCTGCGGCTGCTGCAGCAGTTCTGGCGGCAACGCCGTGCTCAGTTCGCCAATCAGGGTGCGCCTCGTTTCGATACTATGATCGATGTCACGCGCGACATAAGAAGCAATGGACAATTGCTGATTTGCAACTTCGTCACGCAGCAGTCCTTGCGCGAACGGCAGCGCAAAGAACACGCGAAGTGAGACACCGGCAACAATAAGCACCACGCCGAGCCCGATAAAGCGGAATTTCATGCTTTGAAATATTCGCATTGGGCAATAATACAGAAAATTGCTAGACGATAGCTCTAAGAAAGGCCCGAGTCAGCTGAAACGAATGGATGGCAGATTCAATCCGGCTCAAAATCGTGGCAAATCTGCCAGCGTGCGTCCCGACACTTCGGACTCGGCAATGCCAATACCTTCAATCCCGTGCTCGTAAATCACCAGCGCGATGCTGGGGCCGCGCACAATTTTTCCATCGACTGAAAATGCGGTGGCAACCTCATCGCCGAAATGCAGCGCGTCAACCACCAGGCTGACATCTTGTTCCGAAGTCTTGTGTTCCCATCCGATAGAACCGTCGTCTTTCGGCTTTGCACGTCCCCAACGTACTTCTTCGACCCGGTCGCCAGCTACGTTAAAACGAACCGCTTCAATCATATGAATGGACATGCATGTCTCCGGGATAGCAAGTTGAATGGATTTTCACATCATGGTACGCGCCATGTTAATCCGCAGCAAGATGCCGCGCAAAATTTTGCCGGCGTCCCGCTTTATTACGACATGTTTACAAAAAAAACGCTATCCAATGGATAGCGTCAGGTTGCTGACGAACCCACCATTTTTTGGTGGGTTTTATTTTTTGTGGTTTGAATTGGGTCGCGCCTCTAAAAAAACAGGCAATCGGCAG
>NZ_FOKF01000033.1 GCF_900111995.1 Collimonas sp. OK607
TGTCTTTGGCAGTGATCACGGCGACCTTGGCTCCGGCGTTGGAGAAGGCCTCGAATATGGTGCCGGCGCGCAGGTATTTGGCGTCATTCATCATGACTTCCTGATTCGCTTCGCGATCCAGGAAATAGTTACCGCAGATGCCGTGCACGGAAGGCGGCGCGCCGGTCACGATCGACAGATTGTTCGGATTGGTAAAGCTCGGTACAACACAATCACCGGTAAGCACGGTGCCTTGCGCCACCATTTTTTTAAGAAACGGCGTGACGCCGGCTTGAATCGCCTGATTGATGTATTCCTGTTCACAGCCGTCGACACAGACAACGACGACAGGCTGCTTCATCCATGAATAGCTGCGGCCATTTACGTTGAGGGTCTTGGTATCGGACATGCTTCTCTTTCGCTGTGAGTCGACGAGCTACGATCAGTTAGTTGACTGCAGGAACAGTGCTGCCAGCACCGACGGTGGCTTGCGCTTGCGCCTTGTGCATGCGGTTGCGTCCGGCAACTGCGTGTTCGCGCATGATGTCGCCTGCGGCTTGCGAGTCACCACTGGCGATGGCGTCGACGATCTTGTGATGCTCAGTGGTGGAAGTCGGCAGGCTGCCCTTTTGCGCCAGCGCCGAGCGGCGGAACAGATTGAGTTCGTTGACCAGACGCCGATAGGTATGCAACAGCTTCTTGTTGGCGGTGAATTGCACAAGCGAGTCATGGAAGTTCAGATTCAACTTCAGGTAACCATCGACGTCGCCCAGCGCCACCATGCCATCCATGCGATCAAGCAGCGTGCGTAACTCCTGCACCTGGGCCGGCTTGATGGTCCCCGCCAGCTTGCGACCGATCAGCTCATCCAGTGCGGCTCGCACCTCATAGATTTCATCGGCTTCTTCGACCGAGATCTGGCGCACGAAGACGCCACAATTCTTTTCCTGCTGGACCAGCCCCGCCTCTTCCAGCGCCCGGAACGCCTCACGCACCGGGCCGCGTGAGACCCCTAGCATTTCCGCCAGCGAGACTTCATTGAGCTTGTCGCCGGCGACCAGATCGCCGCTCAGGATCATGCGCTCCAGCTCTTTCTGAACTAGCGACGGCAGCGAGTTTTTCTGAACCAGGGCGATGGTGTTCATGGTGCGGTTATTGGTCATGGCAGATCTTTTTTTGAGATGGTGATTGCACTTTAATTTAACAACGTGTAGATTGTCAACAAAATACATAAAACATGATGTAATAAAAAAACATCAAAAAAGAAATAAAAGACAGCACCCCGCAGCAGATTGATCAGGTTTCGACATTGGCGGCATCACGGTAGACGATTTGCTCAACATCTGAGGAGATGGCAATGAAACAGCAATTTACACGAATCCTGCGCACAAGCGCAGTAGCCGGAGTTGTAACAGTCCTGCTAGGCGCCGGCCTTGCCCTGACGGCAGCCAGCAGCCTGGCCCAGTCTAAAACCTCGCTGCTGGTGTATACCGCGCTGGAAACCGATGCCATGAAACAGTATAAGGACGGTTTCGAGAAAGCCAATCCGACTGTCGAAATCCGTTGGGTGCGCGACTCTACCGGTGTTGTCACTGCCAAATTGCTGGCTGAAAAGAACAATCCGCAGGCCGATGTAGTGGTCGGCCTGGCCGCCACCAGCCTGGCCTTGCTGGGCCAGGAAGGCATGTTGCTGCCGTACGAGCCGACCGGCATGAAACAGCTCAATCCGGCCTACGTAGATAGCGCCCGGCCGCCATCCTGGGTTGGCATGGATGTCTGGGGCGCGACCATTTGCTTCAATACGGTAGAAGCCAAGAAACTGAACTTGCCAAAGCCGACCAGCTGGCAAGATTTGGCCAAGCCGATCTATAAGGGCCAGATCGTCATGCCGCATCCGGCATCCAGCGGTACTGGTTACCTGGATGTCACAGCCTGGTTGCAGATGTTCGGTGAAGCCAACGGCTGGAAGTACATGGATGCCCTGCATCAGAACATCGCCCAATATACCCACTCCGGCTCCAAACCTTGCACCATGGCCGGCACCGGCGAATTTCCTATCGGCATTTCATTTGAATTCCGTGGCCATCAGGTAAAACGCAGCGGCGCCCCGATCGAGTTGATTTTCCCGAAAGAAGGCCTAGGCTGGGATGTGGAAGCCAGCGGCATCATGAAGGGCGCCAAAAACCTGGATGCAGCGAAGAAACTGGTCGACTGGATGAGCAGCAAGGAAGCTAACCAGGTCAGCTCCAACTGGTGGGCCATCGTTGCCTATCCCGGCATCGCCAAAAAAGTCGAGGGTATTCCTGATAATTACGAAAAACTGCTGATCACGCCTAACGACTTCAACTGGTCGGCCAAGAACCGCGAGCGTATCCTGGCTGAATGGGGCACACGTTACAACTCCAAGGCGGAAAAGAAGTAACGCTTCGCCATTCGTGACTACCCGGGAGAGCAGCATCATGTCTCAGCAGAATCCTTGCCTAGCGTCCAAGCCTTATCTGGCGCTGGAAAACATCTCGAAATCGTTCGGCAGCTTTCATGCGCTGCGCGACATCAACCTGACTGTTGCGGAAGGCGAGTTCGTCTGTTTCCTGGGGCCGTCCGGTTGTGGCAAGACTACCCTGCTGCGCATCATTGCCGGCCTGGAAAGCCAAGACCAGGGACGCATCGTCCAGGGCGGCAAAGACATCTCCTGGCTAGCACCTATCAAGCGCGACTATGGCATCGTGTTCCAGTCCTATGCGCTGTTTCCCAACCTGACCATCGCCGACAATGTCGCCTACGGCCTGGTCAACCGGCGTCAGAGCCGCAGCGCCACTGCGGAACGGGTCCAGGAGTTGCTGACGCTGGCAGGCTTGCCCACCAGCGGCAAGAAATTCCCGGGACAATTGTCCGGCGGCCAGCAACAGCGGATTGCGCTGGTGCGGGCCTTGGCGACCTCTCCCGGCCTGCTGTTGCTGGATGAGCCGCTGTCAGCCCTGGATGCACTGGAGCGGGTTCGCCTGCGCAGCGAAATCCGTCAGCTGCAGCAACGCCTGGGCGTCACCACCATCATGGTGACCCACGACCAGGAGGAAGCCTTGACCATGGCCGATCGCATCGTGGTCATGAATCACGGCGCCATCGAACAATGCGGCAGCCCGCAAGACATTTATCTGCAACCGGGCTCGCCCTTCGTTGCTTCTTTCGTCGGCAAGGTGAATATCTTGCGCGGCATTTCGCTTGGCGACGGCCATTTCCGCATCGGCAAACTGGATTTCAATTGCGAATCGCGGGTCGATCACATCCCGGCGGGCCAACCGGTCAAAGTATATTTGCGGCCCGAGGATTTTGTCGCCCGCAGCGTCGAACAGCGTACTCACAATCACGCCATGGCGGAAGTGAAGAAAATAGAGTTCCTGGGTGCATTCAGTTACCTGACGGTGGTGCTGGACGGCATGGAACAGCAACCGGTGGTGGCTTCGATGTCACTCAATCTGCTGAAAGAACTTGATCTGGGCATCGGCAGCAAGCTGCGGTACGGATTGCTGCCGGAGCGCATCCGCGTGTACCCGGATCACGAACAGGCGCAGACGGTGGCGGCATGAACAGGCCGGCCAGCGCACTCAACCTGACGCCGCTTACTGCCAGCGGCGGCAAAACCGTTGGCGGCCGCCAGCAAAGCCACTGGCATGAACGGATTGCGCATGGCTTGCTATTGCTGGTCTGCGCCGGACTGGCGATATTCCTGCTGATGCCGGTGCTGATGATCCTTATCCAAAGCGTGCAAGACAAGGACGGCGCTTTTGTCGGGCTGCGCCAGTTCACCGACTACATGTCGACGCCGGCACTGCGGCAATCGGTGCTGAATACATTATTCATTGCGATATCGGTGACGGCGCTGGTGATCCCGGCGGCCTTCACTTTTGCCTATGCGCTGACGCGCAGCATGATGCCGTTCAAACGCTTTTTCCGTACGCTATCGCTGATCCCGATCCTGGCGCCGTCGCTGCTGGCCGCCATCTCGTTCGTGCAGTGGTTCGGCACCCAGGGCGCGCTGAAGGGTTTACTGGGCGGCGCTTCTATCTATGGTCCGATCGGTATCATCATCAGCGAATGCTATGCCGTGTTTCCGCACGCCTTGATGATTTTGATTACTGCACTATCGCTGGCTGACGGCCGCTTGTATGAAGTGGCGGAATCGCTCGGCACCAGCCGCTTCCGCAAATTCCGGACCATCACCCTGCCCGGCGCCAAGTACGGGTTGATCAGTGCAATGCTGGTAGTGTTTACTTTCACCGTCAACGATTTCGGCGTACCAAAAGTCATCGGCGGCGATTTCAATGTGTTGGCGATCGATGTATATCAACTGGTCATCGGCCAGCAGAATTTCAACAAAGGTGCGGTGGTCAGCTTGCTGCTGCTATTGCCGGCGTTGATGGCGTTTGCTATCGACTTTACCATCCGGCGTAAATTGCAATCGCAGCTATCGGCACGCGCCGTACCGTTTGTGCCCAAGCGCCATCGCCTGTTCGATGCCTTGATGTTCTGCTACTGCGGCCTGGTCTGCTTTCTGCTGCTGTCGGTATTGGGCATGGCGGTGTACACCTCTTTCATCAAGCTGTGGCCTTACAACCTGACGCTGGTTTGGGACCACTATTATTTCGGCCTGATCCAGGACGGCATCCTGGAATCGTATTTCAATAGCTTGCGGTTGGCGGGCTATGTGGTTGTCAGCGGCATAGTCCTGATTTTCGGTAGTGCCTACCTGGTCGAAAAGACGCGCGGCATGGACGCGGCGCGCCCTGTGTTCCGCCTGTTGGCCATGCTGCCTATGGGTGTACCGGGACTGGTACTCGGCCTGGGTTACATCATGTTCTTCAACCATCCCGACAATCCTTTGAATTTCCTGTATCGCAGCATGGCGATCCTGGTGTTGTCGACGGTGGTGCATTACTTCACCTCCAGTTACCTGACTGCTGTCACTGCCTTGAAGGCGATAGACAACGAGTTCGAAGCGGTATCGGCATCACTCAAGGTGCCCTTCTATAAAACTTTTCTGCGGGTGACGGTGCCGGTTTGCCTGCCGGCGATCCTGGACATCGGCCGCTACCTGTTCATCAATGCCATGACCACCATTTCGGCAGTGGTGTTTCTGTACTCTCCCGACACCACACTGGCATCGGTGGCGCTGCTGAATCTGGAAGCCGAGGGCAAAATCGGCCCGGCAGCGGCGATGGGAACGTTGATCGTACTGACTTCCGCCATCGTCTGCCTGCTGTACGCATTGATTACACGCGTGCTGCTAAAGAAAGCGCAAAGCTGGCGCCAGACCTGATCAAGCGACATCTTACATCTATTCAATATTCGACTAACACTCGCATCAAACCAAAGGAAATATCATGAGCCTGCAAAGCCGCGACCCGATTCTTCTGACCCCAGGCCCATTGACCACGTCGCTCGCCACCAAAAGCGCGATGCTGCAGGACTGGGGTTCATGGGATGCATCATTCAATGCCATCACCGGCAAGGTGCGCCAGCAATTGCTGGACATCGCGAACGCCCACGAGACGCATGTGTGTGTGCCGATGCAGGGCAGCGGCACGTTTTCGATCGAAGCGGCGATCAACACGCTGCTGCCGCGTAACGGCCACATGCTGGTGCTGATCAACGGCGCCTACGGCAAGCGCATGGCAAAAATCGTCGAGATGATGGGACGCCAGGTAACTGTATTCGAAACCGCCGAGGACGTGCCTACCACCGCCGCCGACGTCGAGCGTGTGCTGAGCAACGATCGTAGCATCACGCACGTGGGTGTGATCCATTGCGAAACCAGCACCGGCATCCTGAATCCATTGCAAGAAATCGCCGAGGTGGTAGCGCAGTACAAGAAGAGCCTGATCATTGACGCCATGAGTTCCTTTGGCGCGCTGGAAATCGACGCGGCGAAAATCAGTTTCGATGCGCTGATCGCGGCCAGCGGCAAATGCATCGAAGGTCCGCCAGGCATGGGCTTTGTGATTGCACGCAAGAGCGTATTGGAAAAATGCGCAGGCAACTCAAGGTCTTTGTCGCTCGATTTGTACGACCAGTGGACTTACATGGAAAAGACCACGCAATGGCGCTTCACGCCGCCGACGCATATCGTGGTTGCCTTCCATCAGGCCTTGAATCAGTTTTTTGCGGAAGGCGGCCAGCCGGCAAGGCTGGCGCGCTATACCAAAAACTACGACACCTTGATGGCGGGTATGCGCGAGTTGGGATTAATCCAGTTTTTACCGGCAAAAATCCAGGCGCCTATCATCGTCACCATGCATGCGCCGAACAGCGCCAATTACGAGTTCAAGAATTTTTACAACCGGGTGCGCGATAAAGGTTTCATTTTGTATCCGGGCAAGCTGACCCAGGCTGAGACTTTCCGCGTGGGTTGTATCGGCGCGATTGGCCCGGATGAAATGCGGCAGGCGGTGCATGCGATCGGCGATGCGTTGAACGAGATGGAAATTAAAACCAGGAACGTAAACAACTCTTGTGAGAGGCGTTAAAGAGAGAACGCGGGCCGGATTTTGTAAAGACAGAATCCGGCCTGGTTATACAAGATCGTTACGCACAACCATGACCGCCCGCGGTCTTGCTAGTCATCGGCAAATCCCGTCCGCTTTCGCGTGTATGACTGGCGGCTTCCAGTCGCTGCAGATAATCTTCCCACATCGCTTCCTGATCTCGCCCCAGTTTGTACAGATAGGCCCAGGTATAAATGCCGCTGACGTGCCCATCCGAAAAGGTCGGCTTGACTGCGTAATTGCCTACCGGATCAAGCGCAGCCATTTCGACATTGCGTTTACCGGTTTGCAGTACCTCTTGCCCTGGACCGTGGCCGCTTACTTCCGCCGATGGCGAATAGACGCGCATCAATTCAAACGGCAATGAAAACACCGCGCCGTCATCGAAGGCGACTTCCAGCGTGCACGATTGCTTGTGTACTGTGAATGATACCGGTATTGGCGCAGGTGCTGATTGTTTGGAACCGATCATTGAGATTATCCGGGGGAGATTAAATAAGATTAAAACTGCTCGGATATCGCCGAGCGCAATGCGCCCAGCAATGCCTGTCGCTGCGCATGGCTGGCCGGCAGCGGTTGCCGCTGGGCTTGCGCCCACACCGGACTAGGGAAATGAGCGTCGTCCAGATAACGTGGAATCACATGCCAATGCACATGCGGCGTCATGTTGCCGAGGCTGGCCAGGTTGATTTTTTCAGGCTGCATGACGGCGCGCACGACAGATTCCACCTTGCATACCGCAGCCATTAAAGTGCTGCGATCGGCGATCGGCAAATCCGTCATTTCCTTCACATGATCGTTCCAGATGACACGGCAGAATCCAGGATACAAGGGATCGTCGACCAGCACCACGCGGAATTTTTCGGCGCGGTGGAGAATCTCCCCACCGTCGCCGCTGCATAGTTCGCAATCAACCGAATGCTCTGTCATGGTTACACCAGGATCCGCTCGATGCCACCGTTATTGGCGCGCGCCACATAATCCGGCAACCAGTTCTCGCCCAGGATATGACGCGCCATTTCCACCACGATGTAATCGGCGGTGGTGCCGGAATCATCGTTGTAGCGCGACAAACCTTGCAGGCAAGACGGGCAGGAAGTGAGGATCTTGACGTCACCGCCAAAACCATCGGCGCGCAGTTTATCCGCGCCCTTGTTCATCTCTTCTTCCTTGCGGAAACGGACCTGGGTCGAGACATCCGGACGGCTCACGCCGAACGTGCCGGACTCGCCGCAGCAACGTTCGTTCTTCTCGATCTTGGCGCCGTTGTCGGTGGTGATCAAGGCATTCACCGTCTTCATCGGATCCTGCAATTTCATCGGGCTGTGGCACGGATCGTGGTACATGTAACGCGTACCGCTGACGCCTTCCAGCTTGAGATTTTTCTCAAGCAGGTATTCGTGGATATCGATAATCCGGCAGCCCGGGAAGATCTTGTCGAACTGATAGCCCTGCAACTGATCGTAGCAAGTACCGCAAGATACGATGACGGTCTTGATGTCGAGGTAGTTCAGGGTATTCGCCATACGATGGAACAGCACGCGATTGTCGGTGATGATCTTTTCCGCCTTGTCGAAATCGCCGGAGCCGCGTTGCGGGTAACCGCAGCACAGATAGCCAGGTGGCAGCACGGTTTGCACGCCGACCTCCCACAACATGGCCTGGGTCGCCAATCCCACTTGCGAGAACAGACGCTCGGAACCGCAGCCGGGGAAGTAAAACACCGCTTCGGTATCCGCCGTGGTGCTCTTCGGATCACGGATGATCGGCACGATCTTGTCGTCTTCGATGTCCAGCAAGGCGCGCGCAGTCTTCTTCGGCAGATTACCCGGCATCTTCTTGTTGATGAAGTGGATCACCTGCTCTTTGATCGGCGCCTTGCCTACCGTGGCCGGCGGTTTCTTGGTCTGCTTCTTGGCGAATTTCTTCAGTATGTCGTTGCCGAGACGCTGTGCCTTGAAGCCCCAGTCAGTCATGACTTTACGGGTCATGTTGATGGTGGCCGGATCGGTTGCATTCAGGAAGAACATGGCGGCAGTGGTGCCCGGATTGAACGATTTCTTGTTCATCTTGCGCAGCAGGTTGCGCATGTTCATCGAGACGTCGCCGAAATCGATATCGACCGGACATGGCGTCAAGCATTTGTGGCATACGGTGCAATGATCGGCCACATCCTCGAACTCTTCCCAATGCTTGATCGAGATGCCGCGCCGCGTTTGCTCTTCATACAGGAAGGCTTCCACCAGCAGCGAAGTCGCCAGGATCTTGTTGCGCGGCGAATACAGCAGGTTGGCGCGCGGCACGTGGGTGGCGCACACCGGTTTGCATTTGCCGCAACGCAGGCAATCCTTGACGCTGTTGGCGATGGCGCCGATATCGCTTTGTTGCATGATCAGCGATTCGTGTCCCATCAGGCCGAACGACGGCGTATAGGCGTTGCTCAGGTCAGCCTCGAAACCAGGCAGGTTCAGCAGCTTGCCCTTGTTGAAGCGGCCTTCCGGATCGACACGTAATTTGTAGCTGCGGAAATCCTTGATCTCGTCTTCCGTCAGGAATTCCAGCTTTGTGATACCGATCCCGTGTTCGCCCGAAATCACGCCATCCAGCGAGCGCGCCAGCGTCATGATGCGAGCTACGGCTGCATGCGCATCCTGCAGCATTTCGTAGTGGTCGGAATTGACCGGCAAGTTGGTGTGCACGTTGCCGTCGCCGGCGTGCATGTGCAAGGCAACGAATACGCGACCACGCAAGACCTGCTTGTGAATCGCGTTGAACTCGTCGAGAATCAGCTTGAACGAGGCGCCGTTGAAAATCTGTCGCAGCAAGGCGCGTACTTCCTGTTTCCAGGAGACCCGCACAGTGCGGTCCTGCACCACGTCGAACACGGTGGCGGCAGGTTGTTGCAACAGGCGCTGGTCAAATGTCGCGCTGAGTTTTTCCAGCCCCAACGCGGCCAGCTCTTCTTTCGCATCCTTGAGCGGCGTATCCAGATTCGCCAGCAGATAAGTCCAGCGCGCCTGCACGTCGGCTAACAGTTGCTCAGCCTGATGCACGCGGTCTTCCAGGATTTCTGCTGCAGGAATGTCGTCGCCATCGGCATCGTCACCCTTGCCTAAAGGCAGATTTCCCTTGAGCAGGAAATCGCGCAATTCGCCCAGCAATTGCAGCTTGTTCTTGCCCGACAATTCAATGTTGATGCGTTCGATACCGTCGGTGTACTCGCCCATGCGGTTGAGCGGAATCACCACGTCTTCATTGATCTTGAAGGCGTTGGTATGTTTGGCGATGGCCGCCGTGCGGGCACGGTCCAGCCAGAATTTCTTGCGTGCTTCCGGGCTGACCGCGACGAAACCTTCACCGACCCGGTTGTTCGCCATGCGCACCACTTCCGATGCTGCATGCGCTACTGCGTTTTCATCGTCGCCGACGATATCGCCGAACAAGGCCATCTTCGGCAACACGCCACGTTTCGACTTGGTGGTGTAGCCTACCGCGCGCAGATAACGCTCATCCAGATGCTCCAGGCCGGCCAGGATCGCCCCGCCCTTTTTGGTTTCCGCATCGAGGAAATCCTTGATCTCGACGATCGAAGGAATCGCGTCGCGCGCCTGACCGAAAAATTCCAGGCAGACGGTGCGCGTGTGCTTCGGCATCTTGTGCAGAATCCAACGGCCGGATGTAATCAAGCCGTCGCAGCCTTCTTTCTGAATTCCTGGCAAACCCGCCAGGAATTTGTCGGTCACGTCTTTGCCCAGGCCTTCCTTGCGGAATACGCGGCCGGCAATTTCCAGTATTTCTGTCTTGAACGGCTTTTCGCTCGGGTGGCCTTTTTCAGCCGGGTGACGCCATTCCAGCTGGAAACGCGCCAACGGCGTGTCGTGGATCTTGCCCAGGTTGTGGTCGAGACGGGTTACGTCCAGCCAGTCGCCGTTCGGATCGACCATGCGCCAGCTGGCCAGGTTGTCGAGCGCAGTGCCCCACAACACGGCTTTCTTGCCGCCGGCATTCATCGCGATATTGCCGCCGACGCACGATGCTTCGGCCGAAGTCGGATCGACCGCGAAGACGAAGCCGGCTTTTTCAGCGGCGTCGGAAACCCGCTTGGTCACCACGCCGGCGCCGGAATAAATCGTCGCGTATTCTTTATCCAAGCCTGGCAACACGGCCATTTCGACAGCGCCCAGCTGCTCCAGCTTTTCCGTGTTGATGACAGCCGACAAAGGTGTCAGCGGAATCGCGCCGCCGGTGTAGCCGGTGCCGCCGCCGCGCGGGATGATGGTCAGGCCAAGTTCGATACAGCCCTTGACCAGCCCGGCCATTTCATCTTCGCTATCGGGCGTCAGCACCACGAATGGATATTCGACGCGCCAGTCGGTGGCGTCAGTCACATGCGATACGCGCGACAGGCCATCGAACTTGATGTTGTCCTTGGCGGTGTAGCGACCCAGGATTTTATTGGTGCGCTTACGCAAATCGTAGGTCTGGCGGAATTCGTCGGCGAAAGCGGCAATCGCCTTGCGCGCGGCAGCCAGCAACGCTTCGACATTCTCGCTACGCCGTTTCGCTTCTTCATCGCCGACGGCATCGCGCGCTGCGCCACCCTCATCTTCCCTGTCGGTGACGATGCGGCGCTTGTCGACTTCGCTGAGACGATGATGCAACGCGTCAATCAGGGCCTGCCGGCGCTTCGGATTGTCCAGCATGTCATCTTGCAGATACGGATTGCGCCGCACCACCCAGATGTCGCCCAGGACTTCATACAGCATCCTGGCGGAACGACCGGTCTGACGCTTGCTGCGCAGTTCGTCGAGCAGTCGCCAGGACGCTTCGCCAAGTAGCCGGATCACAATTTCGCGATCGGAAAACGAGGTGTAGTTGTAGGGAATTTCGCGCAAACGCGTGGGAGTGGCGCCGTGTGGCGCATCTGACAATAATGCCTGGATTTTTACTGGGGCGTTCATTGGTCTAGGAAAGTTGACTACTTTGACTACTGCTGCTGGATCAGTATTTTAGCTTATCGCGCTACTTCGCGACGGCAACATGCCAATTTGTGCAGTGCAAGAGACTGATCATGCCAGGATAGGCATTGCCAATTGAATCAATAAAAACAATCAATTTTTATTTATTAATAGTTTTTATCTACAATGAATCCATGCCCACATTTTTCAGGAGCTCTTATGTTTAGCCAAATCATCAGCGAAATATTGGAAAGCATTTCCCTCACATTGGCCGACTACGGCCAATGCAAAGGCTGATTTCTCTGACCTCAGGAGCGATGTCATGACACACGTATCATTGTCAAAAAGAAACCCTTATTTCGGCATTTCTTATCTGCTTCGTAAGCGTGCCTGGCCATTGCGTGTATTGCCATATCTCATACTACTGCTGATTACACTGGCGATGTTTTGGGCTGGCCTGTCCGCGATTTGATGCCATACGGCAATTTATGGTGCATGACTCACGCCAGCCAGCTCGCAACTTGCCGCCAAAAACCGTCAGGCACATGCATCAGCAGCCAGACCACCAATATATAGCGGACGAATTTGCCGATCGCCATGTACACGACGGAGGGCCAGAACGGCAATTTCAGCCAGCCGCCTAAAGTGCAGATAGGGTCGCCGATGCCCGGCACCCAGGCTAGCAGCATGGTTTTTGCGCCATAGCGCTGCAGCCAGCTGAACCATTTGCTGTCGCGCTCACGGGCGAAGGCTTGCTTGGCACCGTAGCCCATCCAGTAATCGACCACACCACCCAGCGTGTTACCCAGCGTTGCGACGAAAATCACCGGCCAGAAAAGCGTGCCGTTGGATTTGATCACCGCAAACACTGCCGGCTCCGAGCCCAGCGGCAGCAAGGTCGCGGCGACAAAACTGATGATAAAGACGGAAGTCAGTCCGACCGTTGGCACGGCAAGTGTCTTGAGCAACCATAAAACGGCGGATTCGATCATAGGGACAATTCAGAGACGGCAGACGCGGTGCGCGCAACAGCATACGACGCAGCTGACACGACGTAGTTGATACTGATTGATAGCAATTATTACGCTGCAGCCGACAAAACCTGGTGACGATTAAAAACCGTCCATTATAATGATCCGCTGTTCCTTCCGGCCTGATCCTGTTGCCGACCACGCTTCTGACTGGTTTCCGACCATGCCCGCGGCGCGCTCGACAGCCATAATTTGACAACAACATGACCACAGACTATTTGCAGAAAATCCTCACCGCCCGCGTCTACGATGTCGCGGTCGAATCCCCGCTTGAATTTGCGTCGACGCTGTCGCAACGCATTGGCAACCCGATTTATTTCAAGCGTGAAGATGTGCAAAGCGTGTTCAGTTTCAAATTGCGCGGCGCCTACAACAAGATGGCCAGCCTGACCCCGGCCCAGCTCAAGCGCGGCGTGATTTGCGCTTCCGCAGGCAACCATGCGCAAGGGCTGGCGCTGTCTGCCGCCAAGCTCGGCTGCCGCGCCGTGATCGTGATGCCGACCACCACGCCACAAGTCAAGGTCGACGCGGTGCGGGCCCGAGGCGGCGAAGTGGTACTGTTCGGCGACTCCTATACCGACGCCTACAACCACGCGCTGACACTGGAAAAGAAACTCAAGCTGACGTTCGTGCATCCGTTCGACGATCCGCATGTGATCGCCGGCCAGGGCACCATCGGCATGGAAATCCTGCGCCAGCACGCAGGACCGATCCACGCGATCTTCGTGCCGATCGGCGGCGGCGGCCTGATTGCCGGCATCGCGGCCTATGTCAAAGCGGTACGGCCCGAGATCAAGATCATCGGCGTGCAAACTACCGACTCCGACGCCATGGCGCGCAGCCTGAAGGCCGGCCGTCGCGTCACGCTACCGGATGTCGGCCTGTTCGCCGACGGTACTGCAGTCAAGCTGGTGGGTGAAGAAACATTCCGCCTGGCGCGCATGTATGTGGACGAAGTGATCCTGGTCGATACCGATGCGGTCTGCACCGCGATCAAAGACGTTTTCCAGGATACCCGCAGCATTCTGGAACCGTCCGGAGCGTTGGCGGTGGCTGGCGCCAAAGCCTATGTCGAACGCGCCAAAGGCACCCGCAAGCCGATCAAGGACCAAACCCTGATCACCATTGCGTCCGGCGCCAACATGAATTTCGACCGCTTGCGCTTCGTCGCCGAAATGGCCGATATCGGCCAATTGCGCGAAGTCGTGTATGCCGTCACCATCCCGGAAGAGCACGGCAGCTTCCGCCGTTTCTGCGAGCTGGTCGGGCCGCGCAACGTCACCGAGTTCAACTATCGCATCAGCGATGAGAAAATCGCCCATGTGTTTGTCGGCGTACAAACTTCAAGCGGTGAAGAAGCTAGCCTGATCGCCAAGAATTTCGAGAAGCACGGCTTTAACACGCTCGACCTGACGCATGACGAACTGGCCAAGGTCCATGTGCGGCATCTGGTGGGCGGCAAGAGCCCGTTGGCGAAAGACGAATTGCTGTACCGCTTTGAATTCCCGGAGCGTCCGGGCGCGCTGATGCGCTTTTTGAATTCGATGGCGCCGGACTGGAATATCAGTCTGTTCCACTATCGTAGCCAGGGCGGCGACGTCGGCCGCATCCTGGTCGGACTGCAAGTACCGAAAAAGGAAATGAAAGCTTTCCGCGCATTCCTGGCGGGCCTGGGCTATCGCTATTGGGATGAAAGCAATAATCCGGTCTATAAATTGTTTCTGGGCTAAAACTATCAGCCTCGCTTGCGGTAGCTGCCACCGCAAGCAGGTCCTACACTAAAATCGGCCTCGAAACACATTCTGATACATGGCATTTAAGGTGCGACATCAGGCCCGGCGTGCTTTTCTGGCAAAATACTGCTTTATCAAGCATAAGCAAACGCCATGAGCACACCGAATACGCCTGACGCTTCGCCGTTAGGCAAACCCGCCGCCTACCAGACGCAATACCAGCCATCACTGCTATTTCCGATTGCCCGCCTGGGTAAGCGCGAAGAAATCGGCATTAGCGGCACGCTGCCGTTTTTCGGCGTCGATATCTGGAACGCCTACGAGGTATCCTGGCTCAATTTGCGCGGCAAGCCGCAGGTCGCTATCGCCACGTTCACGGTGCCGGCGGATTCACCTAACATCGTCGAATCGAAATCGTTCAAGCTGTACCTGAATTCCTTCAACCAGACCAAGCTGGCTGACACCGATGCGTTGCTGCAGCTATTGCGCACCGACCTGTCGGCTGGTTTCGGCGCTCCGGCACATGTCACCCTGACAACTGCAGATGCTTTCTCCGAACTCAAGCTGCAAGAGCCGCAGGGCTTGCTGCTGGACCGGCTGGATATTGAAGTAAATGAATACCAGCCAAACCCATCGCTATTGAAAAGCGACCCGAACCAGGTTGTTGTAGAAGAGACTTTTGTATCGCATTTGCTGAAATCGAATTGCCTGGTTACCGGCCAGCCTGACTGGGGCAGCGTGCAGATCCATTATGTAGGCGCCGCCATCGACCAGGAAAGCTTGCTCAAGTACCTGATCAGCTTCCGCGACCATAACGAATTCCATGAACAATGCGTCGAACGGATATTTATGGACCTGATGCGCAACTGTTCGCCACAAAAGTTGTCTGTATACGCGCGCTATACCCGGCGCGGTGGTCTCGATATCAATCCATGGCGCAGCAATTTCTCCACTCCGCAGCCACCGTTGAATTGGCGCCAGGCACGGCAATAGTTAACAATTAGCTACGGGGTTAGCCACAAATCGTGGCAAAAAGACAGCACTTAAATAGCTGAATGACAATTAATTGGTCAGGATTATTGACGTTCAAAGGATCGGCGTCTACCTTACGACCTCGCTGTAAAGGATTCTTTTAAACATGACAATTTTTTCTCGTTTTACCGCTCTCAAACGCACCGCTTTGCTATCCTGCATGACCGCACTCGTCGCTGTGGGTGCTCCAGCCCACGCTCAGGAAACCCCGGACACCACCGGCTGGTTCAGCAAAACTCTCACACAGACCAAAAACCGGCTCGACAATATTGTCGAAAACGGCGACATGGAAGTGTATCTGTCGGGTTACGCCTATCACGGCCGTCGAACCTATACGAAAGAGCGCATCGAGGAATTGAATGAAAAGGCCTGGGGCCTGGGTGGCGGCCGCACTATCCGCAATGAAGACGGCAATGATGAATCCCTGTACCTGTTTGCGATCCGCGATTCCCACTACAAGCCACAGGTCATGGCTGGTTATGCCTATGAATGGATCTGGAATGTACCAAAGACACCGGTCGAAGTAGGCGCCGGCTATACCGCCATGTTGATGAGCCGCCAGGATTATTTCGGCGGCTTTCCGTTCCCGATAGCGTTACCAGTCGTGTCGCTGGGCGTAAAAGGCGCCAAGTTAATGGGATCCTATGTGCCCCGCCTGTCGCAAAATAAGGGCAATGGCGACGTCTGGCTGATATTTGCACGCTTTGAAGTTAAGTAAAAACTCAGGTCAACCGGCCAAAACGATGACCGCAAGTTGATGTTGTTGGCTGGAATCAAGTCTATAATCCGAGATGGGCGCCATTAATGACGGCCGGAAGTTAATAACACCGTAGCCTGAGTTATGCTGACTTGGGCCAGAACCGGGGGAGACGTTGCAATAACAGCTACAATCACATTATTGCGATCAGTAGCGCGTAATCCCGAGATTGGCCTGTTTTCGATATGCTGCGGCAGTTTTAGTGGTGGCCTGAATGGTTACTTGAATGCTGACCTGAACACTGACTTAGACACAACCACCCGTATTGTGCCGCATACCACTTTGTATTATGACTAATCTTGCAAAAATCCTGCCCGCACAAAATGTGGCGCTGGATCTGGAAGTCTCCAGTAAAAAACGCGCCTTCGAACAAGCCGGTTTACTCTTCGAAAACAATTGCGGGATTGCCCGCTCTACCGTCTCCGACAACCTGTTTGCGCGTGAACGTCTAGGTTCTACCGGCCTTGGCCACGGCGTCGCCGTGCCGCATGGTCGCGTCAAGGGATTGAAAGCGCCGCTGGCCGCCTTTGTGCGCCTGGCCGAACCGATTCCCTTCGAATCGCCGGACGGCGAACCGGTCAGCTTGCTGGTGTTTTTGCTGATTCCGGACAACGTCACCCAGCAACATCTGGAAATCCTGTCGGAAATCGCTGAAATGTTTTCCAGCGATGCCTTCCGCACCATTCTGGCCAGCGATCCCGATCCGGCCTCGGTACACGCCCATATCGTCGCCTGGCAGCCCATGGGCACCGAAAATGCTACATAATTTGGTGTAGGAACCTGCTGGTTCCAAGAAGACAGCGCTCATCGTGTCCGGGTCGCCCGCGGGCGATCTTACTTTGCCACCTAACCAAGTCAGACGCCAACCATGCCCGTTTCCACGCCCTTATCGATTCAGCAGCTGTATGACGAAAACCGTGAATCGTTGCAATTAGGCTGGTTTGCCGGTTTCCCCGGCGGCGAACGCCTGATTTCCGGCGATGCTGCCTCGGCGGCCGACCAGGTCGGCCATCTGAACCTGATCCATCCAGGCCGGATCCAGGTCTTCGGCCATCAGGAAACCGAATACTATCAACGCCTCTCGCCAGCCTCGCGAGTCCACCAGACTGCTGAACTGGTGGCCGGCGCACCACCCGCCTTCATCATCGCGCAAGGATTGGCGACGCCGCCGAACATTCTTGAGATCTGCGACGAAAAAAATATCCCGCTGTTTTCGACGCCGTTGCCGGCAGCGCAGGTAATCGATTATCTGCGGGTATACCTGTCGAAAAAACTTGCGCAACGGATCACCATGCACGGTGTGTTCATGGACGTGCTGGGAGTTGGCGTGCTGATTACCGGCGAATCAGGCCTCGGCAAAAGCGAACTGGGGCTGGAACTGATTTCGCGCAGCCATGGCCTGGTGGCCGACGATGCGGTAGAATTTTCCCGCATTGCACCGAACATGATCGAGGGACGCTGCCCGCATTTGCTGCAAAATCTGCTTGAGGTACGCGGCCTGGGCCTGCTCGATATCAAGACGATCTTCGGCGAAACCGCGGTACGCCGCAAAATGCGCCTCAAGCTGATTGTGCATCTGGTGCGGCGCGCCACCCTGGAAGAAAATTACGAGCGCCTGCCGCTTGATGCTCAACACCAGGAAGTGCTGGGGCTGGCGATCCGCAAGGTCATCATTCCAGTGGCCGCCGGCCGCAATATCGCGGTACTGCTTGAAGCAGCGGTACGCAATACCATTCTGCAATTACGCGGCATCGATACACTCAAGGATTTTATCGCCCGCCAGCGTATTGCGATGGATAGCGACAGCGATCTCTGAATCTGCAGGATGGGCACATCGTGCCTACCCACGTTCTCGATTACCGTACTTACGGTATCATTGAATAATGCGCATAATTCTTATCACCGGCATCTCCGGCTCCGGCAAATCAGTCGCCCTTCGCGTGCTCGAAGATGCGGGTTATTTTTGCGTCGACAATCTGCCGCCGACCTTGTTGCGGGATCTGGTCGCAACGCGGCAGCATGAGGGCGCGCAAATGCTGGCGGTGGCTACCGACGCTCGCAGCGCCGACTCGCTTACCGGCCTGGCGTCGGACATCCGGCAATTAAAGGCGGAAGGATGTGACGTGAAAGTGTTCTTCCTGACAGCGCAGACCGAATCCCTGATTGCCCGCTTTTCCGAAACCCGCCGCAGCCATCCGTTATCGCACCGCCTGCTGCCGGGCCAGAATCCGGCAGACCGCCTGACATTGACCGAATGCATTTTGAATGAACGCGAGATGCTGGTTGAAATCCAGGGTATCGGCCATACGATCGACACTTCCGACGTCAGCGCCAACCGGCTGCGCAGCTGGATCAAGGAACTGGTCGATACCGAACCGGCGCCGCTGACCTTGCTGTTCGAATCGTTTGCCTTCAAACGCGGCGTGCCGCTCGATGCCGACCTGGTGTTCGACGTGCGCATGCTGCCGAATCCTCATTACGACGCCAATCTGCGTCCGCTGACCGGGCGCGATCAGCCCGTCATCGCTTTCCTGGAAGACTTGCCGAAGGTAACCGACCTGCTCGGCGACATCCGCAATTTTGTCGAGAAATGGCTGCCGGCGTTCAAGGACGACAACCGCAGCTATCTGACGGTAGCGATCGGTTGTACCGGCGGCCAGCATCGCTCGGTGTATATGGTCGAACAGCTGGCGCAATATTTCCAGGTTTCCGAACGCGTGGTGCGACGTCACCGCGAACTGGGCTAGACGAACTGGCTTTTTAGTTCGTGACTCGCTTCACATCCCTCTTTTACCATGTCCGAAAATAACCACTGGATTCCGCTGTTCCCACTCAATACCGTGCTGTTTCCCGGCGGCGTACTGCCGCTCAAGGTATTTGAAACCCGTTACCTCGACATGCTGCGCGAATGCATGAGAACCGAGCAGCCGTTCGGCGTGGTATTGATCAAATCCGGGCAAGAGGTTGGCAAAGCGGCCGAACCCGAAAGCGTCGGCTGCCTGACCAGGATTACAGAGTGGGACATGCAGGATCTGGGTGTGATGATGTTGCGCACCGAAGGCAGCCAGCGGTTCCGGATTGTGGAGCAACGGGTGTTGCCCGACCAGCGCGTGGAAGCGCAAATAACGCTGATCGAGGCCGATCAGGCAACCCGTCCCGATGAAGTACATCTGCAATGTGCCAGTACTTTGAAGCTGGTGATTGACGACATCGACAAGAAAAGCCGCGCCACACATGGCGCAAATTTCGCCAGCCCGTTTGCGCTGCCGATGCAATTCGACAATGCGGGCTGGGTTGCCAACCGCTGGTGTGAAATCCTGCCGATTCCATTGAAAGCGCGCCAGAAGCTATTGGAACTGATCGACGGCCGCGAGCGGCTGGGCGTAGTCCATCAATATCTTCTGCAGCACAACATCATCTAAGCTTTGGTACGTGGATGCGAATCGACGACATAGTGATCTGGGGTCAGAGTCGACTTTCGCAGGCTTTATCGCGAAACTCGACTCTGACCCCACATCACGGTTTCGGAGAAATGTAGTTCACTTATCGTCTGCTTTTTTCTTTTTGTTTTACGACTCCTGCTCCGTGGTCCACTAAGCGGGGTCAGAGTGAAGTTTGGGCGGTGAAGCATACCGAAAGCTCACTCTGACCCCGGTTAGTTCGGATTGCTCTTCGCACAGACCGCAACTACAAATTCAAGCGAACAAATCAGCTTCGCGAAAGACTTCCAGCAACAATTTCTTGACCGGCGCCGGCAACGGCGCGTCTGCCAGTTTTTCAGCCGGATACCATACGTAGTTGGCCTGGGCGATACCTTCCAGTCGTCGCTCAAGCGCAATCTGGAATGGTGATATCTGCAATTTGAAATGCGTAAAGACGTGGGTGAACGGTTGCAGCGGTTCGCATGATGCGACTACGCCTAACGCAGCGGTGGCGCGACTTAACGTTGCCTCGAAATCTGCTCCCGGCGCGATTTCCGGCAGCGACAGCAAGCCGCCCCAGATACCGCTGTCGGGACGCTGCTCCAGCAAAACCTGATGTCGATCGACGATCACCAGCATGCCGGTATGTTTTTCGGGAATGGCTTTTTTCGGTTTGCGTACCGGCAGTTGTCCAACCCGGTCGGTGGCCAGCGCGACGCAGCGTTGCGCCAGCGGACAAGTCCCGCAAGACGGTTTGCTGCGTGTGCAAAGCGTTGCCCCGAGATCCATCAGGCCCTGGGTATACGATTCCACACCTTGTTCCGGCAACAGTGCCACTGCGCGGCGCCACATGGCATCTTCGATCGGCTTGGCGCCGGGATAACCATCGATACCGAACACCCTGGCGAACACGCGTTTGACGTTGCCATCCAAAATCGCCGCCTGCACACCGTAAGAGAATGCAGCGATGGCAGCAGCTGTCGAACGACCGATGCCTGGCAGTTCTTGCAGCAGCTCAGGATCCCGCGGAAATATCCCGCCATGCTCGGCCACCACGCGTTGCGCGCAGCGATGCAAATTGCGCGCTCGCGTGTAGTAACCCAGGCCGCTCCAATGCGCCATCACCTCTTCGCTTGGTGCGGCAGCCAGGGATTGCACATCCGGAAAGCTTGACAGGAAACGCTGGTAATAGGGAATCACAGCGGCCACCTGCGTTTGCTGCAACATGATTTCGGACAGCCAGACACGATAGGCGTCGCGCGTCTGCTGCCACGGTAATGCGTGGCGGCCGTGTTGCTTCTGCCAGAGAATCACTGCAGAAGAAAATGACGGGTCAGCAAATGCCTGCGCATCTGTAGACCCGTTACCGCCGTTGCTGCCGATACTGCTATTAGTAACTACACGTTTCATCTATACCGCAACTTTCATCGGCGCCAGTTCGCTTCCCAGCGCATTTCTCAAATCGTTTTCCAACGCCATCAAAGTATTCCTTTGTGCAGTCAGTTCCCTCTGCAGCATTTCCACCGACTCGATTTTTTCTTCCAGGCTGTCAATCGCCACATGCACCCGTTCAATCGAATCGGTACGTTGCTTGAGCTGCGATTTGTGGGCGCGGATCTGTTCCTCCAGCGGCGCCATCACCACCTTGAGCCAGGCATCGACATCGCGGTTGGCTTGCAAGAAACTCTGCTTCACGCGCGAGGCGATCGAATCGAAGAATTTCTGCATCAGCACCACCTGGCTTGTCTTCACCAACGTGACCGCGCCGAACTGGCGATGATAAGCAGTTTCGATCACGCCGATTTCATTGCGATACTTATCCAGCGAAAACGGCATCGGCGTCGACAGGGCCAGCCCGTGTTCGGTCGAGAACTTGCGGTACATGATGGTCATCATTTCCGAAATTTCATCCGTCTTCTGGCCCGACAGCATCAGGTTTTCCTGGGCCTTGTCAAAGAACTCCTTCACAGCATGGCGGAAGCCGGCGGTGAACATGCTGCCTTCCATGGTCTCCCGCGTTTTACGGATTTCTTCTTTCAGCAAACCCATGCCCAGCGTCGAAAACACGCCCGCCGACAAGCGCGCAAACACCATGCGCGTGCCCTGCAACTTCAACAGGCTTTCGTCGAATTCCTTTTTCTCGATATCGATACGCTTCATCATGTGGCTGATGATGGAAGTATTCTTGCCGCGCAAGCTCTTCAATTCCAGCAACTGCTCAACCACGCTGCGGATATGCGCCGACATCAAGGCTTGCTTGGTGACCGTCAGATCATGGATATCGCCAATCAACTGGGACCGGATGATGTCGCGCTTGGCCGGGATCAACTCGCGCGACAAAGCATTTTCCAGAGCCGGCAAACGACTTTTCTTCAGCAGATCAGGCTCACCGTTGATCTTGCCGACCAAGCCCTTTTGCGCCGAAACCGGATACACCTGCGTCTCCGCCAACCCCAGCGTGTGCGCCACGCTCGACACCTGCCGACTGATTTGCTGCTCTACCTCGAACGGCGAGCGCAGCTCATCCCACATGCTGTCGATCTTGTTCAGCACCACCATGCGGCCGGCGCCGCTGCCGATATGATGGCGCCAGACGTCGATATCGCTTTTTGTGACGCCAGTATCTGCCGCCAGGATGAACAATACCGCATGGGCGTTGGGAATCAGGTTGAGCGTCAGCTCCGGCTCGGTACCGATCGCGTTCAAACCCGGCGTATCGATAATCACCAGCCCCTCTTTCAGCAAGGGATGCGGGAAATTGACGATGGCATGGCGCCATTGAGAAATTTCGACGCGCCCCAGCGCATCGATGGTCATCGCGGCGTCCGGATCGTCCTCGTCGTAGAGGCCGTAGAGCTTGGCCTCTTCCACCGGCACCCATTTGGTCAGGCTGACCTGCTTGAAAGCTTCCAGCATGCCGTCCGTGGATGAAATATCCAGCGGCAACACCGTCCAGACATGATGTGCGCCCTTGTAGTCGCTGGTCGATTGCGATTCTGCCCGGGTTTCTATCGGCAACAGGCGGATGCACGACGGGAACGACGCGTCATACAGCAGCTCGGTCGGACACATGGTGGTGCGGCCGGCGGCTGACGGCAAGATGCGTTGGCCGTAATCGGCGAAAAAGATCGCATTGATCAGTTCCGATTTGCCACGCGAAAATTCGGCGACGAAGGCGATCGATAATTTATCGTCGGTCAGCCGCGCCAAAGCCCTGCTGATGCGCTGCTCGCTGGCGACATCCGACAGCTTCGAAGCGCTCGCCCACGTCTGATAACGTCGCAAGGCGCCCGCCACGCCGGTGCGCCACTCGCTATATTCCTGGAATTTTTGGACTAGATTGCTCACTATCTCTCTCGCCTATCTTCTCTAATTTTCTTTAATATGCACTTCTGACGTGCATTTCGGAGACGCACTTCACACACGCATTTCAGCCACGCATTTCAGCCATATTCATTTCTGACATTTTTTGCAATAAAACGTCGAACGCTGCCCCTGTTTAATCTGCGTAATCAATGCTCCACAATTTCTACACGGCAACCCAGCACGATCATAGACGAAATAACTCTGTTGGAAGTAGCCAGATTGACCATCGGCACCAATAAAATCACGTAAAGTGCTGCCACCCTTGTCAATTGCAGCCGCTAAAATTATCCGAATGGCATCAACTAGCCTTTCATAGCGCGCCAGGCTGATGCGATGCGCTGGCGTTTTTGGATTGATGCCGGCGCGAAACAGGCTCTCGGAAGCATAGATATTGCCGACCCCGACCACGATGTCGCCGGCCAGCAGCACCTGCTTGATCGGCGCGCTGCGGTTACGCGTCTTTTGATAAAGAATCTGCGCGGAGAAAATATCTTCCAGCGGCTCCAGCCCCAATCCTGCCAGCAGCACGTGCTGCTCCACCGGACCGTCGGCATCGGCATGCCAGAGCACTGCGCCGAAACGCCGCGGATCGGTCAGGCGCAGCAACTGCCGGCCAACCACCAGGTCGAAATGGTCATGCTTTTGCGGTTCAACGCCAAGTTCCAGGATACGCAGATGCCCAGACATCCCCAGATGGATAATCACAGTACCGTGATCGAAACGTAGTAATAGATACTTGCCGCGGCGGCCAGTGCTGCGTACCTTATGGCCGATCAGCAGTTGCGGCAAATCGAGCGGAAACGGCCAGCGCAGGCCGCGGTGGCGAAAGGTCACGGCAGTCACCGCACGACCGTCGAGATACGGCGCAACGCCGCGTCGCGTCACTTCGACTTCAGGTAATTCGGGCATGGTTCAGATACGTTCTTGCGTGAAATGGCATAATCGATTCAACTATTTTTATGTACTTTTTGAAACAAATCCGGAGGTGGCGACTGCGCATTGCTCTCTGGTTGGGCGTAAAATCAAGATTACCTCTGAAAACCAGTTTTCGGGAAATGACTAAGGACCTGAATGTAATATTTATTTTGGATTTCCCACATCAGGTCTCTACAAATGCATGCCAAGCCAGGATATTCCCTTGAAAAAAACCCTTGCCATTGTAACGCTCTCCACCTTGCTGTCGGCTTGCGCCGGTGTGACGCCAGGCAACGATGCTACAAATCCTGATGCTGCCGCAGGTGCAGTCAGCACAACACCTGCAGCCGCCGCAACGGCCAGTCCCGAGCAAATCACGAGCCGTAAGCTGGCGCCCAGGGTAATGCCGGTCAAGCCGCCGGAAGAACATTTGCCATCGGTGGCGTTGTCCAAGGAACTCCTGTTCAAAATACTCAGTTCCGAAATCGCTTTCCAGCGCGGCAACTGGCAATCCGCATACGTAACGCTGCTGGGCGCTGCCCAGCAAACGCGTGACCCGCGCCTGGCCCGGCGCGCGGCCGAAATGGCGCTCAGCGCCAAACAAGCCAACGAAGCGCTGGTCGCCATCCGTCTGTGGCGTGAACTTGCACCGGATTCGGACGAGGCAACCCAGTATTATCTCGGCTTCATCATGCTCAGCAACAATCTGGCAGAGGCCAGGCCAATTCTCGAAAAGCGCCTGCAAGACGCGCCGGCGCAAGCGCGTGGCGTGATGATGCTGCAGATCCAGCGTTTGCTGGCGCGGGCGCAAGACAAGGCCGGCGCGTTTACCTTGCTGGAACAACTGGTCACGCCCTACACCGCAATGTCGGAAGCGCATCTGGCGCTGGCGCAGCAAGCGTTCGGCTCAGGCAACAGCATCCGTGCTCAAGAGGAAGCGAAAATAGCGCTGAATCTCAAGCCCGATTCTGAACTGGCGATCCTGACCAGCGCGCAAGTCGCGCCGGACAGTAAAGACGTCGAACCCATCCTGACCGATTTCCTCAAGAAGTATCCAGGTTCGCGTGAAGTGCGGGTGGCTTATGCGCGTACCCTGATCGACCAGAAGAAATATGAACAGGCCCGCAGTCAATTTGAAATCCTGCTAAAAAGCGACAAGCAGGATGTCACCACTCTACTGGCGCTCGGCCTGTTAAATGCGCAGATCGGCGACACCAGGGCGGCAGAACGTTACCTGACCAGCTATGTCGATCAACTGGGCCAGCATCCTAACGAAGCACGCGACAACACCCAGGCCTTGCTGATCCTGGCGCAGATTGCCGCCGATCGGAACGACACCGATGCCGCGCTGAAATGGCTGGCGCAAGTCGAACCGGGCGATGCCTATCTGGATGCCCAGTTGCGGCGTGCCCAGTTACTGTCCAAACGCGGCGACCTGAACGGCGCGCGCAGGGTGCTGGCCGAGATCGAGACCAATGGCGAACATGAAAAAGCCCAGGTAACCCAGGTGGAAGCACAATTGCTACGCGAATCCAATCGTCCGCAAGAAGCATTCAAAGTTCTGGAGACAGCGCTCAAGACGCAACCGGAGAATCCAGACCTGCTGTACGACTACGCCATGACAGCAGAAAAACTGAACAACCTGACCGCCATGGAAATCGCGCTGCGCAAGCTGATCGCGCTGGCGCCGGAGAATCAGCAGGCGTATAACGCGCTAGGTTACTCGCTGGCAGAGCGCAATATCCGTTTGCCGGAAGCACTGGCGCTGATTCAGAAAGCGCTGGCGCTGGCGCCGCAAGATCCGTTCATTGTCGACAGCATGGGCTGGGTGCAATATCGCATGGGCAACCTGAACGAAGCCGAATCACGGCTGCGCAATGCCTACGGCTTGCTGCCCGATCCGGAAATCGGCGTGCACCTGGGTGAGGTCCTGTGGGTTAAAGGACAAAAAACCGATGCGCAAAAATTGTGGCGCGAAGTGCGCCAGAAAGACCCGCAAAACGACGCGCTGAAAAATACGCTGATCCGGCTGGGCGCCAGCATATGATGCAAGTATCAGGCAAGACCAAGAGCATCAAGACCACGTGGCCAACGCTGGCGGCAATCCGGCGCAGCGGCCTGCCGGCGGTTGCCTTGGCAGCCGTTGTGCTCAGCGGCTGCAGCACGTTGTCGCCACCGTCCACATCGACTGCCGCAACTGGCTCTAGCGTCGCCGCCGGCGCGGCAACACGGCAATATCATCAAGCCATCGACGTCAGCGGCCGCCTGTCGATACGTTATCAGCAAAACGGCAAAGACCAGGCAGTACACGGTAGCTTTACCTGGTCGCAAGACAAGCGGGAAACCGTGATCACCCTGCTCTCGCCACTGGGACAAACCCTGGCCACCATCAATATTGCGGCTGACCAGGCAACGCTCAAACAAAGCGGCCAACCGGCGCGCAGCGCCAGCGATGTCGATGCGCTGACGGTGCAGGCGCTGGGCTGGCCGTTGCCGATTGCCGGCCTGCGCGATTGGCTGCAAGGTTTCGGCCAGAGCGCCGCCGGCAAGCGCTTTACAGCGACCCCGCCGACAGCCGCCGACAGCTTCAGCGTTACGACCGCCGATAACTGGCTGATCCAATATACCAACTGGCAAGACCTCGGCAGCGGTGCCGAAAGCTATCCGAAGCGGATAGACCTGGCGCGCAACGCCACGCAAGCCGGCGATGTCGCGATCCGCATCGTCATCGACAGCCGCCAGCCACACTAAATATATCGACCACACTGAGTTTGTAATGACACGCACGTTGAACAACTGCCCCGCGCCAGCCAAGCTGAATCTGTTTTTACACGTCACCGGACGCCGCCCGGATGGCTATCATCTGCTGCAAACCGTGTTCCAGCTCGTCGATTTCAACGATCTTTTGCATTTCGAAGTGCGCGCTGACGACCAGATCCGCCGCACCACCGAGATTGCGGGTGTGCCTGAGGAAAGCGACCTGATCGTCCGCGCCGGCAAATTGCTGCAAAACGCGATACGTGAAAAAGCCGGCGCTGCAGGAATTACCCCTGCAGCATTAGGCGCAAACATCCGTATCGAAAAGAATCTGCCTATGGGCGGCGGACTGGGCGGCGGCTCTTCCGATGCCGCCACCACGCTGATGGTGCTCAACCATCTCTGGCAAGGCGGCCTGTCACGTGAAGAATTAATGGTTTTGGGTCTGCAATTGGGCGCTGATGTGCCGTTTTTCCTGTTCGGGCGGAATGCATTTGCAGAAGGAATAGGAGAAACCTTACAAATGCTTGACACCCCCGGGCTGTGGTTCGTTATAATTCAGCCCGGCGTAACAATTCCGACTGCATTAATTTTTTCAAGTTCGGAATTGACAAGGTGTACGAAACCCGTCAAAATGACGGACTTTTCGATAGGTACTAAAAAGATCTTCGGAAAAAACGATTTGGAACCCGTGGCTGCCAAGCAGTTCCCAGAAGTTGCCGATGCCATCAAATGGCTCAGTAATTATGGAGATGCCAGAATGACCGGATCCGGCGCTTGTGTTTTTTGTGACTTTACACAAGAAAACGAGGCTGAGGAAGTACTGAAACTGGTACCGAGTCACTGGAAAGCATGGAAAGCCAAGGCGATGCAGGAACATCCGCTCGCGGGGTTGCTGAAGTAGTAGAGAAGTACAGAATTCGGTTTAGCATCAGATTCAAGCGCAGCTTTCAAATGCGGCGCGGATTTATGGTAGACAACAAGTTGCGTAGGGGAATCGCCAAGCTGGTTAAGGCACTGGATTTTGATTCCAGCATTCGAAGGTTCGAATCCTTCTTCCCCTGCCATTAAATACGGACAATAATGTCCAGCAGGAAATTTGGTCTTACAGCGGTAGCAACATTACGCCGCATCAGAAATACAAAACTGCACACAGCGAACACATAAGCCGCCAACGCAAGACTGCACCAGTCTGGCATTGTCGGCTTTTCAACTTTTTAACGACAGTATCCAGGGATATCCATGGCAAACGAAAACCTGATGGTTTTTACCGGTAACGCAAACCCGGAACTAGCTATTGGAGTTGCCAAGCAACTCGGTATCCCGCTAGGCAAAGCCAACGTTACCAAATTCTCCGACGGCGAAGTAATGGTCGAGATTAACGAGAACGTGCGCGGCAAAGATGTATTTGTGCTGCAATCGACCTGCGCGCCGACCAATGACAACCTGATGGAAATCATGTTGATGGTCGATGCCCTGAAGCGTGCTTCAGCCGGCCGGATTACCGCTGCGATTCCTTATTATGGTTACGCACGACAAGACCGCCGCCCACGCTCGGCGCGGGTTGCGATTTCAGCCAAGGTTGTCGCCAACATGTTGCAGGAAGCCGGTGTCGAACGTGTCTTGATCATGGATCTGCACGCTGACCAGATTCAAGGCTTCTTCGACATTCCAGTTGACAATATTTACGCATCGCCGATTTTGCTGGGCGACCTGGTTAGCAAGAATTACGACGACCTGCTGGTCGTATCGCCGGACGTCGGCGGCGTGGTTCGCGCCCGTGCACTGGCAAAACGCCTGAATTGCGACCTGGCAATCATCGACAAGCGCCGGCCGAAGGCGAATGTGTCTGAAGTCATGAACATCATCGGTGAAGTCGAAGGCCGTAACTGCGTGATCATGGATGACATGGTAGATACCGCCGGCACCCTGACCAAGGCAGCCGAAGTATTGAAAGAGCGCGGCGCCAAGAAAGTAGTCGCTTACTGTACACATCCGGTGCTGTCCGGCCCGGCCCTCGAGCGCATCGTCAATTCGCCGCTGGATGAACTGGTAGTTGTCGATACCATCCCGCTGTCGGCAGAAGCCAAGGCCTGCGGCAAGATCCGCCAGTTGTCATGTGCAGAGTTGCTCGCCGAAACGTTCAAGCGTATTACCAAGGGCGACTCGGTCATGTCGCTGTTTGCAGAATAAGAATTCAGTTTTATCGTCCTCGCATCTGGCAACAGATGCAAAGACGACCTTAAATTCCCTGGTCGCGGGGAATTTTTACCGCCGGACATTAAATAGTCCGGCACACAATGGAGCTTCAAAATGAAAGTAATCGCATTTGTACGCAAAGAGCAGGGGACCGGAGCGAGCCGCCGCCTGCGCAATGCTGGCCAAACCCCAGGTATCGTTTATGGTGGTTCCGACGCGCCGGTGAATATCTCGCTGGACCACAATGCGCTGTACCACGCGCTGAAAAAAGAAACTTTCCACTCCTCGATCCTCGACCTCGAAATCGACGGTTCGGTACAGAAAGTTTTGCTGCGCGACTTCCAAGTCCACGCATACAAACAACTGGTATTGCACGCTGACTTCCAGCGCGTTGATGCAAAACAAGCAATCCACGTTAAAGTGCCTCTGCACTTCATCAATGCAGACGTAGCTCCTGCAGTGAAATTGTCCGGCGCCATCATCAGCCACGTTATCGCTGACCTGGACATCGCTTGCTTGCCTGCCGACCTGCCAGAATTCGTCGAAGTCGACCTGACCAACATCGAAGTCGGTCACTCGATCCACCTGGCTGACCTGAAATTGCCTAAGGGCGTGACAGCGGTTTCGCAAGAAAACCTGACTATCGCTACTGCATCGATCCCAGCCGGCAAGGTTGAAGCTGAAGCGCCAGCCGCTGCAGCTGCACCAGCTGCTGATGCTCCTGCTGCTGACAAGAAGTAATAGCAATCGTCGTATTTGCCAGAGCGGTTTTCTGGTCGAAAAACCCGCCTTCGTGGCGGGTTTTTTATTGTTGCAAAGCTGTTTAAGGTAAATCGCCGGGCCACGATAAGACACTGATGCGCAATATCCGCGATAATCGGCAAGGTCAAAAGCAGCCAGTTCAAAATCGGCACAACCCAAAAAAGTACAAAGCAAACCTATGTCCATTCGTCTCATCGTCGGCCTCGGCAATCCCGGCCCGGAATACGAGCAAACCCGTCACAACGCCGGCTTCTGGCTGGTCGACAATCTGGCCAACGAGCTCGGCTGCAAACTGGCCAGGGAAGCACGCTTCAACGCCTTCGTCGCCAAGACCAGCATTGCCCGCCAGGAAGTCTGGCTGCTGGAACCGCAGACTTTCATGAATCGCTCTGGTCAGTCGGTCGGTGCGCTGGCGCGTTTCTACAAGATCGCGACGGAAGAAATCCTGGTGGTGCATGATGAGCTGGATCTGCCGCCAGGCAGCGCCAAATTGAAAAAAGGCGGCTCCTCCGGTGGACATAATGGTTTAAAAGATATCACCGCCGCCCTTGGCACCCAGGATTACTGGCGCCTGCGGTTGGGTATCGGCCATCCGCGCAGCTTGAGCCTGCAGCAGGTTGTTGCCGACTTTGTACTGCATCGCCCACGCAAAGATGAACAAGTGCTGATTGAAGATGCGATCGGCGACAGCCTGAAAATCATTCCCCAGCTTTGCGAAGGCAAATTTGAAGCAGCGACCATGCAGTTGCATACCGCTAAATAAGGCCGCTAAAACCGTCAATACGATTGCAGACGTCAGGATTAAAAAAGCCAGAAATTAATGCTAGACAACTAATGGCTATTTGCCGCACAGGATAATGTCCGAATGAAAAACCGACTTCACGAAATTGACGGTATCCGAGGGTGGGCCGCACTTGTCGTGTTATTTTTCCATTTGATGAATGAGACATTTGGTAATTTAGTGCCGATGTTTCGCAGCGATTTCATTTATTTTTTATCCAATGGCGGCTTAGCTGTAACCGTTTTCTTTATTCTTTCCGGAGATGCACTTTCGTCTGGTTTCTCTAAAAAGGCGGATCTTACGCTCCTGGATTCACTGCTAATTAAACGGTATTTTCGTCTGACTGTCCCGATTTTGCTTTCCTGTGCAATCGTGTATGTCTTGATGCTGGCCGGAGCTAACTACAGTGTTGCCGCAGCGAAGATTGTCCATCGTGAAGATTGGCTTGGTTCGTTCATACCTTTTGAGCCAAGTTTGATTTCCCTACTGCGCTATTCGTTTTATTTAGTCTATGACGGACATTCAAAAATTGTTTCGTACAATCCATTTCTTTGGACGATGTCTATTGAGCTAGTGGGCTCACTGCTAGTCTTCCTTTATTTATATCTTTCTACCCGGCTCAAAAACCCTATTAAGATATTGTATGCAGTGATTATTTTTCTAGTCATTGCCCAATCATTTTATTGCCTTTTCTTTATCGGAGTACTGTTTGCGCAATACCGGGCAAATGGCGTCTTCAACCGACTACGCGCATCTGGTATATGGCGTTTTGCCGCTATAGCGTTACTGATAGCCATTGTAATTATCTACACATTTTCCAAAAGACAGCCATATTTCTGGCAATACATAAATATAAACGTCGTGACTTCAGCGGCTCTCGTGTTCTGTTTTTACACATCTGACTGGGCCATTGGCTTTTTCTCGTCGAAACTTTCTCATTTTCTAGGTGAAATTTCATTCCCTTTATATTTGGTCCACTTCAGTGTGATTATTTCGCTCACGTCTTTTTTAACGATTAAATTTTCCGAACTCGGGACTCTCGACACGCCCCATATCTTCTTAATCATTTTTGTTTCAATTGCAGCTAGCATTACCGCAGCGGTTATTTTCCGTCGAGTGGAGAAATCTGCGCTCAAACTTATAAACAGGCTACCTGCTCATCTGCTTTCCATGCGAAATCCATCTGACAGCTCTTTGGTGCAGAAGGATACTTCTCCGGCTTTAAAGTATTCGTCGGTCGAGCGGATTGATTCATAACGTAAAAGGTTCGTGAGCGCCATCCTGTTCGTACGCAAAAGCCGCACAAAATGCGATCAGGGAGATATAGATCGTTTTTAGGCTGCAGCCTTTGTAGAAGGCCTTCCGACAGAGTTACAATAGTCATCTTTTTTGAACAAAATCCGCGCAAAATTTGTGAAAACACTCTCGATTTTGTTGGTTTTGTTGTGCGTCTGGCAATTATAGGTCCTGTCATTGCGGACCAAATAAATCTTGAGCTGCAACGCCTATCACCACCTGTAACCTATTGATTTAGAAAGTTTTTCCATGAGTCTCAAATGCGGCATCGTCGGCCTCCCCAACGTCGGCAAATCTACCCTCTTCAATGCCCTGACTAAAGCGGGCATTCCGGCAGAAAACTATCCCTTCTGCACCATCGAGCCGAACGTCGGCATGGTAGAGGTGCCTGATCCACGCCTGAAGGCGCTGGCCGAGATCGTCAAGCCCGAGCGTATCCTGCCGGCGACCGTGGAATTTGTCGATATCGCCGGCCTGGTGGCTGGCGCCTCCAAAGGCGAAGGCCTGGGCAACCAGTTCCTCGCCCATATCCGCGAAACCGACGCCATCGTCAACGTCGTACGCTGCTTTGAAGACGACAACGTGATCCACGTGGCCGGCAAAATCAATCCGCTGGACGATATCGACGTGATCCAGACCGAGCTGGCGCTGGCCGACATGAGCACGGTTGAAAAAGCCATCCATCGCGAAAACAAGAAAGCCCGCTCCGGCGACAAGGATGCCGCCAAGCTGGTCGCCCTGCTGGAACGCCTGATGCCGGAACTTGATCAAGCCAAGCCGGTACGCGCCTGCGGTCTCGACGCCGAAGAAATGGCCCTGATCAAGCCGCTGTGCCTGATCACCGCCAAGCCGGCCATGTATGTCGCCAACGTCTCCGACCACGGCTTCACCAACAATCCCCTGCTGGATCAGCTGACCGCTTACGCTGCTTCGCAAAACGCCCCTATCGTCGCCATCTGCGCCGCCATCGAATCGGAAATCGCCGACCTGGACGAAGCTGACAAACACGAATTCCTGGCCGACATGGGCATGGAAGAACCTGGCCTGGATCGTTTGATCCGCGCCGCCTTCAAGCTGCTCGGCCTGCAAACCTACTTCACCGCCGGCGTTAAAGAAGTACGCGCATGGACCATCCATGTGGGCGATACCGGCCCGCAAGCAGCAGGCGTGATCCACACCGACTTCGAACGCGGCTTCATCCGCGCCCAAACCATCGCCTATGACGACTTCATCAGCCACAAGGGTGAACAAGGCGCCAAGGAAGCCGGCAAGATGCGTGCTGAAGGCAAGGAGTATGTGGTCAAGGACGGCGACGTCTTGAATTTCCTGTTTAACGTTTAAATCTGCTTAAAAATCCGTTTCGATGGGCAGATTGACTGCCCTGATCGAATTGCGGTGACTGCCCCCGATTCAAAAACCAGCAAAGCCCGGCCCTCTCCCCAGCAACTCGGGGAATGAGCGCCGGGCTTTTCTATATCAAACTTCGATGAACAAAGCCGGGTGCGACTCACTCTAACAACATGTGGCCCGCGACATCAGCATGTTGCGTCTCGCCGCATCTGTTCCAGGAGGAGCCATGAACGCCAAATTGCTTATCCCGACAATTGCTGCGAGTGCGCTATGGGCCGCATGCTCATTACCGCCCAGAATCGATCTTATGGGCGATCCGGCTGTAGTAACCGCCGCCACGCGGACCATCGTTATCGCTCCGGATACAACCTACGTAAATGTTACGTGCGGCGAAATCGTTAAATTCGTCGTGGGCGACAAATCATTTGCCTGGAATTTCGACGGCGCCGACTATCTTGATAAATTCGATTTAAGTCAGACCGCGCCACCTGGCATACTTGATCACAGTGTCATTGCCTATGTTGCAGCCAATCCTCTCTATGCCGGCGGCGGCGATGGCGGTCGCCACGGCGGCGGGCATGGAGATCATGGCGGCGGTCACGGGGGAGACTTTACCAGCGGTAGCGGTGGTGGCCACGGTGGAGGCGGCGGTCATAAATAGCCAAACCGACGCGACAACCGGGCAACTCATCCTGACAACGGAACAACAACAAGCACAGTTACAACGAAAAATGTAACTGTGCTCCAAAAGCATCGTATTGACTGTACATGCTGCTATAAGCGGGCGCCAATTACACTCCCACGGACTCTGCGCGGTTTGCGCAAGATGCTCCGGGGAACAAAATTGAGCGACCAGAAAATCCAGCAATATAACCACCCTGCCGGCGGCTGGGGCGCCTTGAAATATGTAGCTTTGCACTTGCTGAAAGAGAGAGTGCCGGGCGGTGGTGTGCGTACCTTGCTGGCGCAGAACCAGCCGGACGGCTTCGACTGTCCCGGCTGCGCCTGGCCGGACCGCGATCATGCATCGACCTTTGAATTCTGTGAAAACGGCGTCAAAGCGGTGGCGGCGGAAGCTACCTCCAAGCGCGTCACGGCAGATTTTTTTGCAAAAAACAGCGTCGGCGCATTACTGCAGCAATCGGACTACGAACTGGAAGAACACGGCCGCCTGACCGAACCAATGGTGTACGACGCCGCCAGCGACCAGTACCAGCCGATCTCCTGGCAAGACGCATTCAGCCTGATGAGCGATCACCTGAACACGCTGGACGATCCGAACCAGGCGTCGTTCTATACTTCCGGCCGCACCAGCAACGAAGCCGCGTTTCTATATCAATTGTTTGTGCGCGAATACGGCACCAACAACTTTCCCGATTGCTCCAACATGTGCCACGAGCCGACCAGCGTCGGCTTGCCGGAAACCGTAGGCGTCGGCAAGGGCACGGTAACGCTGGACGACTTCGACCTGGCCGATACCTTCCTGATCTTCGGCCAGAATCCCGCCACCAATCACCCGCGCATGATGGGTGAGTTGCGCGAATGCGCCAAGCGTGGCGCCACCATCGTTTCCATCAATCCGTTGCGCGAGCGTGGACTGGAGCGCTTCTCCAGCCCGCAACATCCGTCCGACATGCTGTCGCGCTCCGGCACCAGCATCAGCAACATGTTTATCCGCCCTACCCTGTGCGGTGACCTGGCGCTGGTCAAGGGCGTCATCAAGCGCGTGCTGGAACTGGACGACCTGGCGCTGCAAGACCAGACCGAACGCGTGATCGATATCAGCTTCATTGCCGAACACACCGCCTACTTCGAAGAGTTCGCTGCCGATATCCGCGCCGAGAGCTGGGACGACATCGTCACCGAATCGGGTGTCAGCCGGGACGATATCGAACGACTGACGCAAGTGTACGTGCGCGGCAAAAACGTCATCGCGACCTGGGGCATGGGCCTGACGCAGCACAAGCATGGCGTCGCGACGATCCAGATGGTCTCCAACCTGATGCTATTGCGCGGCAATATCGGCCGCCCCGGCGCCGGCTTGTGTCCGGTCCGCGGCCATTCCAACGTGCAAGGCGACCGCACTGTCGGCATCGACGAAAAACCGACCGCCGCTTTCCTCGATCGCATCGAGCAGGTTTACGGCTTCAAGCCGCCGCGTGAGCATGGTCTCGACGTGGTTGGCACGATTGAAGCGATGCTGCAAGGACAGGTCAAGGTATTCATCGGACTCGGCGGCAACTTCGCCATGGCGACACCCGACACGCCGCGCACATGGCAGGCATTGCAGTCTTGCGCGCTGACCGTGCACATCACCACCAAACTGAATCGCAGCCATCTGATCCACGGCAAGGAAGCCTTGATCCTGCCAACCATGGGCCGCACCGAAATCGACCAGCAGGAAAGCGGCCCGCAAGGCGTGACCGTCGAAGACTCGATGAGCATGGTGCACATTTCCTACGGCATCAACAAACCCGTCGCCAAAACCTGCTTGTCGGAAATCGACATTGTTGCGCGCCTGGCGCACGCCACGCTGAAACAGAGCCGCACGCGCTGGCTCGACTATGTCAAGGACTACGCGCTGATCCGCGACGACATCGAAAAAGTGTACGACGCCTTCAAGGATTACAACCTGCGCATCAAGCAGCCGGGTGGTTTCCACCTTGGCGTAGCGTCGCGCGAGCGGGTCTGGAAAACGGCCAGCAACCGGGCCCAGTTCATCGTGCATGCGATTCCCAAGGACACGCCGATTCACCAGGCGCGCCGCAAATACGGGCCCGAACTGATGGTCCTGATGACCACCCGTTCGCATGATCAGTACAACACCACCATCTATGGACTGGACGACCGTTATCGCGGCGTATTCGGACAACGGCGCGTGGTATTCGCCAACCTGCTCGATATCCAGATGCTGGGCTTCGCTCCCGGCGACTGGGTCGATCTGATCGGCGTCTGGGACGACGGCATCGAACGCCGCGCCGACCGCTTCCTGCTGGTGGAATACGACATTCCACGCGGCTGCATCAGCGGCTACTATCCGGAAACCAATCCGCTGGTACCGCTCAACAGCTTCGCCGACAAAGCGCGCACGCCGACATCGAAATCGATCCCGGTGCTGATGCGCCGCTCCATGCAGCTTGCGGCGTGATTCGATGATGAACTGGGACGATCAGATTGACGATGCAGTGCTGGCGATCTTGTCCGCACTGCACGCCGATGCTAACGACGAGCGCGGTCACTACGCCGAGCCGGGAATGTCGCTTGCAAAACTCAGTAAACGCGTCGAGCAGCGCATGAGCACGTTGCGACGTAATCTTAGTGCCTTGGAAGATGCCGAAATTGTCAGCGTCGCTCTCAACGAAGACGGTACCGGCCGGGTGTCCCTGACCGCGTTCGGGATAGCGATTTTCGATGCCCTGGATGCGAACCAGGCTGCGGAGATGGCGTGATCTACGCCAGCATCTCGGCCAACATCTCACCCAGGCGTCGTATAGCCTGTTCGATCTGCGGCGTCCAGCTGTAGCTGAAGTTCATGCGAATGAAACTACGATAGGCGTCTGAAATTGAAAACAAGCGGCCCGGCGCAATCGTGATACCTTCCGCCAGCGCTTGCCGATACAAGGCCATGGAATCGATCGCCGCCGGCAATTCTATCCACAATACATACCCCCCGGCAGGCCGCGTGATGCGCGTACCCGCAGGGAAAAAGCGCCCGACGAAAGCGCTCATGATGTCGCAGCGCTGTTGCAAGGTACGTCGCACCCGGCGCAGATGGCGATCGTAGCCGCCAGCCGTCAGATAAGCGGCGATGGCCCGTTGCGGCAAAGTCGAAGTGCTGAGCGTGTTGAGGAATTTCAGTTTTTCCACCTGCTCCCGATAACGCCCCGGCAAGGTCCAGCCGATGCGGTAAGCGGAAGTCAGGCTTTTGGAAAACGATGAACAGTACAGCACGATGCCGCGTTTGTCGTAAGCCTTCAACACGCTCGGATGCGCCGTGCCGAAATACAGCTCGTTGCACACGCCGTTTTCGATAATCGGCATGTTGTAGCGGGAACCCAGTTCAACCAGTTGCCGCTTGTTTTCTTCCGGCATTTCAAAACCCAGCGGATTCTGGAAATTCGGCATCACCATGCAGGCCGCAACCGGCTGGCTCTGCATGACTTTTTTCAGCGCAGCGATATCCATTCCCAATCTCGGATCGGTCGGGATTTCAATGGCGCGCATGCCAAGCCGCTCAATCGCATGCAGCATCGCATAAAAGGTCGGCGACTCTACCGCGATCGTGTCGCCAGCTTTCGCCACCGCCTGCAAACACAGGTTGATGGCCTCGGTAGCACCCACCGTGATCACCACATCGCCGGGATCGACGCTAAGGCCGGTTTCCAGATGGCGGCGAACGATCTGCCGGATCAGGTCCGGATGGCCAGGCGGTAAATCGTCCAGCACACCCAGCGGACCGCCGCTGCGCAGGATGGCGCCGTTGTATTGACTGATGCGCCGGGCAGGAAACAAGGTTGGATCGGGATACGGCGAACCGAGCGGAATGGCATCGTTCTGATGAATCGATTTGAGGGTAGCCAATACATGGCGGCTGACGTCAACTTCGGCCGATACCGGCAGCGGTTGCGATCGGTCAGGTTCAGCGGGGGAGGCATTGACTGCGGAAAACGCAGGATCAAGTGCCAAAGCTGATGCGGATTCGGCTGCAAACCGGGCTCGCACAAAATAACCCGACTGCGGATGGCTTTCGATCAAGCCGCCGCTTTCCAGCAGTTCGTAAGCGCGCACCACGGTCGTGATGCTCAAACCGTGTTGCTGGCTGGCCTGCCGCACCGAACTCAGGCGATCGCCGGGACGCAGCACGCCATTCTGCAGTGAAGCCCTGATCTGCTCGGCAAAACGTTGATAAAGGGGCTGGCGCGTTGTTTTCAAACCGGGGGAGTGACAGAGGCCAAGGATGGGCTCATTATAGTGAAAATCACACCGTTGCCCTGCTCGTCAGCGGCAGTTATCACCCAGGCATCGCAAAAATACAGGTTCGATCTATAGTAATTGCAGTACGCGTAAACAGTTCTGGTGACTGATGGTGACTATTTATGGCAACACTCATTTTTACTCCGCAACTTGCCCGTTTTATCTCAGCGCCGGAAATCCACACCGACGCCCTCACCTTGCGTGCAGGCCTGGAAACCGCATTCACATCCAACCCGCGCTTGCGCGCCTATCTGCTCGATGAACAAGGCTGCCTGCGGCCGAATGTCGCGATTTTCATCGACGGCCATAACGTACGTGACCACGTGCATCTGAGCGCGCCGCTGACGGCGCATAGCAAGGTGCACGTTCTGCAAGCTCTCTCCGGAGGTTGACCATGACTGAACGCGCCTGGATCGCAAGCCGCAAAGGATTGTTTTCACTGCAAAAGCAAGATGGCGGCTGGTCCCTGGGCCCGATTGCCTTTCTCGGCGAACCGGTTTCCATGGTGCTGCAGGACCCACGCGACGGCGCAGTCTACGCTGCGCTGAACCTTGGCCATTTCGGTGTGAAGCTGCATCGCAAGGATGCTGCGACGGAGCAATGGACTGAAATCGCCGCACCGGCTTATTCCCTCAAACCCGAAGGCGAAAGCGACCCGGTCGACTGGAGCGTGAAATTCATCTGGTCGCTCGCTTGCGGCGGCGCCGACCAGCCCGGCGTCATCTGGGCTGGCACCTTGCCGGGCGGCTTGTTCCGTTCCGGCGACCGCGGCGAATCGTGGACGCTCATGCACTCCTTGTGGGATGCACCCGAGCGCCGCGAATGGTTCGGCGGAGGCTACGACGTTCCCGGAATTCACAGCATTTGCGTTGACCCGCGCGACAGCCGCCATGTCCTGGTCGGCATTTCCTGCGGCGGCGCCTGGGTTACGCATGACGGCGGCGGCAGTTGGAACTTGAGCGCAAAAGGCATGAACGCCAACTACATGCCGCCGGAGCGCATCGACGATCAGAATATTCAAGACCCGCACCGGATTGCAGGCGCCAGGGATACCCCGGATCAGCTTTGGTGCCAGCATCATAATGGTATCTGGCGCTCCAGCAACTTTGGCACAGACTGGCAGGAAATCAGTCCGGCGCCTTTGTCGAATTTCGGTTTCGCCGTGGCGGTGCATCCGGGCGACGGCAATACCGCCTGGTTTGCCCCGGCGCAGGCTGACCAGACACGCATTCCCGTGGATGCCGCCCTGACAGTCACGCGCACCACCGACGGTGGAAAATCCTTTACCGCCTTGCGCAACGGCCTGCCCCAGCAGCACTGCTATGACCTGATCTATCGCCATGGCTTGGCTGTGGCAGATGACGGATGCACCCTGTTGATGGCTTCTACTACCGGCAGTGTCTGGCTGTCGGAAAACGGCGGTGATAGCTGGCAGACTATTTCCAACACCATGCCGCCGGTTTATGCGGTGTGCTTCGGCTAATCGGATCTGTTACGTTAATCGTGGGCGCTAAGTGCCCACCCTGCTTCTTTTCTTATTCGTGCGATTTTCGATATTAATATAACAACAAAACATATCGATAGAGCAAAAAAATATTGGACGCAGTTGCAGCCAGCCCCGATACTCTCGGGTCATCCGGTTTACGTGCCTGTCCCGTGCGTACCACGCTCTTGCCACCCACTTTGCGGCAAGACACATACCTATTCCCTGATTACTCTATGAACATTTTCTCTTTCTGGTTCCGCATTCCCTTTTGGCAACGTGTCCTTGGCGGTTTCGTACTCGGCGCGCTGGCCGGCTGGCTGGTGGGCGCTCCCGCTGAAACCTGGTTCGGCCCGCTCGGCACGCTGTATGTCACGCTGATCAAGATGATCGCCGTGCCGCTGGTGTTCTTTGCCGTCACCAATAGCATCTCCAGTTTGCACGGCATGAAAAGCGTTGCTGCATTGGGTGGCAAGACCTTCTTGTGGTTCGCCATTACGGCGGTGCTGGCGGTTGGCGTTGGCTTGCTGGTCGCGAATTTCACCAATCCGGGCCATAACCTGGGCCAGCTCACGATTGCTGCCGATTACACCGTGCGTGCAGTGCCGACCCCGATCCAGGTACTGCTGGACGTGGTGCCGTCGAATCCGTTCAAGGCGCTGTCTGAGGGCAAGATCCTGCAAGTGATTTTCTTCGCCGGACTGCTCGGCATGGCGCTGGTGAAGCTGGGCGACAAGGTGAAACAGGTGCGTGAACTGATGGGTGAAGCCAGCAGCGCCATGATCCAGATCACCCGCTTTGTGCTGGAAATGACCCCGCTCGGCACCTTTGGCCTGATCGCTGCGCTGGTTGGTTCTTACGGTTTCGAGCGCCTGCTGCCGCTGGGGAATTTCGTATTTACCCTGTACCTCGCGTGCGCGCTGCACATCGTGGTGGTGTACGGCGGCCTGCTGCTGAGCCATCGTCTCAATCCGATCCGCTTTTTCCGCGGCGCCTTCCCGGCCATGCAAGTGGCGTTCACCAGTTCATCGAGTTTTGCCTCAATGCCTATCGCCCTGCGCAGCGTGGTGCATAACCTCGGCGTAAAACAGGAATATGCGGCGTTTGCCGTACCGCTCGGCGCCAGCATCAAGATGGATGGCTGCGGCGCTATCTATCCGGCGATTGCTTCGATTTTCGTGGCCCAGTATTTCGACCTGCAGCTGGATTTGTCGCAGTACTTCATCATCATGCTGGCCTCGGTGCTCGGCTCGTTCGGCACCGCCGGCGTACCCGGTACCGCGATCGTGATGGTGACGCTGGTGCTGAGTTCGGCCGGCCTGCCGCTTGAAGGCATCGGCTATCTCGTCGCCATCGACCGCATTCTCGACATGATGCGCACAATGACCAATGTCACCGGCCAAATGCTGGTGCCGGTGCTGGTGGCCAAGGAAGAAGGTTTGCTGGACCTGGACATTTATAACGCCTCCAACAGCGACGTCGGACTCGATCAGAACAGCAACGCGGCTGCCTGATCCACGTACTACTGTGCTGCGTTATTGACGCAGCACAGTAACGGCATTACGGTTCACCGTCCCAATAATCCAGGTCGTTCGACCTGCGCTGCACCACATCGAAAACCCGTTCGCCACCGGCAGACGCCATCGCCAGAAACTTCCCGGAATCGGGATATTCGCACACCTCAGGCTGCTCCCTGGTACTGACCGAGAGATACTTCAACGGCTGATCCGAGGTGTTCACTATCTGGTGCGGATATTCCGGGCCAGGCGGAATAAAGACGACGTCGCCGCTGCGCAGCGGCAGCATTTCGCCCGCCACCCGCAACGTGCCGCTCCCCTCCAGAATAATAAACATCTCCTCCTGCGCGTAGTGGAAGTGGTACGGGCATGACATCTTGCCGGGCGCGACAGTATCTATGCTGGCGCCCAGCTTCTGTGCCGCGGTGCCCGGCGCCAGGCGCGCGCCGATTGAATCGTATAAAGGCTCGCGCACGTCATGCGTAGTCGGCGCGGTGTTGAAGTTCCGAATCAAACGACGGCTCAGACTCTCTGCGTTTTCATTCATTTTTTCTCCGAAAATTGACGGCTCCAAGGACTGAATTCTGGGCCTGAACAGCAGAATACACGCAAGCACATTTCCTTGTAATTCCCAGCGGAAACTCACATGCACCGTTGCGGACAACCACACGCAAAAATGGTGCAAGGCCGCATTTCCACGCTACTCACTCGCTACTTGCGCACCACTTCCGCACACATGCGATGACACAAACTACACATCTCAAAAAAGAAAATAAATTTCCTTTACTTGAAACGAAAATGAAAATATATTTACACAAATTATAAAAAACAATCCAAGGGGCAGACGGTGCAACATTCCGCAATCACAGCATGGCAACGCGAAAGTGCAGTCGCAGCACGCATAGGCAAAGCCTACCCGGAGCTATCGAAAGCGCACCGCAAGGCAGCCGATTACGTGCTGGCGAATGTATTCCACACCGCCACCATGACCATCGACGAGCTGGCTGATGCTGTCGGCGTTTCGCTGGCGACGGCGAACCGCTTCGCGCATGCACTGGGATTCGACGGTTACCCGGCATTCCGGGCAGCGTTGGTGCTGGATTTCGCATCGTCGCTGGCGCCGGTCGAAAAACTGCGCGATCAAGTGCAGCGCCCTGCCACCAGCGCGGAAATCATGGCAGCAGCGCTGATCGCGGATAGGCAAAACCTGGAGGCCACACAACGCGCATTGTCGCCGGCGCATTGCGACCAGGCGGTGAGCATGATTCTCAACGCAGACAGGATATTCATACTAGGCTTCGGCGCCAGCGGCTTTCTGGCCGGCCTCATGGCGCACGCCTTGGAACCCTATTGCCGCACGGTGCTTACCGTGGCCGGGCCTGGCGGGCCGTCACAAGCCAGCCGCCAATTCTTTAAACTCGATCAACGCGACCTGGTGATTGCGCTTGCGTTCCCGCGCTATGTCACCGATACCGTAACGCTCGCAGGCCGCGCCAAGGAACGCTCGGCGCAACTGCTGGCATTTACCGACGGGCCGACATCGCCGCTGGTGCCGCTGGCAGACGTGACCCTGTACGCACAGACCGAACGTCTGCTGTCGCCGACTTCGGATGCTGCGGCGCTGGCCTTGATCCAGGCAGTATGCGACGCCGTCGCCCATCGCGCCAATCGTTCGGTGCATGCCGCGTCGAAAATGACTGAAGCCGTGTTGCCGTGGCTGCATCACCCGGATGGACACCGCCAGCCAGTTACTGCTAACAAGGCTGGGAAAAATGGCAACCAAGCAGCCACCAACAAACCTGCAGCGAAAGTGAAATAACGTGAATACCCCAGTGACCAAGCCCGCCAACATTGCCACCATCGCCATCCATGGCGGCGCCGGCACCATTCTGCGCAGCGCCATGAACACCACACAGGAACAGGCTTACCACGACGCCCTCAACGAGATCCTCAGCGCCGGCCAGAAAATCCTGGCTGACGGCGGCAGCGCGCTGGATGCGGTCGCCTGCGCAGTGAGCATGCTGGAAGATTGCCCGCTGTTCAACGCCGGCAAAGGTGCGGTCTACACCCACGCCGGTACGCACGAGCTGGACGCCGCGATCATGGACGGCGCCACACTGGACGCCGGCGCTATCGCCATGGTTGAACATGTGCGCAATCCGATACTGGCAGCGCGTGCGGTAATGGAAAATAGCGAGCATATCCTGCTGGCAGGTGCGGGCGCCGAAGCATTTGTCGCTCAACATGGCATAGAGTTGGTCGAACCGGAATATTTCCATACCGAAGCCCGTCACGCCCAATGGCTGCGGGCACGCGACAAGGAAGGCATGCTGTTGCTGGATCACGACGCCACTAGCCAGGCGGCGAGCGATGAGACAACTGAAATCGCTCCCATCGATCCGGATGACAAATTCGGCACGGTCGGTGCGGTCGCCGTCGACATGCACGGCAACCTGGCGGCGGCCACCTCGACTGGCGGCATTACCAATAAGCGCGTGGGCCGGGTCGGTGACTCGCCCTTGATCGGCGCCGGCTGCTACGCCAACAACCGCACCGTCGCCGTTTCCGCCACCGGTACCGGCGAAGCATTCATGCGCACGGTAGCGGCTTACGATATTTCGGCACGCATGGAGTATGCGGGCCAATCGCTGGAAGAAGCTGCCGAACAGGTGGTGATGGATCTGCTGCCGCGCTATAAAGGCCGCGGCGGCCTGATCGCTGTCGATGCCCGGGGCAACGTGGTGCTGCCGTTTAATACCGAAGGCATGTATCGCGGCTTCGCCAAGGTTGGTGAAACACCGGTGACTGCAATCTACAAATGATGCAAAAGATGCAAAAGTTGATGACGCAATTGATACGCAAGATGCAGAAAGCGATCCTATGAACAAGCAAATCGGCCGCCGGGTACTGACGGTGGAACAAATGAGCGTTGGCTTCACCACTTCCGAACGCAAGGTGGAAGCGGTGCGCAATCTGTCGTTCCATATCGATGCGAGCGAAACGCTGGCCATCGTCGGCGAATCCGGCTCGGGGAAATCGGTGTCGTCGCAATCGATCATGCGCCTGATCGACTACGGCGGCGGCCGGATCACCGGCGCCAGCATGAATTTCCAGCGGCGCGATGGTAGCGTTATCGACCTGGCCAGCGCCGATCAAGGCACCATGCGCCGTATCCGCGGCTCGGAAATCGCCATGATTTTCCAGGAACCGATGACCTCGCTCAATCCGGTATTCACGGTCGGCGAGCAGATCGCCGAATCGATACGCCTGCATCAGGGCAAGAGCATGGCGGCAGCACGCGCCGAAGCCTTGCGTATGCTGGAAGTTGTACGTATCCCCGAAGCCAGGCGCATCCTCGACCGCCATCCGCATCAACTCTCCGGCGGCATGCGTCAGCGCGTGATGATCGCCATGGCACTGTCCTGCAAGCCATCGCTGCTGATTGCCGACGAACCGACCACCGCACTGGATGTGACGATACAGGCGCAGATTCTGCAATTGATACGCGCGCTGCAAGATGAAATGCAAATGGCGGTAATCTTTATCACCCACGATATGGGCGTGGTGGCCGAGATCGCCGATCGCGTAGTGGTCATGTGCCGCGGTGAAAAGGTCGAAGAAAACAATGTGCACGCAATCTTTGAAGCACCGCAACACCCTTACACCCGCGCCCTGCTGGCAGCGGTGCCTCGTTTGGGTGCAATGCATGGCACTGATCTGCCGGAGCGGATTGCCATCGCAGGGGCAATCATCACTCCTGAAATGGAAGCGGAAGCCAAGATCGTACGCAGCATTCCAGGCGCCGACCCACAGCAACAACCGTTGCTGAAAGTACGCAACCTGACCACTCGCTTCGACGTCAAGAGCGGCATCTTCAGTCGCGTCAAGCAGCGCGTGCACGCAGTGGAACAAATCAGTTTCGACCTGTATCCGGGTGAAACGCTGGCATTGGTGGGCGAATCCGGTTGCGGCAAATCGACCACCGGCCGTTCGTTGCTGCGACTGGTCGACATCACCAGCGGCAGCGTCGAGTTCGGCGGCCGCGATCTGGCCAAATTGCCACGTTCGGAGTTGCGCTCGCTACGGCGGGATATTCAATTCATTTTCCAGGATCCTTTCGCTTCACTGGATCCGCGCCTGACGGTCGGGTATTCCATCATGGAACCGTTGCTGGTACACGGCATGCCGGAAGGCGCGCAAGAGAAAGTCGCGGCGTTGCTGGAACGGGTCGGCCTGCTGCCGGAACATGCGCAACGCTATCCGCACGAATTCTCCGGTGGCCAGCGCCAGCGGATCTGCATCGCCCGTGCTCTGGCGTTGAATCCAAAGATTGTGATCGCCGATGAATCGGTATCGGCGCTGGACGTGTCGATCCAGGCGCAGATCGTCAACCTGCTACTCGACCTGCAACAGGAACTGGGGATTTCATTCATTTTCATCTCGCACGATATGGCGGTGGTAGAACGCATCAGCCATCGGGTGGCGGTGATGTATCTGGGACAGATCGTTGAAATCGGCCCGCGCCGCGCGATCTTTGAAAATCCCCAGCATCCGTATACCAAGAAACTGATGGCGGCGGTGCCGGTTGCAGATCCGAACCAGCGGCATCGCAAGCGCGAGATGCTGCCGGAAGAGATTCCCAGCCCGATCCGCAATATAGACGACCTGCCCGTGGTCGAACCGCTGAAACAGGTGGGACCGGGACATTTTGTTGCTACTCACCGGATTTCCGGTGCGTTTTAAGTGCTCGTTTTAAGCGTTCGTTTTAATCGTTTTTCTAAAGCGTTTTTTTGCTTTGTTTGTTTGTCTATCTTCAATGATCTTTGAACCAGGGGAGTAACACATGCGCACTACTCGATATTTCGGCAAGGTACTGGCTACCACCGCCGTTGCACTGACCGCCCAGTTTGCGGTCGGCCAGGCTTTTGCCGCCAAAGACGTCACGCTGGCAGTGGCTTCGACCTTTACCACGCTCGACCCTTACGACAGCAACGACACGCTGTCGCAGGCCGCCATCAAGTCCTTCTATCAGGGCTTGTTCGGTTTCGACAAGGATTTGAAACTGGTCAATGTGCTGGCAGAAGGCTATGAAGTCAGCAAAGACGGCCTGGTCTACACCATCCGCCTGCGCAAGGGCGTCAAATTCCAGGACGGCACCGACTTCAAGGCGGATGCAGTGAAGATGGTGCTGGAACGCGTCATCAATCCGGACAACAAGCTCAAGCGCTTCAATTTGTTCAACCGCATTTCCAAGGTCGACATCGTCAACGATTACGAAGTCAAGATTACCTTGAAAGAACCGTTCTCGCCTTTCATCAATACCCTGGCACACTCGTCCGCGGCGATGATTTCACCGACTGCGCTCAAGAAGTGGGGCAACAAGGATATCGCGTTCCATCCGGTCGGCACCGGCCCGTTCAAGTTCGAAGAATGGAAACAGACCGATTACCTGAAGGTCACCAAATTCGACGGTTACTGGAAGAAGGGTTATCCGAAGATCGACAGCATCACCTGGAAACCGGTGGTAGACAACAATACCCGCAGCGCCATCATGCAAACCGGCGAAGCGCAATTCGCCTATCCGCTGCCGTACGAGCAAGCCGAACTGCTGAAGTCCAAACCAAATCTGGACCTGATTTCGTCGCCGTCGATCGTGCAACGTTACATCTCGATGAATACGCTGCAAAAGCCTTTCGACAATCCGAAGGTACGGCAAGCGATCAACTACGCAATCAACAAGGAAGCACTGGTCAAGGTTGCGTTCACCGGCTATGCCATGCCACAGGATGGCGTGTTGCCGCAAGGCGTCGATTACGCGTTGAAGACCGGGCCTTGGCCGTACGATCCGAAGAAGGCCAGGCAATTGCTGGCTGAAGCCGGATATCCAAATGGCTTCGAAACCGAATTGTGGTCCGCTTATAACCACACTACCGCGCAGAAGATCATCCAGTTCGTGCAGCAGCAACTGGCGCAAGTCGGCATCAAAGCCAAGGTCATGGCGCTGGAAGCTGGCCAACGGGTAGAGAAAGTCGAGAGCGCACCGGTTGCGGCCAACGCACCGGTACGCATGTACTACACCGGCTGGTCATCGTCGACTGGTGAAGCCGATTGGGGCCTGCGTCCTTTGCTGGCATCGGAATCGTTCCCGCCTAAGCTGTTCAACACCGCTTACTACAAGAGCGACAAAGTCGATGCCGATATCGCCAAGGCGCTGACCACCACTGATCGCACTGAAAAAACCGCGCTGTACAAAGATGCGCAAACTGAAATCTGGAAAGATGCACCTTGGGCTTTCCTGGTTACTGAAAAATTGCTGTATGCGCGTAGCAAGAACCTGAAGGGTGTCTATGTGATGCCTGACGGTTCGTTCAATTTCGATGAAATCGAATTGAAATAATTAAGTAGAAAATGAGTAGTAAATAAGCAGAAAACAAGTAGAAATAAGCGGCATCGGATGGCTTGCAATTCAGCTAGCCATCCGATGTGCGCCAAAACGAATTTACTCAAACCAGGCACAGACCTGGTGAGATACATAATCCCGGGCTGGACCTGTCGTTACAGTCCAGCCAACTACCAGAGCACGCCATGTTTCCTTACGTAATAAAACGCTTGCTGGGCCTGATACCAACCTTGCTGATCGTGGCGGTCATGGTATTCATGTTTGTCCACTTGCTGCCGGGCGATCCGGCACGGCTGGTGGCCGGACCTGAAGCCGATTCGCAGACAGTCGAGCTGATCCGCAAGGATCTCGGGCTGGACCGGCCGATGCACGAGCAATTCATCAACTATTTCAGCAAGGCCCTGCGCGGTGATTTTGGCAACTCACTGCGCACCAAGCGTCCGGTCAGTACCGAAATTGCCGAACGTTTCTGGCCCACTTTCTGGCTCACCGTCACCAGCATGGTGTGGGCGGTGCTGTTCGGCCTGATCATCGGCATCGTTTCCGCGGTATGGCGTAATGAATGGCCGGATCGTCTCGGCATGACGCTGGCGGTATCGGGAATTTCGTTTCCTTCGTTTGCGCTGGGTATGCTGCTGATGGAGCTGTTCTCGGTCAAGCTCGGCTGGCTACCAGCCATCGGCGCCGACGGCTGGCGCAATTACATCTTGCCGTCGCTGGCGCTGGGCGCTGCGGTGGCAGCCGTGATGGCACGCTTTACCCGCGCTTCCTTCGTCGAAGTGTTGCAGGAAGATTTTGTCCGGACAGCACGCGCCAAAGGTCTGTCGGAAACCATCGTGGTGCTCAAGCACTGCCTGCGCAATTCCCTGATTCCCGTGGTCACCATGATGGGCTTGCAATTCGGCTTTTTGCTGGGCGGCTCGATCGTGGTGGAAATAGTGTTCAACTGGCCCGGCATGGGACGGTTGCTGATCGACGCTGTTGAAATGCGCGATTACCCTGTCATCCAGGCCGAGATTCTGTTGTTCTCGCTGGAATTCATTTTCATCAATCTGGTGGTTGACGTGCTGTATGCCGTCATCAACCCTAGCATCCGTTACAAGTGAGGCCGCCTGTGTCTACTCCACTCAATCCTGTGGCCGCAATAGCTGCCGCGCCGCTGCCGAATACCATCCGCACTCCGTGGAGCGAATTCTGGCGCAAGTTCAAGAAGCAGCACCTGGCGGTCGTGGCCGGCTGTTTCGTCCTGTTCCTGATCGTGGTGGCGATTGCCGCACCCTGGCTGACGCCATACGACGCCGAAAATTATTTCGACTATGACGCTCTGAATGCCGGGCCGTCGCTGGCGCACTGGTTCGGCGTCGACTCCCTGGGCCGCGATATTTTCAGCCGGATCCTGATGGGCACCCGGATTTCCCTGACCGCCGGTTTTTCATCGGTGGCCGTGGGCGCAGTGATCGGTACCTTTGCCGGACTGATTGCCGGCTACTACGAAGGCTGGGCCGAACGCATCATCATGCGCATCTGCGATGTGCTGTTTGCATTCCCCGGCATCTTGCTGGCGATCGGCATTGTGGCGATTCTCGGTAACGGCATGACCAACGTGGTCTTCGCCGTGGCGATTTTCAGCATCCCGACGTTTGCCCGACTGGTGCGCGGCAATACGCTGGCGTTGAAACACCTGACCTTCATCGAAGCGGTGCGCAGCATCGGCGCCAGCGACAGCACCATTATCCTGCGCCATATTTTTCCCGGTACGGTGTCGGCCGTGGTGGTGTATTTCACCATGCGTATCGGCACTTCCATTATCACTGCCGCCAGCCTGTCGTTCCTCGGCATGGGTGCGCAACCGCCGATGCCTGAATGGGGCGCGATGCTGCATGAAGCGCGCTCCGACATGATGACGGCGCCGCATATTGCGATTTTCCCTAGCCTGGCGATTTTCCTGACTGTGCTGGCATTCAACCTGCTGGGGGATGGTCTGCGCGACGCCCTGGATCCCAAGATCGACCGCCGCTGATGCTTGCCATTCCTCATATTGGCCGTTTACCTGCCGGCCCCCTGAACGCCATCAGCGACGTCGCCGGCGTTACTGTCGGCCACGTTACGCTGGCGCAGGGTGCGCTGCAAACCGGCGTGACGGTGATCCAACCGCATCAAGGCGATCCGTTTCGCGACAAGGTACCGGCAGCGGCAGCAGTGTTCAACGGCTTCGGCAAAAGCATCGGACTGGTGCAGGTGCAGGAATTGGGTCTGCTTGAAACGCCGATTGCGCTAACCAATACCTTATCGGTCGGCAGCGTGGCGACGGCTCAGATCATTTCTGCGATCCAGGCCAACCCCGAGATCGGACGCAGCGACCCCACGGTCAATCCGCTGGTGTTCGAATGCAATGACGGTTATCTGAACGATATCCAGGCGATGGCGATCAATGCCGAGCATTATCAGCAAGCGCTGGCCAACGCCGCGCCTGAGTTTGCCCAAGGTGCGGTCGGCGCAGGGCGTGGCATGTCATGTTTCGACCTCAAGGGCGGCATCGGCTCGGCTTCACGCTATGCAACCATCGGCGACCAGCAATATTGCGTTGGCGCGCTGGTACTCGCCAACTTCGGCAAACTGGCGGCGCTGACGCTGGCGGGCAAGCATATCGGCGAAGAATTGATCCGTTTGCGGCAACCGGTCGCAGAAATCCCCGAGATGGGATCCATCATCATGATTATTGCAACCGATGCGCCGCTGGATGCGCGCCAGCTGGGGCGGCTGGCAACCCGCTGCGGCGTCGGCCTGGGCCGTACCGGTTCGATCTACGGCCATGGCAGCGGCGACCTGGCTTTAGCTTTTTCGACGGCGCAGACGGTGCCATATCGCGCCTGCAGTGTGCTACGACGATCCTTTTCCTTGTACGATAATTTGCTGGACCCGCTATTTGAGGCCGTGGTCGACAGCACCGAACAAGCCATCGTCAATGCGTTGTTTGCCGCGGAAAGCGTCACCGGCCGTGACGGTCATCAGCGCCAATCGCTACGTGAAGCGGCAGCCGGCCTGCCTTAGTCCCTTATAAATAAACGACAATGAAAATCCTTATTTCCGTTGATATCGAAGGCGTGGCCGGAGTATTCCATCCGGAACAAACCCGCGCCGGCAATCCCGAATACGAACGTGCGCGGCGCCTGATGACGGCCGAAGCCAATGCCGTAATCGAAGGCGCGCTGGCTGGCGGTGCGACCGAGATTTTGGTGAACGACTCGCACGGCGGTTTCCGCAACCTGCTGCCGGACTTGCTGCATCCCGCGGCCAACGCCATTCTTGGCAAGCCACGCCTGTTAGGCATGATGAGTGGCGTCGATCACGGCGTCGCCGGCGTAATGCTGGTCGGCTACCACGGCCGTTCGCAAAGCCGCGGCATCCTGGCCCACACCATCAACAGTTTTGCATTCGCGCGCGTCTGGCTCAACGATCAAGAACTAGGCGAAGCAGGCATCTACGGCGCCCTCGCCGGAGAATTCGGCGTGCCGGTAATTTTCGGCAGCGGCGACGATGTGTTTGTCGAAGAGAACCAACCGCTGTTCCCGCAAGCCACGTTAGTCACCATAAAAACCGCGGACGGCGCCAACAGCGGGACATCGCTGTCACCGCAAAGCGCATTGGCTGTGTTAGGTGACGGCGCAAAAGCAGCGATCGGCAAGATTCCAACCTGCAGTCCATTCGTCCTGCCGCCCACCATCACATGCAAGCTGCAAACCACCAGTCCCGCGCTAGCCGACCTGTTCTGTCAATTACCGATAATTGAACGGATCGACGGCGTCAATCTCACATTTTCTGCGCCATCTGTTCAATACGCAGTACGGGTACTGAACAGCCTGTCGGCCATGTCTTTCATGCTGCGGTAGCGGAGTAAGCGAAGCACAACGAACGGGCTTTTGACGTTGCGGTTGCGGTTGCGGTTGCGGTTGCTTTTGAAGTGGCATTTGAATTTGAAGTCCGCATTGGGACGCTGCCAAATGTGGCGCGTGTCAGTCGGGAATTGTGGGAAGACATGTTTGAGCGCAGCGAGTTGGTCTT
>NZ_FOKF01000012.1 GCF_900111995.1 Collimonas sp. OK607
CATTCGGGCGAGTCGACATCCTCATTAATAATGTGGGCGGAACGATCTGGGCAAAACCCTATCAGGAATATGAAGAAGCGCAAATTGAAGCGGAAATTCGCCGCTCTTTGTTCCCGACATTATGGTGCTGTCGTGCTGCATTGCCTGGCATGATCGCGCAAAGGTGTGGCGTCATCGTCAATATATCCTCCATCGCGACGCGCGGAATTAATCGCATTCCCTATTCAGCAGCGAAAGGTGGTGTCAATGCGCTCACCGCCAGTCTCGCATTTGAACATGCGCAGGATGGCATCCGTGTCAATGCAGTAGCGACGGGAGGGACAGAAGCCCCACCCAGGAAAATACCTCGTAATTCCGATAAGCAGACTAAAGAAGAGGAAGTTTGGTATCGAGATATTGTCGACCAAACCATCGCGACCAGCTTGATGCATCGTTACGGAACGATTGATGAGCAAGTGAACGCCATCTTGTTTCTCGCGTCGGATGAATCTTCTTACATCACTGGAACGGTGCTCCCTGTGGGCGGCGGCGATCAGGGTTAGAGCCAGGTCATGCCCATTCTAAAATCAATGACATAAAAGGAACCATGATGCCTGTTGCCCACATCAATCAAACCGCCATTTTTCACCTCGCCGAAGGCAATCCCGCCAATCCCGGCATAGTGCTTTCGAATTCGTTGGGAACCGATCACGGCATGTGGCAAGCCCAGGCCGACGCACTCGTAAAGGATTTCTTTGTCATTCGCTACGACACGCGTGGACATGGTCAGTCAGCGAGCCCGAAAGGACCATATCAATTGCAACAGCTGGGGCAAGATGTGATAGCCCTTCTTGATTTTCTTCACATGGAAAAAGCGCATTTTTGCGGCATATCGATGGGAGGAATGATCGGACAGTGGCTGGGTATTCATGCGCCTGAGCGTTTGAAAAAATTAGTCGTCGCGAATACCGCAGCGAAAATTGGAACGGCGGCAGCGTGGGTCGACAGGGCGAAAGCAGTTAGAGCAGAGGGCCTGGATGCGATTGCCGATAGCGCGGCCTCACGCTGGTTCAGCCCATCGTTCGTGACAAGCGGGTCGTCGATTGTCTCGGAACTGGTCGCGCATTTACGCTCTGAAAACGTAGAAGGTTATGCAAGTTGTTGCGAGGCGTTGGCATATGCCGATTTACGCGGTGAAATTCACGCTATTCCTAACTCCACGCTCATTATCGCCGGTCAATACGACCCCGTGACAACCGAATCGGATGCGGTATTGATGCATCAAAAAATCAAAGATTCCAAAATGGTGACGCTACCCGCATCACACATCTCCAACTTCGAAGCTGAGAAGTTATTCACTATCGCTTTATCTGATTTCTTGACAGCCTGAGTTTTTCACGACTACCTAATTGTTAGCATCGATCTGCTGCGCGATCCAGCTACAAAAATCACGTTGCATGGTTTCGTTCAACTCGTGCACCGCGTCGTATTCGCGATATGTCAGCCGTACTTCTTTTTCTGTAAGCAGCCGCTGGGCACTGCGCGCAAAATTGATAGTCAACTTGCCGTCATGAACCCCGTGCGACACAAAGCCATGTACTTTCCGCAACGCGACGTTGGTTCCGATCAGTGGTGCGATTTCGGGCAAGATCCGCCCGCTTAAGATCCCGAACCCGGCGACTTTGTCCGGCCGCGTCAACGCCACACTTGCACTCAATATCCCGCCCTGACTAAAGCCGGCAATCCATACGCGGTTTGGATCGATATCATAGACGCTTGGCAAGCCGTCGATGAAGTCGACCAAAGTTTGACGGGATTGTTCTGACTGTGCCACGTTGATCACCGGACCGGTCGACGTGAAATTGACGTTGAACCAGCCGAACTGTCCGGGGCCGAACGCAATCGGCGCGCGCGCCAGAATGACAAGTAGTCGCGGATCCTGCCGTTGCGCGAATTCGATCAGATTCGCCTCGTTGGCGCCAACTCCGTGCAGCAAGATCAAGCAGGGTGCGCTGCCTGCAGTGAGATTGTCGGGGCTGCGCACGCGATGCGCGAGTGGCAGATCCGGACGCTCAACAACGTTATGTAATGAATGTTTCATATTGACCTGTTCTTGCAGTTGCCTGCATTATGGGAAAGACCATCGATCGCAAGTATTGTTGTTGCGTTGCTTCTTACGAGAAGGCATATACATCCATGGCCAGCACGCTATATTCAACACTGGCGTGTATCCGCTCTGCCTGCCAGTTATCGCCCGCTGCGCCCATCGCAACGAAGAGTGGCATCAAATGTTCATCGGTAGGGTGATTACGTGCCGCAAACGGCGCTTGCTGCCGATAGTCCCACGACGCTTCCTTCTGGTTGTCGTGCAGTCGCTCCATCATCCATGTACTGAAATCACTGACCCAGGACGGTACCGCGCTATCGAGTGACCGGCCGCCGAACTCATACAGATTGTGCGTCAGCGAACCTGATCCGATAATGAGCACACCCTGTTCGCGCAGTGCGGCCAACGCACGCCCCAACCGTTCATGCTCGGCGGCACTGGCGCCGCGCAATACCGACACCTGGAAGGTTGGTATGTTTGCATCTGGATACATCAAGTACATGGGTATCCAGGCGCCGTGATCCAGTCCCCGGTCGCGACTGCGCCGAACCTCAAAACCGGCTTCCTGCAACAGCGTAGCGGCCTGTTCGGCGATCTCCGGTGCGCCTGGTGCGGGATACCGGATGTCGCGCAAGACAGGGGAAAAGCCGCCGAAATCATGGATGGTTTCCGGCGCAGATGCCAGGCTTACGGCAGGCCCTCCCATCGATTCCCAATGGGCGGAAATTATTACAACAGCTTTCGGCCGCGGCAGTGTTTTACTCAATTGCTTCAGGCAACGCTGCGCTGGGCTGTCTGTTATCGCCAACATCGGCGAGCCATGTGATACGAATAAAACGGGGTGTTTGCTCATGCTGCGGACTCCTGGCTCTGATTCACTTAAGCCTGTTTTTGACTACGCAGGGCAAAGGCGCCATCACCCAGTAAAAATTGCACAAATAAGGCGACAGACCAGAAGGCAGGGTATTCCCAGCCACCGCCCTTATTGCCGAACTGCCAGCCGTTAGCTCCGTGTACCGTAAAGATGGCGCCAAGCAAAATAGGGATCAAGGCTATGGCCACATAACGCGCGTAGACACCCGCAATCAATGCAATGCCGCCAGCCAGTTCGACAAATGTGGTCACGTAGGCGAGCCAGCCGGGAAGGCCGAGGGATTGAAAAAAGCCGGCGGCGCCTGGCAATGTAAAGACAAGCCATTTGAGCAGGCTATGCGCAATAAACAAAACGCCAAGGCTTATTCTCAATACCAGTGCAGCATAGGGGGCGGTCTTTTGATCAATCATGGTGCTTCTCCTTCGGTCGGTGTTGGGATGAGTAACATGCCGGCGACGCCTGACAGTAAATGAACTATATATGTCTTGGTATGTGGGATAAATATGGATTAGCATGACATTTTGTTTCAAAATACGAGACAATGGACAAATTTCGCGAGATGCAATCATTCGCCGCAGTCGTCGACGTCGGTAGTTTTGTGGGGGCGGCGCACGTCCTCGATACATCGAAAGCAGCGGTGTCACGCCACGTTGCCGACCTTGAAGAAAGACTTGGGGTGCGCCTGTTAAACCGCACTACGCGCAAGCTTTCCCTGACCGATGATGGACAGACGTTCTACCAACACTGCAGCGAGATCCTGGAGGCGCTCAATCAGGCGGAAGGCGAACTGAGTTCACGCAGTGCGGAAGCCAGCGGATTAGTGCGCGTCAGCGCGCCATTCACGTTCGGCGTTCTCCACCTTGCAACATTATGGGGATTATTCCTGAGCCAGCATCCCAAAGTTACGCTGGACGTGTCGCTATCAGATCGCGCCGTCGATCTGGTAGAGGAGGGCTACGACCTTGCCATTCGGATCTCCCGGTTTCCCCACCCGACCCTGATAGGCCGAAAACTCGCATCAACGGGGATGGTCCTCTGCGCGTCGCCAACGTATCTGCGGAAAAGAGGCACGCCGCAGCACCCGCAAGACCTCGTGAAGCACGATGTGATCTCATACACGTATTGGTCTTCGCGCGACGAATGGCAATTCGACGGCCCGGAAGGCGCTGTGAGCGTCAAAACCACTCCCCGCATCCATACCAACAGCGGCGACACATGTCGTGCAGCAGCGTTGCTGCACCAAGGCATTATTCTGCAGCCGAGTTTTCTGGTGGGAGACGACCTGCGCTCCGGCAATCTGGTGGAAATAATGCCAGCCTATGCATCGGCCGAACTGGGCATCTACGCCGTATATACCTCGAGAAAGCAGCTACCGCTAAAGCTGAGGCACCTGATTGATTTTTTGGGGGAATCGTTCCACAGACCGGCCTGGACACGCTAGCTTCCACAGCAAAAACCCGAGGCATAGATTAGTGCGTCCGCACTCAAGCGGATGACAATGCCGCCAAAGAAAGGAATGGCGGCTCTGTCGCGGTAGGGATGTCGGTTACCCAACGCCTCCTTCCCGATCGGTTGAGAGTAGTCGCTTGAGTCGAAAGACATCCAGCCGGGGTATCAAACGCCGCTGAGCGTTCGCCTAATGGTGTCGCAGAACCATTGCTGCGCGGCTGAATCCTCAGTACGAGCTTGCCAGTAAAGATTCACCTCAAAGGACGGTATCGGAAAAGGTAAGGCCAAGGTTCGCATTCTGCCATCGGCGGCAAAGGCGCGAGCGACACGGGTTGGAAGAGTGAGAAGCAGGTCGGTGGAGGATATTACCGCAACGAGGTTCGTGAAGTGAGGTACTCGAAGACCTATTTTTCGCGTAAGTCCCATTTCAGTCATGACATCTTCAACAAGGTGGTGTCCCGAAAATGGCGCGACAACTACATGGTTTGCAGCGACATAGTCCTGCAAAGTCAACGCGTCTCCAATCCATGGATGGGATGCACTCAACAAGCATGAGTAAGTCTCTGTGAACAACGTTCTCTTTCTAGCCTGTCCGCCTACGAATTGTAAATTCCCGACAGCCGCGTCGACGTTTCCCGTGGACAGCCATTCGGTGATGCTGTCGCTGTCCATCTGAACGATTTCGAGCGCGACCGAAGGTGCGATGGCCTGCAGTTCTCGGACAAGGAAGGGCAGGAAATACAGTTCGCCCAGGTCGGACAGAGCGAGGCGAAAGCAGCGACTCGATTGCTCGGGATCGAATCGGCGAGTGGCGGAAATAGCACTTTCGATGTTGTCCAGCGCACCCCTGAACGCCTTGAAAAGCTGTGTGGCGTTGAATGTCGGCGTCATGCCTGCACGGGTTCGCGTGAAAAGCGGGTCATTTAACAGGTCACGGAGGCGGCTCAGCGAATGGCTTACCGAAGGCTGGGTGATGTTCAGGCGCTTGGCTGCGGCACTCACGCTGCCTGTCTCGTAAATGGCGACAAAGGCTCGAATCAGGTTCAGGTCGGTAGTGAGCATGGCAGCCTGGAATATAGATGCTATCTATTATAAAAACCAAAAATTGATGATTTGATTTATTTTATACCAAGTCCTAACATCATTCCATCAACTAGGAAATTTTTTATGACTACGGTACATCAAGCATGCTATGAAATCCTTCGAGAGCAAGGATTGACCACATTTTTCGGTAACCCAGGCTCGAACGAGTTGCCGTTCTTGAAGGACTTTCCGGCTGATTTTCGGTACATCCTGGGGCTGCAAGAAGCTGCCGTCGTCGGGATGGCCGATGGCTTTGCACAGGCAACCGGCCGCCCCGGCTTTGTGAATCTCCATTCAGCCGCAGGAACCGGTAATGCAATGGGCGCGCTTGCGAATGCATGGAACTCGCACACGCCTTTGGTCGTGACTGCTGGCCAGCAAGTGCGTTCCATGGTCGGTGTCGAGGCGTTGTTGGCGAACGTCGACGCGGCGACGCTTCCTCGTCCGCTCGTAAAGTGGAGTTGCGAGCCTGCAAGCGCACAAGAAGTACCGCTTGCGTTGAGCCGCGCTATACACATGGCGGCAACGCCTGCGGCTGGTCCTGTGTATGTCTCAGTCCCGTATGACGACTGGGCAAAGGAGGCTGGTCCGGGAGTCGAGCATCTTGCAAAGCGACGAGTGGAAACGGCGGGACTGCCGTCCCCCCAGCGATTGGCTTCGCTTAAGGAAAGCCTGGAGCAGGCGCGCAATCCCCTGCTTATTGTTGGGCCAGACGTTGACGCATGTGGGGCAAATGGTCTGGCAGTCGCTTTGGCAGAAAAACTCTCTATGCCTGTGTGGATGGCCCCCTCGGCTCCGCGATGTTCGTTCCCTACGACGCACCCTTGCTTCCGGGGATTGCTGCCAGCTGGTATCGCCAGCATTAGCCGTTTGCTCGAAGGTCATGACCTTGTTCTCGTCGTCGGCGCGCCGGTATTTCGATACCACCAGTATGAACCTGGCGATTACTTGCCCGCAGGTACTCACTTGATAGCGATTACCTGTGATGTAAACGAAGCTGCCCGCGCTCCAATGGGAGACGCGATTATTGCCGACATCGGCTTGACGCTTCGTGCGCTGAGCGAAAACGTATCGCAAACCTTACGACCATTGCCCGCTGCGCTGCGGCGTCCGGAGCCGGCGCCGGAACAGCCGGGGCCACTGACGCCTGAACGCGTATTCGACATTCTTGACGAGATGGCTCCGCGCGATGCGATTTATGTCAACGAGTCGACGTCGACCACGAACATCCTATGGGAACGCTTGCGGATGACCGAACCAGGAAGCTACTACTTTGCCGCAGCAGGTGGATTGGGCTTCGCACTTCCGGCCGCTGTCGGCATTCAACTGGCGAAACCGGAAAGACGGGTGATTGGCGTTATCGGCGACGGCTCCGCGAATTACAGCATTCAGGCGTTGTGGACGGCGGCTCAATACAACATCCCGACGATTTTCATCATCATGAAGAACGGCACATACGGCGCCTTGCGCTGGTTCGCTGGCGTATTACAGGTTGAGAATGTACCAGGCCTTGACGTGCCAGGATTGGATTTTTGTGCCCTTGCTCGCGGATATGGCGTAGACGCGCTTCACGTGGATTCCAGCGAGACACTAGCCGCCGCGCTGAAACAGGCACTAGCCGGCAATAAGCCTGTGCTTATTGAGGTAGAGACGTGCACTACTAGGTAAACAGAGGACTGTGTAATGAACAAGCCTGTAAATGTAGCCGACTTTCGTGCTTTGGCGAGAAAGCGCCTTCCACGAATGGTATTCGACTATTTAGAAGGTGGTGCCGAAGACGAGCGCGGGTTGCAACACAACCGCCAAGTCTTCGACGATGTTCGGTTTCAACCGCGGCGGCTAGTGGACATCAGCGAAAGAGACATACGGACGACGATATTTGGTAAGCCCTTATCGGCGCCCATCATCATCGCTCCAACAGGCCTGAACGGCGTTCTATGGCATGAAGGTGACTTGGCGCTTGCGCGAGCCGCCGCGCGTTTCGGCATTCCGTTCATCTTGTCGACGGCATCTACCGCGTCAATCGAGGCGGTTGCCGGAGCTGCAAGCGGGGAGCTTTGGTTCCAGCTTTACGTCGTGCATCGCAAATTGGCGGAACAACTCGTGAAGCGGGCGTTGAGCGCTGGGTATACCACGCTTGTTTTGACGACCGACGTTGGCGTCAACGGCAAGCGCGAGCGTGATATCAGAAACGGTTTTTCCTTGCCAATGCGTTACAGCGCAAGGACGGTCATTGACGGAGTGCTCCATCCGCGTTGGTCGTGTGACCTGTTACGGCACGGCGTGCCTCAGCTAGCAAATTTCGCTAGCAATGAGGCGCAAGACGCGGAGCTCCAAGCCGCCTTGATGAGCCGGCAGATGGATGCCAGCTTCGCTTGGGATGATTTGGCATGGTTACGAGATATGTGGCCGCACAAGCTTTTCATTAAAGGTATTAGCCGGGCTGACGACGCTGAGCGGTGCATCGCGCTGGGTGCAGATGGCGTAATTCTTTCAAATCACGGCGGGCGCCAATTGGATAGCGCCATTGCTCCTTTGGAAGCGCTGGAGTCAACTACTGCGCGAATTTCTGCCCCGGTGCTACTGGATAGTGGAGTTCGCCGGGGCTCCGATGTGGTTAAGGCGGTAGCAATGGGGGCAAAGTCCGTACTACTCGGTAGGGCCACTCTTTATGGCTTAGCTGCAGCTGGGGAGCAAGGTGTGGATGCTGTGCTAGAGATCATGAAAGACGAAATCGACAGGACGCTCGCACAAATTGGTTGCCCCTCAATTTCAAATTTGTCCAAAGACTATTTGTGGACGGGAGGGGGCATCTCGCTTGAGCGAGCGTGCCACGCAGAGATATCAACTTGAATTGGCAGGTAAATGATGAACGATATTCGTATCACGGGGTTACGGGCGCGCTCGGTCATCGTGCCGTTGCAATATCCAATTCGAACAGCGGTTGGCATAGTGGCGAGCTCGCCACTTGTACTAATCGACTTGCAAACCGATAGCGGTGTTACCGGGCACGCTTACGTATTTACCTATACGCCGTTAGCTTTGAAGCCGGTGCAGCGGATGGTGGAAGAATTGGCGACAGTGGTCGAGGGCCAGCCATTGGCACCGCTTCACATCGACCAGCTAATGCAGTCTCGGTTCAGGCTAATTGGAAATACGGGTCTCGTTCGGATGGCAAGCGCTGGCATTGATATGGCGACATGGGATGCTAAGGCGAAGGTCCATCGGTTGCCGCTTGTAGAGCTGCTCGGTGGTGTCGCGCGCCCGTTGCCTGCATATGACAGCCATAGCATGGATGATGTGCAGCTTGCGACAAGTCGGGCGAAGGATGCCGCCGAGGCGGGCTTTTCAGCGGTGAAAACGAAAATCGGCTATCCAACTCTCGAGCACGACATCAAGGTCATCCGAAGCATCCGGGAGGTCGTGGGCGATGGCGTCCAAATCATGGTCGATTACAACCAGGGGCTCACTGTTCCAGAAGCTATTCGTCGAGGTCGGGCGCTTGAGCAGGAGGGCGTGGCGTGGGTAGAGGAGCCGACACTGCAGCACGACTATGCTGGCCACGGACAAATTCGCAATGAGTTGCATGTCCCGGTTCAAATGGGTGAGAACTGGTTCGGCCCAGAAGAAATGGATAAGGCCCTCTCAGCCGGTGCTTGTGACCTCTGCATGCCGGACTTGATGAAGATAGGTGGTGTAAGCGGATGGCTGCGCGCAAGCACGCTTGCAGAGCAACGAGGAATGCCGATGTCCAGCCACATCTTTCAGGAATTCAGTGCACACCTTCTGGCGATTACTCCTACCGCTCACTGGCTTGAGCGAATGGATATCGCGGGGCCGATCATGGAGCCCACACTCAGATTCAAGGACGGGATGGCTCATTTTGGTGAGATGCCGGGAGTCGGGATTATCTGGCGAGAACACGAAATAGAGCGCTTTGCCGTTTAAATATTAATTCCAAGGAGTCGCTTTCGACTTCACCTAAATGCAGTAACAAGAAGTGCAAATTGATAATCGCCGATTAGAGCGTTAATACTTAGATAAACTCTGGAGACAGCAATGAACATGAACATTGTCGACAATGTAGTCGATGACACGCGCGTAAACTCGTTTCACTTGATGATTATGTTTTGGTGCTCAATGCTCATGCTGTTTGATGGGTACGACCTCGTGATTTACGGTTCTGTTCTTCCAGAACTCATGGCTGACTGGAAGCTTCCTGCCGTTACCGCAGGCGTTATCGGTAGCAGCGCTCTCTTCGGAATGATGATAGGCGCATTGTCGCTTGGAAGCTCATCTGACAGATTTGGACGGCGTCGTGTCATTCTTACGTGTCTCGTCGTCTTTAGTGTCGCGGCGCTTGCTAATGGATTCTGCGAAAACTCTACGCAATTCGTAGTGTGCCGCTTCTTCACCGGCGTTGGCTTGGGCGGCATGGTACCTAATATCGTCGCGCTCATGACGGAAATGTCTCCGAAAAGAAAGCGAAACATCATGGTGACCGTAATGCTGAGTTGCTTCTCAGTTGGCGGTGTCATAGCGGCGGTGATGGGTAAAGTGGTAACACCGACGTTCGGATGGCGTGCCAATTTCCTCATTGCCGGTTTGTCGTTGCTTACGTTCCCTCTCCTGTTCCGGTGGCTCCCGGAATCGATTACTTTCCTTCTCTCAAACCAGCGTTACGTCGAGGCCGACCGCATTCTGCGCAAGCTCGCGCCAAGCTATGCCGGGAGCGCGAACTCCCTGGCTGCGTTGTCGCGGGGTGCTGCTTACGAACACAAGCGCTCGCGAGCGGCCCAGCTTTTCGCGGAAGGACGCGCGCAAGACACGATCCTAATCTGGATAGCCTTTGGCATGTGCATGTTGATGGTTTATGGTTTGAATACCTGGTTACCCAAGCTCATGACGGCGAGTGGCTACTCTATCGGTTCGAGCCTGACCTTTCTCATTACCCTAAATGTCGGCGCGGTTCTCGGTGGCCTTGTGAGCGGATGGCTGGCTGACAGGTGGGGCGGGAAGCGTACACTCATCCTATTCTTTCTCGTTGCCACTGTCTCGATTGATCTTCTTGGCTACAAACAGAATCTCGCGATTCTTAATCTCCTTCTCATGCTTGCGGGAGCAACAACGATTGGCACGCTGTGCATCGTGCACGCGTTCGCCGCACAATTTTATCCTGCAAACATCCGGTCGACCGGAGTTGGCTGGGCAGCCGCAGCAGGAAGATTCGGAGCGGTTGCAGGGCCCGCGTTGGGAGGCTATCTCGTCAGTCAGAAATTCCCCGTTACTTTTAATTTTCTGGTTTTTGCAGTTCCAGGTGTGGTGGCGGCGATCGCTATTGTGCTTACTTCGAGACCTGGGAAGCACGTGCCTGTAAATGCAAAAGTGGCGACGGTATCCGCTGAATGAGCCACCAGCGAGGAGAATTAACATGTTTTTGACGAGGAGTATATGAATAACATCAAACAAAATTCCGTCTGGGAAGGCCGTATCTTTTCGGACGGGTGGGTGGTTTCCGCTGGCGGCGCTTCATCCGTGATCGAACCTTCAACTGGAGAGACCATCGGCAGCATTGGACTAGGATTACCGGAAGATATCGACCGCGCGGCAAAGTCGGCAGCGAGTGCGCAAGAAGCATGGGTATCGATGCCGTTCGACCAGCGAGCAGCTATTTTACGAGAGGCCGCCAGGTTACTGCGGGAGAGAGCGCCAGAGATTAACGACTGGAACATCCGTGAGTGCGGCTCTACCCGGGCCAAGGCGGAATGGGAATTACACGCCACTTACGAGCAGTTGTTAATGGCAGCAGCGATGCCTATGCAACCGGAAGGTGCGCTCTATCCGTCTGCGATGCCTGGTCGTATGAATCTTTCCCGACAATTACCAATCGGCGTCGTCGGCGTTATCGCGCCGTGGAATTTCCCCATCCTGCTGTCGATGCGCTCTGTAGCACCGGCTCTGGCGGTCGGCAACGCGGTGATACTCAAACCTGACCCTCAGAGCGCGGTATCTGGTGGACTGCTTCTCGCCCGAGTTTTCGAAGATGCGGGTCTGCCTTCTGGAGTCTTTCATGTGATTCCTGGTGGCCCTGTGGCCGGTGACGCGCTAGTACGTCATCCTCAGGTTGGAATGATTTCTTTCACAGGGTCGACCGCGGTAGGCCGCGCTATCGGACAGATCTGTGGGCAGATGCTGAAGAAGGTCGCGCTTGAGCTCGGGGGTAATAATGCAATTGTTATTCTTGATGACGCCGATGTCGATGCTGCAAGTTCGAATGGTGCATGGGGCTCTTTCCTTCACCAGGGACAGATATGCATGCAGACGGGGCGCCACCTCGTACATCGCTCGCTTGCGGAAGAGTATGCGGCCAAGCTGGCTGAACGTGCGCGGAAACTGCAGGTAGGTAACCCGTATACAGACCAGGTGCATCTGGGACCTTTAATCAATCAGAAGCAGCGAGACAGAATTGACGACATCGTTCGTAAGAGCATAGCTGCTGGTGCGACTTTACTAGCGGGAGGAGAATACACAAACCTCTTTTATGCTCCAACGGTTCTGACGGGTGTCACCGCTGACATGCCAGTATTCCAAGAGGAAATCTTTGGGCCAGTGGCACCGATAACAGTTTTTGACAGTGACGATGAGGCCGTTGAGCTCGTTAACGGGTCACCGTATGGACTGGCCGCGGCGGTGCATACAGGTTCGCTGTCACGAGGGCTTGCACTTTCGTCGCGTATCAGGGCCGGAATGGTGCACGTCAACGACCAAACAGTAAATAATGAGTTTCACGTGCCATTTGGCGGAATGGGGGCGTCCGGAAATGGTGGCCGATTCGGCGGCCCAGCAAATTTCCACGAATTTACTCAAACGCAATGGGTTAGCCTGATCGAAAAACCAATTATTTACCCGTTTTAAGAGAGTGCTTACAGTCGGTGTTGGTCCAGGGTGCAAAGCTAATGCCTTCTCGTTTATATAAATCTGCGACGTTGGAACTGGCTAGGTGTCTGCTTCCGCCCAAGCCAGGGTAGCTTGTACCGAGCCATGGTTTTCTCATGCTATGTGCATGTTGGCGCTCGTCACTTTTTTTAACCCCAATTAGCGCTTCCTTGTACGGTCAACGTTTGGCATTCAAGGCGGCTGCTTTTAGCCATTCAGGGAAAAAAATGAAATTTCCAAAAAGCATGAGCAGGCGTAGTTTTGTATCGAGTCTAGGTGCCTTGGCAGTTGCTCCAGGGGTAAATGTAGAAGTCTATGCGGACGGGGGAAAACGCTCGTCCAAACCACGTACTATCGGAAAAACTCAGCAGTTGTCGATGACTGCAACACAAGTCGTCGCAGCAATCGCGGCGGGGCAGCTTTCTGCGGAGACGTATGTTCGAACGCTGCTTGATCGTGCAGACGCACTCGGTAGTCTGAGAGCCTTCATTACCTTGAATCGTGTTGGGGCGATTGCTGCAGCGCGCGCGGTCGATGCGGCTCGTGCAGCCGGGAAGAAGCTGCCGCGATTGGCTGGACTTCCCATCGTCGTGAAAGACAATATCAACACAAAAGAGCTACCGACTACCGGCGCGACTCCCGCATTGATGAACTTTCGGCCGACCGCTGACGCGAATGTGCTGAAAACGCTCGTGAATGCCGGAGCAATTATCATCGGCAAGACAAACATGCATGAACTGGTATTCGGTGTAACGACAACAAATTTTGCGCCGTTTGCTGGAGTGGCACGCAATCCTTACGACACGAGCCGGATGGTTGGTGGCTCTTCCGGGGGTACCGGCGTTGCAATTGCCGCGCGGATGGCAACCGTTGGTTTGGGAACGGATACCGGGGGCTCGGTGCGCATCCCTGCCGCGTTGAACGGAATTGCAGGTCTTAGGCCATCAGTCGGAAATGGCGGTGGCGAAAGGCGTTACGACGGGACGGGGGTTCTTCCGCTGAGTCATACGCGAGATACCGTCGGCCCCATGGGGCGTACGGTGGCCGATGTTGCGCTTCTTGACTCGGTGATTTCAGGGGCGGCCATTCCGGCCCCAGCGACGCTCAATGGGCTGCGTTTCGGCGTACCTGCCACATACTGGGACGTGGTTGATGATCAGGTTTTGGAAATCATGAATGCAGCCAAGTCTAAGCTCACGGCTGCCGGAGTGACTTTCATTTCTGTTGATTTGCCGAGTATCAGAGGCCTGGGGGAAAAGACGGGTTTCCAGCTCGTTCTTCATGAAGCAACCATCGACATCCCCGCATATCTCAAGGCTAGCGGTGCAAGCGGCATAACTCTGTCTGATATAGCGGAAAAGATCGCTGACCCCGATGTTCAGAATGGATTCAAATCGGTAACGTCCGACAGTACAGCAGGAGAGTACTCAGACGCACTTAACGTTTATCGTCCGCAAATGCGTGCGATTTTTGATATCTACTTTATCGAAAACAGGATAGACGCTATCTTCTTTCCGACCACTCCGGTGCCGGCTGTGCCTATCGATTTTGTGTATGGTTCGTCGACTGTCAGTGTGAATGGCGGACCCGCAGTGGACGAGTTCGCGACATTCATTCGGAACTGCGACCCAGGGAGTATTGTCGGGATTCCAGGGCTTACGCTCCCGGCAGGACTGACGTCAAGGGGGCTGCCGGTAGGTATGGCGCTTGACGGGCCTGTCGGAAGTGACAAAAAGCTCCTGTCGATTGGTTTGGCGATGGAAAAGCTGTTCGGCGTTTTGCCTGCCCCGAACATCTGATCGGAAATTCGAGGCATCGTCTCAGCGAATGCCTTGGATCCGGAGGAGTTCGCAAATCCGTCGTAGTTAGCGGCATGGCATCCAATATAGATTTCTCCAGTTCCTCTGGTTCCACGCCAAATTTACCTCTTGCGATAAACATACCGCATCCCGGTACGCTCCTCATCTCAGTAGATAACAGAACTTAAGGAGAGCGTTGTAGGCACCAGACGCACCAACTAGGGGGGATTTAAGTCTAATTAAATGCGAAAACTGACTGAGAGTCGCAAAATAATTGACCACAAGACCCAACGGCTATTTGTATATGCCAGGCAGGCGCTGGAACGTAAATTGCATTCATAGAGAATCACGATTCGTGAATAATTTGGAGCTATTTGCTATGAAGAATCATATTTCGACGGCTTCGCTTCCCGAAGCACAGCGTTACGGATACTGGAGTGAGGTTGTGAATCAGTATTTTGTGAAATTGAACTGTCGTCTTGAACCATTCACCCCCCTTCGCCCATCCTCAGGGCTTGAAGCGCAGCTGAAACATTCCCCAATGGGGGCTCTCGATTTACTTGAGGTGAAAGCGCACCCTCAGACCGTTACTCGCTTAGCTCCCCGGCGTAATGACCACGACTATTTTCTTTTCAGCCTCCAGCTCGAAGGCGATTGTGAAATCATCCAGGACGATAGAAAAATTACGATCAAGCCTGGTGAAATGGCTCTGTATGACACTCGTAGACCTTATCAGGTGTCGCTACGCGATGAATTTCACATGTGCTCACTTCGTATCCCCACCGAAATCATGCGCCTGCACTTGCCCAACCCCGAGCGGTTAGTTGCACGCCCTCTGGCGCCTGATACTTTCATTGGAAGAGTATTGGGGAATTTAGTGCGTAGTCTATTCGATGATCAGAATAACTTGTCGGCAGATCAGGAGAGCGTCATGGCAAGGTCCGTGATAGAAGTGCTGTCTTTAGGGCTGCAGTCGCTCAATGCGCACGAGGGATTAGTGCAAACATCCCGTCTTTGTCAATTCCATCTGGATCGAATCAAACACGCAATTGAATGCAACCTGGGTGATCCGGATCTTGGTGTGGAGCAGCTCTCGCGAGATCTCAAAATGTCGCAGAGTTCCATTCACAGGGCATTCGAAAGCGAGCCATTTACAGTTACTGAATATATTTGGATCCAACGACTTGAGATCTGTAAGAAGGCACTAGCCAATCCTCGACTTAACGGCCGCAGCATAAGTGAAATTGCTTACAACTGGGGTTTCGCCAGTAATGCTCACTTCAGCCGAGCATTCAAGCGCTATACAGGCCAAAACCCTAGAGATTTCAAAGCCAGTTCACCTAGAGTATAAAATCTTGATGTCATATTCGTTGAGGTAGCACAACCAAAGACCGGACATTTCCACAATTTCATGTCAGGAAACGACTCATATATTGCTTATCGAAAGGTGATTCACCGATGCGTGGATGGTCCGCTCCGAGAAAGCAAATTTAACGTTCGTCAAATATAATTTCACACTGCGGATCAAGAGACCTATAACGGTTTGCGCGCTCGACGTGCGCATTGCGTCTTGTTATTGCGCTCGGCTTTTACGCTTATTTAGTCTTCATCAGCTTCCAGATCGTCCAGCAATTCCAATTGCACGGGTTGGTTGTCAGGCTTCGCGGAAGTAACACCATGCCGTGGACGTCCATCAGTAGCCATTCGCGCGAAAGACTAAATTGCGGAACTCCCTATTCAATGATTTTTTCGGCGGATTTTTCTAGCCCGGTAGTGGGTTACGAGATATTCGAATATTCGATTCTTGAACAATTTGTATGGGAGTTCAGGTCAATTTCCCCGGGTGCCGGCGGTTTAGAATTTATTCGTAATGGGACTCACTGAATATCAACGAGTTCATTATTTTTTTGAATTTATCCGCTAAATATATCAACACGTATAAAAGATCATTGGGAGTGAATCATGCGTACTTTATGTTCTTTGAATTTCCGAACGGATAGCCTAAGTCTGGTCAAAAAATTATGCGTAACGGTTACGGTCGCTTGTAGCACCGCGGCACAGGCCGGCGTTGTAAGCACGGCTCCCGGAGATAACGAGCCATTGCCAGCTGGTACTGAGTTGGGATTGCTGTATTACCAGCATGCCGAGCGCGATAGGGTGAATGTGAATGGCCATACCGTAACTCAGAATTTTGGGTTGGATAGCGATATCGGCATTGCCCGTTTTGTACATTGGACCACTCTGGGTGGCTTTACAGTAACCCCTCAAATAATTTTGCCGTTTGGCCATTTGAAGCTCAGCGCTACCGGTGACCAGACATCCACCGGGTTCGGCGATCCAATGATTGGTAGCGCTGTGTGGTTGCTGAATGATACGGATAAAGAACGCTATTTCAGTATTGTAGGATTCATAGGCGTGCCCGCTGGCAGTTATGACGCGGCCAAAGCTGGCATGAACCTCGGCGAGAATCGGTGGAAAGGCGTAGTCGAAGTGAATTGGGTTCAGGCGCTGGTCAGCAAGCGGCTTTACGGTGAAATTACGTTTGAATATGATACTTTTGGTAAGAATAATAACTACGCAGGAGCGGCATTACGTCAGGATAATATTTACGAGCTTCAGACGCACTTACGCTACGTGATGGATCCTGCCAATCAGGTCGGATTGAGTTACTACCATACCATCGGTGGCGAAAACCATTTGAATGGTATCGCTCAGCAAGACACCTTGAAAACCGATCGGTATATGGTGACATGGACCCACTTTCTTACACCTCGACTTCAATTCCAAGCGCAAGCCGGTCAGGACCTATACGTTCGAAATGGTACGCAAGAGAAGTTTCGACTGAACTTACGTTTGGCCCGAGCATTTTGAACGATGTGTATGAGTTTATGGCGAAGTCAAATCTGTAAAGCCGGAAATTGCTGCGTCAAATTAACAATCAATGTGTCACAAATTATTTTTTGGAGTCATGATGCCAACCATTGCAAAAACGAAATATAAAGTGGCTGCCGTTCAAGCGGCACCCGAATTCCTAGATCTTGAAAAAGGGGTATTGAAAGCAATCAAGTTGATTGAAGATGCCGCCCGAGAGGGAGCTTCGTTGATCGCTTTCCCTGAAGTATGGTTGCCTGGCTACCCTTGGTGGATTTGGCTGGACTCACCGGCTTGGGGCATGCAGTTCGTACAGCGATATTTCGAAAACGCGTTGGTCGTTGGCAGCGAGCCTTTCGAGCGCCTGTGTGCTGCTGCTGCACGCTGCAAAATTCATGTGGTTCTGGGTTTCTGCGAGCGTGACGGCGGAACTTTATACTTGGCCCAAGCAATAATTGACGATGCAGGCAAGGTCATCGCAACTCGACGCAAGCTCAAGCCAACACACGTTGAACGGGCGGTTTTTGGCGAAGGTGACGGCAGTGATTTGGCGGTCCACGATTCCGCATTGGGCCGCATCGGCGCTCTGTGTTGCGCCGAGCACATACAGCCCCTGTCGAAATACGCCATGTACTCTCAACACGAACAGATACATGTTGCGGCTTGGCCAAGCTTCTCTGTATATCGCGGTGCTGCGTTCCAGCTGAGCGCTGCCGCTAACAATGCAGCTAGTCAGGTTTATGCGTTGGAAGGCCAGTGTTTTGTGCTAGCCCCCTGCGCCACTGTGTCAAAAGAAATGCTCGATATGTTGATCGACAATCCTGCCAAAGCGCCGCTCCTCTTGGAAGGTGGAGGTTACGCGATGATCTACGGCCCGGATGGTTCACCGCTATGTGAGCCAATTCCGGAGAAGGAGGAGGGATTGCTTTATGCGGATGTGGATCTTGGAGTGATAGGTGTGGCTAAGGCCGCATATGATCCGGTCGGGCATTATTCAAGACCTGATGTCGTTCGTCTGCTCTTGAACCGTAAGCCATCGTCTTGCGTACAGGGCTTTGAGCAGGAGTCGTTGCCGGAGGTACTCGGACCGTCGAATATTGACGCTGACGATGAGAGCGTCTTTGATGTCAAATGATCATTGGCATTGACACTATCAATCCTCTGATACACCGCTGGACGTGCGCCAGGACACGGCATTTACCATCATCGCCAGAACCGATGCCGCCTGAGCCAGCGGCCAAGTGGAAGATGCGATGATCCGCCTGGAGGCGTTTTCCCGGGCAGGTTGGTGATGTGACGGCCGGCTTCAGTGCTGCTCAACTTGCTGCAGTGCGGGCAAGGATTCCCGGCAAGGTGGTGTTGCTGAATGAGTCGCCAGAGACAATTGTGCGGGAGCATGCAGCGGCGCCGGTCTGGAGATTTGTTGCAGCCTTTGTCTGTATGCCGGGACTGCAATGCAGGTAGTCGACGAGGTCGAGGCTCTGCTCGATTATCAGGATTTTAACCGGTGCGGCCAGCAGTACGGCATGGTGGGATAGTGTTGCCAGAGCATACCGCGACGGTTGGCCGTCAGGCATCGGGCCATGCCGTCGCGCAAGCAATCTGATCTGCTTTTTATTCTCTGTACTGAATCTGTTCTTTCTGCGTAGGCTGCCTACACTGTCTAGACTATCTGCAATCCCATATCGGGAGAAACGAAAATGTTTGGATTTAACGCACTTGAACTGGCCCGTATCCAGTTCGGATTTACGATTTCATTTCATATTATCTTCCCCGCAATTACCATCGGCCTGGCCAGCTACCTGACCGTTCTCGAGGGCTGCTGGCTGAAAACCAATAGAGAGGTCTATCGCGACCTGTATCATTTCTGGTCAAAGATTTTCGCTGTCAATTTCGGCATGGGAGTGGTGTCTGGCCTGGTGATGGCATACCAGTTTGGCACCAACTGGAGTTTTTTTTCACAGTTCGCCGGCAGTGTCACAGGGCCGTTGCTGACCTATGAAGTCTTGACGGCGTTCTTCCTGGAAGCGGGATTTCTCGGCGTGATGCTGTTCGGCTGGAATAAAGTCGGCCCCACTTTGCACTTTGTCTCGACCGCCATGGTTGCCCTGGGCACGCTGATTTCCGCAACCTGGATCACCGCCTCCAACAGCTGGATGCAAACTCCTCAAGGTTACGAAATCGTTGATGGACGGGTGATCCCGACCGATTGGTTGCAGGTTATCTTTAACCCGTCCTTTCCTTACCGGCTGGCGCATATGAGTGTTGCGGCGTTTCTTGCCACGGCGTTGCTGGTGTGCGGCTCGGCTGCCTGGCATTTGTTGCGCGGCAACGATAATCCGGCTATCCGGAAGATGATGGCGATGGGGCTGTGGATGATACTGCTGGTGGCGCCTATCCAGGCCTCGATCGGTGATTTTCATGGGCTGAATACGTTGAAGCATCAACCCGCAAAGATCGCTGCAATCGAAGGCCACTGGGAAAACCGTGGCGACGACGGGACACCATTGATTTTGTTCGGCTGGCCGGACATGAGGCGCGAAGAAACGCGTTTCAAGATTGAAATTCCGCGTCTGGGAGGCTTGATTCTGACCCACTCCTGGGAAGGAAAAATTCCCGGCTTGAAAGAATTTTCGCCGCAAGATCGACCCAACTCGACGATAGTATTCTGGTCCTTCCGCATCATGGTAGGGCTGGGAATGTTGATGATCTGGCTAGGGCTATGGGGCGCATGGCTGCGTTGGCGCGGCAAGCTGTGGCAGAGTAAATTATTCTTGCGCTTCGCCTTGCTGATGGCCCCCTCCGGCCTGATCGCAATGCTCGCGGGCTGGTATACCACCGAGATCGGCCGCCAGCCGTGGATTATTTACGGCTTGCTGAGGACTGCTGATGCGGTATCGCCGCATGGCGCCGCCGAACTCGGCACCACGCTGATCATGTTCGTACTGGTCTATTTTCTGGTGTTCGGTACCGGTATCGGCTATCTGTTTCGACTGATCCGCGGCGGCCCACTGACTCACGAAGGGCAACATCCGGAGACGGGGGGGCCGGGGCAGGAGCGGCAACCGATGCGGCCAATGTCGGCTGCGAGCGAGTCGGTCCCGGCAGACACTGCTGTTGCAGAGATAAGGAACTGATATGGGTATCGATCTAGCGCTGATCTGGGCAGTGATTATTCTGTTCAGCATCATGATGTATGTGGTGATGGACGGCTTCGATCTTGGCATCGGCATCCTGTATCCGTTTTTCAGGGACAAGGAGGATCGCGACGTCATGATGAACACGGTCGCGCCGGTATGGGATGGCAACGAAACCTGGCTGGTGCTGGGCGGAGCAGGGCTGCTGGCGGCTTTTCCGCTCGCCTATGCAGTGGTGCTGAGCGCATTTTACCTGCCGTTGATCTTCATGCTGACAGGGCTGATCTTTCGTGGCGTGGCATTTGAATTCCGTTTCAAAGCGCGCGAACGCGAACGGCATTACTGGGACAAGGCATTTATCGGCGGATCGATCACGGCCACTTTTTTCCAGGGCGTGACGCTGGGCGCCTATCTGCAGGGAATACCGATTGCCAACCGCGCTTATGCTGGCGGTCCGCTGGACTGGATATCCGCGTTTTCGATTTTTACCGGGCTGGGCCTGGTGGTGGCGTACGCCTTGCTCGGCAGCACCTGGCTCATCATGAAAACCGAGGGAGGTTTGCAGCGCCATGCTTACGTCATCACGCGGCGACTGGTCTGGGCTTTGCTGCTGGTGATTGCCGCCATCAGTGTCTGGACTCCGCTGCTTGACGAACGGATTGGGCAACGCTGGTTTAGTCTGCCGAACCTGTTCTGGTTTGCACCGGTACCCCTGTTGGTGGTAGCGAGTAGTTATTTCCTGCTGCGGTCGCTCAAAAGCAGGTGGCAGGCAGCGCCGTTTGTCTTCACGCTGATGTTGATTTTTCTCGGTTATAGCGGACTGGGCATCAGCCTGTGGCCAAACATCATTCCACCCGACGTATCGATATGGGATGCTGCGTCGCCGCCGCAAAGCCTGGGCTTTACGTTGGTGGGTGCGCTACTCATCATTCCGGTCATCTTGATGTACACAGTATGGGCGTACTACGTTTTCAGAGGCAAGGTGAAGCACGGCGAGGGTTATCACTGATGCGCGCATATCCTGGACAAGACGGTTCGCGCTGGAAACGGTTCGGCTGGCTGGTATTGTTGTGGGCCTTGAGCGTCGGCACGCTTGGCGCGGTTGCCTATCTGCTGCGCTTGTTCATGCATGCCGCCGGCCTGAGTCGCTGACACGACTTGCATGCGCGCTCCCGGGTGGCGCGATGCGCCGGACCGGGGTTGAGCAACCAGAACAGTGCGGCGAGCCAGACAATCTGATCCGATTTTTATTCTCTGTACTGAATCTGTTTTTTATTGCCAGACTTGGTTACTCTGCGGGAATCGCCACCAGTCCCGCAGTGGGAGAAACACGAATGTCTGGATTTCACGTCACTGAATTTGCCCGCGCTCCGTCCGGTGTGTCCGGTATGCAATCTGAAGAAGCGCGTTTCAAATTTGGAATTCCATGCCTGCACAAGCTGATTCGACGCTCAAGGTTCCTGGTCTTTCTGGCCGTGGCCTTGTTTGCCGGCACTGCCCATACGGCAGAGGTCGACGCCGGCACGGTTCCCGATACCATCAAGCAGCGCCTCACCGCATGTACCGCCTGCCATGGCGAACAAGGGCGCGCCACCAACGATGGCTACTACCCGCGCATCGCCGGCAAACCGGCAGGCTATCTCTACAACCAGTTGCATAATTTTCGCGAAGGACGCCGTCGGTATCCGATGATGACCTATCTGGTCGATCACCTGTCCGACACCTATCTGCAGGAAATCGCCCAGTATTTCGCAGATCAGCATCCGCCTTACCCGGCACCGCAACCGTTCGATCAGTCGAGCGCAACCCGCGAGCGTGGTGAAATCCTGGTCAACAAGGGTGATCCTGGCAAGAAGATTCTAGCCTGTATCGCCTGCCATGGCAGCGCCATGACAGGCGTCATGCCGGCGACCCCGGGTTTGCTTGGCCTGCCGCGCGATTACCTGGTCGGACAGATAGGCGCATGGAAAAACGGCGCACGGCACGCCAAGGCGCCCGATTGCATGGCGCAGGTTGTGCAACGCTTGAGTGCAGAGGATATCGGTGCGGTGTCGGCATGGCTGGCTGCGCAGCCGGTCCCAGCCGACGCCGTCGCAGTTGCTCCAACCTCGGTCAAATTGCCGCTCGCTTGCGGCAGTGTCCCCAACTGATGAAGCGGAGCCAAGAATGAAACGGATATTCATGTGGGCAGCCGGCGCTCTTGTGTTGCTGATCGCGGCGGCAGTCGGGGTAGTGGCAATGCTCAACGTCGACGATCGCGGCGAGCAGCCGCCGGCGGCTTCTGCTGCAGCAGTTGCAACTGCGGAGCAGATTGCGCACGGCGCCTATCTGGTGCGTACGGGTGATTGCATGGCTTGCCATACAGCGCGCGGCGGCAAGGAACTGGCGGGAGGGCGCGCGATACAGACGCCGTTCGGCGCCGTCTATTCGCCGAATGTCACACCGGACAAGGAAACCGGTATAGGCACCTGGTCGGCCGATGATTTCTGGCGCGCGCTGCATAACGGTAAATCGAAAGACGGCAGCTTGCTGTACCCGGCTTTCCCGTACACGAACTACACCAAGGTCACGCGTGCCGATGCCGATGCGATGTTTGCCTATTTGCAGAGCGTGCCGCCGGTACAGCAAAAGAATCTGGAACACGGTTTGCGTTTTCCCTATAACAACCGGTTCCTGCTCTATGGCTGGCGCGCCCTGTATTTCCGGCCTGGCGTGTATCAGCCTGAGACGCAGCAATCGGTCGAGTGGAATCGTGGCGCTTACCTGGTGCAAGGGCTGGGCCACTGCAGTGCTTGCCACACCACTCGCAATGCACTCGGCGGCAGCGATCTGAAAGCGGAGCTGGGAGGGGGCTTGATCCCGGTGGTGAACTGGTATGCGCCGTCGCTGACATCGGATGAAGAAATCGGTCTTGGCGACTGGGATATCCAGCACATCAGCGCATTGCTGAAAGACGGCGTCTCGCCGCGCGGCACAGTGTTGGGGCCGATGGCGGAGGTGGTGGGCGCCAGCTTGCAGCATCTGAGCGATGCGGATGTCCGCGCGATGGCGGTTTACCTGAAATCGTTGCCGCGCCAGAAGGAAGCGCCGGCAGAAAAAGAGCGCGCCAGTCCTGACCAGGTGGCAAGCGCGCTGGATCTGGGCCAGAAGATCTACAAGAACCATTGCGTGGATTGCCACCAGGCTTCCGGCAAAGGCGTATGGCCGGCTTACCCGCCGCTGGCAAGCAATCACGCGATCACCATGTCGGCGCCGGTGAATGCGATCAGGGTGGTGTTGAACGGCGGCTTTGCACCGAGTACGGCTGCCAATCCGCGCCCTTACGGCATGCCGCCATACGGTCCGACGCTGACCGATAGCGAAGTGGCTGCGGTCGTCTCGTATATCCGCAACAGCTGGGGTAACAAGGCGCCGATTGTGAGCGCATCAGAAGTTAGCCGCTATCGCTCGGTGCCGTTGGATTAGCTCCGAGGTTTTCGAGTCGGCGGAGTGGCATCAGGTAGAGTAGGCATGCCTACTGGGTGCAGTGCCGCATTATTCGTGTTTTGAAAGGTCGATCATGCGTAAATCAAATCTGGACGAATCAGGGAAGCGCTCCTTCTTTGCCACCTTGGGTGCAGTATTCTGGTCCTTCGTCGGTCTGCGCCGCAGGGCGGACTATGAAAAAGACGCTACATCGTTCAATCCCGCGTACGTGATCGGCGCAGCCCTGGTCGGTGTGGCATTGCTTATTGCGGCCTTGCTTGTCATCGTCAAGATGGTGGTTGCGGGCGGATAGGCGCCTGGAGAGCTCAGGCTTGATCTTTTGAATTAATATGCACGTAAGAAAGATACGGCAATGCGGCATGGGCCGCCCGTACTCTTCACCACTATGAAACGTTACGAAGCTCTGGCGCACGAAATATCGCAATCGATACTGGATGGAGTGTTGCTACCCGGCGACCGGTTGCCGTCGGTGCGCCAGGCCAGCAGCAGTCGAGAGGTCAGCCCCTCAACCGTGTTCCAGGCGTATTACCTGCTGGAAGCGCAAGGCTTGATTGTGGCCCGGGAGCGGTCGGGCTATTACGTGGCGGCTAGCGCAAGGCAATTGCCGCCGGAGCCGGAAACCATGTCGTTGCCGGATCAGGACTCGGTACAGCCCGATACCAGCGAGCGCGTGTTTGAAGTGCTCGAAACCACGATGACCAGAGATGTGGTGCCGCTCGGCTCGGCTTTCCCGAGCCCCTTGCTGTTTCCGATGAAACGGCTGGCGCGCATGATGTCGGTCAGCGTGCAAAATCTCGATCCGTGGAGCTCGGTGGACGATCTCACGCCCGGTAACGCCCGGCTGCGCAGGCAAATCGCGTTGCGTTATCTGATTGATGGCCTGCATATCCACACCGACGATATCGTGGTCACCAACGGCGCACTGGAGGCGCTTAATCTGTGTCTGATGGCGGTGACGCGTCCCGGCGACGCAGTATTGGTGGAATCGCCTACTTTCTATGCTGCCTTGCAGTCGATCGAGCGCAATGGCTTGCGGGCGATCGAAGTGCCGACGCATCCGCGCGAAGGCATCGATCTGGCGGCGATGGAACGAGCGCTGGAGCGCTACCAGCCTGCTGCATGCTGGCTGATGACTAATTTCCAGAATCCGCTGGGTAGCCTGATGTCCGATGAAAAGAAACAAGCGCTGGTCAAATTGCTGGCGCGTTACCAGGTGCCGCTGATTGAGGACGACGTATATGGCGAGCTGTACTTTGGCGATAGGCGGCCGACACCGGCCAAGGCTTTCGATACCGAAGGCTTGGTGATGCACTGTTCATCGTTTTCCAAATGCTTGGCGCCAGGTTATCGCGTCGGCTGGACCGCTCCCGGTCGCTTTGCGCGCGCCGTGGCACGCCATAAGCTGACCACCACGCTGACTACGTCGGCCCCGGTTCAAGGGGCGCTGGCGCTCTATCTGGAGAAAGGCGGCTACGATCGCCATCTGCGTCAGTTGCGGCAAGCGCTGGCTGCGCAACAAGTGGTGTTCATGGAAGCAGTGGCGCGCCATTTTCCGCAAGGGACTCGGGTGACCCGTCCCAAGGGCGGTTATTTCCTGTGGCTGGAGTTGCCGGACGGCGTGGACGCGCTACGTGTACACAAGCATGCGCTGTCGCAGGGCATCAGCGTCGCGCCCGGGCCGATCTTTTCCGCGCAGCCGGCCTTCGGCAACTGCCTGCGCCTGAATTACGGCCACCTTTGGGATGCCCGCGTCGAGGCTGCGCTGGCGACACTGGGACGTATCGTTGCCGGCGAGATGACGCGCCAGACAATGCAGCCGTAAAATTCTGCAGCCGTATCGCTGATACGGTTTTTTTTGCATGCCCTGATGCTGTTCTGGCGGCCTGGTCTGGTGTACCTTGAGCATACTTCTCAATGCGCTTGCGGCTTGCTGCAAGGCTTCATCAAAAAGGATGCTCCATGTACATTTATGACGAGGTCGATCAGACTCTGGTTGAACAGCGGGTGACCCAGTTCAAGGATCAGACCAGGCGTTTTCTGGCAGGGCAACTGAGTGAGGATGAGTTTCGCGTCCTGCGCCTGCAAAATGGCTTGTACATCCAGCGCCATGCGCCGATGCTGCGGGTGGCGATTCCTTACGGCATGCTGGTATCGACGCAGTTGCGCATGCTGGCCCACGTTGCGCGGCGTTGGGATAAGGGCTACGGCCATTTCAGCACGCGCCAGAATATGCAGTTCAACTGGCCGCGCCTGGAAGATGTGCCGCAGATATTGGCTGAACTGGCGACGGTACAGATGCATGCGATCCAGACCAGCGGAAATTGTATTCGTAATACGACAACGGACCATTTCGCCGGCGTCGCACCGGATGAGCTGGTGAATCCGTTGATCTGGTGCGAAATCATCCGGCAATGGTCGATGTTGCATCCCGAGTTCGCATTCTTGCCGCGCAAATTCAAGATTGCCGTCAGCGGCGCCCGCACCGACCGGGCGGCGGTCGGCGTGCACGATATCGGTTTGCAGGCGGCGGTGCAGGATAATGTGATCGGTTTTCGCGTATGGGTGGGCGGCGGCATGGGGCGTACGCCGATTGCCGGCAAGTTAATCAATTCTTTCGTGGCCTGGCCTGATCTGCTGACCTATCTGCAAGCGATACTGCGGGTCTACAACTTGCACGGCCGGCGCGACAACAAATACAAGGCACGGATTAAGATACTGGTGAAAGATCTGAGCCCGGAAGTGTTTGCACAGCAGGTAGATGAGCAATGGCAAGTGATCCGCGGCGGTCCGGATACGGTCGGAGAGGCCTTCGTCGCTGGCGTCGCGGGACGCTTCACCTGGCCGCGCTATGAGGACAGCGCTGTCGGTGAGGTTGACGTCAGCGCCGGCTATGCAGCGACCAACCAAGCCTTCGCGCGTTGGCTAAAAACCAACGTCCATCCGCATAAAATGGCAGGCTACGCCGCGGTAACCGTTTCGCTGAAAGCAACCGGCGTGCCACCGGGCGATATCACGGCAGATCAAATGGATGCTGTGGCCGATCTGGCCGAATCCTATAGTTTCAGCGAACTACGGGTGTCGCACGAACAAAACCTGATTCTGACCGATGTGCGCCGGCGAGACTTGTTTGCGCTTTGGCAGCAACTCAATATTCTCAATCTGGCGACGCCGAATATCGGTTTGATAACTAATATCATCGCTTGCCCCGGTGGCGATTTCTGCGCTCTCGCCAATGCCGTTTCGATACCGGTCGCGGCGGCCATACAGCGTCGTTTCGACGATCTTGACTATGTGCATGACATCGGTGAACTGGATCTCAATTTATCCGGCTGCATCAATGCCTGCGGCCATCACCATATAGGGCACATCGGCATCCTCGGCGTCGACAAGGCGGGCGAGGAATGGTATCAGATCACGATAGGCGGCCGTCAGAACGGCGGCGCGCGACTGGCGACCGACGTTGAATCCGGGCGCGATGGCGGCGTAGCAATAGGGCGCATCATCGGCCCGTCGTTCGCCCGCGATCAGGTTCCCGACGTCGTGCATCGTCTGATAGAAACTTATCTACAATTGCGTCACGGCGAAGCGGAGCGCTTCATCGACGTCGTTGACCGTGTCGGGATAGAGCCGTTCAAGCAGGACGTTTACGGCGATCCTCGCTTTGCCAAGACGGTAATGCTCGCTGGGGGGTAACTGAAAAAGGCCGTGTCGCAGGAGGGAAACGGAGCCCCAATGGGACAGGTCCTGTATCCGAAGCGCTTTTTGCAGGATTGCCGCTCTGCTCACTGATGGCGAAAGTGCCGTCCAGATATAGCCAACCAAGGCAATACAAATCGCAGGCGGCATCCATGAGCTGCGGCACACTGGATCAGTGGACGAGATAACCGGATTTATTGATGAGAGTCATATCGACCAGAGTGCTGCCGTGTTTGCCGTTTGCGCTGTAATTCACTTCAAAATCGCCAATGTCGAACTTGCCGAGCGAATTGAGGCTGGCGAGGAGAGACGTACGGGTCAGGTTGGAACTCGCCCTCTTAATGCCTTCGTAAAGAATGCGCGCGCCGAGATAGCCCTCCAGTGTCAGATGGGATACCTGTTCCTTCGGTGCGTACCTCTTCATGTCGGCTAGATATTGTCGTACGCTACGGTTGCCGGCGTCAGTCGGCAGCGGCAAGGCCTGCGAAATGATGACACCATTGGCATTTTGGACACCCGACATCCGGATGATATCGTCCGCGCTGCTGCTCGACATCAAGTAAATCGTCACGCGCTGGCCGATCTTCTCACGCATGGCATCGATAACGGCCGGTCCGATGCTACCGGGGCCGAATACGACGCACATGTCGGGTGAACTGATGAGTGCCTTGCCTACAGCCTTGAGTACGTTTTGTTTCATTTGCCCGGTGTCGGACACCGGAGCGATGGCGATACTGTCGAGTAGTTGCCTGCCGTCTTCCTCCATGCCGATCGCCAGCTCTTTGGTGAGGTCCGCGGCAAGCGGCGTATCAAGGTGCAGAAAGACCGCTCGTTTGCGAAGGATGGTGCGCGAGTGCTTGACGATCTGCCGCAACTCGTCGATGTAGCTGGCACGCACCGGGAACACATTGGGCGCTCCCAGCAACACCGGCAAGCCGCTGATCGGCCCGACCAGGGCCATGTCGTTGGCGGTCAGCGTACCGCTTTTGATCAGCTCCGCGAGGTTGGCGGTACCGACAGTCGCGAACAGTGCCAACGATTTCGATCCGCTGATCGTCTCTTTAACCAGACTGACGGTTTGCGGAGGAATGAAGTGGTCGTCGCGGACATCCAAGACAACCTTGCGTCCATTGACGCCGCCACTGGCATTGATCCTGGCGAAGAAAGCTTCAAATCCGACGGCCGCACCCTTGGCATTTTCTCGTGAGACAGGATGGGTCGCAGATGCGACCTGCGTAATAACAATGTCATCCGCGCCTGCCGCGACACTGGCGGAGAGGCTGAACAACGCGATAAAGAATGCTTTTGAAAACATGACGCTCCTCTTGTCTTGATAGATTACGGCTCGCTGGCGCTGCCGCGATACAGCATTGAAACGGTATTGAAATTCGGCCGGACAACGTTACCCGCATTTTTCAAAATCGAAAGCATGATAAATCCCACTCAGAGCTGTTTTGAGATTACCCGGCAAGGTATTGATTCAACGAAGTTCTGGCGCTTTGGCGGTCCGGTACCCCACCCCGGTGACGATGCGTTGATGCATCTGCGTAGTGGTGGCCACTGCTTGGAAACACCAAAGACCATCCGATGTGACCGTGGCTGATTGGCATCCTTCAGACTCGCTTTGCCCTGGTGGACGAAGAACTGAAAGTCGGGCGACGCTCGATTGCTGTACACGGTAAGCGGTGCATCCGACACGGTATTGGCCGCACCGAGAATATAGGCGAACAAGCCAGCCGCGTTACCAGCCTCCAGATGGAAAAAGAGTTTTTACCGGTCATGCTGAAAAGCTCGCAGGGATCGCCGGTGCTGCGACTTTGACTAACTGCATGCCACCGCGGGTAGATCTTTTGATTCGTCTCTCCGGATTCAAATATCCGGAGAGACAGGCCCAGACCAAAACGCTCTGACCTTATGCGTTCTTAGAACGCGTGGCGAACGCCGGTCATGACGCCAACCTGATTCAATCCGACGCCAACGGTACCGCCTGCATCTAGCGGGATCGCGGCCGAACCTGCATTCCGAATATAGCCAAACGAGGTATACAACGCTGTGCGTTTCGACAGGCTATAAGTTACGCGTGCCACCGCCAGGGTTGAGACTTTGTTAGTATCTTTGACACTCAGGCGCGAAATCTGGGCATCCAGCACCAAACTAGCGGAAAACGGATAGCTGGCACCGAGGAAATACAGATCGGAATGCGTGTCGCTTGCAGTTTTTATCTTGCGATCAACCAGGCCGGCGCCGATCTTTGTCTGGCCCAGCATGAAATACCCATTCAGCGAAATACGCTGATCGCTGAAGCTGCTGCTGGTCAGACCTGCAGCGGCACCAGGGCCGCCATAAAGAATATCGTAGGCGGTTGTTATACCGAACGATGTGGTGTCATACGCAAGCAGGCCGGTCATCTGACGACAAGCTTTCGAATTTCCAGCGATTTCGCCAGGGCAGCCCGTGGCTGACGGGCCGCCGGCAGCAGAGGCGTCGCGTCCAAAGCTATAGGTTGCGCCAACCGTAAAATTCGAGAATGTGCCGAGGTAACCGATTGCATTGTCGCTACGGGCATTAGGCAAATAAAGATCCAAGCTGTTAATGGAAAAAATATTTGGCCCCACCACGTCTGCTTTAAGCACCGAGAGATAAGTCATGTTGAGAATACGTCCCAACGTGAAGGTGCCATAAGAACTCTTCAGCCCTACATACGATTGGCGTCCGAACAGGCGATTACCTTGCCCCATGCCGCCAGCGTCCGGTGTGAAACCGCTTTCCAAAACGAACAATGCCTGCAAACCGCCGCCCAGATCCTCGCTGCCTTTGAAGCCGATTCGAGATGGCAGCGATCCGGTCAGCGACGGCATCTTGACTACCGAGTCGCCAGCCGCGTTGGCGTGGGTTACGTATGCAACGCCGGTATCGATGATCCCATATACTGTTACTTGCGATTGCGCTAGCACTGCCGTCGAGCAAAGCATTGTTGAAACTGCTGCTGCACCACATATTAATTTTTTCATGAACTTGTCTCCTCCATGTTTCAAAACGATTTTTTTATTTCCTGCTTTTTACAAAATTCAATGATTCAAACTCTGCCTCCTTATTTTTATTAAACTCCCAGAAATCTTTTGAGTGCGTCAGATGAATGTGCTAACTCGGACGATTCACCAGCCATCACTATTCGCCCTTTTTCCATGACTACCGCCGAATCGGTGTTGTTTAATACAGCTTTGTAATTTCTGTCCACTATCAGCGTACTGATTCCGGTTCTACGAATTTCACCAATGACACGCCATATTTCCTGGACTATCAAAGGTGCTAGACCTTCGGTCGCTTCATCAAGAATCATTAGTTCTGGGTTTGTCATCAAAGCGCGACCGATAGCCACCATCTGTTGCTCGCCACCTGACAATTGTTGCCCACCGTGCTCAAGCCGTTCCTTCAGACGCGGGAAGGTTGACAGTACACGGTCGTAAGTCCAGTCTTGCCGACCGTTGACGCCAGGACGGGCACTCATGATCAGGTTTTCACGCACCGAAAGATTCGGAAATATGCCGCGCCCTTCGGGTACATAGCCGATGCCTAAACGCGCCATTCGCTCTGGTGTCGATCCGGTCACATTACGCCGATGCCAATCCACTTGACCGGATGCTGTAGGCACGTAACCCATCAGCGTGCGGATCAAGGTGGTTTTACCCATGCCGTTGCGGCCTAGCAAACCTACTGCCTTGCCGACCGGTATATGTAAATCGACACCTTGCAAAATATGGCTGTCACCGTAGTAGGTGTTAATTGATTTGATCTGGAGCATAGGTCGTCTCAGGTTATAGGGGATTCGCCTAGGTAGGCCACCTGCACATCGTGATTGTTGCGGATCCTCTCCGGCAAATCGCTGGCGATGACTTGACCATTGACCATCACGGTAATTTTGTCGGCGACGCGGAACACGGCATCCATATCGTGCTCGACGAGCAATACCGCGTGCGTTTGTTTGACCCGTTCCAGCATCGATAGCATGCGTTCGCTTTCCTCGGCACCCATGCCGGCCAACGGCTCGTCCAGCAGCAATACACGTGGCCGTGTTGCGAGACACATGGCGATCTCAAGTTGGCGCTTTTGGCCGTGGCTCATGCTGCCAGCGATTTTTTCGGCGGCGCTGCTCAAACCAGCAACCTCCAGTACCTCGCGCGCGGCGCTCATGCTGTGCGTGCATGCACCTGCCGCTTGCCACAATCGCCACGGATATTGTGCTGCGGCCTGTGCGGTCAAACGGCAGTTTTCAAGTACGGTAAAGGTTGGAAATATCGTGGTACGTTGATAGCTGCGGCCGATACCGGCGCGGGCGCGCCGGGCTTGCGGCCACCTGGTCGTGTCGATACCGTCAAGCCGGATCGTGCCGCCTGATACGCCTGTTTCACCAGACAACATGTTGATCAGCGTAGACTTACCGGCGCCATTAGTGCCGATTACGGCATGCAATTGGCCGATATGTAGATCGATCGATACGTTATTGACCGCCACGAGACCGCCAAAACGACGCGACAGTGATTCTGCTTGTAACAGCGGACGCGAGATAGGTGGATTATTGTCCATTACCAGACTCCAGTTTAGGGGCGGCGGTGGAAGAATGCCCGATCGAGGAGGGTAAATTTCTGCGCCGGCTCAAACCGATCAAACCGTTTGGTAAGGTGGCGACAAAAAATATCATCGTCAATCCCAGCGTCATCTGCCAGCTATGCGCCATTTGGCCAAAGATTGCTTCGGATGAATAAAATTCCTTCAGCAAGATAAATGCCGCGGCACCAAGGATCGCGCCGCGCAAGCTGCCTAAGCCACCCAGAATAATCATCAGAAGTACCGCGCCGGATTCATGCCACGACAACAGCTCAGGATTGACAGCGCCATTTTTTGCGGCGATCAAAAATCCGGCCAGACCTGCCAGCATCGCGGCGATGACAAATGCGGCCAGTTTGTAGCCATATGTAGCGTAACCGGCCGCACGCATGCGCTGCTCATTGGTTCGGATGCCAGCGAGTGCGTGACCGAAACGGGAGCGCTGTATCATCACTAGCAACGCATAGGTTGCCGCCAGGCCGCCGACGGCGAGAAAATACATATGACGCGGCTTTTCAAGATCAAGCAGAGTGAAATCGCCAACGCTTAAAGTTGGCCGGAAATTCAGGAATATGCCATCGCTACCGCCGCCGATGGCGGTGTCGTGAAATATGAAATAAGCCATTTGCGCAAACGCCAGCGTCACCATGATGAAGTACACGCCCTTGGTACGCAGACTGAGTACGCCGACGAAGAGTGCATAACATCCGGCACCGAGCATCGTCAGTGGTAACAACCAGGCGATCGAGGATGCCGAAGAATCGGACGATGCCAGTACGGTGATGTAAGCGGCAGTGCCAAAGAACGCGGCATGCCCAAGGCTGATCAGGCCGGTGGTGCCGACCAACAATTCCAAGCTTAGCGCGAAAATTGCGTAAATCACGATCTTCAGCACCAGGTCTTGCAGATAAGACGACAAAAACATCGGCAGTGCGGCGAGTACGACCGCCGTAATTACCGGTAACAACCAGTGACTAGTGATTCTGTGAGGACCCAGGATGACTGGTTTTGGTAGAGGTGATATGGTCATGATTCAATATCCTTTGCTTTTCAGTCCTTCTGGACGCCATATCAGAATCAATGCCATCAGCACGTACACGCTGAGACCGCTGAGCTGAGCAAAAAATACTTTGCCGAATGTGTCGACAAAGCCCACCAGCAATGACGCAATCAAGGCCCCCGAAATAGAGCCGATGCCGCCGATCACGACAACGACGAAACAGATAATCAGGACTTGCCCTCCCATACCGGGATAAACGGAAGACATGGGAGCGGCAATCATGCCGGCCAACGCAGCGAGCGCTACGCCGGCCGCAAACACAATGCGGTATAACAACTTGATATTGATCCCGAGACCGCGCACCATGTCACGGTTACTGGCGCCGGCCCGTACCATCATGCCTAGCCGTGTGCGGTTGACGACAAAATACAGGCCGATCGCAACCATCAGGCAGGCGGCTGAAGCGAACAGGCTGTATACCGGGTAGCTCATCAAGTCGCCAAGCTGGACGCTGCCGGATAACCACTCTGGTGCTTTGACGCCATGCACTTCGTTGCCGACCAGCAGGCTGCGCGCCTCCTCGAATACCAGAATCAGCGAATAGGTCATCAACACCTGCTGCAGGTGATTGCGCTGATACAGGTAACTGAAAAACAGCCATTCCAGAATGAACCCGAACACGGCGGCCAGCAGAATCCCCGCCAGCAGTTGCAGTAAAAACTGATCACCAAAAAAAGGCGCCAATCCAAACGCCAGGTACGCGCCAATCATGTAGAAGCTGCCATGCGCCAGATTGATTACACCCATGATGCCGAAAATCAGGGTCAGGCCACTTGCCACCAGAAAAAGCAGCAAGCCATATTGCACAGCGTTCAAACACTGCGCCAGAAACGTAGAGATATCCATGGTGGTTCCAGGTAGCAAAAGGAGCGATGCGAACGCCAGTACGCGAGTGCGCTATGGGCATGAGCGGCAACTGCTAGGCTGCCACCCATGCCCATGCTGCCAAAACACTACAATCGGCAGCCCTTGGCCGGATCGGCCAGTGCTTTGATGGCAACACCCCTGAGCTCGTTGTTATTGGCTTTTACCTGACGCAGATAAATGTCCTGAACCGGATTATGCGCGGCTGACAAAGTAAATTTTCCGCGCGGGCTATCGATCTGCGCTGCCTCCATGCCGGCGATGACTTTGTCCTTATTCTTGATGTCACCGCTCGCCGCTTTCAGACCTGCCGCCAGCATTTGCGCGGCGTCGTAGCCCTGTACTGCATACACATCGGCATTCACCTTATAGGCTTTGGCAAAGCTGAGACGAAATGCGTTGTCGCGCGGCGTATTCAAATTGTCGGCGTAGTGCAGGGTGGTAAACATTCCCTGGGCTGCGTCGCCTTGCGCCTCCAGTGTACCGTCCGTCAGGAAGCCGGGGCCGTACAACGGAATAGTTTTGTTCAAGCCGGCTGCCGCATAGTCCTTGACGAACTTCACTGCACCTCCACCGGCAAAAAAGGCATAGACTGCATCCGGCTTCTGCGCTGCAATTTGTGTCAGCAATGCCTGGAATTCGACATTCGGAAACGGTAGCGTCATGTTTTGCGTCACTTTGCCGCCTGCCTTCTCGAATCCCTCGACGAAGGCTTGTACCGACTCATTGCCGAAGGCGTAGTTCCAAGTAATCGTCACTATCTTTTTGTGCCCGCGCTCCGCGGCAACCTTGCCCATTGCAAAACCGGACTGCCAGCTGGAAAACGAACTACGGAAAATGTTTTTCGCGCACATTGCACCGGTGATCGCATTTGCGCCAGCATTGGGAACAATCAACAACGTACCGGTTTCCTTGGCAACTTTGGCCATGCCAAGTGCAACACCTGAATGGACTGTGCCGACCAGCACATCGACCTGGTCCCGCTTGATTAACTTGTTAACATTATCGCTCGCTTTTGATGGGTCGGATTCATCATCGACCTTGAAATATTGTATTTCCCGTCCAGCTAGCTTGCCGCCCTGTTCCGAGACATACAGCTTAAAACCGTTTTCGATCATCGTGCCGAGACTGGCATAGGTGCCTGTCGCTGGCAGCATCAGGCCGACCTTGACTGGCGCCGTTTGCGCATTAACGTGGCCGGCAAGAAATACTGTTGCCGCGGTGACGGCGACAGCGAGTCGGGTGAGGGGGAAATTGGTTTGCATTTTGTCTCCTGCTGTTGTGGTTTTTTAAATTCTGCGGGTAATGAAATGAGCAACTTCTTGAGTGAGCGCTTCTGATTGATCACGATGCGGTGAGTGGCCGCATTGCGACAGTACGACGATCTGTGCGGCAGGAATTTTTCGTTGAATTCCGTAGATTTGTTCGAGGGTGCCGTATTCGTCATCTTCGCCCTGAATCGCCAGAATCGGACAGTTGATGGTTGTCAGTTCCTGCTCGATATTCCATGCACGGAATGCGGGGTCGAGCCAGATATCGTTCCAGCCCCAGAACGCAGAATCGACATCGGCATGATAGCGACCAAGCTTGCTGCGTAAATCCTGCTTCAGATAAATTTCACGCGCGGCACGTATGCTGTCGATGGTGATGTCTTCGACAAAGATATGGGGGGCGGCGACGACAATTCCGCTGAGTTTTTGCGAAAAACGCGATGCATGCAGCAGGGCGATCGAAGCGCCATCGCTGTGACCGAACAGCCAGGGACGCGTGATTCCAAGGTGCGAGAAAAGGGCAGGCAGAACTTGATGTGCTTGCTCATGCATGAAGCTGACCGGCCAGCGTTCTTCTGCCGGCCTTGGCGTGGAGTGGCCGTAGCCGTAGCGTGAGAACACCAGTCCCGTAAAGCCGTAAGTCTGGCAAAAGGTCTCGGGAAAATCTTTCCAAAGCGCGATCGAACCGAGACCCTCATGCAGAAACACGATCACCGGGTGCTCGGAACGTTTTGCACCGACCCATTGATACTCCAGTCTGAGCTGGCTGTTTCGCCATTGAATATCGGCAAATTGGACGCTGCTATTGTGGATATCTGAACGCATTACCGATAGTTCCTTTCTACGCTCTATGCATTACTGCCAGGCACTCTCGCGATTTGCGGCGAAGGCGGTATTGATGATTTTTCTATTTCATCGGTCGTGCGTTTTTCAACCGTCGGTTCGGGTGCGCAACTTGAAACGCTGTATCTTGCCGGTCGCAGTCTTTGGAAGTTCGTCGACGAATTTCATCCAGCGCGGGTATTTATAGGGTGCCAGGCAACTCTTTACATGCGCTTTTAGTTCAGACTCCAGTTCAGGCGAAGGATGAATGCCCGGCTTTAGCACGATATAGGCGATCGGCTTGATGAGTTTGTCGTCGTCTTCCTTGCCTACTACGGCCGCTTCGAGAACGGCGGGGTGATTAATCAGCGCTGATTCGACTTCAATCGGCGAGACGTAAATGCCGCTGACCTTGAGCATGTCATCGCTGCGACCGGCATAGATGAAGTACCCATTCTCGTCTTCATGGTATTTGTCGCCGCTGCGAGTCCAGCCGCCGAGAAAGGTGCCGCGAGACTTCTCACGATTGTTCCAGTAAAGGGTGGCGCTGGTAGGGCCGGAAATATGCAGTTCACCCGTTTGGCCGCGCAACACCGGTTTGTCTTCGTCATCGACCAATCGTACGAGATAGCCGGGAACCGGCTTGCCAGTGGTACCGTAATGGACTTCTCCTACGCAGTTGGAAAGAAAGATATGGAGCATTTCGGTGGAGCCGATACCGTCGAGGATATCAACACCGAAGTGTCGGGACCAGCGTTTGCCTATTTCTTCGGGAAGTGCTTCGCCGGCCGAGATGCAACGGCGCAGCTTGAATTCATCACGCGCAGGCAGATCCGGATTGGCTAGTATGGAGGCATAGAGGGTAGGCACGCCGCAGAAGATGCTAGTTTGATGCTTGAGCAGTCGCGCCAGGACTGATGTGGGTGTCGGGCGTTCGGCCATGAGTATCGCCGTGGCGCCAACCGCCATTGGAAATGTCAGGCCGTTACCGAGACCGTAGGCAAAGAATAGCTTGGCGGCTGAGAAGATGACGTCATTTTCGTTTATGCCGAGGATCGGACGTGCATACAGTTCTGCAGTCTGGATCAGGCTGGAATGGACGTGCACCGTGCCTTTGGGTGCACCAGTCGAGCCTGACGAATACAACCAGAAGCAGGGCGCGTCGCGCGATGTGGATACGACTTCAAAGTCGCCGCTGGCCTGGTTCAACAAGGAGGTGAGTCCATCCGGGGCCTCGCTGCTGCCGGCTACGAGGATATGCTCCAGGGTCGGCACCTTGCCAAGCAGTGGCTGAAACAGGGGCTCCAATGCAGCCGAAATTACAGCAATTTTTGCCGCACTGTCGGTCAGCATATATTCATAGTCACTCTGGGTTAGCAGGGTATTGACCGCAATTGGCACGACGCCAGCCTTGATTGCACCAAGAAATGCCGTCGGAAAATCGATCGTGTCGTGGATGCACAGAAGAATGCGATGCTCGGCCACAACCCCCAATTGACTCAGAACATTCGCGAACGCAGAGGTTCTATGCGCAACTTCAGCGTAGGTGTATACGCCAGTGTCGTCAATGAACGCAGGCTTGTCTTTCCGGCCTGCCTGCAGATTGCGCTCGATCAGGTCATGTGCTGCGTTGTAGCAACGCGGAATATCGATGACTGGCGGGCTGACACTATGGTCAGCAGTGGATAAATCCGGCACGTTATCTCCTAATGTTGCGCATCTTAACGGGCGCTCAAATGTCATCATTGATGCAGATCGTCTGCATTCGTTAATGTCTCGAAAATTCGATCTCAACACTGTCGAATATGTTGCGAGTGTTGTTCCTCAAATGTTCCAGTCTGCTGCCGTAGGCGCCAGGTGTTGTAACGTGACAGACGATCCCTGTAGCGCTGTGCGACGGTGGTAAAAGCCAAGTGCGCGCAAACCGCCTAGTTCCTCGCCGCCACCGGCGCGACCTGGTCCGCCGTGGATCGATGCGGGCATCACATTGCCGTGACCGGTCTGGGTTTTTCCGACATCGGGACTCACCATGTGAACGCGACCATGTGTGCCAGCCAGTTCACGTCCCACCTGGGCCATCCATGCGCTATCCGCACTGAACACGGAGGCGACCAGCGATCCCAGGCCGCGATGGGCCAGCGACAGCGCATGCTCGGTATCGCGGTAGCTCAGCAAGGTCGACACAGGTCCGAATACTTCATGGTCATGTACCAGCGCGGCATGATCCGCATCGCGCACACCTAGCAAAGTGGGTGTAGCACATGCGGCGATCGCGGGGTCGGCATCGATCAGCGCTTGCGTACTGCCGTCGTATAGAACGGTGGCTTCGCTTGCCAGCCTGGCGATGCCCGCCTGCACGCTATCAAACTGCTCGCGGCTGACCAGCGATCCCATGCGCACGTCGGCATTACGCGGATTGCCCACGCTGACGGCTGCCAGCTTGGCGGCAACCGCTTCGGCCACCGCATCAAAATAGTTGGCAGGAACCAGCGCGCGGCGAATGGCGGTGCAGCGCTGGCCGCTCTTGGTAGTCATTTCGCGCACCAGTTCATTGACGTACAAATCAAATGCGGCGGTGCCAGGCGCGGAATCGACGCCGAGCATGGACGAATTCAGGCTGTCTGCCTCGATGTTGGCGCGGACTGAATGGCGGGCGATCGCCGGATGCGAGCGGATGATGGCGGCGGTATCAGCCGAACCGGTAAATGACACGACATCAAATGGCTGCAATGCGTCGAGCAGGCCGGCCGAACTGCCGCACACGATCGATAGCGCGCCGGCCGGCAGAATGCCGGATGCGATCACGTCGGCCACCATGCGATGCGTCAACCATGCGGTTGCCGTGGCCGGCTTGATGATGACCGGCACGCCCGAAAGGAGGGCAGGGGCAGCTTTCTCCCACAGGCCCCAGGCTGGAAAATTGAAGGCATTGATAAACAGCGCAACGCCACGTATCGGGGACAGGATGTGTTGCGACTGGAACAGCAGGTCTTTCGACAGGACCGCTGCGCTACCGTCGAGCAGCGTCTTCGCATCACCCAATGCGGCACCGATCTTTGCGTAATAGCCAAGTGTAAACGTGGCACCTTCGATATCAACGGCCGAATCAGCTTTGGTCGTGCCCGAGTTAGTCAGCGAAATATCGTAATAGGCGTCACGGTTGCTTTGCAGCACCTTCGATATGTCGCCCAGCATGGCGGCGCGCTGGCCGTAGGTCATCGCCTGTAATGCGGACGCGCCGCGCGTGCGGGCGAAAGTAAAGCCGACGTCCAGATTGTCGGCAGGGCCGCCGACGCGGGCAATCGACTCACCGGTGATCGGGTCCAGCAGATTAGTGACACGGCCTGACTCGGGCTGCCAGTCGTTGGCTAGGAAATTGCGGAGATAATCACTCATATGAAGTCCGTTAAATATGATGAAGTCGGAACCGTGAGGCGGGCATGGGTGTTACGGTACGGCCGAGGTGAATTCGATTGCCCCTTGCGGTAATAGATACAGCACCAGTGCCCGCCCCTCGGTAACTGTCGGTCGATGAGCGCTGCCTGGTTCGTACACACACCAGCCTGCCGGATTGGCGTCAAAGCGCGCCCCTCCTGTCAACGGCATGATCAAATCGATTTCGCCGTTCGGATGAATATGGTGAGGGCCGGCCACATTTTTCATGTCGACAACATCTACGCTGAATCCGTGCGTAGCTTCCGTGGCTTTCAATACGCGGCCATAGCGAATGCCGCCGCCTTCCCGATTGCACATCAAGCCTTCCTTGATGCCAATTTGGCATGCATTGAAAATAGCTTCAAACATGTCACTGCCCGGCCCATGGTCTGCGTTGAGATGGGCTTCAAGGGAGGAGTCGAGTGGTACACCGGCAATTTCGCCGGTCAAGCGACTGATGAGGGACTGAAAAGTGTTTGCATCCAATTTTAGTTCTCCAAATACGAGCGTTTATCGCTTATAGTTCCAAAAATAGCAGGGGGTGGAATTTATAGTGCATCTTGTTTTTAGTGTAGATGCATTATATTGCTCGTGTCAAGTGAGTATGCGAAACTATATTTCATCTGTCGCTGTATACTGTTGCCTGTGGTTAAATGGGTATATCAGTACACAATCAAGCCACAATCAGCGCATAATTTTTTTGACTACTTTATTTATGGCAAACCAAACCGAATTACCCAAAGATCCATTTTTGATTGCGCTTGGCGAGCGCATGAAGATGCTACGTTCACGGCGCGGATTGACACGTAAGGCTTTAGCGCGCATGGCTGATGTGTCTGAGCGTCACCTGGCGAACGTTGAAACGGGCGTGGGGAATGCGTCGATTCAGTTCCTACGTCAATTAATACTGGTGCTCAATTGCACGTTGGCAGAAATGATCGGCGATGAAACCACGTCCTCGCCGGAGTGGCTAATGATTCGCGAAATACTGCGAGGCCGTTCGGATGCGGAAATGGTGCAGGCACGCGCTGCGCTATCGAATGTGTTCGAAACACCTACCAGTGCCTCGGCGCGGCGGCAACGTGTGGCGTTGATCGGCTTGCGCGGCGCGGGCAAGTCAACCTTGGGGCAGATGTTGGCGGATAACTGGATGGTGCCGTTCGTTGAGCTTAATCGTGAGATTGAGACGCTGGCCGGTTGCAGTGTTGCCGAGATTCATGCCCTATATGGCCCGAACGCTTACCGCCGCTACGAATTCCGGGCGCTGGAAGATGTGATCCGACGCTTCCCGAATGCGGTCATCGCAACACCGGGGGGCATCGTTTCGGATCCGGCCACCTTCAATTTATTACTGTCGCACTGCTATACCGTATGGCTGAAGGCAACGCCTGAAGAACATATGGGCCGGGTATTGGCGCAAGGTGACGCACGACCGATGTCCGGCAATCGTGAAGCAATGGATGATTTGAAGCAAATTCTAGAAAGCCGTGCGCCCTTCTATTCCAAGGCCGATGAAATCTTCAGTACCAGTGACATCGCGCTGGAAGCCGCCTTCCTGACCCTGGCCGACCGCTTGCGCGGCACGGTCCGAGACAGATCTTTTGCCTGACGCATAGTCGGCTATCGCTTGCCGCCTGCCGATGTGCTGTGTGGCAAGCCTGATAACTTCGAACTACCCTCGCTGGCAATACCTGCACGAAATGCTTCTTGCCAATGACGATGGCACGGGCGGGGCGTTCTCGCGCCTGTCCGTTACGCCGCTGCCATCGGGGCAGAAACGCCTCTTCTTATTGCCCGCTTGATTGCCTTCTGTTTGAAAATTAGCCATTCCAGTTGAAAATAAATGCAATTTAGTGCTTTACTAGTACGGTAACATGCAATATAGTGCTCTTATACATTCTCAGATGTACTATCTTGCTACCAAGGAGCGTCATGAATACCTCGCCGCAAATTAATTACGAAACCAATCCTGCATCCTATAAACACTGGACCCTTGCATGTGACGGCCCAATTGCCACTTTGACCATGAATGTCAATGAAGACGGTGGGCTGAAAGAAGGTTACAAGCTGAAGCTGAATTCATATGACCTTGGTGTCGATATTGAGCTAAATGATGCCGTCCAGCGTATCCGGTTCGAACATCCGGAAGTGCGCACGGTAGTACTAACCAGCAGTCGTGATCGCATTTTTTGTTCCGGCGCGAATATTTTCATGCTCGGAAAATCGACGCATGCCTGGAAAGTGAACTTCTGTAAGTTTACCAATGAAACCCGTAACGGCCTGGAAGATTCCAGTCGCTACTCCGGCTTGAAATTCATCGCGGCAGTCAATGGGGCTTGCGCTGGCGGTGGTTATGAGTTGGCTGCTGCCTGTGATGAAATCATCCTGGTGGATGATCGCTCTTCTGCCGTGAGCTTGCCGGAAGTGCCGTTATTGGGCGTTTTGCCTGGCACTGGCGGACTGACGCGTCTGACTGATAAACGCAAAGTGCGGCATGACCACGCAGACATTTTCTGCACCACATCAGAAGGTGTGCGCGGTCAGAAGGCCAAAGACTGGAAATTGGTCGATGAAGTGGCAAAGCCCCAGCAATTTCAACAGGTTGTGCATGAACGCGCGTTGGCGCTGGCAGCAAAAAGCGACCGGCCAGTTGATGGTAAAGGCGTCAAGCTAACACCGCTCAACCGCAAGCAAACGGACACGAGCATTGACTACGAGTTTGTCAGCATCGCGATCGATCGTTCTGCGCGCAACGCCGTGTTGACCGTCAAGGCTCCAAGCGTTTCGCAGCCAACTGATATTGCCGGCATCGAAGCCGCAGGTGTGCAGTGGTGGCCTTTGCAGATGGCGCGGGAACTTGACGATGCCATTCTGCACATGCGCACCAATGAGCTTGAGATCGGCACCTGGATCTTGAAGGCACATGGCAATCCTCAAGCCGTGCTGGATGTCGATGCCACACTGCTGGCACACCAGTCGCACTGGCTGGTGCGCGAGACGATCGGTTTCATGCGCCGCACGTTTGCGCGGCTCGACGTATCGTCGCGCTCGCTGTTTGCACTGATCGAAGAGGGTTCTTGTTTTGTCGGCTCGCTACTGGAAATAGCGTTGGCGGCAGACCGCAGCTACATGCTGGCGCTACCCGATGCTCCGGAGCGGGCACCGCGGATCGCGGTATCCGAACTCAATTTCGGCATCTTGCCGATGGTTACCGCGCAATCGCGTATCGCGCGCCGTTTCTATGAAGACGAGACTGAAATTGCCGCAGTACACAACACGGTGGGGCAATTACTCGATGCTGGCCAGGCCCTTGCGCTGGGGATGATCACTGCGGATCCGGATGAACTGGACTGGGCCGATGAAACACGTATGGCCCTCGAGGAGCGTGCCAGCATGTCGCCAGATGCGTTGACGGGCCTGGAAGCCAATTTGCGCTTCAATGGCAAAGAGACGATGGAAACGCGTATTTTCGGCCGCCTGACTGCGTGGCAGAACTGGATTTTCGTTCGCCCCAACGCAGTAGGTGAACTCGGTGCGCTGAAGGTTTACGGCAGCGGCAACAAGGCGCAATTCGATATGAACCGCGTTTAAAGATTGATTGGCAAGTTTGATCAACGAGTTTCATCAACGATACCCACTCTTGCATTAACCCTGTTAAAGGAATTTACCGTGAGCACAATTGATTATAGTGAAAAGATTCCAAACAACGTCAATCTGTCGGAAGACAAGACGCTGCAGCGCGCGCTGGAACACTGGCAGCCGAATTACCTGAACTGGTGGCGCGACATGGGCCCGGACGGCTCAAGCAACCACGACGTTTATCTGCGTACCGCGATTAATGTTACTCCCGAAGGCTGGGCCAATTTTGGTCACGTGAAAATGCCGGACTATCGTTGGGGTATCTTCCTGGCGCAGGCCGAAGAGGGCCGCAAGGTCAATTTCGGCGAGAGCAAGGGACAGGACGCGTGGCAGGAAGTGCCGGGCGAACATCGCGCCAACCTGCGCCGCATGATCGTCACCCAAGGCGATACCGAACCGGCATCAGTAGAACAGCAGCGTCACCTGGGCCTGACGGCACCGTCGAACTACGATTTGCGCAATCTGTTTCAGATCAACGTAGAGGAAGGCCGGCATCTGTGGGCAATGGTTTATCTGCTGCACAAGCATTTCGGCCGTGACGGCCGCGAAGAAGCCGAAGCACTATTGCAACGCAATTCGGGTGACGCAGACAAGCCGCGCATTCTCGAAGCGTTCAATGAAGAGACGCCGGACTGGCTCGCGTTTTATATGTTTACGTACTTTACCGACCGCGATGGCAAATTCCAGTTGAATGCGTTGGCTGAATCCGGTTTTGATCCGCTGTCACGCACTTGTCGTTTCATGCTAACCGAAGAAGCCCATCACATGTTCGTCGGTGAATCGGGCATTTCGCGGATCATCAATCGTACTTGCCAAATAATGAAAGAGTTTGGCATCGAGGATCCGGAGCAGGTGCGTGCGAAAGGCGTCATTGATCTGCCTACCATCCAGCGATACCTGAATTTTCACTTCAGCGTCACCATCGATCTTTTCGGTGCGGATCAATCGTCCAATGCTGCCGCGTTCTACAGTGCCGGCTTGAAGGGCCGTTACGAAGAAATGAAGCGCGATGATGATCATTCACTGAAGAACAGCCAGTACCGCATCCTTGAAGTAGCGAACGGCAAGTTGGTCGAACGCGAGGTGCCGATGTTGAACTCACTCAACGAATTGCTGCGCGACGACTATATCCGCGACTCGGTGGCCGGTGTGGGACGCTGGAATCGTGTAATTGAAAAAGCAGGACTCAGTTTCCGTCTTGTCACGCCACACAAGGCGTTCAATCGGCATATCGGTCCGATGGCTGCATTTAAGATCTCGCCGGATGGCATGCTGATTTCGGAAACCGAATGGGCAGCAAATGTGCGCAACTGGTTGCCAAGTGAAGAAGACCGTGCATACGTTGCGTCGCTGATGGGGCGCGTTATCGAGCCCGGAAAAATGGCCAACTGGATTGCGCCGCCGCCAGTCGGCATCAATCGCCAGCCGATCGACTACGAGTACGTTCGGTTTAACTAAGCAGCAAATGAAATGGGTCGGTCAGAAAACCATCCCATTTCTTTATTTACCGCTTTTTTTGAAGAGATCCGCCATGAATGCTCCCGAACCGATCGTATTTATCCGGCAACATCTGATTGATCCAGAGGTGTGTATTCGTTGCAATACCTGCGAAGAAACCTGTCCAGTCGATGCGATTACCCACGACAGCCGCAATTATGTGGTGGATGTCGATATCTGCAACGGCTGCATGGCCTGTATTTCGCCTTGTCCGACAGGGTCGATCGATCACTGGAGAACAGTGCCGAAAAATACCGCCTATTCGCTCGAAGAACAATTCGGGTGGGATGAGTTGCCTGTCCAACAGGAGATGCCGGACGATGCGGAGATAACTATCGCACAGCAGGAGGTGGTCGAAGGAATGGTGGGCATGCAGATAAATGCGGCGATGTCCTCATCCTCAGCAATCGCGCCATGGTCGGCCGCGCACCCATATGTCAATCTGTACTTGCTGAAAAATCCGGTAATGGCGACTGTGGCGGGTAATTACCGGCTTACCGCGCCGGATACGCAAAGCGACATTCATCATATCGTGCTTGATCTCGGCACCCAGTTTTTTCCGATTCTCGAAGGACAGTCGATCGGCGTCATTCCGCCCGGTACCGATGCCAGCGGCAAGCCGCATTATCTGCGCATGTACTCCGTCGCCAGCCCGCGTGACGGCGAGCGCGACGGTTACAACAATTTGTCGCTCACCGTGAAGCGTGTAGTAGAAGACCATGAGGGTCGGCCGGTGCGCGGCGTCGGTTCCAACTATCTATGCGATCTGCAAAAAGGCGACAGCGTGCAGGTAACCGGCCCGTTTGGCGCCAACTATCTGATGCCCAACCATCCTGCGGCCAATTTGCTGATGATCTGTACCGGCACCGGATCCGCGCCGATGCGTGCGATGACCGAACACCGCCGACGCCTGGCGGCCAAAGGGCGGTCTGGGGATGGCAAGCTGATGCTGTTTTTCGGCGCGCGCAAACCGGAAGAATTACCCTATTTCGGCCCGCTCCTAAGGCTGCCGCCGGCATTTATCGACATGCATCTGGCGTTCTCCCGCGTCGAGAACCAGCCGCGCGCCTACGTCCAGGACAAGATTCGAGAGGCTGGCAAGGCGGTCACGGCACTCCTGAAAGGCGACACCTTTATATATATCTGTGGCCTTAAGGGAATGGAAGCCGGTGTGATGGAGGCAATGCGCGACATCTGCGTTGCTGCGGGTATGGATTGGCCGTCGCTGCACGCAAGCATGGTCAAGGAAGGCCGGTTCCACGTCGAGACCTATTGAGTCTGCCGATTGGGGCTGATTTGGTGGCAAAACTCCGCTATTGACTGCCATTGCCGTAATTTTGATGTGTCGTTTTTTACAGGAATCAAATGTCCAATACCAATACCCATTTCAAGACGCTCAAACTGGCCATCGACGAACGTGGTGTTGCACGCGTGACGCTGGCGCGGCAGGAAACACTGAATGCGTTCGACGAAACAATGATCGCCGAGTTGACCGAGGTATTCGGTGCGCTGGACAATGCGCAGGAAACGCGCATTGTCGTGCTGGCTGCCGAAGGCCGGGCTTTCAGCGCCGGGGCCGATCTGCGCTGGATGGAACGCGCCAGTCATAATTCGCAGGAAGACAATCTGGCAGATGCGCGCCGCTTCGCACACATGATGCAAATCATTCAGTCGTGCAGCAAACCTGTCATCGCGCGGGTTCAGGGTGCCGCGTATGGCGGCGGTGTTGGCCTGTGCTGTGCTTGCGACATCGTCGTTGCCGTACCGCAGGCACGTTTTGCTGTCAGTGAAGCCAAATTTGGTATTTTGCCTGCCGTGATCGGTCCGTATTTGAACAATGCTGTCGGCAAGCGCCATGCGTTGCGCATGGCATTGACGGCGGAACTGATCGACGCTGTGCGTGCGGCCCACATCGGCCTGGTGCACGAAGTAGTGGAAGCCGATCAGCTAGATATCGCCATTGAAAAGCTGATTGTGCAATTGCTGGCCAACGGCCCCGCTGCGCTGGGAGAAATCAAACATCTGTTCAGTCGACTCGCGATCGGCGCGATCGACGAAGATGTACGCGAGTTAACTGCACAAACGATTGCACGGGTGCGTTCGACACCGGAGGCGCGCGAAGGATTTTCCGCCTTTCTGGCCAAGCGTCCTGCAATATGGGTGAAACAATGAGTGAGTACCCGACGATGAAGCAGGAGTGGTTACTAAGTCTGCAAACTGCATCGAGGCAAGCTGTCGGTGTGATCGGTGCAGGCACCATGGGCGCCGGGATTGCGCAAGTCGCGGCAGCAGCCGGCCATCCGGTACGACTGTTGGATTTGCGGCCGAATGCGGCGCGCGCGGCTCATGACAATATTGGTGCGGCGCTGTCTGGACTGGTCGGCAAGGGACGCATGTCCGAACAAGAGCGCGAGGCGATTCTGGCACGCATCGTGCCGGTGGACGCACTTGCCAATCTGGCCGATGCTGCGCTGGTGGTTGAAGTCATTGTCGAGAAACTGGAAGCCAAACAGAGTTTGCTGCGCGAACTGGAAACACATGTGAATCGCCACACGATTCTCGCATCGAATACGTCGTCGATATCGATTACGGCATTGGCTAACGGCATGCAGTATCCGGATCGCGTGGTCGGCATGCATTTTTTTAATCCGGTGCCGTTGATGAAGCTGGTAGAAGTGGTTTCCGGCATGGAGACGGCAATCAGCGTGGCCGAGGCGATAGCCGATCTGGCGCGGCGCTGGGGCAAGGAACCAGTGCATGCAAAATCGACGCCAGGATTTATCGTCAACCGGATTGCGCGCCCGTTTTATGCGGAGGCGTTGGCATTGTTGCAGGAGCAGGCAGCTACGCCGCAGCAACTGGACCGGGCTGCCCGCAGTGCGGGATTCCGCATGGGGCCGTGTGAGTTAATGGATTTGATCGGTCATGACATAAACTATTCAGTCACGGTTTCGGTGTTCGATGCTAATTATGCGGACCGGCGTTATGTGCCTTCGCTGGTGCAAAAGGCCTTGCTCGATGGCGGCCGGCTCGGGCGCAAAAGTGGCAAGGGGTTTTATGAAGGTGTGGCGCCGGTAATGCCGGAGTTGCTGCTCGCCAGTCCGGCCGTCGCGATCGAGATTGTCGGCAATAGCGCGATAGCGGTACGGCTGGCGGATTGGCTAGCCGGCAGGCAGGTGGTATTTTCACGTTGTGTTGAAAGCAACTGGCATGGTTTGCGTATCGGTGATACACAATTGCACATCACCGATGGCCGGTGCGCTGCGCAAGTTTCGGCAGAACGTGGGACCAGAGCACTTGGCGTGATCGATCTGCCGCTGGTGTCAGAGCGCAGCGATGCAATCGCTATCGCGTTTGCGCCTGGTCTCGTTGCTGAAGAGCGGGCAGCGATATCGGCCACGTTGGCCGCTTGCGGTTTGCAAGCCATCGAAATGCGCGATGTACCAGGTCTTCTGGTTGCGCGCACCATCGCCATGCTCATTAACGAAGGTGCCGACGCCGTTCATCAAGGCGTATGCGATGAACCCGGGGCGGATCTGGCGATGAAGCTGGGTACGAATTATCCTGCGGGTCCGTTTGAATGGCTGCAGCAGATTGGCGTTGATTACACTGTCGATCTGCTCAACAATTTATTTTCCGCGTATCGTAGCGAACGCTACCGTGTCAGCCCATTGTTGCAGCAACGCTTCTGGAACAAAAGGATGCCGACATGAGCAGCGCCATTTCCGTAAACACCACCAATTTCCGGGTTGAACTCGACGCCGGCGGCATTGCTCACTTGATATTCCAAGCGGAAAATGGCATGCCTGTCACCGATGCGCAGGGACATGCGGCACTGGCCACCATCTGGCGCACGTTGGCTGCGCATCCACAGGTAAAAGCCATTCTGGTGCGCAGCGAGGGGAAGGCGTTTTGTGCCGGGGGCGAGCTGGGCATGGTGGAGGATATGCTCAACTCGGCGTCTGTTCGCAGCCGTGTGTTGCAAGAAGCGCGGGAACTGGTGCAAGGCATGATCGACTGTGACAAGCCGATCGTGTCCGCCATCAATGGCGCTGCCGTTGGCGCCGGACTGGCAGTGGCCTTGTTAGCCGATATTTCGATTGCTGCGCGCAGCGCCAAATTAATCGATGGGCATACCAAATTGGGCGTGGCCGCAGGAGATCATGCCGCCATTATCTGGCCGCTGTTATGCGGCATGGCCAAAGCAAAATATTATTTGCTGTTATGTGAAACGGTCAGCGGCGAGGAAGCCGAACGTATCGGTCTGGTGAGTCGCGTGGTAGATCTGGAGCAACTGCATACCGAGGCGCTGCAGATTGCACAAAAATTGGCCACTGGCAGCCAGTCGGCACTCGCCCATACCAAGCGTTCGCTGAATCACTGGTTGCGGGCGGCGTGGCCAGCCTTTGAAGCCTCGCTTAATGCCGAGATCATGGGCTTCGGACAGGCTGATGCACAGGAGGGACTTGCTGCGATCAAAGAGAGGCGTGCACCTAGGTTCTATGGAGATGCCGCATGAAATTCGCTGATCTGAGCGCAGGTAAACGCATTATTCTGGGCCCGGCGCAGGTGGACGACGAGGAGATCATTGCCTTTGCAGAAAAATACGATGCGCAGTGGTTTCATACCGATCCGGTTCGGGCCGCTGCGGATCCATGGAATGGACTGATTGCCAGTGGCTGGCATACCTGTTGCATCGCGATGGGCTTGCTCAGCAAAGGGATTTTGGTCGATTCCGAATCGTATGCATCTCCGGGACTTAACTATGTAAAGTGGCCCAATCCGGTACGCGCCGCTGACGTTTTGACGCTGGAAGTGATTGTGATCGAGTCCCGCATCTCTTCGACAAAATCATGGCTTGGAATCGTGCGCTGGCAATGGGTCATGCGCAACCAGACGGGCGCCACGGTACTAGATCTGGAGGCGATCAGCTTGTTCAGGCTGCCGAATACATCAATACCGGAAATTGGTAAAGCTGTCCCAGCTCCCACATAACGTCGCGACATATTTTTTATCAACCAATTCTGGATTTTTCATTTATGAACCAAGCCTATATCTGTGATGCCGTTCGTACTCCTTTCGGCCGATATGGCGGCGCGTTCAAGGATATTCGTGCCGATGACCTCGGCGCGATACCGTTGCGTGCACTGATCGCACGCAATCCCAAGATGGATTGGGCGGCAGTGCAAGATGTGATTTACGGCTGTGCCAACCAGGCCGGAGAAGACAATCGCAATGTGGCGCGCATGTCCGCGCTGCTCGCCGGTCTGCCGCTGGAAGTTCCTGGTGCCACAATTAACCGTCTTTGCGGCTCCGGCATGGATGCGGTGGGCTCTGCCGCACGTGCGATCCGGTCAGGTGATGCCGATCTCATGATTGCCGGTGGCGTCGAGTCAATGACACGCGCCCCGTTCGTGATGGGCAAGGCGGAGAGCCCATTTTCGCGCGCTGCGAAAATCGAAGATACAACTATCGGCTGGCGCTTCATCAATGCATTGATGAAGGCAAATTACGGGGTCGACTCGATGCCTGAGACTGCCGAAAACGTAGCAGCCGAATTCAGCATCGACCGAGCCGACCAGGATCTATTCGCGCTTCGCAGCCAGCAGCGTTGTGCCAGAGCGCAAAGCTTGGGATTGTTTGAACAGGAAATCGTGCCAGTGATGATTCCCGTAAAAAAAGGTGACCCGAAAGTTATCGATAGAGATGAACATCCGCGTGCTGAAACCAGTTTGGAGTCGCTCTCCAAACTGAAGGGTGTAGTCAGGCCAGATGGCACCGTGACAGCGGGCAATGCGTCCGGCGTGAATGATGGTGCGTGCGCGCTGTTATTAGCCAATCAGCAAGCCGCGAACAAATATGGACTGACTCCACGGGCGCGCATTGTTGGCATGGCAAGTGCGGGCGTGGCGCCACGCATCATGGGTATGGGCCCGGCGCCGGCGACCCGCAAAGTGCTGGCGTTAACAGGCCTGACACTCGGCCAGATGGATGTGATTGAACTAAATGAAGCGTTTGCTGCGCAAGGCCTGGCAGTCATGCGCGATCTTGAATTAGCTGACGACGATCCGCGCGTCAATCCTTACGGTGGCGCCATCGCCCTAGGTCATCCATTGGGCGCATCCGGTGCGCGCCTGATTACCACCGCGGTATATCAACTTCATCAACATGGCGGGCGCTATGCTTTGTGCACGATGTGCATAGGGGTGGGGCAAGGACTCGCCATTATCATTGAACGTGTCTGATTCATTCAAAGGGGCGGTAATCGAAGTAATTCTGCAACCAGTCAAAATCCGTAAGGTATTGAATTCATAGCGCTCAGCCTTCTTTTGTGTACTCCACTGCGTTGCAGTTTAGAGTGTGGTCCCTGTCTGTGGGTGCTCTAGGAGTTGAAAATGAGGTAAATATTTTTACATGGTACAAATACAGATTGTGTGATGTAGCAATATGTGAGCGTTGATGCCATCTCTATGGAATCATGTTTTGTGATGGCATATGTAGTTCGAAACGCCGGCGAACTACTATGGACTGCGAGATTCGGTGAGCTATTTTTAATTTTAAATTGGAAACTAATCATGAGCAACAAGCCTACGATTGTTTTGGTACATGGTTTTTGGGGTGGCGCGGCGCATTGGAGCAAGGTTATCGTCGAACTCTCACGCAAGGGCTATACATCCATTTTCGCCGTTGAATTACCACTGACATCGCTTGCAGAAGATGCGGAGCGCACCCGCAAGATGATCGCCCAACAGAAAGGCCCGGTTTTGCTGGTGGGCCATTCATATGGTGGCGCTGTCATTACAGAAGCGGGAGATCAGCCAAATGTGGTTGGCCTGGTATATATCGCCGCATTTGCTCCGGACTCAGGTGAGAGTCCAGGTGGCATCACCCAGGAACATCTCCCAGTGGCGGCTCCCAATCTTGCACCCGATAGCGACGGTTATTTATGGCTCAAGCGTGAGAAATTTCACGAAAGCCTCTGTCAGGATCTGACTACGGATGAAGGGCTAGTAATGGCTGTGACCCAAAAGGCTCCTCTTGCAAGTACTTTCGGTGACACAATTACGAGTCCCGCGTGGAAAAAAAAGCCTTCGTGGTATCAAATATCCAGTGAAGACAGGATGATTTCGCCCGAAAATCAAGAGCGGATGTCAGCACGACTCGGCGCCAGAAAGATAATTACGTTGAAGGCAAGCCATGCTTCGTTGGCGTCCAAACCGGTGGAAGTGTCTGCATTTATCGATGAGGCGGCAACGGAGGCGATGAACAGCTAACAGGCGCGCATCTTTTCGTCCCTGATCAACATCGCTCGGGGACGGATTAAGTTAACCTGGTGTAAATCCGCCATGCGAATTTTAACGCCGCCGGCTTATCAAGATGGTTGCAGGCTGATTGTGCTCGCGCAGAGAAACAATGTGTTCGGCGACATAAGCGGCATCGCGCGCAATCCCGGAAAAACGTCCGGAACCCCAGGTGTATTGCCATGGCAGACCCAGGAAGTACAGGCCCGGCGAACGGGTGATTCCGCGATCATGGCCGGGGTACCCGCGACCATCGAAGATCGGTTCTTCTATCCAGCTGAAATCGGTGCGGAATCCGACGCACCAGATGACGGCGACGATATTGTTTTGCTTCAGGTCGATGCTGTCCGGAATATCGGTGGGTGGCTGCCAGACCGGCACGTAGCGCTCTTCTTCTGGAGCATCGATCTGATTGGTGGCGATGAACTTGTCGATGCTGTCCTTGATGCTTTCCGAGACTGCATCGGCATCATCGAGATACTTGGCCAGTCCCGGGCCAAAATTTGCGATTCCATCGGTGATGTTTTCAAAGCGCCCGTATAACTGCATCCCTTCCAGCGCAAATTTCCGTAGATCGATATCGCGCCCGCCGTCGCGCCCGGTCACATAGTGGTTGGTTTTTTCGCGTACACCCGTTCCCAGCGGATGGCGGTCAACCGGAAGATCGTAGTATTTCATTTTGTCCAGCCATTCCACGACATCCTTGCCGCGATACGTACGTGCAACACGCGGCGCGTCGCCGACGCACAAATGTACGCGTCGCCCGGCCAGATGCAGGTCTTCCGCTATTTGACAGCCGGATTGGCCGGTGCCTACGACCAACACTTCTCCCACAGGAAGGGAGTCCGAATTCAGGTACTCGCAGGAATGTATCTGCACAATATCCGAAGACAGTCTTTCCGCCACGCGCGGCACCACCGGAATGTGATAGCCGCCGACGGCGACGACCACCTGGTCTGCGGTATATACTTCTTTTGTCGTATTGATAATAAATGTATCGTCCGTATCCCGATATAAGCGTGTAACAGCAACGCCTTCCAGCGTCGGCGGGTTGAAGCTGGCGACGTATTGCTCAATGTATTCGACGATCTGATCTTTCTTCATGAAGCCATAGGGATCGTCTCCACTGTAGGGGGAACCGGGCAGCGTACATTGCCAGTTCGGGGTAACCAGGCAGAACGTGTCCCAACGTTCGCTGCGCCAGGAATGGCCGATGCGGTTTTTTTCCAGAATCAGGTGGTCGATACCTTCTTGCTTGAGGTGATAACTGAGTGACAAGCCGGCTTGTCCGCCACCGACGACGAGAACGGAGAAATGGTTTTGGCCGGAATGCTTGGGGGCGATGTTCATGAGACAGCCTTTTTAAAAAATGGATTAGGGCTAATGACCTTGGAGGCGAGTTATAACGCTATGCTCAGGGGCGGAATGCCTCGATCACGACGCGTGCGTTATCAATGTCAGCGAAACCGTTTGCGATAGTTTCGATCCGATGCAATTGATCCATCGCTGAAGAACAGCTATAACCAAATTTCTGTCGCACCCGTTCGCTACCGATATTCAGCGCGGTCCTGCTGCGATCGATAAAATCTGCAAGCGGATAGGCGCAGCCGACTTCCAGATACTCCTTGACCACCAGGGAAGGGGAGTAGCATTCGCGGATGGAGTCGTCGGGCCAGCGTACTGTGAAATGCATTTCAGGCATGGGAAATCTCCAAAGGATGTGCAAGGTATGCACGATAGATATCAAGATGAATGTTTGCAATTTTCGACCAGGAAAAATTTCGGCTGATAGCGAGACCGGCTGCCCGCAGCGACAGCTGTGACTGGGGAGTGCAGGCGTGCGCCATGCCTGCGGCGATCGATGCCGGATCTTCGGGATCGGCCCAGACGCAACTGTCGCCCTGTAAATATTCAGTAAACGGTGCGATTCGGGATACCACAGCCGGCGTGCCGCACGCCATGGCTTCCAGCACTGCCAGGCCGAAACCTTCTTTTAGTGAAGGAAATACCAGGGCATAGGCGCAGCGGAATAGCGCTGGCATATCGCCATCGGCGACCTGGCCCAGGATCATGAGGGATTTTCCCGGGCCGACAGCGATGCCGCTTTCTTGCAGCACGCGGTTGAATTCCTGACGATAAGCTTCGTGATCAAGCAGGCTGGCGCCGCCGGCGATGACCAGTTGCGCTTGCGGATAGACGCGTTGCAGGCACAGGAACGCTTGCAGTATGCCAAGGGTGTTTTTGCGCGGTTCAATCCCACCTACCGCAAGGAAAACATGGGAGGTGTGCAATCCTAGTTCTATTCGCAAGGCGACATCGCGCGGCATCGCTTGCGGCTGGTAACGTTCGATGTTGACGCCATTGCCGGCGAGATCGGCGGCAATGCCATATTGGTCCAATAGCTTGTCACGCCACAATTTGCTGACGCACAATACGCGGGCCGCGCTTTTGAATCCCTCGTTCTGCCAGGCAGTGTGCTGGGAATCGTCGAACTGATCCAAATGGTGCACCGTGCGCAGAAAGCCGGATATGACGCCGCGTTCGGTCAGCGTTGCCAGCGCATTGGCGCTGATCGTATCTTGCGCATGATAGATGTCATAGCGTGGCGTATCCGCAAGTTCGAACCAGTTGATGTAGTCGTTGATGCGTTGCCGGACCATGTTGGTCAGGCCAGCATCGTGGGCGCCACCCGGTACAGCGGCGAAAGCACAGCGCGTTTCGCGGAATAGGCCGCGACGGCTGGGATCGGGGGCATGCAGGGTGACCTGGTGGCCGGCCGCCTGCAAAGCGTCGCCCAGCTCCATGGCATGCACCACGCCGCCGCGGGGATTGACCGAATGGGTGAGCATGGCGATGCGCAAAGCTGGGCGCAGCAGATTCCGATCAGGCTGCATGTGATGCTCCTTGAGCTGCAGGGCCGCAACCGATCAGTGCTTCCTGTTGAAAGTCCCAGAACGCAACGCTGGCACCGCCGCTTTGCAGGCATACCGTCCTTGATGCATCAGTACGTCCAATCGCGGCGCAGGCGATGCCGCGTTCGCTAAACCGGCGCAATACTTCCGGTAAGGCTGCATCGCCGACGCTGAGCAAAAAGCCGTAACTTGGAAAAGCGGTCAGCCAGCGCAGCAGCTCAACGTCCGGCGGTTTGGGGATGGCGTCGATATCAAGCACAGCACCCAGGCCCGAGCATTCCAGCAACATGAGCGCGGTGCCGACGATGCCGGCCATGCTGATATCTTTACCCGCAGCCGACAGGCCGTCCTCGGCGATTGCGGGCAATATTTCAAGATCGGCCCGCAGCCGTGGTGCAGGCGATCCGGTGCTGGCATTCCAGTAAGAATACGGATCTTCAAAGCGGCCGCGCAGGTCGATCGCGGCGACCAGGTTCTGGCCAGCTCGGGCATCGAAACTGGTCAGCAGGCGTTTTGCTCGTCCCAGGATTGCAACCGACAGCTGCTCTTGATCGTTGCGGCGGTTGCTGTGGCCGCCGACGATCGGTACGTTGTAGACGCGTGCAGCCTCGGCAAGCCCTTCCAGTATCGGTTTGGCGGCATCGCCGTCGCGGCTCCACAGGGCATCGACGACGGCCATTGGACGGCCGCCCATTGCATAGATATCACTGACGTTAACCATGACACCGCAATAGCCGGCGAACCAAGGCTGCTTTTCGACAAATTCGTTGATGAAACCCTCGATGGCGAATAACAGATAGCCGCCGCTGCCGTCCGGTATCGCGGCGCAGTCGTCGCCGATGGCGACCCTGTTCGCGATGTCCAGTTCCGGCGCGGCTCCATGCAATACCTGCATGACCGTTTCAATGTCGCGCTTGTGGGCGATGCCGCGCGCCTGGCGCAACGCCGTGGCTAGTTCGGCGAGCGCAGGATGGGACAGACCTTGGCTGGAGCTGTTCATGTGCGAGTGTGCGCCATTACAAAACCGATATCGCCGTCGCTAATCGGAGGATAGAAGCTCAAGTCGGCCTGCATCAGGTGATGCGGGCGGCCATGCAACTCCTGTTGCGACAAGGCGTGCCAGTGCAGCCGCTCAAACATCGGCACGTTCTGGCTTTGCACCTGCGCCAGAAAGGTGTGGCAACCATGTGCATGGGCAGTGCCGACCGCCAGTTTGATCAATCCGCTGCCTACCGAGGCCATGCGGCGCGCGTGACGTGCGACAGCAAGGCGCGAGCCATACCAGACGCCTGGCCCGGATTCGTGGATGCGTACGGTGCCGACGATTTCAAGGGTGCCGTCCGTGGATGTGAGGAGGGCAGCGATCGGCATCGCCAATGCATCAATCTCGTCTACGTCGTCGTCTTGAAAGATACCTTGCTCCAGGCAAAACACGTCGCGTCGCAAACGTCGGGTTTCTTCTCGCTCCCAAAGACTGGTAGCTAGCTTGATGCGCACGTCTTGTGCCATCAATCGTGTTTTTGCGACTTCCTTCGTTGCCGATTCACAGACGCTGTTCATGATGATTTCCTCTCATAAGTGGACAGAGAAGAGCAGGCGCCGCATTTGCCGCAGCCGGCCTTGATCTCGGACGAGTGCAAGCCGCCGGCCGCCAGCATGTCGGACAAAGGTGCAAGCAGATCGCGCATGTAAGTAGACGAGGGCGCAGGATGGTCTTCCAGTGGGGTGCCTGAAATAGGCACGAACGGCACAACGAACGGGTACACGCCAAGCGCGATCAGTTTTTCACTGGTACTCAGGATTGCCTCTTGCGTATCGCCCAGACCCGCCAAAATGTAAGTGCTGACCTGGCCATGACCGAAGACGCGCACAGCCGCTTCAAATGCTGAAAAATAACGTTCGACTGGCACCGAAGCCTTGCCGGGCATGATGCGTGCGCGTACTTCTGGCGTGACTGCTTCAAGATGCATGCCGAGCGTATCGATGCCGGCATCGTGCATGCGTTGAAACCAGGCGTCGTCATCCGGAGGTTCACATTGGCCCTGAATCGGCAGGTTGACGGCTGATTTCACGGCAAATGCGCTCTCGCACAAAATTTGCGCGCCACGGTCGGTCGCATTCGGGGTGCCGGTAGTCATTACCATGTGCTTGACGTCGTCTAGCAGCACCGCCGCACGGGCGACCTCCGCTAGTTGTTCCGGGGTCTTGCGCAAGATGGTGCGGCCAGCCGCCAGCGACTGGCCAATGGCGCAGAACTGGCAGGATTTGCGCCGGCTTTCATAACGGATGCAACTTTGCAGGATGGTAGTAGCCAGCACGTCAGAGCCATGCAGGGTCGCAATTTTTGAATAGGGAATGCCATCGAATGTTTGCATCTTGTAGAACCGAGGCTGGCGTGGGAACGAGATGATGCCGACCTTTACGCCGTCGCGCATAATTGTGCTTGTGCCATCGATCCCCATCGGTGCAGCCACATATGGCGACGACCATGAACTCGCGGTATGTACTGGAATCATCACCGTGTGGCCATCGACCGTGACCGCTTTATGATCGGATGGACCGGCGCCGCCGCGCCGACTGGCTACGCCCGCGCCCGGGTCGCTAAGACGCAGCCCTGATGATTGCAGCTCCGTGATCAGTTGTTGATTCAGTGTTGTCGCTGTTTGCATGATGCGGCCTCGTGAGTGTTGATGTTGCATTTGAAGAAAGATGTGCATTGTCCTGGGATGGAAACAATGACGACATCGGCGCCGATTGACGATCATCAACTATCAGGTGCAGCAATTCCGGGCGCGCATAGTGTCCGACCGAATCCATCATGCGTTTGCGCTTGGTGATCAGATCCATGTCAAGATCGGCGATCAGGATGCCTTCGCCGCTGCGCAAAGGTTCTGCCAGCAACTTACCTTCAGGAGAAACAATTGCGGTGCAACACCCGCCGCGCAAGGCTTTCTGTATTTCGCTATCTGGAGTGATGGCAGCGATTTGCTGGTCAGTCAGCCAGCCCGTGGCGTTGACCACAAAACAGCCTGATTCCAAGGCATGGTGACGTATCGTTACTTCCATCTGATCAGCAAAAATTTGTCCGACCATGGAGCCGGGGAATTGCGCACAATGAATTTCTTCGTGCTGGGCCATCAGCGCATAGCGCGCCAACGGGTTGTAGTGTTCCCAGCAAGCCAGCGCCCCGAGTCTGCCGACGGCGGTATCGACCACCTTGAGGCCACTGCCGTCACCCTGGCCCCAGATCATGCGTTCGTGATAAGTCGGCGTGATTTTGCGACGCTTCAGGATCAGTTCGCCGTTCGCGTCGAATACCAGTTGTGTGTTGTACAGGGTGCCGTGATCGCGCTCATTGACACCTAGCACTACAACCACGCCAAAGCTGCGCGCGGCGGCGGCTACCGCTTGGGTAACCGGCCCGGGAACCACCACTGCACGTTCATACAAAAGCAAGTGCTCCGGACCGGATGCGAAGGGCGGCCTGACAAACGAAAAATAGGGATAGTAAGGAACAAAAGTTTCCGGAAAGACGACCAGATCGGCTCCTTTCGCCGCAGCATCGGCAATGGCCTGGCATACCTTGTCCAGCGTGCCGGTCGCACTGTCTAGGTCGGGCGCGATCTGTACCGCTGCTGCCCGTACCGTTTTTTTCTTCGTTGTCATGATCCGCTCTTTCGTTGCTTATAGGGTCCAGGTATCGAGGATGAAAGCGTTGTCGCGACGATGCAGCAATACCAGGTCCAGAACATCGAGCGGATTGATCGGGCGAATGCCTTCGATCAGGGATGGTTCGCCGTGGCCGTACAACGCTTGCAGAGCGAAACGGCAGGCGTAAACCTTGCCGCCTTCTTCCATGAACTTGGTGATCTGCTTGTTGAAATTGAGATGTCCTGGAAATGCTTCGTCGCCCAGGGTGGGGAATCCACGCTGGACGCCCAGAGTGACGCCGGGGCCATACAGCAGGATCGATGTTTCGAAGCCCTTGCGCTGCAGACGTGTGGCTTGCAGTAAATTGACGAAGCCGATCGAGCCTTCGAATGCCACTGTATGGAATGTCACAAGCGCTTTTTCGCCCGGCTGCGCTTTGACATCTTCAAATACTTTCTCTTCGTAATCGACAAAAAAATCACCCTTCGCGTGAGCGGATTTGGATACTGCTGGCATGGTAGAACTCCTGGTAGAAATTGAAAATCGAGACTGCGCCATTCCGGCGAATCGGTCCGGCAAGATGCCGCGACACCACAATTGAATGCATGCGCTGTGCCATCCAATCGGGTCGACTGATGAAATTGAATGGAATATTTTCCGGTCAATTCAGATGTCGAAAGTCGGTCTGCATGCCACTGTTGATTTTGCGCCGAGGCGCTTGCAGTAAGACTTTCCATCGAAAAATGGAGATCCATACAATGTCTGCATTCAATTTGAAAAAATTCCATGCACTCACTTGTGGCAAGGTGTTTTCTGTTGGTGCGAGAATGGCGTCCGTTAGCGCTGCATTGGTGCGTATGTACGCTGATTGTATGGAACGCGAATTGCATGCAATTACAGGTATCAATCCGGTCAATAAGGAAATATCGTCATGCCGAAATCACATCAGATGTGGGTGCCGAAACTCAAAAAGGGTTCGGGCCCGGTCTATCTTTCGATTGCCAAGGCGATCGCAGAAGATGTCGCGACCGGGCAGTTGGCGGCTGAGCAACGCTTGCCCGCCCAGCGCAAGCTGGCTGAAGCGTTGGGTCTGGACTTCACTACCGTCGCACGGGCATACAATGAGGCGCACAGACGTGGCCTGGTTGATTCTGTGGTCGGACGCGGCACATTTATCTGCGGTCGTCGACGCCCCATAATTCCGCGCGTGGTCGAAGGCCGGCCCAACGTCGATATGTCGATGAACATGCCGCCGGAACCAGAGTCCGCAGAATTGCTTATATTGATGCAAGCAGGGTGGTCGCATGTCAACGATAGAATGCGCGATCTGATGCGCTATCAGGATTTTGGCGGGTCGCAGGATGATCGTGAAACTGGCAGCCTGTGGATGAGGCGCCGCGGTTTATCGGTGGAGACTGATCGCTTGCTGGTGGTGCCAGGAGCGCAATGTGCCTTGTTGTCCATACTGACTATGCTGGTAGGTCACGGGGCGGTAATTTGCTGCGAAGAACTGACCTATCCCGGTTTGCGGGCGCTGGCAGGGCAACTTGGTATCAAGCTGGTCGGTTTGCCGATGGATGCGGAGGGCATTGACGCGGTGGCGTTTGCCGGCGCATGTGCGCAATATGCGCCCAAAGCCTTGTACTGCAATCCGACCATACTCAATCCCACCACCCACACGATTTCATTGGCGCGTCGCCAGGCGCTGGTTGAAATCGCCCGGCATTACGGCGTGGCGATCATAGAAGACGATGCTTACGGCTTTTTGCCGCGTTCGGCACCGCCGGCAATAGCCAGCATCGGTCCGGATTTGACATTCTATATTGCAGGTCTGGCCAAAAGCGTGGGCGCCGGTTTGCGTGTTGCCTATATGGTCGCGCCGGATGCGTATTATGCAGGGCGGCTGGCGTCTTCGCTGCGAGCGACTACGGTCATGGCGTCACCCATTACTTCGGCGCTCGCCACGCGCTGGATACGGGACGGGGCGGCTGATCTTGCATTGACCGGGATTCGTAAGGAATCCATGTTGCGGCAAAAGATGGCGGCGCGCATTTTACCCGTCGGCAGTTATATCTCGCAACCGGAAGCTTTCCATCTGTGGATCAACCTGCCGGCATCGTGGAACCGCAATGACTTCTCCGCGCAAATGAAATCTTCGGGCATCGGCGTGGTCGCCAGCGATGCGTTCGCGGTATCGAGCCAGCCACCGGAAGCCGTTCGCGTGTGCATAGGCGGCGTCGCTAGCCGCGACGAGATACAGCACGCTCTGGAGATGATCCGCGACACCTTACGGGTGCGGCCGCTTGCCATGCCTGCGGTGGTGTAAGAAGCAAAAATGTTCTATCGCGTTAAGCAAAGTGATCGAGTCGCTCATGTAGACTGCTGCCTTTGAAAAAAGGGCGAACCGACATGCTCAATACCAAAGGGATGCGATTTCCCATCGACGTGATTCTGGTCTGCATCCGAGGGCGTACAGCCTACACATTGAGTTACCGCCACCTGGAAGAAATGATGGAAGAACGCGGCGCGGTTGTCGATAACTCATCGATCAATCGTTGGCGATCAGATTTATACTGCTGCCGGAAAAAGTAATCCGCAAATACAAGCTGGATAAGAGCAGCGCTAACAAGGCGGCGATCGATGATATAAATTCCGACAGAGAAATTCAAATCGTGGTTCGGCAGGTCAAATACCTCAATAATGTCGTCGGGCAAGGCCATCGTGCGGTCAAGCGCGTGATCAAACCGATGCTCAACTTCAAATCATTTCAGCCCGCCAAAAAAACCTGGCTTGGACACGCGCGCAGAAGATCGCCGTACCGTCTGCTAGCCGGATTAGTCAGATCGATAGCATCGCCGCCTGAGCGATTCAAGTTGGACCGAGGAGACAGTGTTCGCCAGGAAAATAGATCGCTGTTTCCTCATGCCGATGAGCACCAAACCGCTCTCGATCGCTCAGCGGTAACCACAGTCATTGTCTTATAGTCCTTGGCATATTTATTCGACATATTTATTTTAAATTGCATTATAGTGCTTGGTGTGTCCATTCTTTGAATTCATCAATATGCATTATAGTGCATATTGATGAATTCTACGGATATGTTTTTTTGTGCGCATGAGCGCATGATAAGCGGGCACAACCCGCTTATCCTTGAATGTGTCACATTGCGTGCGACTGACGAGTGATCCCAGTCTGACGGCGTCGTTGCGCTGCGTCACCGCGGATATATGGGGCAATGACAGCATCATTCTGGAGACAAAAAATGGCAGACATGCGTGTCGCTTCACCGGGGGCAAAGAACCGAACAGCTTCTGTCGACTCGGAGAGAATCCTCGCAGCGCAAAGGCGACTCAGGCGCACTTTGTTGGATTCGCGGTCCTTGACTTGGCGGGCATCACGCGAGCTGGCCGCGCGAATGATGCTTTGTCTAGACGATCCACAGTCCTGCTGGATGGTTGCATTGGAGTGGTTGATTGACGAACTCGGAGTCGAGCGGGTCGACGGCGGTTGGGCGCACCCTGGCGACAATGTATACCGCGCCGGTCAATTCGAAAAGGTCCGTGACACGGCTATGCCCACGATGGCAGGTCTCACAGTAAACAGTCAGAGTCGGACGATCCGCCTCCTCTGGGATTCCTCTCGGCCGTTGGTTCAAGAAGACATGGATTCGACATGCCTTTTCGATGACGACCTTCGACACTACTTTTTGAAGCAAGGCGTCTACACAAAGATGACATCATCCATTATTCACGAGGGACGCTCCCTCGGCTTAATCTGCGTCGACCGAGTGACTCGCCAGCGACGGTGGAATCAGTGGCAATACGAATGCTTCGCCAGTGTCGTCATCGAAGTCTTGGCACCGATTCTAGATGAGGTTGACCGGATTCGGAGACCGTGCTCATCCAACGTATCTACGGTCGGCTTGGATGCCGAACCAAATCGGGTTCTTAGCCCTGCAGAATCTAGAATCTGCGAACTGGTGGTTCAGGGATGGAGCTACAAGGAGATCGCTCGACATATTAATCGATCGGTTTTCACCGTTGATCACCACTTGCGCAATGTGCGCGAGAAGATGGGCGTTTCCTCCACCGCAAGACTAATAATCGCGCTTGCTGGCAGGCATCCATCGCCGAACGATGACGCAATGGATGCGACCTGACTAGCAAAGCGGCATCAGGGAACTTCTTGGACGCGCTGAACTATTGACGTTTCTGCGCGACGAGACGCGCTTTAAAACTTGGTTGCGAGTTCGACCACGCATTGGAGAATTTTTGACCTAGTCATGAGCGGTTTTATGTCACAACTAGCTACTTGTCGCATCATTTCGTCCATTAGGATGCACCTTGGGCAGCGTGAAACGCGGGCGGGCGAACATCAGATTTCCAAAGGCAAACGGGTAAATAACTGCGCGGTGTTCTTTGCCAGACTCCGTTCACGCGTTTTGCGATGAGGACATAGATTCTTCAACACATGGAACGGATGCTAGACTGTCGTCCGCATGTTCTCCTTGAAGTGTTCCAGCTATTCACGCCACTGGTCAAGTTTGCACTGCGGCAATTGCTTGCGATTGTTCAGACTCGTCGCCATACGCCAAGTGACTTCAGGGTGGCAGTTTTCTTTCCTTCTTTCGACACACTGATAGTCGGCGGCGCCGATCGCCACGCACTGGCAGCTTTGCCGCAGCGTATGCTCCTGTGCGATATTGGCGACGTTGCTTGCCGTACCAACGAGTGTGTGAACCAGTCCCGACGTTGCATCAACGCCGATGTGTGACTATATCCAGAAGTGCTTGACCTCGCCGTTCTTCGACTGATGCTTTTCCGGCTCGCGCTTGCCGTCTTGGTTCTTAGCCGAGGGTGGTGCTGCGGACAGCGTGGCGTCGACAAGCAAGGGAAATTGACGTCGGTTATATCGGTACCCCCCTAGTCTGAGGTATGAAGAACCTACGATTCTTCGCAATAGCGCGGGCAGTTGAATCGCCGTAGAGTTCTTCTTCAGGGTCAATCCGATCCTGAAACGAGGAGACAACATGAATGATTCAACCCCCCAGGATTCCTATGCCACCTACATCCGCTGCGACGACGACCCTTGGCTCCTGCTAGATTCCACCAGCGGCGCAGAGATCAAGCTGTGCCGCCTCACGCCATCCACCGGCGAAATCGTTTGTCTCATCCGTGTGCCTGCCGGTCAAACGCTCGCCAAGCACTATCACGCCGGTACTGTCGTGGTGTACACGATTGATGGGACCTGGTCCTATAACGAAGGTTGGAACGCAAGTCCCGGGGATGTGGTGTATGAACCTGCTGGTTCCACGCACGCTCCAACGATGACTGGCACTGGGCCGACGACCATCTTTGCAATTATCCAGGGCGGATTCGAGTTCGTTGACGAACAAGACCAAATCACCGCTCGCTGTACTTGGAAAAATCTTAACGACATCTACGTCGACCACTGCCAGAAGAACGATTTGAAGATGCGAGACCTAACGGCCTGATATCCGCTTTAGATTCGATCTATTTCAACACGGTTCCATTGCTGAGGTAAAAAATGAAAGTATCCAATAAAGTCGCATTCCTTACTGGCGGCACCGGCGGTCTAGGTGCCGAAGCAGCCCGGGCGCTAATTCGTGAAGGAGCGAAGGTTATCATCACCGATGTCAACGAAGAAGCTGGTACTGCTTTGGCGAGACAGATCGGCGCAACCTTCTACAAGCACGACGTGACCGATTTGAACCAATGGCAAGAGTTGGTCGCTCGTGCCATATCTGAACATGGTCGTATCGATATACTTGTCCAGTTTGCCGGCATCGAGGGGGATATCACCAAGGATGTCTTCCACACAGAGCCTTCAATGTGGAACAAGGTCATTGCGATCAATCTCACCGGCACATTCTATGGCTGCCGTACCGTTGTGCCACACATGATGGAGCGTGGCACGGGCTCGGTTATCAATATCTCCTCAATCGTATCCTTTATGACGACCGCGGGTCCGGCGGCTTATGGCGCCAGCAAGGCCGGTGTTCAGCACCTGACCACGAGCGTGGCAGTGGCGGCGTCCAAGGGTGGCAACCGAGTGCGCGTCAACTCGGTTCATCCAGGTGTGATCAAGACGCGCATGACCGACAACATTATCGCCCAGATGGCACAAAACCTCGGTGTAGATGAAGCTGCAGCAGAGGCTCAGTTGATGTCGGGCTGTCCGTTCCAGAAACGCGGTATGCCTGTAGATGTTGCAAATTTGGTTCTTTTCCTGGCATCGGATGACTCTGAGTATGTGACGGGCTCCGCCTTTCAGGTCGATGGCGGTTGGCACCTCAAGGATACTGGCGCCTGAATTTCCCCGGAATGTGCTGGCCAAAATATGCCTTAACTGTTGGAGTGAAAAATGAATAGTAGAGCAGGTACCAAATCGATAGTTGATGTCCAGGTAACGAGCGAGACGACACTGTCGAACAGTTTCATGGGTGAAGCAATGCAAATCTGCGTCGTTACTCGTGACCTCCATCGGACGATGCAGCAGTTCGTTCGACTCGGTGTTGGCCCTTGGCGAGTCTATACATTCGACGAAACAACGGTTAAGGACCTTACCTACAGGGGCGAGAAGCGCCCTTACTCCATGCGACTGGCGCTCGCCTGGTCCGGATCGACCTTTTGGGAGATTATCCAGCCGCTTGATGGGGAATCGATCTACACCGAGTGGCTTGCGAAACACGGAGAAGGCATACAGCACGTGGCTCTGACCTGTAACGGCATCTCGTTTGAGGATCGCATCGCAGAGTTCGAACGCCGCGGGCACAAGTTAACCCAATCCGGCAGCTATTTGGGTGCCGTTCGCTATGCCTATCTGGATACCGAAGAATCAACTGGCTTCGCCGTTGAACTCCTCGATTTTCCAGAAGGCTTCGAAATGCCGGAACCTGAGGAATGGTATCCGGCTGCACCGGCGGTAAAGCCCTGATCGGTCGATTCCTCCAGTGCTGTTGATCGAGTAAGCAGACAGATCAGGAGCAGAAGAACTCGTCGCAATCTCTCAGCGGCGTCCAATGAGAAGGTGGGCTCGACGCCCTGTGAGGCGACGAGACGCTGGCTGAGCTGGCGAATCTGCACGACGTGCATCCAACCAGAATGTGGACTGGAAGCATCAGTTGCTCAAAGGAGCGGCCAACCTGTTCGACACCGAGGTACCTGAGTCAGCCGTCAACCTAAAGGATCTGTACGCAAAGGTCCGCCAACAGTCGCTGGAGGTAGATTTTTCCAGCGTGCTCACCAGGGTTGGCCTGCTGAGCGCAATGCGATGAAGACCGCTCGCAAGCTTTGCCGGTCGCGCGCCAGGCCGAACTGGCGGGCTTGAGCAAGCAATGAATGCGGTGGCAAAAAAAACGATTTCTTCGATGCGATTTAGATCGTAAAGAAAAATGCAAATAAATATTGTTTTGCAAAATACGAAATTATATATGGAGGAAGTACGCAACGGTTATAGAGCCGCATGAGTTCAAACAAGATTCATTGGGAACGTACCTTTCAAGAAAAAATACGCCCAAATTTAGAAATCCAATAAGAGGAGACAAGTATGAATCGTGGTAAACGAAACTCGATATTCGTGCCCAAAGCGATGATTCTGGCAATTACTGCAGGGTTTTCGAGCTATGCCTTTGGGGTCGATTTCCAGGTGGGTGACGGATGGCAGGGCAGTTGGACTTCATCCATATCGGCCGGGTCAAGCTGGCGTGCGAGTAATCCTGACAGCCGGCTTTACGGTCAGGCGAACGGGGCACTGGTTGGCCGCACCAATGGTACCGGCGCTAATACGATCGACGAAGGCAACCTCAACTACGGCAAAGGCGACCAGTTCTCTTCACCTTTCAAACTGTTGACCGAGGTAGAGATCAAGAAGGGCGATATGGGAGTATTTGTCAGAGCCAAGGCATGGTATGACTACACACTGGAAAATCAAAGCGTCAAGTTCGGCAACCAGCCCAACGGCTATAACGGCTACAGCCCGGCCACGAATTCCCTAGGATCGCCGCGGCCTTTATCCGACAATGGTTTTGAGCCTCTGAACAAGTTTCAGGGCATCTCCGTGTTGGATGCATACGTGTACGACACGTTCAATGTTAACGGCAACCCCCTTCAGGTCAGACTGGGAAACCAGGTGGTGAACTGGGGCGAAGGGATATTTATACAAGGGGTGAACCAGATTTCTGCGATTGACGTCCCGTCCTTCCACAAGCCCGGTGCGCAGTTGAAAGAGGTTTATCTTCCGGTGCCGATGCTGTTCGCAAGCCAGGGTCTCGGTGAATTCGGAAACGTTGAGGGATTTTATCAATTCAAGTGGCGAAACACACCGATTGATTCCGGATGTGGGAATTATTGGGCCCTGGCCGGCGGCAGCATTTCTTCGACCCCAGGCGGATGTAACAACGCTGTGACACTTACCGGTTCCAACCCGTTGGGCTATAACACCGGCGCCTATGTCCCGACAATTGCAGGCAGGGAGCCCAAGAACACTGGCGAGTTCGGGTTAGCGTACCACTTCGATGTGAAGCCGCTTGATACGGAGTTTGGGCTTTACGCGATGAAAATCAATCCGAGAACTCCTGTCGCTACGGTTAATTTCGGAAACTACGCTAGCTTAAATACGGTAAGTCCAATTTCAATCTCCTGGGATTATCCGAAAGATATGAAGGTATTCGGTGTCAGCGCAGCCACGAATCTATTTGGCTGGTCGGTCGCTGGAGAGCTCAGTTACACGAAAGACTTTCCTGCCCAACTTGACGGAAATGATCTGTTGTTTGCAGGTTTGGCTGCTGGTGGTTTGATCGTACCTGGCTCGTCGATACCCCTTGGACCACTTGGGCCGTCCGCAGTGGCTGCTGCTGCGGGCAACGGCGTATTGGGTGGCTACACGCTTGCCAATAAGACTCAGTTTCAGGTGAACGCTATCAAGGTAGGTAACGGTATCTTGGGCGCAAGTCAGTACTCGTTAATCGGTGAAGTTGGGTTTCAGTGGAACAATTTGCCCAACTACAAAGATGATCCTAACGCACCACGGTATAACCGCGCGTTCATTTTTGGTGCAGGCTCCAGCTCAGCGTACGGGGGAAGCACGTGCGGAACGCTCAACATTTCAGCTGATGGCTGCAAGAACGATGGCTACGCTACGCCCTTCGCATGGGGCTATCGGCTGAAGGGCGAGTTGACTTACCCAGGCCTGTTTGCTGGAGTGACCGTGCAGCCGAGCGTGTTCTGGTCACACGACGTTCAAGGCTACTCGATAGACGGACAGTTTCTTCAAGGTCGTATGGCCTTGGGACTCGGAGCACGCTTTACCTACGATAAGAAATACGCTTTAGAGCTAAATGCGGTTCAGTACAACAGGCATGCTACCTATGATCCTTTGAGCGATCGCAGTTTCTTCTCGGCCATCGCCAGCATGAGTTTTTAAATTACAAAAGGAGACCGCATCATGAAAACCATAAAAATCGCTACGACTCTTTTCATTGTCGTATTAGCATTCGCCACTAGTTCCACAAGAGCGGAGCTATCGCCGGCAGACGCCGAGCGTCTCGGAAAAGACTTGACTCCTAACGGGGCAGAGAAGGCTGGCAATAAAGACGGCACCATTCCAGAATGGACCGGCGGCATGACTAAACCGCCGGCAGGCTGGCAGCCGGAGATGGGCTATACAGATCCATTCGCTAGCGAGAAACCGCTTTTTATTATTACCGCGCAGAACGCTGAGCAATACAAGGATAGGCTTTCAGCCGGATTGATGGCAATGCTGAAGAAATATCCGACCTTTACCATCCCGGTATATACGACACATCGTACCTTCGCATTGCCTCAAAGTGTCTATGACGCGACAAAAGCGCAGGCGTCCAAGGTGAAACTCGATGGTTTAAGCATTAAGAACTACAGTTTGCCAGGTACGCCTTTTCCAATTCCGAAGAACGGCGTCGAGGCAATGTACAACCACTTGAACAAGTGGTACGGGAGCTATAAGCGCTGCGCGGAGTGGCTGCCGGTCAAGGCTAGTGGCGACTACTACCGTGTTGGGTTCTGTGAAGATTCAGTTCAAGGACAAAACTTCGACAAACCCGAACCGAATCATATCTTTTCCTTTTATGGGTATTACGATGCGCCGGCGGCCCTTGTAGGTACCATCTATCTTATAAAAGATCCGATTGACTACACGATCAAAAGCCGCGAGGCGTATATCTATAACGCCGGCCAGCGCCGCGTTCGCCGTGCACCCGATGTCGCCTATGACAACATCGATGACGGTACGGAAGGCATACGGGGAAGCGACGATTACTGGGGGTTTAACGGTGCAATGGATCGCTACGACTTCAAGCTTCTGGGAAAAAAGGAGATGTACATACCGTATAACGCCTACAAGCTGATCGATGCAAAGCTCAAGTATAAAGATATGGTTCAGAAAGGTCACCTCAAGTCTGACCTTTTCCGCTATGAATTGCACCGGGTCTGGGTCGTCGAGGCAACCCTCAAGCCGGGTATGTCGCATGTGGTCGCCAAGCGCACGTTTTATCTCGATGAGGATAGCAATATTATTGCTCTTGTCGATGGATACGACGGCCGCGGAAATCTTTGGCGCGTCTCTACGCTGCCACTCGTGCAGGCTTATGACGTGCCGCTGATGTTCCAGGCTCCATACATCGTGAGTGATCTGAGCAACGGTAGCTATTTGGTCACGGGAGTCACGAACGAACGAAAACAACCCGCTTACGTCTGGAATGCCAAGGCCAAAGTGGATGACTTCACGGTCGATGCAATTCGACGAAAAGGTACCCGATAAGGGCGCTATTATCCTGCCGGTGCCGAACTAAGAGCCGCCTGCCAAACCGATGCGGTGCGGCAGAGGTTCTTCCATTTTTTAACCGGCAATTTCTCACAGCAGGGTCAGACATCCCATACCTACATGGATACAGTTCGATGAAAATCTTTTTGCTAAGCGTGGTGTTCCTCCTGACGCAGCATTTTTCTCTGCCGGCTTTGGCAGATCAGGCGCCGTTGCCAAGCGGAGCGACCAACGTGTTGACTATTTCATTATCAGATCTAACCGCTGTCGGCGGAAAACTGATCGCCGTCGGTGAACGCGGCTTGATTATGCAATCGGCGGATCAAGGTAAAACCTGGTCAGGGGTGTTCGCGCCTACGACGCGCATGCTGACAGCGATTGCCTTTGTCGACGGGAGAGGTGGCGTTGCCGTTGGACATGGAGGCACGGTTCTGCGCACAGAAGACGGTGGTAAAACTTGGATTTCGGTTGCAGTGGCCGATGCCGGCAAGGACGCCATACTTGGCGTGACTGCCATGAAGGACGGGCGATTGGTTGCCTATGGCGCGTTTGGTCTTTACATCGAATCGGTCGACAAGGGAAAGACTTGGGTACGTAAGAAAGTCGTATCTGATGATTTTGAACGACATATTTCCAAGGTTATTGAAATAGGCGAAATATTGTTGCTCGTAGGTGAGTCGGGAACGCTTGCCACATCGGCTGATCGCGGCGTGACCTGGACGCGGATCGAGTCGCCTTATGTGGGATCTTTTTTTGGCGCACTGAAACTGAGCGACGGTGCCGTGCTGACCTACGGGATGCGCGGGAATGTCTTTCGATCAGCCGATGCGGGCCTGACGTGGACGAAGGTGCCGTTTAAATCAACCAGCACGCTGAACGGCGGGGCGGTCGGTCCAGACGGCAAAATAGCGCTTGTAGGCAACAACGGATTAATTGCCATAAGTACAGACGATGGTCAGACTTTCAGCATTCAAACTGCGCCTCAGGGAACACCCATTGCACAGGCCATTTATGGAACAGATGGTGCACTTGTGTATGTGGGTTATTTGTCCGGTGGACGCATTCAAAATGCCAAAGCAGGGGGCGCACAAAAGAGCCCGGTTTTGCAAACAAAGAGACTATGAACAGACATAATATAGGTGACCTTGAAGTCGAGGAGCCGGCAAACGCAACGACCGAACGCAACGGATCGGTTCACGGCGAATTCAAGTCTGAAGGATTTGCTAAAGGAATTATTGGCAGGATCGGCTATGTCATCTTTCATTGGCGGAAGTCGTTGCTGATTGCGGGCATCCTCATCACGCTGGTACTAGGTTTCTTCGCCATGCAGTTGAAAGTGACATCGGGATTTACCAAAATGATTCCGCTGCACCATGAGTTCATGAAAACTTTCCTTGACTACCAGGGTGATTTCGGTGGCGCGGACAAGGTACTGATTGCGATCAAGGTCAAGCATGGCGACATATATCAGAAAGATGTCTTGGATATCGTGCGTCACATTAACGACGACATTTTCTACATAAAAGGCACCGAACGCAGTTCGATCGTCTCGCTGTTCTCGCCAAATGTCCGCTATAACGAAGTTGTCGAAGATGGTTTCAAAAGCGGCAATCTGATTTCGGCAGATTTCGTGGGCCGCCCCGATCAGCTAGCGCAGGTCAAGCAAAATGTGCTTAAGTCGGACTGGGTCGGTCGGATTGTTTCCAACGACATGACTGCGACTATCGTAGCGGCGTCATTGCTGGATAAAGATCCCGATACGGGCCAGCGCCTGGACCTTAGGGACGTCGGAGCGCAACTCGAGAAAATTCGCACCAAATATGAGGGCGATAAAGTCTCTGTTCACATTATCGGTTTCGCCAAGTCGAGTGCCGATATCGCAGAAGGTGCGGCGAAGGTTCTAGGTTACTTTGCTGCGGCATTTTTTGTGACAGCCGTGCTGCTGTATTGGTACTCAGGATCGTTAATGCTGACCGCCTGGACGTTGGTGGCTGCGGGTATTCCTGTCGTATGGCTGCTTGGCTTGCTGCCGCTGATGGGCATCGGTCTCGACCCGATGTCGATCCTGGTGCCGTTCCTGATCTTCTCGATTGGCATCTCCCATGCCGTGCAAATGACGAATGCGTGGAAACTGGAGACGCTCAATGGCGCTGATAGCATTACCGCATCGCGTAACTGTTTCAATAAGCTATTTATTCCGGGCGCCACGGCGCTATTGGCCAACGCGCTTGGGTTTATCGTGATCGCTGTGGTGGACATTGAGATCGTGCGGGAACTTGCACTGACGGCGACCGTCGGCGTGACAGTCATGATCATTACCAACAAAGTGCTGCTGCCGATTCTGCTGTCGTATATGAAGTTCTCGGCGGTCACGGCGCAGAAGTTGCGTGGCAAGGAGACTTCGGGAAACTGGCTGTGGATCCGGATAGGCGCTTTGGCGACGAAGCGGGGCGCAATTCTACCTTTGCTGGCGGCTGCGGGATTGACAGCATTCGGATTATCCCAACTGCATAACCTGAAAATTGGCGATCTCGGCCGGGGCGTGCCGGAATTACGCCAAGACTCGCGCTACAACCGAGATGTTGACATGGTGACGCGTAACTTTGCGATCGGCGTCGACATGCTGCAAGTCATCGCGGAAGCAAAAGGGGGGGATTCACCATGTGTCGACCGTGCGGTCCAGGATAAGATCGAGAAATTTGACTTTACTATGCGTCAGGTCAGTGGGGTAAGTGCGGTTCGTAGTCTTTCATCTTTCATTGGTGCTGTGACGCAAGATTTTGCAGAGGGCTGGGTCAAGTGGCGGATGCTGCCGGAAACAAAAGAGCAAATTGCGCAAGGTGTGGGTTTTGCCACACGATTAGGCAGCGAGTATAAAAACTCGAGCTGTACCGCTATGCCGATCTCGATTTATACCACAGATCATCAGGCGACAACCATCCGCAATATCGTCGATAAAATTCAAGCATTCAAGGTAGCCAACGACTCTGATGTTGTGAAGTTCCGTCTTGCATCCGGCAATGTGGGTGTCATGGCCGCGACCAACGAAGTGGTGGAGCATGCGGATAGGTGGGTGAACATCACCTTGTTTGCTGCGGTAACGCTGCTTTGCCTAGTTACGTTCCGCTCGATTCGGATCACGCTTTGCATCATTCTACCGCTGGCGCTGGTAACGCTGCTCTGTAATGCCATCATGGCAATGCTCGGCATCGGCGTGAAAGTAAACACGCTGCCCGTAATTGCGATCAGCGTCGGGGTTGGGGTCGATTACGGCATTTATCTGTTCGAGCGCGTGAAACATGAGTTAAAGGAACGCAATCGCCCCCTCAAGCATGCGTTCGTAGAGGCACTCAAGCAAAGGGGGACCGCATCGTTTTTCACCGCGGTCACAATGAGTTTGTCGGTGGTGACCTGGGCATTTTCCACGCTCAAGTTCCAGGCCGATATGGGCATCCTGCTCGCGTTCATGTTCATGGTGAATGTGTTCGGTGCGATCCTGCTAATGCCTGCTCTGGCGGCGTTCATCGTAGGGGACAGGTTGCGTCCTGCTGTTGACGCCAAAGCGCCCTCGTGACAGATTCATGAGGCCAATGGTGATGCCTCGCGCGATTGTCTGGATTGACTTCGCCACCTTCTGTCGGGAATTGATTGAACGTATCAAGCTTAGCGGCGACTTTTCTCGAAGGCGTTGATTAGCCTGATCAATTCTTCCATGCGGCTCTGTTCCTGATTTGTGGTGCGGCGATTCCACAGGATGTCGAATTCGACCACGGTCAAGTGATATTCAATCTCGCTCAGCTCGTCTATCTCGCCGATAGCGTCGGCGTTTGTTTCTTGCTCAAACATATGCACCTCCTTACATGCAGATCAATCTCAAATTTTCGACAACAGTTTATGCGGAAATTCTTTCAGTCTGTTGGTTTCGTCCTGGCTGAAATCCGCCAGGACCTGGCACAGTACATGGATGATGCATGCCATCAGTTTCGGAGAGATAGACCAGCCCGTCGAGGTTAGTTCGAACGTGATCTCCAATAAATGAACTGCTTTTGACGCATTTCGAGAAAATATCGGTAATCCAATCTTCTTGGATCTCTCGGGGAATTTCTGCGCGTCGGATTGTTCAGTTTTTAGACACGGATTTTCCGGTGGTACTGTGTCATTAGAGCGGAAAGACGCGATCGCCATCGCCAGGTCGACAGCCGCCGGCGACCGGTGTCCAGCCACGGTGCACGACGATCTGCCGGTCGTCATGACACACTTCAATGCGTTCGCTGCCGGGCAGACGCTCTCGAATGAAGGTCTCTATTGTTGATGGCAGGCTGATCTTCAGTTTCATTGCGAAGAGATCGTCCTCCGGATGATCGTCGAGATGGAGCAACGGTACAAATGTTGCTGCGAACATCAGTGCGTGCGAACCGACATCCACCGGTTTGGGGGCGTAGTCCACCTCTTGCAGCCAATGTTGTGCGCGCCCGCGCAAGTCGTCGCCGTCGGCTAGATTGCCCCAAGCTACAGCGAGCATTTCCATCACCCATTGATTACAATTCTGGTGGAGAGTACTGAACGGGTAGGCGTTGGCACTGTAGCTCGTAGCCAGCAGATGCTGGACGCGCGGCGTATCGAGCGATGCGTCTCGCAGCGATTGGGCGGCGTCGGCTGGCAACTGCACGATCGAGACGTAGCCGAGCGATGGATCGTCAGTGCCCATGACGAAACCGGCGAGGCCTTGATCGTAGATCCGCGGTCGGCCTTCATCGCAGGTGTAGTAAAGCTGGCGTGCTGACCATGTGCCGGCCTCACCACGCCAGGTGACGGCGGCGTGCGAGTAACGGATGCGAAAGCGCGAGAGATCGAGTCCCGAGCGACTGATCAGTGCAGTGTTGCCTTCCATTGCATCGAGTTCATTACGGACCACGGCGGCAAAGCGCAGCAGCCGATCCTGTTGGCTGGCAGTAAGCTGCTGCGCGCGGTCACAGAAGGCTGAAGAGGTCGAGTAACCAGACGGACCAGATTGCGCCTGAGCAGGGCCCACCGCGACTAGCGCTATCAAAGCAAACGCAAATGCAAACGCGTAGCAGACCTTCAAAGGCTCACCGGTCGCGCTGCAAGTTCGTTGTACCACTCGTCGGCGAGCACGAGATAGAATGCCTCCTGCGTGTCGCCGCGCGCGAACTCGAAGCCGTACACGCGGTGTTGCGCGTGCACAAGATCGCCTCGGCCAAGACTCTGCTTCTCGACAATGGCATGCGGCATGTCGAGCACTATGCGCTGCTGCGAATCGTCGACTTGCATTGTGACACGCGTGATGCCTACGCGATCGGGCGCCGCGGCGACATCGATGATGCGATAGTTGCCATCGGCAGTCTTGTCGCCGCCGGTCGAGCTGTTACTTGAGCCGTGCAGCGATGCGGACACACTGTCGCTAGACGCCGAACCGGCGCTGGCGGCCGAAGAGGTGAAACTTTCGGCATGCGCGTGCAGCGTGACGCTGATGGCCGCGGCGAGGCAGACGAGGCGACAGGTGGTAAGGAAGTTCATTGAATACTCCTTAGTAATGTGAGATGGTTGATGTGTGGCGCAGCCAGGGCGTTGTAAGTAAACGGGTTTCATATCAAGAAATTTCCTGCTTCTCGGGAAAGACGTGATATTGGTTGTAACGTGTCAAGGAATTTCCAGTTTCTGAGGAAATAAGTGATATTTTTTGTGATGTACGTATTGCCGTTGCAATATCGGCGGCGGCGGCGATGACAATGTGTTGATATGCGGCTACCACGCTGTCCAACCCGCCCGGCGTCGGCAATTCCACCTGCGTACGGCCCGACGTCACTTTACTGTCTGGCAACCGCTGTACCGTCCAGTTGATGATGGCGTCAGCGCGCCCGCCGAGTTCGGCATCCATGCGCACCACCTCGACGGTAACCCGATACAACGGCGCGTTGCCGGACGTGCCTTGATGGTAGATGTCAACGGCATTCAGGCTGGCTTGCAAATGCTGCGACAGTGCGTCGCGCAACTCATCGGGAAACGGCGCTGACCAACGATCCTGTTCCATCACTTTGAGCCTGCTATCTCCCCTGTTCAAAAGCAAATTGGCGCGATTGAGACGATCAGGTACGCGAACTGGGGAAACCTCGATCAATACTGGTTCTTGGCCCTGCTTGGCAGCGGGCGCGGCAGTCGCCGCAATGATCGGCCTCTGTGACAGTGTGTAATAGCGGGGCTCGGGCGAGACGCAGCCGGCCAACATGGCAGTAACCAGCACCAACTGCGCAGATAGTACGGACAAACTGACGGTTGTGGTCATGGTTTCTCCGTATCCACCTTCCCGCGCAGCAAAGCTTCGGGATGGCGCTCCAGGTAGTCGGTCAAGGCGCGCAGCGAGGCCGCGCTGCGCGTCAGCTCCTGCATCATGCGGCGCGCATCTTGTTGCAGCGGGGCATTTGGGGCAAGCGTATCGTTAGCCATCTGCAGAGTCTGGTGTGCGTCCTGCAGGGCTGCTGTGATCTGCGGTACGACATTGCCATCGACCTGCCTGACCAGTTTGTCGGCGTTATTCAAGGTTTTGTCCAGCGCTGCCATCGATGTATGCAGATCCTGGCCGATTTGCTCGAATGGCACCTTGTCTATCTTGTTGACGATGGAGCCTAGCTTGGCTTGCAGTTCGTCAAACGCGCCGGGAGTGGTGGCCAGTTCGGGCATGGGACCGTCGACGCTGATCTTGACCGGCGGCGCCTTGGGGAAAAAATCAAATGCCACGTAGAGTTGACCGGTCAACGGATTGCCATTGCGCAGTTGCGCACGCATACCGCGTTTGTTCATGGTTTCAGCGATATCGTATGCCTGCTGTTTATCTTCCAGGTCACGCGGGCTGAAGCCCATACGGGATGGATAAAGTTCCACTATTACGGGAAAACGGAAGGTTTTCTTATCGCGCTGATACTCGATCCCGATCGAGCGTACCTGGCCCACCACTATGCCGCGAAAATCTAGCGGTGCACCTGGCGCCAGGCCACGCACGGATTGGTCAAAGTTGAGGACGGCAAGCGCCGGCTTCAATTCTTCAGGAGCCTTCATGGCCTCGGTCTGGTCGCCGGCCAGCATGAATTGGGTATTCTCGCCGGCTGCGGTGGCGGCCTTGGAATCGTCGGGATCCTGGAAGGCCACGCCGCCAAGCAGCATGGTAGCAAGCGCCTGCGTATTGACCTTGAGGCCGCCGGCGTCCAGCTTGATGTCAAAACCGCTGGCATGCCAGAAGCGCGTGTTGGCCGTGACCAGCTTGTCGTAGGGCTGCTCGATAAATACGCGCAAGGAGAGATCTTTGCCGTTTGGTGCGAGCTGGTAGGCCACTACCTGCCCCACCCGCACGCGCCGGTAGTAGACCGGGGAACCGATGTCGAGCGAGCCGAGATCCGCGGCTCGCAGCACGAATTGCTTGCCGGAGGTGTCGGTGGCTACCGCCGGTGGCACTTCCAGTCCGGTGAAAGTGCGTATACGCGTTTCCGACGTACCTGCGTCCACACCGATATAGGTACCGGACAGCAGCGTCTCCAGGCCTGAAATACCCGAGAAGGCAAAACGCGGACGCACGACCCAGAAGCGCGTGTCCTTGGCCAGGAAGCTTCCGGCATCGTTGGTCAACGCTATGGTGGCAATCACGTGGGAACGATCCGGCGCCAGGCGCAAAGACTTGACCACACCGATATCCACTGCCTTATAGCGCACAGGAGTCTTCCCGGGTGCGAGCCCATCGGCGGTACGGAAAGTCACAGTGATTTCCGGGCCGCGCTCGGACAGCGTGTGTATCAGCAGCGATAACCCGACTATAGCGGCAACGATCGGGATCAGCCATACCAGCGATGGCAACCACCGTGCGGGCTTGTGACGTTGCGGTGGCATTGGCAACGGTAGTGCCGGAAGATTAGAAGAGTCTCGTTCAGTCATTGCGTTTAGCCATTGTTTTCATCTAGCGAATCCCATAGCAAGCGGGAATCGAAACTCAGGGAAGCGAGCATGGTCAGCACTACCACCGAGGCAAAAGCCAGGGCTCCGGGGCCGGGAATAATGGTAGCCAGCTTGCCGGCGCGTACCAGCGCGGCCAGCATGGCCACGACGAAAATATCGAGCATTGACCACCGCCCGATCACTTCCAGCAGGCGGTACAGCCGGGTCTGCTGGCGGATGCGCCAGGTGGAGCGGAACTGTACCGAGAGCAGCAGCATCGTCAAGGCCATCATCTTTAACAGCGGCACCACCACGCTGGCAATCAGCACCAGGAGCGCTAACGCCATGGAATCCGAAATCCAGAAATAGACGATGCCGGAGAGGACGGTGTCGTTCGAGGTCCCGAAAACAGACTGCGTGGTCATCATTGGGAGCAGGTTAGCGGGAATGTAGAGGATTACGGCAGCGATCAGAAAGGCCCAGCTACGCGCCACGCTATCTGGCTTTCGACGGTGCAGGACGGTCCCACAGCGCGGGCACCTCAAGCCTTCGAGCGCCTGTGCGCTTAGCAAGTGGCAGGCGTGGCAAGACACCAGTTTCATCGGCGTGGCCGTCGACACGGCGGCGGCAGGCAGCGGCACGCTCATCGCGGCGGTTCCGTCTTTATGTATTGCCACAGGTCGCGCGGATCGAACGACACCATGGCCGCCAGCACCACCACTAGTACACTGAACGACCATAATGCAACGCCCGGCAGGATATCCGCAACGCTGGACAGCTTGACCAGCGTCACCACCACGCCCAGTAAATAAACCTCGATCATTCCCCACGGCCGTGTGTGTTGGATGGCACGCATGATGAGCTCGAAGCCGGCCGGTAACCGGTGTCGCGCCATCAGTACCAGCAGGTAGAGCATCATCAGCATCTCTGCCAACGGAAACAGGATGGTAGTCGCAAACACCAACAAGGCCACCAGCACCATGTGATCGGCATACAGTGCCTCTACCGCTCCCCATAAGGTGGTCTGCGTGCGAATGCCCTTGAGCTCCATCTCAACTATGGGAAAAACGTTGGACAGCAAAAACAGGATGAGCGCGGTTACCACTAATGGCAGCAGGCGATGATAGACGCGCGTGCTCTCGCGGTATAGCGTAGCGCCGCAACGCCGGCACTGCGCACGCTCGCCCTCAGCAACGCCGGTGCGTTGGTAGACAGCGTCGCAGTATTCGCAGGCGATCAGGTGCTGGCGGTCGGCACCTGAAGCCGGCGCATCGCGCGCAATGTCATGGTTTGTCATGGCATCTCTATCTGCGGATTTAGTCGTTGCAGAGCTTTTATCGCGCCGCTTATTTCAGGTACGCAACCAGCGCATCCGCACCCTTGTCGATGCCAGTTTTGGCAGCATGGAGCGAACCGAAGGTCGCCGCAATATTCATTGCATTGGGATACTGCTTTGTCACGAACGCCTTCAGGAGTTGGTTACTCGTCGCATCATAGATTTCGACCGAATAGCTGACTGACCCCATGAACATTCCTTCTTTTCCACGTATGGATTGGACGACGTTGTAAGGCATTCCAGCCAAGTCAAAGCGGGTCACCGTCGATGCCACCGCAGTGTTTGTCCCCGCGCCGGCCAAGGTCACTCTGAGCTTGAGAGTATTCGATCCGGGATTGGCGACTACTTGAAATCGCTGACTTAATGCTTTTCTGAACGTCGTATCCATGTAGCGGGCGAGTTCCTGCTTGTCCGCCTCTGACAAATCTCCAAACTGATGATCTGGCCCTCTGTAGATCGCGACCGGATCAATGATGATCGTGTTGTATTTCTGCCATTCCACAGAAGTCGAATAGCTGTACGGAACACGGCCGGTATCGTCTTTCTGATTCGGTACCAGCTTGGATGACGAGGCGATTCCCGAATACGCACTCGGTTGCGTGGTCCCGCAAGCGGCAAGCGCCACGCATAACGCTGTAACCGCTACCGGCCGGATTGCATTGATGGATATGTTCATTTCGATTCCTCTTCAGATTTTTCCAGGAATGACTGTCATCGCCTGCTACAACTTGGTAGACGAGCGGGGCATGGCCGTGACGGAGATCAATGTCTAGCGGTTTGTACGAACCTGGCTACGACATTCAACTGATAACGAGATCAACCTCCGGCCGCCCCTTTCGCGCTAGCTCAGGGAGCGAATATAGCATTGAATATTGAATTTGCAAACCGGTTGGTCGGTTTTATTTTGATTTATAAAATATGCTGAAATCTTGCAGTAGAGAAAGGGGGCGGTCATTTATAGCAAAGGAGCGAGCCCAGGCTCGTTCAGCGAGCTATGCTCTGTGACGCTGCGTCAGCTATCGAACAACCTTTGAGGAATGTCCGACATGTGGAGATCAAAGAAAAATATGATCAGCTTATCGCAGCCGAGCACACGGTCTCCTGCGACAGGGCGTGCACGAGGAGCGTTCTTCTAAGTCTTGTTATGAGTCAGCCATTGCTGGCTGTCGAGCAAGCGATCAAAAAGGCGCTGGCGCTCATCATCCGAAAGGGAGCATTGCCCGAGCAGGGCGCTCAGAAGCATTCCCCTGGCAGCATACCAGCGCAGGGTCGCTAATTCAGGATCAACGGCCTCTGTCTTGATGGATTCAATTTTCTTGGCATCAATCTCTTTAAACATGGACAAAAGCCCTGGTTCTTCGCTGATGGCACCGAGCATTGCAAACGCAACCGATTTTTGCGTAGTGACAGCTTCGCGGGCTACCGCGATCTGTGTCGACAAGTTGGCTTCGGGCGACGTAGTACCTGCCTCGGTCATGTAGTGCTGAGAAAATGTATCGAAGTATTCGGCCTGATATTCCAACATCGCCCTTAGCACAGCCTCTTTCGACCGGAACTGATGCATTAGCCCGCCTTTACTGACACCGGCTTCGCGTGCAATGGCATCAAGCGTCAAACGACGAGGGCCATCGCGTCCGATGATGATCAGGGCCGCCTGAATGATGGCGTTGCGTGATAGCTTCGATCGAGTAGTGTTATCCATTATCTATTTCCATTGCGGGATGGAGAGCTCCCAAACCAGTGAAGATACCTCGGAATGGCGGAAAAAACAATCTTTCTGGTCGGTTTTTGAATTGCCTTGGTATTCATCTGCCGTTTACGTTATGGCGAGACTTTGAATAGCGCGATGAGGATCCAGACTGCCATCGTCGCATCGAAATGCCACAGCAATCCTTGATCCAATTGAGTTGGTTTTTCGACCAAATCGAATACAGAAATGATAAGGGGGATTGGCGAACTTTCGGCATCGAAGCAGAGATCCAGGGCCAGTCGCCGGTTAGACGCCCGCTGGCGCGGCGCGCTCGATCATGTTCCTTATGCGGAGCTCGTATATCTTCGCACCAAAAGTAATGTACTCTATCGATCCTGATAACTCACTAGAACTTGCCGTGACGCGCGTAGCGCCGGCGGCCCATAGCCAGCTTCTACGTCACACAAAACTATTTACAATGGACAATCCGACACGTTCAGAGACAACCCGTAGAAAAGCAATTGAAGCCGCATTTGCGATCCTTACCAGAGAAGGCGTGAAAGGGTTGACTTTCGATTCGTTGGCGCAGGAAAGTGGCATAAGCAAGGGCGGGCTTATGCACCAGTTCCGTACGAAGAACGGGGTGCTGAAGGCCTTGCTTGACTTCCAGAAGCAGGACTTCGATCGCATTGCACGAAACCATCTGGCGAGTGAGGGAGCATCAAAAACTGAGCAAATCCTCTCTATGCAGATCGCAACGTATAGGGCTGCCTCCAACCAGTCACACTCGGTGGCGCGCGCTATATTGGCAGCTCTGGTTGAAAATCCCGAATTACTGATTGAATCCCGGGAGTCGGAGATCGCCAAGATGAAGAAGCTGCAAGACGATGCAGTCGACCCGGAGCTTGCTCTGCTTCGCTATTTTGCTGCTAGTGGCATTGCGTTCAACGTTTTACTCGGACTCTCACCGATTTCAAAAGCAGCACGCGAACGGTTGTTCGCCAGGCTGATGGACGACAATAACTGGAAAATAGAACCTCGTCAGGAGCGGACGAAGAAGCGGCCAGCCCGCTGATGGCCGAAATACGATATGGTGACACGCATGTCTTTAGTGCGAGTTAAAGGTAGAGACACTGTTATAAGTCTCTCATGTCGGCTTGTTTTAGATCCAGGAACAACTGCTCCGCACGACGCTGCTTTGCTGCAACCTGTCGAATGAAAGGTGCAGTATTGCTACCCATTTTTCGCCACTCGCTATGCTGTGGTTCCCTGAATTTTTCCTCTGTTTCGACCATATGATCGGCCGCTGGCCACGCCTTGCGACGCTCCCATGTTTCCCACGAAATTGCCGAGATGCACCGGCTCGTTTGAATAAATGGGTCTCTTCGATAAGGCGTGGCCGATCGTCATCCTTTAGGGAGGGAGGAGGACAAGCGGGCTGCATTCGCAAAGCGGCGTGAAATTTGATTAGCGATCCAGACGACGATCGAAAAATACAATGCGCCGAGCGCCATGGAGATCATTAGCTGCGGATATTGGCTGCTTGCCTGGATCGAGGGGATCGTGGCAACCGTCAAGAAGAGCATGGTGGTCATATTGATCGCCACCACGAACCAACCCATGATTTGGAAAAATACCAAAACAATCACGCCGGCAATGCACGGCGCCAGCGCAGCTGCTCCCAAAGCCAACGGCAGTGCATGCAAAAAGTAGGCTACCGTCAAGCCAACGGCGGCGCCTACGATGCAATTAGATAGCTTCTTGAAATTGGAACGCTCAAGTCCGCCCCAATAGAGCGCAAAGAGAAACCCGACCCACATATCGGCGACTGCCAACGCATAGTTCAAAGCTATAAACGATCCCACTACGACCACTGCGGTGATGAGGGTAAACAGCCCCTTGCCAACCGAAGTTTTGCGGACATGGTCGTTCGTCCGGACAATCTTGCGTGCCGTATCTTGCTGCTGTGACATTTTGTCTCCTCCAATTGTTTGCACATCAAAAATTTTTTGTGGACTGCTGATGTGTGAGGTGTAGCGTAGCACTGAATTTTAATAACGTAAACCGCCTATCCGGATTGTTTTGTGTTAGCTTTGCATGAATCGCAGCTGTGCAAAACAGGTTGACTGGAATTTTCTCGAGAAACTTGTATCAGTGCTTGACGCCGCTGGGTTTCAGCATTTATATTAAATGAATACTGGTTCATGAATCATAGTTCATTTAAAGTGGCGCCTTATTTTGTCGTTTGATTTCCTCGAAAAAAGAAGCGCCGTCAACGGTGCACAAGACGGAGACACGGAATGATTCGACTACCCGGAACAGCCGCCATTTATCCAGGTTCTGGCAATGGGGCGACAGAAGCAGTTCTGAATCTATCGGGAGTGAAAGCCACATATTCATTCTCATCGAAACATCACCACGCCAGCGTGGAGCAGAACATCGCGGTCTCCGGGTACGTCGAATCCGAAGGCAAACCGCGGTTGCAGATCTTAGAAACCTAAGACCTGCGGAAGTCTAGAGATTCGACGGAAATAATAGAAAACAAAATAATTTAGGAGACGAGCAAATGAGTTTCAATACTATTGGTATCGCCCATATGATTCGCTTATCCGGGCGGAGTTCTGTCGATGTAATCTCCGGGCGAAAGAAAGTCGAGCGCTTTCGATGTCGATCGCTCGCGTATTCTGGAGTCGCGCTGAGTGCACTTGCGATCAGCGCGTGGCCGGCCAAGGCTGCTGAACAATCCGTCACAACGCAGGTTTCCGAGCTTCAGTCACCTGTCGTCGTGGTACCGGAGTCGCCTGTTGCATTGAGCATGTCGGCGCCACCGACGTCTGCTGAGCGAGGCCGTGCTTTGGACGCGAAGTATGGATACAAAGGATGGAATGTGATGTTTCCATCCTACGGCGACAGCCTGGTGGCCGACGATGGAAATTGGCGGACTAACCTGGCTTCCCATGGCTTTGGTTTTTCGGTACAGGGTTCAGCAATATTTCAGAACAATCTCCTCGATACGCCAGGCCGGATTCCTTCATCGGGCTATGCGCCTTGCGGGCAGAACAGTCTTAACTACAACTGCGCGGGCGGGCGTTCGTATTTTGGTCAACGTCCCAGCATCATGGTGGCGAACTCTGCATTTTTGACGTACGACATGAGTCAGTACGGGGTGCCTGATGGGCAGATTGCGGTTGGAGCGAATTTCGGCGCCAGTACAGACCAACAGTACAACCCAAATACATTTCGTTTCAATGGCATATCGTGGTACCAGACGTTTCTGGACAAAAAGCTGGAAGTCAAGGCAGGCTATTTTGCAAACCTGCCGGAATTCGCCGGGACCTTCGTCGGTGGAATGGTCGTCAATCCATTCGGCCCGTCGGCGTCTATTCCAATTGTTTTGGGCATGTCGCCAAACAGCATAAGCACGCCAAATTTGCGTATTAAATGGAACATCACAGACAAGCTGTATGCGCAGGCGGCAGTTCAACGCAGTCTGCCGGTCCTTGGACCTACGGGAAACTCCATTTATGACGAGGTGAATGCAAATCCATCTGGCCTTGCCTTCAATTCCTCAGTTCCGGGAACGCGCGAATTGTACATCAGCGAGATCGGCTACAAGCGCCCATCTGCGACGAACACGCCATTTACGTGGCTCCGTGCCGGGTACATGTACAACACATCGACGTTCGCGGATTACAGCCGCATGCTGCAAGATCCCCACGCAACGAAGAACGGGGCGTATGGACTTTATGCACTCGCGGATTATCAAATTACCCAGTCGGCTCCTGCGTCACCATATACGGCCTACAGAGGCGTGTATGTAGGCGGAAGTTTTATGTATGGCGATCAAAAATCGACCCCTTTTACTCAGTACGTTGAGGCGCGCGCTTACTTGGTAGGGCCATCTGCGAGTAGGCCAAGCGATATGCTTTCGTTCGTCTATAGCCACAACAAGGCGAACAAATATCTTCAGAAAGCCTTGAACGTCTATTCCGCCTTTACAAATTTCTATCCCATCGGCGAATCGAACAGCATCACTGCCGCCTATACGTATCACGTCATGCCGGGCCTTTATGCCACTGCCGGACTGGGCTATACGGACAAGCCAAGCTTGTCGCAATTTAAAGGGGAGGGGAGTTCGCTTAGTGCCCTGCTCAGTTTGTATTGGATCTTTTGAGAAAGGCAGATCCGTTGCTTCGGGAGCGAAGCAACGGGGCACTGCACTATCGCTCCACATGACTTACCCGCTTAGCTCAGCTATCGGAAAAACAACATGAGCTAAGCAACGAAATTCGCGGTAGAGCATGAATGGTTGAGTATCAAAAAAGGAGAAGATTTATGACTAGCACGTTCGACAAAAATATATCGCTCGCCGGGAGGACCGCCCTGATCACCGGGGGGGCTTCCGGGATGGGCCGAGCTTCAGCGCTGCTCTTCGCTACTCAAGGAGCACATGTCGTCATCGTCGATCGAAATGGCTTGGCTGCAGATGAAGCCGTCGCCGAAATTCGACGTGCGGGAGGTTCGGCTGAGTCGCATCATGTGGATCTGGTCAACCAGGCCGCCCTCAATGATTTCGTCGACGCGTTCCTGCGTGAGCACGATGTCTTGGACATCTTGTTCAACCATGCCGGATTGCCGGCACCGGCCGGTTTCGATTACGACGCACAGAGCTTCAACACCTGCATGACGATCAATGTCTGGGTTCCGATGATCCTGACAAAGCGGTTTTTGCCGCTGTTACGCAAGTCACGTTCAGCGTCGGTCATTTGTACTTCGTCGATTGCCGGTCTGAAGGCAGTGTCGTTCTTCCCGACCTATTCAGCGAGCAAGGCCGCCCTGATTCAGTACGTCAAGTCGATCGCTCAACTGTTAGCTCCTGAGGGCATACGGGTGAATGCGATCTGTCCGGGGGCGACAGATACGCCTGCGCTAAGACGCGACATTGCAGACGGAATTGTGAGGGCGACGATGGAGGAGATCTCGGCCTCCGTTCCGCTACGGCGAATGGGAACTCCAGAAGACATGGCGCATATGGCGCTATTCCTGGCATCTGACGCATCGAGTTTCATGACCGGTGTCGCGGTGCCCGTCGACGGCGGTGCGACTGCCTGATACCACCTTGAATGCATGCAGAGGATGGGCTTACCCACTTCCGCAGAGTAATGAGAAACCAATATTAGAGGATAACAACATGACCGATATTCAATTACACCGCCCCGGAAAGCTGGGCAATCCCGATCTCGTAATCAGGGACGACCCGCGCGCTGACCGACGTCTCGTCGCCGCGCTGGACACAATGCAAATGGCCGGAGATCCGCCGGTCTATATCAACGCAAGTACGCCGCTTGAGGGTATTCGCCAGTATCTCAAAGCGGCCGAGGAAGGTTCCGTCGAATTTTTTGAGTCGTCGGTCGCAGGCATGCCGCCGGTAAAGGGCGTAACTACCACGGTCGAGAAGATCGTGGGCGTTGATGGAAACGAAATTACACTGTTCATCCATCACCCGACCGGTGTCGACGGTCCGGTGCCCGGCGTGCTGCACTTGCACGGCGGCGGTATGTGCATCCTCGATGCCGAAGGCCCGCTTTACACCCGCTGGCGTAACGACCTCGCCGCCAAAAAGATGGTCGTCATTGGCGTCGAATTCCGCAATGCCACGGGACGATTGGGCGTGCACCCATTTCCGGCGGGTCTCAACGACGTCTCATCCGCGCTCCGGTGGGTAAGCAAACACAAGGCGAGACTCGGCATCTCAAAACTGGTCATATCGGGCGACTCCGGAGGAGCTAACCTTGGCCTGGCAGCCACCCTCAAGGCCAAGCGTGACGACAGGCTGCATGAGGTTGACGGCGTCTATGCCCTTTGCCCGTATATCTCGAACTCCTACGTCAACAAGCGGCCCGAACTGCAGTCACTGTATGAGAATGATGGCCTTTATACGCCTTTGGCCGTGGTCGCAGCGACCGCCATCGCCTACGACCCGGACGGGGAAAATGCCACCAATCCGCTGGCATGGCCTTATCACGCAAGCGAAGCCGATCTGGAAGGACTTCCTCCCCATGCTATTTCGGTAAACGAACTGGATCCGTTTCGCGACGAAGGCCTCGCTTATTACCGCAAGCTCCAAGCCGCCGGCGTTCCATCGAGAGCGAGGATGGTCATTGGTACTTGCCACGCCGCCGAAATCAATTTCATGAAGGCGATTCCGGACGTGTACCACGCTACGCTCAGCGACATCGCCGTTTTCGCATACTCACTCTGACAGTCAAAAAGGAAAAATCATGACATCACTAGCTACTCATGACTCTTTTGCCCCGCCCCGCGTAGAAATGCTGATCGTCGGAGCAGGCATTACCGGACTCTACCAGTTGTATCGGGCGCTTGAAGCCGGTCTCAGCGCCGTGCTGCTGGAAGCCGGCGACGGGGTTGGCGGCACGTGGTTCTGGAATCGTTATCCGGAGGCCCGATTCGATTCGGAGAGCTATACCTACGCCTACCTATTTTCTAAGGAACTCTACGACGAGTGGCGCTGGTCGGAGCATTTTGCCGGGCAGCCCGAGATTGAACGCTATCTTAATCATGTCGCTGATCGATTCGACCTGCGGCGTCACATCCGGTTAGGAACGCGCGTCACTTCAGCGGTGTTTGATGAGAAAAGTGGCAGCTACACCGTCCAGGGGAGCGACGGAACGAGCTATCAAGCTCGCTACCTGGTAGCCGCCACCGGCGTACTGTCAGTGCCGTATTATCCTGCTGTCCTGGGTCGTGAGGACTTCACCGGAGAGTCTTACCACACCGGGCTCTGGCCTACGACGCCCGTGGACTTCAAAGGCAAACGCGTTGCTGTGATCGGTACCGGATCCAGCGGAGGCCAGATCATTCCCGCGATCGCGGACGAGGTGGCTTCGTTGACCGTCTACCAACGTTCGCCGAACTGGTGCACACCGCTCAACAACCGGCCCATCACCGAAGAAGAACAGCAGGAACTGCGCGCCAATTTTGAGGCGATCAAGCAGACACTGGACACCAGCCTCAGTGGCTTTTTGCATCAGCCGTACGACCGAGCCTCCACCGACGACAGTGTTGAAGATCGCCAGGCTTTCTATGAAAAGCTATGGAACAGCCCCGGCTTTTCGAAGATGACTGCCAATTACAGCGACTTCTTCACTAATCCTGATCTCAGGAAGGAGTTTTCCGATTTCATCGCAGGCAAGATTCGCCGAATCGTCGAGGATCCGGCGACGGCCGATAAGCTGATCCCCAAAAGCCATATCTATGCCCAGAAACGTCCACCCTATGCAACCGGATTCTACGAGGCGTTTAACAAGCCGAACGTCAAGCTGGTCTCACTCAAGGAAACGCCGATTCAGAAGGTGACGGCAAAGGGCATTGAAACCGAGGATGGTTTCCAGGAATTCGACGTCATCGTATGGGCAACCGGTTTCGATTTCGCGCGTGCGCTTCAGCGTATGGGTATTCGCGGCAATAACGGTGTCGCGCTGGAGGACGCATGGAAGGACGGGCCACACACGTTCATGGGGATTCAGGCCGCTGGCTTTCCCAACCTTTTCTTCCCCGGCGGGCCGCATGGCGCCGCAGCCAACAACCCTCGCTATAACGGCGACCAGGTCGACTTCACCATGGAATTGCTCGCCTACATGCGCGAGCATGGTCAGAACGTCGTCGAACCGAGTCGGGCCGCAGAGGATGAGTGGAGCAACATGGTCAGCGCCATGGCCGCCTATTCGCCCTTTAGCCCGGAGCACAGCTACTACTTCGGCAGCAACATTCCGGGAAAACCGCGCACGTTCTTGATTAATCCGGCAGGTCGGGGCGTGCTGTTCGACGTCATGACGAAGAGTCGGAGCAGTCAATTCAGTACTTTCACCATGTCGCAATCTGGTCATGATGGCAACGACGATAAAGTGGCGCAGCGCACCGGAGAGTATACGTTATGAACAATTCCGCCAGCAAAGAGCCAACCGATTTTCGCGTCGCGCGGCTGTTCCATCCGACTGCGCAAACGCCTGACCTGGCACAAACCGAACAATGGTTTGCAAGCGCCTTCGGGCGAAAGAGCACGCCGCTGACGGCGATCCTGCCGTCAAAGCCCGAGTATCCCACTGAGTATTCGACCTTTACGGTAATCCGCGACGTTTTTTTTGACAGCATCGACCCGAAGCTGCACTTCATTAACGGCCGACAGCGCTATCCAACTGTGCAGACGCCTGGCCTCAGGGGATTGGGCTGGTACATCGATGGCATGGAAAATTTCTATCACGCGCTGCGGCGCAATGGCATCCGCTGCATGGATCTGTCGGATAAGGTCGCAGAAGGCGACGAACCACCGCTCTCACCGGGCGGAGGCGTCGTGACCTTCTTCGCGGTTCCCGAGGACGCCGGGATGCAATACCAGTTCTTCCGCGAAGGTCCGTTCCCGCTTGATCCGCGGGCCACCCCGGGCTGGACGCTCGGTCCGGTTGAGGCGGATGATCCGCTGGGAATCGAGCACTGTTCGCACCATACTATTCTGACTAGTCAGCCCGAGCGCGCGCTACGCTTTGCAGTGGACGCACTTGGCGGTACGGTCGTGCATCAAGGCCGCAACGAACTCCTTGGCACTGCCAGCATTTTTGTCACGGTCGCTGACGTGTTGCTCGAATACGCTGTACCTGATCCAGGAACACCCGCCCACGCGGATCTGGTAAAGCATGCGCCGAACGACTCCTACTATGCCATTACCTGGAAGGTGTCAGACCTCGATCGGGTAGAGCGTCATCTCGCCACATTGGGTGTCGGCATCCGCGAGCGATCTGAGCAAACCATTGTCACCCGACCGGACAGCAGCCACGGCATCCCATGGGGATTCACCACAGCGCTGCAACCGGGCGATCCTCGGGGGACCCCTTCTGGAGCAAGCGCGTTCAGCACGTTGGACGATGCATCCGAAGGCGGTGAGGTGAGCCAATGAGTGCGCCTGATAGCGTACTGATCGTCGGCGCGTCGGCCGGCGGTCTCTGCACTGCAGAGGCGCTACGACGTGGAGGCTACAAAGGGAAGATCACCTTGATCGGCGACGAGCCACATGCGCCCTACGATCGTCCACCTTTGTCCAAACAAGTCCTTCACGGCGCCTGGGAGCCAGAGCGGGCAGCACTGCGGCCCGCGCAGGCTATATCTGCACTCGATGCTGATTTCGTCCTGGGTGACGCGGCGGTGGCGCTGGACGTAAACGCCCGAACCGTACGTACGGTGTCGGGACGTTTTTTTGAAGCGAATGCGATTGTAATTGCGACGGGTGCCCGCGCGCGACATTTACCGGGACAGGAATCTCTCGCCGGCGTGCACGTTCTTCGCTCGCTCGACGATACGCTAGCGCTTCGTGCCGAACTGCTTTCGGCTTCGCGGGTTGTTGTAGTGGGAGAGGGAGTGCTCGGTTCGGAAATCGCTGCCACCGCACGCATGTTGGGGTTGGATGTGACTCTCGTGGGGCCGCTCGCCGCGCCTATGGCAGCTCAGATTGGGCCACTTGCTTCCGGATTGCTTGCACAGGTGCACCAGGAACACGGCGTGCGGCTGCGTCTGGGCTCAAGCATCACGAGTCTGACCAGTCATCGAGGGCGCGTCACCGGCGTGTGTTTGGCAAACGGTGAAGAATTGCCGGCAGATGTGGTGGTGGTCGCGATCGGAGCATCGCCCGCAACCGAATGGCTCGCCGGTAGCGGGTTACGCATCGACAACGGCGTCGTTTGCGATTCCCGTTGCAGGGCTGCGGACGGAATTTATGCGGTTGGGGACGTCGCGCGTTGGCATCACGAGAAACTGGGCCGTCTGACTCGCTTCGAGAATCGGACCAATGCCACCGAGCAGGCTGAAGCCGTCGCGGCGGGAATCCTTGGCAACGACGCGCCATATGCTCCGGTGTCCTATTTTTGGACGGATCAGTTCGACGTCAAGATTCAAGTGTTCGGTGTTATCTCGGCTGGGGTTGAGGCGGAAGCGGAAATTATCGCGGGCGACCTGTCTGCGCGCCGGTTCGTCGCGCGATACACGAGCGCCGGAGTCGTGACAGGTGTCTTGGGTTGGAACATGCCAAAGCAAGTTCGTCAGCACCGGCAGGATGTGATTAACGCGATGGACGCAAATCGAATCAGTCATTGAGCATGTTCGCAGGAGGGCAGGGCTGGTTCAGTATGCCAAATTTTTTTCGATCAGTTTAAAGCAACCATAAAAGGAGTTTGAAATGAAGATTTTCATCGACCAGGAAAAGTGTGTCGCAGCAGGGCAGTGCGTGCTCTACGCGCCTAATGTTTTCGACCAACGCGAGGAAGACGGCATCGTCTTCTTTGTGAACGAGAACCCTCCGCCGGAAGAAGCGGCGAACGTCCGTCAGGCTGCCGCAGCATGCCCGGCGCTCGCCATTCGCGTTGAGGAATGACCGTCGCTGGCTGAATTTATCAAATAAACAAGGAGACAACATGACCGCCACCGTAAGCAATTCACCCGGGAAAATCCTCGACTATCCGACCCCGAGGGATCCGGCAGCCCCATTTATGCCGTCACCTGAACTACGCGCGCTGCAAAATGCCGGGGTCGAGATTACCCGGGTCCGTATTTGGGACGGCAGCACGCCGTGGATTCTTCTGTCGCATGCGGCACAGCGTACTATCATGTCCGATCCACGTGTCAGTGCCAACGATCATCTGCCCAACTTTCCCTTCATGAACCGGGCGATCGCAGAAACCATCCACGACCGGCCGAAGACGATCTTCGATACTGATGGCGAGGAGCATTCGCGACTGCGTCGGATGATGACGAACTCGTTCACGCGCCACCGGATGGAAAAGATCCGCCCAAAGATCCAGCAGACTACCGACGATCTGATCGACAAAATGCTCGCAGGACCGAAGCCGACCGATCTGGTCCAGGCGTTATCGCTTCCACTGCCGTCGTTGATGATATGCGACCTGCTCGGTGTTCCTTACGAGGATCATGATTTTTTCGAGAAGCATTCGAGGGTTGCCAATGCCCGTGACCAATCTCCCGACGACAACCGCGCGGCGACGCAGGCCCTTGGGGAATATATTGGCAAGCTGATTCAAGAGAAGATGGACAATCCCGAAGAAGACGTGGTTTCCGATCTCGGGCAACGTGTGAAAGACGGCGATCTTGAGATGGCGGATGCGGTGCAGCTAGGTGTCATTCTTCTCATCGCAGGGCATGAAACCAGCGCCAACATGATCTCGTTAGGAACCGCGCTGCTGCTCGATAATCCCGACCAGATGAAGCTGCTGCGCGAAACCGACGATCCGAAGATCGTAGCCAGCACTGTCGAGGAGCTGTTGCGCTATCTGACCATTCCTCATTTGCTGCAACGACGTATCGCACTTGAGGATATTGAATTCAATGGCGAGGTCATCCGCGCCGGCGAAGGTATCGTATCGTCGCTGCCCGCAGCCAATTTCGACCCCGAGGCATTCCCCAATCCGACCAAGGTCGATATTACTCGCGATGCGCGTCATCACCATGCCTTCGGCTGGGGACCGCACCAATGTATCGGGCAGCAGCTCGCACGCATTGAGCTTCAGGTCGTTTATCCAACCCTATTACGTCGTATTCCTACGCTGAAATTTGCTGTGCCGTTTTCAGAGCTGCGGTTCAAGCACGATTCGCTGGCATACGGCATCGAAGAACTACCGGTGACCTGGTGAGGCGGAAGCGCCTCTAGCATAGGAGAAGAAAGATGACCGTTGAAAAGAAAGCGACGTCCGGTGTGAAAGCAACCCCCGATTTGCGCGCGGAGGGAATTGTGGCGTTACGCGCGGCATTGCCGGGTGTTTTCCCGGACGGCGACATTGATCTGCGCGACGGCAAGTTCGGAGAAGAGCTCGTCGAGATTGGCCTCGTGAGTGTCTGGGGAGCGTTATGGGCACGGGATGGACTCAGCGCCCGTGACCGCAGCCTGGTCACGCTGGCGATCCTGATTGCCCTTCATGCCGACACCGAATTGCGCACGCACGTCAAGATTGCTCTTACGAATGGCCTGACCGAGGATGAAATCGCCGAAGTGATTTATCACTCATCTGGCTATGTCGGTTTTCCCGCTGCGGTCGCCGCCCGTACTGCAGCTCGCGAAGCACTGAGCTCCTGACCAGAGCGCATGCCCGAGCATCATCAATAAAAGGAAAAATAGAAATGCTACTTAATGGAAAAAATGTTGTTGTTACTGGCGGCGGCCGTGGAATCGGCCGCGGAATCGCGACAGTGCTCGCCGCTCGAGGCGCAGCTGTTGCGGTCTGGGATCTCAATGCAGAGGGCGCGGAACAAACGGTCGACATCATTCGTAAAGCGGGCGGCAAAGCAATCGGCATAGTGGGAGACGCTGCGGACGCCGGCGCTATCGCCATCTCTGCGGCGCGCACTCGAACAGAACTCGGCGCGATCTCGATTCTTGTCAACAATGCGGGGATCAGCAGCTACGTGCCCTTCACCAGCCTTACCGAGGACGTGTGGGACCGGATCATCGGCGTCAATCTGAAGGGACCATTCCTGGTGACGAAGGAATTTATTCCCGACATGCTGGAAGCTGGTTGGGGCCGGATTGTCAATATCTCATCGTCTTCCGCGCAGACCGGCGCGCCCGCGATGGCGCATTACGCTGCGTCCAAGGGTGGGGTGATCGGGTTCACCAAAGCCCTTGCGATCGAATTTGCCGACAAGGGAATCACCGTCAATCATGTCCCGCCTGGCTTCGTCGACACGCCGCTGGTGCGCGAAGGCCCCATCGACGTGGAAGCAGTGGCCAAGGGGATGCCAATGAAGCGTGCCGGGCAACCGAACGATATTGCTTACGCGGTAGCTTATCTCGTGTCCGAAGAGGCTGGCTATGTGACCGGACAGACACTCAGTGTCAACGGTGGGCGTTACCTTTTTTAACCGGAAACACAATGACAAAACGTATCAAACAAGACGGACTGTTGCAGCGCTATCGCACCATGCGCCTGATCCGCACGGTCGAGACGCAGCTGTCACGACTATTCGCGGACAGTGAAGTGCCGGGTTTCATCCACCTGAGCATCGGCCAGGAAGCGATTGCAGCCGGTGTCATGGCGGCGCTCGACGAGAGGGATTCGATGGCCACCAATCATCGCGGCCATGGCCACGTGCTGGCACGTGGAATCGATCTCGATATGTTCTTCATGGAAATCATGGGCAAGGCCGGCGGTATCTGCGGCGGACGCGGAGGTTCCATGCATGTGGCCGACATGGCGCTGGGCATTATCGGCGCCAACGGTATCGTCGGCGCCGGCATCCCGATTGCACTGGGCAGCGCGATCGCGCATTCGGTGCGCAAGACCGGTGGCGTGGCGGTCGTGTTCTTCGGCGACGGCGCGATGGCGGAAGGGGTATTGCACGAAAGCCTGAACATGGCTTCACTATGGAAACTGCCGATTCTGTTCGTGTGCGAAAACAATGGCTGGTCGGAATTCTCGCCGACCAAGGACCAGTTCGCCGCCGAGCTAGGCAAGCTGGCGCAGGCGTTCAAGCTGGAGCACGTTCTGGTGGACGGCAACGATGTCGAAGCGGTCGCAGCGGCCGCACAGAAGGCGGCGACGCTAGCCCGAGCCGGGCAGCCGCAGGTACTCGAATGCAAAACACATCGTGTGCGCGGCCATTACGAAGGCGACCCACAAAAGTACCGTCCGCAGGATGAAGTGGCAGCGACCGGTGATGTCGATCCGCTCAAACGTGCTGAACAGCTTCTTCTCAAAGGCGGACTCGGCGGGACCGGGCTGCAGCAAGTCATTGATGAAATCGAACAACGTGTGGCTGCATCAATTGAAATCGCCAGGGCCGCGCCGCAACCGGATTTCGAACTGGCGCTGCAAGATGTTTATACCGTAGCAGAGAAGGAGTTGCAGCATGTCTGAGTTACGTTTTGCCCAAGCCGTCAATCTGGCGTTGACCGATGCGATGCGCAGCGATGACAGCGTGATCGTGCTGGGCGAGGATGTTGCCGCTGCCGGTGGCTCCTTTAAAGCTACCCGCGGCCTGGTCGAGCAATTCGGCGCTGCACGCGTTCGCGATACCCCGATTTCCGAATCGAGCATCGTATCGGCCGCCGTTGGCGCCGCCATGGGCGGTCTCAAGCCGGTGGTGGAAATCATGTTCATGGACTTCATCACATTGGCCATGGATGCATTGGTCAATCAGGCAGCCAAGGCGCGTTTCATGTTCGGTGGCCGTAGTCATGTGCCGATGGTATTGCGCACCCCGCATGGCGGCGGCTTGAGCGCCGGCCCGCAACATTCGCAATGTCTGGAGGCATGGCTGGCTCATGTTCCGGGCTTGAAAGTGGTGTGCCCGTCGACACCGCAGGACGCCTATTCACTGCTGCGCGCCGCCATCGACGATCCCGATCCGGTGATCTTCGTCGAGCACAAAGGCATGTACGGCAAGAAAGGCGAAGTCGACCCGAACCAGCGCGCAACCATTGGCAGCGCCCGCATCGCGCGTGCCGGCACAGATGTCAGCATTGTTACTTACGGCTCGACGGTCGATCACGCATTGGCGGCGGCAGCGCAGCTGGAGAGTGATGGCATCAGTGTCGAAGTGCTTGACCTGCGCTCGATTCAGCCCTGGGATCAGGCTGCCGTGCTGGCCTCGGTGGCACGCACGCATCGGGTGGTGGTGGCGCATGAAGCGGTACAAGCGTTCGGCGTCGGCGCCGAGATTGCCGCCTGGATTGCAGAGCATGGCTTTGATGAACTGGATGCGCCAGTCGTGCGGGTGGCGGCGCCATTCATGCCGGTACCGTTTTCCAGCGCATTGGAACAACACTACATGGTTACCCCGGCGCGACTGGTGGCGGCGGTACAGAAGACGCTGGCCTGAGCGCATCAGCTCGGCGCCGCAGTTTAGCTATTCAACTTAGTCTGGAACGGATACTCACATGACCCTGCATACCGACAACATATTGACTGAAATAAAACAACGTATCGGCATCATCACCATCAATCGGCCGCACCAGCTCAACGCCCTTGATGTCGCCACGCTGGAACAAATGGAACAGGCATTGACCACGCTGGAAGGCGATCCCGGCGTGCACGTGATCATGATCACCGGCGCCGGCGACAAGGCCTTTGTAGCCGGTGGCGATATCGTCGATCTCAACAGCCGTCAGGGGCTGGCGCACTACAACGAATTCGCCGAAGTGATACATCGCGTGTTCCGTCGTTTTGAAAACAGCGATAAGCCGACCATCGGCGTGATCAACGGCTGGGCGCTTGGTGGCGGCACTGAATTGCTGCTGACACTGGACATTCGCCTGATTGCCGAAGAGGCGCGTATTGGCTTGCCGGAAATCACACTTGGCCTGTTTCCCGGCGCCGGCGGCACACAGCGCGTGATTCGCCAGATGCCACTGTGCCGGGCCAAGGAACTGATGTTTACCGGCGATCAGATCACGGCGCAGGAAGCGGTGGCGCTGGGCTTATGCAATCACAGTGTGCCGCGTGCCGCTCTGATGGATGAGGCCTTGGCAATGGCAGCCCGGATTGCAGACAAATCGCCGCTGGTGCTGAAACTGCTCAAGCGCAATTTGCGGCACGGCGCCGAAATGCCGCTGGGCGCAGCGCTGGCGCATGAACAGGCGATGATCGGACTAGTGCTCGATACCCGTGATGCGCATGAAGGTTGCCGCGCGTTTCTGGAAAAACGCAAAGCCGATTTCAAAGGAGCCTGAGCGATGACCAATGCATTGCTCATGCCCAAACTCGGCCTGACCATGACCGAAGGGTTTTTGGCAGAATGGAACGTCAAGCCGGGCCAGGCGTTCAAGGCCGGCGACAGCCTGTTCGTGGTGGAAACCGACAAAGTCGCCACCGAAATGCCAGCCGAAGCCGATGGCGTGCTGGACAGCATAGCAGTAGAAACCGGAGCTACCGTGGCCGTCGGCGTGATCGTCGGTTATTGGCGCAGCACCGGCGTTGCTGCCGATGCATCCGCAGCAACGCCGCCACAGACGAAATCTGTTGCGATCATTGAAGCTAACCCGGCAACGAGTGCAGGCATTGCCGGGGCGCAGCCGCAGCTATCACAGCCAATCGTGGCGGTACCGTCGACCGCAGGCCGGATCATATCGACTCCGCTGGCGCGCCGCATCGCGGCTGAACGCGGCATCGCTATCGCCAGCGTTACGGGATCAGGACCACGTGGCCGCATCAAAGCCGGCGATATACCGGCGCAGGCCAGCGCACCGAAGCCAGTGGTGGCCCCCGCAGTTGCAAGCGCAGTGGCCGGTCGCGATATGGGAATCGGCAGCAGCCCGGATTCGATCCAGCAGACTACCGCGCGGCGCCTGACCGAAGTTAAACAACAAGTGCCGCATTTCTATCTGGCGGTCGATGTCGAGATTGATGCCTTGCTGCAGTTGCGCAAAGAACTCAACGCATTGCAACAGTTGGCATCGCGCCCACCATTCACGCTCAATCACTTTGTGCTGGCGGCAGTCGGGCGTGCGTTGGCAGATTTGCCGCAAGCGAACCGAATCTGGGCCGATGGCAAGATCGTCAGTTTCCGCAGCACCGACGTTGGTGTTGCCGTCAATACCGACCGTGGTTTGCTGGTGCCGGTGCTGCGCGATGCCGGTCGCCAAAGTCTGGATCAGCTCGGCGTGCAGGCGCGGCGGCTGGTTGATGGCGCCCGTAACGGCAAGCTGACGCTGGCCGACACTGGCGGCGGCGCTGTCACGGTATCGAATGCCGGCATGCATCAGGTGCGTTACATGACACCCATCATCAATCCTGGCCAGGCCATGATCCTCGGCGTCGGCGCTATTGGCAGCGTGTTTCGTCCCGATGCCGAAGGGCGGCCGTCGCTACGGCAAGAAATGGGGCTGGTGCTGGCGGCCGACCATCGCATTCTGGATGGCGTATCCGGTCTTACTTTTCTTAGTCGCGTCACTGCTTATCTGGCGCAACCGATGACGCTACTGGTCGGTGTTCCACATTCCAACGGAGAATAAAAAAATGGATTTTTCTTTATCAGACGAACAGCAGATGATGGTCGAAACCGCACGTCGTATCGGCACCGAATTCGGCGTCGAATATTGGCGTGAACAAGATGCTGCCAAGGCCTTCCCGCATGCCATCTGGAAGGCCATCTGCGATGCCGGTCTGTGCGGCGTGGCATTGCCGGAACAATATGGCGGCAGTGGTCTCGGCATGTTCGACATGGCGCTCATTGTCGAGGCACTGTCGGAAGCTGGCGGCGGGGCCACTTTGGGCCAGTTGTTCATGGTCAACCCGATTTTCGGCGGCGTTTCGGTCTCCCGTTTCGGTTCCGAAATGCAAAAAAGCGAATGGCTGCCGCAAATCATTGCCGGCAAGATGCATTGCTGCATGGCGCTGACAGAACCGGACGCCGGCAGCAATACGCTGGAGATCCGTACTTTCGCGACTCCCGACGTCGATGGCTGGCGCCTCAACGGTCAGAAGATCTGGATCACGGCGGTACCGACTTCGCACAAAATGTTGGTGGTTGCGCGGACGCTCAAACAGGACCAGATCAAGCGCCGCACTGAGGGCATCAGCATGTTCATGATCGACACCGACCGCGCCGGCATCAGCCATACGGCCATCGACAAACTGGGCACCCATACCTTGCCGTCGAGTTCTGTATTTTTCGATAACGTCCGAATCAAGCCAGACGAACTGCTCGGCACCCTGGATCATGGCTGGAATGAACTGCTGGATGTCCTTAATACCGAACGCATCGTGACTACCGCCGGTCTGGTGGGGGCGGGCAGGCTGGCGATCAATCTTGCGGTGGAGTATGGCAATCAGCGTAAGGTATTCGGCGGCAAACCGATCAGCTCCTACCAGGGACTGCAGTTTCCGCTGGCGCAGGCGTATGCCGAACTGGAGTGCGCACGTCTCATGAACCGTCGCGCAGCAACCTTTTGCGACGAGGGCAAACCGTACGGCAGCGACGCCAATATTGCCAAGCTGATCGCCGCGCAAGCCGCAGCCGACGCCACCGAACGTTCCATGCAAACCATGGGCGGCATGGGATATTCCAAGGAATTCCACGTTGAACGGCTGTGGCGCGACGCGCGCTTGTTCCGGTTTGCGCCGGTGGCAGAAGAGATGGTGCTCAATTTCATTGCCATTCATGATCTTGGCATGCCAAAGTCATATTAATAAAAAAATAATAATTCGGAGACGAAGACATTGTCATGGTTAATCTAAGCGCCCATATTCTGTATCACGCCAGCCGTACGCCGGATCGGCTGGCGATCATTTACGAGCGGCAACGCGTCAGCTATGCCGATCTGGCTGATCGGGTATTGCGCATGGCGGGCTGGTTACAGGCGCGCGGCGTAGCGCCTGATCAGGTCGTGGCCGTGGCGATGAAAAACAGTGCGGCTTTCATCGAGATTGCGTTGGCCGTCAGTCATATCGGGGCCATTTTTCTGCCGATCAATTTCCGCCTGTCCGCCGGAGAAATCGAATACATCGCCGACAATGCCGAAGCTGTACTGTTATTCGCCGACGAAGAATATGCCGCGGTTGTTGCGAGAATATCGTCGGTAGTGCTGGTCGATGCGGCGACACAGAGCGATAGCCGTGTCCTGTCGCAGGATGCTGCTGCATCGCCGATGGCGATACGCCGCCCGGAAAATCTTTTCCGCCTGATGTATACCTCGGGAACGACCGATCGTCCCAAGGGCGTGATGCATACCTATGACAACTACTACTGGAAATCGCTGGATCACATCGCGGCGCTGTCCCTGACCGCCGAGGAGCGTTTGCTGGTGGTAGGGCCACTGTATCACGTGGGCGCTTTCGACCTGCCCGGCACGACGGTGCTCCACCTCGGCGGCATGATACTGATCCAGCGCAATTTCGATGAGGCGGAGGTTTTTGCCGCCATCGAGACGGAGCGGCTTACCGGCGCATGGTTCGCACCGGTAATGGTAGGGCGTTTGCTGGCGCACGAAAAATCTGACGACTACGATCTGAGTAGTTTTCGGTGGGCGATCGGCGGTGGCGAGAAAACTCCCGAAAAACGCATCCTGGCGTTCGGCGAACTGTTCCGTAGCGGCCGTTATGTTGATGCCTATGGACTGACAGAAACCTGCAGCGGCGACACCATGATGGAAGCCGGCCGCGAAATGGAAAAAATCGGTTCGACCGGGCGGGCCATGCCGCATGTGGCTATCCGCATCTGTGACGATAACGGCAACCCGGTGGTCATTGGTGAGGATGGGGAAATCTGCCTGCGCGGCCCCAAAGTCACCCGCGGATACTGGAAGGAAGAAACTAAGACGCGCCAAAGCTTCTTCGGCGACTGGTTCCGCACCGGCGACGTTGGCCATCTGGACGAAGAAGGATTTCTTTACCTGACAGATCGCAAGAAGGACATGATCATCAGCGGCGGTGAAAATGTTGCCTCGTCAGAAGTCGAGCGCGTGATTTTCATGCTACCGGAAGTTGCCGACGTTGCCGTCATCGGTTTGCCTGATCCGAGCTGGGGAGAGTGCGTGGCGGCAGTCGTGGTGTTGCAAAGTGGGCGCAACCTGGATCTGCCGACGTTAGCAGCGTTCTGCCGTACGCACATGGCCAGCTTCAAAGTGCCTAAACATCTGATCCTGCGCGAGCTGCTGCCGCGCAACCCGAGCGGCAAGATTCTCAAACGCGTCTTGCGCGATGAGCTGGCCACCACCGCAACATGACAAGTAAGGAAAACAACATGAGTTTGAGTACGCAACTGGCTGGGCAGTTTGATCTGATCGTGCTGGGCGGTGGGCCGGGTGGCTATGTCGCCGCGATTCGGGCTGCACAATTGGGATTGAAGACGGCGCTGGTCGAGCGTGAGCACCTGGGCGGCATATGTCTCAACTGGGGGTGCATTCCGACCAAGGCATTGTTACACACGGCGAGCGTGTACCGTCAAATGCAGCATGCAGAGGACTTGGGCCTGCGCGCCAGCGGCGTGTCGTTCGATTTCAAGCGCGTGATCGGACGTTCGCGCGAGGTTGCTGCGCGCCTCAATACAGGCATTGGTCATCTGCTGAAGAAAAACAAGGTTCAGGTTTTCATGGGACAGGGGCGTCTTCTTTCGGCCGGCGTACTGGAGGTCAGCCAAGTCGATTCGTCGGGTGTCGCCGGTGGTAAACCGTTGATGCTGCATGCATCTCATATCATTCTGGCGACGGGAGCGAGAGCACGCGATCTGCCGGGCATGGCCACCGACGGCGATCGCATCTGGAATTACCGGCATGCGTTAGCTGCTGATACGCTCCCCGAATCTTTGCTGGTCGTAGGCGGTGGCGCTATAGGTATGGAATTTGCCAGTTTCTATAGCCACATGGGCAGCAAGGTGACGGTAATTGAGGCAAAAGATAGAATTCTGCCGATTGAGGACGAGGATATTTCCGCCTTTGTGCAAAAGGCGTTTGAAGGGCAGGGCGTGCGCATCTTGAATACCGCCTCAATGACTAAGCTGACGTCGCATGCGAATGGGGTTCAGGTATTATTGCAACACGACAAAGAGGATATCGAGATTGATGTTGAGCGGGTATTGCTGTCGGTCGGTATTGTCGGTAACACTGATGGATTGAATCTCGCAGATGTTGGCGTGAAGGTGGAATCAGGGCATATCGTTACCGACGCCTGGGGTTTTACCGGTGTTCCGGGGCTGTATGCCATCGGCGATGTTGCCGGCGGTCCGTGGCTCGCGCACAAAGCCAGTCACGAAGCTGTGGTCTGTGTCGAACGTATTGCAGGGCATGGAAGTGCCCATCCATTGCAGGCGACGCAGATTCCGTCTTGCACATATTGCCATCCGCAAGTCGCCAGCATTGGTCTGACGGAAGCGCAAGCCAAACTTCGTGGCGGAAAGCTGCGGATAGGGCGGTTTCCGTTCGTAGCAAACGGCAAGGCGATTGCGTTGGGAGAAGCAAACGGCTTTGTCAAAACCGTGTTTGACGATGCAACCGGTGAATTGTTGGGAGCGCATATGTGTGGTCCGGACGTCACCGAACTGATTCATGGCTTTGGCATTGCCCGTACACTGGAAGCGACAGAAGCGGAATTGATGGAAACGGTGTTTCCGCATCCAACCTTATCGGAAGCAATGCATGAAGCGGTATTGGCCTCTTATGACCGTCCTTTGCATTTTTGAATAAACTAATCGTGAATAATAATGGAAACAAAAAAAAAGCCAGGCCGTAAATCAACCGTTAGCGCCCCTGGTCCGGACCAGACGCCGGAACATTGGCGAACGGGTCGCAACCGCATCGAAAAATCAGAATTGATTCGCAATGCCTTATTGCAGGCAGCTGCCGAAGTAGTGGGCGAGCTAGGCTATGCGGAAGCATCGATTACGCGCATCACGCAAAAGGCCGGTGTAGCGCAAGGTACTTTCTACAATTATTTTGAAACTCGCCAGGATATTCTGGACGAGCTGCTGCCCGCCTTGGGCGCCAAGATGCAGCGGCATGTCAAAGATTGCGCATTGGGTGGGCATAATTTTGCGGAGCTGGAAGAGCGCGGGTTTCTTGGATTCTTTTCTTTCCTCGAGCAAGAACCGCATTTTTTTCGCATCCTCAACGAAGCCGAAAGTTTCGCTCCGGTTGGTCATAAATCTCATTTCGATTCTGTAGTCAAACAATACACGCATTTTTTGCAGCATTCGCAAAAAGCGGGCGAGTTCTCCAATTACGAATCCAAGGAATTTGAGGTCATCGTATTCATGCTGATGGCCGCACGTAGCTATCTCGCGATGCGCTACTTCTATGACGACACAAAGAAGCCTGGCTTACCTGCGTGGGTCACGGAGACGTACATGAAATTTGTCCGCTATGGACTGGAAGGCGTTCCGCAAAGCGGTGAAGCCAAGCCGTCCGCAGGCAAAAAGAAAACGCGCAGCTGAGGCCTGTTTCCAATTTCCTTTTTTTCCGAATGAGACTGACATGAAAGTATTAGTCCCCGTCAAGCGGGTAGTAGATTACAACGTCAAAGTACGCGTCAAATCCGACGGTAGCGGTGTGGACACCTCCAACGTCAAGATGTCAATGAATCCATTTGACGAAATTGCGGTGGAAGAAGCCACGCGCCTGAAAGAGGGCGGCAAGGTGACGGAAGTGATCGCGATTTCCTGCGGCGTCGCGCAATGTCAGGAAACCCTGCGCACCGCGATGGCGATTGGCGCTGACCGCGGCGTGCTGGTCGATACCGGCGAAACCGATCTGCAACCGCTAGCGGTGGCCAAGTTGTTGAAAGCCGTGGCTGACAAAGAGCAACCGCAGCTGATCATCCTGGGTAAGCAAGCGATCGACGACGATTGCAACCAGACCGGGCAGATGCTGGCTGCGCTGCTGGGCTGGCCACAAGCCACCTTTGCATCCAAGGTTGTGCTGGAAGACGGCAAGGTTACCGTTACGCGTGAAGTCGACGGCGGCCTGGAAACCATCGCCCTGACACTGCCAGCCATCATCACCACCGATTTGCGCCTGAACGAGCCGCGCTACGTGACGTTGCCGAACATCATGAAGGCCAAGAAGAAAACCTTGGACGTGTTCAAGCCGGCCGATCTGGGTGTCGACGTTACGCCGCGCCTGAAGACGCTGAAAGTGGTTGAGCCAGCCAAGCGCAGTGCGGGCATCAATGTACCGGACGTGGCGACGCTGGTAGCGAAGCTGAAGAATGAAGCCAAAGTAATCTAAGAGAGACTGGGGAAAACACATGACCGCACTCGTCATCGCAGAACACGACAATGCCAGTATCAAGGGCAGCACACTGAACACCGTTACCGCAGCTGCGCAAGCAGGCGGCGACGTCCACATCCTGGTTGCAGGCCACAATGCCAAGGCTGCCGCCGAAGCAGCTGCCCAGATCGCAGGTGTGTCGAAAGTCTTGCTGGCCGACGCACCGCAATTCGCCGACGGACTCGCCGAGAACGTTGCAGAACAAGCGCTGGCTATTGCCAAGGACTACAGCCACATCCTGGCACCGGCAACCGCTTACGGCAAGAACATCCTGCCGCGCGTGGCCGCTAGGCTGGATGTGGCGCAGATTTCGGAAATCACCAAGGTCGACGGCGCCGATACGTTCGAGCGTCCGATCTATGCCGGCAATGCCATCGCTACGGTGCAATCGACCGACCGCATCAAGGTCATCACCGTGCGTACCACTGGTTTTGACGCTGCAGCGACCGGTGGCAGCGCAGTGGTCGAATCGCTGACCGCTGTGGCAGATTCCGGTAAGTCCAGCTTCGTCTCGCGCGAAGTGGCCAAGTCGGATCGTCCTGAACTGACGGCTGCGAAGATCATCGTCTCCGGCGGCCGCGGGATGGGTTCGTCCGAAAGCTTCAAAATTCTGGAGCCGCTGGCAGACAAGCTCAACGCCGCCATGGGCGCATCGCGTGCTGCTGTCGACGCCGGCTATGTGCCGAACGACTGGCAGGTCGGTCAGACCGGCAAGATCGTTGCGCCACAGTTGTACATCGCGGTCGGTATCTCCGGTGCGATCCAGCATTTGGCCGGCATGAAGGATTCCAAGGTGATCGTGGCGATCAACAAGGATGAAGAAGCGCCGATCTTCTCGGTAGCTGACTACGGCATCGTCGGCGACTTGTTCGAAGTCGTCCCAGAGCTGGTCAGACAACTGGGAGGGGCGGCGTAGCCCGCTGCGAAGGGGGAGATTTCATTTCCAAGAGAGTGTTTGATACCCAGTTACAGCACAGTCGTGTCTATTATGGATCGCATGAAAGAGAAGTGATTGCGGTGACCTTGCTGCGTGCAACATTCATGCAATTCATCCTGGATAAGTTAAAAACACTGAACGCTTTGCTTTGATTGACGGAGCGATTAAGTTCTATCTGGTCGTAGTGCAGTCTTGTAGTAGTTTTCCCTTTAGATGGATTGATCCGAGGAGATCTTGGCATGTTCGTAGTCAATGCAATTGGATGGTTTATGTCAGGAGTATTTCTTGTTAACGTGCTGCCCCATTTAATTCGAGGCATATCTGGAGACAGATTTCCGTCTCCCTTCTCTAAGCCGCACGGAAAGAAACTTTCCCATCCAACATTAAACGTAGTATGGGCGTTCATAAATTTGTCAATTTTTTTGACGATTTTCTATTTTAATCATTTCTCATTTACGGAAATTTACGGTTTAGTTATGTTGATCGGTGGATTTACTATGGCAATCTATCTTTCTAGATATTTTGCAGAGAAAGACAAAGAATAGAATGTAAAAAAGGGAATCACATAGTCGCCCCACAGGCAATTTTAATGATTGTGCGACTGTTTGTTAGACCGACTCCAAGCCAGTCTCAAATCGATTTGGGCGTAAAGTTAGCGCCCCTGTTCTACGAGTCGGCGCGCAGTTATCAACTTTATTGGCCAGGTACTGGCGAACTCCGATGTGATCAGGATTGTGTCTTGATCTGGCGCAATGGTATGGAGCAATCTTCTTCAGATTCGATGCCCATTCGATATGTCTCTTTTATCGACTTAAAAAAGTCAGCCACAAATTAGTATTATTATTTTCGATAAAATAATGAAGTCCGCCCTACAACGCGCTCTGCAAGCGGTTTAGATTCTCGAGTAAATTTGGCGAGGTTCATTTTCGTCAGTAAAAAAAGCCGGAACCAATAGTAATCTATAAATGCTTGGACTCGTTGCCAAGCCAAGTAGCCCATACCTTATTTACTGCCACATTGTCCCTTTCAGCGGTTCGGTAGCCAACCAACGTAATGTCCGTCAATGACCATCGCCTTCAACGCCTGAGCCATATTGCAGCGCTCGAGCTCGTTTATACACTTAACTGCCAATTATTCGGCTTTACGTAAAAGCCTTGCGGGCCCTGACGCCGCTGCGGACTACGGGTTACAAAATCGACTTATGCTCAAATCTGGCGGCATCTTATACATGCGTCACATCTCTTCCTACGTCTTCTCCAACACCGCCAGCACCTTAATAACATCGATTAAACCTCTATCAGCCTTTGCCTGATATTAATAGTCGCAAAATAGTATTGGAGTTTGATTTCGTAGTATTAGAGGGTATCGAAAGCGACTGCTAATATGATTTCAGCAGCACAAAAAAATTAAATTAAACGGAGACAATCAGTATGAAACTCATCGCTAAAAGCGCGTTGTGCCTTGGCATATTCGCCGCAACTAATGCGTTAGCCGCCACCGACCTGGTAGTTGCCACCGTCAATAATGGCCATATGATCGAGATGGCGAAACTTGGCAAGTTCTTCGAAAAAGACAATCCCGATATCAAGCTGAAATGGGTCACTTTGGAAGAGGCGGTCTTGCGTCAGCGCGTCACGACCGATATCGCAACCGGAAGCGGCCAGTTCGATGTGATGACGATCGGCATGTATGAAGCACCGATCTGGGGCAAGAAAGACTGGCTGATTGCGCTGAAACCGGATGCCGCTTACGACGTTGACGACCTCCTGCCGTCTATCCGTGCCGGTTTATCCGTTGGCGATAAATTATATGCAGCGCCATTTTATGGCGAAAGCTCGATGATCATGTACCGTTCCGACTTGGTGAAGAAGGCCGGGATGACGATTGAAGACCGTCCGACATGGGAGCATATCCGCGACGTCGCCGCGAAAATCCATGATCCGGCAAATGGCGTCTATGGCATTTGTTTGCGCGGCAAGCCAGGCTGGGGCGATAACATGGCTTTTATCACCACCATGGCCAATTCGTTCGGCGCGCAATGGTTTGATATGACATGGAAGCCGCAACTGACAAGTCAGCCCTGGAAGAATGCCGTCAATTTTTACGTCGATCTGTTGAAAAAATATGGACCTCCAGGCTCTTCTTCGAACAGCTTTAATGAAATCCTGGCGTTATTCAATCAGGGAAAATGCGGTATCTGGATCGACGCCACTATCGCTGCGTCGTTCATAACCGACCCGAAACAGAGCAAAGTCGCTGACAAAGTGGCTTTTGCACAATCGCCCATTGCGACCACCGACCGTGGTGCCAACTGGCTATGGGCATGGTCTCTGGCAATCCCGAAAAGTTCGAAGAACGTAGACGCGGCACAAAAATTCATCCGCTGGGCAACCTCGAAGGAATATATCGCCCTGGTTGCAAAAGAATCCGGCTGGAATAACGTACCGACCGGCACCCGCAAATCCACCTATGCCAATCCGGAGTTCCAGAAGGTCGCTAAATTTGCGGCTGCCGAACAAAAGGCGATTTACTCTGCCGATCCGAATAACAGCACGCTGCCAAAGTCACCTTATGTCGGCATACAGTTTGCCGCGATTCCTGAATTCCAGTCGATCGGCGCAGCGACGGGGCAACAGCTGAGCGCGGCCTTGCTGGGTAAGCAAACAGTGGAAAAAGCGCTGGAAGTGTCGCAGCAGGCAGCCGATCGCGAAATGCGCAAGAGCGGTTACTACAAATAATCCCGACCAAAGGATTGTTCCGATTGACCGCAAGGAGCAGGCCATCTATTCCTGACCTGCCTCCTGCTTACTTACGAGATACACCATGAAACGACTCACATCACGGCTGCTGCTCACGCCTGCGGTGGCGACATTGTTCGTCTGGATGATCGTCCCGCTCGTGATGACGATCTATTTTTCCCTGTTGCGTTATAACCTGCTGGAGCCGGGCGCGCATGCTTTTTCCGGGCTCGATAATTACCGTTACTTCTTTACCGACGATGCCTTTGCCCCTGCGGTGAAAAATACGCTGGTGCTGCTATTTTCAGTGATGGGGATCACAGTTGTGGTTGGCATTGCTCTGGCTTTGCTGATTAACGAACCATTCCCCGGCCGCGCCTTCGTCCGCGTGTTACTGATTTCGCCATTCTTCGTGATGCCGGCTGTGAACGCGCTGATGTGGAAAAACATGATGATGAACCCGATCTACGGGCTGCTAGCGCAACTCAGTCACTTCCTTGGTTTTGCACCGATTGACTGGTTGTCGGAATATCCGCTTTTCTCCATCATTCTGATGATCGCCTGGCAGTGGCTGCCGTTTGCCTGCCTGATTTTCATGACGGCATTGCAATCTATGGACCGTGAACAATTGGAAGCGGCACGCATGGATGGTGCGAATTACATGCAGCAACTGCGTTATTTGTATATCCCGCATCTCGGACGTTCGATTGCCGTTGTGATCATGATCGAGATGATTTTCCTGCTGTCGGTTTTCGCCGAAATATTCACGACGACCGGTGGTGGTCCAGGTTTCGAGACGACCAATGTCGCTTTCATGATCTTCAGGCAGGCATTGTCCAGTTTTGATGTTGGTGTCGCTTCGGCTGGTGGTTTGTTTGCGGTATTGCTGGCGAATATCGCAGCCATTTTCTTCATTCGCCTAATCGGCAAGAACTTAGAGAAATAGGAATCCAACATGCACGCAATGACGAATGCGGAAACGCTGCCTGCAGCGCCGACCATAATGCACACCAGAGCGTATAAGCTGGCCCTGCTGTGCCGCTCGGGACTGGCATGGCTGTTGGCTCTACTGCTGTTTTTTCCGATCTTCTGGCTGGGGCTGACCGCGTTCAAGACCGAGCTGCAGGCAATCGCAGTACCGGCGCAACTGTTCTTCACGCCGACGCTGGATAACTTTATCGAAGTCCAGGCGCGCAGCAATTACCTGCTGTATGCGATGAATTCGATCATCACCAGCGTCGCATCCACTTTGATCGGCCTGCTGATCGCCGCACCTGCCGCGTATTCGATGGCGTTCTCCCCGACTAAGCGCTCCAAGGACATCCTGATGTGGATGTTGTCGACCAAGATGATGCCGGCGGTCGGTGCGCTGGTGCCGATTTACGTGCTGTACCAGCAATTCGGGCTGCTCGATACCAGATGGGGATTATCCGTGATTTTCACGCTGTCGAACCTGCCGATCATGGTCTGGATGCTGTACTCCTATTTCAAGGAAATCCCGCGCGAGATTCTTGAAGCGGCACGTATGGATGGCGCCGGCATCTTCAAGGAGTTCCGCTATGTCGTCTTGCCATTGGGTCTGGGCGGCATGGCATCGACCGCCTTGTTGTGCTTGGTGCTGTCCTGGAATGAGTCATTCTGGTCGCTCAATCTCGGCGCTGCGAACGCGGGCACACTGGCCTCGCTAATCGCCTCATATTCCAGTCCCGAAGGGCTGTTCTGGTCCAAGCTCTCCGCCGCTTCGCTGATGGCGATTGCGCCGATCATCGTATTCGGCTGGTTCTGCCAGAAACAATTAGTACAAGGGCTGACTTTCGGCGCAGTCAAATAAGCGGTTCTATTTAAAAAATTCAGAGGACACACGATCATGGCTTTCCTGACATTAAACAAGATCGAGAAATATTTCGAAACGCACCGCGCCATCAAAGGCATCAACCTCGAGATAAAAAAGGGCGAATTCATCGTATTCGTCGGCCCTTCCGGCTGCGGCAAATCGACCTTGCTGCGCCTGATAGCCGGTCTCGAACCAGTGAATGGCGGCAGCCTCACGCTGGACGGCAAAGACATCACCAATTTACCGTCCTCCAAACGCGACCTGGCGATGGTGTTTCAGTCATATGCCTTGTATCCGCACATGACAGTGTTCGAGAACATGTCGTTCGCCTTAAAACTGGCCGGGGTTGATAAAGGAGTGATTCGCGAGAAGGTCAACAAGGCCGCCGGCATCCTAAACCTGACCGAATACCTGGAGCGCACGCCGAAAGCCTTGTCTGGAGGCCAGCGGCAGCGGGTAGCGATCGGTCGCGCAATCGTGCGCGCGCCGAAAGTATTCTTGTTCGATGAACCCTTATCCAATCTTGATGCCGCCTTGCGCGGACAAACTCGCATCGAAATCGCCCGTCTGCACAGAGAATTGGGCGCCACCACGATTTATGTTACGCATGACCAGGTTGAGGCGATGACACTGGCTGATCGCGTCGTTGTCCTGCGCGACGGCAATATCGAGCAGGTAGGTTCGCCGCTAGAATTGTATGACCGGCCTGCCAATCAATTCGTCGCGCAATTCATCGGCACGCCGAGCATGAATATATTGCCGCTCTCTGGCCTGCCGCGCTCGCCGCAAGCCGGCCTGACTTTGCCTGCTGGCGGTTTCATCGGTATCCGCCCCGAATACGTTGAACTGGGCAGTGCGTCCGCCGGCGGTTATACCGCCACAGTGGACGTGGTGGAAGCACTCGGTGCCGAAACGCTGATCTATTCGACGATGGAAAACGGTTTGCAGGTCGTCGCACGGCGCAACGAACGCACTGTGCTACATCGGGGCGACCGCATTAGCCTGCTGCTAAACCAGCAGCACATGCATATTTTCGACCAGGCGGGCAAAGTATATGCAGCCGCGCACTGAACTCAGCCTTATGTCACACACAAATCCGGTATCGACGAAGCTGATACTGCATCTCGGCGTTGGCGCATTCCATCGCGCGCATCAAGCGTGGTATCTGAATCGCCTGATCGACAGCGGTGAAACAAGATGGGCGCTTGCCGCGGGCAATATTCGGCCCGACATGACTCAGCTGTTGCACGATCTGGATACCCAGGGTGGGGAGTACACACTGGAGACCATCACGCCAGCGGGAGCCTTTACCTATGAACGGATCCGTTCGATCACCGACATTCTGCCATGGTCATCCGACTTGCATGCGGTGGTTGCGCTGGGTCGGCGGCCAAATACCAGGATCATCTCCTTCACGGTGACGGAAGCGGGGTATTACCTCGATCAGCATCAACAGCTGGATTTGTCCTATGCAGATTTGCGTTCGGATCTGGAACAAGGTAGCAAACTGACGATTTACGGCGCGATTTGCAGCATACTTCGCGGCCGCCGTGACGATGATGCGGGTCCGGTGACCTTGCTGTGCTGCGACAATATACGCAGCAACGGCGATCATTTCAGAATTGGCCTGCGCGATTTTCTGACCCGTCGCGGCGAAATTGACTTGCTCGCCTGGGTACAGGCCAACACCACATATCCGAACGGGATGGTCGATCGCATCACCCCAAGGCCGCCGGTCGAGGCGAAAGGCCGTGTACAAGCGGTCTTAGATATCACGGATGAATGTGTCGTGATGGCCGAGGATTTCAGCCAATGGGTGATTGAAGATCATTTCTGCAATGGTCGGCCGCCATGGGAAAAGGTGAACGTGGAGATGGTGTCGTCAGTTTTTCCTTACGAAGAAGCAAAGATTCGTATCCTGAATGCTAGCCATAGTTGCATCGCTTGGGCTGGTGCGATACGCGGTTTCGATTATATTCACGAAGCATTGGCAGACCAGACAATCGGGCAGATGGCAAGGGCATATGTCTCTCAGGATGTGATTCCCTGCCTGTCGCCAAGTCCGGTCGATTTGGCGCGCTATTGCGATACGGTTCTAGACCGTTTCAGTAATCCGTACATCAAAGACACCATCGAACGCGTTGCCGCCGACGGCTTTACCAAAATACCGGGCTTTATTGCGCCGACAATTGCCGATCGGATCGCGAATCAGCAACCGTTTGCGTGCACCGCCATGCTGCCGGCACTGTTCCTGATTTTTCTGCAGTACCGCGCGGCGGGGATTATTCCGTTCACCTATAAGGATCAGGCCATGGATGAAGCCGCTGTCAATGACATCCTCGGCGCATCCGATGTTGTACATGCTTTTTGCGGCAATCCCACTCTGTGGGGGCCGCTTGCAGGTAATCAGACGCTTGAGGCGGGTATCCGCCAAGCGTATCTTTCACTTCAACAATGGTTAAAAGGAAATTCATAATGGCAAGCGTTACTCGTCTTCAGGACAAACACGCAATATTGACAGGCGCAGGTGGTGGTATCGGATTGGCCGTTGCAGCGGCATATCTGAATGAAGGGGCGCGTTGTACGGTGGCAGATTTGTCTCCCGAACCGTCGGCAGAAATCAGGTTATTGATGTCTCGCTATCCAGCCACGTTGATTTATGTCGCTACGGATGTGACGCAATCAGCTTCTGTGGCGCAGATGGTCGAACGCGCCAGCCAGGCATTCGGACCAGTGGATGTATTGTTCAACAATGCCGCCGTGTTTGATATGGCACCGCTGCTGGAATCGGATGAGGCGATGTATCAGCGCCTGTTCGATGTGAATGTCAAAGGGATGTTCTTTACCATGCAAAAAGTTCTCGCGCAGATGGTCAGTCAAGGGACGCGCGGCACGGTGATAAACATGGCATCGCAGGCCGGACGTCGGGGTGAAGCACTGGTATCGCACTATTGCGCGACCAAGGCCGCCGTCATTAGCTATACCCAATCGGCGGCGCTTGCGATGGCGCCGTCCGGCATCCGTGTGAACGCGATTGCGCCCGGCGTGGTCGACACGCCGATGTGGGGCCATGTCGATGCCCTATTCGCACGCTACGAGGGGTTGAAGCCAGGGGAAAAGAAAGTGGCGGTAGGTCATGCGGTGCCGCTTGGCCGCATGGGACATCCTGACGAAATCGCCGGTGCGGCCATCTTCCTTGCAAGTACGGAGTCTGCCTACATCACGGCCCAGACGTTGAATGTGGATGGTGGTAATGTAATGAGTTGAACCAGAGTAATCGCTTGATTCCAAAAGGAGTGAACATTGGTTACGAAACTCCAATCCCGGCCCCCAGAGCTTGAATTCCTCGAATTCAGTGAATTTCTACGTTTTTTGGAGCATGGGGTGCCGGATCCGTTAATCCGCTGGCATTACCACGATGCTTACGAATTGCATTTCATTATCAAAAGTAGTGGGAAGCTGTTTGTTGGCGACTATATAGGGGAGTTTTCACCAGGCAACCTGGTGTTGACGGGGCCACGTTTACCGCATAACTGGATTTCTACCGACGTTCCCAAGGAGGGTATTCCAACGCGCGACATGGCAATACAGTTTGGACATGCGCCGTTGGAGCTAATCGCTAAATATATTCCGGAATTACGTGAAATCATGCCGCTGCTGGAACGGGCAAAGTATGGAATTGAATTCTTCAACATGAGCGACCAGGTAGAGCAGTATTTTTATCAGATAAGGAATGCAAAAGACGTGAATCGATTTGCGGAATTCCTGAAGCTGCTTGGATTTTTGGCGAAAAGTCATACGTATCGTCTTTTGTCTAGCGCTCAAATGCAATCGTTTGATGATGATGCATCCATGGCAAAAATCAATACAGTGTTCAATTACATTACCGAAAACTACCGCACGCCGATCTCAGCTGAAATATTGGCGGCCCGATTGGGTATGTCGCAGACAAAATTCTCACGCTTTTTTCGCAAAGCAACCGGGAATAGCTTCACTGATTTCGTGAATCAACTCCGCATTAACAAAGCTTGTCAGTTGTTAATGAATACAGATCAGTATGTGACGAACATCTGCTATGAAGTCGGGTTCAATAATGTGGCGAATTTCAATCGCCGTTTTCTGGAAATGAAAGGGATCACACCGAAAAAATTCAGAGCGCAATCAGAGGGTAGATTCGGTAGTGACTGATAGGTAATCCTCGAACAAATTTTGAAGTCGAAACTCTATATCAAATCGACCCGATAGCACATGTGATTGCCGCGGAAAACGCACAAGCGTCTACGCAGATATCTGGAATGAACACGTCACGACGGGTGTTAACGGTTACGCAGTTGGCATAAGCCATACGTTTTAAATGGAATAGATATCAGCCAATGGTACGACGTCCTTCGCTCCTTCCTGAACAACGGGATGGAACATTGGTTAGGTTAGAACCTTAACTGGCCGGCGAAACAGTCTAAATTTTTAGATATAGCATACTGATCCAACTGCCACGTCATCGGCGGTGGATATTCCATTGGAAGCGGACAGCATGCTGATCTACCACGCTCATCTTGCCGGCACGGCATGGGCAAGTGAGGCGAATATGAAGTTCATCTCCCGTGTATTGATCAACGTCATTTGAATGCAGACGAGCTGCAAAAAAAATTGCAGAGAGGGGAATTGAGTCAAGCGAGGTTCGCTTGACTCATCGTGGTGGTGCTAATTGCAGTTGCGCCAATTTCAGCGCCGCTAATGCAGCCAGCCGCACCGGCCGCTGTGCCAATGGCGCCGCATGTTCTTTTAGCGTAGTCGTGGGTGTTGAATAAGCACCTCGTCTGCACCGTCGTTGACAGTCTGTCCAAGGTGCGATTGAATTTCAGCCGGCCGTTAGTTTAAGGCGGTCGGCGACGTTCCAAGGCAGGAGTTCATCGACGCGATTGACTGGATGGTCAGCGATGTAGGCGAACACGTGGCGCAAATAAGCTTCGGGATCGATGCCGTTCATGCGTGCACTGCCGATGAGGCTGTACATGGCTGCGGCAAGTTCTCCGCCACTGTCGGATCCCAGAAACAAGTAATTTCTGCGGCCCAGGCAGCGTCCGCGCAATGCATTCTCTGCGATGTTGTTGTCGATTTCGGCAGTGCCATCGTCGCAATAATAGATCAGTGCCTGCCACTGGTTGAGCAGATATTTGATGGCTTTGGTCGTGTCCGATTGAGTCGATAGCGTGAGCAATCGTTGACGCAACCAGATTTCCAGACTGTCGAGCAGCGGGCGTGATTGCGCTTGCCGTATTCGCTGACGTTGGTCTGGCGGCTGACCGCGGATCTGCGCTTCAATTGCATACAGTTCGCCGATCCGGCGCAGCGCCTCAGTCGTTGTCGGCGTCACCTTCTTGACATGCAAATCGTGTAGCTTGCGTCGGGCATGGGCCATGCAGGCGGCTTCACGAATCTGGCCATCGGCGAAGATTTTATCGTAGCCCGCATTATGTGTTGCAACACATAACGCCGGTTATGTTGTGCCGGAATTTATGTTGCGCCGCCAACCGGCCGCAGGGGAAATCGTTGGTATTCGCCAGCGATTGACATGACATAAATTTCGGCGCTTTCTGACCTCCCAACCATCGTTCGGAGGTCTGCCATGTCCAAGAAACCAATCCCTGCCAAGGTCGCAGGTAGTCGCCATCGCGAGGCGCCGTTTTTGCAGGAACGGGAGCGATATTTGCGCCACTGCGCGGAGTCGGGTGCGACATCTGGATCACTGTCGGTAAAACGAAATGAGCTCATCTGGATAGCTTGCTTTCTTCCCCCGACAGCGCCGCAAGGTGTCGATATCAATCAGCTACATGAACTCGTGCAGCAGCGCGCAGCGTTGCATACTGGCGTAACAATGGGGTACCGGATGATCGTAGTGGCCAGGCCATGGTTACGGTTTCTCGGTTGGTGGCGTGAGCCAATCATGGTTCTGCCGTTTCAAGGCCATCTCGACAGCTATATCAAATGGATGCGCGACGAACGAGGGTTCAGTCCATCCACAGTCGATCAGTGGCAAGGCAGGATAATGGTGGGCGTTTTTGCCCGAGAACATTTGGACACGCTTGTTTATCCGACCATCGGACAGAAGCCATCTTTCATCGGCGAACTGCAGGGCGGCTGGGAGAATTGCCAACTCAGTGCCACTACTGGTCTACCAGCGATGGCCCTACCCGTTGGATGGACAGCAGATGGTCTTTCTGTTGGACTGGAATTGCTTGGCGCGGAGTTCGCGGAGCCAACACTGCTGAACCTTGCGTACGGCTGGGAAAAGACCATGCGTCCACGCCGAGCACCATATACAACCCCGCCGTTAGTTGCTGGTAAAGCGCCTCGCTTGCAAACGTTAGATACAGTACACTTTGGGAAAAATGGTAATACGGCTGACGTTCATTTTACCTATGATGCCACGACTGGTCGGCTTGAATATCGGGCACGTACACACAATATTAAAGCAACTGACGTAATTGGAATTACTCTACAGCGCGGCGAACCGAATAAACCAGGTCCGATTATTTGGAATATATTGAAAATGGGCCAGACCTCATCTGAGGCATCAATGGTTTTACGTGGCAAGGATCGCGAAGATTTTGTCGCTGGTCAATTATTTGTGCAGTTATATACATCAGATGCTCCCTTGGGAGTTGCTGGACAGACGGTACGGATGTGCTCGATACCATGCAGACCCGAATCGACAACAGCCGCGACAAGATGAAACTCAGGCGATGCACGGTGGAGCATGTGTTTGGAACCGTGAAGTCTTGGATGGGATCAGGGCACTTCACGATGAAGGGACTGGCTCACGTTGGCACCGAAATCAGCTTGCACATACTGGCCTACAACATGCGCCGCGTCATGGCCATTCTTGGGATCACTGACATGATGAAGGCTATGAAGATCATAGGGGCGTAAGGCCCATTTTTAGCGCAGCCAACTCGTCCCCCATGCCTTCAGAGACGATTTACAAGCGTCATAAGTGGATATTGGCTGCAAAG
>NZ_FOKF01000086.1 GCF_900111995.1 Collimonas sp. OK607
GGCGCTGGATATGCGTGCCGGCATGGACACGCTTCTGGCGCGTGTTGTAAAGGTGTTCGGTGCTGCGCGTCCCCATCATGCCTATTTGTTTGCCAATAAGGGTTCAACACGCATGAAGGTACTGGTGTACGACGGCTTTGGGATTTGGCTGGCCGTTCGCCGTTTGAGCAAAGGACGGTTTGTATGGACGAATGGTCCGATGGCCATCGCAGTTCCGCTCAATCCCGAGCAACTCCGTGCCTTGGTGATTGGCCTGCCATGGCAGTCACTGGCAGAGGGGCACGCCATCTCGTTGTTATAACGCATCACTAAGGTGAGCGCGACGTAAACAGTTGTTGTTCCCTGTTGAATTCGGTTATGGCAAACTGGTTCTCATGATATCGCCTGCCAACCTCGACGACTTGAATCATGACCAGCTTCGCTCATTAGTAGCGGCGCTGATGACGACTGTCACCGACAAAGAGCGCGAGCTGCATTACCGGCAAACGCGCATCGATCAGCTTACCCATGAGATTTCGGTGCTCAGACGTTACCAGTTCGGCAAGCGCAGCGAGCAGCTCGATACCACTCAGGCAAGCCTGCTTGATGAAACCATCGATGCCGATATTGCTGCGATTGAAGCCGAGCTTGAAGAGCTGAGTTCTCCCCCAAAGGGCCATGACGAACGCAAACAGCCCAAGAGAGCATCGTTGCCACCTCAGTTGCCGCGCACTGAGATCCATCACGAACCAGATACCACGACCTGCCGCTGCGGTTGCCAATTGCGCCGCATTGGCGAAGACGTCAGTGAGAAACTCGATTACACGCCAGGCGTGTTCAGCGTCGAGCGCCATATCCGCGGCAAATGGGTCTGCTCGGAATGTACGACGCTGATCCAGGCATCGGTCCCGGCACACGTCATTGATAAGGGCATTCCCACTGCATCTCTGCTGGCGCAGGTGCTGGTGACCAAGTACGCAGACCATACTCCGTTGTACCGACAAGAGAGCATCTTTGGACGGGCCGGCTTGACGCTGCCGCGCTCCACACTCGGTGCCTGGGTTGGTGTCTGCGGGATGCGGTTGCAGCCGCTGGTTGATGCGCTACGCGCTGAAATGCTGCAGCAGGATGTCATTCATGCTGATGAAACACCCGTGCCAATGCTGAGCCCCGGCAAGAAGAAGACGCATCGCGCCTATCTGTGGGCTTATGCCCCCACGCGTTTCGCCTCAATGCGTGCCGTCATTTATGACTTTGCTGATAGTCGCGCCGGCGAACATGCCAGAAATTTCTTAGGTGATTGGCGTGGCGGTCTTGTTTGCGACGATTACGGTGGTTACAAGATGGGATTCCAGCAAGGCATCATTGAGATCGGCTGCATGGCCCATGCACGCCGGAAATTCTTTGATTTGCATGTCTCCAATAAAAGCCAAATTGCCGAACAAGCCTTGAA
>NZ_FOKF01000039.1 GCF_900111995.1 Collimonas sp. OK607
AACTTCCTATTGCCCAGTAGGCGATCGCAGCGTTTGATACGATGACGTATCGGTGTGGCACTGTCCAAATGCCGGCTCAAGCCCATCAAACTTAACCCACCTTGTAGCGCTGCCTGAACCAACGCAGCCACGCTTTGTGCCCGTTTGGCGTGAACACCAGGACACCTTTCTTCCAACAATTTCTGTATGATTCTTCTTGCATGCATGAGTGCTCTTTCTCTGTCGCAGTTTGGTCGCTACGTAGGAGAAAGTTAACAGCTCATGCATGCAACTGACAATTCAAAATCATTAGCCCTTTGATTTTTATCGATTATTTGAGGGGAAGGGTCAGGGTCAGAGTAATTTACGACGATGAGACTATCGTAAAAAAACTCTGACCCCAAATGACCACATTAGAAGTAGCTTAGGCCTAGGGCTGCTTTGACTTCGTCGGCGGTTTTAGCCGCCACTTCACGCGCCTTGGCGGTGCCGTCTTTCAGGATCTGCATGACATACCCCTTGTCCTTGGCCAACTCCTCGCGACGAGCGCGAATCGGCGCCAGCAAATCCTGCAAGCAGGCTTCCAAACGCACCTTCACCAAGCTATCGCCCAAACCACCGCGCACGTAGTGCGCCTTCATCTCCGCCAACCCGTCCTTATCAAGATCAAACGCATCCAGATAAAGGAAAGCCACATTACCCTCCAGATGCCCAGGATCCTGCACCCGCAAATGCAAAGGATCGGTATACACCTGCTTGACCGCCGCCCGAATCTCATCCGCTGTAGCGCCAAGGTTGATCGTATTGCCCAACGATTTACTCATCTTGGCCTTGCCATCAATACCCGGCAAACGCCCAATCTCCGGCACCAAAGCCTTAGCCTCAACCAGCACATCCCGCCCGACAGTACGATTAAACCGCCGCACAATCTCATTGGTTTGCTCAATCATAGGAATCTGATCCTCACCCACCGGCACCAGCGCCGCCTTGAACGCCGTGATATCAGCCGCCTGGCTAGCCGGATAAGTCAGGAAACCCGCCGGAATATCCCGCTCAAACCCCCGCAACCGGATTTCTTCCTTAACCGTAGGATTACGCTCCAGCCGCGCCACGGTAACCAGGTTCAGGTAATAGAAAGTCAACTCCGCCAGCTCAGGAATCTGCGACTGAATCAAGATCGTCGACAAAGACGGATCGATACCGACCGCCAGGTAATCCAGCGCAACCTCCACCACATTCCGGTGCACCTTGTTGGTGTCCTCCATATTGTCAGTCAGCGCCTGAGCATCGGCCAGCATGATAAATTGCCGATAAGTGTGCTGATAAGCAACCCGATTCCGCAAGCTGCCGACGAAATGGCCCAGATGCAACGGACCAGTCGGACGGTCGCCGGTCAAAATCACGGCGGAATCCGGGGCTGTCGTTGACAAACTCGTTGGCAAACTCATTAACATTCCTTTAGCAATATCCTGAAAACCCCGTATTGTGCCATTAGTCGTACGAACCAAAAGAAAAAGCCGCCGGCAATTTCTTGCCGGCGGCTTTTAAACACCATCCTGAGTTACAACTGCCCAAAGGCTAGATTCAGGCGTTTTGTTCCACTTGCTCGATCCCTGCCAGTATCCAGCCGCCCTGTCCCGCGGTTGGCTTGGACAAGTTCCAGATCTCGGCAAACGGCGCAGCAGCAGAAGCGTCGTCTTCCTTGATCATGCCGGTGAACTTCACGCTGGCCAGATAGTCGGCATCGACAGTCTCGATTCCCAGCAATTCAGCGTCCAGCGTCACGACATCGGTATGGTTATCCGATGCGCCGCGCTCTTGCAACTGCATACGCAACTCGGCAAACATCTCCGGCGTGGTGAATTCGCGGATATCGTTGCTATCGGCCTTGTCCCACGCCGCTTGCAGGCGCAGGAAGTAAGTCTTGGAATGACGCAAGAAACCGACAGTATCAAAGTCCGCAGGCACGCCCCAGCCACCAACGCCAGCTGCACCAGCTCCGGCACCCATCGCCGCCGCTGCAGGTGCCGCGTCAAAGGCCGTACGTTGCATAGGCTGAAAAGCTTGCTCAACACGCGAAGCGATTTCCGGCGTGAAGCTCGAAGGCGCCGATGTAGCAAACGCAGGACGCATGCCGTTGTTGCCAGCGGCACCGTTGCCCATCTTGCGGCGTACCAGCTTGTAAATGAACATGGCGGCAAACGCGAACAAGGCGATCATGATCATGTTGCTGATCATGCCAGCCATCGCACCGCCCAGGCCCATGCTGGACAACAACGCGCCCAGGCCCAAGCCCAGCAAAGCGCCGCCCAACATGCCTTTCCACATGCTAGGTTTGGCGGCTGCAGCAGCGGCCGGTGCGGCAGCCGCCGCGGCTGGCTTGGCGGCATTTGTGGCCTGATTCTGCGCCGGCGCCGCCTGGCGATTCATGCCTTGTGATTTTTTACCGAAGGAACTGCCGCCGCCCATGCGCTTGGCTTCAACGGTCGACATACCAGCTGACAACGTCATGGCTACGACGATCAGCGCCACGAATAATTTCTTCATACTTTCTCCTGAGATTTGATGCAATCACGGTCATGCATGACCGTATGAGGTCATATGCACCGCCGAGTTTTTAAACTTCGTTTGAAACTTCGCAGCCATGCCATGACGCTAAACGGCCCGGAATTAAGACCCGATGCAAGACGCGCATCAGTCTGCCGATCAGCATCGTGGATGATTGGAATCGCCGGGAGCTTACCCGGCAGATAGGAAGGCGCCTGCCGCCAGCTGCAATAGCAACGGCGACGTAAAGGCGCTTAGGCTCTAGGCGGAGGTCCGACCGGAGGTAAAAACGGAGGTTGGCGCGCTTTGTCGTTACTTAGCGCCGGTGTTGAAGCAATTGCCGCAGCGGCAAATATAAGGGGAAAAGCAGGTACCGTCTCATCGCCAAGATCGACATGCATCTCGATGTCGTCCACAACGCTATCCTGTGAGCTGCAATCGATGTCAGCCTTACAGACCGGCGCACCTTTTCGAGCGTCCTGATGATCATCTTGCTGAACCGCGTATGCCAGCGTCGCCACTACGTTTGCCTGAGGGTTTGCTTTAAATTCAGTCATGCCTGCAAAGACTTGCATAGGCAGCAGAAACATCAGCAAAAGAATCAGTAAGCGTCGCATCAAAGTGGGAAAGCGGATCCGGGTCAGATTAGGTGGCAATGATTATACCAAACAGAAGCGGTAATTTTGCTGTCGACCTTGCTGCAAAGAATGAAACGCCATAGACTACAAGCAGTACCTTCCACCCACCGTACACGGAAACACCACCAACATGCGCATTTTGCTTGCCGAAGACGACAGTGTTTTAGCCGATGGACTGACGCGTTCGCTGCGCCAGTCGGGTTATGCCACCGACTGCGTGATGAACGGGATGGAAGCGGATTCAGCCTTGTCGACCCAGGATTTCGATTTGCTGATCCTCGACCTGGGGCTGCCCAAAATGACCGGCCTCGAGGTGCTGCGCCGTCTGCGCGCCCGCAATTCACGGCTACCGGTGCTGATCCTGACTGCCGCCGATTCGCTCGAGCAACGGGTAAAAGGGCTCGACCTGGGCGCCGACGACTACATGGCCAAGCCGTTTGAGCTGTCCGAACTGGAAGCGCGGGTACGTGCGCTGACCCGGCGTGGCGCCGGCGGCGGCCCCACCGTCATCAAGCACGGCCCGCTAAGTTACGATCAGGTCGGACGGATCGCCTATATCAACGAACAGATGCTCGACCTCTCGGCACGTGAACTCGGCTTGCTGGAAGTGTTGCTGCAGCGCACCGGTCGCCTGGTCTCCAAGGAGCAACTGGTCGATCACCTGTGCGAATGGGGCGAAGAAGTCAGCAATAACGCCATCGAAGTGTATGTCCATCGTTTGCGCAAGAAAATCGAAATCGGCGGCGTGCGGATTGCCACAGTGCGCGGTCTCGGCTACTGCCTGGAAAAAATCAGCGAACCGCAAGTCAGTTCCGCAATTTCCGCCGCACCGCTGTCCCCGGTGGATTCGTCCAGCCGCCGCTAATACTTGCCCATGCGCGACACTCAATCCCTGGCCGCGCAGCCAAGCCCGACCAACCCATCTGCCAATCACACTGAAGAGCGGGTACAACGCTCCCTGTTCGGCGAGATCCTGGACTGGATGCTGGTGCCGCTGTTGCTGCTATGGCCGATCAGCATCGCGATTACCTATGTCGTCGCAAAGTCGATTGCCAACCAGCCCTTCGACCAGGCGCTGGACGATAGCGTCACGGTATTGTCGCAGCAGGTCAGCGAAGTCAACGGCAAGGTCGTGACGCGCCTGACCAATCCGTCCCGTGATTTCCTGCGCGCCGACGATGTCGATAATGTCTATTACCTGATCACCGGTCCGCATGGCGAATATATCGACGGCGACCGCGACATGCATTTGCCGGTGACCGAAGAAGATCCCTTACATCCGGGCACGGTCCGGTTTTTGGATAGCTCCGTGCACGGCAACGATGTGCGGATCGCCTACACCTATGTCGATCTGCGCAGTGCGATCGACGCCAATGACGCTGCCGGCAAGAAAGAACCGCCACGGCTAGCGCTGGTGCAAGTAGGAGAAACGCTGGAAAAGCGCGCCCGGCTGGCGAACGAAATCATCAAGGGCGTGATCCTGCCGCAATTCCTGATCCTGCCGATTGCGCTGGCGCTGATCTGGTTTGCCTTGTCGCGCGGCCTGTCGCCATTGTCCGAATTGCAGCAGCGGATCCGGGCCCGGCGACCGGACGACCTGAGCCCGATCGATTCAGGCCAGGTGCCGGAAGAAATCTCGCCGCTGGTGCGTTCACTCAACGATATGCTGTCGCGCCTTTCACTTTCGATTCAAACCCAGAAACGTTTCATTGCCGATGCTGCACACCAGATGAAAACACCGCTGGCCGGCATGCGCATGCAGTCCGAACTGGCATTGCGGCAGACCAGCCACCACGATATTCATCGGTCACTAGAACAATTGGCAAAGAGTTCCGAGTCGGCGACCCGGCTGGTCAATCAATTGTTGTCACTGGCGCGGGCGGAAAACCAGTCGCAGGAGAGTGCGCCGTTTGTGCAAGTCGATTTATCCGAATTCGCGCGTGCGGTGGTGCAGGACTGGGTCCAGGCTTCGTTCACCCAGCGTATCGATTTTGGTTTTGAACAGGCCGAACAGGCATTGCCGATCTTGTGTAACCCGCTCATGTTGCGCGAACTGCTTGGCAACCTGATCGACAATGCTTTGCACTACACGCCTGTCGAAGGCAGCGTTACCGTCCGTGTTCGCGGCGAGTCGGCAACAGGAATGGCGATACTAGAAGTCGAGGATACCGGCGCCGGCATTCCGCCAGCCGAGCGTGACCACGTGTTCCAACGCTTCTACCGTATCCTCGGCAGCGGCGGCGGCAATGGCAGCGGCCTGGGGCTGGCGATCGTGCGCGAAATCGCCCAGCAACATGATGCCGAAGTGACGATTTCCTACAATCCGCGCAGCACCGATCCGGAATTGCCTGGCAGCCTGTTCCGCGTCAGCTTTCGCTTGTTGGAAAACCCGGTTTCAGAATCCAATACGGATTTCCATTAACAACAACCACTAGCCATCAGACCAGACATACGTATGTTGAAACTCCGCCCGCGCCATCCCGCCAGTCACTGGCAAAGCACCAGACGACTGACGTCGGGGCTGTTGCTGATCTGGTTTGTACTGACCTTCTCCGTCATCTTCTTTGCCCGTGAGCTGTCGAACATAAGTCTGTTCGGCTGGCCGTTGTCGTTTTATATGGCGGCGCAGGGACTGGCGCTGATCTACCTGCTGATCGTCGCGGTATATACCTGGCAAATGAAAAAAGCAGATCAACGCCAGCCGGACCGCGAGCAGCAATGAACGATAAATCTTTCTTCTGGCGGCTGGTACGCTATTACGGTTGGTATACCGGCGGCTTCATCCTCTTGCTGGTGGTATTGGCGATCCTGGAAAAAGAGGGCTTGCCGCGCACCTGGATCGGCTACCTGTTCATGTTTGCCACCATCGTCCTGTATGCCGGCATCGGCATCGTCAGCCGCACGTCGGATGTATCGGAATACTATGTGGCAGGACGGCGCGTGCCGGGGCTGTTCAACGGCATGGCAACCGCTGCCGACTGGATCTCTGCCGCCACTTTCATCAGCCTGGCCGGCGGTCTCTACTTGCAAGGCTTCGATGGCCTGGCTTACGTCATCGGCTGGACCGGCGGCTATTGCCTGGTTGCCTTGATGATCGCCCCGTATCTGCGCAAGTTCGGCCAATACACGATCCCGGATTTCCTCGCCGCACGCTATCGTGGCCACACCAACAGCAATCCCGTACGAATAGTTGCGGTGGCGGCTACAGTAGTGATTTCCTTCATTTACGTAGTGGCGCAAATCTACGGCGTAGGCCTGATCACCTCTCGCTTTACCGGCGTTGACTTTTCGGTCGGCATTTTCCTCGGCCTGGCCAGTATCCTGGTCTGTTCTTTCCTGGGCGGCATGCGGGCGATTACCTGGACCCAGGTGGCGCAGTACATCATTATTCTATTTGCCTATTTGATTCCGGTCATCTGGCTATCGACAGTACATACGCACAACCCGGTAGCGCCATTTTCCTACGGCTCGGTGCTGTCGCAAATCGACACCATCGAAAAGAAACTGGATAAAGATCCGAAGGAGATCGAAGTACGGGCGATGTTCAAAGCCAACGCCGATGACTTCGATACGCGCCTGCGCAATATACCGAAATCCTGGGAACAGGGGCGCATAGATGCACAGCAGCATCTCGAACTACTCAAGCGCAACAACAGTTCCCTGATCGAGATCCGAGCCGCGAATCGCGCCTTGAACAACTATCCGAAGACACCAGAGGAAGCCGAGCGCAAATGGCAGCAGGACAAAGCCGCCAACCTGGCGCGCGCCGAGCCACCGCTACCGCAGGCAACGCCCTATCCCGGCGCGACCAAGGAAGCATCGGATATCAAACGGAATAATTTCCTGGCGCTGGTGTTTTGCCTGATGCTGGGCACGGCTTCCTTGCCGCACATCCTGATGCGCTACTACACCACGCCGTCAGTGCAGGAAACCCGCAAGTCGGTATTCTGGACGCTGTTTTTCATCGTGCTGATCTACCTCACAGTGCCGGCGCTGGCGGTGCTGGTGAAATACACCATCTACACCTCGCTGGTCGGCTCCCAGTATGCGCACCTGCCGGAATGGGTATCGTACTGGGCTAATATCGACAAGAGCAATCCCCTGGTCAGTATTGTCGATCTTAACCACGACGGCATTGTGCAGCTGTCGGAAATCAATCTGGACGGCGATATGATCATGTTGGCGACGCCAGAGATCGCCGGCCTGCCCTATTACATTTCCGGACTGGTCGCGGCGGGTGGACTGGCGGCAGCGCTATCGACCGCCGACGGCTTGCTGCTGACGATTTCCAACGCCTTGTCGCACGATGTCTATTACAAGATGATCGATCCGCATGCTTCCAACGCCAAGCGTGTCACCGTATCCAAGTTGCTGTTGCTGGTAGTGGCGTTGCTGGCGGCGTACACCGCATCATTGAAACCGGGCGATATCCTGTCGATGGTAGGCGCGGCATTTTCGCTGGCGGCCTCGACCTTGTTCCCGGTGCTGGCGCTGGGGGTGTTCTGGAAACGCGGCAACCAGCAAGGGGCGATTGCCGCCATCGTAGTCGGGTTCAGCACCTGCATCTATTACATGCTGCACACCTATCCGGCGCTCGGCGGTTCAGTCAGCGGCCAATGGTTCCACATCGCGCCGATGGCTGCCGGTGTTTTTGGCGTGCCGGCGAGTTTGCTGACGCTGATTGTGGTGAGCTTGCTGACACCGCCGCCGGATCCGCGTGCGGTTGCGTTGCTGCATCAGATTCGGGCGCCTTAAAAAAGCTGCCGCCTCACACCGCGAAACCAAACCCCGGCGCCTCATGTGCCGGCAATACCGTCACTGCCACATCCATGGTTTGCTGCCCGCCGCCAATCAGCACGCCGCGCAAGGGCGAGACGTCGAGAAAATCGCGGCCCCAGCCGAGCGTGATGTGGCTGGTGTCCGGAAAGATGCCATTGGTCGGATCGGCATCTATCCAACTGCTGGGCTGGCCATCGAGGCTCGGGCAATATATCGATACCCAGGCATGCGAAGCGTCGGCGCCGATCAAGCGCGGCTGTCCCGGCGGTGGTTCGGTCAGCAGATAACCGCTGACATAGCGCGCCGCCAAACCCATTGAGCGCAGGCAGGAAAGCATGAAGTGCGCAAAATCCTGGCATACACCGCGTCGGGTAGCAAATACCTCGGTGACCGGCGTTGATACCGTGGTGGCCAACGGGTCAAAGGTAAATTCCTGGAAAATCCGCGTCATCAAGGCTTCTATCCCTGCCAGTAACGGCAATCCGGGCGTAAACGACTCTGCGGCGTAAGCCAGAAGCTCGCGCTTGATCCGCACGTGCGCCGATTCAAACAGGTAGCGCGTGGCTTCCAGATCGTCGGGTAATAAATATTGGCCGGCGTGATACGAAAGCGCGGCACGTGCCTGCTCCCAGGTCGGCGTGACCGAAGGTAATTGGCGCGGCGTCAGCGTGACCCAGGATTCGGCCAGCGCGCGCAGATCGGTATGGTCGCTTTCCAACGAAAACGATTGCATCGGATTACCGAAACTATCCAGCAGCAATCGCAGGTTTTGCGGTTCGGGCGTAATGCTGATACCGTGCGAAGTGCAGGTTTGCCATGGCAGCGAACGCGGCGTCAGGCGCAGCATCTGGTGCGACAAGCGCACTGCTTGCGAATACGCATAGTGCGTATCGTGACGAATGTGATAAGTGTAAGAAGGGTGCTCGCTCATCATGACACTCCCTGGCTCACCGGTGCATTCAGGGGAGTAAAGAAATGCCGGGCCAATTCATCGGACAAGGAAAAAGCGCCGGTGATCGCATCGCGCATCAGTTGCACCAGACGCGCATGTGCATCTGCCACAAACAAGGAATCGTGGCTTAAGTCCTGTAATTCAAATTCACGCAGCAAGGCTGATAAATGCGCCGGCGTATCCATGTTGAGGGTGCCGAGTTGTTCAGCGATATCGCTCAGATAGCGCTCCAGCATATGGAACTGGAATGCGATGCCATGCGGATTACTGACGTCGAACACCAGCAGATGCAACACCGGCAGCCATTCCGGCGCCCGTCGATAGCGCACGCGATAAGTGACTACGCTGTTGGCTGACTCCAGCAGCCACGGCAAGGTCTTGTTCTGGCGCTCTGCCGGCAACTGCAGGAACTGGCCGAACAAGGTCGCCAGATGCGTCATGCGTTCTATGTGCCGGCCCAGCATCAGGAAATGCCAGCCTTCGTCGCGCGTCATGTCGTCTAGCGCGTGTCCGGCCAGGCCCACGCACGCCTGGATCACGTTGTTCAGTATGGTCAATGCGCCGCTAGGTGTCGCACCGGTGTGAGCGCCGCTGTCTGCCGTCAGGCCTGGCATGCGATTAAGCGCTTGCCAGTTATCCAGCGAGAGGTGTTCGCGCACTTGGTAACCGCAATGATGCAAATGACGCAGATTGGCGGCGATGCTGACGCTCGCGGTGGGATCGACGATGGCAGCAATCAGGCCTAGCTGCATGGCGTTGACGGTTGGCCGCCCTGCTGTCGTGGCGCTCGGCAGAGTAATCCCGAGGCCTCGGCAGATTTCACAGAGCTGGTAAAAAGTCTCGCGCGCTTCACCCTGCAGATCGGTGCTGCGTTGCAGGGTCGCCCTGAGCAGATGCGCCAGGTTGTCGCAGCGCTCGGCGTAGCGCCCCATCCAGAACAGGTTTTCGCCGGCATGCGATGAAATATCGACGGTGCTGTAAATCGTATCCAGTGCGCGCTGCCGCGCATCGATGGCTTCCAGCGGCGCTGCCAATGGTGCGGTCGCTTCACTCACTTCCGGCCGCACCTGACTCAACACCCACACATCTTTACTGGCGCCGCCCTGCTGCATCGATACCACATCCTTGCGCTGGCGCGGTGCGACCCGCGTCAGGCCGCCCGGCATCACATGGTAGCTGCCGTCGGCAGCGGCGACCACGAATACCCGCAAGCTCACCGCGCGGCTCATCAAGCGATATTCGCCGCTGCGCGATAATACCGGCGCCTGCGACAAACGCACCCATTCCTGCGCCACATAGGCATGCGGCTGGGCCAGCAAACTATCGATCACGCGTTGGCGCGATTGTGCGTTCAGACTGTGGCCATAGACCGGTTGCATGCGCATCGATGGGAACGCCGGCATGATCACCAGCTGCTCCAGATTGGCCAAGGTGTAATCCAACGCAGGCTTTTCGCCGCACCACCACGACGCCACCGCCGGCAAGGCCAGCGGCTGGCCCAGCAAGCGTTCGCAAATGGCCGGCAGAAAGCCGTGCAAGGCGCCGGATTCGAGCACGCCGCTGCCGAGTGAGTTGGCGATCAGCACATTGCCGAGGCGCGCTGCCTGCACCAGGCCGGGAATCCCGAGGGCTGAGTCGGCGCGCAATTCGAGCGGATCGCAATAATCGTCATCCAGCCGCCGCAGGATCGCATGGACGCGCCGCAAACCGCTCAGCGTCTTCAGGTACACCATGTCGCCGCGCACCATCAGATCTGCCCCTTCGACCAGCGGAAAGCCCAGGGTATGCGCCAGGAATGCGTGCTCGGAGTACGTTTCGTTATACGGTCCCGGCGTCAGCAACACCACCAGCGGCGGTTCACCGCCGGCCGGCGCCAGCGTGTTCAGACTATCGTGCAGTGTGTGGAAAAATTTCAGCAGGGATTGGACATGCATGTCGCGCACCGTATCCGGTAATGCGCGCGACATGATCTGCCGGTTCTGCAAGGCGTAACCGGCACCCGAAGGTCCCTGGGTACGATCCGACATGACCCACCAATGGCCATCAGGTGAACGCGCCAGGTCGATCGCATACAGGTGCAAATGTATGCCAGCCGGCGGTTCTATGCCGCGGCAGGGCCAAAGGTAGCCATGCTGGCCGAATACCAATGCCGGTGGCAGCAACCCTTCCGAAAGCAGTGTTTGGGGGCCGTACAGATCGGCCAGGACCGCGTTGAGCAGGCGCGCACGCTGGGTTACTGCTGCGGACAAAGTCTGCCATTCATCGGCGGAGATGATCTGCGGCAACAGATCCAGTTCCCAGGGGCGGTTGGCGCCTTGCGGATCGGCGTACACATTGTAGGTAACGCCTTCTGCAGCAATCGCTTCGCGCACCTCGCGCGCGCGGCGCCGCAAAATCTCTGGCGACAAGCCTTCCAGCTGATCGATCAGCGTACGCCAATGCGGCCGCAGGCGACCGCCGGCTTCAAGCATTTCGTCGTAACGATCCGCTTCTGCGGGGTAACTCTCAAGTAAGCGCTGGTACATAGTCCTAGAGACGGCAGTAGAACGCGCCCGAGTGCGCTTTTGCCGGTGCACGTGGCAAGGCGCGACGACGCGGCAGGGCTTTCCCTGCTAGGAGGAGCAACGCAGCCAGGTGCGCCGACAAAAGTGCAATCGGGTGCGTAACGTTGCCACCCTGTGGGTGAATCGACAAGGTCCTCATATTCACAATGCCCAGACGTCTATCCAAGTACAAACTAGTGGTCTACTGCCGTTTCTAGGACAATCGATCGCTTGCGTCACCTGGAACAGTTTAAATGCAAGATCAGCCGCCAGCGCGTCCAAAAGCTGTAGCGCAACCAGGAAATAGTTGCGTTACAGCTTTTTCGACCATGCCTGCCGAGCTTGATCAGAAGTGACGTAAGTCTAACGTAAATGGGAGCTCGATGGATGCTATCGGCATAGTTACCTGCATCTGCCCCGGGGTGTGATTGAGACGGAAATAACGCGCGAGACGCCGGCTTTCCGCTTCGAAAGCATTGACCGGGAACGTCTCGTAGCTACGCCCGCCCGGATGCACCACGTGATATTGGCAACCGCCCAGGCTGCGACCGTTCCAGGTATCCACCAGATCGAAGGTCAAGGGCGAATCGATGCCGATGGTCGGATGCAGGGCTGACGGCGGTTGCCAGGCGCGGTACCGCACGCCGCTGACAAACTCGCCGACGCGCCCTGTCGGCTGCAAAGGCACGGGCACGCCGTTGCAGGTCAGCACATAGCGATCGGGCGCCATGCCACTGACTTTCACCTGCAACCGTTCGAGCGAGGAGTCGACGTAACGGGCGTTGCCGCCGGAGCGGCTTTCCTCGCCCAGTACATGCCATGGTTCCAGCGCCGTGCGCAGTTCGAGGGCGATGCCATTGACGGCAAAATCGCCGATCTTTGGAAAGCGGAACTCGAAGTGCGGCGCAAACCATTCCGGCTTGAGCGCATACCCGGCCTGCTGCATGTCATCCATCACGTCGCAGAAATCCTGCCAGATGAAATGCGGCAGCAGGAAACGATCATGCAACTCGGTGCCCCAGCGCACCAGGCGTGGCGGCTTGTATGGCGTTTTCCAAAAGCGCGCTACCAGCGCCCGCAGCAGCAATTGCTGGGTCAGGCTCATGCGCGCATGCGGCGGCATTTCAAACGCGCGCAATTCCAGCAAACCAAGACGGCCGGTGCTGCTGTCGGGTGAATACAGTTTGTCGATGCAAAACTCGGCGCGGTGCGTGTTGCCGGTCACGTCGATCAACAGATTGCGCAGCAACCGGTCCACCAGCCATGGTGCGCAACCGTCAGCGGCGAGTTGCTTATCCATCTCTGTGAACGCCAGTTCCAGCTCGACCACGGCGTCGTTGCGCGCTTCGTCCACGCGCGGCGCTTGCGAAGTGGGGCCGATGAACATGCCGGAAAACAGATAAGACAACGACGGATGGTTGTGCCAATAACTGATCAGGCTACGCAACAGATCCGGACGCCGCAGGAATGGCGAGTCGCTGGTGGTGGCGCCGCCCAGCACCAGGTGATTGCCGCCACCGGTGCCGGAGTGATGACCGTCGAGCATGAATTTCTCGGTGGTCAAACGGGTCTCGCGTGCGACGTCATACAGATAGGTAGTGTTGGCAACCAACTCGCTCCAGCTATGCATGGGCTGGATATTTACTTCGATCACACCAGGGTCGGGAGTGACGCTGAATTTACCCAGCCGCGGGTCGTTGGGCGGCTCATAACCTTCCATCAACAACGGCTGCTTCAAAGCCTGGGCTGTGGCTTCGATCGCTGCTACCAACTCCAGATAGTCTTCCAGCCGGGCCAGCGGTGGCATGAACAGATACAGCACACCTTGCCGTACTTCCGCACACAAGGCAGTGCGGGCAATCTCATCGGCCGACTCGAATGGCGCCGGCGCCGCTTGTGCTTCACTGGCGAAAGCCGAACTATATTTCGGCGCATCTGCAGCGGCTGCCTTATCCTTGCCGGCGGTAGCAGCCGGCGTCGCAAGCCGATGACGGATTTGCTGTGCAATCGGCAATGGCTGGAAGGCCTGCGTAGGATCGGGCTGATGCACGTAAGGGTAATCATCAGTCTTGACCCATGGCTGCGAATCGAGCGGCAGTCGGTAGCCTAACGGCGAATCGCCGGGTAGCAGATAGCAGAACTCACCGCGCAAATACCAGCTACCGCTTTTCCACTCGCGTTCATCGTCGCTGCGGGCCAGCGGCAATACGTAGCCGGCAACTTTGCGCAAGCCTTGCGAAAAGACGCGTGCCAGCCTGGCGCGTTCCTGCTTGTCATCCAGCCGCGCGTCGGACGGATCGACGTTAATCGCCAGACGGCGCTCGCGCCACAAGTAGTAGTAAATATCCTCATAGGCAGCAAACACGTGTTGGCGATCCAGCGACAGGCGCGCGGCAACGCCTTGTAAAAAACGTTCTGCGACATTGTCATCGCCGGCTTTCACCTGCGCCCGGGTTTCATCTGCAATCAATGCTGGCGTGGTCCAGATCGGTTCGCCGTCGCGACGCCAGTAACAATTGAGCGACCAGCGCGGCAACTGTTCGCCCGGGTACCATTTTCCCTGGCCGAAATGCGGCAAGCCTTGCGCCGCATATTGCTGCCGCAGCCGATGATAGAGTTCAGCCGCCAGCGGTTTCTTGGTAGGGCCCATCGCAGCCGTGTTCCATTCCTCGCCATCCGGATGATCGAGCGCGACAAAAGTCGGTTCACCGCCCATCGTCAGACGCACATCTAGCGTATCCAGGTCATCGTCGATGGCGTGGCCCAGTTCTTCAATCTCTTCCCATTGCTGCTCGCTATACGGCTTGGTGACGCGCGGCGATTCCCAGATGCGACGTACGCTCATGGCGTGTTCGAATTCTACTTCGCATGGCTCGACCATGCCGCTGACCGGTGCTGCCGACGACGGCTCCGGCGTGCACGACAGCGGGATGTGCCCCTCCCCTGCGAACAAACCGGAGGTTGGATCGAGACCGATCCATCCGGCGCCGGGCAGGTACACTTCGCACCAGGCGTGCAGGTCGGTGAAATCGGTTTGCGGTCCGGATGGGCCATCCAGCGATTTCTGGTCGGCCGTCAGCTGGATCAGGTAACCCGATACGAAACGCGCCGCCAAACCCAGGTAGCGCAGTATCTGCACCAGCAGCCACGACGAATCGCGACAGGAACCTGAACCAAGGTCGAGAGTCTGCTCCGGCGTCTGCACTCCCGGTTCCATGCGAATGGTATAGCTGATCATTTGCGCCAGCTGCTGGTTCAGACTGACCAGGAAATCCTCTGTGCGTATTCTTTCACGCGGTACCTGATCCAGAAATTTTTGCAGCAACGGCGTCAGCGGCAATTTCTTGCGGTACGGCTCCAGCTCGTTCTGTAATTCCGGCGCGTAGGAAAACGGCACTTTCTCGGCATACGGTTCAAGAAAAAAATCGAAGGGATTGAGCACCGACATCTCGGCTACCAGATCGACTTCGATGCGGAATTCACTGGCCTTTTCCGGAAACACCAGCCGCGCCAGATAGTTGGCCTGTGGGTCTTGCTGCCAGTTGATAAAATGCGGTTCCGGCAATATCCGCAGCGAATAACTCAGGATCCGGGTGCGGCAATGCGGCGCCGGCCGCAAGCGGATGATTTGGGGTCCCAGGCTGATCGGACGTTCGTAACGATAAGTGGTGAGATGATTGAGTGCTACGTGAATTGACATGGATATCCTCTGTGGCAATCAATAATTTTTTCGTAGGGCGGGCACGCCTTTGTGCCCACGCGTGAATTCACATCACGTACACGCCTGTTGAGGCACCGCATGGGCGTGCACTCCGGTTATCACGGTCACGCGTGGGCACAAAGGCGTGCCCACCCTACTGGTGGCTGTAAATAAATTCGCGCAAGCGCGGATAGATTTCCTTGTCCCAGCGGTGGCCATTGAATACGCCATAGTGGCCGACACCGGTTTGCACATGATGCGTCTTCATGTAGGGCCGTATGCCGCTGCACATGTCCTGCGCCGCCACGGTCTGGCCTACTGCGCAGATATCATCCTTCTCCCCCTCTACGGTAAACAATGCGGTGCGGCGAATCGCCGCCGGTTCTATCGTACGCCCTAATGCCTTCATTTCGCCAAGTGGTAATGCGTGATCCTGGAAAACGCTTTGTACCGTTTCCAGATAAAACTCTGCCGCCAGATCCGACATGGCGAAATACTCGGCATAGAAAGTCTTGATGACGTTGGCTTTATCGTCTTCGCCTTCCACCAGATAGTTGTACAGGTTTTGAAAAGCCTTGAGGTGGCGTTCCAGGTTCATGCTCATGAATGCATTCAGCTGCAGGAAACCGGGATAGACCTGGCGCTGGCTACCGGCGAAACGGCCGGGAACGGTGCTGACCAGATTGTCTTCGAACCAGGTGATAGGTTTGCTTTTCGCCAGGTGATTGACTGCTGTCGGATTGATGCGGGTATCGATGGGGCCGGCCATCAAGGTCATGCTGGATGGTTGCGCCGGATGTCGTTCGGCAGCCATCAGCGCTACCGCCGCCAGCGCCGCTACAGTCGGCTGGCAGACCGCCAGCAGATGCGTGCCGGGGCCGATTTTTTCGATGAAACGGATCAGGTGCGCGACATATTCGTCGAAGCCGAAACGGCCGTCGCTCAAGGCCACGTCGCGCGCATTGTGCCAGTCGGTGATATATACGTCATGATCGCGCAGGAGCGTGCTCACGGTGCCGCGCAGCAAGGTGGCGAAATGTCCCGACATCGGTGCCACCACGAGTACACGCGGCTGCACTACCTTGCTGTCCTTGCGGAAACGCAACAAAGTACAGAATGGTGTCTGTTCGGCCACTTCTTCATGCACCGAAACCGTGCAGCCATTCTCCTCCACGCTGTTTATCCCGAATGCGGGGCGCTGATGCGTCAACCGGGTGCAGGAAAACACTTCGCAAGCTGCAGCCAGCTTTCGCAGCGCCAGACTGTCGGGCCATCCTTGCCACTTGTAGCCCAACACCGGTGCGGCCATGCCAGCCCACGCGCGCATCGGATCGCTAAGATCCGAATAGCCCTGATATGCCTGGTAAATTTTAGTCATGGGACTACCCTGTTATTGGAATGCCGGCAAACACCTCGTCTGCAATATCCATGCCCATATCTCTGGCACGGCCTTTGCTCAGTAGTTGTCAAACGGTTTGCCAATCACGTCACTTTCGACCCAATACGGAAGAATATTGCCATGCCTAAGACCACATTGAGCATTACCAGTAAAAATTATTCGTCGTGGTCGTTGCGCGGCTGGCTGATGACGCGGTTTTCCGGCCTTGAATTCCAGGAAAACCCGATCTCGCCGGACGATCCGGATGCACGCGCCGAAATCCTGCTGCTGTCGTCGTCGATCCTGGTGCCTTGCCTGTATCACGGCAATATCGTGGTGTGGGATACCTTGGCTATCGGTGAATATCTGCACGAGATCCGGCCCAAGGCCGGGCTGCTGCCGGCGGACCGCGCCGCGCGCGCCCACTGCCGTTCGATCTGCGGCGAAATGCATTCCGGCTTCAGCGCCTTGCGTTCGGCGCTGCCGATGAACATCAAAGCGCATTTTCCCGACTTCAAGGTGTGGTCACGTGCCGAAGCCGACATCAAACGTATCACCACCATCTGGAAACAATGCCTGGCGACCTATGGCGGACCATTCCTGTTTGGCGAACGCTCGATAGCCGATGCCATGTATGCACCGGTGGCGACCCGGTTTTTGACGTACGATGTAAAACTGGATTCCGTCTGCAGCGCCTATTGCAAACGCATTATTGCAATGCCGGAAATGCAGGAATGGATCAAGGCCGCCAAGCTTGAACCGGACGACATCAATGAACTGGATGTAGAGTTTTGAGAAAGGATAGCTGCGATGGATACAAGCACAGGTACAACTGCCAGCCCGGCTGTGTCGTCGGCCGAATCGTCGGCCACCTCGTTCTCGCATGTCCGCGAGGGCGATACTGAATTCGAATCGGGCGGCCTGCGTGATTTTTTCCTGTATCGCGATCTCGGGATTGCCGCCGCCACCGGCGGCCAGGTGGTGGCGCATCTGGTGAAAGCCAACATGGCGCCCGAAGTAGGTACCGGCTGGCACCGGCACGAAGCTAATTTCCATATTGTCTACATGCTCAAGGGCTGGGCTCGTTTCATGTACGGCGATAAGGAAACGCTGGTCAAGGCCGGCGACTGCGTGCATCAACGCCCAGGCATAGTGCATTTTTTATTCGACTACTCGGAAGACATGGAGTATCTTGAAATCGTCAGCCCGGCGGCATTCACTTCAATCGACATGCCGGCACCGTGCGCCGTCCCGGCGCCGACGCCGTGGACCTGATCGCGTTGAGCGGCATTGGACACCAGGTTTTTGCAATCAAAACAACATGGAGGACGCCACCCAGATTACGCAAAATTTGCTAAGAGCTGACCCGGCATTGTCTAAAATAAAGCCTGTTCAAATTACAACATCACATGTTAATTTTTGAATAATCTTTTACACGAGCCAAAGCTTAAACGTCAGCCAGCAGCGTGCAACAGGCACGCTTCTTGATAGCTACTTGATAGTTTCCGATCAAACCACAGCAAAGCAAGATCATGGCAAATTTTTTCGATGAAATGTACTCCGATGGCAAATCGTCCGTGCGCCCGCACTATGACGAATTTTCCAATTGGCTCAACGCTCAGACCGCTGAAACCATCGCCCGCAAGCGCGCCGAAGCCGACCTGATTTTCCGTCGCGTCGGTATTACCTTTGCGGTCTATGGCAACGATGCCGGCACCGAACGTCTGATCCCCTTCGACATCATCCCGCGCATCATCCATGCGCAGGAGTGGGCTACACTCGAAGCCGGCCTGATACAGCGCGTCAAGGCGCTCAACATGTTCATCCATGATATCTATCATGGCCAGAACATCGTCAAGGCTGGCGTGATCCCCGCTGAACAGATTTTCCGCAATGCCCAGTATCGCCCGGAAATGCAGGGCATCTCGGTTGCCTCGGATATCTATGCGCATATTGCGGGGGTCGATATCGTACGTGCCGGCCAGGGTGAATTTTACGTGCTGGAAGATAATCTGCGGGTACCTTCCGGCGTGTCCTACATGCTGGAAAACCGCAAGATGATGATGCGGCTGTTCCCCGAATTATTCTTGCGCCACAAGATTGCGCCGGTCGATCACTATCCTGACATGCTGCTGGATAACCTGCGTTCGGTGGCGCCGGTTGGCGTTACCGATCCAACCGTGGTGGTGATGACACCTGGGATGTATAACTCGGCCTACTTCGAACATGCTTTCCTGGCGCAGCAAATGGGTGTGGAACTGGTTGAAGGCCAGGATCTGTTCGTCAACGATAACGCGGTCTACATGCGCACCACGCGCGGCCCGAAACGGGTCGACGTGATCTATCGCCGGATCGACGACGATTATCTCGATCCGCTCGCCTTCCGTCCCGATTCGTCGCTCGGGGTGCCCGGCCTGCTGTCAGTATACCGCGCCGGTAATGTCACGCTGGCCAATGCCATCGGAACCGGTGTCGCCGATGACAAATCGGTCTATCCGTTCGTACCCGACATGATCCAGTTTTATTTGTCGGAGAAGCCGATCCTGAACAATGTCCCGACTTACCAGTGCCGCAAAAAAGACGATTTGCAGTACACCCTGGATAACCTGAAGGACCTGGTCGTCAAGGAAGTGCACGGCGCCGGCGGTTACGGCATGCTGGTCGGACCAGCTTCAACCAAGCAGGAAATCGAAGATTTCCGCCAGCGCGTGATCGCCAAGCCGGACGGTTATATTTCCCAGCCGACCCTGGCTTTATCGGCTTGCCCGACCTATGTCGAATCCGGCATCGCGCCGCGCCACCTCGACTTGCGGCCGTTTGTGCTGTCCGGGAAAAAAGTCTCCCTGGTGCGTGGCGGCCTGACCCGCGTCGCCCTCAAGGAAGGTTCGCTGGTGGTTAATTCTTCCCAAGGCGGCGGCACCAAAGACACCTGGATTCTGGAGAAATAACATGCTCAGTCGCACCGCCGATCATTTATTCTGGATGTCCCGCTACACCGAGCGGGCAGAAAACACCGCACGCATGCTGGACGTGCACGTGCAAACCGGGCTGTTGCCGCAATCGGTTGAAGATGCGGAAATAGGCTGGCGCGCAATCCTTGGCATTTCCGAACTGCAGCAGGCTTTCGATAAAAAATATAGCGTGCTAACGCAAAAAGACGTGATTGATTTCATGGTGCGCGATCCGAGCAATTCTTCCTCGATCGCATCCTGCCTGAAACAAGCGCGCGAGAACGCCCGCGCGGTGCGCGGCGCGCTGACTACCGAAGCCTGGGAAATCCAGAACGCCACCTGGATCAAGATGCAAGGTTACTTGCAGACCGATGCGCTGGAGCGGAATCCGAGCGAATTTTTTGAATGGGTAAAACACCGGTCGCATCTGTCGCGCGGGGTGACCATCGGCACCATGCTCAAAGACGAAGCGTTTCACTTCGTCCGCCTTGGCACCTTCCTGGAGCGCGCTGACAATACCGCGCGCATCATCGATGTCAAATTCCACGGAGCGAAAAAAGGCCAGTACAAGAAAAATCATCAAAACGGCCAGCAACAAAGCACCGAACAGCGGCATGCTGAGGAGCGCAAGGATGCGATCGCCGAACCGCAGGTGGATTTCTACTACTGGGCGGCGATTCTGCGTTCGGTGTCCGGTTTTGAAATCTACCGCAAGGTGTACCGCGACGTGATCACCCCGGCCCGCGTGGCTGATTTGCTGATCCTGCGGCCGGACATGCCGCGCTCATTGCTGGCCTGCATGACGCAAGTGGTCGGCAATCTGAAACATGTGCAAAACGACATTTCTGCCGACACCGAGCGTTTTGCCGGAAAGCTGCATGCCGATCTCAAGTTCAGCAGTCTCGACGAGATCCTGGACGCCGGCCTGCATGATTACCTGACGCAGTTCTTCGAGCGTATTTTCGAACTCGGCAATCGCATCAGCCGCGATTTCCTGGTGCCTCTCAACACCTGATGCCTGACATGCTACTGACTATCCGGCATGAAACGGTTTATCACTACACCGCAGCGCTGACCTACACGATTCAGCAGCTGCGGCTGACGCCGCGCGCGGAAGTGCAGCAGCGTACCCTGGCCTGGAATATCCGGAGTTCGGGTACGCGTCATCCTTTCACCGATGCCTTCGGCAATCCAAGCCACACGCTGACCATTACCAGACCGCACCACGAAGTGCGCATCGTCGCCGAAGGTACGGTCGCGATCGCTCCCTTGCATCTGGGCCGTCTGCCGCAACCGGGCGAATTTTCGCCATTGGTATTTACGGTGCCGACGCAACTGACGCAGCCCACCGTAGCCGTGATGGATTTTGCGCATCGGCACCTGCAGTCTGGCGCCGGCAACACGCAGCTACTGGACCTGGCGCAAGCCATCTGTGCGGCCGTGGCCTACCAGAGCGGATCGACTGCAGTGACCACCAGCGCCGACGATGCGCTGGCCCTGGGACAAGGCGTCTGCCAGGATCACGCCCACCTGTTCCTGGCTTGCTGCCACACGGCAGGCATCCCGGCGCGCTACGTGTCGGGCTATATCGACCCCGGCAACACCAGTCATGCGGAAAGCCATGCCTGGGTGGACGTATGGGTAGAGGAACATGACTTTTCCGGCTGGATCAGTATCGATGTGACCCATGCGTGCTTTGCCAGCAATAACTATTGCAGACTGGCAATTGGACGGGATTACGATTCGGCTGCGCCGGTACGCGGGGTACGGCGCGGTGGCGGCGAGGAAACGTTGACCGTGCAGGTTAATGTTTCTGCGCTGCCATCAGATCAATGAGTCAGGGGCTTTAATTCAGGATTAATTCGTGAAAGTTTGTTACATGACTAACAAACTGTGGCAATCTGACCAGGATACGGATTTGGCTTACTGTAAAATCTCGACTTTGTATTTTTCTCACACATCATGACTTACTGCGTAGCCCTGCGCCTCGATTCCGGCCTGGTTTTTCTTTCCGACTCACGCACCAATGCGGGAGTCGACCACGTCGCCGTCGCGCGCAAGATGAGCGTGTTCGAAAACCCGGGCGAACGCCTGATGGTCTTCATGACTGCCGGCAACCTGTCTATTTCACAGTCGATCAAGGAAATCATCGGTGAGCGCGTGAACGCCGCCGGCAAGACCATCTGGACCGCCGACTCGATGTACGAGGCTGCGCAAATTGTCGGCGAGGTAATCCGCACCGTGCATGACCGCGAAGCGGCGGCACTGGAAAAATTCGGCATCGATTTCAACGTCAGCATTATCTTCGGCGGCCAGATCAAAGGCGAGCGTTGCCGCCTGTTCCAGATTTATTCGGCCGGCAATTTCATCGAATCGCACAACGAAAATACCTACTTCCAGATCGGCGAATCCAAATACGGCAAGCCGATACTTGACCGCGTCATCACGCCTTCCTCATCGCTTGACGAGGCGGCAAAATGTGCGCTGATTTCGATGGACTCGACCCTGCGCTCCAACGTCTCGGTGGGCTTGCCGCTGGATATGCTGCTGTATGAAAACGATACGCTGGCAGTCACCCGCTTTGTGACGATCGGCGAAAAGAACCAGTACTTCCAGATGATCCGGGAAAACTGGGGCAAACAACTCAAAAGCGTATTCGACGGCATCGCCGATCCGGTCTGGAATGCCAATCCGGAAACCACCTCCAATGTGCTGTCGGCACAAGGCTCGCGCAGCGAACCGCTGGTGGTGATGGCGCCGCAAGAACTGAGCACCGAGAGCCCGCCGCCGCCGCTGCAAACGCTGGCACAGGGAGCCAACGGCAAGCAGCATTAATTTCACGCTGCCTGTCAGGTGGAAAAAGAAGTAGGGTGGGCACGCTTTTGTGCCCACGCGTGAACTCACTCCACGCACATGCCTATTTCCGTGCCACTTGGGTCCGTACTCCGGTTATCGCGGTCACGCGTGGGCACAAAAGCGTGCCCACCCTACGAATAAAAAACTCAGAAGCAATGTTCAGGCGCCGGAAACGACTTGTCCTTCACCGCGCTGACATACGCCAACACGGCCGCATCGATGCTGGTCTGACCGTGCATGAAGTCTTTCACGAAACGGGCTTTATGGCCGGGAAAAACACCTAGCAGATCGTGCATCACCAGTACCTGGCCGGAGCAATCCGGGCCGGCGCCGATGCCGATGGTCGGGATGCTCAGCAGGTCGCTGACTTCCTTGCCCAGCGCTGCCGGAATCGCTTCCAGCACCAGCAAACTGGCGCCCGCTGCCTGTAACGCCAGAGCGTCTGCCTTCAACTGTTCGGCTGCCGCGGTCGATTTGCCTTGTACCTTGTAGCCCCCCATCTGATGCACCGATTGCGGCGTCAGGCCGAGATGGCAGCAGACAGGAATCGCGCGTTCGGTGAGGAAACGCACGGTGGGCGCCAGCCAGGCACCGCCCTCGATCTTGACCATTTGCGCGCCAGCCTGGATCACCGGCACCGCGTTCTCGAATGCGCTTTCCGGCGTGGCGTAAGTGCCGAACGGCAGATCGGCCAGCACCAACGCGGTACGATTGCCGCGCGCCACACTGGCGGTGTGATACACGATCTCTTGTATGGTTACCGGCAAGGTCGAGTTGTGGCCTTGGCAAACCATGCCGAGCGAATCGCCGATCAGCAAGGTTTCAACGCCGCAACGATCCATCAAGGCGGCGAAGCTGGCATCGTAGCAAGTCAGCATGGTGATTTTTTCACCCTTTTCGCGCAAGGCTTGCAGGGCCGGGATGGTGATCGATTTGCTGCGGGTAGCTGATTTCGCTGCCGGATCGCTAGCTGGGTCGGTGCCTTGTATATATCCTGCCATTGTCATTCTCCACGATTGAAAAATTCACGCTTGCCGCGCATGCCGTCGATGCGGGCCAGCAATAAGCTGAAATCGGCTTCATTGCCGGCCAGGTCCAGATGTTCGTTATTGACGATCAGCAGCGGCGCATCGTCGTAGTGATAAAAGAAGCGGCTGTAGCTTTCGCACAGGCGCGCCAGGTATTCATGCGAAATGCCGGCTTCCATTTCGATGCCGCGTTTTTTGATGCGCTCCACCAAGGTTTCCGGCTCTGCTTGCAGGTAAATCACCAGGTCCGGCGTCGCCACCTGCGGCCGCAAATGTTCATACATTTGCTGGTAGAGCTTGAGTTCTTCGTCAGCCAGCGTCAGGCTGGCGAAAATCGGATCCTTGGCCAGCATGAAATCGGCGACCAGGTGGCTGGGGCTGTCGAACAAGTCATTCTGTGCCGATTCGCGCAGCTGGTTGATGCGCTGGAACAGGAAGAACATTTGTGTCGACAGCGCGTAACGCGGGGCGTCACGGTAGAATTTTTCCAGGAAGGGGTTGGCTTGCGGTTGCTCCAGCAAGACTTTACCGCCCAGGTGCATGGCGATCTTGTTCACCAGCGTGGTCTTGCCGACCCCGATCGGGCCTTCTACGACGATGTACTTGTAGCTATCTAAATTCATCTGTCTAAATTCGCGTTTGAGAGTGGAGTGCAGCATGCGTGAAGAGATGCGTGAAGAGGACAGTGTGCCAGAAGCTGGCACATCCGGCAGGCGACCATACGGATTCTTATACTTTACGGATAGCCTGATCCGCTACCAGCGGGGCAAACTGATGTGCCGGGCCGTGCTTGGGAATGACGATGAAGGGATCGATCTGCAATAACGGAATCAAGACGAAGGCACGTTGTGTCATGCGCGGGTGCGGTACCGTCAGCACCTCGTCCGCGATGATCGACTGGCCGTAGAGCAGCAGATCCAGGTCCAACGTGCGCGGGGCGTTCGGATATGGACGCTGGCGGCCGAAATCCTGCTCAATCTGCTGCAATCCCTGTAGCAAGGCATGCGCACTCAGGCGGGTTTTGACACGCGCCACAGCGTTGATGTAATCGTCGCCGCCGGCGTCCAGCGGCGCTGTGCAAAACAAACTGGATTGTGTGTCGAGGCTGGTGTCGGGCAGCTTGCCGAGTTGCAGGATGGCGCGCTGGACCTGGGCGCTGGCATCGCCCAGATTGGCGCCTATGCCGATATAAGCGGTGATCAGTTCAGCAGACAAGGTAGCGGAAGCCATCGCTGTCATTGACCACCCTGATCGTCACTGCTGCGGCCGCCCGGATTGGCGGTCTTGGCACCGCTGCGCGATCCACGCCGGCGCGGACGTTTTTTAGGCGGCGCAGCTTCGGCCGCTACTTTCGGTTTTTGCGCCAGCAGCACTTCGCGCTCAGCGCTGTCGCCCTCCATGAAAGCGGTCCACCATTCGCCGATTTCGCTATCGATCTCGCCCGAGGCGCAGCGCAACAGCAGGAAATCGTAGCCGGCGCGCAGGCGCAGATGCTCCAGCAGCTTGTATGGGGCCTTGCCGGTGCGACGTTCAAAGCGCGGCTGCATGGCCCAGATGTCACGCATGTCGGAAGCTATCTTGCGTTGCAGGGCCAGCTTGTCGGTTTGCGCTTCCAGGACATCGTCTGCTGCCAGATGTAGCGCCGGAATAGGGAATTCGCCGGCTGCCTTGTACGCAGTCCACTTTTCCAGCACCTGGTGCCACAGCAACGAGGCGAACAGGAAGCCGGGAGAAACCGGCTTGCCTTGTTGCACGCGGACGTCGGTATTCGCCAGCGCCAGCGTTACGAACTTTTCGCCCAGCGGCTGCTCCAGCACCACGTCGAGCAACGGCAGTAAACCGTGATGCAGCCCTTCCTTGCGCAATTGTTGCAAGCAAGCCAGCGCATGGCCGCTCATCAGCAGCTTCAGCATTTCATCGAATACCCGCGCCGCAGGGACGTTATCGATCAACGCCGCCATCACCGGTATCGGCGCCCGGGTGGCCGGATCGATCGTAAATTTCAGCTTGGCGGCGAAGCGCACAATACGCAGCATGCGCACCGGATCTTCCCGGAAACGGGCTTCCGGATCGCCGATGATGCGCAAGGTCTTGGCGCGGATATCATCGATGCCGCCGTGGTAATCGAGCACGCTCTCGGTGGCCGGATCGTAATACATCGCATTGATCGTGAAATCGCGCCGCACCGCATCTTCATGCTGCTCGCCGAAGGTATTGTCGCGCAAGACACGGCCGTGCTCGTCTTTCGGCGAGCCGTCGGATGAAGCGCCGCGGAAAGTGGTGACTTCAAGCAGATCCTGGCCAAACATCACATGCACGATCTGAAACCGCTTGCCGATGATGAAAGCGCGCCGGAACAAACGCTTGACCTGTTCCGGCGTGGCGTTGGTGGCAACGTCGAAATCCTTCGGTTTCACACCCAGCAACAGATCGCGCACCGCACCGCCGACGATGAAGGCTTTATAGCCGGCATCCTGCAGCGTCTTGGTGACGCGAATCGCATTGGAGGAAACCAGTTTCGGATCGATGCCGTGCTGTTTCGGGCCGAGTATCAACGGTTTGGTGGGATCTTTTTTCTTTTTCCCAAGGATGGAGCGAATCAGCTTCTTGATCATTGCGCGTCGAATAAATTCAGGATTGGCCAGCCGTTCGCGCTTGCGTGCGCTTTCAACAAGGCGTTGGGGTTGGTGGCAACAGGGTCGGTGACCAGCAGCATCAACGGCAGGTCGTTGTGCGAATCGCTATAGAAATAACTGCGCGGGAAGCTGGCCAGCGTCATGTCCATGGTGGCCAGCCAGGCATGGGTATGGGTGACTTTGCCGGGACCGTAAGTCGGCGTGTCTGCCAGCTTGCCGGTAATCTCGCCGTCACCGGTGGTTTCCGGGTCCGAGGCGATCAGGAAATCGACACCCAGCGCCTTGGCGATCGGCTCGGTCACGAAGCTGTTGGTGGCCGTTACTATCGCTACCAGGTCGCCGGCATCCTGATGTTTTTGCAGCAAGGCGCGCGCAGCCGGGGTAATTTGCGGCTCGATCACTTGCTTCATGAATTGTTCATGCCAGGCATCGAGCTGCTTGCGTGGAAATTTCGACAATGTGCCGAACGCGAATTCCAGGTATTTGACCGGATCCAGCGTACCTGCCTGGTATTGGGCAAACCACTCGGCATTGCTCTTTTCAAAAGCGTCCGGATCTACCGCGCCGATGCGTACCAGGAACTGCCCCCATTCATAGTCGGAGTCAACGGGCAGCAGCGTGTGGTCAAGGTCAAATAGAGCCAGGTTCATGGTCATTGTTTATCTTCGGATTCGAGTTGCAACAAGCTGCGTAGCAAAGGCAGCGTTATGGGGCGCTGGGTCTCCAGCGAATAGCGGTCCAGCTCGTCCAGCATGGCCGATAAAGACCGCATATCGCGCCGGAAATGCGTAATCAGGTAGGGTAACACGCCGCTCGACAGATGCAGGCCGCGCACCTGCGCCGCATGCGTCAGGGCGGCGATTTTTTCTTGATCGCTCAAACCGTGTAACTGATAGATCAGGCCCCAGCCGAGGCGCGTCCGCAGGTCTTCGCGTACGCTCAGTTCGGACGGCGGCAGCTCGCCGCTGGTGATCAGCCAGCCGCCATGCTCGCGAATCTGGTTGAACAGGTTAAAAGCTTCGATCTGGTCGTCGGCCGATAATTTATCGCAGTCGTCAATCAGGTAACCTGGTACATCCGGCGAGAAATTGAACGCCTCGGCGTCGTCGTTGGGACCGTGGATCAAGCGTGCATTGGTGCTGCTGGCCAGTGCCTGCAGCACATGGCTTTTGCCAGCGCCGGCCTGGCCCCAAAGGTATACAAAACGGTCGCCTGGTGCGGTGAGGGATTTTGTCGAAGGCGCGACCAGACGCTGCAAGAACTGTAAGGCTTCTTGGTTCTGCCCGACCACGAAAGTGGCCAGGGTCTGCGGCTCATCCGCAGTAATGTCCAGCGTTAGCTGCCTCATTCTTGTTTCTTCACTATTACTATTACTTAATCAATTGGGGAGCAATGTTGCTCCAGATTTCTTGTTTCTTTAGCCGGTTACTGGCGGGGCAAGGAGCAACCGCTACTTATCTATTCTATGTATTATAAAAACTGCTTTTCAAGTAATGCGCGCGGACATGTTTGACCACCACCGACATGATCGCTGAACATGGCAGCGCCAGCAGTATCCCGACGAAGCCGAATAACTGGCCAAAGGCCATCAACGCGAAAATCACGACCAGTGGATGCAGGCCGATGCGCTCGCCTACCAGGCGCGGCGTCAGGATAAAACTTTCGAGTACCTGGCCGATGCCATAAACGATAGCGACCGCAATCAATCCATGCCAGCCACTAAACTGCAACATCGCGGCGATCAACGCCAGCGCCAATCCAAGGCCGAAACCGACATAGGGGATGAATACCAGCAAACCGGTAATAATGCCCACCGGCAACGCCACATCGAACCCGGCAATTGCCAGCCCGGTCGAATAATAAATCGCCAGAACCAACATTACCAGCAATTGGCCGCGTAAATACTGCGCCAGCAGGCTATCTACCTCTTGCGTCATGTTGCCGGTCTTGCCTTGCCAGCGGCGCGGCACCAGCCGGCTCGCGCGCGCGACGATCGAATGCCAGTCCTGCAGCAGGTAAAACAGTACCACCGGCACCAGCAGCAGCGTGGCCAGCCAGCCCAGCACCGCCGTGCCGCCAACCTTGACCGAGGCTAGTACCGAAGTCCAGATTTCATCGCCGCTGGTCGACAGCTGCTTGGTCAGCATCTCTTTGATGCCGGTGCCGTCCAGCCGTACATTGATGCCGAAATCCTGCAAATGCGGGCCGATGAAACCATCCAGCTTGTTGAGGAAGTTCGGAATCTGGTCTTGCAGCAAAGGAAATTCTTTGCGCAAAACCGGAATCACGATCAGGATCACCGCCAGGATCGCGAACACCAGCAGCAGTATCACGATCAGCACCGCCAGTGCGCGCGGAAACGGATATTTGCCGATGCGTCTGCGCGACAGCCAGTCGACCCCCGGATTAAGTGCATAGGCGAGGATGGCGGAGGCGATGAAAGGCGTCAGGATCGGCCCCAACGCGACCATTAATGCCACAATCAGTAGCCCAATTCCTAGCCACAAAGCCGTTTGTTTTTGTTCGTCGGTAAAAGAAAATGGCATGGAATCGAAAGTTTGATGGATCGGTTTGATAAAATACCGCTTTTACCGCGCAATAACCTGGCCGAAACCAAGCGATTGATAAGCTAAAAAACAAGACAAAACCCTGGGAAAAGCTGTATTTCCCGCTGTTTTACCTCTTGTTTGGCTGTTTTTGGCCGGTTATTTGATCTGATTTACAACACTTGGTACAACTAAGTACAGTGATGCAAATCCGATGCGTGGCCGAATTTCTCCTATTTTACCGCCTCTGCCGCCAATCACATCATGACTTCCACTTCAAACGTTTCCAACGTGCCACTCTCTTATCGTGACGCCGGTGTCGATATCGACGCTGGCGACGCCCTGGTCGAGGCAATCAAGCCGTTCGCCAAACGCACCATGCGTGAGGGCGTGATGGGCGGCATCGGCGGTTTCGGCGCCTTGTTCGAGATCAGCAAGAAATTCAAGGAGCCGGTACTGGTCTCCGGTACCGACGGCGTCGGCACCAAGCTGAAGCTGGCATTCCTCCTCAAACGCCACGACACGGTCGGCATCGACCTGGTTGCAATGAGCGTCAACGACATCCTGGTGCAAGGCGCCGAGCCGTTGTTTTTCCTCGATTACTTCGCTTGCGGCAAACTCGATGTACCGAGCGCCACCGATGTCATCAAGGGCATCGCCAAAGGTTGCGAGCTGGCAGGTTGCGCACTGATCGGCGGCGAAACCGCTGAAATGCCGAGCATGTATCCGGATGGCGAATACGACCTGGCCGGGTTCGCGGTCGGTGCGGTTGAGAAATCCAAGCTGATCGACGGCACCAAGATCGTGCCGGGCGATGTAGTGCTGGGCCTGGCATCGTCGGGCGCGCATTCCAACGGCTATTCGCTGGTGCGCAAGATCATTGAAGTTGCCAAGCCTGACCTGGATGCCGATTTCCACGGCCGCAAGCTGGCCGACGTGCTGATGGAACCTACCCGCATTTACGTCAAGCCATTGCTGGCGCTGATGGCGTCGATGGAGGTCAAGGGCATGGTGCATATTACCGGCGGCGGCCTGGTGGAAAACATTCCACGCGTGCTGCAAGACAACCTGACTGCAGTATTGGACAGCACCAGCTGGACCATGCCACCACTGTTCACCTGGCTGCAACAGCACGGCCAGGTTGCCGACGCGGAAATGCATCGGGTCTTCAACTGCGGCATCGGCATGACAGTCATCGTCGCCAAGGAAAACGCCGACGCCGCGATGGCGCAATTGCAAGCTGCAGGGGAAACTGTTAGCCGGATTGGTGAGATTCGTGCGCGTGCCGAGGGTGAGGCGCAGACTATCGTAGTCTGATCTTTGCCCGACATCCACCATAGCGTGGAATAAAAAAGACGAAAAAAAGACGACCAATTTACCGGTCGTCTTTTTTTTTGCTTAATGATTGCAGGTGATTGCAGTGAAGATTTTAATCTTCGTAACGCTTCAGACTTGCCGCCATGCCCTTGTCCAGGTCGGACATACAGCTGACAGTGACTTCCAGATCGCGTAACAAGCCGTCCCGCACGCTATACACCCAGCTATGAATGGTCAGGGGCTGGCCGCGGTCCCAGGCATCCTGGACGATTGTGGTGCGGCAGATGTTGGCGACCTGTTCCATGGAGTTGAGCTCGCACAGACGATCATGGCGTACGCTTTCCGGCAACACGTCACCGAGATAGCGCTCATGCTTCTGATGCACGTCCTCGACATAACGCAGCCAGTTATCGGCCAGTCCGACGCGGCGCTTGGTCAGTGCCGCATGCACGCCGGAGCAGCCGTAATGGCCAACCACGAATACGTGTTTTACCTTCAGTACATCCACCGCAAACTGCAATACCGACAAACAGTTCAAATCGCTATGCGCAACCACGTTGGCGATATTGCGGTGAACGAATAACTCACCCGGCAGCAAGCCCAGCAATTCATTTGCCGGCACCCTGCTGTCGGAACACCCAATCCAGAAATACTCTGGCGCCTGCTGTGACGCCAGTACTTTAAAAAAATCCGGATCGCGGGCGGTCATACCAGCCGCCCACTCACGGTTTCTCTGGAAAAGATCTTCTCGGGTCAGGGATTGCTTGTTGTTTGCTGTCATCGGTTTCTATTCAATAAAGTTCCATCTACATGTTATTTGTACAATACATGCAAGACATCCTAGGCCTTATTTTATAGAAACTTGGCAAATCCCATCGGCTTTTATCCTCTTTTTGGCCGATAGTCGCTATTCCCTTCGGCCTTACCTATCCCGGCTGACCTAACAAGGAGAGTTTCAATTTGCTGTCGGCAGGCTTTTCACCCAGCCAGATTTTCAGTAAAGAATTATAAAAAATCTGATCTGGCAAAGTCTCGGACACCGGTTTGCCGTTGAAGTGAATTTGCGTACCGACTCCTGGAATCCAGTCGGTCGTCAACACGTCTCCCTTTTTCAGCTCTGGGATCGAAGCAAACAATTCACCAAATTTCAGCAACTGGTTGATGATCTTCGATTTGTCTGCTTTATCCACATTGTTTTGGATGCCCGCCATGAAAGCGCGACTGAAGTCTTCACTGCTGACATCGCGCAACATGACCAGCTCGATACGCCGTGCTCCAGGGGCAGCCAGCACGTCCGGCACAGTGGTTTTTTTATCAGCTAAATACAATGCGGCGGTATAGACTTTAAAGATGACTTTATAGCGGATCCCGGCGCCGTTGAGCTTCAAGTCCTGATTGCCGACTTTGGCTGTTTCGTCGATCTTGACGCCGCCTACATCCAGCGCAAATGCGCTCTGCGCCAACACCAGTGCGGAAAATACGCAGGCACAAGCCCCTGCACGCTTCAAACGAGCAACTACTTTCATGTCTCCCCCTATGGTTTGTATATGGTGGGTTTGTGCTGATCGCAAATAAAAGAACGATCGTTTTATTATTGCACTATACAGAATAGAGAGCAGAACAAAATTATGCAACAAGGAATTTGTTAACCGTTGCCAGAGCATCGGCTAAAGCAACGAAGGCAATGAAGGCAAAATGCAAAAAAAAAGCCGCCAACCTTACGCGGTTGGCGGCTTTCATGCGGTTCAGAGCAGGCGTATTTACTCGAAGAACTCTTTTACCTTGTCTTTCCAGGATTTGCTCTGCGGGCTGTGTTTGGCGCCGCCTTCGCTGGTCAGTTGTTCGAACTCTTGCAGCAATTCTTTCTGCCTGTCGCTCAGCTTGACCGGCGTTTCCACCACGACGTGGCAGAACAAATCGCCGGCATAGCCAGAGCGTACGCCCTTGATGCCTTTGCTGCGCAGACGGAAGGTCTTGCCTGACTGAGTGCCGTCTGGAATCGTGAAGGACGCTTTACCGTTCAATGTCGGTACTTCGATTTCACCGCCCAAGGCAGCTTTGGCAAACGAGATCGGCATTTCGCAATGGAGATCGTCGCCTTCGCGCTGGAATACCGCGTGCGGCTTGATGTGGATTTCCACATACAGGTCGCCGGTCGGGCCGCCGTTCATGCCTGGCTCGCCGTTGCCGGAAGAGCGTATCCGCATGCCGTCGTCGATACCGGAAGGGATCTTCACTTCCAGTGTCTTGTTGCGCTTGATACGGCCGGCGCCGGCGCAGGATGTGCATGGCTCAGGAATGATCTTGCCGTTGCCGTGGCATTTCGGGCAAGTCTGCTGGATGCTGAAAAAGCCTTGCTGCATCCTGACCTGGCCGTGACCGCCGCAAGTCGGGCAGGTGATCGGTTCCGTACCGGGTTTGGCTCCGCTGCCGTGGCAGGGTTCGCACTCATCCCAGCTAGGCACGCGGATCGTGGTGTCGAAGCCGTGTGCCGCTTGTTCCAGCGTAATTTCGAGGTTATAGCGCAAATCGGCGCCGCGATACACTTGCGGGCCAGCGCCACGACCGCCGCGGCCACCGCCGCCGCCGAAAATATCGCCGAAGATATCGCCAAATGCATCGGCGAAACCGCCGCCACCGCCACCGCCGCCACCCATGTTAGGGTCGACGCCGGCATGGCCATAGCGATCATAGGCTTCGCGCTTTTGCGGATCGGTCAGCATCTCGTAGGCTTCTTTCGCCTCTTTGAATTTGTCTTCCGCACCTTTGCTATCCGGATTACGGTCCGGATGATGTTTCATTGCGAGTTTGCGATATGCCTTCTTGATTTCATCATCAGAAGCATTTTTTGCAACACCCAGAATTTCGTAAAAATCACGCTTCGCCATCTTTTCTATACCCTGTTGTTTAAGCGAAAACGCCGAACAGTGCTGCAACAGCATCTGCCCGGCGATTCCTCGCACTGGTTTACCGATTCAAATTGCAAATTGAAGACCGGCAAACCAGCGCTGACGAAGATCTTACTTGTCTTTCACTTCCTTGAAGTCGGCGTCAACTACGTCGTCCTCTTTCGGCTTGGCTTCTGCACCGGCAGCACCGGCTTCGGTACCACCTGCTGCAGCTTGCTGCGCCTGCATGTCGGCATACATCTTTTCACCGAGCTTTTGCGCGGCAGTGGTCAGGGCGGCTGTCTTATTATCGATGGCGGCCTTGTCGCTGCCCTTCAATGCTTCTTCCAGTTCCTTGATCGCCGCTTCGATGCTTGCCTTCTCGCCGGCTTCCAGCTTGTCGCCGTATTCGGTCAGCGATTTCTTGGTCGAATGGACCAGTGCATCGCCTTGGTTATGCGCTTCAGCCAATCCCTTCAGGCGCTTGTCTTCTTCGGCATTCGCCTCGGCGTCGCGCACCATTTTCTGGATTTCTTCTTCGGTCAGGCCGGAGTTAGCCTTGATCGTGATCTTGTTTTCCTTGCCGGTTGCCTTATCCTTGGCGCCCACGTGCAAAATGCCGTTGGCGTCGATGTCGAAGGTAACTTCGATCTGCGGCGTGCCGCGCGATGCTGGCGGGATCCCTTCCAGATTGAATTCGCCCAAGCCCTTGTTGCCGGCAGCCATCTCACGCTCACCTTGGAAAACCTTGATGGTCACGGCCGGCTGATTATCGTCGGCGGTCGAGAACACCTGGCTGAACTTGGTCGGGATAGTAGTGTTCTTTTGAATCATCTTGGTCATCACGCCGCCCATGGTTTCAATACCCAGGGACAATGGAGTCACGTCCAGCAGCAGCAAGTCCTTGCGGTCGCCCGACAAGACCGAACCCTGGATCGCAGCGCCAGCAGCGACGGCTTCATCCGGATTAACGTCCTTGCGTGGATCCTTGCCGAAGAATTCCTTAACCTTTTCCTGCACCTTAGGCATACGGGTCATGCCGCCGACCAGGATGATGTCGTGGATGTCGGAAATCTTGACGCCGGCATCCTTGATCGCGATACGGCAAGGCTCGATAGTCTTGGCAATCAGTTCTTCCACCAGCGATTCCAGCTTGGCGCGGGTCATCTTCAGGTTCAGATGGACCGGTGCGCCGTTCGCCATGGCGATGTACGGTTCGTTGATTTCGGTCTGTTGCGAGGACGACAATTCGATCTTGGCGCGCTCAGCCGATGCCTTGATGCGTTGCAGCGCAATCGCGTCCTTGCCGAGGTCGATACCGTTGATCTTCTTGAACTCGTCCAGGATGTAATCGATGATGCGTTGGTCGAAGTCTTCGCCGCCGAGGAAAGTGTCGCCGTTAGTGGACAGCACTTCAAATTGCTTTTCGCCATCGACATCGGCGATTTCAATGATCGAAACGTCGAAAGTACCGCCGCCCAGGTCATACACGGCAATCTTGCGATCGCCTTTTTCTGCCTTGTCCAGACCGAATGCCAACGCAGCCGCTGTCGGCTCGTTGATGATGCGCTTGACGTCCAGACCGGCGATACGGCCGGCGTCCTTGGTTGCCTGGCGTTGTGCGTCGTTAAAGTAAGCAGGCACGGTGATCACGGCTTCGGTGACTTCTTCGCCGAGGTAGTCTTCTGCCGTCTTCTTCATCTTGCGCAGCACTTCCGCAGCGATTTGCGGCGGCGCCAGTTTTTGATCGCGTACGGCAACCCATGCATCGCCGTTGTCGGCTTTGATGATCTTGTAAGGCATCAGCGCGATGTCTTTTTGTACTTCTTTTTCGTCGAACTTACGGCCGATCAGACGCTTGGTTGCGTACAGCGTGTTGGTCGGGTTAGTGACAGCCTGGCGCTTGGCTGGAGCGCCAACCAGGATTTCGCCATCTTCTTGATAAGCGATGATGGAAGGCGTGGTACGTGCGCCTTCCGAGTTTTCGATCACTTTCGGTTGACCGTTTTCGATAACCGAAACGCAAGAATTGGTGGTACCCAAATCAATGCCGATAATTTTACCCATGGTGTATGTCCTTTACTGAATATTTGATTAATGTTTTGATGGTCTGAATATAGGGAGCAAAGCAGCGCTTTCAAGCACTAAAATGCGCACATTTTTTTATTTTGCTTGGGCCACCACGACCAGTGCAGGCCGCAACAGGCGGTCGGCAATGGTGTATCCCTTTTGCAGTACCGTCACCACGGTATTGGCATCTTGCTCAGCAGGCACGGTTGAAATTGCCTGGTGTTTCATCGGATCGAGCTTTTCACCTACTTGCGGCGAGATTTCCAGCAAACGATTTCTTTCGAAAGCTGAAGACAGCTGCTTGAGCGTCATTTCCACGCCTTCCTTGATCGACTCAATCGACGGTGTTTCGATTTTCAGGGCCATTTCAAGGTTGTCCTTGACCGGCACCAGCGCTTCGGCAAATCCCTCGATCGCAAATTTATGCGCACGTGCAATATCTTCTTGAGCGCGGCGACGAGTATTTTCTGCTTCGGCTTTGGCGCGCAAGAACGCATCTTGCATTTCCGCGATCTTGGCTTGCGCTTCCGACAACTGGATTTCCAGCGTGGATTCAGGAATTACCGTTGCATCTTCGGCAACAGGATTTTTTTCCGTTTGCGCCTGTTCGTTCTGATTTTCCATGTGTTCCATTCAAAAATCTCCAACAATCAATAATTTACTAAGTATAGGAAGCCAAATGAGGCTATACCCCTATTTTTTCAAGGGTTAAATCAGGGGATAAAAACGCGCACCCGATTTTGTCCTGAGCTTCGTCCCAACCCTAATGAATAAAGGATGGCGGCAGGATCAACGTCCGGCAACAAATTGAAACAAAATTTACCTGCCAAAGGTTTGCTGCAACGCGACATTGGAACTATGCTGAAGGTGTGGACTCAAACAGAAAAAATTAACCCGCAGCAACTAAAAAAAGGGGAATATCATGAAACTATCGCTAATATCCGCGCTTCTGGTCGTTTATATTTTGCTGGCAGCAAGCTGGATCAGCTATTCGCAACTGGTCGCATTGTATTGACTATAGCTAATTGGTTCTGCACTTGCCAATTGCAAGATGAGCAACAATCCTTCATGCGCACCCGACATTGGGCGCTCATTATAATTGCGCCTTGTCGGAGCGGCGCACATCCACTCAAAATTTCTGCAGCAAACCAGGGTTTATTGGCTTGCGCCCAGGCGCACAGCTTGCTGCCGTGAGGCTTCCGCCTGTTGTTTCGAGGCCTCCCGTTCGCTCTCTGTCAGATGCGTAGGCCAGCCGATCAGATGTTCCTCTACCACACTGGCCATGGCTGAAATCCAGGCCGGCGACTGGTTCAGGCAAGCGATGAAATGAAACTCCTTGCCGCCCGCCTTGAGGAAATCCTGTTTCGCCTCTATCGCGATTTCCTCCAGTGTTTCCAGGCAATCGCTGGTAAAACCGGGACACATCACGTCGACACGGCCGACACCTTGTTTTGCCAGCTTCTGCAAAGTCGGCGCGGTATATGGCTGCAGCCACTCCGCCTTGCCAAAGCGCGACTGGAAGGTCAGTTGATATTGTTCAGGCCCCAGCCCCAGCTCTTGCGCCAGCAAGCGCGCGGTTTTTTGACATTCGCAATGATAGGGATCGCCCAGTAACAAAGTGCGCTTCGGCACGCCATGAAAACTCATGATCAGCTTGTCCGGCGTGCCGTGCATGGCCCAATAGGCCAGCACCGACTCTTTCAACGCCTGGATATAAGCCTCGTGATCGTGATAATGCTTGATAAAACGTAATTCAGGCACATTGCGCACTTGCGCATAATGCGCAAATACCGCGTCGTAAATCGACGCCGTGGTGGTGGCCGAATATTGCGGATACGCCGGCAAGACCAGGATCCGCTCGCAACCGTCTGCTTTCAACTGGTCCAGCACTTCCGCTATAGGCGGTGCGCCGTAGCGCATGGCATAAGCCACTTGTACCTGATGCCCGCGCTGGCCCAGATACCCGCGCAACAAGATCGCCTGCTTGCTGGTGTGAACTTTGAGCGGCGAACCCTCATTGCTCCAGATAGAGGCGTATTTGTGCGCCGACTTGCCGGAACGGAACGGCAGGATCACGCAATGCAAAATCCACCACCAGATCGCCCGCGGAATTTCCACTACCCGGGGATCGGACAGGAATTGCTTCAGATAAGAACGCACCGCCTTGGTAGTCGGTGCATCCGGCGTACCCAGATTGACCAGCAGCACTGCGGTTTTACCGGTCTTGCCATGCGTGAAAGGAGGTTCTTTACGAAATGCCATGCGGGGATACCCGAAAAATGAGAGCCGATTTAGAGTGCCGGTATCTAGAGCACGAATATCTAGAGTGCCAACAATTCACGCGCATGCTTGCGCGTGGTTGCGGTGATTTCCAGGCCACCCAGCATGCGGGCGATTTCTTCAATCCGGTTCTTGGCATCGAGGCCATCAATCGCCGACACCGTCTTGTTGCCCAGGCTTTGTTTGCTGACCTGGAAATGCTGATTGGCCTGGCTGGCAACCTGCGGCAAATGGGTCACGCACAATACCTGGCGATCCTGGCCCAGGCGCTTCAACAAACGCCCGACCACTTCCGCCACGCCGCCGCCGATGCCGCTGTCGACTTCATCGAATATCAAGGTCGGCGTCGCTGTGGCGCTGGAGGTAATCACTGAAATCGCCAGCGCGATCCGTGCCAGTTCGCCGCCCGAAGCCACTTTAGCTAAAGGCCGAGGCGCCACGCCGGCATGACCGGCAACCAGGAACTCGACTTGCTCGACGCCATAGCTAGCCGCTTCGCAGGGATTCAATGCAATCGCGAAACGGCCGCCGCTCATGCTCAAATCCTGCATCGCCGCAGTGACTGCCGTGCCCAGCGCCTGGGCCGCCTTGGCGCGCGCTTTCGACATTTTTTGCGCCAACGCCAGATACGCGGCTTTCAACTTTTCTTCTTGCGCCCGCATGGCGTCGAGATCGCTGGCATCCGCCAGTTGACGCAGTTGCGCTGACAGCGTCTCCAGCTCTTGCGGCAGTTCGTCCGGCGCCAGGCGGAATTTGCGGCCTGCCGAATGGATCGCTTCCATCCGGTCTTCAACCTGATGCAGCCGCGCCGGATCAAGCTCGACCCTGCTCAAATAATCGTTCAGCGCATAGACCGCTTCCTGCAACTGGATACGGGCTGGCTCCAGCGCTTCCAGCACTGGCTTGAGGCTGCTGTCGACATCGACCAGCTTGCCGATTTTCTGATTCAACGCCGACAATTGCGACAACATCGGCGGTGTATCGTTGGCATCATTTTCGGAAATCACGTTGAGTGCTTCCTGCGCTCCTTCGATCAGGCTGGCGGCATGCGACAAGCGGCTGTGTTCATTAGTGATTTCATCCCATTCGCCTGGTTTGACCGCCAGTTTTTCCAGCTCGCCAACCTGCCACTCCAACCGCTCGCGTTCCAGCAATACATTCTTTGCATTGGTTTCAAACTCTTCGCGTTGGCGCGCCAGCGAACGCCAGCTTTTAAAGGCGCCCGCCAGCGTGAGCAAATCGTCCTGCAGTCCAGCTTGCCCATCCAGCAAGAGGCGTTGCGCATCGCTCTTCAACAGAGACTGATGCGCATGCTGACCGTGAATATCGACCAGCATTTCACCCAACTCACGCAGTTGCGCGGCGGTTGCCGCAACGCCGTTGATAAAGGCTTTGGAGCGGCCAGCATTGTCGATCACGCGCCGCATCAGGATCACGCCTTCCTCGCTGGCAAACTCGTTTTGCTCCAGCCAGTCGCCAACCTCGCCGTCAGCCGCGCCGGCCAGTGTGAATTCCGCCGTCACATCGGCCTTGGCCGCGCCTTCGCGTACCACGCTGGCGTCGCCGCGGCCACCCAGCGCCAAAGCCAGGGCATCGATCAGGATCGACTTGCCGGCGCCGGTTTCGCCGGTGAAAACGGTAAAGCCGGCGGCGAACTCAAGTTCTATGGCGTCGACGATGACAAAATCGCGTATGGAAAGTGTGCGCAACATGAGAATGTGGAAGTGGCTTAAAAATGGGTGTAAAAATAGCGTTGAAAAATGACTTGCGAATGAATTACAAATACAAATGATTTACTTCAGTTGCCCTTCCGCCGACGGATATTCGTTCCAGTGTAACTTTTGCCGCAAGGTGTCGTAATAACTCCAGCCGGCCGGGTGCAAGAAGGTGATAGTGTGTTCGGAACGCCGTATCAGTATGCGGTCGCCATGCTGCAGGCTGGCCAGCGACTGCATGTCGAAATTGGCGCTCATGTCGCGACCGTTCACAATTTCAATCACGATTTCACTGCTGTCCGGAATCACGATCGGCCGGTTCGACAGCGCATGCGGCGCAATCGGCACCAGCACGATGCCGCCCAGCGAAGGATGCAACAAAGGCCCGCCTGCAGACAAGGCATAAGCGGTGGAACCGGTCGGCGTCGCCACGATCAAACCATCGGAACGCTGGTTATACATGAAGCGGCCATCGACCTCGACCATCAGTTCCGCCATGCCGGAAGCCGCGCCACGCGACACCACTACATCGTTGAATGCCAGGGCGCTGAAGATTTGCTTGCCGTCGCGCATGACCGCCCCTTGCAACAGGCTGCGGCGCTCCGATTCGACATTCCCATCCAGCATTTCACCCAGCACCGGCAGCATCCGCTCCAGCGAAATATCGGTAATAAACCCGAGCCGTCCCTGGTTGATGCCAATCAAAGGTACGTTATACGGCGCTAGCTGACGGGCGATCCCGAGCATGGTGCCGTCGCCGCCGACAATAATCGCGGCGTCAGCCTGTTCGCCTATCTCGGCCGGGGTCATGGCGGCAATGCCGGCCATCGCGACATTCTGCGCGGTCTCGGCTTCGAGCACCACGTGGTGACCGCGATCTTGCAGGAAATCGACGATTTCGGTCAGCGATTCGGAGATGCCGACTGCAAAATATTTGCCGACGATAGCAATGGTTTTCGGCATGGAGGTTGATGATCCGGGTTGAGAAGATGATTTTATAGGCCGCATGCTGCCGATTAGACCATAATTTAGGCTTGCAATGAAGGATACGCACATGGCGCCTGCTAATAATCTTATGAGTAATTCAACCATCTTCCCACCATCCCGGCCCGGCAAACCGCTTGCCATCAAGGCCGTGCTGTTCGACCTCGACGATACGCTGTGGCCGATCGTGCCGGTGATTGCACGCGCCGAACAATTGCTGTTTGACTGGATGCGCGAGCATGCCCCTGCAGTTACCCGCCAATTCACGATAGAAAGCCTGCGTCAGCAACGCCTGGATCTGGCGGCGACCAACCCGGTCTTCAAATTCGATCTTTGGAGATTGCGCCACGCGGCGCTGACCGCCAGCTTCAACAGCGTCGGCGAAGACGCCCGCAAAGTGGATGCGGCGATGGCGGTATTTTCCGAGGCGCGGCATGCCGTGACGCTGTTCGACGACGTCGAACCGGTATTGGCCCGCCTGCAGCTACGCCACCGCCTGCTGCTGGGCACGGTCTCGAATGGCTTTGCCGATCTTGACAAAATCGGCCTGGCCCGGCATTTCCAGACATCGATCGCAGCGCATAGCTTTGGCTGCGCCAAACCCGACCCAAGCATTTTCCACGCAGCTTGCGCAGCCTTGAATGTGACGCCGGAAGAAACCGTATATGCCGGCGATGATCCGTTGCTGGACGTGGTCGGCGCCCAACAAGCGGGCTTGCGGGCGGTCTGGATCAACCGTTTTGACCGCGTACTGCCGGCCGGCGTCAGCGCTCAAGCCTGTTGCACCAGCTTGCATGAGCTGGAAGCATGGCTGGAACAAACTGCAATTGGCTGACAAAAACAGTGTATAAGTGCATTAAGTGCGTTCATAAGCGGCTGGCATACAAGCCCCGCGCTCGTTAAAATAGACCCATATGCAACTAGATAATCGCGCTCAAACCCTGCTAAAAGCTCTGGTCGAACGGTACATCGCCGACGGCCAGCCGGTTGGCTCGCGCGCCCTGTCCAAGATTTCCGGCCTGGAACTGTCGCCGGCGACGATCCGCAACATCATGGCGGATCTGGAAGAAATGGGTTTCGTCGCCAGCCCCCACACTTCCGCCGGCCGGGTGCCGACGCCGCGCGGCTACCGCATGTTCGTCGATACCTTGCTGACGGTTGAACCGATTGACGAAAGCGCGCTGGAGTCCAAAATGCAGGCCCGCCTGCAGCCAAATTCGCAACAAAAGATCATTGCCAATGCGGCACAAGTATTGTCATCTCTCTCACATTTTGCCGGGGTAGTGCTATCGCCGCGGCGCGAATCGATCTTCCAGCAAATCGAATTCCTGCGGCTCTCGGAAAAACGCATCCTGCTGGTGATCGTCAGCCCCAACGGCGACGTCCAGAACCGGCTGCTGCTGACCGATGTCGATTACAGTCCAGCCAAGCTGGTGCAAGCCGCCAACTACATCAACCAGCATTACGGCGGCCTCAGCCTGGACGACGTCCGCATGCGCCTGCAAGGCGAGTTGCGTAAGCTGCGCGACGACATGACCTGGCTGATGCAGGCGGCAGTAGAAGCCGGCAGCGACGCCATGACCGACAATAGCGACGAAGTGGTGATTTCGGGCGAGCGCAACCTGCTCAGCGTTACCGACCTGTCGTCCAATATGGATTCCTTGCGCAAGCTGTTCGACATGTTCGAACACAAAACCAGCTTGATGCAATTGCTCGACATCTCGGGCAAGGCGACCGGCGTCCAGATTTTCATCGGCGGCGAATCGCAACTGGTGCCGATGGATGAAATGAGCGTAGTGACCGCGCCGTATGAAGTCAACGGCAAGATCGTCGGCACGCTGGGGGTGATCGGTCCTACCCGGATGGCCTATGAGCGGGTGATTCCGATTGTGAATATCACCGCCAAATTGCTGTCGAATGCGTTGAGCCACAGCTGATTACGGTTGCCGGCAACGTGTCCAAAAACGACGCAATCATCGACTATATCCGCGAGCTGCTGGCGTCGCTTGGCGCTATTAGCGCCCGCAGGATGTTTGGCGGCCATGGCATTTACTACGATAGCGTGATGATCGCTCTGGTTGCCGATGGCGCCCTGTTTCTCAAGACTGATGAGGAAACCCGGCCGCAATTCGCGGCTGCCGGTTGCCGGCCTTTCGTCACCGAAAGCAGAGGGAAGTCGATTGAAACGAGCTATTGGTCGGCGCCTGAAGACGCCATGGATGCCGCAGCTGCGATGACGCCGTGGGCGCGGCTTGCTTATGCGGCTGCGGTGCGTAAGGCCAACGCCAAGCTGGCGCCTAAACCCCGCAAACGCTCGTAGGGTGGGCACGCCTTTGTGCCCACCCTACCGTTAAATTACGGTCACCCTTTTTTCTTACGGCAATCCCGGCAATGGCCGTATAAAGCCAGCGCATGGTCGGCGATTTCAAAGCCATGTTCCTTGGCAACGACTTTCTGACGTTTTTCAATTTCTTCGTCATAAAATTCCTCAACCAGGCCACAATCCAGGCAAACCAGATGGTCGTGATGCGAGCCTTCGTTGAGTTCAAACACGGCCTTGCCGGTTTCAAAGTGGTTGCGTTGCAACAGTCCCGCCTGTTCGAATTGCGTCAGGACACGGTACACAGTTGCCAGACCGACATCTAGATTGTCGCTTAGCAAAATTTTATAGACGTCTTCGGCACTCAGGTGACGCACGTCGCTATTCTGGAAAATTTCCAGGATTTTCAGGCGTGGCAAGGTGGCTTTGAGGCCGCTGGCTTTTAGTTCGGATGGATTGTTCGGCATGTTTTGGTCACAAATGGATGGAGGGTAGGAAGGACCCGTTACCGGAATCCCTCCCCCCTAAGAACCGTGCGTGCGACTTTCATCGCACACGGCTCAAGCAGAACAAAAGTTCCTATACAGGAACCGGTTTTACAACTTTCAAAGCAAGGCTATGCACCTGCGCATGGCAATTCGGGTGCAGCAGAACGCGATTTCCCAGAACATCGGAGCCACCATTCACACGATATTCTATGTGGTGGTTGTGCCAACCGGTGTCAAGGTCCATCTCGGTCCCGCATATCGCACACAAGCCTCGTTGATCAACATAGAGTTTAACCCACTCTTTTCGGTATCGCATGGATTTCACCATACGCTCCTGACGAAGGGTCTCGCCGTACATTTCACACTCCGGGTCATAGGGGTTGTATTCCCCTTTGATTTTCTTGCAATAGACGATGGGAGTACTCGCAAGCGAATACAATTCCATGACATCCTTCCTGCCATCTTTGTTAGTGACATCCGTAGCAAACACCCAACCCCGATTGCCGACTGACCGCCAATATTTCTGGCGAATCCAGTTTCCGCTCTTCATTGGATGACGACGTTTCGCCCACCGCATCAATCGCCAGAACAGCAACGATTCCATGCGTGAGAACGCTTCTTTAGCAACCACGGGGCTGTGATACTGCGACCAGCCTCGTAGCATGGGGTTCAACAGCCGAATCAGATCTTCCTGCTTGGCACCCAGATTGTCGTTGATGATATTTCTGAGCTTTTCATAAAACGCCTTCACGTTTTTCTTACTAGGCTTAATCAGTAGTATCTCGGATTTCTTGCGAGCATATTTCCGAAAATTCCACCCCAGAAAATCGAAACCTTCAGTGATGTGTATGACTTTGGTTTTAGCCGCAGACAGTCGCAGTCCTCGTGTTGCCAGGAATGATTCTATCCACGGCTTGATTTCTGTTTCCAGCAACTCTTGTGAAGCGCCGGTCACAACAAAATCGTCCGCGTACCTTACGACAGCAACCTTCAGTTTCAGGGCTTTGGTGATACCAAATTTCTTTCCAAGATACTGGTGAAGTTCAGTTTCCAAGCCATTCAGCGTCCAATTTGCTAATGCAGGGCTGATTACGCCGCTTACAATGTTGCATACTTTTTACTCCATCGTTTGATTCATTCGAATTTTCGCTGGCGTGCGCCCCCGGCTGCGGGTCGATCCTGAACACAACGACGATTTCATCCTTATGGATTTCGACGCGCTTGACCAGACCCAACACGATCCTGCGCTTCGTTTCAAGATCAATCGTATCAAGTTTTTCGGTCACGGCGCCCGCAAATTCCTCGAGTCGACTTATGACCAGAAACAGCTCGCTTTGCACCGCCCCTTGCTGCCTGGACTCAAAGATCTGCTGGTCAATCTGCTCAAGCCGATTCTTCAACTGCTGCATCTTCGGTTCGAAGTCGGTCTTATCGATGATACCGTCTGCATAGCTGTCGATCAGCCGGGATTTACCTTTTTCCAACTGCAGCCGCTGCTTTTCAAGGTTGCTCGTGTCAAAGCCACGCTTCTCATTGCGCTCCATCATA
>NZ_FOKF01000045.1 GCF_900111995.1 Collimonas sp. OK607
CCTGAGAGTCCGGCAACGCCAAGCCGAGATCATCGAGTACTTCACTGATGGACTTGTGACGATATAGCGCCAATGCCACCATGAGCCAGACCACTTGCTCGGCAGGCAGGCGGCGATGGCGGATGCTCGTTGCATCGGTGCGCTGCACGGCCTGTTCAATCCATTCGACAGGCAAATGCTCTCCTAGCCGACGCCAGTCAGGCGCTTCGAGGTGGTTTGCAAGGAAATGGAGAGTGTCATCGAGCATCGACACGCAGGTTAACAGCTGGCCCGAACGTTTACAAGCCCAAAATAAAAATGCCGTCCAGTCTTAACTGAACGGCATTACCGCTTGCGCGGGCTTTTATGTTTTGGCGTCCCCAGGGGGATTCGCCTACATGCCGCAGGCCGCTGAATCGCTTGCAAGCGATTCCCTTCTCATCCCCCGCGTAAGCCGCGCAGGCGGCTTACTTGTGGCCACAAAAACAAAAAGCCCGCTTGCGCGGGCTTTTATGTTTTGGCGTCCCCAGGGGGATTCGAACCCCCGTACTCACCGTGAAAGGGTGATGTCCTAGGCCTCTAGACGATGGGGACAGTAATCTGTCCGTGTTGCTGACCTTTTACTACTTACTCTTACTACTTACAGAAACAATAAAGGCCGCAACAGGCGGCCTTATTGATTGTATCGAATCTGCCTGATATCGAAAATCTGCGATCAATTTCTTATCGCGTACCTGTCGATACCAAGATAATTCTGGCGTCCCCAGGGGGATTCGAACCCCCGTACTCACCGTGAAAGGGTGATGTCCTAGGCCTCTAGACGATGGGGACAATAATCTGTCCGTACTACGTTTCAACCTACTACTGCTTCCAACTATTCGCTGGTGGAGGTAAGCGGGATCGAACCGCTGACCTCTTGCATGCCATGCAAGCGCTCTCCCAGCTGAGCTATACCCCCGTTTGCAGAAGCGAGATTATAGCAAGCTTATTTAGAGCTTGTAAATCCCGATTTGCAGATTTATTGCAGAATTACACCAAGTAAGGGGTTAAACGCGCAATCACTGTGTCCCGACCCAACAATTCGAGCACCGCATCGATTGCCGGCGTCTGCAGTTGCCCTGTCAGCATCAAACGCAATGGCATCGCGATCTGCGGCATCTTCAACGTATGCGCAGCCAATACTTCCTTGATCATCGGCGCCAGGCTTTCCTTGTTCCACTCCACCGTTGCGCAGCGTGCGGCGAAATCAACCAAGGCCGGCTTGACCGCATCGGTAAAGTGTTGCGTCAACAACGCCGCATCCGGCACCGGCTTGCGATAGAACAGCATGGCCGCAACCCCGATCTCATTGACGGTATGGGCGCGCTCTTTCAACAGGCCAATCACTTTTGGCAATGCCGGCGCATTGCTGAAATCAGCACCGTCTTGTTCCATCAACGGCTTGACCAGCGCCGCCAGGCGTTCATTGTCAGCCAGCTTGATGTAGTGATTGTTGATCGACGCCAATTTTTCCGGATTGAATTGCGCCGGCGATTTCGACAAATGATCGAGATCGAACCATGCGCAAAACTGTTCAACGCTGAAAATCTCTTCGTTGCCGTGGCTCCAGCCGAGGCGCGCCAGGTAGTTCAGCATCGCTTCCGGCAAATAACCTTGCGCCGGATAATCCATCACGCTGACCGCGCCGTGGCGCTTCGACAGTTTTTCGCCGTCGGCGCCCAGGATCATCGGCACGTGGCCATACAACGGCAAGGTCGCACCCAACGCCTTCAGGATATTGATCTGACGCGGCGTGTTGTTGACGTGATCGTCGCCGCGGATGACGTGGGTGATTTCCATATCCCAGTCATCCACCACCACGCAGAAATTATAGGTTGGCGTACCATCCGGACGAGCGATCACCAGATCGTCCATTTCGCGATTCGAGATAGTGATGTTGCCCTTGACTACGTCGTCCCAGCTGACTTCGCCTTCCAGCGGATTCTTGAAACGCACCACCGGCTTGCGGTCGGCCGGCACCGGCGGCAAAGTCTTGCCAGGCTCCGGACGCCAGGTACCGTCGTAACGCGGCTTTTCGCCGGCGGCGCGCATGCGCTCGCGCATCGCTTCGACTTCTTCCGGCGACGAATAACAATGATAGGCCGTACCCTCTTGCAGCATTTGCGCGATCACTTCGCGATAACGGTCCATACGCCGCATCTGGTAGAACGGACCTTCGTCGTGCTGCAAACCCAGCCACTGCATGCCGTCGATGATCGCCTGCACGGCTTCCGGCGTCGAGCGTTCCAGATCGGTATCTTCGATGCGCAACACGAAAGTGCCGCCGAAATGGCGTGCAAAGGCCCATGAAAACAGTGCGGTACGCGCGCCGCCCAAGTGCAGGTAGCCGGTCGGGCTAGGGGCAAAACGGGTACGGACAGGCTTGGAAGAAATAGGTGAAGCTGGAGTGCTGACAGTCATGATAAATAAAAACGGCCTTGGATTGCCAAAGCCGCTATCAGGGAAAACCCCATTTTACCGCGTTGCACCAGCGGATGGAACCGCTAGCCGGTAATGGTTCAGGTGAACCGCTATTTGACCGTGATGTTGATGGTTTTACTCATCTCGGGGCCATAAGACTGGTGAGCGCCGTTGGCAAATTGCATGGTCAGCTTGTATTTCCCCGGTGGCAGCGTGACACTGGTTTCAGTTTGACCCTTGCCAAAATGCAAATGCTTGTCATCCACCGGGATCGACTGCCCGGCCGGAATACTGTCTTCATTGATCAGCAGATGGTGGTGGCCGGTGCCTGCCGTCATATCGCCCGCCGGTTTGACTTCCATGCCGCTGACGCCGAACTTGACGGTAAACGGGCTGCTGACTGCCGCGCCATCCACCGGCTCGATGAAGGAAACCGACGCGGCGTGGGCCATCTGCGGCAACAGGCTGGTGCTTAGCAGGGCTGCGGAAAATAGTACGGAAAAAAAGTGTGATTTCATTGTCTTATCCTTTATGTGGGAATTCTGAATAAAATCTGTGCAACGAACCGAGTGCATTAATCAATAATATTAGGAAAACACCATGTTGGCTGACCTCGGCAACGCCCACGGCAATTTATTGACCAAGCTCCCGCCGGATGGTTCGGCCGAAGTGTTCGAACTCCTGCACCAGCGCGCCGGCCTGAAAATCGAGCGCATCGTTTCCAACGGCCAGGCCAGTCCGCCCGGCTTCTGGTACGACAATCCACAGGATGAATGGGTGTTGCTACTCAGCGGCAAGGCCGGATTGACGCTGGAGGGCGCGGCTGATGAACATGTCATGCAGCCGGGCGCCTGGCTCCACATTCCTTCGCATTGCCGCCATCGGATTGAATGGACCGATGCATCGCAGCCTACAATCTGGCTGGCGATACATCATGACGTTGGCAACTAATCGTACTAGTCGTTCTTGATGACAATGGTAGGAAACTTACTGCTCATATCCTTCGCCTTTTCCGCAACCTTGATCGCTACCTTGCGCGCGATCTCTTTATAGATGTGCGCCACCGGGCCGTCAGGCTCGGCCACCACCGTCGGCGTGCCGGAGTCGGTTTGCTGGCGGATCGACATCGTCAGCGGCAATGCGCCGAGGAAATCAACACCGTATTCGCCGCACATCCTGGCGCCGCCGCCTTCACCGAAGATGGCTTCGGCGTGGCCGCAATTCGAGCAGATATGGGTACTCATGTTTTCGACGATGCCAAGGATCGGAATACCGACCTTCTCGAACATTTTCAAACCCTTGCGCGCATCCAGCAAAGCGATGTCCTGCGGCGTAGTGACGATCACGGCGCCGGTGACCGGCACTTTTTGCGACAAGGTCAGCTGGATATCGCCGGTGCCCGGCGGCATGTCGACGATCAGGTAATCCAGATCGCGCCAGTTAGTCTGGTCCAGCAACTGCTGCAAGGCCTGGGTAACGATCGGACCGCGCCACACCATCGGCTCGTCCGGATCGACCATGAAGCCGATACTGGAAACTTGCAAGCCGTGGTTTTCCAGCGGCTCCATGGTTTTGCCATCCTTGGTTTCTGGACGGCCGCTGATTCCCATCATCATCGGTTGCGAAGGGCCGTAGATATCGGCGTCGAGAATCCCGACCTGCGCGCCTTCCGCCGCCAGCGCCAGGGCCAGGTTGACCGCAGTGGTCGACTTACCGACGCCGCCCTTGCCGGACGCCACCGCAATGATGTTCTTGACGTTAGACATAAGCTTGACGCCGCGCTGCACCGCGTGCGATTGTATTTTTGAATAGACATGGGGACTGACCTTGCCGACCCCGTCCAACGCCCCGACCGCAGCCGCGGCGGCATCGCCGATCAAGGCGAACTGGCTCCTGGCCGGATAGTCCAGCTCAACGTCAAACAACACATCTGCGCCTTCCAGCCGGATATTCCTGGCCGACTTGCTGCTGATCAGATCCTTGCCGGTATTCGGGTCGATCACACTGGACAACGCTGCCTTGACCGCTTCAATCGTGATGCTCATTACTTTTCCTCTGCAGGTTCTTTATAAGATGCGGCAAGTCTAAACCAAATCGCGGGTTTTCCGCTGGTGTCGCCCTGACTCAAGCACGATTAGGGTAAGGATTGATGCAAGGATTAGAGCGGATTAGAGCAAGGACTGCCCTGTCACTGCTAAAATCACTGTTTTATTCCAACCAGCAGCGCTTGACGTTGCAAATTCATTGCCAAATGAGCATCATTTTGACTTCAACTCCTCGCCAACTATTCGTTACTACCGCCCTGCCTTACGCCAACGCAGCGTTTCACATCGGCCACATCATGGAATATATCCAGGCCGACATCTGGGTGCGGTTCCAGCGAATGCAGGGCCACGAGGTCAATTTTGTCGGTGCTGACGATGCGCACGGCGCGCCGATCATGATCGCCGCCGAGAAAGCCGGCATCACGCCGCAGGAATTCGTGGCGCAGATCGCTGCTGGCCGCAAGCAATACCTGGACGGCTTCCATATCGCCTTCGATAACTGGCACTCGACCGACGGCCCGGAAAACCACGAACTGTCGCGCGACATCTATCGCAAGCTGAAAGCGGCCGGTTTCATCTCGACCAAGACCATCGAGCAGTTCTTCGACCCGGTCAAGAACATGTTCCTGCCGGACCGCTACATCAAGGGCGAGTGCCCGAAATGCGGCGCCAAGGACCAGTACGGTGATTCCTGCGAAGTCTGCAGCTCGGTGTATGCGCCTACCGATTTGAAGAGCCCCTACTCGACGCTGACCGGCGCGACGCCGGTAATGAAATCGTCGGAACACTTTTTCTTCAAGCTGTCCGATCCGCAATGCGTCGAATTCCTGCGCGGCTGGGCTTTGGGCAACGCTGACGGCAAACCTCGCCTGCAATCCGAAGTCGCCAACAAGGCCAAGGAATGGCTGGAAAGCGACGGCGGCATGGGCGACTGGGATATCAGCCGCGATGCGCCTTATTTCGGGATCGAGATTCCGGATGAGCCGGGCAAGTATTTCTATGTCTGGCTGGATGCGCCGGTCGGCTACCTGGCTTCGCTGAAGAACTATTTCGGCAAAATCGGGCGCGACTACGACGCCTTCATGGCCGATCCGAAGACCGAGCAGTATCACTTCATCGGTAAGGACATTACCTATTTCCATACGCTGTTCTGGCCGGCGATGCTGCACTTCTCCGGCTTGAAAGTGCCGAACAATGTGTTCGTGCATGGCTTCCTGACAGTTTCCGGCGAAAAAATGTCGAAATCGCGCGGCACCGGCATTTCGCCGCTGCGTTATCTCGAACTCGGCATGAATCCGGAATGGATGCGCTACTACATCGCGGCCAAGCTGAGCGCCAAGGTGGAAGATATCGATTTCAATCCGGAAGATTTTGTCGCCCGTGTGAATTCCGATTTGATCGGCAAGTACATCAACATCGCCAGCCGCGCTGCCGGTTTCATCGCCAAGAAATTCGATGGCAAGCTGAGTATGGCCTGGGCGACCGACAGCGATCCGTTCCTGGCCAAACTGCGTGCGGTTGCATCCGATATCCAGGCGCTGTACGACGGCCGCGAATATGGCAAAGCACTGCGCGCAATAATGGAACAAGCTGACGTCATCAACGCTTACGTCGACGCCAACAAGCCGTGGGAACTGGCCAAGGATCCAAGCAAGGAAGCGGCCCTGCATGAAGTCTGCAGCCGCTTGCTGGAAGCGTTCCGGATCCTCACCATTTATCTGAAACCGGTATTGCCGGCGCTGGCAGCGCAGGTTGAAGAATTCCTGCAAATCCAGCCGCTGGTGTGGTCCGATGTGACCCGGCCTTTAGCCGATGGTCATCGCATCAATACCTACTCGCACCTGATGACACGGGTCGAGCCGAAGATGCTGGATGCCTTGTTCGATGCCCCGGTGGCGGCCGCAGCTGCAACTGCTACAGAAGTTGTCGGCACCGAAGACAGCAGCGCCAGCAGTATTGAACCGCTGGCCGCCGAAATCAAGATCGACGATTTCGTGAAGGTCGATTTGCGCATCGCCAAGATCGTCAATTGCGAACACGTGGACGGTTCCGACAAACTGCTGCGACTGACGCTTGACGCCGGCGAAGGCCGCTTGCGCAACGTATTCTCCGGCATCAAGTCTTCCTACCAGCCGGAAGAGCTGATCGGCAAACTGACTGTGCTGGTGGCTAACCTGGCGCCGCGCAAGATGAAATTCGGCATTTCGGAAGGCATGGTGCTGGCTGCTTCGTCGGCTGACGAAAAAGCCAATCCCGGCATCTATGTGCTCAATCCGTGGCCAGGCGCTGAACCTGGCATGCGGGTCAGCTAATCAACTTAGCAACTTAAGCCACGCCAGATGAATCTACAGGTTCGCGAAGCCAGCGCCGACGATGCCGCACTGATCGCCGACCTGACTCGCGCCTGCTGGGCTGAACGGGTCACCGCCAGCTCCAGCGGCCATCACGAACAGACGGAACGGGTACAACTAGACCTGCAACGCGGCGGCGGCTTCGTGCTGTCGCTGGATAACCAGCCGATCGGTTCGGTGCGCTGGCTGCCGTCAGATACCGAAACCGAAGTTTGGGAAATCCTGCGCATGGGGGTGTTGCCGGCGTATCGTGGCCAGGGTTTATCGCAGCATTTGATGGAAGCCCTGATTCATCGCGCACGCAGTGCCGATATTGACGAACTGCGGCTGGCGGTACACGCCGATCAGACCAGAGTGGTCGATTTGTATGCCGTGTTTGAATTCGAACTGGCGCCGGAACTTGAATATACCCGCGCCAATCCGCTGGAAGAACCGCCGCTGGTGATGCGGCGCTGGCTCCGGCGTTAATACCCGGTTAGTGCCCGTACATTTGCGATACCGAAGTACCCGTCACCAGCCCGCTGGTGATATCCATGTGCACATTAAAGAATGCCTGGCTGGCGTCGCTCTGGGTATAGCGCCAGTCCCACACTTCTTCGTTCTTCCGCTTGAACTGCACCACGGTACGTGGCCTGCCTAGCATCTGGCGCACTTCTTCCTTGCGCATGCCGACCTTGATCCTGGCGAAATTCTCTTCGGTCAGAACCTGCTTGTAATCGCTCAGCTTGCCATCCTTGCCTATATAGAACATCCAGGTACGGGCGCCGGCTGGTCCTTTTGGATACTCCAGCGTGCGTTCGCCGTCTTCTTTTTCCCACACGGTATCCGGCTCACCCATGGCATTGCGGACATCGGCCTCCGACGATACCCCGCGATTCAGTTTTTCCAATCCGGCCTCCTGTACGAAATTACCGTTCTGGTCGCAAGCGGCAATGAAAAATGGAGCAAAAAACGGGACAACTACAGTCAAAACTCTGCGTACCCAAGGGTTCATGCTGCCTCCTCTATCCGATAGTAGTCTAAGTATATCGTCATTTTGTTGCCACTTGGATATGTGGCAATACCGGCATCCCAAGATGACAAACCGTTCGGACGGCCCGAAATAGCATAAAATAGCGCTTGATCCCAGCCCATTATCAAAGCACCCATGAAATTTTCCAAACAAATCAACGGTTACCAATCCGACATCACCAAGTTCGTTGCAGAACTCAAGGAAAAGAATCCAAAGCTGGAAGAACAACAGCTGGCCGGCCGCGCCCTGCTGTGGGACAAGACCCCGATTGACCTGGACAGCCAGTTGCGCACCCAGGAATCGCGCGTCGATCAACAGCCGTATGTGTATCAAAACAATCACTAATTCACAATTCACTCAAGATCAGGTAACGATCAGATGAGCCAGAATTCGTCGGATGCTGCCGAACTGACACTAGAAGGCCAACCCGATTCGACACCGAATGTGATCGATGGCGTGGCTTTTGCGCGCCTGTACGGTGAGCCGCTGTTCCGCATGCCGACCGATCTCTACATTCCGCCGGATGCGCTGGAAGTCTTCCTGGAAGCATTCGAAGGCCCGCTCGATCTGCTGCTGTACCTGATCCGCAAACAAAATTTCAACATCCTCGACATCCCGATGGCGCAAGTCACCTTGCAATATCTGGAATACGTCGATCAGATCCGCATCACCAACCTGGAACTGGCCGCCGAATATCTGCTGATGGCAGCCATGCTGATCGAAATCAAATCGCGCATGCTGCTGCCGGTCCGCAAGACCGACAGCGAAGAAGCCGAAGATCCGCGCGCAGAACTGGTGCGGCGCCTGCTGGAATACGAGCAGATGAAGCTGGCGGCGCGCGAGATCGACGCCCTGCCGCAACTCGGTCGCGATTATGTCCGCACCCAGATCTATATCGAGCAAAGCATCGTCACGCGCTGGCCGGAAGTCAACCTGGACGATCTGCAAGCCGCCTGGGCCGATGTCATCAAGCGCGCCAAGCTGACCGCCCACCACACCATCAGCCGCGAAGAATTGTCGGTACGTGAGCACATGACGGGGATTTTGCGGCGCCTGCAATCGTCGCGCTTTGTCGAGTTCGCCGAGTTGTTCGATCCGTCGCGCGGCGTGCCGGTGCTGGTTGTGAATTTCATCGCCATGCTGGAGCTGGCGAAAGAAACGCTGATTGAAATCACCCAGGCCGAACCGTTCGCGCCTATCTATGTACGACTAGCCTACTCGCCCACCTACGCGGCTGCATAAGCGTCGGCTTTGTCAACACACCAAACAAGTGATGCGCCGCATCCCGAACTAAAATAACCGACCTCCGATTTAGACATGAAAATCATTTCCTCGATTGAAGAGCTACGCGATCAACTGCGCGGCCAACTGCGTACCGCTTTTGTCCCGACCATGGGCAATCTGCATGAAGGCCACCTGTCGCTGATGCGCCTGGCGAAGAAACATGGCGACCCTATCGTCGCCTCGATCTTTGTCAATCGCCTGCAGTTCGGCCCCAATGAAGATTTCGACAAGTATCCGCGTACCTTTGCCGCCGACGTCGCCAAGCTGGAAAAAGAAGGCGTCTACGTTCTGTTCGCGCCTACCGAAAAAGACTTGTATCCGGAACCGCAGGAATTCCGCGTACGCCCGCCCGACGATCTTGGCAATACATTGGAAGGTGAATTCCGCCCCGGCTTCTTTACCGGCGTCACCACGGTTGTCCTCAAGCTGTTTTCCTGCGTCCAGCCACGCGTCGCGGTGTTCGGCAAGAAGGATTACCAACAGCTGATGATCGTGCGCAATATGGCAAAACAATTTGCCTTGCCGACTGAAATCATCGCCGCCGAAACCTGGCGCGCCGACGATGGACTGGCGCTCTCCTCGCGCAACATGTATCTGTCTGAAGACGAACGCGCGGAAGCGCCGAGCCTGTTCAAGACGCTCAACCAGGTGGCCGATGAAGTACGCGCCGGCCATCTCGACATTTTCGAACTGGAAAAACAGGCGATGGCGCAACTTGGCAGCCGCGGCTGGAAGCCGGATTACATCTCGATCCGCAAACGCAGCGATCTGCAAGCGCCCGCAGCGGGCGATCTGGCGCAAGGCGAAAAACTGGTGGTACTCGCCGCAGCCAAGCTGGGCACTACGCGCCTGATCGATAATCTGGAAATCTGACCCTGGATGCTACCGTGCAGCGGCCGCAACAGTACCGTCACAACGGACTAGCGCGCATCTGGCTGGCAACGGCCGGAATGGCCGTGCTGGCTTCAGTCGCCGCTGTCGCGAACGCCCAGGGCGTCACGGTACGCGACGATGCCCAGCATAAGGTCGTACTAGCGCAGCCCGCGCATCGCATCGTCAGCCTGGCGCCACATGCGACCGAGTTGCTGTTTGCCGCCGGCGCCGGCGCTTATGTGATCGGCGTCAGCGACTATAGCGACTACCCTCCGGCCGCCAGACAAATACTTTCCGTCGGCAGCAGCAGCGCATTGGATATCGAACGGATTGTAGCTCTCAAGCCGGATCTGGTCGTGGCCTGGAGCAGCGGCAATTCAGCCAGCCAGGTTGCCAGGTTGCGCGCTCTCGGCATTCCGGTTTTTGAAAGCGAACCGCGACAACTGGATGCCGTCGCGTCCTCGCTGGTACGGTTATCTCAACTGGCAGGTACCGAAGATAGCGGCATGGCGGCCGCCGCCTCTTTCAAGGCTCGCCTGGCACAACTTGATGCCACCTACCGACAACGGCCAACTGTGCGTGTGTTCTATCAGATATGGAAAAAACCTCTGATGACGCTCAATGACAGCCATATGGTGACGAACGTGATCCGTTTGTGCGGTGGTGAAAATGTTTTCGGCAAGCTGCCGCAACTAGCACCGACCGTCAGCACGGAAGCGGTGTTGCAAGCCAATCCGGAAGTGATCTTTGCAGCGGATGGCGGCACCTCGCCCGGCGCCAGCTGGCAACGCTTCCCCCAGCTCGCCGCAGTGGCCGGCAACAATCTGTTTACCCTGACTCCCAACTGGATGAGCCGCCCCGGGCCGCGCATCCTGGATGGCGCCGCCGAACTGTGCGAGAAACTGGAGCTGGCGCGCAGCCGGCGCCGGTAGTTTTTTGGCCGCCCCTGCCCTTTAATACAGAAAACCCTTAGGATACGCCGGCAACCGGCATGAACAAACGCCGCGAACCGTTCTCCACCACTTCAAACGGACAGGAAAAAGCGGCCTGCAGGATCTCAGGTTGCAGCACGCTATCCGTACTGCCCTGCCACACCTGGCCATCCCCCAGCAACAACACATGGCTGGCATAACGCGCCACCAGATTGATATCGTGACAGGCGGCGATCACCGCCTTTTGCGGCGGAAGGCGGCGCAATAACTCCATCACGACGATTTGCGCCGCGGCGTCCTGATGGGCGGTAGGTTCATCCAGCATGAATAACAACGGATCCTGCGTCAGCAAGGTAGCCAACGCCACCCGCTGACGCTCACCACCCGACAAGTGCATCACATCGTGGGCGCAGAAAGCAGCCATCCTGACCTGCTCCAGCGCCTGCATTGCCAGCGCCCGGTCTTCTTCCATATCCCAACCGAATCCGAACTGATACGGATGACGACCGGCGATCACCGCGGCCAGCACGCTGCCGGAAAACGCATCGGCCTGTTGCTGTGCCAGCAATCCGCGCAAACGTGCCAGCTGCTGTGCCGAAGTAGACTGGATATCCTCTTCCTGAATCAGCACGCGGCCGCCAGCCGGTCGGTTCAATCCGGCCAGCGTATGCAGCAAAGTGGTTTTCCCGATGCCGTTACGACCGAGCACACACCAGAACTGACCCGGCGCAACTTGCCAGTCAAGCCGGCTGCACAAGACTTTGTGGCCGACGCTGACGCTCAATTGTTCTGTGTTTAATAGTTCAGTATTCAATAATTTTTCAGTGTTCATGCCCGGCTCCTCAAGCCTTGCTGCGCGATAGCAGCCACAGGAATACCGGAACGCCGGCCAGAGCCGTAATCACGCCTACCGGCAACTGGGTCGGCGCCACCACGGTACGCGCCACCAGATCCGCCAGCACCAGCGCAGCACCACCGACCAGCGCACTGGCCGGCAGCAAGATTCGCTGGTCATTACCGACCAGCAGACGTATCGCATGCGGCACCACCAGGCCGATGAAACCAATCGTGCCGGCCACCGTGACCGCTGCTGCAGTCGCCAATGAAGCCGCGCACAAAGTCAGCAGCCGCAAGCGCAGCACCGGCACCCCGAGCAACTGCGCAAAACCTTCGCCCCGCGCCAACAGATTCAACTGCCGCGCATTCAACACGCTCCATACCAGGATCAACAGCAGCAGCGCGGCCGCCGGCAACAGCAGACGCGCATCTTCCAGATCGCCCATCAGCCAGAACAGCATGCCGCGCAACTGGCCATCAGGCGCCAGAGTCAGCACCAGCGTCACGATCGCACCAAAGCCGGCGGCGATCATCACACCGGTCAATATCAGGCGATGGCCGCTGTGCTGGGCTACGCCAGGCAAGCGTCGCAGCGCCTGCTGCGCCAGTCCGAACAACAGCAATACCGCCAGCCCGGCGCCGAGCGCCGCGCCCAATGCAGCGGCAACGTCACCCATGAAACCGAAGTGGCTAGCGATTAATAAAGCGGATAAAGCGCCGGCAGCGGAACCGCCAGACAAACCCAGCACATAAGGATCGGCCAGGGGATTGCGCAGCAATACCTGCATCAACGCCCCCGCCAACGCCAGCAAACCGCCAACCACGAACGCGGTCAGCGCACGCGGCAAGCGCAAGGAAAGATAAATTTGGTCGGCCGCCAAACCGCAACCACTGCTGCCGCAAGACACCGCAAGCGCCAACGCCAATGCTGCGAATAACGCTAAGCAGCACAAGATGGCGATGGCACGGCGCAGGGTGACGATGCTAGTCAAAGGTCTTCTCTTGGTAGGGTGGGCAAGTTTTTTGCCCACGCGTTGCGGGAATCAACGTTACAGGTGATTTTAAGGTCACGCGTGGGCACATGTGCCCACCCTACGTTTGATTACTGCTGCCAATTTACACCAACAAATACTCCCCGTGATGGCTGGTTATAGCCGTAGGCGGTTTGATAGTCGCGATTGAACAGATTATCGATACGGCCGAACAACGATATTTCCTTGTTCAACTGATAGCGCGCATTGGCGTTGGTCAGCCAATACGGAGCCAGCGTCGGGCTGCCGGGAATATCGGTACGGCTGTCGGTGTATTGGACATCGGTGCCGATGCGCCAGGCGCCAAAGCTTTTGGCAGCGCCAAGCGAACCCAGGGTTTTAGCGCGACGTACCAAGGTTTTATCGGTCGATTCGTCCTTCGGATCCTGCAAAGTCAAACTGGCGCGCCAGTCAATTTCCAACAAGGTGGTGCTGGCACTCAGCTCCAGGCCCTGGTTCTTGGCGCGCGCAATATTGATGGTTTGAAAGGTAACCGGATTGTAGCCAAACTGGTCGCGCGTACGGGTATCGAACAGCGTGGCGCGTAACAAGGTAGCGCCGGCTGCATACTGCACGCCCAGTTCGTAAGATTTCGAACGTTCCGCTTTCAGATTGACGTTACCGTACAACGGGTCGAACAATTGCACCGGCGTCGGCGCATTGAATGCAGTCGACGCATTGGCGATCAGCTTGACGCTATCGGTCAAGGCATAACCATAACCGAGGTAACCGGTATTGTCTGAACCCGAGCCGCCGACATCGTCGTGCCGCACATTCAATTGAAATTGATTCGCACCAATCTTGCCGTTTACGCCGGCGTACACGCTGGAAGTCGAACGCGAGAAGCTGTTGCTGCTGTTGCCATAGCTGCTGTTGGAGTTGACCTCGGCCTTTTCGCGACCGGCGTCGACACCTGCATTGACCACCCATTGCGGCGCCAAACGCAACTCGTTGGCCCACTGCAGCAGGTTTTGCGTGCTCTTGTAGCCGTTGCTGCTGTTGCCGAAGATGCTCAGGTCATCCAGGTTGTCGCGGTTAATGTTTTGCGACAAGGTCAGAGTTGAAGTCCAATCCTGGGTAAAGCTGTTTTTCGAGAACACCGCGATCGACTGGCTCTTCGAATGACCGTTATTCTTATCGGTCGGCGTGCCATAAGCATTGTCGAAAGTGTACTTGGAATCGTTGGCGTATACGCGAGCGCCGATCTCATTGCCCTTGCGCCATTCCTGCGATACCGAACCCGAAACGCTGGTATTGCCATCGCCATTGCGGTCCGGGTTCACGTTCGGACTCTGCAAAGGATTCTGCGCTGAGAATCCATCCGTCTTGAAGCGTGTCAACGACAGCGCGTAACTGGTATCGCCGCTCTTGCCGTTGACGCCGACATTACCCTGGTAAGTGCCACGCGAGCCAGCCTCAACCGAAGCGTTGAACGCCGGTGCGCCGGTGCCGCGTTTGGTGAAGATCTGCACTACCCCGCCGATCGCGCCTGAACCGTAGATGGCGGAGACGTTGCCGCGCACGATTTCGATATGGTCGATCTGGTCCGGCAAGATATTCTCAAGCGCCGGCAAGCCGAACGAGGCCTGGCGCCGAAGCGGCACGCCGTCGATCATGATCAGGGTTTCCGAGGGATTCGCGCCGCGCATGAACAAGGAAGCCTGTTGGCCAGGGCCGCCGACGCGGGTGATCTGGATACCGGCTTCGCGTTCCAGCAATGCCGGCAGATCCGGTGCTTGCGAATTGCGGATGTCTTCGGCGCTGATCACCGTAGTGTGCGGCAACGCATCGGTTTGCGGCTGCTCGATGCGGGCAGCGGTGACTACCACTGGCACCAGAGTCTGGTCCTGCGTAGTTTGCGCCGATACCGCAGCAGATGAAGCGGCAATTGAGAGAATGGCTGAAGCCAGCGCGAGCGGCTTCAAGGTCGCGCCGCAGCGGCGTGATAAAGATAATGTCATGTTTGGATACGATAAGAGTCCCCGGCCTGCTTCCCCGCAAGCCCGGTTGCAACAGTAGTAGCGAACAAGCACGTAATGCTTGTTCCTTACTCCCCCTGTTCTGGCCGGTATCCGGGCTAACAAGTCGGAGCGTATGACCTTCCCATGCCAAGCTCAAACAAAAGCTGAAACACAGTGGTAGAAGATACGCCCTGTCGCCATGCCAAAATCAAAGATTGAATTCAACCGGCGACGCTTGTTTTACCGTTGCGGGGGCAGCACACGTTGGCCGGCACTCTTGTCGAGTCGCCCGGCGCCGTGTTTCCCGTTTAACTGCGGACATGGACATGTCCGCGTGCACCAAAACCCCGCCATTGTAAGGCCGACGCCGGTTTGCAGCAATTGCCGCATGCGTTCGCGCGTCTACACTGTGGTTAAATTCGCATTTCCACGGTACAAAGCGGCCACCATGTCGGACTGGGTCACCATGCCGACCAGGCGCCGCTGGTCATCGACAATCGGGATGTGATGGATGCCGGAATCGGACAAAGGCTGCACCAGTTCCACGATATGCGCATCTTCCACCGCGCTCTGCACTGCGGCTGTCATGATCTGGCCGACCACTTCCGGCTTGTCGGAATGGGTATTGGTGGTGCGTCGGATGAACTGCTTGAGTTTATGGTCAAAACCGGTGTACACCTGCAAATTAACCTGACGCATGAAATCGGTCTGGGTAATGATGCCGATCAGGCGCCGCGCCGAATTAATCACCGGCAGCGCTTTGATGCGATGCTTCAATAGCAACGCCCATGCATCTTCCAGCGAAGTGCCGTATTCGACGCTGATGACATCGCGCGACATGATGTCAGCACAGGTAATCGCCCCGAAACGGCGTTGGTAGGCATGCAACTCCGTTTGCAGGATCAGGTCTTCCAGATCATCCCGGCTGACATCCAGCACCTGATTGTATTGGTGCAATACATAATCCAGGTCTTCCTGCGTAAAACCGATGCGCCTGCCGCTGGGCTGGTCTTTGGTCTGATGCAATTTGCTGAGGTCGGCATGCGCGACATGCGGATAGCGGCGGCGGGTAGCGTTATTGAACAACAGCGCTACCGCCAGCAACAAAAAGGAATTCAACAGCACCGGCGTCAGCACGAAATGAAAACCCTGGCTGGTCACCGCCGGGCCACCCAGCACCGCAGTCAACGCCACCGCACCGCTAGGCGGATGCAGGCAACGCAAGGCGAACATGGCGCCGATAGCAGCGGAAACCGCAATCGCCGGCGCCAACACGGGATCTGGAATCCAGCGCGCGCAGCTGACGCCGATCACGGCCGCCACCAGATTACCGCCGATGATCGACCACGGCTGTGCCAGCGGACTGGCCGGCACGCCGAACAACAACACGGCAGAAGCACCCATCGGCGCAATCAGCAACGGCAACGGCGCACTCGATCCCAGCGCCCAGTGGCTCACCAGCCCGGTTAGCAAGATCCCAAGCAAAGCGCCACAGCAGGCGCGCAGGCGCTCGGTGGCATTGACCATCACTGGCCCGGGGATAAAACCGCGCAACCACAACCTGAGCAAATTCATCTTCTTTACTTTCGTTTTTATTATTACCCGGGGCCTGTCAGCCGCCGTAAGCATAGGTAAATTTATTATTCACGATCCGGCCCATCACGCGTGAACGCTGGTCCAGACCGACGTGATCTTTAGGATTCATATTGACCACTCCTTGCGGAATAGTCAGGTCATGCGTGTTTTCCAGTGCATTCCGTAGCGCTATGCGGAATTGCTTGCTACCGGGTTGGGCTGACTTGATCGCTTGCGGTACCGCATTGGCGATCAGCATGTAAGCGCCCCAGGCATCCGCGGCAAACTGTGTCATGGTGTCGACGCCATAGGCGGCTTCATAGCGGCTGGTGAATGCCAGCGCGGTTTTCCTGACCGGATTCGACAACGGCAATTGTTTAGCCACCACCGCCGGTCCGGTCGGAAAAAAAGTACCTTCGACATCCTTGCCGCCGACTTTCAGGAAATCCGCCGTGGCAATGCCGTGCGTCTGATAAATGCGGCCCTTGTAGCCGCGCTCGGCCAAGGTCTTTTGCGGCAATACCGCCGGCGTTGCCGAAGCGGCGATCAGTACCGCATCTGGTTGCGCCGACATGATCTTGAGAACCTGCCCGGTGACGCTGGTGTCGTTGCGGTTGTAGCGTTCGCTAGCGACCACCTTGATTTTCCTGAGTTCAGCCAATCGTGAAAATTCGCGCCACCAGCTATCCCCGTAAGCATCTGCAAAGCCGATGAACGCTACCGTCTTGATGCCATTGTCAGCCATGTGCTGGGTCAGGATCGTCGCCATATGCGAATCGTTTTGCGGCAGCTTGAAGACCCAGGTGCGCCTGGCATCTTGCGGCTCGACGATAGAGGCCGATGCCGCCAGCGCCAGCATCGGCGTCTCTGCCTCTGACACCACGTCCAGCAGTGCCAATGCAGCAGGCGTTGTATTCGGTCCCACAATCAGGTCGACTTTTTCTTCATTGATCAGCTTGCGTGCATTGCGCACCGCGTTGGTCGGATCGGAAGCGTCGTCCAGGATGATGTACTCGACCTTCTGCCCGGCGATCTCTTTCGGCCATAGCAGGATGGCATTTTTTGTCGACGCGCCAATCGCCGCCGCCGGCCCGGTTACCGCGATATCTACACCTATCCGGATTTGCGCCAGGGCCGAGCCGCCGCACATGGAGAGAGCAATGGTGAGCGGGAACAGATAACAGCGTGTAAATTTGTGCATCGACTATCAATCCTGTTGGTATGACATGAGGAGATTTCCACAAGGACAGGATTCTACTGGATTGTGACAAACAGCAAGCGGCAACGCGGCTCCAACGTTACATCGCTCATGCGATTTTAACCATCACGGCCGAGCAGTTCATTGACCCAGAGCAAGAACTGTATTCTTTGCATTGCGGCAAGATAACTCGCGGAAAAGCCGGGCTGCCTTTGAAACAAATCTTGATTTTTCCAATAATTCGTATGATGATATGGTCACATTATGATAAAAATATGCCGTTAAGTAGGCCTAATAAGAAAGCACTGGAAGAGACAAAATGTTCAATAAACTGAATGCCAACCGGACTTCCTTGAGCGATACCGTCGCCCAGGAATTGCTGAAAAAGATAGAAACCGGCGAATTCGGTCCAGGTGCAAAACTGCCCACAGAGCCCGCTTTGTCCGAACAATTCGGCGTCAGCCGCACCGTGGTGCGTGAAGCAATTTCCCGTTTGAAGAATGAAGGCGCGGTCGAACCGCGTCAGGGCAGCGGCGTCTACGTCAGCCAGCAAGGCCATCTGCGGCCGTTGCGGATCCAGTTCGACCAGGCTTCGTCGGCCGATGCCGTATTGCAGATTGTCGAACTGCGGCGCGCCATCGACGCTGAAGTGGCGGCGCTGGCGGCTACCCGCCGCACCCCGCGTCAGCTGAAAGCCATCGAAAGCGCACTGAAAGGCATCGCCGCCGATGTCGACGCTGGCGGCGACGGCGTGCTGGCCGATGTCATGTTCCATCGCAGCATCGCCGAAGCCACCGGCAATCCATTCCTGCTGCAAACCTTGGCGTTCCTTAGCCAGTACCTGGAAGCCGCCACTGCCGTCACCCGCAGCAACGAAGCCAGGCGCGACGATTTCATGCGCCAGGTCTATGAAGAACACGCAGCTATCGCCGCTGCCATCGCCGCCGGCGATGCACTGGCCGCGCGTAATGCGGCACAAAACCATATGTTCAATGCGGCGCGGCGCTTGTCGCAAGGCGCTGTCGTCACCAAGACGCCGCAAAAAACCCCGCAGAAAACCAAGAGCACTCGGAAGCTCGCTACTCCCTAACTCGCTAATCAGGATCAAAGCATGACTATCAACGTAGGTGTAATCGGCCTTGGCGCCATGGGCTTGGGCGTTGCCCGTTCTTTGTTACGCGCAGGCTTGCGCACGCATGCATGCGATGTCCGCACGGAAGTATTGCAACAATTCGCCAGCGAAGGCGGCATCGTCTGCAACAGCCCGGCCGAACTGGGCGCGCAATGTGAAGTAGTGATTACCGTTGTCGTCAACGCAGCGCAAACCGAGCAGGTGCTGTTCGGCGAACAAGGTGCTGCAGCTGCCATGCGGCCCGGTAGCCTGGTGATCGCCAGCGCTACCGTGGCGCCGGAATATGCTGTCAAGCTTGGCGAGCGCCTGGCGGCACAACAGCTACTGTTTCTCGATGCGCCGCTGTCGGGTGGCGCGGCACGCGCGGCGTCAGGCGAAATGACCATGATGACTTCCGGGCCGGCGGCAGCATACGCCAAGGGTGAAGCAGTGCTGGCGGCGATTGCCGGCAAGGTATACCGGTTGGGCGAAGCGCACGGTATCGGCTCCAAGGTAAAAATCATCAACCAGTTGCTGGCGGGCGTGCATATCGCTGCCGCTGCGGAAGCGATGGCATTGGGATTGCGCGAAGGTGTGGATGCCGATTCTTTGTATGAAGTAATCACCAACAGCGCCGGTAATTCATGGATGTTTGAAAATCGTGTGCCGCATATCCTGAAAGCCGATTACACACCGCTGTCGGCAGTCGATATTTTCGTCAAGGATCTGGGACTGGTGCTGGATACCGCACGCGCCAGCAAATTCCCGCTGCCGCTGTCAGCTGCCGCGCACCAGATGTTCATGATGGCCTCCACTGCCGGCCATGGCGGCGAAGATGATTCCGCGGTGATCAAGATTTTCCCGGGAATCACGTTACCGGCAGCACAGGAGTAAGCCATGTCAGCACAACAGAACGCCGCAACACGCCCCCTGCTCGGCTGCATCGCCGATGACTTTACCGGCGCCACCGACCTTGCCAACATGCTGGTGCGCGAAGGCATGCGCACGGTGCAAACCATCGGCGTGCCTGACAGCGCACCGCAAGAAGTGGACGCCATAGTAGTAGCGCTGAAATCGCGCACGGTTCCTGCCTCTGAAGCCGTCGCCGACTCCCTGGCTGCGCTGAGCTGGCTGCAGCAACAAGGCTGCCGTCAGTTCTTTTTCAAATACTGTTCTACCTTCGACTCTACCGCGCAAGGCAATATCGGCCCGGTTGCCGATGCGCTGCTGCAGGCTCTGGGGAGCGATTTCACGATAGCCTGTCCGGTGTTTCCCGAAACCGGACGCACCCTGTATCGCGGCCATCTTTTTATCCAGGACCAGCTGCTCAATGAATCGGGGATGCAAAACCATCCATTGACACCAATGACAGACCCGAACCTGGTGCGCGTGCTGCAACAGCAAACCGAGTCCAAGGTTGGACTAATCGGCTATCCGACGGTATCCCAAGGTGCTGAGCAGATTCGCACCGGGATTGATGTGTTGCGCCAGCAAGGCGTGCGGATGGCGATTGTCGACGCCCTGGAAAACCAGGACCTGTACGCCATCGGCGCTGCCTGCGCCGACTTGCCGCTGGTCACCGGCGGCTCCGGCATTGCGCTCGGCCTGCCCGGCAATTTCCTGCGCGCAGGTTTGCTCAATCCGCAACAAGGCGCAAAAGCCAGCGAACTGCCTACGGTCGACGGTTTGTCGGTAGTCCTGGCCGGCAGCGCGTCAAAAGCGACTAATGCGCAGGTAAGCGCATGGATTGAAGCGAATCGCCCGGCGTTCCGCATCGATCCGCTCGCGCTAGCCGCTGGCGAACCGGTGGTAGCGCTAGCACTGGTCTTCGCCAAACAACATCTGAATCAGCAACCGGCGCTGATCTACGCCACCACCACGCCGGAGCAAGTGAAGCAGGTGCAAGCCAAACTCGGCGTCGAGCGCGCCGGTTTGCTGATCGAGCAGGCGCTGGCCGACATCGCGGCGGCCTTGCTTGCCAGCGGCGTGCGGCGCTTTGTGATTGCCGGCGGCGAAACTTCAGGCGCCGTGGTCAAGGCGCTGGGTGTGCATGCATTGCGCATCGGCGCGCAAATCGATCCGGGTGTGCCGGCGACGGCGTCGATCGGCGCAACACCATTAGCATTGGCGCTGAAATCCGGCAATTTCGGCAGTGTCGATTTCTTTGAAAAAGCGTTGCGCCAACTTGGTGAGACTCGTCTATGACCAGCACAAAAAATCAAACCAGCAGCACCACGCTCAAGGAACAGGCGCTGCGTGAAGAGATCTGCGAGATCGGCGCCAGCCTGTATCAGCGTAACTACACGGTCGGTGCGGCAGGCAACATCAGTGCCCGCCTGGATGACGGCTGGCTGATCACGCCGACCGACGCATGTCTCGGCAGGCTGACGCCGGCGCAGATCGCCAAGGTCGACCTGAGCGGCAAGTGGATCAGCGGCGACAAGCCGTCGAAAACGCTGACCTTGCATCGCGCAGTCTACGACAACAATCCACTGATGCAGGCCGTGGTGCACACACATTCGACCAATCTGGTCGCGCTCACATTATCCGGCGTCTGGCATGACAGCGCTGTGCTGCCGCCGATCACGCCGTATCAGGTAATGAAGGTCGGCCGCATTCCGCTGATCCCTTACTGCCGCCCCGGTGATCCGAAGGTAGCGGAACAAATCAAATTGCTGGCAACTACCGTGCGTGGCGTATTGCTGGAACGGCTGGGGCCGGTGGTGTGGCACGAAAGTATTTCGCAAGCGGCATTCGCGCTGGAAGAGCTGGAAGAAACGGCACGTTTGTGGCTGATGTCGGGAAATAAACCGGAGCCGCTGAGTGCGGAGGCTCTGGATGAGTTGTATCGGGTATTTGGAGCGCGCTGGTAAGTTTCAATAAATAGAAACATCCGGATTTAAACATTAAACTGGTGGAGATAAGATGTCTGCAATAATCGATAATAAAGGCGCCAAAAAAGGCGCACAGGCTAGTGCTAGCCTGCCGGCTGAACAAGCCGAAAATCTGTACAAGAAAGTCTTCTGGCGCTTTGTGCCATTCATCATGCTGTGTTACGTGGTGGCTTACCTGGACCGCGTCAACGTCGGCTTTGCCAAGCTGCAGATGTCGCAAGACCTGGGCTTCAGCGAAACCGTTTTCGGCCTCGGCGCCGGCATATTCTTCCTCGGTTATTTCCTGTTTGAATTGCCCAGCAACCTGCTCATGAACAAGGTCGGCGCCAAGCTGTGGATCGCCCGTATCATGATTACCTGGGGCATCCTGTCTGCTTGCTTTGCCTGGGTCCAGACACCGACTCAATTCTATGTCCTGCGCTTCTTGCTGGGTCTGGCTGAAGCCGGCTTTTATCCCGGCATCATTCTCTACCTGACCTACTGGTTTCCTTCGCATCGCCGGGCCAAGGTGGTCGCTACTTTCATGGCGGCGATCCCGATTGCAGGCATTTTCGGCAATCCCCTGTCGGGCTGGATCATGCAAGCCTTCCACGGCTCCACCGGCTGGCATGGCTGGCAATGGATGTTCATGATCGAAGCGATTCCGGCGGTCCTGGTCGGCATCGCGGTATTTTTCGTGATGGACAACAACATTCGCAAGGCAAAGTGGCTGACTGAAACGGAGAAGGATTTCCTAGAAGCAGAAATCCGCGCCGACCAGAAAGACATGCACAGCCCGAAAACCACCGCAGCGGTATTCAAGGACATCCGTATCTGGCACATGTGCCTGATCTATTTTTGCATCGTGATGGGCCAGTACGGCCTGACGTTCTGGCTGCCGACGCTGGTCAAGGCATCTGGCGTGGTCGGCGATTTGAAGATCGGCCTGATCAGTGCGATTCCGTTTCTGTGCGCAGTGTTCGCCATGATCCTGATCGGCCGTCGCTCCGACCGCATGCGTGAGCGGCGCTGGCATCTGATCGTGCCGGCCTTGCTGGGCGCTGTAGGTTTCGTGGTCTCTGCTCTTGCGGCTGACAACACCGTGATTGCAATTGCCTTCCTGTCGCTCGCAGCGATGGGCGTATTGACCTGCTCGCCGCTGTTCTGGTCGTTACCGACTGCCTTCCTGTCCGGCACCGGCGCTGCCGCCGGCATTGCGGTGATCAACTCGGTCGGTAACCTGGCCGGTTTCGTCAGCCCGTTCATGGTCGGCTGGCTGAAAGATACTACGCATAGCAACCAGACCGGCATGTTCATGCTGGCCGGGATGTTGGTGATAGGCGCGATTGCGATTTTGAAAACGCCGCCCAAGATGGTCAATCGTTAAGATGCTGTTCACCGCAGGGTGGGCACGTGGTGCCCACCCTGCGCATTATTTTCTGGAGTGTTGAAATGCCACGCTTTGCCGCCAATCTGACCATGATGTACAACGAGCACGCTTTCCTCGATCGTTTTTCGGCTGCGGCCAAGGACGGTTTCAAGGGTGTGGAATTTCTGTTTCCGTATGAGTATGCAGCCGCCGAGCTGCAGACAAGATTGCAGGATAACGGCTTGACGCAGGCGCTGTTCAACGCCCCGCCGGGCGACTGGGCCGCCGGCGAACGCGGGATTGCCTCGTTGCCGGGGCGTGAAGATGAATTCAAACGCAGCGTCGCCACCGGCCTGGAATATGCGCAGGTGCTCGGCAATAATAAATTGCATGTGATGGCTGGATTGATCCAGCCGCAGCAGGATCGCGCCCGCCATCGCGCCGTGTATCTGGAAAACCTGGCCTATGCCGCCGCTGAAGCGGCCGCGCATGGCGTCACGATTGTGATCGAACCGATCAATACACGCGATATCCCCTGTTTCTTCCTGAATCGCCAGGACGATGCGCAGGCAATCTGCGCCGAGGTCGGCGCCCGTAACCTGCAAGTCCAGTTCGACCTGTATCACTGTCAGATCGTCGAAGGTGACCTGGCAGTCAAACTCAAGCGCGACATGGTGCGGCCGCAAGCCGGCATCGGTCATATCCAGATTGCCGGCGTGCCAGAGCGGCATGAACCGGATATCGGCGAAATCAATTATCCGTATCTGTTCGAACTGATCGATGCGCTCGGTTATCAAGGCTGGATCGGCTGCGAATACCGGCCGCGCGGCGCCACTTCAGAAGGCCTGGGTTGGCTCAAGCCCTGGCTGTAACCCACATTCAATAAGGAATCATCATGCAAGTAGTCATCACCGGCGGCGCCGGATTCTTAGGCCAGCGCCTGGCGCGCAGCCTGCTCAGGCAAGGCAGCTTGCCGGACCGTAGCGGCCAACTGCAAACCATCAGCAAGATAATCCTGGTCGACGTCGTCGCCGCCACCGGTTTCGACGACGCGCGGATTGAACAAGTCACCGACGACATCACAGACAGCGCTTTGCTGGAGCGGGTGATCACGCCGCAAACGGCCGCCATCTTTCATCTGGCGGCAATTGTCAGCGGTCAGGCCGAAGCGGATTTCGATCTCGGCATGCGTATCAACCTCGATGCTTCGCGTTTGTTACTGGAACGCTGCCGCGCCTGCGGCCATGTGCCGCGCGTCATCTTCACCAGCTCTGTGGCGGTATTCGGCGGTGTATTGCCAGCCGTGGTGCAAGACAACACTGCGCTCAATCCGCAATCTTCCTACGGCACGCAAAAAGCGATTGCCGAATTGCTGCTCAACGACTTCAGCCGCAAAGGTTTTGTCGACGGCCGCGTATTGCGTTTACCGACCATCAGCGTGCGTCCCGGCAAACCCAACCAGGCTGCCTCATCTTTCGCCAGCGGCATCATTCGCGAACCGCTCAACGGCCAGCCAGCCATTTGCCCGGTAGCGCCGGATACGCGTTTGTGGCTGCTCTCGCCACGCAAGGTGATCGCCAGCCTGATCCATGGTTATACGTTGTCGGCCGAAACATTGGGCAAGAGCCGCACCATCAACCTGCCGGGGATCTCGGTCACCGTTGCCGAAATGGTTGCAGCGCTAGAGCGGGTCGCCGGCCAGCAGGTGGCGGCACGGGTTGAGTGGACTCACGATCCGGTGATCGACCGCATCATCTCAAGCTGGCCGGGCGCCTGGGACGCCAGCCGCGCTGCTGCGCTGGGTTTCGTCGGCGATGCAGATTTCGATGACATCGTCCGTGCCTATATCGAGGATGATTTACCTGCTGTGTAAGCGCATAGCCGTCGGTTGCGGTGCGTCGACAAACTTGCACATGTTTTTTTGACATGTGCAAGTCAAACCCTATCTTGTGAGCCATATGTCGGCGGTACGGTAAGATTGTCACTTTATGACTTTTGCCTAGCCGACATGAAGACCAGCTTTTTTCAGCTCATAACGCGTTTGCGTTTAATTATGGGCTTGCTGTTTTGCCTGCTCATGGCCGGCGGCGCTTATGCAGCAGCGGCAGCTGGCAGCAATGCTGGCAATAACGCCAGCACGCCACCAGCCGCGGCGCCAGCACCAGCGCCATCTGCACTGGATTCCCTGTCCAAGGTATTACAAAGCAATCCCGCCACCGGTAGCCTGGTAGCCACCCTGATCCAGGCAGAACAGCAAAACAGCAAGGCATCACCGTCACAAAAGGGTTTCATCGGGCTGATTTCCAACAGTCTCGACGTTTTCCAGAGTCATTTACATCAGGTAGTCACGCCAGAGAAATACTGGACCCAGCAATTTTCCCTGGCCTGGCAAGACCTGTCGACCATACTTGAGCGCCAGGACGCCGAAACCGGGCTGCAAGTGTTAGCCAATTTTCTCGAAATGCTAGCCTTGTTTGGCGTAGTTGCGCTCGCCATACAATACATCGGCAAGCGGGCTCACCAGCACTTCAAGGTCGACACCAAACTGCCGCCGGACCCCAGCATCAAGGAATTGCTGCTGTATATCCTGCGCCATATAGCGCCGATGCTGCTGGCGCTGGTGGTGGAAATCTCGGTAGTAGTCAGCCTGGAGTCGTCGCAGGGGCCGTCGCTGGGACGGACGCTGGCCACCGTGCTGCTATACACCCTGATTGGCGCACGCGTGTTCCAGGCAATATGCGCCATCATTTTTTCGCTGTCACATGGCGGCCACCGCATGGTCGCCGTGCATATCATCTACCAGCGCGCCTGGAGTTTGCTATATGCAATCGGCTGCGCCGGCTGGCTCGGCGATGCACTGGACAATCCGCAGGTGAACCACATCATCGGGGTACATCTGTCCAGCGTGGTGGCGACCTTGTCGAGCCTGGTTGCGGCGCTGCTAGGCGGCTGGTTCGCCTTGCGCTACAGGCGGCCGGTGGCGCACATCATCCGCAACCGGCCGCTTGCGGTGCGCCGTGCCCATCCGGCGCGGATGGAAACCCTGGAAATGGTCGCGGCCTTCTGGTACGTGCCAATACTGCTGTTGAGCATCAGCGTCAGCGTTGCCACCATCCTTGATTTATCGAGCAACAATTCGGCGCTCAACCACGCATTGGGCAGCGCGGCACTGCTGGTCGCCATGTTCTTTATCAGCGCACTGCTGCAGCGCATACGCAGCCGCAAGACGGCTTCAGTGGTGGTCCGTCGTCAATCTCCTTACATCCTGCGCATGAGCAACGTCGGCTTCAGCCTGCTGCAACTGGCGCTGTGGGTCGGCTTTTTCGAACTGCTGACCAGGATCTGGGAACACTCTCTGATGGATTTTGCCAATGCAACCCTGATCGGCCAGATGATCGTCTCCGCCCTCGGCAAGATCGGTCTTACGCTGGTAGTTGCCTGGCTGGTCTGGATCATGCTCGACACATTCATTCAAGAAGCGATCAATCCGACCCGCAACAGCCGTTACACGCGCAAGAATCCGAGCACGCGCATGCGCACCATCCTGCCTTTGCTGCGCAACGCCTTGATGCTGCTGATCCTGACCATCACCGTCATCACTACGCTCGCCAACCTTGGCATCAATGTCACGCCCTTGCTAGCCTCGGCCGGTGTGGTCGGCCTGGCATTCGGCTTCGGCTCGCAATCGCTGGTGAAGGATTTGATCACCGGTGTCTTCATCATCATGGAAGATTCGATGTCAGTCGGCGACTGGGTCGACGTCGGCAACGGCCACGCCGGCACGGTGGAAAACCTGACCATCCGCACCGTGCGTTTGCGCGACAGCAATGGCTCGGTACACAGCGTGCCGTTTTCGCAAATCACGGCGATCAAGAACGATTCGCGCGAATACACCTATGCATCGCTCAAGCTGAACATCACCCACGATTCGGACGTCGACCAAGCCCTGCGCCTGATGCGCGAAACCGGCGCCGAGATGCTGGAAGACCGCCGGCTGCGGCGGCTGCTGCTACAGCCCATCGAGATATACGGGGTCAATGGTTTCGACTTGAACGGCGTGGTGTTGCTGGCAGGTATCCGCACCAAACCACAAACCCAGAGCGAGGTCATGCGCGGCTTCAACCTGCGTATCAAGAAGAAAGTGGATGGCGATCCGACGGTACATTTTTCCACCGAATGGGCGAATTTTCCATTGACTGCGGCATCTGTTCCCGCAACCGCTGTGCCGCCAGAAGCAGCACCGGATTCGCCCCCGGCTAATGCCAATAACTAGAGCTAATCGCAGGGGGCATAATGTACCTACCCTGCGCAGGCCTTATTTGATGCGGCAGCTCAGCAACCAGTAATACTCCAGCCGCAAGATGCGCAGTTCGCGCGTGATGGGCGCCAGTTTCTTGCGCAGGCCACTGTCGGTCGGGAAATTCTTCATGACTTCATAGCGCTCGCCGTTGGGCAAGGTGCGGAACTGATAGGTATTGCCTTCTGCATCGGTACGCGCAATCGGCGTGCTTTGTTCTTCAACATAGCCGTTGTCGATCATCACCAGCAAAATGTCCTTGCCCAGCTTTTCACGCAGCTGCGCGATGAAACGCACCTGGTCCTGACGCGCTACGTGCGACCACCAGAATCCCAGGAAACAGGCAGTGAACGGCCGGTCCGGCTGGAAGGTGTTGATGTCCGCCAGCGCAAAGGTCGCTTTGTCCGCCGGCAGTTTCTTGGCGGTTGCCAGTGCAATCATTTCGGGATTGATGTCGGTTGCGTACACCGACTTTGCCGAAGCAGCGATCTGCTCGGTCCAGAATCCGGTACCGCAGGCCAGTTCCAGCACGTCGTGGCCTTCCATCAATTCCTGCACGCGTACCTGCAGCGTCAGCAATTCATCCTGGCGCTCCGGGCGCTGGTAAATCTCTTCGTAGGTCGAAGCGCGTTTGGCGTAGTAAGCCACCATATCTGTATTAATCATTTTCCCGACTCATTTTCCAATTGCTTAACTTCTGTTTTTTCTAAATTCACAAGCGCCGCACCGGCAGCTACCCGATAACGCTCCGACAGCGCGTCGTATAACGGCGTTGCAAAAAACCGTGATATCCGGCTGGCAATCAAGGCCGTCGCCATCAAAGAGATGACCAGCGCATGACCGTTAATCATTTCCATCACGATCACGAACGCGGTAATCGGCGATTGCGTGACAGCAGCCAGGTAACCCACCATCGCCAGCGCGATCAGCATCGGCAATGAAGTGTGACTGAATACCTGGTGCAGCAAATTGCCGAAACCGGCGCCGATCGACAGCGATGGTGCAAAAATCCCGCCAGGAATGCCTGGCAGGTACGACGACACCATCGACGCCATTTTCAGGAACGGGTAAAACACCGACAAGTGCTGCTGCCCTTCCAGCACACCCTTGGCTTCGACATAACCGCTGCCGAAAGTGGCGCCGCCGGCGATCACGCCGATTACCGCCACCAGGAAACCGCACAACGCACCGAAGGCGATCGGGCGTGTGTTGCGCAAATGCTGGACCCGGGCCGGGATCCAGCGTTTGGTATTCAATAACAGCCAGCAAAATATGCCGCCGGCCACGCCAGTCAGGATACCGGTAACCAGCACCGCCAACGCCACCATGTTGGTCAGCGCGCTGTCGATCTGTATCGTGCCGAAATAGGTGTAGTTACCGTTCAAGCCCAGCGCCACCGCGCCGGCAAAAATAATTACGGTAATCACGACACCGCTGGCCCGATGCTCGAAGCTCCGTGTCAGCTCTTCAATCGCAAATACGATCCCCGCCAGCGGCGTGTTGAACGCCGCCGACAAACCGGCCGCCGCGCCCGCCAGAATCAGGCGCCGCTCCAATGCCGCACTGGCGCGCGGATATAAACGCCGCAGGTTGAACATCAAGGCCGCGCCGACCTGTACCGTAGGACCTTCGCGCCCGATGGTGAAGCCGCCAAGAATGCCGACAAAGGAAATGCCGATCTTGCCTGCCAATATTTTCAACGACAGCAGCGACTCGCCGCGCTTGCTGGTGTCTTCTTCCAGCGTAGCGATCACTTGCGGAATACCACTACCTTCAGAACCGGGAAAATAACGCCGCGTGGCCCACACGCACAAGGCGCCGATCGCCGGCGTAATGAACAGCGGCAGCCAGAAGTGCGACTGCTGCATGGAACGGAACATGCCGAAACCGACATCCATCAGCCAGGCATAGAGCACCGCAATCAATCCGACCAGTACCGCACCGAGCCACAAAATCCCGTATTTTCGCCAAGCACGCCGTACCTGACGCAGTGTCTGATCGGAAAAACTGGGTGGCAGCGGATTCATCGGATTTAGGCGCAAAGACATGATTATAAATTATCCCTGCGCAATTACCCTCAAATAGGGCAACGGCATGCTGACCAAAGTGGCGCGAGGAGGGAAGAAAGCCTCGTCCAACAATTACCAAAAAGCAATCTATTGTCTAAATATGATAGCTTTTCAGCCAGGCTTTGATATTTTTGATGTCTTCAAACGCCAGCAGATCGCTCTTGAGGGCATTGATATTCTGTTGCATGCCCTTGATGCTGCTCTTCAGGTGGCGCATCGCCAAGGCGGGAGACATGGCCTCTTGCGGTCCGAAATGAAAACGCATCCGGAACTCCCCCTCAATCCCTGCAATCTCGTCCCGCAATTCAGCCGACTGTTCCGTCAGAACCTTGCTGTAATGCCTGAGGTGCTGTTCGGATAATGAGTTGATCCGGCTCTGGTCGATCTGCTCGATTTCCAGCTGCAGTTCCAGCAAACCCAGCAGATCTTTCTTGTCATAGGCGATATTCACCCTTTGCATCAGCACCGTCTTGCGTGCGCGCTCCGAGGGATCCTGTTCGCGGTCGGGATGCAAGGCGCTGGCCAGTTTCCGATAGACTTCGCGTACCGACTGGCTGGCGTTGTGCAATTCTTCTTGTTGCCTGGCTTCCTTCGCTGCTGCCTTGGCTGATTTTTTACGTTTGCCAGCGTGTTCGCCGCCGCGTGCATCGTGCGCGCTGTCGCCGACATCTGCCTCCTGCCTGGATTCCCCTGCATCCTGCTGCTGTTCCTCTGCGCCGAAATCGCCACCGCCGTGCATGCGATAGATCCGCTTCAGATCCGCAGCGTCGCTATCGCCGATGATAGCGGCGCTGACTGAACAGATGATATGGCTGATTTTTTCCTGGTCATGCCTGCTCAAACCTTTTGCCGACCAGGCGTCGTCCAGCAAATGCACCAACTGCGCTACCAGCCGGTGGTAATTGCGCATCAGAGGCTGGTACTGGCTGACATACAGCTGTTGTTGCAGCGGGAACATTTCCTGCCATGCCGCCAGCAACTGGCGCTCGGTCTCAAGTTTCTTGAGCAGCGCATTGAATATTTTCTGCTCCGGCGACAAGCTGGCTTGCCCGTACTGCTCGACGATGTTGAGCGCCTTGGTTACTGACTTTTTCATCGATTTGAATATTGCATGTTGGGATGTGGCTTTCGGATAAAAATCCAGATGAAAAAATAAATGCTGCGGCGTGATTATAAATTGCGACTGGCGGCGCGCTGCAGAAAGCAGCCAAGGAGCGTATCATCTTGTCTTTGCAATAACCTCCCGCTTAGGAGGTTTCCTGCACTGAGTACCCTGTTCCCCAAAACGGCGAATCCGCCGACAAACAACAAATATGGCTATCCATTCCGCCTCTGCTCATTCGAGCGACCAGGTTTTACCTTTCCGTGAATCTTTACTTGCCATGCTCGGCATCGCCTTTGTTGTGATGCTGGTGGCGCTGGATTCGACTGTGGTCGGCACCGCTTTGCCGACTATCGTTGCCGAATTGAAAGGTTTTGATCTGTACGCCTGGGTTGCCACCTCTTATCTGCTGACCTCGGTCATCACCGTGCCAATCTTTGGACGGCTGGGCGATTACTATGGCCGCAAACCCTTCGTGCTGGTCTCCATCCTCCTGTTCACCACCGCCTCCATCTTGTGCGGCATGGCCAACAGCATGCTGTGGCTGGTGATTGCCCGCGGCTTGCAAGGGATCGGCGGCGGCATGCTGGTAGGCACCGCGTTTGCCTGCATCCCGGATCTGTTCCCCGGCGCCCACGTACGCCTGCGCTGGCAAGTCATGCTGAGCACGGCATACGGCATCGCCACCGCAGTGGGACCGTCGCTAGGTGGCTTCCTGACCCAATACTGGGGCTGGCGTTGGGTGTTTTACGTGAATCTGCCGGTCGGTGTGTTGTCGCTGTTCTTCGTCTATAAATATCTGCCGCATTTGCGCCACACCCACCCGGACGCCAAGATCCGCCTGGACTGGCCCGGCGCCTTGCTGATCACATCCTCGCTGGGATGTTTGCAGCTGTTCGTCGAAATGGTGCCCAAGCACGGCTTGTCGTTAGCCATGCTGGGCCTGCTGGCTGCCAGCATCGTGTCTTTCGTTGCGCTCTGGAAATGGGAGCATCACACGCCGCAACCCATCCTGCCGTTTGATTTACTGTTCGATCGTAAATTATCGACCCTGTTCCTGCTATCGGTGCTGAGCGGTTTTTCGATGTTCTCGCTGATGTTTTACGCGCCGTTGCTGTATCAAGGCGGTTTCGGGTTGTCGCCGCAAGAAGCAGGCTTGCTGATCACGCCGCTGGTGGCCAGCATCATGGTTGGCAGCATTTCCAACAGCCGCATCATCACCAAGATCAAGAATCCGAACATGATGCTCTACGTCGGCTTTACTTTACTGGCGCTGTCTTGTCTCGGTGTCGTCATTTCGAACCGCTGGACCTCGCATGGCGTCATTGCCGGTTTCATGCTGATAGGCGGGCTTGGCCTCGGCTTTATTTTGCCGAACCTGACCATTTTCATCCAGCAAGAAGCCGGTCGCGAGCACCTGGGCATCGCTACCGCGCTGATGCAATCCTTGCGCATGATCGGCAGCATGTTAGGTACGGCGATTATCGGCACGCTGATTAATCACATGTACGCAGGCAGCGTACGCCAGGCGCTGGCAGAAGATAAAGCAGACAACTGGTTCAGCAGTTTCTCCGACCCGCAAATCCTGATCAGCCATGAGACCCAGACCACCGTGCTGGCGCAGTTAGCGAAAGCCGGCCATCAAGGCCAGTTGCTGCTGGAAGCGGCGCGCGAGGCGCTGATCGGATCGATTCACATGGGAGTCGGGGTGGCAGTCGTGGTTACCGTGATTGCATTGTGGCTGGTCAGCAAAGTACCGCCGATCACTTTGCATATCAAACCCGAAGCGGGTGTTGTCTCTGAGTAAGCAAGAATAGTTTTAACCAGCGCGACCACCGCGCTGGCTTGCTTAAACCATCTGTAAGCGATTAAGACAAGCCTAACAAACTCTTACATCTCACACTCTCTGGAAGCACCTGTATCACACTCTCAATGGCATTCTGGCCTCGTGATAATTCAAACAGGAAAGAAAGCCAAAATGAAAAAACTCATCGGACTCGTGGTGCTTGGCATCACTTTATGTACGGCTGTCAGTGGTTGTGTGGTTGTGCCTGCGCGTGGGTATTATGGTCCGCATGCTTATTACTATCGTTGATGCGTTGCTGAATGCTGGGGGTGTGTACTCCGTAGTGCGTTAAATGGGGTCAGAGTCTGACCCTTCCCCTCAAATAATCGATAAAAATCAAAGGGCTAATGATTTTGAATTGTCAGTTGCATGCATGAGCTGTTAACTTTCTCCTACGTAGCGACCAAACTGCGACAGAGAAAGAGCACTCATGCATGCAAGAAGAATCATACAGAAATTGTTGGAAGAAAGGTGTCCTGGTGTTCACGCCAAACGGGCACAAAGCGTGGCTGCGTTGGTTCAGGCAGCGCTACAAGGTGGGTTAAGTTTGATGGGCTTGAGCCGGCATTTGGACAGTGCCACACCGATACGTCATCGTATCAAACGCTGCGATCGCCTACTGGGCAATA
>NZ_FOKF01000001.1 GCF_900111995.1 Collimonas sp. OK607
CTTTAAGAGCATTGCAGGATGATACGAAGGCCTGCCAGTTTCCGATGGAACGACGCCACCAAATCCGAGCTTGGCCAGGTCCAGTTCGTCGACGAACACATCGACGACGCGCACTGGATTCTGTTCGGTGATGTAGTCATCCAAATGCTCGGGGAGCAGCGTTCCTTGCGTGCGATGTTCTCCTTGGATAAAGCGCTTCATCTAGCTACCCCGCCGTTTGATGACATAGCCAAATAACGTCTTGGGATTAATTACGTTTACACGGATGGCCGAAAAACGGTGAAAATATGATTCCCAAGGACGGCCGCGTTTTTACACACTCTGGGCCAGAAGCGGACGCTGTAAGATGACAAGAAATCAGCTCGGGCATTCTTTTAAAGAAGCAGCTATGAACAAAATTGATAAAGAAGATTCTTCAGGTGAGTGCGTTCTTCCTCCAATGCACCCCATTCCTCCCGAACTACTCGGACGATACAGCGTCGAGCGTGATCCCTTCTCGGAACAAGACATAGCTGACTATGTCCATTCGCAGGCGCGGGACGAGACGGTGCAGCACGTCGAACGCATCAAACGAGAAATCGTCATTGGCGAACCGTACGACATTTGGGATGTAACGACAGACCAAGATCGCTGGTGGGTTATCACCCACCCGACTAACCTCTACTCGCAGAAGCACTTCCCGAGTCTCGACTACACCCTATCGTTTCATATCGGGCTGATGATGCGGGTTCGCAGCCGCTCGAGCTCACTCGATGGCAATGATCCAACCCCGTTTGATGAGGTGATCCGCAGGCAAGAGCAGGCGCAGGGTAGGTTCGAGAGCGCAGTGGAGGCTGAAGACTATCAATCCGTCGGCATGTTGCTCCGAGAAGCCCTAGTTTCAGTCGTTGCTGCCTTACGTAGACGCACGGAAATCCCCCCAGAAGTTGAGCAACCCCAAGCAGCCAATTTCATCGTTTGGACTGATGTACTAATGAATCAATTGTGTGGAGGTGGTAGCAACAAGGAGTTACGCCAGCATCTCAAAAACACAGCCAAAGAGGCATGGCAGCTCGCAAACTGGCTCACGCACTCTCGCAGCGCAGACAAGACAGCCGCAGCGATTGCCATCGGTTCGTGTGAGACCGTGATTGGGCATTTCATAATGCTCTTGGAGCGCCAGCGTGTCGGCGGAACAGAAACCTGTCCCGCCTGCAAGTCTCGCGATATTCGCTCGCACTTCGACGTCGACATCGGACTGGACGGCGATTACTTCTTGAGTTGCGGCGCTTGCGATTGGCACAGTCATCCAGATTACTCGACTAATGACGACGCACCACACGAGGCGCCCGATGAGGTCGCTGAGACCGTGCCGTCCGTCACCTCGTCTTGCAGAGAGCACAGATGACCGTATTGCTCGACTTTCCCTGATCCATGACCGCTCCTCCAAATACAGCGAAAACGCGATATTTATCGCGAATTATAAGACCACGCTTTGCATGAAGAGGGAAGTATGACCGCGCTGTGCTTCTGCAATTAGAGACACGGGCGCCTTTGACGTTGCTGCGTGGTGCCCATCGCTTCTGTTGATCAGCTGAGAGTTCAAACGGGCTTGTCGCTGCAGTGGTTGGTGTAGAAACTGACACCATTGCCATCAGGATCTTGTATTGAGAAATAATGATGGCCATATAGGTCGTCATCTGGGATAACGGAAGGCGAATATCCTTTGTCGATCAGGCCGATCCTGTAGAGTTCCAGATCTGCTTTTGTGCGCCCAGCGATCATCAGGTCTATTTTTTCGCCGCCAAAATCTGGTCGTTGTCCGACATGACTATTCTGCAAAGTGCGACTCTGGCTATCGTCCTTTTGAAATAGCAGTAAATGTGTACCACCGCGCAGCTCAACGATCGCCAGTCCGGGAAATTTGTCGAATGCGCGCAGACCTAAACCAACATAAAACTGATAACTTTCCTCGATATTTTGCACTTTCATAACAAAGTGACCGAGTGCAGCGGCAGGCAAAAAATCTTCCATTTCAAATCCTTTCATAAAGTCCGTGAGAGGGCCAACAGAAAATCAAACTTGTTACGTAAGCAACGTCGTGCTAATCTGACTGGCCAGTCGAATATATTATCCGACTGGCTAGTCGAAAAAGCAAGGAGTTGTTGTGACACGAAAGAAAGTAATCGACAGAGACAGGGTCTTGGATGCTGCCGAGGCTGTCATCCTCGAATCTGGCGGCCGAAATTTCACGCTCGATGCCGTCGCAGAGCGTGCGGGAATTAGCAAGGGCGGTCTCGTCTATACCTTTGCGACTAAGGATGTATTGATACTCGCTGCATTAGAACGAGAGCTCGACCGTTTTCAGGAGGCAGTGCGTCGGCGACTCGGCAGCGGACCAGCTGGGCCGATTCAATTGGCGCTCGCTCATATCGAGGAAGCACTGGCCGAGGACGACGCGTCGACGAAAATGGCGGCTTTCCTCGTAACGGCACTCGTGCATGCCCCCGACATGCTAGGGCCGGTGCGACACTTTTATCGCGCACTGCTCGATCCGTTTCGATCAGAACATGGTGAGGTTGCTGAAGTCCGTCACGCACTGCTGGCTGTTGAAGGTATTTTTCTGCTCAGCGGGCTCGGTTTTGCAGAGGTTTCCCCAGGCGAGATCAAAGCTGTTCTGCTCCATGCACGGAATAGTGTCCTTGCAGCGTTGGATTAGCCGACATTGAGCGCGCAGCCTGGAAAGACCGTCATCGGCAAGAAGCAGTCTGTAGCGGCCAGTCCAAAGCACGCAATACTAGATCATCGGCCTATCCGCCCTTTTTTTAATGCAACTACAGCATTTATAAAGTACATCAATAGGCGTAGTTGCGGACGCGGCAAGGGCAGCGGTCAGAACGTGTATCAGACTCAATCGACTACCTCCAGACATTTGTTGAGGCCAGCAATAGGCGAATTGCTGCAATGGAAGCTAAAGCATCGGAAAAGCAGAAGCCTGTGCAATAAGGGCGACGGAGCGCAGATACGCGCATCGCGACAATCGTCTCCTGCGCTGTGTGTCGGTTTCTTATTTTCGATGTTCCAAACCGAACGGAATGCATCGCCATGTCTTGATGGTTTTCTCGGTCATCTGTCTCCAGATGATCCGCTGTAAGCGCCGTAAGGCCAGCTAGAGGCTGTTATCTGACCAAGAGCGATCCGCTGACCATGTACCGGCTAAAGAAAACGGAACAGATCAGACGGCGTATCTACCAGAACTACGCGGCGCTCTTCAGGATCGGGCAGCCAGCTGTCAAGCAACGTTCGGACTTGATCGTAATTGGTGCTCTTTTCGAATTGAGTGTGCGGCCAGTCGCTGCCCCACATCAGACGCTCCGCCCCGAAAGCATTACGAAGTAGCGGAATCGCAGCCAGTGCAGTCTGCTCACCGGCGCCATTAGCTCCATTGCGATAGGCGGCTGACAGTTTTACCCATACGCGCCGGCTGGCGGCGGTATCGAGCAAGTAGCGAAAGCCAAGATCGTTTACGCCCAATGTCGGGTCAGGCCGGCCGAAGTGGTCGACCACTACGTTCACGCCGGAACGCAATAGTGGTGGCAGAATTAGCGGAAGGTCACGTGCCTCGCGATGCAGCTCCACTTGCCAACCCAGCCGAGCAACGTGTTTGAGAAAATCCGACCAAACGCAGCTTGAAAAATCCGGCAACGGCGCGCCGACCAAATTTAGCCGCACGCCAACTACACCGGCCACATTAAGAGCGTCTAATTCAACGGAGGAGATAGTCGGATCGACTACGGCGATACCGCGCAGACGAGCAGGAACCTGACGCAGGGCAGCCAGCATGAAGCTATTGTCCGTACCTAGAAAACTAGGTTGCACCAGGATCCCGCGGGCGATGCCGTGCTGGTCAAGCGTAGCGAGATAAGTTTCCAAAGGTGCGTCGTGGTTGGGTGCATACCGTCGCACATTCGCGAGTGTCAGTCCTCGTTTAAAAATATGGGCATGAGTGTCCACAGTAGCTCACTTCCCTTCCTTATCTTGCTTTGCAATAGAAGCCTAGTCTGGTATTGAATTCGCGTTGGTCCATATTGGATTTCTCGTTCCGTTTTTCTCTTGTCATCGGTAACCTGCCATGCACACGGCTCGCTTTTCGATGACAGCAGGATTCATGACAAATCAGGCGCGCGCCTTGGTTTCCGTTCTGGCTAGATTTTCGGTGACAGGCGCGTCTTCGTTCAGATTTTTACCGCGTGTCTCCGGCAACGCCAACACAGCCAGCACTACAAGCGAATAAGCAAGCGCCGCGTCGATACCAATGGCTGTCCCGAGCGACATCTTGCTGCTCATGTGACCAACCAGTATTGGAAATCCAGCCGAGACGATACGGCCGAAGTTGTAGCAGAAACCCACGCCGGTGCCACGCACACCGCTCGGATATAGTTCGTTGAACAAAGCGCCCAGGCTTGCTGGGATGCCAGCAGCGAAGAAGCCCAACGGAAAGCCGAGGAATAGCATCGCAGTATTACCGAGCGGTAGAAATACGTAGGCGAGCACAGTTATCACGCAGCACCCCGAAAACAGGATCAGGTTGAGCCGACGGCCAATGCGGTCAAGTAGATAGGCGCTGACCATGCACCCGCACCAGAAAGCAACAATAATCACTGCCAGATAACCACTGGTGCCGAGTACAGACAGGTGACGCTCGGTCTTGAGGAAGGTCGGCAGCCAGGTCATCAAGGCATAGTAGCCGCCGTGTGCTCCCACGCCGATCAAAGCGCCGATCAGCGTCATACGTAGCATGTCAGGCTTGAAGATGGCAAACAGCTCGCTATAGCTGGCTTTGTCCGTCTTGTTTTTCTTTTGTGCCATAACGAAAGTCGCCGGTTCGGGAATGTTGCGCCGGATGTAGATGATCAGGAAGGCCGGCAGGATGCCAATGCCGAACATCACCCGCCAAGCCATATCTGGCGACAGCAGCAGGAACAGGGTCGAATATAGCAATACCGATCCGGCCCAGCCTACGGCCCAGGCGCTTTGCACCATGCCCATCGCCTTGCCACGGTGCTCCGGGCGTATTATCTCGGCCATCAACACCGCGCCGGCGGCCCATTCACCGCCGAAACCGAAGCCTTGCAGTGCTTTCAGCACCAGCAATTGATTGAAGCTTTGGGCAAACGCTGACAGCAGAGTAAACAACGAGAACCAGACGATGGTCAGTTGCAGTGCACGTACCCGGCCGATGCGGTCGGACGCCGCGCCCATAACCCAGCCGCCTAACGCTGATGCCACCAAGGTTACACCGCTGATCAAGCCGGCCTCTGCTTTGTTGAGACTGAAGGCGGCGATCAACGCTGGAATAGCGAGGCTGAACATTTGCACGTCAAGCGCATCAAGCGCCCAGCCGCTAAAACAACCCCAGAATGTCTTGCGTTCAGTGGGAGTGATTTCCCGGTACCAATTAAACATTGCCTATCTCCTATAGATGTCGGTAGGCGGGAGTTACGTTGACACCCACCTTGTTAATGATTCAATGCGTTTAGCGTTGATCGCCCTCAGCGGATTTCTACGTGATAGCGGAAGTGATCGGCCGGCCCGCGCGAACGGCGCCACTCGAGCGGTTGGCGGTCATAGCCCAGCGCCAACCGTTCCACCACGATTACAGGTGCGCCGGGTTGCAGTTGCAGCAGACGGGCATACAAGTCGTTTACCGCCTCGGCGACGAGGGTTTCTTCGGCTAAAGCGATTATCTGGCCGCAGCGCTCTTCGTACAGCGGATACAGTAAATCGCCGAATTCCGATGTATCGATTTCCAGCAAGGCGGAGAATTTTTCCTTTGGCAACCAGATCGACTCCGCGAGCAACGGCTTCTGATCAAGTAAACGCAGTCGCGAGAAATGAATGACTTCCGCGCCTGGCGCCAGCCGCAGTGCCGCCGCAACTGCGGTGGGAGCCTCCATGACTTCGCGGCGCAGGATGCGTCCCTCTGGAATGCGCCGTTCGCCAGCTTCGTTCTGAAAGCGGAAAAAGCGGAATAGCGAAGAATCGAAACGGGCGCGCCGCACGAATGTGCCCTTACCTTGAAAGCGCTCCAGCATCCCTTCGGCCACCAGCATGTCGATGGCTTTGCGTACGGTGCCAATCGACGCCTCGAACTGCTTTACCAGCTCGCTCTCAGTAGGAATTGCTTCGCCGGGTCGCCAGTGCTGATCCGCGATTCGTGCCGCAAGTTCATCGTGCAGGCGTTGGTACAAGGGAAGACGTTGATCATGGGAGATTGCGTAATTCATTCAATCCTCTAGTCATATATATGAATTTATAATTGACTTTTTACGCTACCAAATTGCCGATGTCAAGGTGATTTACAGATGGCGGTAATGGGTGTTCCTGTGATTGAAGGTCCTCGCTACTGTCCTAACCTCCAGGACGCGCCATCATCTCGCACTGTCGCAGTCATCGCCGGCCAACTCGCTGCACAACTATCGGTTTCCATGGCAAGGGCATGCCCGACGTCTCCTCGTTATTCAGTATGTGCATAACAGCTAGTGAGATATTGGTATTGTATGTTTCCGGGGCTATGCCAGAATGAAATCCGGTGACTTGCATTTTGATCAGTTACCGCCGGAGCCAGCAGCGATCCGCACCCGCGCATGCAGCCCGTCACGCTTCATCCGTAGAGCGCCCCTGTAGCAGCCTGTCTGCCGCAGCCCGAAGAAATCAGGAGACAATAGCAATGGCAATAACCACGTCAAGTACCGATGTTCCGGTGCTGCCCGCCCCACGCCGCTGGTACAAGCAGCTTTGGATACAGGTGCTGATCGCCATGGCGCTCGGTATCGCAATCGGTCATTTCTACCCGAGCGCCGGTACCAGCCTGCAACCGCTGGGCGACGGTTTCATCAAGCTGATCCGCATGCTGATTGCCCCCATCATTTTCTGTACCGTGATTCTCGGCATCGCCAAGATGGACGATATGGCACGTGTCGGCCGGGTGGCCATCAAGGGATTGATCTATTTCGAAGTGATGACCACGCTGGCCCTGATCGTGGCGCTGGTGGTAGTCAACCTGTGGCAGCCGGGTGCCGGTATGAACATCAACGCCTCCCAGCTGGACACCAGCAGTATCAAGGGCTATGTCGGGCAGACGCATGAGCATGGCATGATTCCGTTTCTGATGAATATCATCCCCTCGACCTTGGTCGGCTCGCTGGCGGAGGGCCAGATTTTGCAGGTGTTGCTGGTTTCGGTGATCCTGGGCAGCGCGCTGATCAAGCTGGGCGACTACGGCAAGCCAATGATCGCGGTGCTGGAAGTGGCCTCGAAGATGCTGTTCGGCGCGGTGGGCATCGTGATGTGGGCGGCGCCGTTGGGAGCATTCGGCGCGATCGCCTTCACCGTCGGCAAATACGGCGCAGGCGCGCTGCTGTCGCTGGGTAATTTGCTAGCCTGTTTCTATGTCACCTGCCTGATTTTCATCTTTGGAGTGCTGGGGCCGGTGTCGCGCTTGTGCGGTTTCAGCCTTTTCAAGCTGATGCGTTATCTGCGCGAGGAAATCCTGGTCTGCCTGGCGACCACGTCATCCGAAGTCGTGCTGCCGCGTACCCTGATCAAGCTGGAAAACCTGGGATGTAAGCCCAGCGTCGTGGGGTTGATCATCCCGACTGGCTACTCGTTCAATCTTGACGGTACCTGCCTGTATCTCGCCACCGTCACCGTGTTTTTGGCGCAGGCCACCAATACGCCGCTGGACCTGTACCAGCAATTGGTGCTGCTGGCCGTGTTGTTGCTGACTTCCAAGGGAGCAGCCGGTGTCGCCGGCGCCGCTTTCGTGGTGCTGGCTGCGACGCTATCGACGGTGGGCGGCATCCCGGTTGCCAGCGTGGCGCTGATCCTCGGCGTGCACCGCCTTCTGTCTGAAGGACTGACGCCGACCAACCTGATCGGCAACGCAGTGGCGACCATCGCCATTTCGAAATGGGAAGGTGCGCTCGATACGGAAAAAATGCATCGCGTGCTGAATCGAGAATCCGCCTAACCCTTAGTCTGACATTCCCCAGTATGACCAACCAGGCTGGACCGGCCAGGATAGCGCTCGGCCAGAAAATTTAATAAAAATTAAAGGAGACTGAATATGTACTATGTTGAACAACGCGCTGTCGGCCGGCTGGTCGTGGGTTTGCTGCTGGCCGGATGCGGCAGCGGTATCGCGGCCGATGCGGCTGCAGAAGATCAGGTGCAGGTCTACGGTCTGATCGGCACCTATGTCGGCAGCATGAAACGCAGCGACAACGTTGCTCGCACTGTGCAGATCGGCTCCGGCGGGCTGAACACATCCTACTGGGGCTTCCGCGGCGGCGAAGATCTGGGCAACGGGCTGAGTGCCATCTTCCAGTTGGAGTCTTTTTTCCAGCCCGATACCGGCGGTGCCGGCCGCAACGCCAGCGATCCGACTGGATTCTCGCGCAGCGGCTGGGTCGGCCTGAAGGGCGATTTTGGTCAACTGACGCTCGGACGCATGATGTCGCCGTTTTACGCGTCGATGCAGATCGTCAATCCATTTCAAGCGTCGGTGGTGTTTTCGCCGCTTGTGGTGCAGTCCTATGTGGCGTCGTTCAACAACACCATCATCGGCGACACGGTATGGAACAACGCAATCCAGTATGTCACGCCGCAGATGGGTGACCTGAGCGTAACGGCCATCTATGCACCGGGCGAGGTGGCGGGCGACAGTGCTGTCAGCAACTACGGATTGCACCTGCGCTACCAGCACGGGCCGTTGGCTGCTGTGCTGTCCGCGCAACGCTTCCGTAGCAGCGCGGTGGCGCCGTCGACCGGACAGTACGCTTATCTGACTGGCTTCAGCTACGACTTCGGTCCCGTGAAGCTGTACGGCTCGGCCCAGGCCACCGACAGCGCGGTGACCGCGATCAAGTCGCACACCTACCAGGCTGGCGTCTCGGTCCCGGTCACGACAACCAGCTCCTTGCAGTTTTCCTGGGCTCGCACTAACGTCGACAATCCCAAGGCCGCTACCGGGATTCGCAATACGGCCGGACTTGGCTACGATTACTTTCTGTCGCGCCGTACCGACATCTACGTCAATTATCTGTACGATCACGTCGCCGGCCACGAGGTCGGCAATAGCTACGCACTTGGCATCCGGCATCTGTTCTGAGGCTGCGGCCGTTCAGGACAGATAGTCGTCGATGTTCTTCTGGCGAGCCTGATACAGCGGCAAGATTTCACTTTCCAGCATCTGCACTGCCAGCGTAGCCAGCTTCGACATCGGATGTTGGTTGCTGGTGGCGATCGCCAGCCTGCTGTGAATCACCGGATCCTCGATGCGCGTGATGCGGAACTGGCGCTGCATCGGGTCGGCGATGATGGCATTTAGCGGCAGCACCGCGTGGCCATAAGCCTCATGCACCAGGTCCAGCACGGACGGCACGGCATCGACTTCAAGCGTAATGTTGAGCTTGATGTTGCGCTCGGCCGCCTGGCTTTCCACTAGCGTGCGGATGGCGTGCGGCCGGCCCGGTATGATGAGCGGGTATCGCACCAGATCCTTGACCCGTATCGACGATGGCGTCGGTGCGCCCAATTTGCTGATCAAAAATAGTTCTTCAGTGAACAATGGGCGCTTGTCCACTAGCGGCGTATCAGCGGTGTCATACAGGATCGCCGCATCGATGCGACCCATCATCAGCCATTCGGCTAGATTGGTCGACAAGCCTTCCGAAACCGTGATACGGGCCTGGGGAAACTGCTTCTGGAAGCTGCGCACCAGAGCCAGCGTGGCAAAGCGCGAGACGCTGGGCGCCAGCCCGATCTTGAATTGCCCATCCAGCGTCCCCTGCAAATTATTTAGCGCGTGCTTGGCGCTGTCCACTTGATGCAGGATGCCCTTGCTGTATTCCAGCAGCACCTTGCCGGCTTCGGTGAGCGCCACGCCGCGGCCGTTGCGCCACAACAGATTTTGCCGTAGATCCACTTCCAGTTGCCGCACCAGACGGCTCAGGGCCGGCTGATTGCGCCCAAGGATAGCCGACGCCCGGGTAAAGCTATTTAGTTCGGCAACGTGTACAAATGCCTCCAGCTGATCGAGATTCATAGCGAGCCCGTTATGTGAAAACCGCATATTAGGTAGTCTGGTATTGCCATTGTATAGCTCCGTAGCAGTGGGCACAATCGATCTAACGATGGCCCGCAGCACCTGCAGCGGGCGCCGATGGACTTACACATCAAAGGAAGCCGCTCCATGAAATCCTGTTTGCCTCCGGACCCTAATCCCGTCAAACCCAAGCACGTTCTGCCTCCCGGTGCCTGCGACGCACACTGCCACGTGTTCGGCCCGGCTGCGGTATTTCCGTACGCCGCCGACCGTACCTATACGCCGTCCGATGCACCGGTGGCCATGTTGCGCGAACTGCATGCGCACTTAGGCGTATCGCGCGCCGTCATCGTGCACGCCAGCTGTCACGGCACCGACAATACAGTCACGCTGGATGCCATCGCCTCCAGCAACGGCGCCTATCGCGGCGTGGCCAACGTCGAAGCGAGTATCAGCGACAGCGCATTGGCCGATCTGCATGTCGGCGGCATTCGCGGCATCCGCTACAATTTCGTCAAGCATCTGGGCGGCGTGCCAGACCTCGCCGTCATCGACACCATGGTACGTCGCATCGCGCCGTTAGGCTGGCACGTCGTGCTGCACCTTGACGCAGAAAACTTGCTCGACCACCAGGATCTGCTTCGCAAGATCGACGTCCCCTTCATTATTGACCACATGGGGCGCGTGAAAGCGGAGCAGGGTCTGGAACAAAAGCCGTTTCAGCTGCTACTGCAACTGATGCGCGACAATCCGCTGGCCTGGGTGAAGATCTGTGGCGCCGAGCGTGTGTCGGCCGGCACGAGGCCGTTCGCCGATGCGATTCCGTTTGCGCAAGCACTGATCGCCACCGCGCCGGAGCGCCTGTTGTGGGGTACCGACTGGCCGCATCCGAACATTTCAAAGGACATGCCGAACGACGGTGAGTTGGTCGACCTGTTTTACGCCTACACGGAAGATGCCGCGATCCAGCAGCAAATCCTGGTCGATAATCCGGCACGCTTGTACGGTTTCGAGTAGTTGGAGGTAAGGCATCGCCGCACGGCGATGCCTTGCGATACCGATTTTCAATCGGGGCTGAACTGCGCCAGCAGCCGGTCTGCATAGTTCTGCCACGGCGCCTTGGGAAAGATGTCCGCAAACAAGCCTTGCGCGGCAAGGGTAGCCATCCAATCCTGTTTGTCTGCGATGGCAGATGCCATCAGCGGTACTACACCGGCCTCGCGCACGGTGCGTGCCGCTTCGCGCATTTCCTCGGCGCGCCGCTTGCCATGCTGGACTACGCGGCTGAAAAAATACGCACCCTGCGCAGACCAGTCGATCTGCGGAAAAGTCTCGGCCAGCGTCGGTAGCACCAACTGCTCGACGCCATAGTGCCGTGCAGTGGCATAGCTTTCGATCACCAGAGCCTCCAGACCCTTGATCATGATGCTGCGACACATCTTGACCGCCGATGCCACGCCGATCCGCTGCGCAACCGGTTGCACGTTCATGCCCCAGCCGCGCAAGGTCTGCGCCAGTGTTTCGGCCTGCGCGCCGCCCAGCAGCATCGGTACCGCGATCCCATATGGGGGCACGGACGTCATGACGCCGGCCTCCACATAGTGGGCACCCGCCGCCTCGATGACGGCGGCTGCCTGCTGCTTGGTGCCGGGCGAAGCCGAGTTCAAATCCAGAAACATGCTGCCAGGCCTTATGTGCAGCGCCGCCTGCTGCGCTACCTCTAGCGTACTGGAGGCGGTGACGGCGGAAATGATCAGCGTGGCCTGGTCGCACAGGGTAACGATGCCGTCGCCCAGCGTCACACCAGCGTGGCCAGCAGCCGACCGCAATACGTCAGCGTCGGCACTGGCCGGATCTGTCAGCTTGCGATCCCAGGCCGTTAGCGCTCCGACACCAGATGCTGACTGCAAACCTGCGGCAAATATGCGGCCGACTTCACCATAGCCCAGTATGCCGATACGGATAGTTTCCATGGTTGTCTCCAGATCTCAGTCGATGTAGCGCAGGCCGGCCTTGGCCAACGTCTCGCGCATGTTGTAGATGTCCAGCCCAAGCACACCGGCGGCCAGTTTGGTACGCTTGGCGTGCTCGTTTGCTTCGCGCTCAGCGGCGGCAGCGGCCACTTGCGGGGCCAGCGCGGCCGGCACTATCACCACGCCGTCGTCGTCTGCCAAGACCACGTCGCCCGGATTGACCAGGGCTCCGGCGCATACCACCGGCACATTGACCGAGCCGACGGTGGCCTTGATGGTGCCCTTGGCGCTGATGGTCTTGGAAAACACCGGGAACTGCATCGCCGTTAAGTCCCGCACGTCGCGCACACCGGCGTCGATCACCAGACCATGCGCGCCGCGTGCCTGGAACGAGGTCGCGAGCAGGTCGCCGAAATAGCCATCGCTGCATTCGGCTGTAATGGCGGCTACCACCACGTCGCCGGGCTGGATCTGCTCCGCGGCGACGTGCATCATCCAGTTGTCACCAGGATGCAGTAGCACGGTGACTGCGGTGCCGCACAGCCGGGCGCCGGGATACACCGGCCGCATAGTTGGTTGCATCAGGCCGAGGCGTCCCAGCGCCTCGTGCACGGTGGCCACGCCGAACTGGCTCAGGGCGTCTACTGCGGTGCGGTCGGCGCGCAGGATATGGCGTTTTACTACACCCAGATTGTTGTTGATCATGTTATCTCCTTATTTGCCTTTGGCGGTTAGTGCGGCATCGAGGCGCGGGAACACGTGCCGCGCATTGCCTTCGTAGATCTGGTAGCGTTGTTTGGCGCTAAGCTGGGTGGATGCTTCGATGTAGCGTTTGGTGTCGTCATAAAAGTTACCGGTCTCTGGATCGATGCCGCGTACTGCGCCTATCATTTCCGAGGCGAACAGGATGTTTTCGACTGGGATCACCTTGGTCAGCAAGTCGATGCCAGGTTGATGGTAGACGCAGGTATCGAAGAAGATGTTTTTCAGCAGGTGCTCTTGCAACAGTGGCTTTTTCATCTCCTGCGCCAAGCCACGGAAACGGCCCCAGTGATATGGCACGGCGCCGCCGCCATGCGGGATCAAGAATTTTAGCGTCGGGAAATCGGTGAACAGCTCGCTGGTCAGACACTGCATGAAGGCGGTGGTGTCGGCGTTCAGGTAATGCGCGCCGGTGGTGTGGAAACACGCGTTGCAGCTGGTGCTGACGTGTATCATCGCCGGGATGTCCAGCTCTACCATCTTTTCGTAGATCGGATACCAGTGGCGGTCCGACAGCGGCGGCGAATTCCACATTCCACCGGACGGATCGGGATTCAGGTTGATGCCGACGAAGCCGTATTCGCGGACACATGTTTCCAGCTCCGGAATGCAACTGGCCGGATCGACGCCTGGCGATTGCGGCAGCATGGCGGCGCCGATGAAATGCTCGGGGAATAGCATCGCCACACGGTGGCATAGTTCGTTGCAGATAGCGGCCCAGGTGGCGCTGGCATTGAAGTCGCCGATATGGTGCGCCATGAAGCTGGCGCGCGGCGAGAAGATCGTCAGGTCTGAGCCACGCTCCTTCATCAGGCGCAACTGGTTGGTTTCGATCGACTCGCGCAGTTCGTCGTCGCTGATCTTCAGCGAGGCTACCTTGGGGCCGAGCTCGGGGGTGTTGAGATTGGCGATTTGTTGCTTGCGCCACTCTTCCAGCGCCTTGGGCGCGGTGGTGTAGTGGCCGTGGCAATCGATGATCATGGGGGCTCGCATCTTATTGTCCTTTCCAGGCGGTTTCGGGGATCATGACTTCGCCGCGCATGATGAGGCGGGCGGTGCGCAGCAGTGCGGCGCGAGTGACTTGTTGCGGGTGTTGGGGATCGAGTCCTAACTCGACGCTGAATTCGCCGCTCGGATGTTCTACCGACACGGCCTTTTGAAGTCCGGAAGGCAGTGCGGCCAGCCCTTGGGTGACCGTGCCTTCCAGCACGCAGGCGGTGGCGACTGTCACCGCAGCCAGTACGCCGATCGAGTCGTGGCACACGTGCGGAATAAAGCAGCGGGCGGCAATGCTGCCGCCGTCGCGTGGCGCCGCCACCAGGCACATCTTCGGATAATTTTTCTTTGTCACGTCGCCCAACCCCATCATCGGGCCGACCGCCAGACGCAGCACCTCGAGGCGGGTTTTCAGCGCAACGTCGGCGTTCAGTTCAGCCACCGTTTCGTAACCGGTGCGTCCAAGATCGGCGGCGCGCACCAGCACCATCGGCATACCGTTGTCGATTAGCGTGGTGTCAATGGTGAAGGGCGCGATGCTGGCGCCTTCTACCTGTACCCGGTCCAGCACGCGCCCGGTGGGCAGCAGGGCGGGACAGACAGAGCCGGCCGTGTCGAGGAAGTTGATGGTGATTGGTGCCGCCGTGCCCGGCACTCCGTCTATCCTGGTGCCCCCGCCGTATTGCAAGCGGCCGCCAGGCGTCGGCACGGTGATGTCGCACTGCATGCCGGTGTTCAACGTCAGCACGCGTGCAGTGGTGGTATCGCCCTGTGGAGCGATCAGGCCTCGTTCCAGCGCAAACGGCACCACCGCAGCCAGCATATTGCCGCAGTTGGGCGTGGTGTCGACAGTGTCGCTGTCTGGCTGCAACTGCGCGAACAGGAAGTCCAGCGCTACGCCGGGCGTGCTGCTGGCACGCACGATGCCGGCCTTGCTGGTGAGCGGATGGGCGCCGCCCAGGCCGTCAATCTGGCGGCGGTCCGGCGAACCCATCGCCGCCAGCAATACATGGTCGCGCGCGGTCTGGTCGGTTGGCAGGTCCGATTCGAGGAAAATTGGGCCGCGCGAGGTGCCGCCACGCATCAGCAAGCACGGCACAGGGCGCAGATCGGAATTGATTTCAGTGGACATGGCAAGCTCATTCAGGTTGTGAACGTGCCATAAGTATCGCCATCGGCGCGGCTGCGTGGGTTGCTTTCTGTCGCTAAGACTGTTCTAATTTACTTATTGATGATAATAAACGGCAGCGCCGGAAAGGTACTTTCTCATATGCCCGGCATCAGTCTTCACCACCTGCACGCCTTTATCTCCGTGGCCGCCACCGGCGGCGTCCGGCGCTCCGCCGAGGTCCTGTATCGGGCTTCCTCCGCAGTGGCACGCTCGGTGACGTCCCTGGAACAGCAACTGGACGTGGCGTTGTTCGAGCGCAAGGGCCGCGGCATGCTGCCGACCGCGGCCGGCGCCACCGTGCTGGTGCGCGCCCGGCGCATCGAGGCGGAATTGCAGCAGTTGCGCGACGAGGCCTTGCGCTCCGGGAGCCGTGTAGGGCAGGTCGGTGCGCTGGATCTGCTGTTTAGCGAACGCCGGCTGCAGGCAGCGGCACTGCTGGCCGACCTGCATCACATGCCCAGCGTGGCGCGCGCTACCGGCGTATCGCAGCCAGCGCTGAGCCAGGCCATCGCACGACTGGAGGATACGCTCGGCCAGCCGCTGTTCCAACGCAGTGCGCGTGGCATGATGCCGACCGAGACTTGCCTGCGCTGGGCAGTGCGCTTCGAACGTGTGTTGGCGGAACTGCGGCATATCGAAGCCGATGTCGCCGCCCTCAACGGCGTGCTGCAGGGCAGCGTAACGGTGGGCGCGCTACCGTTGGCGCGGACGCTGCTGTTGCCGAAGGCCATCGGCACGGTGCTGGCAAGCCATCCGAAACTGCAGGTGCATTCGTTGGAAAGTCCTTACGAAGAACTGTGTGCCGGGCTGCTTAGCGGTCGTATCGATTTCATCCTTGGCGCCTTGCGGCCGGCTGCCGGCAGCAACTTGACCGTGCAACCCCTGTTCGAGGACCAGACGGTGCTGATCGCCGGCGCCACACATCCGCTGGCCGGCAGAACTACGCTGACGCTGGCCGACCTGGTGCCGTATCCATGGGTGCTGTCGCGCGCCGGAACGCCCCTGCGCGACGCGCTGGAACGGTTTTTCCATGGCAGGGGACACACTCCGCCGGCGCCTGCCGTGGAGACTGGCGACTTGGCGCTGTTGCGCGGTCTGCTGATTGATGGCCGAATGCTGACGGTACTATCGGCCCATCAGCTGCATTACGAGATTGCGGCAGGCTTGCTGGTGGTGCTGCCGCTGGCGATGCCGGGCATGGAGCGGCAGATCGGCATCACTGTGCGAGAAGGAGCGCATCTTGCACCAGGCGCCCGGCTGTTGCTGGACGAAATACGCCGCCTGTGCCGAGCGCAGGAAGTGGCATAGCCATTTGTTCTGCAACCCGATGGACAATCCAGGCGGCTGTCTACCCGCTGGCCGGGACATCTGCGTATTTTTCCAGGATTTTAATGCTTAGCGTTTTTCAAAATTACAAAACTTGCTGGCGTTGATCGGTTTCAACCAACCGGTAAGTTGATTTAGTTTGGTTTACGTGAGATGCAAAGAGGAAATGTTATTTACCGTCGATTGCTCTCTGGCATCCGTGACAAGAGTATGTGCCGTTGCTGTTAAAAGAAGCGTTGCCTCGCCAGCACGTTCCGCAATATCTTTGGGCCGCCGTCTGAGCTCAAGTTTGTGGGCTAATGCCGCCCTGCGCGCCGGATAATCCGTAGACAATGTGTCAGCCGAGCGGATAGACGCGATCGCCCTCGTCTGGTCGACAGCCGTCGGCAATCGGTGTCCAGCCACGATGTACGACGATCTGCTGATTGTCATGACACACCTCGATGCGCTCACTGCCGGGCAGGCGCTCCCGAACGAAGGTCTCTACCGTTGATGGCAGGCTGATCTTCAGTTTCATTGCGAAGAGATCGTCCTCCGGATGATCGTCCAGATGCAGCAATGGTACAAATGTCGACGCGAACATCAGCGCGTGCGAGCCGACTTCCACCGGTTCGGGCGCGTAGTTTGTCTCCTGAAGCCAATGTTGCGCTCGCCCGCGCAAGTCGTCGCCGTCGGCCAAATCACCCCATGCTACTGCGAGCATTTCCACCACCCACTGATTGCAATTCTGGTAGCGAGTGCTGAACGGATAGGCGTTGGCACTGTAGCTCGTAGCTAACAGGTGCTGGACGCGCGGTGTGTCGAGCGATGCGTACCGCAACGACCGGGCAGCGTCAGCCGGCAGCCGCACGATTGAGATGTAGCCGAGCGCAGGATCGTCAGTACCCATGACGAAACCAGCGAGGCCTTGATCGTAGATCCGCGGTCGCGCTTCGTCGCAGGCGTAGTAGAGCTGACGCGCTGACCATGCACCGGTTTCGTCACGCCGGGCCACGGCGGCGTGCGAGTAACGGATGTGGAAGCGCGAGAGATCGAGTCCTGAGCGACTGATCAACGCAGCGTCGCCGTCCGTTGCACCAAGTTCATTGCGGACCACGGCGGCAAAGCGCAGCAACCGATCTTGCTGGCTAGCTGTAAGCTGCTGCGGGCTGTCGCAGAAGGCTGAAGAAGTCGAGTAACCGGACGAACCGGGCTGTGCCTGGGCCGTTCCCGTTGCGATTGTCGCCGCAACAGACAACGCGTAGAAAGCCTTCAAAGAGTCACCGGCCGCGCTGCAAGTTCGTTGTACCACTCGTCGGCGAGCACGAGATAGAACGCTTCACGCGTGTCGGCGCGAGCGAACTCGAAGCCATACTCACGGTGTTGTGCGCGCACGGTATCGCCTAAGCCAAGTTTCTGCTTCTCGACAATGGCCTGTGGCAGGTCGAGCACGATGCGCTGCTGCGATTCCTCGATTTGCATAGTGACGCGCGTGACGCCAGCGCGATCGGGTGCCGTGGTTACCTCGATGATGCGATAGTTACCATCGGCAGTCTTTTCGTCACCGGTTGAGCTGTTGCTCGAACCACGCAGGGATGCGGACATGCTGCCGCTAGACGCCGAACCGGTGCTGACGGCCGAGGACGTGAAACTTTCTGCGTGCGCGTGCAAAGTGACACTGGCGACTGCGGTGAGGCAGATGAGACGAAATGTGGTGGGGAAGATCATTGAATGCTCCTTGGCAGTGTGAGATGGGTTGATGTGCGGTGCAGCCAGCGTTCTGTCTGTATGCAAATTGCATGTGTCGGATAACTCTCGTACGAGTCGGGGCCGGCCGAAGCTGTATTCATATCAAGGAATTCCCCGCTTCTCGGGAGGGGCGTGATATTGGTTGTAGCGTGCAAATGGAGTCTCCGTTTCTGAGGCAGCAGGTGATACTTGTTGCAGCTCTCGTATGGCCGTTGCGATATCGTCGGCGGCGTCGATGACAATGTGCTGATATGCGGCCACAACGCTACCTACCCCGCCCGGCGTCGGTAACGTCACCTGCGTGCGGCCCGACGTCACTTTGCGGTCTGGCAATCGTTGCACTATCCAGTTGATGATGGCGTCAGCGTTTCCTCCGAGTTCTGCATTCATGCGCACCACTTCGGCGGTAACGCGGTACGACGGTGCTGCGGCAGAGGTGCCCTGGTGGTAGGTGTCGACGGCGCCTAGACTGGTTTGCAGCCGTTGCGACAGCGCGTCGCGCAATTCATCGGGAAGCGGCGCTGACCAGCGATCCAGTTCCATAAGTCTGAGCCTGCCGCCCCCCATGTCCAGAAGTAAATTGGTGCGATTGAGACCTTCTGGTACGTGAACGGGAGATATTTCGATCAATGCCGGGTCTTTGCTCCTGATCACGGTTGGCGCGGTGGCAGTATTGATGACTGCCGCCTGTGCCAGTGTGTAATAACGCGGCTCGGGCGACGCGCATCCGGCCAATATGGCAGCAACGAGTATCAGTTCGGCAGACAGAACAGACAGATTGGGAGGGGTACTCATGGTTTCTCCGAATCCACTTTCCCGCGTAGCAATGCTTCGGGATGGCGTTCCAGATAATCGGTCAAAGTGCGCAGGGAGGCGGCGCTGCGCGTCAACTCTTGCATCATGTGACGCGCGTCCTGTTGCATTGGCGCATTTGGAGCAAGCGTGTCGTTCGCCGCCCGCAGTGTCTTGTGTGCATCCTGCAACGCTGTGGTGAACTGCGGCACCACATCGCCGTTGATTTTGGCCACCAGTTTGTCGGCGTTATTCAGCATCGTGTCCAGCGCCGCCATCGAGGTACGCATGTCCTGGCCAATTTGCTCGAACGGCACCTTGTCGATTTTGTTAACGATGCTGCCTAGCTTGGCCTGCAGCTCGTCAAGCGTACCAGGCGTGGTGGCCAGTTCGGGCATGGGGCCGTCGATGCTGATTTTCACCGGCGGCGCTTTGGGGAAGAAATCAAATGCGACAAAGAGCTGGCCGGTCAATAGGTTGCCGTTGCGCAACTGTGCGCGCATGCCGCGTTTGTTCATCGTTTCAGCGATGTCGTATGCTTGCTGTTTATCCTCTAGGTCGCGTGGACTGAAGCCCATGCGGGATGGATAGAGTTCTATTATCACGGGAAAACGGAAGGTTTTCTTGTCGCGCTGATACTCGATCCCGATCGAGCGTACCTGGCCCACCACTATGCCGCGAAAATCTAGCGGCGCACCTGGCGCCAGGCCGCGCACCGACTGGTCAAAATTGAGTACGGCAAGCGCTGGCTTCAATTCTTCCGGAGCCTTCATGGCTTCGGTTTGCTCGCTGGCAAGCATGAATTGCGTGTTCTCGCTGGCCGCGGAAACGGGTTTAGAATCGTCAGGATCCTGGAAGGCCACGCCGCCAAGCAGCATGGTGGCAAGCGCCTGCGTATTGACCTTGAGGCCGCCTGCGTCCAGCTTGATGTCTATGCCGCTGGCGTGCCAGAAACGCGTGTTGGCGGTGACCAGCTTGTCGTAGGGTTTGTCGACAAACACGCGTAAGGAGATATCCCGCCCGTTTGGTTCGAGCTGGTAAGCTACTACCTGTCCTACCCGCACGCGGCGGTAGTAGACCGGAGAGCCGATGTCGAGTGAGCCGAGATCTGCGGCCCGCAGTATGAATTGCTTGCCGGAGGCATCGGTGGCTACCGCCGGGGGCACTTCCAGCCCGGAGAAAGCGTGGATGCGTGTTTCCGACGTACCGGCATCCACGCCGATATAAGTGCCGGACAGTAGTGTCTCCAGGCCTGAAATGCCGGAGAAGGCAAAACGCGGACGCACTACCCAGAAGCGTGTGTCCTTGGCCAGGAAACTTCCAGCATCGTTGGTCAGCGCTATGGTGGCGATCACGTGCGAACGATCCGGCGCCAGGCGCAAGGACTTGACCACACCGATGTCTACCGCTTTATAGCGTACAGGAGTCTTCCCGGGGGCGAGGCCATCCGCGGTGCGGAAGGTCACCGTGATTTCCGGGCCGCGTTCGGACAGCGTGTGTACTAGCAGCGATAAGCCGACGATTGCAGCGACGAAGGGGATCAACCATACGAGCGAAGGCAACCAGCGCGTCTGGTGACGGAGTTCCGGACGCGGTAGCGAAGGCGGTGCAGAAGGATGTGACGAGTTCAGGTCAGTCATTGTTTGCGTCCAGCGAATCCCACAGCAAGCGGGGATCGAAACTCAGGGAAGCGAGCATGGTGAGTACGACCACAGAGGAAAAAGCCAGGGCCCCTGATCCGGGGCTGATAGTGGCCAACTTGCCGGCGCGTACTAGCGCGGCCAGCATGGCTACGACGAAGATATCGAGCATGGACCAGCGTCCGATTACTTCCAGCAGACGGTACAGCCGGGTCTGCTGCCGGATACGCCAGGTGGAGCGGAAATGTACCGAGAGCAGCAGGATCGTCAAGGCCATCATCTTTAATAGTGGCACTACCACGCTGGCAATCAGCACCAGGATAGACAGCACCCTGGAACCCGAAATCCACAAATAGACGATGCCGGTAAGAATGGTGTCGTGTGAGATCCCGAAAACAGACTGCGTGGTCATCATCGCAGACTGTGTGATCATCATTGGGAGCAGGTTAGCGGGGATGTAGAAGATCACGGCAGCGATCAGCAAGGCCCAGGTACGCGCCAGACCATTTGGCTTTCGACGGTACAAAACGGCGCCGCAGCGTGCGCAGGGAAAGCCATCGAGCAAGTGCGGGTTAAGCAGGTTGCAGGCGTGGCAAGACGTCAGCCGCATTGACGCTGTTGTCGGCCTGGCAGGCAGCGACACGCTCATCGCGGTTGCCCCTTCTTTACGTATTGCCACAGGTCGCGCGGATCGAACGACAGCATGGTCGCCAGCACGATCACTAGCACGCTAAACGACCACAGGGCGACGCCCGGCAGGATATCGGCTAGGCTCGACAGTTTTACCAGCGTTACCACCACGCCGAGCAAATAGACCTCGATCATGCCCCAAGGCCGGGTTATCTGCATACTGTGCACGATGCGCGCAAAGCCAGTTGGCAAACGATGTCGTCTCATCTGCACGAGCAAGTAGAGCATCATCAGCATCTCTGTCAGAGGGAACAGGATGGTGGTTGCAAACACCAGCAAGGCAACCAGCGACATTTTATCTGCGTACAGCGTCGCCACCGCTCCCCACAATGTGGTCTGGGTACGGATGCCCTTGAGATCCATCTCGACGATTGGAAAGACGTTGGACATTAAAAACAGGATGAGCGCGGTCACGACTAGAGGTAGCAGGCGACGGTAGGCGCGACTGCTCTCGCGGTATAGCGTGGCACCGCAGCGCAGGCACAGTGCTTGCTCGCCTTCGGCAAGGCCGGTGCGCTGGTAAACGGTGTCGCAATATTCGCAAGCGATCAGGTGCTGATGGTCAGCACCTGACGTCGACGTACCCCGCGCAACGTCCTGGTTTGGCATCATTTCAGCTGTTCAACCAGTGCATCTGCCCCTTTTTCGATGCCCGCTTTCGATGCCGCCAGCGATCCCATGCTGGCCCCTAGGTTCCAGGGGCGAGGATATTGCTTCGTAATGAAGGCGCTGAGCAGGCGGTCGCTTGCCGCGTCGTAGATCTCGACAGCATAGATGACAGAACCTGTCAGCGTTCCTTCCCGATTACGTGCATTCTGCACCCCGTTGTAGATACCTCCAGCAATGTCAAATCGCGAAAGAGTGGCAAGGACCGGGGTGTTCGTTTCCGCACCGGTCAGCGTCAATTTCAGGCGGAGCGTGTTTGGAGCCGGATCGCGGGAGAGCGCGAAACGGGGCGTCATTTTTTCTGCGAACTGAGTTTGCATGTAGCTGGCAAGAGCAGTTTTGTTTTTTTCTGACATGTCCCCGAACTGTTGATCCGGTCCCCGGTAAACTACGACCGGATCAATGATGATTGCGTTATATTTTTTCCAGTTGGCGGGAGTCGAATAACTGTACGGAACTCGTCCGGTATCATTGTTCTGATTCGGCATCAGCTTAGATGACGACGAGATTTCCGAATACGAATTCGGTTGCGTGGTTCCACATGCGGCTAACGCCATGCAGAGCGCTGCAATAGCCGCCAGCCGGCCCGTCTTGATAGATATGTACATTTCAATTCCTCTTCAGATTTTCCAAGGGATGACTGTCATCGCCTGGCACAACTTGGTAGACGAGCGGTGCATGAGCGTGACGGAGATCAATGTCTAGCGGTTTGGACGAACCTGGCTACGACATTCAACTGACAACGAGCTCAACTCTCGGCCGCCTCTTTTGCGCTAACTCAGGGAGTGAATATAGCATTGAATATTGACTTTGCAAACCGGGTGGTCGGTTTTATTTTGATTTGTGAAATATACTGAAATCTTGCAACAGAGAAAAGGGGGCAGGTAATTTATAGCAAAGGAACGAGCCTAGCCCAGCGGGCCATGCTCTGTGGCGCTGCGTCAGCTATCGAACAACCTTTGAGGAGTGTCCGACATGTGGAGATCAAAGAAAAAAGTGATCGGGTTATCGCCACCGAGCACACGGCCTCCTGTGAGAGGGCGTGTACGAGAAGCGTTCTTCTAAGTCTTGCCATGAACCGGCCATTGCTGGCTGTCGAGCAGGCGCTCAAAAAGGCGCTGGCGGTCATCATCCGAAAGGGAGCATTGCCCGAGCAGGGCACTCAGAAGCATTCCCCTGGCAGCATACCAGCGCAGGGTCGCTAAATCAGGATCAACGGCCTCTGTCTTGATGGCTTCAATTTTCTTGGCATCAATCTCCTTAAACATGGACAAGAGCCCGGGTTCTTCACTGATGGCACCGAGCATTGCAAACGCAACCGATTTTTGCGTAGTGACAGCTTCGCGGGCTACCGCGATCTGTGTTGACAAGTTGGCTTCGGGCGACGTAGCACCTGCCTTAGTCATGTAGTGCTGAGAAAATGTATCGTAGTATTCGGCTTGGTATTCCAGCATCGCCTTTAGCACAGCTTCTTTCGACCGGAATTGATGCATTAGCCCGCCTTTACTGACGCCGGCTTCGCGAGCAATGGCATCAAGCGTCAATCGGCGAGGGCCATCGCGTCCGATGATGGTCAGGGCCGCCTGAATGATGGCGTTGCGTGAAAGCTTCGATCGAGTAGTGTTGTCCATTAACTATTTCCATTGCGGGATGGGGAGCTGCCAAACTAATGAAGATAGCTCGGATTGGCGAGAAAAACAATCTTTCTGGTCTGTTTTTTGACTTGCCATGATATCCATCTACGGTTTACGTTACGGCGAGACTTTGAACAGCGCGATGAGGATTCACGAATAGCGTGTTCTGCGACTCTTACATCAGGTAGCAAAGCTGATATCTTCGCACCGAAAGTAATGTACTCTATCGATTTTGATAACTTACTAGAACTAGCCGTGATGCGTGTAGCACCGACGACCCATAGCCAACTTCTACGTCACACAAAATTATTTACAATGGACAATCCGACACGTTCAGAGACAACCCGTAGAAAAGCAATCGAAGCTGCATTTGCGATCCTTACAAGAGAGGGCGTGAAAGGGTTGACTTTTGATTCATTGGCGCAGGAAAGCGGCATAAGCAAGGGCGGGCTTATGCACCAGTTCCGTACGAAGAACGGGGTGCTGAAGGCCTTGCTTGACTTCCAGAAGCAGGACTTCGATCGCATTGCACGAAACCATCTGGCGAGTGAGGGAGCATCAAAAACTGAGCAAATCCTCTCTATGCAGATCGCAACGTATAGGGCTGCCTCCAAGCCTATGCATCATCGGTTTCAAGCTGATAGCTGAGCCGACGATTTACCACATTACTGAAAACGGATAAAACAAGCGTTACTTACAAAACATATATGACTAGCCCCCCCCCATTTGTTTCGTTAGGCATAGATGGTTAAATCACACTCATTTCACAAATGAGGAATATTACCCGTGGTTTTATTGGCATCATACCCAGAAAATCAAGGTATGCCAATTGCATCCCCTCATTCCAAAGATAAAGTCCTAGCGACGTTTGGCGCTGGCGTTCGACGCGCCAGAAAGGATCGCGGAGTTTCTCAGGAGGAGTTGGCCTTGAAATGTGGGATTGATCGTTCTTACATGGGTTCGATTGAGCGCGGCGAACAAAACTCTGGATTGCTGCACATTGCTCGTATTGCTAAAGCTCTCGACATAAAAATCTCAGAGCTAATGGCTGTTGCCAAGCTTTAGAAATCTGTCATTTGCATTTTCTGCCGGTTGAACGTGATTCACATGAAATTCCGGTCCAACTGATAGCAGACCTATTCATCGGCCGATCAATTTGCAATTCCAGCGAATCAGTAACTAATACTCCTCCGGCAGCAATAGCGTGGTCACACTGCGATCCCATTCCGTAATAATCCACAGCCGCTCTCGCCCTGCGCCAAGCCTGTATTCTGACAGTATCCGGTTGCCACCGATAAAGCTGCGCATTTGTTCGCCAGTGGGTTACGTAGGGATTGAAGCGGAAGGGAAAACGGAGCTACACAAGAAGGCCTAAAATGCGCCGGGAACTACAATTAGCTGGATGATCGACGTGTAGGGAATGATATCGAATTTGTTTTCCCACGAGAGAGCGTGTCAGATTTTCTGTGTGTCCGGGGTCGTGAAATAATACCGAAAGGGAAATTTCATGAACGACACGATGAGCACACCTAAAAAGCCAAAGAAACCGAAAGCCGCCAAGCTGTTTCCAGACGAACTGATTGACCAGCTACTGGCGCAGGTTCAGAACAAGGATGCTGAATCCATCCTGGGCGAATCCGGGCTGGCCGGCCAGCTCAAGAAACAGCTTGCAGAACGGATGCTGGCAGCCGAACTGGATCATCACCTCGGCACCGAGACTGAGACGTCGGGCAATCATCGCAACGGCAGCAGCTCCAAGAATGTGATCACGCCATCTGGCAAACTACAGCTGGATATACCGCGAGACCGATTGGGCACGTTTGAGCCGCAATTGGTCGCCAAACATCAGCGCCGCCTGCCGGGCTTCGATGACCATGTGATCAGCATGTACGCTCGCGGCATGAGCGTGCGGGAGATTCAGGCCCATCTGCTCGAACTATACGGCCTGCAAGTCTCGCCAGACCTGATTTCTACCATCACTGACGAGGTGCTCGACGAAGTCGCCCAATGGCAGCAGCGGCCGCTGGAAACGATGTATCCGATCGTCTATTTCGATGCTTTGCGGCTGAAGATCCGCGACGAAGGCACGGTCAAGAATAAGGCGGTGTACCTGGCGCTGGGCATCCGTGCCGACGGCAAGAAGGAAGTGCTGGGCCTGTGGATTGAACAGACCGAGGGCGCCAAGTTCTGGCTCAAGGTGTTTAACGAACTGAAGAATCGCGGCCTCAACGACATACTGATTGCCGTCGTCGATGGCCTGCGCGGCTTTCCGGAAGCCATCGAAGCGGTCTATCCGCAGGCGCAGATCCAGACCTGCATCGTCCATTTAATCCGCAATTCGATGACCTTGGCGAGTTGGAACGATCGCAAGGCCTTGGCGGCGTCACTCAAGCCGATCTACCAGGCCGTCAACGCCGAGACCGCCGCCGAGGCGCTCGATGCCTTTGCGCAAGGCCCCTGGGGGCTGAAATTCCCGACCGTCGCGGCAATGTGGCAGCGTCAATGGCAGCAGGTCATTCCGTTCTTCGCGTATCCACCGGAGGTGCGCACCATCATCTACACCACCAACGCCATCGAGAGTCTGCATATGCAATTACGCAAGATCGTCAAGAACCGGGGCCATTTCCCTACCGATGAAGCCGCCAGCAAACTATTGTTCCTGGCCTTGCGCAATATAGAAAAAGATTGGAAGATGCCACAGCGGACTTGGAAACAGGCCGCTAACCAATTCGCCATTCTGTTCGGCGAACGTTTTACCAACGCAATTCATTAACTTTGTATCGCGGCCCCGCACACAAAATTACTGACACGTCCGTCTCTTTCACGGCGCCGCCTGCGACGGCTCGACGAGCACCACGCAGCAAATCCGGTGTTTCGTTAACCTCTTTTTGTATCACCATTTGATCAGCCTTATGCGCAGCCAAGTGCTCCACGTAGTCACCGAATATCTCGCCAATAAGCACAGCATTATCCCAACGTCCATCCTGCTTGTGGTCTAAGCGGCTTTCATTTACCCGCCTTCATAATTGATTCAATGTCATGCAAGCTTCGGGAATTCTTGCGATGGCTCCGATCGAAAGGCGCATCTCCAAGCTAAAGTCTGGGTGAGCAGTTCGTATCGCCTGAGAACTGATGGCTTCGGGCGGCTTGGCCCTGCCTGTGTGAATAGCTGATTTTGTTGAAATGTTTTTCGCTTTTCAAGCCGATCGACAAAATTCGCCGAGTTGAGAACATGTATGAGTGCAGTCACAGCAGCCTCGCATTCCATCTGCGGGCATGCGTTACGCTTCGCCTTATGCGATCGCAATTCGACACCCAGTGGAAAACTGCTCAAATGTAGTTCGACGGTAGATAATCTGCTTCCAGTGCAAGTTCTAACTGAGAAGACAAGACTAGAGCCCGCTCTGCAATTTTCACTATACCCGCCTACGCAGTGCTCCATGAGCTTGCCCTCAACCAACAGACTTATGGGGTTTTTAAGTTCTACAATTTGTGTCTGACCATAAAAAAATGTTTCATCGAGTACGAGCGGCCAGGCGTCAATACCATCTGCCTGATCCGATATGACGGATGCAGGGGTCAGCGGCACACTCTCAGCTGAAGGACGGAGGATTCGTCCGCTATCGACCCCACCCAGAGGGTCCGGTGAGTTCTTGGCAATGGGAATACAACGCCGGCGGCACACCGATTGTCGTCGAATTTCTGCAACACACTGACGACCCGGGACAGAGTTCCTTTCTCGTGGAAATTGATGGCGAGGATGTACTCACGAATCAAGAAAGTTACAGAACAGCGCCATAGAGTAATTATCTTTTTGCATTAAAAACACCTTCCTTTACGATTGCGTAAGAAATGGCGAGCATGGTGAACCGGTCAGACCGGCGCTTTTTGATCCTGATATATCCGACGGCTGCAGTATGAAGCCAGTAGGCCGATAAGGAAAAAGCGCGCGAATTTCCATGGAGGCTGATGCCATCAACCGGCATCGATGAAAGCCGAATGTACGGATGCAGTCGCGACCTCTCTATGCAAACAATTCTTGCTCAATAGTGGGAGTCCATGTACGGATATAGGTGTTAGCCAGGGCGTTAATCTGGTAGCGATTTGACGGGGACTGAATGAATATAGCCCTCGCCCAGTATTGAGGGAAGCCAGCCGCATATTCGGCAATTTCGGGCAGGTCGAATTCTACATACATTGGGACCCTAACTTGGCGTTATACAGACAGCATACTGTCATTGATACGATGCTAGAGCAACACCATATCGACGCCGTAATGAACGGCCGCTTTTCGCCCTGAGGAGATGTGAAATTGAATTTATTGACTTCGAAAAGCTAACGACGCTATTACTAATTTAGAAGTAATTATAATTTTCTTTATGCAATAACTAGTACCTATTTTATTGCATTTTTAAACAAAAAATGCTGTGTACATTTTTGTGTACACAGCATTGTTAATTACTCTTCTAAATTAGAGTTAACTCGTTGATTCTATTGGTCGGGACGGAGTGATTCGAACACTCGACCCCTTGCACCCCATGCAAGTACGCTACCAGGCTGCGCTACGCCCCGACAAGCCTGCTATTATATCAGAGCAAAATTGCTTTGTTTCCAAGGCAATACATAAAATTTTAACTGTTTGTTCGCTCGACAGTAACGGCCCATTGCGCTTCACAATGCACCGCCAGATCGCCCAGCCAACAATCCTCATTAAATAATCATATGCCAATAAAAATTAGCCAGCAGTTTGACGCCGCCGCAATTGAAGTATTACGCGCCGATAGTCCTCAGCAGATTGAGTTGAACATCCGTAGCGATTCGCACGCAGATTTCACGCAATGGTTCTATTTCCGCTTGCAGGGCGCGCGTGACGAGGCCTGCAACATCCGTTTCATGAATGCCGGCGCCACCACCTATCCCAAGGGTTGGGAAAATTATCAAGCGGTGGCCAGTTACGATCGCGAGACCTGGTTCCGTGTACCAACCAGCTTTGACGGCAAGGTGATGACCATCACCCATACCCCGGAGCGCGACAGTGTGTATTACGCTTATTTCGAGCCGTATTCCTGGGAGCGTCATCTGGCTTTGCTGGGGCACGCAGAGGAATCACCATTGGCACGGGTGGAGGATCTGGGGAGCACCGTTGACGGCCGCGATATGAATCTGCTGGTGATCGGCAATCCGGCGGCGGCCAAGAAGGTTTGGGTGATCGCACGCCAGCATCCGGGTGAAACCATGGCGGAATGGTTTGTCGAGGGTATGGTCGATGCATTGCTGGATAGCGCCAATCCGCTGGCGACCAAGGTGCTTCAGCACGCGGTGTTCTACATCGTGCCGAACATGAATCCGGACGGTTCGGTGCGCGGCAACCTGCGTACCAACGCGGCCGGCGCCAACCTGAATCGCGAGTGGATGACACCTTCGCTGGAGCGTAGTCCGGAAGTATTTGTGGTCAAGAACAAGATTCACGAAATCGGCTGCGATCTGTTCCTGGACGTGCATGGCGATGAGGCTTTGCCGTATGTGTTCGTGGCGGGTTCGGAAATGCTGGAAGACTTTAGTCCGCAGCAGGGCGTGGAGCAGCAAAAATTCATCGACGATTTCTTGCGCGCCAGTCCGGATTTCCAGACGGAATACGGCTACGCGGCGAGCAAGTATAGCAGCGATGTACTGACCCTGGCATCGAAATATGTCGGCCACACATTCAAGTGCATATCGCTGACCCTGGAGTTGCCGTTCAAGGATAACGTCAACCTGCCTGATGCGGAGGTCGGCTGGGATGGCGCTCGCAGCGCGCGTTTGGGGGCGGTGGTGTTGCAACCGATATTGCGGGCGTTTGAATAAGCGATACCGTATGCGGTCTTGAGTCTGGATATGAAAGAGCCGGGCATGTCAGACATGCCCGGCTCTTTTTTTCACCGTAGTTCTGGTGATCCGGCAGCGACTGTTACGCCTTCTCAGCTATCTGCGCAAAGCGCCCGCTGTTGAAGTCGACAATCGCCTGGGCGATTTCTTCCTGGCTGTTCATGACGAACGGGCCATGGCCGACGATCGCTTCATCGATCGGCTCACCGCTAAGCACCAGCACCACAGCGTCGTTGTTGGCCTCTATATCGACGCTGTTGCCGTCGTTGTCGAGTAACGCCATTTGCGCTTCGCGTGCCACGGTCTCGCCGTTGATCAGCACGGTTCCGTGCAATACCACCAGTGCCGAATGCCAGCCGGCGGGCAAGGACAGCCTGGTGCTGCTGCCTTGGTTCAAGCGCATATCCCACACGTTCATCGGTGTGAATGTACGTGCCGGACCTGCATGGCCGTCGTATTCGCCGGCAATCACCCGTACCGTGCCAGCGCCGTCAGGCAACGCAACGGCTGGGATGTCGTTATCGACGATGGCTTGATAACCAGGTGCGGTCATCTTGTCCTTCGCCGGCAGGTTCACCCACAGCTGCACCATTTCGAGTGTCCCGCCGGAGCGCGTGAACGCTTCGGAGTGGAACTCTTCATGCAGAATGCCGCTGCCTGCTGTCATCCATTGCACGTCGCCTGGGCCGATTGTGCCGCCATTACCGGTCGAGTCGCGGTGCGTCACTTCGCCTTTGTAGACGATGGTGACGGTTTCGAAGCCGCGATGCGGATGCGAGCCGACGCCACGTGGGCGGGTAGTAGGGGTGAACTCAGCCGGGCCGGCGTAATCGAGCAGCAGGAACGGACTCAGTTGCTTGCCGTGGCTGGTGTAAGAAAACATCGAACGAGCAGGAAAACCGTCGCCGACCCAATGTTGGCGAGGTGCGCTGTAGATGCCGAGGACTTTTTTCATGATCAATTCCTTGTGTTGGTTGCAGAATTTGTTGCTGATAGAAGATTAAACCAAGGACAGTGAGTGCGGTAGTCTGTAGAATTTGCCTTCACTGTTCTATTTTGTGAACGATGAAGGGGCGGCTATGCAGGATTTGAACGATCTCTATTACTTCGTCCAGGTGGTCGACCATGGCGGTTTCGCGCCTGCGGGGCGGGCCTTGGGCATGCCGAAATCAAAGCTGAGCCGGCGCCTGGCGTTATTGGAGGAGCGCCTGGGCGTAAGGCTGATCCAGCGCACCACCCGGCAATTTTCCGTGACGGAGGTCGGGCAGTCGTATTACGAGCACTGCAAGGCGATGCTGGTGGAGGCAGAGGCTGCGCAAGACGCGGTCGAGCTGACGCGGGGCGAGCCGCGCGGCATCGTGCGCCTGACTTGTCCGGTGGCTTTGCTGCATATGAATGTGGATGCGATGCTGGCGGACTTCATGGCGGCCAACCCGCGGGTGACGGTGTTGCTGGAGTCGACCAATCGCCGGGTTGATGTGGTGGCCGAGGCGGTGGATATTGCTATCCGGGTACGGCCGCCGCCGATTCCGGATAGCGATCTGGTGTTGCGGGTGCTGGGTGAGCGTAGTCAATGCCTGGTTGTCAGTCCGCTGCTGATTAAGGAGCGGTCGCTACCGGTATCGCCTGCCGATTTAAACGACTGGCCGAGCCTGGGGCTGGGGGCAGGGCAGCAAAACCATATCTGGACATTGTTCGGGCCGGATGGCGCCAAGGCGGCGATTCACCACACGCCGCGTTTTGTAACCGGTGACATGGTGGCGTTGTTGCGGGCGGCAGTGGCTGGTGTCGGTATTGTGCAGTTGCCGACCATGATGATTCGCGAACAGGTAGAGCAGGGTACGCTGGTGCATGTGTTGAATGACTGGCGGCCGCGACATGAAATTATCCATGTGGTGTTCCCGTCGAGGCGGGGTTTGCTGCCTTTGGTGCGTACGTTGATTGATTATCTGGTGGCGCGCTTTCAAGCTTTGGAAGAAGATTAAATCGGGCCGCCGTGTGGCAGGCGTAAAGGCAAATTAGAAATGTCCGCTTTTTGAATGGTTTTTTACGATCTATGCGACGAGCAGCACGAACTAACCGGGGTCAGAGTGAACTTTCGGTATGTTTTATCGCCGAAACTTCACTCTGACCCCGCTTAGTGGGCCACGGAGTAGAGGCAGTGAAACCAAAAAGAAACAAACCTGCGATAAGTGAATCGCCGCGCTCCGTAGTCGTGATGTGGGGTCAGTCGAGTTTCGCGATAGAGCCTGCGAAAGTCGACTGACCCCAGATCACTAGGTCGTCGAGGCGCAACTGACTGGCGAGCTCCGATGTCAGTGAAAATGCGCCGAGCCGCTTGGCGCATCTTCGGGCATTTCCGGATGCACCAGATCACCTTCCCGATCCGGGTAGAGCGGGGTGCCGCAATCGTCGCAAAATTCCATCGCAAACATTTCGGCGTGCCGTTGAATGTCGTCGATGCCGCATTCGCGCAGCAGGCTCAGGATTTGTTCCAGCGGGGTTTCCGGCTCAGCCGTGGCCTCGTCACTATCGCTGGCGCGGGTAATGACTTCTTCCGTCGCTTCTTCCTGTCCGTACAGCGGCCACACCACGCCGTAGATCACTTCATTGGTTTGGCCCAGCGAAAAGCCGATCCGGTATTCGTCGACCCGGCCGCTTTCCGGCTGTTCGCTAAAACGGCCGATGCTGGCGTGCAGGTCTTTCGATGCGATGTCCAGCGTGTGCGACAGGTAGTAGCTGGCGGCGCGCAGGGACGCCGGGCGGATTTGAAGGTCGGCCTCGCGGCAAGCGGCAAAATAAGCCTCGGGCAGCAGTACCTGGACGCCGCAACCTGGCAGCAAACGCGTCAGGTTGGGAGTGACCTGATTGCGCCATTGCTCCAGCGCCCGTTCTTTGTCGGCGGCGATATGCCCGGCTTGCCCACGCGCCAGTTGCCAGTGAAACAGCGGCATGCCGCTTGGGACAACCAGGGCCGCCAGCAAGTAGCGGGTATCGGCCAGGAACGGCGCAGTCTCCGGCGGATTGGCGGGGCTGCGCACCGGTGCGGCGTTCAGGGCGGCATGTGACAGTTGCTGCAGCAAGGTAAAAGTTTCGCAATGCGTGCGCGGCAGCTGATCGATGGAGTACAAGGTCGGCACGATGGCGGTTTGCACTTCCGGCGCCAGGATGTGGGCGTGCAGATGGGCGTTCAGCGTCATCACGACATCGGCCGGAATCGGCCCCGATCCGATCGAGAAGCGCGTCCACGCCAGCAACGGAATGCCCACCAGCAGGCAGTCGTACTGCTTGCCCTGGTATTCGATGGTGCTGGATTCGCTGCAGGCTTCCACCACGTCCATCAAGGCATCGTAGGCATCGGGCTGGGTCGGAAACAACTGTTCCAGCGCGCCGTCGATCGGCTCCTGATGATGGGCTTTGAAATGCTTGCTGAGCAAGACTTCAATCTCGCGTTCCCATGCGCGCTCTTCAAGACGGCTGGAGGCTTGAATCAATGCTTGTGCCAGCTCGGCCAGGCGGTGACTGTCGGCTGAAAATTTACGGGAAGGCTTTTTTGACGGACGGCGCATAGTGAATAGAGTAAGGGCTGATGACAACATAGTCAAAATCTTACTGCGCGACCGTAGCGGATGCATGCATCCGATGACCGGCAACTGAGACGCTCACATATTCATTGATAACATTGACGAATATGCTCCGCTTTTCTGCGCTGCCTTCTGGCCTACGACCGCTTGCTGAGAGTGTTCGACGACTCTGAGGCAGGAAGACTGCAAGATCCTATTGTAGTGGATTTAACGGTATGTTGAATAACTACCGTAGATGGATGGCAATGATTTCTTGAATGCTGCCTGATCGGTGCCGAAAACGAGAAACGCCGGCATGGCCGGCGTTTTTTGATAACTTTATTGAATCACTCAACTACCAGGCTGCCGCCCATGCAGAACGGGCGGCAGTCCGGTGTGTTGTTACGCTGCCAGCAACTGGCGCAGCACGAACGGCAGGATGCCGCCGTGTTTGTAGTAGTCGACTTCGATTGGTGTATCGATGCGCAGCAGAACCTTGACTTCCTTGGTTTCGCCGTCGGCACGATGGATCACCAGGGTAGCGTCTTGCTGTGGCTTGATTTCGCCGTCGATGCCTTTCAGGTCGAAAGTCTCGTGGCCGGTGATGCCCAGGGTTTGCACGCTGTCGTTACCGATGAATTGCAACGGCAGAACGCCCATGCCGACCAGGTTGGAGCGGTGGATACGCTCGAACGAACGCGCAAACACAGCCTTCACGCCCAGCAGCTGAGTGCCCTTGGCTGCCCAGTCACGCGACGAACCTGTACCGTATTCTTCACCTGCAAACACCATCGTTGGCACGCCGTCTTTGACGTACTGCATCGCTGCGTCATAGATCGATGTTTCTTCGCCGGTTGGCTGGAACAAGGTGATGCCGCCTTCAACCCGCGAACCGTCCGGTGTAGCAGGAATCATCAGATTCTTGATACGGACGTTAGCGAATGTACCGCGCATCATGATTTCGTGATTGCCGCGACGTGAGCCGTAGGAGTTGAAGTCAGCCTTCAACACGCCGTTGGCGATCAGCCATTTACCGGCCGGGCTGGATTCCTTGATGGAGCCGGCTGGCGAGATGTGGTCGGTAGTGATCGAATCGCCGAACACGCCCAGTGCACGTGCGCCGGTGATACCGGTCGCAGCTGCCTTCGGCACCATGGTGAAGTCTTGGAAGAATGGTGGCTCAGCGATGTAAGTCGACTTAGGCCAGTTGTAGACTTCGCCGCCGGCGACGCCCTTGATGGCTTCCCACAGCTTGCCTGGTGCGCCCTTGACGTCAGCGTAGTTGGCTTTGAAAGTCTTGGCATTCATCGCAAACTTCATCAGCTTGGCGACTTCTTGCGAAGTCGGCCAGATGTCGCCCAGATAGATATCTTTGCCGCCCTTGCCCTTGCCGACAGGCTCGGTCATCAGGTCGCGTGTCATGTTGCCGGCGATCGCGTAAGCGACTACCAACGGTGGCGAAGCCAGGAAGTTGGAGCGAATGTTCGGATGGATCCGCGCTTCGAAGTTACGGTTGCCGGACAATACAGCCGATGCCACCACGTCGTTCTTGACGATGGCTTCGTTCATGGCTGGTGTCAGGTCGCCGGCGTTACCGATACAGGTTGTGCAACCGTAGGCAGTGACGCCGAAGCCGAGTTTTTCCAGGTACGGCAGCAGGCCAGCCGCTTCCAGGTACTCGGTAACAACGCGCGAGCCAGGGGCCAGCGAAGTCTTGATGTGTGCAGGTACCTTGAGGCCGGCTTCGACCGCTTTCTTGGCCAGCAAACCAGCCGCCAGCATGACGCTCGGGTTGGAAGTGTTGGTGCAGGAAGTGATTGCAGCAATCAGCACGTCGCCGTTTTGCAGCTTGACGCCGTCGGTGTTGGTGTAAGTCGCGTCCAGGTCTTCCGCTTTCTTGTTGAAGCCGTTCTCTGCGATTGGCTTGCTGAACAATTCTGCGAAGTTGGCTTTGACGTTGCCGATTTCGATACGGTCTTGCGGACGCTTTGGACCAGCCAGCGACGGCGCAACAGTAGCCAGGTCGAGTTCGACGACAGTGGTGTAGTCGATGTCGCCAGCCTTTGGAATGCCGTACAGGTTTTGTGCCTTGAAGTAACCGGCGAATGCGTCGATTTCCGCTTTGCTGCGGCCAGTGCCTTCGAAGTATTCGATAGTCGCATCGTCAACCGGGAAGAAGCCCATGGTGGCGCCGTATTCTGGTGCCATGTTGGCGATGGTAGCGCGGTCGGTCAGGCTCAGCGAAGCAGTGCCTTCGCCGAAGAATTCGACAAACTTGCCGACTACTTTAGCTTTACGCAGCAGTTCGGTAATGGTCAGCACCAGATCGGTTGCGGTAACGCCTTCACGCAGTTGGCCGGTCAGGTTGACGCCGACTACGTCTGGTGTCAGGAAGTAGACCGGTTGGCCCAGCATGCCGGCTTCCGCCTCGATGCCGCCCACGCCCCAGCCGACTACGCCGATGCCGTTGATCATGGTGGTGTGCGAGTCAGTGCCGACCAGGGTGTCCGGGTAGTAGACCGAATCCTTCTTGTGGACGCCGCGCGCCAGGTATTCCAGGTTGACCTGGTGGACGATACCGAAGCCCGGAGGCACGACGCCGAAAGTGTCGAATGCCTGCATGCCCCATTTCATGAACTGGTAGCGCTCGTTGTTGCGCTGGAATTCCAGTTTCATGTTGAGGTCGAGTGCTTTCTTTTCACGGAAATGGTCGATCTGTACCGAGTGGTCGACTACCAGGTCGACCGGCACCAGCGGCTCGATGTTCTTGGCATTCTTGCCCAGCGAGGCAGCAACGTTACGCATTGCTGCGAGGTCGGCCAGCAGTGGCACACCGGTAAAGTCTTGCAGCACGACGCGCGCCACGACGAATGGGATTTCGTCGGTGCGGGCTGCGTTGGCGCCCCAGGCAGCCAGTTGCTTGACGTGCTCTTCAGTGACCTTCTTGCCGTCGCAATTACGCAGAACGGATTCCAGCACGATACGGATCGACACTGGCAGGCGCGAGATGTTGATGCCGAGTTTTTTCTCCAGGGCTGGCAATGAATAGAACTTGCCTTTCTTGGAGTCGGAAATCTTGAATTCCTTAAGTGTATTCAGCGTGTTGCGAGACATGATTTCTCCTGAGTTTTCAGTTTAATTACAAACTATTTGCCGGATCGGCAGGTGCAGCGGCCGGCATGGTTTCTTGTGCTGGGGATTTGCATTCGTTCGCCAGTTGATGACCTGTTTTTGAATCAAGCAAAATGCCCTTGGCCGGGATGCCGATCCAGAGCAGGCCGTATTTGCGGTTTTCAAAGCGGTTGGCGCCGGTGGTGGTTGGCACGCGCGACAGGCGGTGCAGGGCTTTGCCCCAGCGCAGTGCGATGTGCTTGTCGTCTTCAGCGTTGGTGTAGATTGTCAGGCTGTTGCCGAGCTCGCATTTGTAATCGACGGAAACGGAAGTCTTGACGTCCGGTGTGCCTTCGTCTTCGCCATCGTCGACTTCTGCTGGCGCTGCTTTTGCAGCTGGCTTCTTGACGGCTTTTTTGGTCGTTTTCTTGGTGGTGGTCTGGGCCTGAACTTGTGGTGCTGCAACTGCCAGGCTGGCGCATAGTAAAACCAAAATTGACAAACTCTTTTTCATTTTCATTGCTCCGTGGTGCATCCCGTTATCTTGGTAAGGGCGGGGTGCGGTTATAACAAAGTTATTGCATCTTCAGGTAGTGCGGCGCCATTATTTTTTGCGCGCTGCAGAACAGTCCAGTAATAACGATAACTGGCGCGGTCATGTAGCGTGCCCTCGTGTTGTATTGGTCCCCATGCTGCTTGCCTGGCCGCAAGCAGGATTTGTGCCGCCGTGGCTATCTCCGATGGCGGCGGGGTAAATGCGTTCAATATCGGTTTGATCTGTTGCGGATGGATGCTCCACATCCGGGTATAGCCGAATTCAGCCATGGCGCGGCCGGCATCTGCAGCGACGGTGTTGCCGTCCTTGATGTCGGTGGTGACGTTATGCGAAGGTACCTTGCCGTGCGCGTGGCAAGCCGCGGCAATTTCCAGTTTGGCGCGGGTGACCAGCGGATGGCTGAACTGCGCCGGCGAACGCATCGCCGAGCTTGGGATGGCGCCGTAATGCGCTGAAACAAAATCCATGATGCCAAACGACAGCGACTGTACTTGCGGCAGGGCGGCGATAGCAAACACGTCTGCCAGTGCACCGTGGGTTTCTATCAATACATGGACCGGCAATGCCTGCCGTCCGGCCTGGCTGCTGTGGTGGTCTATCAGGGCCAGAGCGGCGTTGACGTCGGCCAGGCTCTCGGCCTTGGGCAGCATCAGGTAAGCCAGCCGGCGCGCTGCACCTTTGCAGATGATCTCTACGTCTTGTTCGAAAAAAGTGCTGCCGATGTCGTGTACGCGAGCGCCTATGCGCTCAAAGCGATTGTCGGCGCCGGCGATGATGGCGGCGACCAGTTGTGCGTGTGCTGCTTCGTTACCGGCGCTGGCGCCGTCTTCGCAGTCAAGTGTGATGTCGAATACCGGACCCAGCTCCTGCTGCAAGGCGATCGATTTACGCATGAGCTTTTCAGCGCCGGCGTAATGATCGCAGACCGGTAGCGAGACCGGTTGTTGCTTGCCTAGGAATAAGACCTGGGTAGGATGCATTGCGAAGTTCTTAATAATAATTGCGGGGCAGGGTAGACACGCGTAAGTACAGCGCGTCCACCCTACATTGAAGCAGTTGCTTAGCCGACCAGGTGTTTCACGCCATCACGCTCTTCTTGCAGTTCTGCGAGAGTAATGTTGATGCGCTCTTGCGAGAAAGCGTCGATTTCCAGGCCTTGGACGATTTTGTATTCGCCGTTTTCAGTAGTTACCGGGAAGCCGAACATGGTGCCTTCAGGAATACCGTAGGAACCGTCCGATGGCACACCCATGGTGGTCCACTTGCCGTTGGTGCCGAGTACCCAGTCACGCACGTGATCGATCGCTGCGTTAGCGGCCGAAGCAGCCGACGACAAACCGCGCGCTTCGATGATAGCTGCGCCGCGCTTGCCGACGGTTGGCAGGAACACATCTTTGTTCCAGACTTGATCGTTGATCAGGTCTTTGACCGATGCGCCGTCTGCTGTCGCGTAGCGATAGTCCGCGTACATGGTTGGCGAGTGATTGCCCCAGACGAACATTTTTTCGATGGCGGAAACTGGCTTGCCGATCTTGGCCGCGACTTGCGACAGGGCGCGGTTGTGGTCCAGGCGCAGCATTGCGGTGAAGTTCTTGGCTGGCAGGTTCGGCGCCGATTTCATGGCGATGTAAGCGTTGGTGTTGGCTGGATTGCCCACCACCAATACCTTGACATTGCGTGAAGCGACGGCGTCCAGCGCCTTGCCTTGCACGGTGAAAATCTGTGCATTGGCTTCCAGCAGGTCTTTACGTTCCATGCCTGGGCCGCGTGGGCGGGCGCCAACCAGCAGGGCAACGTCAGCATCCTTGAATGCTGTCATCGGATCGCTATGTGAGGTGATGCCGGCCAGCAGCGGGAATGCGCAATCGTCGACTTCCATGATCACGCCCTTCAACGCTTTTTGTGCTTTTTCGTCAGGGATTTCAAGCAGTTGCAAAATGACCGGTTGATCTTTGCCGAGCAGGTCGCCGTTGGCGATGCGGAACAGAAGGGAATAGCCGATTTGACCAGCGGCGCCGGTAACGGCAACACGCAGAGGGGACTTAGCCATGTTGAATCTCCAGAGAAGTGATAAAAATGTGTGCGGGGCAAAGTTCAAGAGCCATCCGGTTAAACCCTGCGGCGAATTACTCTACCCTTAACCGTTCAATTCAAAAGAACGACGGTCAAATTACAAAAAATCCCAGCCAGGTATGCGGCCCCATATACAGCGATGCAGCCCAATACATACCAAGATACAAAAAGCGGCGACTTAAATACGCAACCTCTAATCATACCGGCGAAAACCGCGTGCGTCAGTTTGTTTTGCGTTGATCCGAGCGCCAAAATTTACGGCTTGCATCTCTGCCATGAAAATCGATTTGCGCGAAACATGCACAGCTTAACGCCCATCTGACGACCATCAAATAGTGCTTATGCCCGCGAGTTTAGGCTTGGCAACATGGTATGTCAATCAATATCTTATGTCTTATATAAGACATATCATTGCGTATTTTTTACTGGACGGCAGAGGGTATTTTATGGTGAAATCTAAGCTTATGAGTTCCATCCCGTCCAATTTGAGTAGTGACCCTGTCGGCCAGAGCGCTGCGGTCCCTGCGTCTCCCTCAGTATCGTCTCCGACCTTTAGTCCTCTCTATCAGCAAATCAAGGCGCTGATCATGCAACGCCTGCAATCCGGTGAATGGAAGCCGGGTGAGCTGATTCCCAGCGAAGTCGAGCTTGGCAACCGTTTCAAGGTAAGCCAGGGTACGGTGCGCAAAGCGATTGACGAACTGGCTGCCGAAAACCTGCTGGTGCGGCGTCAGGGCAAGGGCACGTTTGTCGCCACCCATCACGAAGCGCGTTCGCAATTCCGCTTCCTGCGCCTGATGCCGGACAGCGACCAGCCGCAAGTTACCGATAAAAGAGTGATCGAGCTGAAGCGCTTGCGCGCGCCGGCGGAAATCGCTCGCCTGTTGGGCATGAAATCGGGCGACTCGGTGGTATATGTCAAACGTGTCATGGCATTTGACGGCGTACCGACGATACTTGAAGAATTGTGGCTGCCGGGCGCGCTGTTCAAGGCGCTGACGCTGGAGCGGCTGGTTGAGTACAAGGGCCCGATGTACGGCCTGTTTGAAACTGAATTCGGCACGCGCATGATCCGTGCCACCGAGCAGATTCGCGCCGCCAGCGCCGATGCCGATGCGGCTGAGTTGCTGGGGGTGGAAAAATTATCGCCTTTATTATGTGTGGAGCGCGTGTCTTTTACCTATGGCGACAAGCCGGTGGAAGTGCGGCGCGGTTTGTACGTGACCAATCGCCATCACTATCAGAACGAATTGAGCTGACGGGTTGGAGTAGTGATCTGGAGTAGCGAGTTGGGCTGGTCATCGGCTGACGATAGCGGCGACTGGTGGCAATATGAGCAAGCTGACCAAGTGCAATCTAGTGTAAGAATAGTCGCTGCTAGCCATTATTTGCAATATTGAATAATAACTATTGGTGTGCTGCACAAAAATCGGCGAAAATTGCGGGATTGCGCTTGCTCTAAAATTTTAAACTGAGGAGAACCCTGTTATGTCTGAAGCCGCGAAGCCCAATCGGCCACAGTTTCGTAATATAAGCATTACCCAAATTGTCGGCTACCGCTTTCCGTTGGCAGCCCTTATTTCGATTTTGCATCGTATTAGTGGCGTGTTGATGTTTTTGCTCTTGCCTTTTATCTTGTACATGCTGGATAAAAGCCTGGTATCTGAAAGTTCTTTCGAATACTTCAAAGGTTTTACCTCGGGCTGGTTCGTAAAGCTCGTCATCCTGGCCCTGTCCTGGGCATATCTGCACCACTTCTGCGCTGGCATCCGCCACCTCATCATGGATAACCACATCGGTCTGGATAAGGATAGCGCGCGCAAATCGGCTGCCGGAGTCCTGATTATCAGTGTGCCGCTGGCGTTGATCGTTGCATTGAAACTGTTCGGAGCATTCTAAAAATGGCTAACAACAAGAATATCGGCGCCAACCGCCTGGTAGTAGGGGCCCATTACGGCTTGCGCGACTGGCTGGCGCAACGCGTCACCGCTGTCGTCATGGCAATCTACACGGTCATCCTGCTGGTCACCTTTCTGACCGCCAGCAACTTCACCTATGAAGGCTGGGCAGGACTGTTTTCGCATCAGTGGTTCAAGCTGGCTACGTTCGTAGCGCTGATGGCACTGTTTTTTCATGCATGGATCGGCGTGCGTGATATCTGGATGGATTACGTCAAGCCGGTCGCTCTGCGTCTGGTCTTGCAAGTTGCCACAATCCTGTGGTTGGTCGGTTGTGCCGGATGGGCGGCGCAGATTTTGTGGAGAGTGTAATCGTGGCAGCTATTAAATCCACAATTCCTACACGCCGCTTTGATGCGGTAATCGTTGGGGCCGGTGGTTCCGGTATGCGTGCTTCGCTGCAGTTGGCGGAAGCTGGTTTGAATGTAGCAGTCTTGTCGAAGGTGTTTCCTACCCGTTCGCACACGGTTGCGGCGCAGGGCGGCATTGGCGCCTCGCTGGGTAACATGTCCGAGGACAGCTGGTACTGGCACATGTTTGACACCGTCAAGGGCTCGGATTACCTGGGTGACCAGGACGCGATCGAGTTCATGTGTCGCGAAGCGCCAAAGGCTGTGTATGAGCTGGAGCATTTCGGCATGCCGTTCGACCGTAATGCCGACGGCACGATTTATCAGCGTCCGTTCGGCGGCCACTCGGCCAACTTCGGCGAAAAGCCGGTAGCGCGCGCTTGCGCCGCTGCCGACCGTACCGGTCATGCGCTGTTGCACACGCTGTACCAGCGTAACGTTCGCGCCAAGACGCATTTCTTCGTCGAATGGATGGCGATCGACCTGGTGCGCGATGCCGAAGGCGATGTCATCGGTGTAGTAGCGCTGGAAATGGAAACCGGCGATGTCATGATCCTGGAAGCCAAGACCACAGTGATGGCTACCGGCGGTGCAGGGCGTATCTGGGCGGCTTCGACCAATGCCTTTATCAATACCGGCGACGGTATGGGTATGGCGGCGCGTGCCGGTTTGCCGCTGGAAGACATGGAGTTCTGGCAGTTCCACCCGACCGGCGTGGCTGGCGCAGGCGTGCTGATTACCGAGGGCGTACGTGGCGAGGGCGGGATTCTGATCAACGCCAACGGCGAACGTTTCATGGAGCGCTATGCGCCAACCTTGAAAGATCTGGCGCCGCGCGATTTCGTGTCGCGTTCGATGGACCAGGAAATCAAGGAAGGCCGTGGCTGCGGCCCGCACAAGGATCACGTGATGCTGGATCTGCGTCACATCGGCGCCGAAACCATCATGAAGCGTCTGCCTTCGATTCTGGAAATCGGCCACAAGTTTGCTAACGTTGACGCTCTGAAAGAGCCGATTCCGGTCGTGCCGACCATCCATTATCAAATGGGCGGTATCCCGACCAACGTTTACGGTCAGGTTGTAGTGCCGAAGAACGGTATCCCGAACGCGGTAGTCAATGGTTTGTACGCCATCGGCGAATGCGCTTGCGTTTCGGTGCACGGCGCCAATCGCCTGGGTACCAATTCGCTGCTGGATCTGGTGGTGTTCGGCCGTGCCGCCGGCAATCACATTGTCGACAGCAAGCTCAAAGAGCGCAGCAACAAGCCGTTGCCGGCAGATGCAGCCGACGTCGCCCTGGCGCGTCTGGCCAAGCTGGAAACCAGCACCGGTTCCGAGCGCGTGCAAGACGTGGCCGGCGATATCCGCAAGACCATGCAGCACTACTGCGGCGTGTTCCGTACCGACGAGCTGCTGCAACAGGGCTACAAGGAAATCATGGTGCTGGACGAGCGGCGCAAGCATGTTTCGTTCAAGGACAAATCCAAGGTATTCAACACTGCACGTGTCGAAGCGCTGGAGTTGGACAACCTGATCGAAACCGCCAAGGCCACTATTACCTCGGCTGCAGCTCGTAAAGAATCGCGCGGCGCCCATGCGCATCGCGATTATGAAAAGCGTGATGACGAAAACTGGATGAAGCACACCTTGTGGTACTCCGAAGGTAATCGTCTCGACTACAAGCCAGTGGTTACCAAGCCGCTGACAGTTGATACGTTCAAGCCAAAGCCACGTACATTCTAATTTGTCGGGGCAGGGCAAGGCGCGCCAAACCATACGGGCGCCCGGGCTCTGCTCCACAATAATTAAAAACAAGAGGTATAGCCATGTCATCACGTACTTTGAAATTTAAAATCTACCGCTACGATCCTGATAAGGACGCCAAGCCTTACATGCAGGACCTGACGGTGGAGCTGCTGCCAACCGACAAGATGCTGCTGGATGCCCTGCAACGCATCAAGGCCGACGTTGACGATTCGCTGGCGTTGCGCCGTTCGTGCCGCGAAGGTGTGTGCGGTTCCGACGCCATGAACATCAACGGCAAGAACGGTCTGGCTTGCACCACCAACCTGAACGAGCTGAGCGAGCCGATTATCTTGCGGCCATTGCCAGGCCTGCCGGTGATCCGCGACCTGATCGTCGACATGACGCAGTTCTTCAAGCAATACGAATCGATCAAGCCGTTCCTGATCAACGACAGCATTCCGCCTGAAAAAGAGCGTCTGCAGTCGCCGGAACAGCGCGAAGAGCTGGATGGCCTGTACGAGTGCATCCTGTGCGCATGCTGCTCGACTTCCTGCCCGTCGTTCTGGTGGAATCCAGACAAGTTCGTCGGCCCGGCCGGCTTGCTGCAAGCCTACCGTTTCATCGCCGACAGCCGCGATGAAGCCACCGGCGCCCGTCTGGATAACCTGGAAGATCCGTATCGTCTGTTCCGTTGCCGTTCGATCATGAACTGCGTCGATGTCTGTCCGAAGGGCTTGAACCCTAACGCAGCGATCGGCAAGATCAAGGAACTGATGGTTCGTCGCGCGGTGTAAGAAAGTAAGCGAGAGTAAGTAAGAGTAAGCAGGGCGGTGAAACTTCCAAGTCTTCCCGCCCTGGTTTTTGCAACAGTTTTAGAACTGTTCGTCGAAAGCGCCGAACGGCGATATCAAATAGAATAAGTGGTTTCCATGCCTATCATCCATCAAGCCGATCCAGCCAACCGAGCCCGCCTGCGCTGGCGCGCGCGACGGGGCCTGCTTGAAAACGATCTGATACTGACTCGTTTCCTGGATGCAAACGAAGCCAGCATGACGGATGACGATGTCGACGCTTTTTCGCGCCTGATGGAACTGTCCGACATTGAACTAATGGATTTACTGCTAGTCCGTAAAGAGCCGGACGGCTTGCTGGATTTGCCGCAAGTGCATGCACTGTTAGCCAGAATACGCACTGCTTAAGACTGTATCTTCGCTGGCGGCGACGGCCGCGGAAGATGTCGATCAGCATGCAGCAGCGCCTTTTGTTTTTTTTGTTTTAGAGTCACCTTTTGATTGAGGGAAGAGCCATGACCACCGCTGATACAAAAGCCACGCTATCGTTTTCCGATGGCAGTCCATCCGTAGAATTTCCTATTTACAAGGGCACCGTCGGCCCCGAAGTTATCGATATCCGCAAGTTGTACGGCGCTACCGGCAAATTCACTTACGACCCGGGCTTCATGTCGACTGCGGCATGTAATTCGTCGATCACCTACATCGACGGCGACAAGGGCGAGTTGCTGTATCGCGGTTATCCGATCGAGCAGCTGGCAGTCAATTGCGACTTCCTGGAAACCTGCTACCTGTTGCTGAACGGTGAACTGCCGACAGCAAAGCAAAAAGAAGTATTCGACGCTACCGTGACCCAGCACACCATGGTGCACGAGCAGATGCAATTTTTCTTCCGCGGTTTCCGTCGCGACGCGCATCCGATGGCTGTGCTGGTCGGCACCGTCGGCGCCTTGTCGTCGTTCTACCATGACTCGCTGGACATCACCGATCCGCATCATCGCGAAGTATCCGCGATCCGCCTGATCGCCAAGCTGCCGACACTGGTTGCCATGGCTTACAAGTACAACGTCGGCCAGCCTTTCGTCTATCCGCGTAACGAACTGTCGTACAGCGCGAACTTCATGCACATGATGTTCTCCACTCCGTGCGAAGAGTACAAGGTCAACGACGTGCTGGTGCGCGCGCTGGACCGTATCCTGACCTTGCATGCAGATCACGAGCAAAACGCCTCGACTTCGACCGTGCGCCTGGCTGGTTCCAGCGGCGCCAATCCGTTTGCCTGTATCGCTGCAGGTATCGCTTGCCTGTGGGGCCCTGCACACGGCGGCGCCAACGAAGCGGCACTGAACATGCTCAAGGAAATCGGTACTGTCGACAAGATTCCAGAGTTCATCGCCAAAGTGAAAGACAAGAACTCCGGCGTCAAGCTGATGGGCTTCGGTCATCGCGTCTACAAGAACTTCGATCCGCGCGCCAAGCTGATGCGCGAAACCTGCTACGAAGTGCTGAACGAACTCGGCCTGCATGACGACCCGTTGTTCAAACTGGCGATGGCGCTGGAAAAAGTGGCGCTGGAAGACGAATACTTCGTTTCCCGCAAGCTGTATCCAAACGTCGACTTCTACTCCGGTATCGTGCAATCGGCACTGGGCATCCCGACATCGCTGTTCACCGGCATCTTCGCCATGGCGCGTACAGTCGGCTGGATCGCACAATGGAATGAAATGATTTCCGATCCTGAGCAAAAGATCGGCCGTCCACGTCAATTGTTCGTCGGTTCGCCAACCCGCGACGTGCCAGCAATCGACAAACGCGGCTAAGGCCAGCGTGAGTCGGAAATAGGTAATAGCAACACAAAAACAGCGAATCCACGGATTCGCTGTTTGCATTTCTGCAGGTTATGCTATGCTCTCAATCTGTGCCGAATCAGGCGAGTAGGGTGGGCAATTTGCCCACGCGGAATTCGTTTATACCGGCACAGCGTGGGCAGAGAAACCTGCCCACCCTACGTGTAGTAAAAAACATGTATGTAAAGCATGTTTTGAAGGGCAGGCTTAAAGAAGTACCGAAATACCCGAATTGAAGTTGCAGTAAAGAACACAGTAATAGAGCCCTTCCCCACAACTTGATGTGCAATCCGCTAACCGGTCAGGCCGTGTCGCGGAAGGTTATGTTAACCCGCTAATCTCGCGAAACGCGAAGAAAGGTGAGCAAGATGATGCAACAATACCGCTCTAATTCTTATCTCTTCGGAGGTAATGCACCGTACATTGAAGAGCTGTACGAGTCTTACCTCGACAATCCCGGTTCAGTTGCCGATAACTGGCGTGCTTATTTCGACGCCATGCAACACGTGCCTGCCGTCGACGGCTCCGACAAGCCTGACGTTGGCCACGCCTCCGTCATCGCCTCGTTTGCCGAGCGCGCCAAACACGGTCCGATCCGCACTATCTCCGCTTCGGCCGATGCTGAAATGGGACGCAAGCGCGTTGCTGCAACGCAACTTATCGCTGCCTACCGTTACCTGGGTTCCCGCTGGGCCAACCTGGATCCGCTGCAACGCCAGGAACGTTCCGTATTGCCTGAGCTGGAACCGAGCTTCTACGGTTTCACCGATGCCGACATGGACATCGTGTTCAACATCAGCAACACCTATTTCGGCACTGAAACGGCTACGCTGCGCGACCTGCTGAATTCGCTGCGCGATACGTATTGCCGTTCGATCGGTACTGAGTACATGTATATCAGCGATCCGACCGAAAAACGCTGGATGCAGGAACGCCTGGAGTCGACCCGTTCGGCGCCGGTATTCACTGCAGAAAAGAAAAAGCACATCCTCGACCGCCTGACCGCGGCTGAAGGGCTGGAGCGCTACCTGCACACACGTTATGTCGGTCAAAAGCGTTTCTCGCTGGAAGGCGGCGAAAGCTTCATCGTGTCGCTGGACGAAACGATCCAGCGCGCCGGCGCCAAAGGTGTCCAGGAAATCGTTATCGGCATGGCCCACCGCGGCCGTCTGAACGTGCTGGTCAACACACTGGGCAAGATGCCGCAAGAACTGTTTGCAGAATTCGAAGGCAAGCACGCCGACGACCTGCCTGCAGGCGACGTCAAGTATCACCAAGGCTTCTCCTCCGACATCACCAGCCCGGGCGGCCCGGTGCATCTGTCGCTGGCATTCAATCCATCGCATCTGGAAATCGTCAACCCTGTGGTTGAAGGTTCGGTCAAGGCGCGTATGGAACGCCGCGGCGATATCGACGGCTCGCAAGTGCTGCCGATCCTGGTCCACGGCGATGCTGCATTTGCCGGCCAGGGTGTAGTGATGGAAACCCTCAACCTGGCGCAAACGCGTGGTTACGGCACTGGTGGTACCGTGCATATCGTGATCAACAACCAGATCGGTTTCACCACTTCCGATCCGCGCGATTCCCGTTCCACCCTGTATTGCTCGGACGTCGTCAAGATGATCGAAGCGCCGGTACTGCACGTCAACGGCGACGATCCTGAAGCGGTCGTGTTCGCCACTCAAATTGCGCTCGATTACCGTATCGAGTTCAAGAAAGATATCGTGGTCGATATCATCTGCTTCCGCAAACTGGGCCACAACGAGCAAGATACGCCAGCGCTGACTCAGCCGCTGATGTACAAGAAGATCGCTCAGCATCCAGGTACCCGCAAGCTGTACGCGGACAAACTGGCAGCACAAGGCACTATCGACGCCGACACTGGCGACGCCATGGTCAAGGCCTTCCGCGATGCGATGGACGCCGGCAAGCACACTGTCGATCCGGTCATCACCAACTTCAAGAGCAAGTACGCAGTCGACTGGCTGCCGTTCCTGAACCGCAAGTGGACCGACGCCGCCGACACCGCAGTGCCTGTCACCGAACTGAAGCGCCTGGCAACACGTATCACTACCGTGCCGGAAAACTTCAAGGTCCACGCGCTGGTTGAAAAAGTATTGAACGACCGCGCCGCCATGGGCCGTGGCGAACTCAACCTCGACTGGGGCATGGGCGAACATCTGGCTTACGCATCGCTGGTGTCGTCGGGCTATGCAATTCGCCTGACCGGCCAGGACGCAGGCCGTGGCACATTCGTCCATCGCCACGCTGTATTGCACGATCAAAACCGCGAACGTTGGGATGCCGGCAGCTATATTCCGCTGCAAAACATCTCCGACCAGCAAGCACCGTTCAAGGTGATCGACTCGGTCTTGTCGGAAGAGGCTGTACTCGGTTTCGAATACGGTTACTCCACCGCAGAGCCAAACACGCTGACCATCTGGGAAGCCCAGTTCGGCGATTTCGCCAACGGCGCGCAAGTCGTGATCGACCAGTTCATCAGCTCCGGCGAAGTGAAGTGGGGCCGTGCTTCCGGCCTGGTCATGATGCTGCCGCACGGTTACGAAGGCCAAGGCCCGGAACACTCGTCGGCACGCCTCGAACGTTATCTGCAACTGTGCGCAGACAACAACATGCAAGTGGTGCAACCGACTACTGCAGCGCAGATTTTCCATCTGCTGCGCCGCCAGATGATTCGCTTGTTCCGCAAGCCGCTGGTGATCATGACGCCGAAGTCGCTGTTGCGTAACAAGGATGCCGGTTCGCCGTTGTCCGAATTCAGCAAGGGCAGCTTCCAGACCGTGATCGGCGAAGTCGATGACAAGATCGATCCTAAGAAGGTCAAGCGCATCGTCGCTTGCTCGGGCAAGGTTTACTACGATCTGGTTAATGCACGTAAAGAGCGCGGTCAGACTGACGTCGCAATTATCCGTCTGGAACAACTGTATCCATTCCCGCACAAGGCATTCGCTGCCGAGTTGAAGCAGTTCCCGAACTTCAACGAACTGGTATGGACACAGGACGAGCCGCAGAATCAAGGCGCATGGCTGCAGATTCAGCACAACATTTTTGAGAACCTGGAAGATGGCCAGAAGCTTGCCTACGCAGGCCGTCCGGCCAGCGCATCGCCAGCTGTCGGTTACTACGACAAGCACTATGCGCAGCAAAAAGCATTGCTGGACACTGCATTTTCCAAGCTTAAAGGCTTTGTTCTTACAAAATAATTGACGCCAGGGCGGGCCAGCAGGCCTGCCCGACGCACCACCTTACGGAGAATTAAATGGCACTTCTAGAAGTAAAAGTTCCGCAATTGTCGGAATCCGTCGCTGAAGCGACCTTGTTGACATGGCATAAAAAAGTCGGCGACGCTGTCAAGCGCGACGAAAACCTGATTGATATCGAGACAGATAAAGTTGTGCTGGAACTGCCGGCCCCGGCCGACGGCGTGATCGTCCAGCTGTTAAAAGGCGACGGCAGCACCGTAGTTGCCGATGAAATCATCGCTGTGATCGACACTGAAGCAACAGCTGGCGCGGTTGCCGCTCCGGCAGCAGCACCAGCAGCTCCAGTAGCCGCTTCGGCAGCTGCACCGGCAGCATCGCAATCGGCAGCGGGCATCGCGATGCCTGCAGCAGCAAAACTGCTGGCGGAAAACAATTTGTCCGCAGGCCAAATTGATGGCAGCGGCAAAGATGGCCGCGTCACCAAGGGCGACGTTCTGGGTGCACTGGCTAACAAGCCGGCTACACCTGTACCGGCACCTCTGGCTGCAGTAGCAGTCAAACCGGCACTGCAGCAAGTTGTCGCGCCAACCAAGGCCCAGCTGGACCAACGTCCGGAAGAACGCGTGCCGATGAGCCGCCTGCGCGCACGTATCGCCGAGCGCCTGGTGCAATCGCAATCGACTAACGCCATCTTGACGACATTCAATGAAGTCAACATGCAGCCAGTCATGGACCTGCGCACCAAGTACAAAGACAAGTTTGAAAAAGAGCACGGCGTCAAGCTCGGCTTCATGTCGTTCTTCGTCAAGGCTGCGGTTGCCGCGCTGAAGAAGTACCCGATCGTCAATGCCTCTGTTGATGGCAACGACATCGTGTATCACGGTTATTTCGATATCGGAATCGCAGTTGGTTCGCCACGCGGCCTGGTAGTGCCGGTGTTGCGCGATGCTGATCAAATGTCGATCGCTGACATCGAAAAGAAAATCGGCGAATTCGGCGCCAAGGCCAAGGACGGCAAGCTGACTCTGGACGACCTGACCGGCGGTACATTCTCGATCTCCAACGGTGGTACTTTCGGTTCGATGCTGTCGACACCGATCATCAACCCGCCACAATCGGCGATCCTGGGCGTGCATGCGACCAAGGACCGTGCAGTTGTCGAAAACGGCCAAATCGTGGTTCGTCCGATGAACTATCTGGCGATGTCTTACGATCACCGTATCATCGACGGTCGTGAAGCAGTGCTGGCGCTGGTGGCAATGAAGGAAGCGCTGGAAGATCCGGCTCGCCTGTTGCTGGACCTGTAAGCTTTAAATCTCGCCAGGCGACGCGCCCTGACTCCTGTTTTTCTCGTAAGGAAAATGGAGCAGGGCGTATCGTTTAGGTGGCTATGTAAATGATGAGAGCCTTGTCGCGGTCCGCCGCATGTGTCGGCAACAAGTTGGCAATGAGTGGCAACGAGTGATACGCGACCGGCAAGGCAACAACTCGAAGGATGGAAATGAGCAAACAATTTGATGTCGTCGTGATCGGTGGCGGTCCTGGCGGATATATTGCAGCAATTCGCGCCGCGCAACTGGGTTTCAATACTGCATGTATTGATGAATGGAAAAATGCCAAGAACGGTCCTGCGCCGGGCGGCACTTGCACCAACGTCGGTTGCATTCCATCCAAAGCGTTGTTGCAATCGTCTGAGCATTACGAGCATGCCGGCCATGCATTCGCCGACCACGGTATCGAAGTCAAGGGCCTGGGGCTGAACCTGGGACAGATGCTGGCGCGCAAGGATAATGTCGTCAAGCAAAACAACGAAGGCATCTTGTACCTGTTCAAGAAAAACAAGGTTACCTTTTTCCACGGCCGCGGTTCGTTCGTCAAAGGCGACGCCAGCGCTTACGAAATCAAGGTTGCCGGTACTACCGAAGAAACAATCACAGCCAAGCACATCATCGTGGCTACCGGTTCCAACGCCCGTGCATTGCCAGGCACGCCGTTCGATGAAAAACTGATTCTGTCGAACACCGGCGCACTGGCAATTGAAGCAGTTCCGGCTAAACTGGGTGTTATCGGCGCCGGTGTTATCGGCCTCGAAATGGGCAGCGTCTGGCGCCGTCTCGGCTCAGATGTCAGCGTACTGGAAGCATTGCCGACTTTCCTGGGCGCAGTGGACGAGCAGATCGCCAAGGAAGCCGCCAAACTTTTCACCAAGCAAGGCTTGAAGGTCAGCCTGGGTGTCACGATCGGCGCCATTACGGCTGGCAAGAATGATGTCACAGTAGAATATGTCGATGCCACCGGCGCAGCGCAAAAAGCGGTGTACGACAAACTGATCGTATCGATAGGCCGGACGCCAAACACCATCGGCCTGAATGCCGAAGGCGTTGGCTTGCAGCTGGACGAGCGCGGTTTTATCGCCGTCGACGGCGATTGCAAGACTAACTTGCCGAACGTCTGGGCGGTTGGCGATGTGGTGCGCGGCCCGATGCTGGCGCACAAAGCGGAAGAAGAAGGCGTGGCGGTAGCCGAGCGTATTGCTGGACAGCATGGTCACGTTAACTTCAATACGATTCCATGGGTGATCTATACTTCGCCGGAAATAGCCTGGGTTGGCAAGACAGAACAACAACTGAAGGCAGATGGAGTAGCATATAAGGCTGGTACGTTCCCATTCCTGGCGAACGGGCGGGCACGCGCTTTGGGGGATACCTCGGGTATGGTCAAATTCCTGGCGGATGCCAAGACTGACGAAATCCTGGGCGTTCACATTGTTGGCCCAATGGCATCAGAATTAATTTCAGAAGCCGTGGTGGCGATGGAATTCCGCGCATCAGCGGAAGATATCGCCCGCATCTGTCACGCGCACCCATCCTTGTCGGAAGCGACCAAGGAAGCGGCGCTGGCAGTCGACAAACGGTCCCTGAATTTCTAAGGGAGAAGCACATGCGTTATCTGATCGTTTTGTTAGGCGTTGCGCTGTCCGGTTGCGCGACTACAGCGTCGGATAACGGACGTGTGGTGATCCAGGCTACCTCTGACAGCCAGCAGCTGGAAGGCGCGCGCTGCGTGGTGAAAACCGATAGCAGCCGCTGGAATGTGGTTACACCCGGCGATATCCTGATTGTTGAAGCCGACGGTGACCTGCATGTGGTTTGCGACAAGCCAGGGTATCGCACCTCGGAAGTGGTGTATCGGGCGCCGCCTGGATTGAATTCTCCTAGTGTCGGCATTGGCGCTACCGGCGGCAGTGGCGGCATCGGTGCGGTCGGCCTCGGTCTGGGGGCTAACCTGCCGCTGACTTTCGGCGGCAAGGAGAAGGCTTATCCTAGCCGCGTGCTGGTAGAGATGGGGCGGTCGTAGTTGCGGGGTCGTTGTCACGGTGTTGTCAGGGCGGTTGCCTGGATTGAAGTGGGTGAGCTGAGGCTCGCCCATTTTTATTTTTGGTGGCTTGCTTATTTTGCAATTTCCCTGATGGGCATGATTATTTTTTTGTCAATCCATGAGATCGACAAACCGGTTTTAGCTTTTCATCAAGAATTGAAAACACAATGAACGTCTTAGAGTTTTATGAACAGGCACTGACGCAAAGGGGCTTCCAGGCCGATGACGCGCAACGGCGCGCAGTCGATCGCCTGCAACAGTCTTATGATGAATGGGTCGAGTACAAGGCGCAGCGTTCCAACTCCTTCAAACGTCTGATCAACCGGCCTGACGTGCCGCGCGGCGTGTACATGTGGGGCGGGGTCGGACGCGGGAAATCGTTTTTGATGGACAGCTTTTATTCAGTGGTGCCGGTGGTGCGTAAAACCCGCCTGCATTTCCACGAATTCATGCGGGCGGTGCATCGGCAGCTGGATGAACTCAAGGGCGTTGCCGATCCTCTCGATGAGGTGGCAAAGCGGGTCGCCAGGAAGTATCGGCTGATCTGTTTTGACGAGTTTCACGTCTCCGATATCGCCGACGCCATGATCCTCTATAACCTGCTGAAAGCCTTGTTCGATAACGGCGTGTCATTTGTCATGACCTCGAATTACGAGCCGAGCACGCTGTATCCGGACGGTTTGCATCGCGATCGCATGCTGCCGACCATCAAGTTATTGCAAGATAACCTGGATGTGATGAATATCGATGCCGGCATCGATTACCGCAAGCGCGCCCTGGAGCAAGTGGATAGTTACCATGCGCCGCTCAACGCCGACACCGATCGCGCCTTGCGGCATGCTTTTGCCGGAGTGGCCGAGACTGCCGACGAAGATCCTATCGTCGATATCGAAGCACGTAAAATCAAGGCTTTGCGCCGAGCCGGCGGCGTGATCTGGTTCGATTTCAATACCTTGTGCGGCGGACCGCGCTCGCAAAACGATTACCTGGAAATTGCCAGCCGCTTCCATACGGTGATATTGTCCGGTATTCCGCAAATGTCGGCAGCGATGTCGTCAGAGGCGCGCCGGTTTACCTGGCTGATCGATGTGTTCTATGATCACAAGATCAAGTTGATCATGTCGGCCGCGGTGGCGCCCGAAGAGCTGTACACGCAAGGCATGCTGGCCAACGAGTTTCACCGTACCGTATCGCGTATCATGGAAATGCAGTCGCGCGAGTACATGGATAGCGAACGACGCTCGGAAGCCGACTCGATAGTGTGAGCCGAGCGTGAGTGGGGAGCGGGCAACGGCGGTGTTTGAAAAATAACGTATAGAAATGGACAGGTTTACGTGGAATTTGCTTCTTTGAGTTTGGCTCCGTGGTCGTCATTGTCATCACAGGTGCGGGCGCGTCTTCAGCGCCCCGTCGCGCTGGGCGTTGCTGCGTTGCTGCTGACGCTGTCCGCTGGCGTGCAAGCCGCAGATGTCCCTTTGAAGCCGGTCGCCGAGCCTGCCGACGAGCTGAGCGCACGCTATCCGCTTGAAACGCTGAATTCGGTGGAAACGTCGAATCGTGCCTTGACCGAAGTGGCTAATGCCAAGGCCGAAGTCGAGGCGCGCGATCTGGAACAGCGGCGTGCCTGCTACGCGAAGTTCTTCGTCAACCATTGCCTGGATGCCGCCAAGGAGCAACGTCGCCTGGCGATGAAGACGATCCGTCCGGTAGATATCACCGCCAACGCCTTCTTGCGCAAGGACCGCGCCGATGAACGCGACAAGGCGCTGGAAGTGCACAATGCCGGGCAGCCGGCCGAAGCAGCGCAGAAAGCGCAAGATCAGAAAGAAAAAGAGCTGAGCAACGCCGACAAGGTGAAGCAGGGCGCTGCCAAGGAAAAAGAAGTGGCTGCCAATACCCGCAAGCATCTGGGCGAGGCAGACAAGCGCGTGGCGGATCATAACGCCAAGGTAAAAAAGGCGCAGCAGGATGAGGCGGCCAAAGCCTCGCAACGTGCAGCCAATGTTGCCGCTTTTGAGAAAAAGGGACAGGATTCGGTAGCGCGTCAGAAAGAGGTAGCCGCAAACAAAGCTGCTAAAGCCAAGGATCTGGCAAACAAGAAAGCGGCTGAAACGGGTGTGCCGGTCGCGCCGGCGGCCCCTGTTGCACCTGCGGCGAAACCGTCGTCGCCGCCGGCCAGTACCGCACCGGCGTCAGCACCGTAAGGCAGGCAGGAATTACACCGCGCGGCGCATCTTCTTGACGGTGTAGTTCTGCGCTTCCTTGGGCAGCGCGACCAGTTTGACGATCGCAAAGGTGCAATTATCCCCGGCGTGCCCCTCGGCCCGCTTGCGGGTCTTGGTGATCAGCATTTCGGCTGCGTCGCGCGGCTTGTTCATAGCGATGGCCGCACCCAGTTCATCTTCCGTAAAGTAGTGCCACAACCCATCCGAGCACAGCAGGAAGGAGTCGCCAGCCGTCAGGCCTGTATGACGGCCGATGCTGACTGCGGGGGTGTCGGTGCTGGAACCGAGCGCATTCAACAGTATGTTCGACAGATTGTGCGATTTCGCTTCGTTGCGCGACAGCTTGCCTTCGGCCACCAGTTTCTCGACATACGAATGGTCGATGGTGTGCTCGGCAAAATTAGGCCCCTCGAAGCGGTACAGGCGCGAATCGCCGACGTGGCCCCAGGTTGCAGTGCCGTCCGGCGACAGCACCAGGATCACCATGGTGGTATGCGGGTCCTTGTCGTTGGAAAAACCGCTCAGCTTTATGACCGTGTGGGTTTCCAGCGCAATGTTGTGCAACATCGCCTCGACATTGTCGGTCAGCGGCGAGAAACCCTCGAATATCTGTTTGGCGGTGCAAATCACCTGTTCGGCAGCCAATGCGCCACCACTGCGGCCACCCATGCCGTCGGCGAGTACCGCCATCATGTAACCCGGTGCTTTGGGGGCGGTAAATAATGCGGCGCGGTCCTGTTGTTCCTGGCGGTCGCCGATGTGTTGGCCGGTGCCGGCTTCGATCTTGTATTGGCTCATTCGTCTGGGTAGATTAAACTGCATCCTGTTCCGGGTAATTCTGCGCTTGCCGGGCCTCGATAGGGCGTGAGGTTGGCGTTCATCGCAACTCACAGCCACTCGCATACAGTAGTACAGTAAGAAGTCGATGGGAAATATTATACGCAGGAAAAATTTTAAAAGTGTTTCCAGATGTTAACATTCTCCATCATCAGACTAGAATGTGACCGTGATTGATATGACTATGATTGATCGAGAAGAAATCCTGCGCCGCATTATAGAACTTGAAGTCGAACATCGCGATCTGGATGCGGCTATTCATACTATGACGAATCAGGTCTTGCATGAAGAATTGCAGTTGCGCCGCCTGAAAAAACGGAAATTGCAACTCAAGGACCAGATCACGCTGTTAAGAATGCAATTAATTCCCGACATCCCTGCCTGATAGCTCACCCCAAGGCTGGTAGGATAGCTACCCAGCCTCTGCTTTAAGTACGTTACCTTGACCGAAGATACATCCTCACCTGTTGCCGAAGGCGCGTTGTCCGGTACCACTGCCGTTGCAACTCCGGCTGCGATTGCAACTGGGATTGCAACTGCAACCCCCGGCGCCCACGATGCCGATATCGATCGTCTGTTCGCCAGTTCCGGCCCGCTTGGACAGGCGGTCGGCGGCTTTCGGCCGCGCCAGGCGCAAACCGAAATGGCGAAAGCCATCGCCGACGCCATCGCCCAGCAAAGAACCTTGATTGCCGAGGCTGGCACCGGCACCGGCAAGACTTTCGCCTACCTGGTGCCGGCCTTGCTGTGGGGTGGCAAGGTGATCGTCTCGACCGGCACCAAGAATTTGCAAGACCAGTTGTTCTTGCGCGACATTCCTACCGTGCGCAGGGCGCTCAGTGCGCCGGTCTCGGTAGCGCTGCTGAAAGGGCGCGCCAATTACGTTTGCCATTTCCATCTGGAACGGACACTGCAGAATGGTCGCATGACCTCGCGTGAGGACGTCGGCTACCTGCGTGAAATTTCCCGTTTCATGAAAACCACCTCATCCGGCGACAAGGCCGAGTTATCGAAGGTGCCGGAAACCGCGTTGATCTGGAATCTGGTGACCTCGACCCGCGATACCTGCATGGGCGCTGAATGCCAGTATTACCAGGACTGTTTCGTGATGAAGGCGCGCAAGGAGGCCCAGCAGGCTGATGTGGTGGTGGTCAACCATCATCTGTTCTTTGCCGATGTGGCTTTGAAGGATACGGGTGTCGCGGAACTGCTGCCGTCAGCGAACACCATCATTTTCGATGAAGCGCACCAGCTGCCTGAAGTGGCCACTTTATTTTTTGGCAATACCATCTCTACTTCGCAAATCCTGGAGTTGTGCCGTGACGTTCTGGCAGAAGGCTTGTCGCATGCTCGCGATGGCGCCGACTGGGGGCAAGTAGTGGTGCCGGTAGAAAAAGCCGCGCGCGATTTACGGCTGACCTTTCCGCAGGAAGGGGGCCGGCTGGCAGTGAATCAGATTGCAGCATCGAGCGCATTCTTCCCGGCGCTGGAAACCTTGCGGGCGCAAATGCACAGCATGCTTGCCGTCCTCGAAAAGCAGGCGGAACGGGCGGAAACCATCGAGCAGTGCCGGACCCGCGCAGTGGAACTGGGGCATCAGCTAGACAGCTGGAACAGCGCGCCAAGTGTCGGCAGTGGCAGCACCGGCAAGAGCGCAAAGAAAGCCAAGGCGGCCGAGGCTGAAGGCGAAGAAGGCAGCGTGCTGTGGGTGGAAGCCTTTTCGTCTTCCTTGCAATTGCACCAGACACCGCTGTCGATCGCGCCGATTTTTAATAAACAGCGTGAAGGTGTCGCCCGTTCCTGGATTTTTACCTCCGCCACGTTGGCAGTGAAGAACGATTTCCAGCATTACGCCTCGCAAATGGGCTTGTGGGACGAGCCGGCCCAATCCTGGCCTAGCCCCTTCGATTATGGCGAGCAAGGCCTGCTATACGTGCCGCAGAACCTGCCGCAGCCGAATTCGCCTGACTATACCGATGCCGTCATCGACGCCGCGCTGCCGGTGATCGAAGCCTCGGGCGGCCGCGCTTTTCTGTTGTGTACGACGATACGCGCCGTCAATCGCGCCGCCGAACGATTACGCGCGGAATTCGAAGCCCGCCATCTGGATTTCCCTCTGATGGTGCAAGGCGAGGCCGGGCGTACCGAGCTGCTGGACCGTTTCCGCGCTGCCGGGAACGCCGTGCTGATCGGCAGCCAGAGTTTCTGGGAAGGTGTCGATGTGCGCGGCGAAGCATTGTCCCTGGTGATTATCGACAAGCTGCCATTTTCACCGCCGGACGATCCGGTCCTGGCGGCGCGTATAGAAGCGCTGGAATCCAAGGGCATGAACGGTTTCATGCATCACCAGCTGCCGGCGGCTATCATTAACCTGAAGCAGGGCGCGGGCCGTCTGATCCGCGATGAAGCCGATCGTGGCGTCTTGATGATTTGCGATCCACGCCTGATTTCCAAAGGCTACGGCCGGCGCATCTGGCAGAGTTTACCGCCGTTCAAGCGGACCCGGGAGCTGGATGCGGTAAAGGCGTTCTGGCGCGGCGATGCAATTGAGCCCGATTGATCGCGATTAATCGGGACCGAACAAGAGTGAGATAGCGCTATCACTCTTGTACCGGGCAGGGCGGTGCGGTACATTGATGCTGGCGCGCTCGATTACGATCGCTAAGCTGCCCAAGGTCACCTCTTCTTAAGTTGTCATCAACTTGTAATACTCTGCGTCTATTGTCACTGCTTGCGTTTTCCGGTGGCTGGCGCCGGTTTTTGTCGAACGTTCGTTTGGATAATAAAGGTAAGCAATGTTTGCAGCAGTGGATTTGGGGTCCAACAGTTTCCGTTTGCACATAGGCAAATACAATGGTGATGCGATTCGCGTCATCAAGAGTGCGCGCGACCCGATCCGACTGGCTGCCGGCCTGGATAGCAAAGGCTACCTGACCGAACAGGCGATGCAGGTTGCGCTGGACTCCCTGTCGCGCTTCCGCAATATCCTGGCCGACTATCAATTGGAGGCCGTACGGGTCGTGGCCACCAACACGATGCGGGTCGCCAAGAACGCGGCAGAATTCCTGCCGATCGCCGAACAGGTCATCGGCTACCCGATCGAAATCATTTCGGGCGAAGAAGAGGGGCGGCTAATTTACATGGGCGTTGCCAGCATGCTGCGCCTGCCAAATGAAAAGCGGCTGGTGCTGGACATCGGCGGCGGTTCCACCGAACTGATCCTGGGGCGCGGCAAGCAGATCGAGCGGGTCGAGTCGTTCGGCATCGGCACCGTCAATCAAAGCCTGGCTTTTTTTGCCGACGGCCAGATCACTGCAGAGGCTTACGATGCCGCGGTACTTTCCGCCCGCAGCCATTTTGAAGACGCGGCGCCGCCGTATCGTCCGCAAAACTGGAGCCACGCCTACGGTTCTTCCGGCACCATCCGGGCGATTTCCGAGACTATCGAAAAAAACGGCCTGGGCGATCACCGCCTGTCGTATACCAGCCTGGAAGCCTTGCGGGCGCGATTCGTCGAATTCGGCCACGTCAGCCGTATCGATTTGCTAGGTATGAAACCGGAGCGTGCTGCGGTCATGGTTGGCGGTCTGGCGGTATTGATCGGCCTGATGCAGGAGCTGGGCATCGAAGTGATCCAGCCGATCGAAGCCGGCCTGCGCATGGGCGTGATGTGGGATCTGCAGCTGCGCGGCACGCGCCTGGACCGGCGCGATCAGTCGGTGCACGATTTCTCACAGCGTTTTCACGTAGATCAATTACGCGCAAGCCGGGTTGCCGAAACGGCGACCTCCCTGTTTGAGATGCTCAAACCAACCAGCGATGGCCTCAGCCAGTATTTGCACTGGAGCGCCTTGCTGCACGAAGTCGGACTGGTGGTGTCGCAAAGCGGCTATCACAAGCATGCGGCCTACCTGATCGAAAATGCCGACCTGTCCGGTTTTACCACCCGTGAACAGCGTGCGATGAGCATGTTGATACTCGGTCAGAAGGGAAATCTGCGGAAGATCAGCGATGCACTGCTGGATCCGGATTTTTCCAAGGCGGTGCTGGCTTTGCGCCTGGCAGTGATGTTCCTGCATTCGCGGATCGAAGTCGATCTGGATGAGTTGCGCTTGAAGATGAAGAGCAAGATCGAGCTCGATATCAAGCGCGACTGGATTGAGGATCACCCGACAGCGAGTTACTGGATGACCAAGGAGCAAGACTGGTGGCGCGAGATTGGCGTCGATTTTGCCATTCGCCGGACCTGAAGCAGGCTACCGCTGCAAATCGTAGGGTGGGCACGCCTTTGTGCCCACGCGGAACTCGCTTCACGTACATGCCTATTTCCGTGCCACGCGGGTTTGTACTCCGGTTATCGCGGTCACGCGTGGGCAAAAACCTTGCCCACCCTACGGTAAACACTCTCAGTAAGTCAACCCGTTAGCCTTGTTAAACAGCGCCATATCCACGTAGCTGGAGAGGTGGTTGCTGTTGGCTGCTTCGCCCACGACATATCCGCCGATATCAAAACCGCCGCCGGGAATCGTGTATTCCGGCTGGCCGGCGACTCTTTTACCGGCTGGCAGCAGCCGTGTCCACGATTTGGCTGCGGTGAACCCTTCCAGCGTCAATGCCGACACCGGCTCGTCGCGGTACTTCCGCATCATGTTCAAATGTTCAAGCTGTATCGAAGAACTGCCGATGTTGGGATTGGGAACGACTTGCGAAAATACCGTCCATTCCACGGCTTTGCCGCCTGCCAGCTGGCGCAACGTGGTCAGGTTGGTGAGTGATGAGCCGGCGACAAAGGTTTGCGGCGCAAGTTTGCGAAATTCCTTCAGGAATACGCCAGCGTTCACCGTGTCCGCGATCATGATCACAAAACCTGGCTTGGCAGCGGCCAGTTGTACTGTCTCATTACGCATTTTTGCAAGATCATTGCCCAGGTGGACGGTGCCGCTAAGCTTGATGCCGCTTTCCCGCATCTGATCTGTGAGTCGACGATAGGCGTCTGTCGTGGCGGCTGAATCTTGAACTACGACCCCCACATTTTTGACGCCAAGCTTGTCGAAATGGGAAAATATATGACGGATTTCCTGCTGGTAGCTAGGGCGCCAGAACAAGACCTTGGCATCTTTCTGATAATCGGCCCCAGCCAATGGCGCGTATAACGTCAAGCTGCTGCGTTTGAATTCTGCCGAGTCCAGCACCGCCTTGGTAACATCGTCGCCGACACCGCCAAACAAATAAGCGACATGGGCCTGGGTGATCAGTTCGTTTACTGCCTTCACAGCCAGGTCGGCCTGGCCGCGGTCGTCGCGTACCAGATATTGGATGTGGCGGCCGTTGAGTCCACCTTTCGCATTGAGAACGTCAAAATAAGTCTTGATGCCGGCGACATAATCGCGCCCCAGGTCCGCATTCGGTCCTGACAAATCGATGGCCTGGCCGATCACAATAGCCTCAGCGGCAGCATTTCCCAGCAACGGCACGCACAGTGCGAGAGCGACCAGAGACTTGCACAAAAAGCGATTCAAGTTTAAGTTCATTGGAAAGTCGAAAAATGGCGGTGGAGGAGTCGCGATTCTGGTTGTAAATTGTGACGGCTTGATGAATTTGTTGCTGAATTTGTTTCGTTTGTGAGGCTGTTCTTGCTGATGATTGAATAATTGTATATATTATTTATACGATTTAATTATGGAGAGTTGAATGGTTACCGGTAAAAATGTAAAAACAGGTGCGAAACCAGCTGCGAGTCCTGCGGTGAAGCGTGCAGTCAAGAAGCCGGCAGCGCGCTCTGCCGTCAAGCCAGGTCCGAAGGCTACGTCGGCAATTAAACCAGCCGCTAAAGCTGTAGTGAAACCGGCTGTGAAACCAACAGTGAAACCAACAGTGAAAGCAACAGTGAAACCACAATCGAAGCCTTTGCTCGTCACCAAGCCGCTTACAGCAAAACCGGCACTGCCTGTCAGCAAATCGGCTCCCAGCATCAAATCCCTGCCTGACGTCAAGGCCAAGGTAAAAAAAGCCAAGCTGGTGCGCGATAGCTTCACCATGCCTGCCGACGAGTATCAAGTCCTGGGCGACGTCAAGAAGACTTTCTTGAAAGCCGGCCTGGAAGTGAAGAAGAGCGAACTGTTGCGCGTTGGCGTTGCCTTGATCCGCGAGCTGGATCTGGCAAGTCTGAAACTGGCCGTGGCCAGCCTGCCGCCGGTGAAGGCAGGTCGTCCGAAGAAAGAAAAATAAGACAGAACCGCTGCGTTCAGCGGTTCGGCAAAAGGGGTTCGCGGGGCACGGATTTGCACGATGACAGGTTGAGTCGTCGTGCAAATCCGTGCCCCGTTTTTTTGTTGGCAAGTTGTCTGGAAATATCAAAACTGACGTGATGGAAATTGCATTTTCGACACTGTTGCTATGTCATGGAACCGAAATAAACCTGTCATTTTCTTGAAGTAATCTGTGGTTAGGCTTGTCATCGTCACAATCAGAAAGGACGATGAATGCAACTACTTACGAATCCTGGCGAAGCAAGTCCTAGTGTTTCCAAGCTGACAGTTAGTCTTGCCAGTACGCCGGAAGAAGTGCGCGAAGTGCAACGCCTGCGGTATAAGGTTTTTATCGAGGCGATGGGCTTGTCTACGCTGGCTAACGCAGAAGGCCTGGATAGCGACGAATTCGATTCATATTGCGATCACCTGATCGTCCGCGATACCAATACCTTGCGCGTGGTTGGTACTTATCGTGTCATGAGCCCGCATGCTGCACGGCGCATGGGGCGTTATTATTCGGAGCAGGAATTCGATCTCGGCCGGCTCGATAATCTGCGCGACAGGATCGCAGAAGCCGGACGTGCCTGCATCGATCCTGCTTACCGTAGCGGCAGCGTCATCATGCTGCTGTGGGCGGGCCTGGCGGCGTTCATGCGGCGCGAGCGATGCGATTACCTGATGGGCTGCGCCAGCGTCAGCCTGGCCGATGGCGGCCATAACGCGGCGGCTTTGTATCACGCTCTTGATCAAGACAATTTTTCGCCGGCCGAGTACCGGGTTACGCCGCACGTGCCGTTTCCGGTCTATGAGCGCGAAGCCGGCCACGTGGCGCAGATGCCGCCGCTGTTAAAAGGATATTTGCGCAGCGGCGCCTGGGTCTGCGGCGACCCGGCCTGGGATCCCGATTTCCATTCGGCCGATTTCTTCCTGCTGCTGCCTCTGTCCAAGCTGGACCAGCGCTACGCTCGCCACTATCTTAAAGAAACGAGGGCGGCATGAAGCCGGGCGAGCAGTTCCTGGATGCGGCGCTGTTCCGTTCGCTGGATGACGCCGTTCCCGGCAACGGATCCGGTTCGAAGCGCGACCCGATCCGCTTTCGCACCATCTGGATTTCCGACGTTCACCTGGGAACCACAGGCTGCCAGGCTGCTCGCCTACTGGAGTTTTTGCGCGCGACCGAATCCGATACCTTATACCTGGTCGGCGATATCATCGATGGCTGGCAACTGAAGCGTCGCTGGTATTGGGACCAGGTACACAACAACGTGGTGCAAACGGTGTTGAAAAAAGCGCGCAAGGGAACCGAGGTGATTTTCGTTCCCGGTAATCACGATGAGGCTGTGCGCCAATTCATCGATCTGGACTTTGGCGGTATCCGGATTCGCGATGAATTGGTGCATACCACCGCGCAAGGCAAACGCATGCTGGTGTTGCACGGTGATCGTTTCGATGGCGTGATCGCCTGCGCCAAATGGCTGGCATATGTAGGCGATGGTTTGTATACCGTGATCCTGAAATTCAATCAATGGTTCAACGGCTGGCGCGCACGTGCCGGTTTGCCCTACTGGTCGCTATCGCAATATTTGAAATTGAAGGTAAAAAACGCAGTGAATTATATTTCTTCGTTTGAAGATGCATTGGCGGCGGAAGCAAAAAAGAAAGGTTTGGACGGCGTCATTTGCGGCCATATCCATAAACCTGAAATTCGCGACATCGACGGCATTAAATATTGTAACGACGGCGACTGGGTGGAAAGCTTGTCGGCGCTGGTGGAAGAAGCCAGCGGCGAACTGCGCCTGGTAACCTGGCAGGAAATCATGCAACAAAAGAATGCAGTGTCCGGCAACCGGGCCCGTGAATTATGCGAATTGCCATCGTAACTGACGCGGGGCAATCGCAAATAAACGGAGTAGTCAATACGTTACGCGCCACCAGCGCTTGTTTGCGCCAGAACGGCCACGACGTATTGCTGCTCAATCCCGACGATTTTCCAACCTTTGCCTGTCCTACTTATCCGGAAATTCGCCTGGCCTACAAACCATACGCCAGGATCGCTGCCAGCCTGAAAGCGTTCGCGCCGGACTGCATCCATATCTCGACCGAAGGGCCGATGGGGCTGGCCGCCAGGCGATTTTGCCTGCGCCAGGGGATCGGTTTCACGACCGCTTACCATACCCGTTTCCCCGAGTACCTGAGCGCACGTTCGATCTTGCCGAAGGCACTGACTTATCGTTGGCTACGCTGGTTCCACGGCCCTTCAAAAGCAGTGATGGTGCCCACTCCGCATGTGCTCAGGGAGTTGGAGCAGCGTGGCTTTCGCCATCTGGTACTGTGGGGCCGGGGAGTCGATACCGAGCGATTCAAGCCGGTGGATGAGGATCATGCCTGTATCGCGCGCCCTTTGTATTTGTATGTCGGCCGGGTCGCGGTGGAAAAGAATATCGAATCTTTCTTGCAAGTCGATCTGCCGGGTAGCAAATGGGTGATCGGCGACGGCCCGTTACGTGAAGAATTGCAGCAACGCTATCCGCAGGTGCAGTTTCTGGGGGCGAAACCGCACCATGAACTCACGTCGTACTACAACTGCGCCGATGTCATGGTATTTCCCAGTCATACCGATACCTTCGGCCTGGTCATGGTGGAGGCTATGGCGTGCGGCGTTCCGGTTGCGGCCTATCCGGTGGCAGGCCCGCTGGACGTTGTGGCGCATGGCCGCTCGGGGATACTGGATGTCGACCTGGCTTCGGCTTGCCTGCGAGCCCTGGATCTGGATCGGCATGAGGTGCGAAAGCATGCGCTGGAATATTCCTGGGAAATTGCAACCCAGCAGTTCCAGCAGCATTTGTTTCAAATCCACTGCGTGAAAGCCCGTCCCGCGAATCTGCTGGCGAGAAGATCGCGGCCGGTATCGGGTTTGTAGCTCCGCCTTGGTGTGCAACCCTGGAGTACCAGCTTGCTGCTCCGGCTAATCGCCATAAAAAAACCTCGCAGTGCGAGGTTTTTTTTTCGTGCGAACTACTTGTTACCAGAATTTCCACCAAGGACGAGCCTTCGCGAACTGGACTTTTTCGGTAGCTGTACCGGTACCGCCGACATACTTGCTGTTCGGGTAGGTTTTCTTCAGTACGCGTTCGGAATCGTCGCGCAACTGCTTGAGACCCAGTGCGTCGTAAGATTGCACCATGATATGCAGTGCTTCCTCAACCGCTGGCGCATCGCGATATTCCTGGATGGCGCTTTGAGCGCGATTGGCAGACGCCACATATGCCCCGCGACGATAGTAATAACCGGCGACGTGGACGTCATATTGCGCCAGCGCATTCACCAGATACTTCATACGTGCCAGCGAATCGGGTGCGTAGGTACTGTCCGGGAAGCGGACAACCACTTGCTTGAAGGCATCGAATGCATCGCGTGCAGCTTTTGGATCGCGCTCGGTAGCATCTTCGCTAGACAGGAAATCGAAAATACTGATCTTGTCATTGAAGTTGACCAGGCCCCGCAGGTAGTACATATAGTCTACGTTAGGGTGATTCGGATGCAATTTGATGAAGCGGTCAATTGCCGCCAACGCCTCTGGCTGCTCGCCTTGCCGATAGTGCGCATAAGCGATATCCATTTGCGCCTGTTGCGCGTAAGTGCCGAACGGATAACGCGATTCCAGCTTTTCAAAGTACTTAATTGCCTTATCGTAGCCGCCGCTGTTCATTTCATCCTTGGCCTCCGAGTATAATCGGGGGGCGGACCAGTTTGCGGTTTCATCGACTTTGTCTGGCAATAAGCCACACGCAGATAAGGATAGAGCGAATGCGACAGCAGCTAGTTTTAAGAGTCTTTTTTGCATAGTGGTTTGCAAGATTGCGCGTGTTTGCGTGTAGTTTGCGTGTATTAACAACGATTGATTATAGCTGATGGGACTTCAAGTGATGTCATTTACCAAGCCAAATTTGGCTGAAAGTCTGCCTGATGCTGATTTAGTGGCCAATATCGACGATATTGATGACGGCGTCGATGACAGCGTCGACGACGGCGATGCTGCAACAGCCAGCGCGCCGATAGTACTGCAATTGACGCCGGATGTGTGCGGTACACGTCTGGATAAAGTAGTTTCAAGCCTGGTGCCGCAATATTCGCGTAGCCGTATCCAGCAATGGATAGAGGCCGGCCACGTCACCGTGGACGGCAAGCCCGGCACCACGAAAATGACCACTTACGGCGATGAAACCGTGATTGTGCTGCCGCAGCCGGCGCCTGACGAGCAGGCATTCAAGGCGGAAGACATGCCGCTGGATATAGTTTATGAAGATGCCGCCATCATCGTCATCAACAAGCCGGCCGGGCTGGTGGTGCATCCTGCCGCCGGCAACTGGTCGGGAACCTTGCTGAACGGCTTGCTGTTTCGCTGGCCGTCACTGGTCGGGGTGCCGCGCGCCGGTATCGTGCATCGTCTGGACAAGGATACCAGCGGCTTGATGGTGGTTGCCAAAACGCTGGAAGCGCAGACTGATCTGGTGCGCCAGCTGCAGGCCCGTACCGTCAAGCGCCAGTACCTGGCGCTGGTATGGGGCTCGCCGCAACTGAACGGAACCGTGGATGTCGCCATGGCGCGCCACCCGCGCGACCGTATCAAGATGGCAGTATCGGAAAGTTTGATTGCCAAACCGGCCATCACGCATTACCAGCGGCTGGCCACCGGCTTGCTGGAGCGCCGTCCGGTCAGTTTGATGGGTTGTCGACTGGAAACCGGGCGCACGCACCAGATTCGCGTCCATATGCAGTCTCTCGGCTTTTCACTGGTTGGCGATGCCTTGTATGGAAAGCAACATTTGATGCCGGCTTTCCCGCGTCAGGCATTGCATGCATCTCGTCTGGGTTTGCTTCATCCGGCGACCGGCAAGGCCTGCGAATGGTTTGCGCCGCTGCCGGACGATTTTGCCGCGCTGCTGGCGCGCGCCGGCATGAGCGAGCCTGAATCAGCGTAACTGGTCCTGGCTTTGCTGATCTGTTGTAATGAAACCAAGGGGAATTTCGGTACATGCAATTAATTATTCCGGACTGGCCCGGACTGCCGCCAAATGTTGGTGCTTTTGCTACCTTGCGTAGCGGCGGTTTCAGTCGTGCTCCTTATGATGATGGCAATGGAGGCGGCGGCCTGAATCTCGGTACCCACGTCGGCGATCTGCTGCAAGACGTAGAACGCAACCGTGCCCGCCTGGACATGCTGCTGCCGGCGTCGCCAGTCTGGCTGTCGCAGGTACATGGCCATCATGTGATTGATGCTGACGGCTTCGGCGGCGGCGCCATAGTTGGTGCCGAAGCAGATGCGGCAATTGCCACCCGGGCAGGCGTGGTGTGTGCGATACAGACTGCCGATTGTCTGCCGGTATTGTTCGCCGATTCGAATGGCGGCGTAGTCGGCGCAGCACATGCCGGCTGGCGCGGCCTGGTGGGCGGGGTGTTGCAAAACACGGTGGCGCGCATGAGAGCTGCCGGCGCCGGGCCGATTTCGGCTTGGCTTGGCGCAGCTATCGGCCCTGAACGATTCGAGGTCGGCGCCGATGTTCTTGCCGCATTTGTCGAGGCTGCAGAGTCCGGCCAGACGCAACCGCAAAGTCTGGCGCAGATCCAGGCGTGCTTTACGCCCATCGCTCAACGGCCAGGTAAATATCTGGCGGATATTTATCAGCTGGCGCGGCTCGCCCTGCATCAGGCGGACGTGCGCCATATTCATGGCGGGGGGTTATGCACGGTCAGCGACAGAAATTTTTATTCTTATCGTAGAGATCATGTGACTGGTCGCATGGCCTCGCTAATTTGGCTGAAATGAGATGGCTAAAATGCATTGTCAGAAATGATCAACGCAATTTATTAATCCATTTTTTCTGAGGGAGCAGGCGCCTGAGCGGCTGTGGCAGCCGCGGCAGAAGCTTTTTGTAGTGCTGCGAGCCGGGCAGAATTTTCAGCGCGCTGTCGATTTCTCTTGCGCTGCGGCGTGCCCATCAGGTATAAAACAATTGTCAAAGGAAGCACACCGTAGAGCAAAAATGTCATCACGCCTGCGACTGCGGTAGTTTCTGTAATTGCCATCATGAAGACGACGTAAATCCATGCGATGGCAACGATATGCATTTAAGTACCTGCTGTAGAGTCAATCCGATAAAAGATACACGAAAATAAGCCAAAACAACGGTCATCGCATGAATACGCCTAATTTTTCTGTTTTCGATCCCGCCGCATTGTCGCAACTCTCGCAACAATTCAGTCAAGCCTTCAATCCGCAATTCCTCCAGCAACTTAGCCATGTTGCCGATCCCAATGTGTTCCTGGGTTTGCTCAATCCATCTGCGCAAAAGCAGGGTGGCGCTGCGGGCCTGGGCGATCTTGGCATTTCGCTGGATCCGGCCGCGCTGGAAAAGCTGCAGGTCGAATACACGCAACGGTTGTCGGCCTTATGGCAGGACATGCTGGCCGCGCGCATTCCTGCCATCGCCGATCGCCGTTTCAGTGCCGCGGCCTGGCAGGGCAATCCGGTATATGCGTTCAATGCGGCTGCTTATTTGTTGAACGCTCATTTCCTGAACGCGATGGTTGAGGCTCTCGATGCGCCGCCGAAGATGAAGCGCAAGATCGGCTTTACGGTGCAGCAGATGATTGACGCCATGGCGCCTTCCAATTTCCTGGCAACCAATCCGGTGGCCCAGCAGAAAATTGTCGAGACCAATGGCGAGAGCCTGACCAGAGGCATCTCCCAGATGTTGGCGGACATGCATAAGGGCCGGGTGTCGCAGACCGATGAGTCCGCGTTCGAAGTCGGCGTGGATGTGGCCACCACTGAAGGTGCGGTGGTATTTGAGAACGACCTGTTTCAACTGATTCAATACCAGCCGCTCACCCCCAAGGTGTATCAGCGGCCGCTGCTGATCGTACCGCCGTGTATCAACAAATTCTACATTATGGATTTGCAGCCGCAAAACTCGCTGGTGCGCTATGCGGTCGAGCAAGGACACAGTGTGTTCCTGGTTTCCTGGCGCAACGCCGATGAGTCGATGGCGCATACGACCTGGGATCAATACATAGTCGACGGTGCAATTAGGGCAATCCGGGCGGCGCAGGATATATCCGGCCAGGACAAGATCAATACGCTCGGTTTTTGTGTCGGCGGCACAATCCTGTCGACCGCCCTGGCAAAACTGGCGGCGGAAAAAGATAATCCGATTGCCAGCCTGACCTTGCTGACCGCCTTGCTGGATTTTAGCGATACAGGGATCCTGGACGTGTATATCGACGACATGCAGATACGCATGCGGGAACAAGCCATCGGCCACGGCGGCTTGATGCCCGGACGCGAATTCGGCTCGGCCTTTTCCAGCTTGCGACCTAATGACTTGCTATGGAACTATGTCGAATCGAATTATCTCAAGGGCGAGCAGCCGGCCGCCTTCGATTTGTTGTACTGGAATGCCGACAGCACCAATTTACCAGGCCCGATGTTTTGCTACTACCTGCGCAACATGTATCTGGATAATTCCTTGAAAGATGCCGGCAAGCTAACGGTGGGCGGGCAGAAAATCGACCTTGGCAAGATCGACGCGCCGACCTTTATCTATGCGTCGCGCGAAGATCATATCGTGCCATGGACTTCGGCCTATGCTTCGGCTTCTCTGTTGAATCCAAAAAAGCCGAAACAGAATCGCTTTTTGCTCGGCGCTTCGGGCCATATCGCTGGCGTGATCAATCCCCCGGCAAAAAAGAAGCGCAGTTATTGGACCAACGAAAAAATTGCGAAGGATGCCGAAACCTGGCTGGCGGCGGCGGTCGAGCATCCGGGCAGCTGGTGGACAGAGTGGGCGGAATTTTTATCCGGGCATGCGGGAAAACAAGTGGCCGCGCCGCGCAAATTAGGAAATGCCACGTACGGCGTCATCGAACCGGCGCCGGGACGGTATGTCAAAGTGAGGGCGGAATAGGGTAGTGGAATAAGGCAACTGGATAACGCAACGGAATAAAGCATTAAGATAAGGCAAGATGCAGCGGTAAGACTGCGGGATAGGCAGCAACATAGACGTAGATGGATTTTCTGAATTGTTTTTTTGAAGGAGACAAAGATGGCAAAGCGAATCGTTTATGTAACCGGGGGAATGGGCGGCATCGGTACCCCAATTTGTACTCGCCTTTGCACAGATGGTTTTACCGTGGTCGCCGGCTGCGGACCGAATTCTACGCGCAAGGATAAATGGCTGGCCGACATGCGGGCCAAGGGTTTCGATATTCACGCTTCAGAAGGCAATGTCTCTGACTGGGAATCGACCAAGGCGGCATTTGAGAAGGTCAAGGCTGAAATCGGCGAAGTCGATATCCTCATCAACAATGCCGGCATTACACGTGACGGCCAGTTCCGCAAGATGTCCAAAAGCGATTGGGATGCGGTCATCGATACCAATCTGAACTCGCTGTTCAACGTCACCAAGCAGGTCATCGACGGCATGGCGGATCGCGGCTGGGGTCGGATTGTCAATATTTCATCGGTGAACGGCCAAAAGGGCCAGTTCGGCCAGACCAACTATTCGACTGCCAAAGCGGGGATTCACGGCTTTACGATGGCGCTGGCGCAGGAAGTGGCGACCAAGGGCGTTACCGTCAATACGGTATCTCCAGGCTATGTCGGTACCGATATGGTGCGTTCGATCCGGCCGGACGTGCTGGAAAAGATCGTTGCCGGGATTCCGGTAAAGCGTCTGGGTGAGCCTGAGGAAATCGCTTCCATCATCTCCTGGATCGTGTCGGACGAGGGCGGTTATGCGACAGGCTCCGACTTCTCCTTGAACGGCGGCCTGCACATGGGCTAATGCCGGTTTCCGCGTGGATTGCGTCGCAGGCCGGTTTTGCGGGTTTGCAATCCACGCGGCTTATCGGAATGCTTGTTTCTATTGCAATGCAATAAAACTCCCTGCAATGGATGCTGCACGTGCATATAATAGGGATGTTCTGTAGTAAAACTGATTGCACGAATAGCAAATAAGTAGAAAATATAAAATGCCTTATGGGCGCAGCAACCTGGGACTGAAATGACTACTACAAAAAAAATGTCTGAACGTTTGATCAAGAAGTATCCGAATCGTCGCCTGTACGATACGCAAACCAGTTCATACATTACCCTGGCAGACGTCAAGCAACTGGTGCTGGACAACGAGGAGTTCGTTGTGCTGGACGCCAAGACCGACGACGATCTGACGCGCAGCATCCTGCTGCAGATTATTCTGGAAGAAGAGTCAAACGGCACTCCTATGTTTTCCAGTGCGGCGCTGTCGCAAATCATTCGCTACTACGGTCACGCAATGCAGGGGATGATGGGCTCGTACCTGGAAAAAAATATCCAGGCTTTCATCGATATCCAGAACAAGCTGACTGAAAATTCCAAGGGGCTTTACGAAGGCAAACCTTTCAGCCCGGAGATGTGGGCGCAGTTCATGAATGTCCAGGGACCGATGATGCAGGGCATGATGAGCAACTACATCGAACAGAGCAAAGGCTTGTTCGTCCAGATGCAGGAACAGATGCAAAACCAGACCAAGAACATGTTCGGCACCTTCCCGTTTGCGCCGCCACCGCCGGACAAGACAAAAAAATAATCATTCCGAGTGCACCCTGTAGCAGGTTTTAGACCGGCGCAGGGTAACCATGGCATTGGAAGGGGTACAATAGCGACTTTGCTTTGACCCTACCTCCTGTCATCATGTCCAATGTTATTCCCGCAGCGCCTGCTGCACCAGCCACCGCACGAGCCGCCGCCCCCAAAGTAGGTTTCGTGTCCCTTGGTTGCCCTAAGGCACTAGTCGACTCAGAACAGATCCTGACCCAGTTGCGCGCGGAAGGTTATGAAACTGCCAAGTCGTATGAAGGCGCCGATCTGGTGATTGTCAACACTTGCGGCTTTATCGACGCTGCGGTGCAAGAGTCGCTGGACGCCATCGGCGAAGCCCTGAGTGAAAACGGCAAAGTCATTGTGACAGGCTGCCTGGGTGCCAAAAAGGATGCTGACGGCGACGATATCATCCAGAAGATCCATCCAAAGGTATTGGAAGTCACCGGTCCGCATGCGGTCGGTGAAGTCATGTTTGCGGTGCATAAGCATCTGCCTAAGCCACATGCGCCGTTCCTCGATCTGCTGCCGCCGCAAGGCATCAAGCTGACACCCAAGCATTTCGCCTACCTGAAAATTTCGGAAGGCTGCAATCATCGTTGCAGTTTTTGCATCATTCCATCGATGCGCGGCGACCTGGTGTCGCGGCCGATCGCCGATATCATGCTGGAAGCCGAAAACCTGTTCAAGGCCGGCGTCAAAGAGTTGCTGGTGATTTCGCAAGACACCAGCGCCTACGGCGTCGACGTCAAGTTCCGCATGGGTTTCTGGAACGGCAAGCCGGTCAAGACGCATATGACGCAGCTGGTTACCGCGCTGGGCGAACTGGCTGCGCAATACGGCGCCTGGGTGCGTCTGCACTATGTATATCCTTACCCGCACGTCGACCAGATCATTCCGCTGATGGCGGAAGGCAAGGTGTTGCCATATCTGGACGTACCGCTGCAACATGCCCATCCCGATGTGTTGAAACGCATGAAGCGTCCGGCCAGCGGCGAAAAAAATATCGAGCGGATTCAAGCCTGGCGCGCAATGTGTCCGGACCTGACGATTCGCTCAACCTTCATCGCCGGCTTCCCGGGCGAAACCGATGCAGAGTTCGAATACCTGCTGGACTTCCTTAAAGAAGCGGAAATCGACCGCCTCGGCTGTTTCGCCTACTCGCCGGTAGAAGGTGCGACCGCCAATGCGCTGGATAATCCGGTTCCGGAAGAACTGCGCGAAGAGCGCCGCGGTCGTGTGATGCAGCTGCAAGAAGAAATTTCCAAGAAGCGCCTGCAAGCCAAAGTCGGCAAGACCATGCGCGTGCTGATCGATGAAGTCGATCGCAATGGCGGTGTCGGCCGTTCCAGCGCCGATGCGCCGGAAATCGATGGCGTGGTCTATGTCAAGCCGCCGTATGAGCCGCACAAGAAACTGGTGGTTGGCGAGTTTGTCGATGTCACCATCACTGCCTCCGACGCACATGATTTGTGGGCCGCTGCATGATGTCAGGGGAGGCAGGGAAGTTTGCTACGGCGCTGATGTTGGTGCTTGGGTTTGCTTCCGCTCCGGTATTTGCGGGCAATGTTAATGTTGGCACTGAGGTTGGTACTAAGGTCGCCACCGATGTCGCCACTGCCCCGATAGCGGCAACGGCAGGGCAGAATTTGTTCGCCAAGCCGCTGACCTTACGTGGCAAGCTGGGCGATGTGCAGATCGAAATGCATTTGCAATTGAAGCCGGATCCGACCGAGGGTATTCAGGGTACTTATACGATTGACGGTCAATCCGCCAAAATCCTGCTGGCCGGCGAATCGGAAAACACCGATGTCATCATGGAAGAATCCATCAATGGCAAAGATGTCTCCGGCGAGTGGGCTGGGCAGCTGGTCGGTAATACCTTCAGCGGCACCTGGTCCACCACCGACGACGCGGTGACTAAACCCTTTGTGTTGACTGTCCTGACCGCCAAATCGGCTAAGTAAATCCTGCTCGTTTAACTTGCTTACTATTGAACATGGCAAAAAAGAACCCTCAAACCGCATTGATGCACAGCGAATATAGCGCTCCCGCAGGTTTTGATGCTTTCCCGGTGGCGATTCATCACGCTTCCACGGTGCTGTTCAAGAATGTCGCTGCGATGCGCGCCCGTGACTGGCAGGAAAAGAGCAGTTATACCTACGGCCTGCACGGCACGCCAACCTCATTCACATTGGAAGCGCGCCTGGCTGAAATCGAAGGCGGCCAGCATTGCCTGCTCGCACCGAGTGGCCTGGCGGCGATCACAATGATTGATCTGGCCCTGCTAAAGAGCGGTGACGATGTGCTGCTGCCAGACAACGTATATAACCCGAATCGCGATCTGAACAACTGGCTGGCCAATGATTTCGGCATTACGGCCCGTTATTACGATCCTTTGATCGGCGCCGGCATTACAGATCTGATCCAGCCGAATACACGCTTGATCTGGACCGAAGCGCCGGGTTCGGTATCGATGGAAGTACCGGATCTTCCTGCTATTTGTGCCGCTGCGCATGCCAAAGGCGCGCTGGTGGCAATCGACAATACCTGGTCTGCCGGCCTGGCTTTGCGCGCGTTCGATCTTGGCGTCGATATCGTGATGCAAGCATTGACCAAGTACCAGTCGGGCGGATCGGATGTGCTGATGGGCGCCGTGATTACCCGGGATGCCACGCTGAATCAACGCTTGCAGACCGCGCACATGCGGCTGGGTTTCGGGGTCGGCATGGACGATGCCTATCTGGTGTTGCGCAGCCTGCCAACCATGAAGCTGCGTTTTGAAGCGCACGATGCAGCGGCACGTACAGTCGCTGCCTGGTTGAAGCAGCAGCCACAGATTAGCAAGGTGTTGCATCCGGCTTTTGCGGATTGCCCCGGGCATGAAACCTGGAAGCGCGACTTTACCGGAGCGGGTGGTTTGTTCTCGGTGCTGTTCGATGCGCGTTATGCAGAAGAGCAGACTGACCGTTTCGTCGATAGCCTGAAATTATTCAAGATCGGCTATAGCTGGGGTGGTGCAAACAGCCTTTGTGTTCCTTACCGGATCCAGGGCATGCGGAAAAATTGGCAGGACCAGGGTGTATTGGTACGTTTCAATATCGGCCTGGAAGATCCGCAGGATTTGATTGCCGATATCGAGCAAGCTTTTGCTGTTATGTAGACAGTTGCGCATCGACGACATAGTGATCTGAGGTCAGTCAACTTTCGCAGGCTTTATCGCGAAACTTGACTCTGACCCCACATCACGGGTACGGAGTAAGGTAGTTCACTTATCGGCGCTTTGTTTCTTTGCGTTTTACCACTTCTGCTCCGTGGTCCACTAAGCGGGGTCAGAGTGAAGTTTCGGCGGTGGGGCATCCCGAAAGTTCACTCTGACCCCGGTTAGTTCGTGCTGCTTGTCGCATAGACTGTAAAAACCATTCAAAAAAGCGGGCGTTACTATTCTGCCTTGCCCATCCTACGAGTTCTTCAATTTTTTTCAAGCAGGTAGTAGCCAAATCCGAGCGTAGCTTTGCCTGACTCCAGATAGCTGTCGTACCAGCGCTGGGCTCGTTCGCTAAAGACTACCGCATCCGGGTCCTCCGGGTGCGTTGCTACATGGCGCATCATTGCCCGGTAGTACATGCCTTCATACTGATCCCATTCATCGTCGCTACTCACCGCTGATGTCAGCAACTTGTAGCCATTTGCCAGCGCACGGCTAACGTTCTGCTCGTGACTGGTGAGTTCATCACGCGTTGCGCCGAGCATGGCGAGGTACTGCTCTGACGGAGATTGTTTCCAATAACCTTCGCCAGTCAGAAGTAAGCCGCCGGGTTTGAGCCATTGCCAGCAGGTGGCGAGAGAGCGATCAAAGCCGCCGAATACGTGGCTCGATCCAATGCAAAGAATGGCGTCGTAACCGGTTGCCGGCGGCGGATGGTGCTCTACCTGGCTTTCGACAAGGGTCAGGCGGTCGTCGCCCGGATTGCTACTGGCCCATGCATTTGATGCTTCGGTAAGGAACCGCGTATTGATATCCACGCCGACGCCACGGACCGAGGCCGGCGCCGATTGCAACAGATCACGCAGCAGTGCGGCTTTACCGCATCCGGCATCCAGCACCAAGGCGTCGGGCGTCAGCTGCAACGCAGCTAATAGCGTGCTGGCTTTAGCAGGCGAAAGAGGGCAGCAATAGCGATGGTCGCTATGCGCGATAGTCGTGTATTTGAATTGATCTTGCGAGGAAGTGGACATGCGTCAGCCCAGGCATTGCAACATATAGATGGCACTTTCCTGGCTGGCCGATACTTGATAACTGGCGAGATTTTCCCTGGCCGGGGAGTGCGTTACATCTACCGCTGAATAGCCCAGCGCGCCCCAAAATTTTTGCGACTGCTGTACCGATACCAGCGCACTCCAGCGCATGCCAGATTCGCGCGCGTGTTTCAACGCAGCCGCCACCAGAACATTACCTGCTTGCCGGCCCCGCGCGTCTGGCGCTACCGCCAGGTCGTGCAGGTACAGGCAATTCGGCGTTGCTGCAATCTTGAACGGCTGGTCCAGCGCCGTGACCACATCTTTATTCGAAGGATAACTGAACAGATACGCAGCCGGATCGTGTTCCTGCGTCGACCATACCCAGCAAGTGGCTGGTGTCAGGTCGAGGCGGGCGCGGAACACGGCTTCCGACTCTTGCATGAGCGAGGGATAACATTCCGCCTGGATGCGCATCACGGCAGGAATGTCATGCTCAGACATGATTCTGACAGCTGAACTCAAGCCGGCATCGCCTTGTTGTCGTTCAAATCTACCAGGCCCTTGATCAGGCGATAGGCTTTCCATAGCCACGCAATACCCCACACGGCGAAAGCCAGCGGGATGCCGATCACCGTCAGGAACAGGACGCCACCGACGAACATCCACAACAGATACCACCAGAATGACCGAATTTGCCAATTGTGATGGCTATATACGAAAGTGTCCGCCGCATCCGAGCGTTTGACGTAATTGATGATCAGAGGGATCCAGGAAAATGCCCCGAGAGACAGCACCAGGCTGGCGGCGTGAAAGAGATAAAGCCACCAGGCAAGATTCTTCTCGGAGTGCAATTTGCTATCGAAAACCAATTCTTGTGCCATGACTATCCTTTGCATTTTGTTAAGGGGGCGCTTATTTCAACAGCAATCAAGCCAATATAGGCAAGATGCCATCTAAACCGACAAAATTCAAGGCCACGCTGGCTTGCGCCCGCACCACCGGTTTGGCGCGGAAGGCTACCGACAGGCCGGCAATCTTCATCATGTTGAGGTCGTTGGCGCCGTCGCCCATGACGATGGCCTGGCTTGGGGCGATATTCAGCTCGGCGCAGACGCGCTCGACAGTCAGTTTCTTTTCCTCGGCGTTGACGATGCCGCCGACTACTTTGCCAGTCAGTTTGCCATCGACGATTTCAAGTACGTTGGAATGGGCGTAATCGAGTTCCAGGGCGGCTTTCATGCGATCGGTAAAGAAGGTGAAGCCGCCGGAAACCAGCAAGGTCTTGATGCCGGCAGCCTTGACTGCGGCCAGCATGTTTTCTGCCCCCGGCGATAGTTGCAGCCGTTCGTCAAACACCCGTTGCAACGCCGAAGCATCCAGGCCTTTGAGCAAGGCCACGCGTCGGGTCAGGCTTTCGTTGAACTCGATTTCGCCACGCATCGCTGCTTCGGTAATTGCCGAGACTTGCGGCTTCAAACCTTGCATGTCGGCGATTTCATCGATGCATTCGATGGTGATCAATGTCGAGTCCATGTCCATTGCCAGCAACTTGAAATCACCTAGTTTCGCGCCCGGTTCAGGTGCCGATGGCAGCCAGGCGCAGTCGATCCCGACGCCGTAGCAGGCAGTGTCAATCAGCGCCTTCAAGCCTTCAGAATACGCGACGTCGTCACAACGCCATGCATGGCGGCCGCCGCTGCTTATATCTGTGGCGGTAACGTCAGCCAGGTTGGCGATACGGTCAATGGCGTTGCGTTCTGCGCTCAGGCTTTGCAAGATGAGGTTCATGTGTCTGTATGGCTTTATGAAAATTTAAATAATTGAATAACGATGCTATCCCGCCAGGGCCTTGATGGTGGCCTTGACCTGCGTCAGGCGCGCCGCCAGGTCGGGCATGTTGACTGTGATCCGCAACTTGTCCTGGCCGTTGAGCTTGATATGGCGGTTTTTTTGAATCAGTTCGATGATGCGCATGGCGTCGATCGGCGGATTCGGTATGAACTGCAGCAGGGCGGAGTCGGTGTGGGCGTCGATCTTGACGATGCCTATCGATTTGGCGGCAATCCGCAGGCGATGGGTTTCGATCAGGGCTTTAGCCGGATCCGGCAACTTGCCGAAACGATCGATCAATTCCTCCTGCAGGTCGTCGATCTTGTCTTGCGCGTTGCAATTGGCCAACCGCTTGTAGATCGATAACCGTTCGTGCACGTCGCCGCAATAGTCCGCGGGCAGCAAGGCCGGCACGTGCAAATTGATTTCGGTGGTGGTCGACAGCGGCGCCGCCAGATCCGGCTCCTTGCCGTTCTTCAATGAACGCACGGCTTCGTTGAGCATGTCGGAATACAGCTGGAAGCCGATCTCTTGCATTTCTCCGGACTGGTTTTCACCCAGCACCTCACCGGCGCCGCGGATTTCCAGGTCGTGCATGGCCAGGTAGAAGCCGCTGCCGAGTTCTTCCATCTGCTGGATTGCATCCAGCCGGCGCTGCGCCAGTTTGGTCAAGCCCTGGACGTCATGCACCAGCAGGTAAGCATAGGCCTGGTGATGCGAACGGCCAACCCGGCCGCGCAACTGATGCAGCTGGGCCAGGCCGAACTTGTCGGCGCGATGCATGATGATGGTGTTGGCAGTTGGAACGTCGATACCGGTTTCGATAATGGTCGTACACAGCAGGATGTTAAAGCGCTGGGCAACGAAATCGCGCATCACTTTTTCCAGGTCGCGTTCGTGCATCTGGCCGTGGGCGATGGCGATGCGCGCTTCCGGCAACAGCTCTTCCAGCATCGCCTTGCGGTTCTGGATGGTATCGACTTCGTTATGCAGGAAGTAGACCTGGCCGCCGCGCTTCAATTCGCGCAAACAGGCTTCGCGAATGGTCGATTCGCCTTCGCTGCGGACGAAAGTCTTGATGGCCAGGCGTTTTTGCGGCGCGGTGGCGATGATGGAGAACTCACGCAAGCCTTCCAGCGCCATCCCCAACGTACGCGGGATCGGCGTGGCGGTCAGCGTCAAGACGTCGACTTCGGCCCGCAACGCCTTCAGCGCTTCTTTCTGCCGCACGCCAAACCGGTGCTCTTCATCGATGATCACCAGTCCGAGGCGTGAGAACTTGATGTCGTCGGATAATAATTTGTGGGTGCCGATTACTATATCCAGTGTGCCGTCGGCCATGCCTTTGATCGCTTGCGTGACTTCCTTGCCGGAGCGGAAACGCGACAGTTCGGCGATTTTTACCGGCCAGTCGGCAAAGCGGTCGGCGAAGGTTTGCGCGTGCTGTTCCGCCAACAAAGTAGTCGGCGCCAGGATCGCGACCTGTTTGCCGCCGAGCACGGCGACAAACGCCGCGCGCAACGCGACCTCGGTCTTGCCGAAGCCGACATCGCCGCAAATCAAACGGTCCATCGGCTTGCCGCTGGTCATGTCCTGGATCACGGCATTGATCGCCGCAGCCTGGTCGACCGTTTCTTCAAAGCCGAAACTTTCAGAGAAAGCCTCGTAATCGTGCGCTGAATATTCGAACGCATGCCCTTGGCGCAAGGCGCGCCGCGCATACAAATTCAATAACTCTGCGGCGGTGTCGCGTACCTGTTGCGCGGCTTTGCGCTTGGCTTTTTCCCACTGCCCGGAACCGAGCGCATGCAGCGGCGCATCTTCGGGCGAGGCGCCGGAATAACGCGAAATCACATGCAGTTGCGATACCGGCACGTATAACTTGGTGTCCTTGGCGTATTCCAGATGCAGGAATTCGGTCTCGCCTTCGCCCAGATCCATGCTGAGCAAGCCCATGTAACGGCCGATACCGTGATTGATATGCACCACCGGATCGCCGATCTTGAGTTCGGACAGGTCGCGCACCATCGATTCGACCTGGGTCGCGCCTTCCTGTTTCTTCTTGCCGATGCGGCGACCGGAGCCGGCGTACAGTTCGGTTTCCGTGACGAAGATAAACTGCGGCAATTCAAAGCCTGCGTGCAAGGGCGCCACGCCCAGCATCAGCTTATGGGCAGAAGTGGCGAAATCGGCATAACCATCGCACAGCGCCAATGGTAAATCGTATTCGTTGAAATACTGCTGCAAGGTTTCGCGGCGGCCATTCGATTCGGCGCAGATCATCACGCGGCGGTCGCTTTGCAGCAGATAGGCGCGCAGATTGGTCAACGGATCGTCGATACGGCGATTGACCGCGATATTGGGAATCGGCGCAGATAATTCGGAGGCCGCATCGCTCTGCTGAATCACCCAGCGGCCGTAAGGCTTGGTCAGGCTGAAGAAATTCTCGCCGGTCAGGAACAAGGCTTCCGGCGCCAGCAAAGGGCGTTCTCGATCCGACTTCAGGAATTTGTAGCGCGACTGGGTATCATTCCAGAAGCGCTGGATGGCGCCGTCGATATCGCCGACCAGGGCAAACGTCGCATCGGCCGGCAGATAGTCGAACAAGGTCGCCGTGTCTTCAAAAAACAGCGGCAGGTAATATTCGATACCGGCCGAGGCGATGCCATTGCCGATGTCCTTGTATATCGCCGAACGCGACGGATCGCCTTCGAATACTTCACGCCAGCGGCTACGGAACGCCGAGCGTGCCGCCTCGTCCATCGGGAATTCGCGGCCCGGCAATAGCCGTACTTCCTTGACCGGATACAGCGAGCGCTGGGTGTCGGCGTCGAAGGTGCGTATGGTTTCGATGGCGTCGCCGAACAAGTCCAGCCGGTACGGTAACACCGAGCCCATCGGGAAAATATCGATCAAGCCGCCACGCACCGAATATTCGCCGGGTGACATGACCTGGTTGACGTGGCTGTAACCCGCCAGCGTCAGCTGCGATTTCAGGCGCGCTTCATCCAGCGTCTCGCCCTGCTTGAAAAAGAAGGTGTAACCCGCCAGGAAGGACGGTGGCGCCATTCTGACCAGGGCGGTGGTGGCCGGCACCAGCAGCACGTCGCATTGGCCGCTCTGGACCTCATACAAGGTCGCCAGTCGCTCCGATACCAGGTCCTGGTGCGGCGAGAAGGCATCGTAGGGCAGGGTTTCCCAGTCCGGCAGCAAATGGCAGCGCAGGCCGTTAGACTCGTCGCCAGTGGTTTGAAACCAGGGGATTTCCGTACGCAGCCGCTGTCCATCGGTGGCGTCGGCCACTACTACCACCAGCATCCGTTGTTGCGACTTGAGCGCCAGCGCAGCTTGCGCCAATGCGAAGGCATCGGCTGAGCCGTGCAAAGCCGGCAGCACGAAACGGGCAGCCGGTTTAGGCAGCAATTTTTCTAGATCAAAGGACATTAGGGCCTGTTAAACGTAACATACAAACGCAACATACAAGATGACATACGAGATGACATACAACGCGACACAAACGATGACGCAAACAACGATACAAGCACGGCTATGGTCAAAAAAAGCCGCAATACGCCTGATTTGACAGTTAAAATTCAGAGCCGCATTATAAACCACGGGCATAAATGCCGATTCTTACGGCTCAGGACATGGTTTAGCTAATATTCTCTCAAGCATGCAGCCATTTTTTTACCGTCATTTTGCTATGTATTGATGACATTTCCTCAGAATTTCCAACGAGCCCATTGCGCATGAATTCTTCACGCTATTTTGCCCTGATTCCTGCTGCCGGCATCGGCGCCCGCCTTGGTGCTGATATCCCCAAACAGTATATGCCGCTGGCCGGCCGGCCGATGTTGACGCATGTCTTGACGACTTTTGCCGCGGCCAGCGTAATCAGCCATGTTTTTGTGGTGGTCAGTGCCGACGACGGCTATATAGGCGAACTGATGGCTGCCGCGCCGCATTTGCAGGGACGGGTCAGTGTACTGTTTGACGGCGGCCCCAGCCGTCGGGAATCGGTATTGAACGGTCTGCAGGCGATTCGGCCATTGGTTGGCGATGACGACTGGATGCTGGTGCATGATGCCGCTCGGCCCGGCCTGACTGGTGGCTTGATCGAACATCTGATTGAGACGCTGCAAGATGACCCTGTGGGCGGTTTGCTGGCGCTACCGGTGGTCGACACCCTGAAGCGCAGCGATCAGCAAACACGCGTGGAGCAAACTGTGGAGCGCACCGCATTGTGGGCAGCTCAGACGCCGCAAATGTTTCGCTATAGCCTGCTATTGCGGGCATTGAGGTTGGCCGACGCAGTCACCGATGAGGCCGGTGCGGTTGAATTGCTGGGCTTGCAGCCGCGCCTGGTTGAAGGTAGCCCGCGTAATTTCAAAGTGACCCTGCCGCACGATGTGGCGTTGGCAGAGATGTTTTTAAAGGAAAAGTCGTGAAATCATTAACTGCACTGTATTCAAAGGAGCACGCATGAACAACCCAGGATTTCGCATCGGCCAGGGCTACGATTGCCATGTCTTGCAGGCCGGCCGGCCATTGATTATCGGCGGTGTGACGATTCCGCATAAAACCGGCTTGCTGGGACATTCCGACGCCGACGTGCTGCTACATGCGATTATCGACGCACTGTTTGGCGCAGCAGCCTTGGGTGATATAGGTCGTCATTTTTCGGATACCGATGCGCAGTTTGCTGGCGCCGATTCACGCAAATTGCTGCGCGAAGCGGTCAGGCTGATCGGTGCGGCCGGTTACGCTGTCGGCAATATAGATTCCACCATCATTGCGCAAGCGCCGAAGATGGCGCCGCATATTCCATTGATGGTGGCACAGATTGCCGCCGATTGCGGGATTGCCGTGAATCAGGTCAATGTGAAGGCAAAAACCAATGAAAAACTCGGGTATCTGGGCCGGGAAGAGGGGATCGCAGCGGAGGCGGTAGCTTTGCTGTTCCCTTTGTAGGGTGGGCACGCTTTTGTGCCCACGCTGAACTCACAATACGCACATACGTGTTTCCATGCCGGGAGGGTCCGTACTGCGGTTATCGCGGTCACGCGTGGGCATTCATGCCCACCCTACGAAACCCGTGTCAGGTTTTTAGCTGTAGTTCGATCTGGGTTGCCAGGCCACCGCCTTCGCGGTTGCTGACACGCAATTTACCGCCGTGCTGCTTGACAATCCGGCTGACGATCGCCAAGCCCAGGCCTGAACCGTTGGCTTGTCCCCGCGCGACATCGAGTCGCGTGAACGGCCGCAGCAGGCGGTCGATCTCGCTGTCCGGCACGCCAGCGCCGTGATCGGCAATATTCACGATGACTTTGTCCTGACGGATATGGCAGCTGATGTCGATCTCGACGTGGTCGTCGCCGTCTTTTTTTCCGTAGCGGCGGGAATTTTCCAGCAGATTTTCCAATACGCGCCTGAGTTCGGTTTCGTTGCCGAAGACATGGACATTAGGCGTGACGCTGGATTGAATCCGGACATCGGTCTGGCGTGTCGCCGTTTGCGCCACGTTATCGATCAGTTCGCTGAGGTTGATTCTCTCGAAACTGCTGGTATCCGTCGGCTTCGCATAGTTCAGGAACTGGCCGATGATGCCGTCCATCTGCGCCAGGTCGGATTGCATGCCGGTGCGCGCGTCATCGGACAGGTTTGCCATTTCCACTTCCAGCAGCATACGCGCCAGCGGCGTGCGCAAATCGTGCGAAATGCCGGCCAGGATGATCGCGCGATCAGATTCGATACGCTGCAAATCATTGACCATCTGGTTAAAGCTGCGATTGGCTTCTTCAATTTCGGTCGGCCCGGTTTCGGGCAGCGGTTCGGGCCGTATGCCTTTGGCCACCGCGCGTGTAGCTGCGGTAAGGCGCGATAGGGGCTGGTTAATCAGGGTGGAAATAAACATCGCCCCCAATAGCGACAGTACCAGTGCAACGCTGGCCCATTGCAACCATTGAATGCCGGAAGTGCGGTCAAGCCGCTCGCTGTCGAGCATCAGCCAGTATTCGTCGCTATCGATCTTGAAGCTGATCCAGAAGCCATCGATATCATTGACCTTGGATGAAAACCGGGTTTGGTTGCCAAGGCGCGCCCGGACTTCTCTCTCGAGGTCAGGCATCAGCGCATTATCGGGTGGCGGATCGATTTTGTCGGTGTCTTCCAGCGGGTAGATCCGGATGCCTTCATTGCTGGCCAGGTCGAACAATAGCTCGCTGCGCAAGTCCGGCGCGGAATGGGTGAGGGCGGCCCGGGTAATGGTGACGATAGAGATGATTTGCGCTGCGATCTGTTGCGCGCGCGGACCCCGTTCAACGATCCTGAAGCTGGCGACCCATGTCACCATGCTGACCGTGATCAGAAAGGCGAGCATGAAAAAGGTCCGCCAGAGCAGACCGCTTTTCAGCCAGGCCAACCGGTTAGTCGTTACCATGCGGCCGTTTGATACGAGCGTTGCTGAGTGGGAATGCCGTGCACACTGACATCAACGCGGCTGGCCTTCAGGAATGAAGACGTAGCCGAGGCCCCATACGGTTTGTATGTAGAGCGGGCTGGCCGGATCGGGCTCGATCAGCTTGCGCAGGCGTGAAATCTGGACGTCCAGGCTGCGGTCGAATACTTCGTACTCGCGTCCGCGCGCCAGTTCCATCAATTTTTCGCGGGACAGCGGTTGTCGTGCGTGCCGCGCAAATACCTTGAGTACCGAGAATTCGCCGGTGGTGAGCGGGATCGACTCGCCATTTTTTTTCAATGTGCGTGTGCCGAGATCCAGTACGAATTCGCCGAATTCGAAAGACTGCGGTGTCTCCGACGGTGCGCCCGGTAATTCATCCGGACCTTTGCGTCGCAGCACGGCGCCGATGCGCGCTACCAGTTCGCGTGGATTGAATGGCTTCGGCAGATAATCGTCGGCGCCCATTTCAAGTCCGACGATGCGATCCACATCCTCGCCTTTGGCGGTCAGCATGATGATCGGCGTCTGGTCGCCGGCGCCGCGCAAACGGCGGCAGATCGCCAGGCCGTCTTCGCCCGGCAGCATCAGGTCAAGCACCAGCAAGTCGTAGCGTTCGCGAATCCACAACTTGTTCATCGCCTGGGCGTTCTCCGCCGTGACCACCTGGAAGCCTTGCTCCGTCAGATAGCGTCGCAGCAGATCGCGCAATCGAATGTCGTCGTCGACCACCAGGATTTTATGTTGGTGGGTTGTGTTCGTTTGGTTTTGGGTGTTGATCGTATTCATGGTCATATGGTAACGTCAGAGTGCGCATCAAAAGTACAGTAAATGCTTATGGATTACAAAGTGTTACACACTTTACTAAAAACGTCTTATGCCAATTAATAGAGGAGCTTACACTCAATTTGTGGCGATTAAATCTTAACCGTTATCCAGAATTCACAGAAGAAGTCCATATATGAAGATGTTTCGGAAAATCAGTGTTTGTTTGTTGTTGCTATCGGCAATGATGAGCGCCTCTGCACGTTCCGACCGGGCGCAGGATGATCGCGGAGAGCGCCGCGCGCCGCCGCCATCCCAGTATGAGCCGCAACGCGGCCAGGCGCCGGAGCCGCAATGGCAAAATCGCGGGCGGGAATCTGATCCTAATGAAGGTGGGCGTGGCAGGATGTCACCGGACGACCGGCGCGCATTGCGTCAGCAAATCGACAGGGCTGGCCGCGATATTTATCCGCAACGCCGCTGATGCTGAAAACCAGAAAAGATTGAAGATGCCAATTCATATGGCATAGCGAACCGAACCGGTGATGAAGATCACCGGTTTTTTATTGGGCGCTGCATTTGAAAAAACGAATTGGGGATGCTGTGTTCTGCGCAGATGGTGTGGTGGAAGATCCGGCTTTGGCAGGGAGGTAAAAACAGGTGACGTAAACCAGAAAGGGGTTGCAAGATTTCTCTTGCAACCCCTCGTAATACTGGTGCGGCTGGCAGGAATCGAACCCACGACCCCTTGGTTCGTAGCCAAGTACTCTATCCAGCTGAGCTACAGCCGCGAAAAACAAAATTATATATTAGCTTTGTTAATTTTGGAAGAGGAAAATATTTAAAAAACTTAATATTTCTTCTCGCTTACAGAGGTAAAACACTTTTTCTGCTTGCTCTCAACCAAGTCCGTTACTATGCCACAGACATTGCGCATTGGGAAGCTTTTTTTCCAATTTCATTCTATTTTTGTGTCCGCGATTTTAATCTTTCCAATTTCCTGTGCCAGGTCGCCGCGAATTTCATCGGATGTTATAATTAAACAATAATCATTATCATTTGTAATTGGCAGATTGAGAAAGGTTGATGACATGAATGTGAAATTGCTTACGGCGGCTGTGCTTGTTTCGATTGGTCTTGCAGGTACCGCTTCGGCGGCTGAATACCCGATCGGCAAACAGCAAATCATGAACGGCCTGGAGATTGCAGCTGTTTACTTACAGCCGATCAAAATGGAGCCGGAAGGCATGATGCGCAAGGCGGAGCTGTCGGATATCCATGTCGAGGCTGACATTCGTGCAGTGAAAGACAATCCGAACGGCTTTGCAGAAGGCGACTGGATGCCGAACCTGGTCATCTCTTATGAATTCACAAAAGCCGGTTCGTCCCAGGTAATCAAGGGCGACATGATGCCGATGGTGGCTAGCGACGGTCCGCACTATGGCGATAACGTCAAACTGGCAGGGCCGGGCAAATATACATTGAAGATGATTATTTCCCCGCCGTCAGCCAACGCCGGTGCGCATTTCGGCCGCCACGTAGATAAGGAAACCGGCGTCGGCGCCTGGTTCAAGCCGTTCACGGTGGTCAACGAATTCACGTTCGCTGGCGTCGGTAAAAAGGGCGGGTATTAATTCACTATGAAATCTGCCATGAGATTCTTATCGGAGAGCACCGTTATGGCGTCAGGCAAGATGCGCTGCCTGGTCGGTATCAGCCTGCTGGCGATAGCGGCGGTTTCGGCGGCCGCCGATTTGCCGACCTTCAAGCTGGAAATGAAGGATGGCGTTTTGAATCCGGCGCGGATAGCGGTTCCTGCCGGCCAGAAAATAAAAATCGAGATTCATAATCTCGGCCAGTCGGCCGCGGAATTTGAAAGCGTCCAGCTGCGCAAGGAAAAGGTGCTGGCGCCAGGCGCGCAGTCTTTTGTGGTGATTGCACCGCTGCAGCCGGGCGAGTACAAATTTTTCGATGATTTTCATACGCAGGCGCAGGGTGTGATCGTCGCCAAGTAAATCGCTCTCTATATATAGAGAGAGCCGTGCAGTATTTTAGAGATAGTCGTTTTTTGTTGCGGGACGGGAGCGCAGAGTCGCCATGGCATGGCGCATTGCTCCACCCGCAATTGACTGGAGATAAGTGATGGGTCAGGTATTGTTCATCGTCTGGCGCGAAAGCGTTGAGGCGTTGCTGGTAGTCGGTATTTTGCATGCGTGGCTGAAAAATGGCGGCGAAGCTGCGCGCCACGGTCTGCCTTATCTGTGGAGCGGTGTCGGCGTCGGCATTTTCGGCGCGGTTGGCCTCGGTGCGGCGTTGCTGGGTTTCAGCGAGCTGCTTTCCGGCGATGCCCAGGATTACTTTCAGATCGTCATGGTGATATTGGCCGCCATATTGATAGTGCAAATGGTGTTCTGGATGCGCAAGCATGGCCGCACACTCAAGCGCGAAATGGAAACCTCGCTCAGCGCGAATCTGCAAAACGCCAACTGGTGGGGCGTATTTGCGCTGGCGGCATTGGCGATTGCGCGCGAGGGCAGCGAAACCGTGATATTTCTTTACGGGCTGGGTCTGGCGCAACACGGTGAAAGCGCTGGAGCCATGGTGCTGGCTGCGGTACTCGGTTTTGCGCTGGCGTTCCTGACTTTCTATCTGTTGCAGCTCGGTGGTAAAATTTTCTCCTGGCGCCGCTTCTTTCAGGTAACTGAAATTATCTTGCTGTTCCTCGCCGCGGGTTTGCTACTGACCGGTATCGAACGATTGATGTCGCTGGATATTATTCCGACGCTGGTCGATCCGATATGGGATAGTTCACGCTTGCTCGACGACACGACTTCCTTTGGTAACCTGGTTTCCACGTTGACCGGCTATCGCGCGCAACCGGCGCTGATGAGCTTGCTGGTGTATGTGGGATATTGGGTGTGCGTTTTGTTATTCCTCAAGCGAGCCAGGCCGCAGGCAACCCTAGCTAAATAATCTGATGAATACTTGTGCAACTCCCCAAACAAGACTTTCCCGCGTGGCTGACTGGATGCGGGACCATGCGAAACTTATTCGCTGGGTGCAGTGGGGGATTGTGCTGGTCTACGGCTTGCTGATCCTGGTGCCGATCTTTTTGCCGCTGCCGGACGAGACCGCGCATATCTGGTCCAATCTGACCTTGATCGCCCAGTTTGCATTCTGGGGCATCTGGTGGCCGTTCGTGCTGATCAGCATGGTGTTGATGGGCCGCGTCTGGTGCGGCGTCCTGTGTCCGGAAGGCGCGCTGACCGAGTTCGCCAGCCGTCATGGCCGCGGCAAGGCAATCCCGCACTGGATGCGTTGGGGCGGCTGGCCGTTCGTGGCATTTGCGCTGACCACCATCTACGGCCAGATGGTGAGCGTCTATCAATATCCTAAAGCGGTGCTGCTGGTGCTGGGCGGATCTACCGCCGGCGCCATCATCGTCGGTTATCTGTACGGTCGCGACAAGCGCGTCTGGTGCAAATACCTGTGCCCAGTGAACGGTGTCTTCGGGTTGCTGGCGAAACTGGCGCCGTTCCATTACAAAGTCAATGAAACCGCCTGGCGTGCTTCATATGGCACCCACAGCCACACGCAAGGCCGCACGGTGATTCCTGTCAATTGTGCGCCGCTGGTGCCGTTGCGGGCCATGAAAGGCGCTGCCGATTGCCATATGTGCGGCCGCTGCAGCGGTCATCGCGATGCGATTGAACTGACCTGGCGCGCGCCGACCGAAGAAATCGTCGAGCACGGCGAACAGCAAAACAGTTTGTGGGAAAGCGCCTTGGCGCTGTATGGCCTGATGGGGATTGCGATTGGCGCGTTCCACTGGTCGGCCAGCCCCTGGTTTGTGCAGGTCAAGCAAGCCATCGCTACCTGGCTGATCGACCGCGACATCATGTGGCCCTTCGATACACATGCTCCGTGGTGGGTGTTTACCAATTATCCGGCGCAGAACGACGTGTTCAGCTGGCTCGACGGCGGCCTGGTGATCGCCTATATCCTCACCACCGGCCTGGTGCTGGGTACTGCCCTGACATTGTTGTTCGCCCTGGGCAGCCGTGTGCTTGGCGACTGGGATCGCAAGCGTTTCAATCATCTGGTGCAAGCCACGATCCCGTTGGCCGGCTGCGGTGTGTTTGTCGGCTTGTCTGCTACCACCGTCAGTTTATTGCGCGGCGAGCATCTGCCGATTTTCTGGGCGAACGACTTGCGCGCCATCCTCCTGATTGGCACCAGTTTGTGGAGCGTCTGGCTGGCCTGGCGCGTGACCGGCCGCTATGCAACATCGTCTGCGCGCCGTTTGGTGAGCATGGTGCCGGTGATTGCCGGTCTGGCCCTGGTCAATTTTGCCTGGTTGCTGATGTTCTGGTTGTGGTGAAATCCCATCGTTTTTGAAACATAACCCAACAATTCTTCGATGCTTGGGTTTTAGTGCGTAAAATGAAGGTTGTTATCCCGTCTATCTATCCCGTCCATATTTGGCTAGTCCCGGCGCTTTCCTGATCGCTGAGATGGCTGGCGGCGGCGGGGAAACCTTCAGGATACCCTTTCAACTTTAGCGCACGTTTTCTCTATCATGGTTCGCCCACGTTTTTTACCTGACAACTTCACGTTGTTATTGGTTACCACGGTTCTTGTCGCCAGCCTGTTGCCGGCCAGGGGCCAGGTTGCAGTGTCCTTCAACCTGATTACGACGCTGGCTATCGGCTTGCTGTTTTTCCTGCATGGCGCCAAGCTGTCGCGCGAGGCGGTGGTGCAGGGCGCGCTGCACTGGCGCCTGCATTTGACGGTGTTGCTTGCCACTTTCGTATTGTTTCCATTGATCGGGCTGCTGTTCAAGCCGGCATTGCTGCCGCTGGTGACGCCCGATCTGTATCTCGGCATCTTGTTCCTGTGCACCTTGCCGTCCACGGTGCAATCGTCGATTGCCTTCACTTCGGTCGCCCGCGGCAATGTGCCTGCGGCGGTGTGCAGCGCATCTGCTTCCAACCTGCTCGGCATATTCCTGACGCCGGTGCTGGTCGGGCTGGTCGTTGTGGCGCACGGACAGAGCAAAGGCTCGTTCGAATCCATCATGAATATCGTGATGCAGTTGCTGCTGCCCTTTGTCGCCGGGCAGATCGCTCGCCGCTGGATCAGCAAATGGCTGGACAAGCACAAGATAATCTTGAAGGTGGTTGACCAGGGCTCGATCCTGCTGGTGGTCTACACCGCATTCAGCGAGGCCGTGGTGCAGGGTTTGTGGCAGCAGCTGCCGCCGCTGTCCTTGCTTGGTTTGATTGTGGTCGTGACGCTGTTATTGTTTGCGATGCTCGGTATCGCTACCTTCGTCAGCCGCCGCCTCGGCTTCAACAAGGAAGACGAAATCACGATCGTGTTTTGCGGCTCGAAGAAAAGCCTGGCGAGTGGTATACCGATGGCAAAAGTGTTGTTTGCCGGGCACACCATCGGCATGATCGTTTTGCCCCTGATGCTGTTCCACCAGATTCAATTGATGGTCTGCGCCGTGCTGGCAAAACGCTATGCGGCCCGTCCGATTGAAATAGCAACCGGCGGCCCGCCGCCGGTCTGGTCCGACGTAACTCCTGAAGATTAAGTCCGGAAGATTAAGGAGCGGGGTTAGGCTGGCGCGAGTGGATCAGCTCAATCTCGCGCAGGATATCTTCGCTCAGCGTCAGGTTGATGCTGTCGAGATTGCTCTGCAATTGCTTTAACGTAGTGGCGCCAACGATATTGCTAGTCACGAAACCGCGGCTGTTGACGAAAGCCAGCGCCATTTGCGCCGGATCCAGTCCGTGTTTTTGCGCCAGCGCTACATAATCGCCGATGACCCGGTCGACTTGCGGATTGGTATAGCGGCTGAAACGTTCAAACAAGGTAAGGCGGCTATCAGCCGGTCGCGCGCCATTCAGATATTTCCCCGACAGCACGCCAAACGCCAGCGGTGAATAAGCCAGCAATCCGACCTGCTCACGGAAAGCAAATTCCGAATGGCCGATTTCAAACGTGCGGTTGAGCAGGCTGTACGGATTCTGGATGCTGACCACGCGCGGCAAATCAAACTTTTCCGAAGCCTTGAGAAACTGCGCAATACCCCACGGCGTTTCGTTCGAAATGCCGATATGGCGCACCTTGCCAGCCTTGATGAAGTCCGCCAGGATGGTCAGCGTTTCTTCAATCGGCACCGTATCTTCATCTGCAATATGGCTGTAATTCTGGGTGCCGAAGCAATTCACGCTACGATCCGGCCAATGCAACTGGTAGAGATCGACGTAATCCGTCTGCAACCGTTCCAGGCTGCCGTTCAACGCCTCGGTCAAGCCTTTGCGATCAAAATTATTGACGCCGCCGCGTATGTGGCGCGGGTTGTGCGGCTTGCGCGCCGGTCCGGTAGCCTTGGTGGCGATCATTACATCGCGACGCTTGCCGGATTTTTTCAGCCAGCTGCCGACATAACGTTCGGTCGAGCCTTGGGTCTCGGGGCGCGGCGGCACCGGGTACATTTCCGCGGTGTCGATCAGGTTGACGCCGTGCGCCAGCGCCAGGTCGATTTGCGCATGCGCTTCTGCTTCGGTATTTTGTTCGCCCCAGGTCATGGTGCCGAGCGTAATCTGGCTAACCTTGAGATTGCTTTGTCCGAGTTCACGATATTGCATTGTTGCTTCCTTTGCTGCAGGGGACTGAGAGTATAGCTGGAACCCCGTTTTACTGCAGGGCGCGGGCCGCCTGCAGCTAGCTGGTTGTTGCCGTTGCCGGCGGCGCCGGATTGGCGGGCGCAGCCGGATTGAGCAGCTTGTCCAGACCGAATAAAGCAGGGAACAAACGTATCCACAGCAGCACCACGGCTATCGTGCCGATACCGCCCAACAGTACCGCCGGCACCGGGCCGAGCCAGGCTGCAGTGATACCCGACTCGAATTCGCCCAACTGGTTGGAGGTGCCGATGAATACTGAATTGACGGCGCTGACGCGGCCCCGCATATGATCCGGCGTTTCCAGTTGCACGAAGGATGAGCGCACCACCACGCTGATCATGTCGGAAGCGCCGAGCACCGCCAGTGTCGCCAGCGACAAGACAAATGAACGGGACAGGGCGAAGACGATGGTTGCCAGGCCAAACACGGCAACCGCAATAAACATGCTGCGGCCGACACGTCTCCTGAGCGGCCGCCGCGCCAGGAAGATCGCGGTTGATAACGCGCCCACCGCCGGCGCCGAGCGCAGCAGGCCGAGGCCGAGCGGGCCGGTGGCGAGAATGTCGTGGGCGTAGATCGGCAACAGGGCGGTGGCGCCGCCCAGCAAGACAGCGAACAGATCGAGTGAGATGGCGCCCAGGATGGCTGGCCGGCTCTTGATAAAGGCAATTCCCGCCAGCAAGGAGTTGAGGGTGGCCGGTTCGCGGCGTGGCAGGACGCTCTCAATCCGGATCAGCGACACCAGCAGGCTGGCAGTAATGAACAGGACGCTGCTGCTTGAGTACACGGCGCTGGGGCCGAATACGTAGATGAACCCGCCCAGGGCCGGGCCGATAATCACCGCGGTTTGCGTGGCCGACGCCGACCAGGCGATCGCGCGCGGCAGCAATCGGGCTGGCACCAGTCCGGGCAGCAGCGCCTGTAACGTGGGTGATTCAAAAGCATGCGTCGCGCCGATCACGAAGACGATGGCAAAGATGGCGTCCTTGTCGAGCCAGCCGTAAATGCTGCCAAGCGCCAGGGTTGCGGCCGCCGATCCTTTCAGGAACAGGCAGATGCGTGCAATCTTGCGGCGGTCGTAACGGTCCGCGACATGGCCGACCAGCAAGGCCAGGAACAAGGCCGGCAGGAATTGCACCAGGCCGACCATGCCGAGATCGAAAGCGCTATGCGTGAGTTGATAAACTTGCCAGCCGACGGCGACGATCTGCATCTGGTTGGCGATGGTGGAGGCAACGCGCGCGCCCCAGAACAGCGTAAACGGGCGATGGCTCAGGATGGATTCTGATTCGGAACTGCTGGAAGCGGGGGCTGTCATGTGGGGACTGGAATTGGCGCAAGGCCATAGAGTATTCCTTTCCAGCAAAAAAAGCAGCTGTCGCAGGGTGGCCGCATTTGTGATTTGTGCCCGCGCCTTACCGTGATATCCGGAATGCGGTAGCGATGACTATAGCGGTGGCGGTGGCGCGCGACACCGATATTGCTTTTTGTTATGTATATTGTTTGTAGGGGTACAGCATGAATATAGGGTAAAATCGCATGTCGAAATTATTGGGTGGAACAGTCGGATTGCGCAGTCAAAAACGCAACTCTTTCTCCCCGCGCAACTTTTATTTGCGCACCGAGTGTTTTAAGTGAAATTATCGGTTATAATGCGACATCGTTTAAGATTCGAGCTAGTAGTGCAGTATTAGTCTGTCATTTCTTTCTTGCTTCAAACGATCTAACGGGCGACAGCCCAACTTAACTGAAATAGGAAATGTAATGGCAACTGGTATCGTAAAGTGGTTCAATGATTCGAAGGGTTTTGGTTTTATTACTCCTGACGAAGGTGGTGAAGATCTGTTCGCGCACTTCTCCGCAATCAATTCTTCCGGCTTCAAGTCGCTGCAAGAGAACCAACGTGTTTCTTTCGAAGTTACTGCTGGCCCAAAGGGTAAGCAAGCTTCGAACATCCAAGCTATCTAATTCATAGCTCACTCAGTTGAAATAAACTGAGCATCGTAAAAATCCCTGGCTTGCCGGGGATTTTTTTCGTCCGTACCAAACGTAAAACTATAAACGCATAACGACTATAAGATCGGAAAGGCGAGCGTTGTCAGGAAGCTGTAAGGGTGGCCTGAAATGCTGGGGTGTCTGTATATCAGATACCATATTGCAATAGCTGGATCACGTTTTACCCTTAGAGGGCTGCCCGGTTTCTGCGAATGCCGGCGCTCACCAATATAAAAACACGGAGGAGACGACATGAATAACATAAGCAAAGCATGTGTGGCAGCGGCACTGATAAGCTGGTCGCTGGCCGCAGGTGCGGCAGAGCCGATTAAAATCGGCGTCACGGGTCCATTCACCGGCGGATCGGCGCCTATGGGCGTATCGATGCGTGACGGCGTCAAGCTGGCGGTTGCGGATATCAACGCCAAGGGCGGTGTGCTGGGGCGCCAGATACAATTGGTCGAGCGCGATGACGAAGCCAAGAATGAACGCGGCGTCCAGGTCGCGCAAGAATTGATCAACAAGGAAAAAGTGGTCGGCACGGTTGGTTTCATCAACACTGGCGTCGCCCTGGCTTCGCAGCGTTTCTACCAGGACGCCAAGATCCCGGTCATGAATAATGTCGCCACCGGCAGCATTATCACCAAGCAGTTCGTGGCGCCGGATCAAAAAGATAATTACGTATTCCGTACTTCGGCCAACGATACGATCCAGTCGGCGATGATCGTCGACGAAGCGGTGGTCCGTCAAAAACACACCAAGGTAGCGATCCTGGCCGATTCGACCAACTATGGTCAACTCGGTCGCGAAGATCTGGAGAAAGCCTTGGCTGCCAAGGGCATCAAACCGGTTGCAGTTGAAAAATACAACCTCAAAGATGTCGACATGACTGCTCAATTGTTGAAGGCCAAGCAGGGTGGCGCACAAGTGGTGCTGACTTACGGTATCGGACCGGAACTGGCGCAGATTGCCAACGGCATGGAAAAGCTCAACTGGAAAGTGCCAATCATCGGCAGCTGGACCCTGTCGATGGGTAACTTCATCGACAACGCCGGCAAGAACGGCGATGGCGCGCGCATGCCGCAAACCTTTATCCAGGATGGCAACACAGCCAAACGCAAGGCCTTCATCGAAGCCTATCAGAAAGCCTACAAGACCGACCGCATGCCTTCCGCCGTCTCAGCGGCTCAAGGATATGACTCGGTCTATCTGCTGGCGGCAGCGATCAAACAAGCCGGCAGCACCGATGGCGTCAAAGTACGCGAAGCGCTGGAAAACCTGAATGGCACAGTGGAAGGCGTGGTGACCAATTACACCAAGCCTTACACCCATGACGACCATGAAGCGATCAAGCCAAACATGGTAGTGATTGGCGAAGTCAAGAATGGTCGCGTGGTATTCGCCAAGTGATAGGAAGCCGGAACGCAGCAGCTTGCGTTCCAGCCAGACATCCGTTTGAACGACAAGGGTTCCAGCCTGCGCGGTAAGCGGGCTGGATTTATTTCGTCAAACGGTAGTATTGTTTTGCCGTAGCCCGGCTATCGCTGTCTCTTGGACCAATATCATGGAAATTCTGCTGCAACTCGTCTTCAGCGGTATCGCGCTAGGCATGATCTACGCGGTGATCGCTTTCGGTTATCAACTCACGTTCGCCACTTCCGGCACCCTCAATTTCGGCCAGGGCGAGGCACTGATGCTGGGCGCTCTGGTCGGGCTCAGCCTGGTCGGTAATATCCACGGCGGCCCTTATCTGAATTATTGGCTGATGATTCCGGTGGTGATTGTATTCGGCGCGCTGCAAGGCGTTGTGGTCGAATGGATCGGGGTGCGTCCGGCGCTCAAGATCAAATCGGAATTCGGCTGGATCATGTCGACCATTGCGCTGGCGATCATCTTCAAGAATGTCGCTGAAAACATTTGGGGCAAGGACGACCTGACATTCCCGTCGCCTTTGTCGTCGACGCCGTTCCAGGTGTTCGGCGCCAATGTCCAGCCGATGCAGGTGGTGGTGGTGCTAGGCGCGCTGGCGATGATGCTGGCGGTAGAACTGTTCAACCGCAAGTCGATTTATGGCAAAGCCGTGGTAGCGACTTCGAACGATCGTGATGCCGCCGGCCTGATGGGTATCAACACCAGCATGGTGATTACTTTTTCCTACGCTTTGTCATCGGCGACCGCCGCCTTTGCCGGTGTGCTGGTAGCGCCGCTGACCCTGACCGGTGCCACCATGGGCACTGCGCTGGGCTTGAAGGCCTTTGCGGTAGCGATTATCGGCGGCCTGACTTCGGGTATGGGAGCGATCGTCGGCGGCCTGATCCTGGGCATTGCGGAGACTATGACCGGGTTTTATATCTCGACCGGGTACAAGGAAGTACCGGGCCTGGTGCTGTTGCTGCTGGTGCTGGCGATCAAGCCGGCAGGTTTGTTCGGTAAAACAGCGATCAAGAAGGTGTAAATATGAATAAAAAACTATTTGCACTGGCGGTGGCCGGCATCCTGTTGCTGGTGGCCTTTCCGCAGGTTATTCCGAATCCGTATTACATCCACCTGGCGGAAACCATCCTGATTTACGCCATCCTGCTGTTCGGCCTGGATATCGTGGTCGGCTATACCGGCCAGGTCTCGCTCGGGCACGCCGGTTTGTTCGGCATCGGTTCCTACACCACCGGCGTGCTGGTGTTCAAGCTTGGCTGGCCATTCCTGGTTGCCGCGCCCGCCAGCCTGGCGGTTACCGCCATATTCGGCGCCATCCTGGCCTTGCCGGCGTTGCGGGTGACCGGTCCTTACCTGGCCATGGTGACGCTGGCGTTCGGCACCATCATCCAGATCCTGATCAATGAAATGAGCTTCCTGACGGAAGGGCCGATGGGGATCAAACTGAACAAGCCGGACTTCTTTGGCCATCGGCTCGATGAGGTGGAGTATTTCTATCTGGTCGCCGCCTTGATGGTGTTGTCGCTGATTGTGGTGCACCGGATCGTCAAGTCGCATCTGGGACGTGCCTTCCAGGCGCTGCGCGATAGTCCGATCGCCTCCGATTGCATGGGGGTCTCGGTGTATCGCTACAAAGTGATCGCATTCGTGATCAGCGCTGCGCTGGCAGGGTTGGCGGGCTGTCTCTATGCCTATTCGGAAGAGTATATTTCGCCGAATACCTATAACTTCGAATTGACGATCCTGTTCCTGCTGGCGGTCATCATGGGTGGCCGCAAGAGCCGAACCGGATCGCTGATCGGCGCCCTGATCGTAGTCATGTTGCCGAGCTTGCTGGCAGACATTGAGTTATTCCGCCAGATCGCCACCGTCGCGGCAGTAATCGGCGTGCTCGCAAGCGCCTTCCTGTTGTGGAAAAAGCGCAAGACCATGCGCGAGGTGGCGGTGCCGCTGGCGGCAACGGTTGGCATGGCGATTTTTTCCTATCGGCTGGAAAACATTACCGATTGGCGCCTGACCGTATTTGGGTTGATGACGCTGTTCGTGGTGTATTACCTGCAGGACGGGATTGTCGGCTTCGCGCGCAACCTGCTAGGCATGAGGGCAACCGCAGGCGGCAAGCAGGTCAGCGTGGCTCCCGCTGCCGGACAGGCATGGGCGCCAGCCGCCGGCAGTGTCGCAGTTGGCACTACCTTGTTGAGCGGCCAGCAGATACTCATGCAGTTCGGCGGCCTGAAGGCGCTTAACGAGGTCAACCTGGATATCGTCAAGGGCAGTGTGCATGGTTTGATCGGGCCGAACGGCTCGGGCAAGAGCACCATGATGAATGTGCTTACCGGCATCTACAAACCGACCGCCGGCAAGGTCGTGTTCAATGGCAGGACGATTTCCGGTTCGACACCGTCGGCAATTGCGCTGGGCGGCGTCGCCCGCACTTTCCAGAATGTGCAGTTGTTCGGTGAAATGACTGCCACTGAAAACGTGCTGGTCGGCCTGCATCACACTTTCCGCAGCAATATACTGGACGTGATCTTCCATACGCCGCGTTATCGGCGCGAAGAACAAGCGGCGCGAGAACGCGCTGCCAGCATCTTGCAATTCGTCGGGCTGAACGGCCTGGCCGCTGAAGAGGCGCGCAATCTGCCCTATGGCAAGCAACGCTTGCTGGAAATCGGCCGCGCACTTGGCTTGAACCCGGAATTGCTGCTGCTGGACGAGCCTGCCGCTGGCTTGACTGCGCCAGACATCAAGGAGCTGATCGAGATCATCCAGAAGATCCGGCAGCATGACATTACGATCATCCTGATTGAACATCACATGGATGTAGTCATGTCGATTTCCGATACGGTGACGGTGCTCGATTTCGGCCAGAAAATCGCTGAAGGCAAGCCGGCTGCGGTGCAAAGCGATCCTAAGGTGATTGAAGCCTATCTCGGCGGCACTGCCGCTGAAGCAGCCGACGCTGCCGATGCAGGCGATACCGCCCATGGCGCGCCATCCACATCCAACGCAGCGGGGTCATAAGATGCTCTCGATTTCGAATTTGCATGCCGCGTATGGCAAGGTTGAAGTACTGCACGGCATTTCGCTGGAGGTGCCAAAAGGCAAAGTGGTCACATTGATCGGTTCCAACGGCGCCGGCAAGACCACCACCATGCGCGCAATCTCCGGCATGATCAAGGCCAAATCCGGCAGCGTCACTTTGGCCGGCGTCGACGTTACCGGCCTGGCTTCGCATAAAATCGCCCGTGCCGGACTGGCGCATTCGCCAGAAGGACGACGCGTGTTTGCCACCATGAGCGTGGTCGATAACCTGCTGCTCGGCGCCTTCCCGCGGTTTACCCGCTTGCGTCCGCGCGGCGACATCAAGCTCGATCTGGAACGGGCGCTAGAGCTGTTTCCGCGCCTGAAAGAGCGTCAAAGCCAGCTGGCCGGCACCTTGTCGGGCGGCGAGCAGCAGATGCTGGCAATGGCGCGTGCCGTCATGCTCAATCCGGAGGTGATTTTGCTGGACGAGCCATCGATGGGACTGGCGCCGATCCTGGTGGAAGAAGTGTTCCGCATCATTTCCCGGCTCAAGGAAGATGGCGTGACCATGCTGCTGGTTGAGCAATTTGCGGCAGCCGCATTGAATGTCGCCGATTACGGTTACGTGTTGGAAAACGGGCGGATTTCAGTGCATGGCCCGGCAGAAAAGTTGAAGAACGACCCGGCAGTCAAAGCAGCATATCTGGGTGGCGGGCAGCATTGATACATGCCATTTATTTCCACAGGGAAAATATTTAGTCAAATAAATTGTTTTTAGGCAATTATTTGTAGCAAAGACAGGACTGTAAACAGGGTTTAGTTTTCCACAGTGTTCCGAACGTGAGAATCTGGCAATACCGCGATGCAATGGATGCATAAAGCGGCTAACCATGTTTTCACTTCGGAGCACTCAAAATGAAACAAGACCAGACAGCAAACACGTCCTCCTATCACAGCGAGGACAGCTTCATTCCATCGTCTTTTCCTGGCGGCGTTACTACCGCAGCGCTACCTGAAGAACGCCTGCCATTCACCATCAAGATAGTGAGCGACAAGCAGGCTTTGCAGAAGGCGGTAGGAATTCGTCATGCGGCATATAGTCGTCACCTGCCCGAGCTGGCGCAGAACCTGCGGCGTTTTGAACAGGCTGATCTCGCACCAGATGTGATCGTTCTGCTGGCTGAGTCCAAGCTAGACGGCTCGTCGTTGGGCACGATGCGCATCCAAACCAATCGTTTCAATGCATTGGGGCTGGAGCAATCGGTGACCTTGCCGGATTGGCTGCAGTGCCGACGCTTGGCAGAAGCGACCCGTTTGGGGATAATCGACGGTAAGATCGGTAAGGTAGTCAAAGCTTTACTTTTTAAGGCGTATTTTCAATATTGTGTCGAGAATGGAGTCGATTGGATGGTGATTACCGCGCGCTCCCCCTTGGATAGACAGTACAAGGCGCTCCTCTTCCAAGATGTTTTTCCCGGACAGGGATTTATGCCAATGCAGCACGTTGGCAATCTGCCGCATCGGGTCATGGCTTTTGAAATTGCCACGGCAAAAGCGCGTTGGGCAGCAGCAAAGCATCCGTTGCTGAGTTTGATGTGCGACATACGCCATCCTGATCTGATTCTTGAGCACCCCCCGACACACCCGACGAAAATTAACCCGGTTTTAAGTACCAGAATGGTCGGGCGCAATAGCAGAGGCTTGATAAACCTGTAGATTGATTGCTGGAGCTGGTCTTTCCCCTGACCTCATGTCGAAGGGTGCTATTGTCGTAAAAAAAATATTGCGACATTTTTTTACAGTACAGTAGAACCCTTTGACTTTACGGACACGATGTCTATGTGGCTATTCCATGCCGATACGCCGAAAAGCCGTATCAACACCCTGCGCCCCCAAGATAGGGTAGGGTTTTATTTTTCGGTTGTATTGGTGCCTGTGCTGATTATTGTCTTCACGATTATTGCCTTTGCGAGGCTTGATAGTCGCTTCGGAGAAGCTAGTCCGACGCCGTCGCCATTTCGCGTGCTGAGTGACCCTGCACAGAGTTTTTCGCCAGCGCAGGCATTTCAAGCATTGGCAGGCGAGCCCTTGCGAGCCTATCGTGATACGCAATTGCTGGAGACGCCTTTTTGGTTTTCGTTTTTAGTGCCGGCGACAATTGACTCTGGTCAAACGGAGATTGAATTGCCATCGCGTCATGCCCAGCAGGTGAGTTGTTGGGAAGGCGCAGGTAAACGTTTGCTTGGCGCGGCCAGCCGCGATGAGGTCGTGGGTCAGATCAGGGCCGAAAAGACTGGATTTCTCTTGTCGCTCGTGCCCAGTGCGCAGCCACTGACCGTGCTTTGCAGAGGCACTTTCTCGGGGCCGGCTAGAATTTCGATCCGTCAATGGAGCAGTCTCGCGTTCGAGCGGTCGGAAGCAGAATTTTATCGCGGCATCGGTTTGCTGGAAGGCGGGCTGTTGACATTGACCTTGTTCGTGCTGGTGGCAGCAATCATCAATCGCGAATGGATGTACGTATTGTTTGCCGTCTGGCTGCTGGGAAATTTGCGGCTCAGCGCTAACGCCATGGGGTGGGATGCACATTGGCTGATATGGATGATTCCGAATCAGTGGCTGCCCTTGCTGCGGCAATTCACATTTGCTACGTATTACGTTGTAACTTTTGCTCTGTTCGGCCGACTGTTCAGAGCAGAGCTGAAACAAATCGGTTTTGTTGTCCTGCAAAACATATTGCATGGGGTAGGTTTGATCCTGCTGGTTGCGGCCCTTTTGCTGCCATATGGTCGCTTTTTACCTGTTTTATGGATCGGGACCATCATCGGAACCACAATTTTAGTGTTCTTGCTGGCGCATATCGTGTGGAAGGCGCGTTCCCGAGCTGTGTTTTGGTACTGTGCGTCCATGTTTGTGGTGGTGTTTACCCGGGTCGATGAAGTAGTTGCTGCGGCGTTTGGCATAAAAGCTCTGGATGAAGTATCCAACACAGTGATTGCAGCATTGTTGTCTAGTTTGATGGCGTCGTTTGCCTTTGCTGAGCAAATGCGCGCCGGCAAGCGGGAATTGGCAAACGTTCAGGCCGAACTCCGTACCACCTATGAGGTCACGCCAATAGGCTTGTTTACATTAGCCGCCGACGGCAGTTTTGTGCGCACCAATCCCGCTCTTGAAAAAATTTTAGGCCGGGATGCCAGCGGTCAGTTGTTGAAAAAATGGGACGATTATTTCGAACGTGGTGCACGCGAGAAGTTGCTGCATATCGTTTCCGCAGGCGGCAGCAATGAAGCGGAACTGCGCGGCATCGCCAATGAAGATGGCGAGGCCAGTTTTTACCTGGTTACAGCCACCTTCGCCAATGGCCGCATCGAGGGGTCGTTGCAAGACATTACGGATCGATCCCAGACCGTGCAGCGCTTGCGGTTCTTTGCCGAGCACGACCCGTTGACCGCTGTCCTTAACCGCCGCGGCATTGAAATCATGCTGGAACAAGCGATCGAACGTCAAGCCGATGACCGGCCGCTGGCGTTAGCCTATCTCGATCTGGATCGCTTCAAGCTGATCAATGATCTGTTTGGCCATCATTCCGGCGATGAGGTCCTGAAGCAGCTATGCCAGCGGGTGCAGGAATTGCTGACGGGCGACAGTTACATAGGCCGTATCGGCGGCGACGAGTTCATCCTCCTGTTCCGGGATAAAGATATTGGTGCTGCGACTGATATCTGCCGCGCCATTGTTCAAAAAATCAGCTACCAGTCGTACCACATCGGCGCCCGTGCATTCCAGGTAAAAGGCTCGATAGGGCTGATTGAAGTGGATGCAGGCATGCGCGTCCAGGATGCCATCTCAGCCGCCGATCGCGCGTGCCGGGAAGCCAAGAAGGCGCACGATGAGCATATTGTGGTGTATCAAAAAAATGCGCCGGTATTCCGCGAACGGCTGGAAGAACTCAGCTTGATAGAACGCCTGGGCGGAGAATTCCTGCCGGCAGGTTTGTTTGTCGAAATGCAGCCGATCATGTCGTTGCGCGAACCCGAAGCGTCGCTCAATTTCGAAGTGCTGCTGCGGCTGCGCGATGCGGACAACAAGGTAGTGCCGGCAACCAAGGTGGTTGCGGCAGCGGAAGAAAACGGCAACATTGCCGTGATTGACCGTTGGGTCATGAGCACGGTGCTGGAGTGGCTGGCGCAGCACCAGTCGCAGTTGCCGCTGACAAAATTTGTCTGCGTGAATTTGAGCGGCGCTTCGCTGAATGATGAAAGATTTATCCAGGATCTTTTTGTGATACTGGGGAAACATCCGCAAGTGGTGCCTATGCTATGCATCGAAATCACCGAAAGCGTCGCGCTGCACGATCTGGAGCATACCAGCCGCATCATTCAACGTTTGCAGGCGTTGGGCGCGAAAATCGCGCTGGACGATTTCGGCGCCGGCTATACCTCGTTCACCTACCTCAAGAGCTTGTCCGCAGATGCCTTGAAAATTGATGGTGCTTTCATTCAAAGCATGAACACGCATCCGGCCAATGAGGCGATTGTCGAAGCTATTGTCGAACTGGCGCGCAACCTCGGCATGAAGAGCATCGCCGAATGGGTGGAGGATTGCGCGATGATCGAAGCACTGGCGAAGCTGGGCGTCGATTACGTGCAAGGTTACGTGGTGGCCAAGCCGCAATCGCCGCAAGCGATACTGGCCGCCAGTTCCGCCGCCAGCTTCATCACCGATCCAGCCTTGGCCCGTTTTGTATCCAGCAGGCGCATCGACGGCCAGTCGTGGGGCGAAAGCGATGCAGACTTGCCGGCCACTGGTTTGCACTAGGCTACCCGGAAACGATATGATTACAATTTCATAAAGTTTTTATGAATGCGGCAATTTCTGGTTTTTCCCTCGGTCTTTCACTTATTCTCGCCATCGGTGCACAAAATGCCTTTGTTCTCAAACAAGGGCTTAAGCGCGAGCATGTTTTCCTGGTTTGCCTGACTTGCGCAGCTTCTGACGCTATCCTGATATTGTTCGGCGTAATGGGCCTGGGCATCATCATCGACCGCGCGCCGTGGCTGATGCCTGTCATGCGTTACGGCGGCGCCGCTTTCCTGATCTTGTATGGCGCCAAAAGCTTCATCGCCGCCTGGCGCTCGTCAGACGTGCTGCAGCAGGCTGGAGACATAAGAGCGGCTCTACTGCCAACGTTGCTGACTTGTGCCGCGCTCACGTGGCTTAATCCGCATGTCTACCTCGATACCGTGCTGCTGATCGGTTCCGTTTCAACCCAATTTCCAGGCGAAAGAGGCCAGTTCGCCGCCGGTGCAATGCTGTCGTCGTTCGTCTTCTTTTTTTCGCTGGGTTATGCCGCTGCGTGGCTCCGGCCGATCTTTGCCAAGCCGATGTCGTGGCGTGTGCTGGAGGTTGTTGTCGGGATCACGATGTGGGCTATCGCCTATAAATTACTGAGTGAATAGATGCAGATGCGGGATAGATTGAAATGGCCTGAATCTAGACCGTCACGCTGACAGTTTGTCCAGGCCACAGACTCGCATCCTGTGTTGCAATGACCAGGAAATTTCCTTCTATTAACCGGTATTGGCCGGAATCGGAAATTCGAGAAAGACCGACTTCGATCCAAAGCGGCCAAAGCCGTTTCCGAAAAGCGGCCATTCGTAACGCAAGTTGTGGGTATTTAGGCCCGGTAACGAAGAGCATCAACCAACATGGCGAAGGCCGGCGAAGATTGTCGGCGACTCGCGAAATACAGATGATAGCCAGGAAAGTATGGGCACCAGTCCGTTAGCACGCGAAGCAAACGTCCCGCAGCGATATGATCCTCAACCATGTCTTCGGGAACATAGGCCAACCCGAATCCGGCCAGCACCGCCGTGACAATCTGAGTGCTTGTGTTGAAAATAAGTTGGCCCTCGACGCGTACATTCACCTCGTGCCCCTTTTTCTCAAATTCCCAAGCATATAAGCCACCATAGGTCGGCAATCGCATGCAGATGCAAGTATGGGGCGCCAGATCTTGCGGCGTCGTCGGCGGCGAGTGCTTCGCAAAGTAACTCGGTGCGCCAACCACAGCCATGCGCAGATCAGGGGCGATCCGCACGGCAATCATATCTTTCGCCACTTGATCTCCTAGCCGGACGCCAGCGTCGAAGCGTTCTGCGACGATATCGATCAGGCCATAATTCACGATAAGCTCGACCTTGATATCAGGGAAGTCAGGCAGAAATTTCTCCAGCTTCGGCCACACGACGTTAGTCGCAGCATGTCCCGCGGCCGAAATCCGTATGTTGCCAGCCGGCCTGTCTCGCATGTCGCTGAGTGCGGCAACCTCAACCTCGATCTCGTCCAGCCGAGGCGCTACGGTCGCAAGCAGCCGGTCGCCCGCCTCCGTGGGAGACACGCTACGCGTGGTCCGGGTCAAAAGTCGGACTCCCAGTCTTGTCTCCAATGCACGAATGGTGTGACTGAGCGCTGATTGAGATACACCAAGCTGGGCCGCTGCTTTTGTGAAACTGCCTTCGCGGGCAACTGCAACAAAGGCAACAAGGTCGTTGAAATTTTCTCGCGGCATTCATGAGTCCAATTCATAAGCTCATGCCGATTATAGGCTCTAATCAAATACTGCGGCATCCATTAAATTATAGCCATAGATAAGGAGCTGCTTCTCCCGCACGTTAGTCAGACCCGACTCCTAACTTTAACTTAACGCCAGGAAATTGACATGAAGACACGCAAACTTGGAAACAGCGACTTGATGGTATCGGCGATTGGGCTCGGCTGTATGGGGTTGAGCCACGGCTACGGCCCTGCTGCAGATAAAAATGCGGCGATTGCGCTGATTCGTAAGGCCGTCGATCTTGGAGTCACCTTATTCGATACGGCTGAAGCCTACGGTGCGTCGAATGAAGAGATTGTGGGCGAAGCATTGGCCCCGTACCGTGACAAAGTCATAATCGCCACCAAGTTCGGCTTCAAGGACGGCGATTCTACGAAAGGTCAGGACAGCCGCCCACCACGCATTCGCGCAGTAGCCGAGGCGTCGCTCAAACGCCTCAAGACCGACCGTATCGACCTGTTCTATCAACACCGGGTCGATCCCAATGTGCCGATGGAGGACGTGGCCGGCGCGGTTAAGGACCTTATCGCAGAAGGTAAGGTGAAGCATTTCGGCTTGTCCGAAGCCGGCGTTACGTCGATCCGCCGCGCACATGCAGTCCAGCCCGTTACTGCACTACAAAGTGAATACTCATTGTGGTGGCGTGAACCCGAGACGGAGATTCTGCCCACGCTTGACGAGCTGGGCATCGGCTTCGTACCTTTCAGCCCGTTGGGCAAGGGCTTTCTGACTGGCACGATTGACGAAAATACCTCGTTCTCCAAAGACGACTTCCGCAATATAGTGCCGCGCTTTTCGCCCGAGGCGCGCAAGGCCAATCAATCGCTCGTTGATCTGCTTGGCGCGATAGCTGCCGGGAAACAGGCAACGCAGGCACAGGTTGCCATTGCCTGGCTGCTTTCGCAGAAGCCATGGATCGTACCGATCCCAGGTACGACCAAGCTGCAGCGCCTGGAGGAAAACCTTGGCGCAGCCAGTATCGAATTGAGCACTGAGGATCTCAGTCAGATCGAAGACGCGCTGTCCAAAATAAATGTCGAGGGCGATCGATATCCGGCCCACCTAGCAGCTCGTGCGGGACGTTAATCCCTCATTTATTTTAATCGAAGGTGCAATTATGAAGATGCGTCAACTTGGAACCGGCGGTCTTACCGTTTCGTCTCTTGGCTTGGGAGCTATGAATTTAAGTTTTGGCACCGGCAAGGCAGTCGACGAAAGCGTCGGTATTGACGTGCTACGAGCCGCTTTCGATCGCGGCATTACCTTTTTCGACACGGCTCAAGCCTATGGTCCCTACACCAATGAAATGCTGGTCGGCAAAGCGCTGCAGCCGGTGAGAAAAGACGTCGTTATCGCGACAAAGTTTGGTTTTAAACTGGAGAATGGAGCAACCGTCGGAACGGACAGCCGGCCGGAAACGATTCGCGCCGTCGCCGAAGCGTCGTTGAAAAGCCTCAGAACCGACTACATAGATCTGTTTTATCAGCACCGCGTCGATCCGAATATTCCGATCGAAGAGGTGGTGGGTACATTGAAAGAATTGATACAAGAAGGCAAGGTGCGCCACTACGGATTGTCGGAGGTTGGCGCTGCCAATATCCGCCGGGCCCACGCGGTACATCCAGTTGCGGCGGTGCAAAACCAATATTCTATCTGGACGCGCGAACCGGAAGCTGAAGTGCTCCCTGTCTGCGAGGAGCTCGGCATTGGTTTTGTGCCTTGGGGGCCTTTGGGTACCGGGTTCCTGACCGGAGCGATAGACGCGAATACCCGATTCGATAGCAACACCGACTTGCGCGCATCGTTTCCTCGATTCACGCCGGAGGCCATACAGGCCAACATGCCGGTGGTTGACATGCTTCGCACTATAGCCGCAAGGAAAGGCGCAACACCTGTCCAAATTGCGTTGGCGTGGCTGCTCGCGCAAAAGCCATGGATCGTGCCCATTCCCGGTATGGACAAAATAGCGTACATCGATGACAACCTGAAGTCGGTTGATGTTGAATTGGACGCGGACGATTTACGTGAAATCGAACAGCGGATGTCACAGATCGCCATTCAGGGTGCGCGCCTCGACGATGGCCTGCTTTCGATGTCCGACAAATGAAGCCAAACCAGCATGTCCAGCATGCGGAAATACTGCGGCTGTTAGACGACTATCACGCGGCGATGGTAACTGCGCGCTCGGATATTTTGGAAAATCTGGTCGACAGCGAATTTACGTTGATTCACATCACAGGTTATGTGCAACCAAAGGCGGAATGGTTAAGTGTCGTCCGTAGCCGTGACTTTGACTATCACTCAATTCAAGTGGATGCGTCGACACTGACTGTTGAAGAAATGTCCGGTACTGTCGTGATAAATGGCCGCGGCGTTTTCAATGCCACGATCAACGGTTTGAAGGCCCCCTGGAGGCTGCAATTCACCCTGGAGTTCACTCGGCAAAAAGGTCAATGGAGACTGATGCACGCAAAATATGGCAGCTACTAAGCCTCTTTTACCGTGTGAGGTTTCCTGCCGACGCGGCAGGGATATAAGTTTGGATTCGCAGGCAATATTGAAAACATTATGGAGCTCGAAAATGGAAATGGAATTAAAACGAAGCGGCACGCAACCTTCCAGCAAAGGGCCGGCAGAGTACTTCACCGGCGATGTACGCATTGACCCTCTCTTTAACTTGCCTGAACCCGCGCGGATGATGGGCGCCAACGTAACGTTTGAACCTGGCGCCAGAACCGCCTGGCATACCCATCCATTGGGTCAAGTCTTGATCGTCACGGCCGGATGCGGATGGACACAATGCTTCGGCGGTCCAATCAAGGTGATCAGGCCGGGCGACGTGATCTGGTGTCCGCCCGGCCACAAGCATTGGCACGGTGCTACCAAGAATACTGCCATGACGCATATCGCCATTGTCGAACAGCTAAACGGTAAGGGCGTTGAATGGATGGAAAAGGTTAGCGACGAACAATATCTGGCAGGCACCGATTCCCAATCCAGTTAAACCGAACTCTCACGCAATCAAGTTAAATGATTTTGAAAAAAAGGAGCTCCAAGTGAAAGACGTCATAGTAGTTATTGGATCGGGATCGATCGGTCAAGCAATCGCTCGTCGTGTCAGCGCGGGAAAGCACGTTGTCTTGGCCGACTTGCGCGAGGAGAACGCCAACACAGCTGCGAAAATCTTGACCGACGCCGGATTCGAGGTCAGCACAACTGTCGTGGATGTCTCATCGCGTGCGTCGGTCCATGCTCTTGTTGAGAAGGCGACGTCCCTTGGTACTGTCACTGGCTTAATCCATGCTGCGGGCGTTTCGCCAACCCAGGCGCCACCCGCCACTATCCTGACGGTCGACCTATACGGCACAGCGTTGGTGCTCGAAGAATTTGGCAACGTGATCACTCAAGGGGGAGCGGGCGTGGTGATCGCGTCGCAGTCTGGACACCGTCTTGCTGCGTTGTCCCCAGAGCAGAACAAGGCATTGGCAATTACACCGGCTGACGAACTGCTTGCATTGCCGATGCTTCAGCCAGACAAAGTGACCGACCCGCTCCTTGCATATCAAATTTCCAAGCGAGGGAATTCGCTGCGCGTCATGGCCGAGGCGGTGCGTTGGGGCAAGCGCGGTGCACGGGTCAATACAATTAGCCCTGGCATCATTATTACACCTCTCGCCAACGACGAATTGTCCGGCCCACGCGGCGCAGGATACCGGCGCATGATCGATCTGTGCCCGTCAGGGCGTGCCGGAACTCCTGATGAGGTGGGAAACGTTGGCGCACTGCTTATGGGGCAGGACGGGGCGTTTATCACCGGCAGCGACTTCCTTATGGATGGTGGAGTCACAGCCGCATACTGGTACGGTGACCTTGCACCGTCGTAACAAATTAAGTTGTCAGGTAAGGCTGTCCACGCCAAGGATGCCTAAGGTCAACACATCGCACCTATATTTAATTTCTCGCCGGCGGTGCTTCTTAATGCGCTGCTTTTTTTGAAATTGGTAGTCACTTGCGGTATCGAAAAGCGTCCACAATCAATTCAAATGCCATGGACGGCTGCCGACGACTCGGATAATAAAGGTGGTAACCCGGGAAAGGATTGCACCAGTCTTCGAGCACGCGGATGAGTCGCCCCTCGGCAATATGCGGTTGCACTACCTCCTCCAGAGCAAAGGCTAAACCCATGCCAGCCAGTGTGGCGTTGAGGATTTGATGGAAGCCGTTCAAGATCAGTGTTCCTTCGACGCGGACTTTCAGCTCGTGTTTACCTTTCTTGAAGTCCCACGGAAGCCGGCCGCCGAGGGTGGGCAGACGCACATTGATACAGTCATGATCCGTCAAGTCCTGCGGTTTCTTTGGCCTCGGACGAGCGGCGAAATAAGCAGGCGCGCCGACGACCGCCATCCGCACATCCGGCCCGATACGTACCGCGATCATGTCCTTGGCAATATATTCGCCGAGTCTTACGCCGGCGTCGAAACGCTGTTCGACGATGTCGATCATCCGATAGTCGGTATTGATTTCGACCTTGATGTCGGGAAAGTCCGGCAGCAACTTCATCAGCTTCGGCATCAAAATCGAATCCGCGGCATGCTCGGAAGCTGTGATCCGTATGTTGCCAGCTGGTTTTTCCCTCAGTTCGCTCAGCGCTGCGAGATCCGTCTCGATTCCTTCGAGCCGTGGCCCTACGGTGGCAAGCAGGCGTTCACCTGCATCGGTCGGCGCTACGCGCCGGGTTGTACGCGAGAACAAACGCAGGCGAAGTCGCTCCTCCAGCCCACGAATTGTCTGGCTCAGCGCCGATTGAGACACACCTAGTTTCGCCGCGGCGCGTGTAAAGCTGCCCTCGCGCGCCACCATTACGAAAGCAGTCAGGTCATTAAGGTTCTCTCTCATGATTAATTAGGTGCGCTAATAATGACATGTCGATTATACCGGCTAATCAAATAGCGCTATTGCCATTACAGTAGCGTTATTGATCGGAAACGAGGTGGAAGCACTGTCCTGGAGCATGGCTGATCAATAGGTGCCGGACTACAGATGTCTCGGTCGAATAAGCATGTCATTAAAGGAACTAACAATGAACTATGTCACCCTTAATAATGGGCTCAAGATGCCTGTGCTGGGATTCGGTGTTTTCCAAATACCCGACCCCGCAGAGTGCGAACGCTCCGTTATCGATGCAATCGAGTCGGGCTACCGCCTGATCGATACCGCTACCTCCTACCTCAACGAGGGAGCGGTCGGAAAGGCGATCCGAAACAGCGGCGTAGCTCGGCAGGATTTGTTCGTCACGAGCAAGCTGTGGGTCCAGGACACGGGATACGAGCAGACCAAACTGGCGATCGACAAGTCGTTGCAGCGTCTACAAATGGACTATCTCGATTTGTACCTGATCCATCAACCGTTCGGGGATGTGCACGGCTCGTGGCGCGCGATGGAAGAGGCGTACGGTAACGGTAAGCTGCGCGCCATCGGCGTCAGTAATTTCCACCCTGACCGCCTCATGGATCTCATCGCGTTCAACGAGGTCCCCCCTGCAGTCAACCAGATCGAAGTCAACCCTTTCCATCAGCAAGCAGAAAGTGCTGCCTTCATGCGTGAAAATGGCGTTCAGGCCGAGGCGTGGGCTCCCTTCGCTGAAGGCAAGAACAATTTATTTCAGAACGATCTGCTGGTTGGGATTGCGGAAAAACACGGCAAATCCATTGGGCAGGTTGTGTTGCGCTGGTTGATTCAGCGAAATATTGTGGCGCTCGCCAAAACTGTGCGCCGCGAGCGCATGGCCGAGAACCTGGATGTGTTTGATTTTAGCCTGGATGAAGCGGACATGGCCGGCATTGTCACCCTGGAAACCGGGAAAAGCAGTTTTTTCTCCCATCGCGATCCGGCAATCGTCAAGTGGATGAAAGAACGTCGGCTCGACATCTAACGGGAAAAATAGAAATGGAAACTAAGCGAAAGCCGGGCGTCGTGCGCCGAACGTTCCTGCTGGCAGCGGCAAGCTTGGCAGCAACGCCACTGACTGGCCGTGCCTGCGGGCAGTCCACAACCCGGGGAATCGGCGCAGCCAGTTCGGCACCTACGACGGTGACTGGACGCCGAAAGCTTGGATCGCTGGAAGTCTCCAGTGTGGGCCTCGGCGTCCAGAATATGAGCCGCAACTATCAAACGACAGTGCCAAACCGGTCCGAAATGATCAATATTATCCGGACGGCTTTCGACAGAGGTGTCACCTTTTACGACGCTGCCGAGGCTTACGGGCCGCATGAGGTGGAGCGGATCCTCGGCGAAGGCGCAGCGCCTTTCCGTAATCAGGTCGTGATTGCATCCAAGTTCGGTTGGAATATCGATCTCGAGACAGGCCAGCGGCGCCCCGGGCTCAACAGCCGGCCAGCCCACATCAAGCAGGCCGTGGAAGGCATGCTAAAGCGCCTGCGGACCGATCGCATCGATCTCCTGTATCAGCACCGCGTGGACCCGCAAGTCCCCATCGAAGATGTAGCCGAGGCAGTCAAGGATCTGATGGCGGAAGGAAAGGTCCTGCATTGGGGACTGTCCGAGATGGGGCCCAACACACTGCGACGCGCTCATGCCGCGCTACCCGTCAGCGCCGTTCAGAGCGAATATTCGATGCTGTGGCGTGGGCCGGAAAATGGCACAATCCCGCTGTGCCAGGAACTCGGGATAGGCTTCGTTCCATGGAGTCCGCTGGGGGTTGGGTTCCTTGCCGGTGCGATTGACGCAAACACGCGGTTCGCTGACGGTGACATTCGCAAGCTCGAATCCCGATTCTCGCAGGAAAACCTACCCCACAACTTGGCGCTTGTGGACTTGGCAAAGAGCTGGGCTGTGCGAAAACAAACCTCTCCCGCCCGAATCGCGTTGGCATGGCTGATGGCGCAAAAACCTTGGATTGTTCCCATTCCCGGAACCACGCAGATGGCACATATGCTCGACAACATCGGCGCAAGCGCCGTTCGGCTCACGGCGTCTGAAGTTGCCGAGCTGAACAGGTCTATTTCGGCGGTCCAGATCCGTGGGGCGCGGCTTCCCGAATCTGTGCTGGTCTTTTCCGGTGTTGAGGCGCCTCCCAAATTCTGATCTGGCGGCCGGATGCGCGTCGGGGATGTCTGCTTTTGACTATGGCTTCAACCCTTTGGTGACCCTCAGGTCGCTCCAAACCGGCTACTCAACGTGTAGCGTAACCATTTAATTTTCCCCTGGCATACGCCTCAGATGACGAATGGTGAACGCATGAAGCTCTCCGGCTGACGACTATTTTTTTGATGCACCCTGGCTATCCAGTAGGGTGAGTATCTGATACGCAGCAGTCACTCTTTGATCGATCGGATAGGATTTATTGGCCAGGATCACAATGCCGATTTTTTTAGATGGAATAAAGGCTGCATAGGTGGAAAAGCCGTTCGTCGAACCGGTTTTGTTGATCAGCACGTCCGCTTGAGGTGGCAACGGCGGGTTTAGCTTGTTTGCAACTGTCCCTTGATAGATAACACCGGGGTCGTTACCGGCCAGCAGTTGTTTCAACTCTACAGGATAAGGGTATTGCTCCCATATCAAATCTTGCGTAAATTCGCCCGACCTGAAATATCCTGTGTGAGTGTCCGTGACCGCACGTTGAAGTTTTTCGCTAAGCCTGTTCCCCTGGATGTTATCGTCAATAAATCGGATCAAGTCCGCCGAGCCTGATTTCACGCCGTATGCTTCGGACGCCAGAATCCCGGGATTCACTCTGACTGGTACATCCTTTGCCGTGTAACCTTGCGCGTAATCCTTCATCTGGTCCGCTGGCACATTGATGTAGCTATGCGTCATGCCAAGCTCAGGGAATAACTTCTTTTCAAGCGCGTCCTCAAAAGACACGTTCATACTTTTGGCCGCAATCATGCCAAGCATTCCTATACTCAGATTGGAGTATTTCCTGTATGTGCCGGCTGCATGAACAGGCTCCCAATGCTTGAAGTAAGCCATTAACTGATCGGTATTCTCTATATTGTCCGGCGCCTGCAGAGGAAGGCCGCCCGCAGTATGCGTGCCCAGATTCAGCAGGCTGATATTGTCAAAGCTACTGCCGCGCAAGGAAGGAAAATATTTTCCCGGGCTGTCAGAGAGTGAAAGATCTCCATTGACTTGAGCATAAGACGCCAGCGTCGCCGTAAATGTTTTGCTGAGCGACCCGATCTCAAAAAGCGTCTTGTTGGTAATGCGTTGCTGTGTTTCTTTTGACGTTACACCATAGTTGTAGAAATAATTATGGCCATTGACGGTCACTGCGATTGCCATGCCGGGAATGCTGTACTTCTGTATCAGTGGCTGGATAGTTGCATCTACCGTATCGGTGATCCTGGATTGATCGACGGTGCCTGCCGCATAGCTACTTGCAGCGAGTAAATATACTGAGAAAGATAGTAGTTTTAGTGTGTTCATGGCTTTTTAGGCGCGTTGAGCAATAACTCTCAATTTGACCAATTAATATTTCTAGGGCAGCGATCTTTTCATTCAAGCGACAGCGCCGAATTCTAGAGGCCGTTGTTTGGAAGCTGGAGCGTTAGTCGCGGCGCTCTGTGTACTAGCTGTTTTTCAAAAGATACAACCTTGGCAGGTCAGCTGGCAATTTTGTAAAACGACAATGTCCGCTTTTGGCGAAATGTTCGCAAGCGAGAATAATTTTGGTAACGGCATAGAAAATCTTATGATTAAGTTGCGCCGCAAGATTGATCGGGGGGCAAGAATGGTGGTGCAAGGACAAATGGGGATTGTCGTGGCAGATCACGCCACGCGCCCTGACGGCCGCGATCACCGATCCTGATCGTGCTGCGGCCAAGCGTGCATTCGAAGCCATGATGACGATGCGAAAGATCGATATCGCTGCGATTGAAGCGGCTCGGCACGGTTGAATCCGCAGTTGGAATCGGACCAGCGTCCCGACAACTAATTACCCGGGAATCTCAGCCTCAACCAATTGCGCAAGAAGAGTGAGCGATTCTTGCCACCCTAGATAGCAAGCCTCTGGTGGAATGGCTTCCGGTATGCCTTCTTGCACGATGTTTACTTCAGTGCCGCAGGAGACCTTTTGTAAAGAAACGGTCGTCTGCATTTTCCCCGGCAAATTAGGATCGTCGAATGTGTCCGTATGCCGAATTCGTTCGTTCGGTATCAGCTCGAGATACTCGCCGCCAAAGGAATGACTATTTTTCGTGGCGAAGTTCGTGAACGACATTTTATAGGTGCCACCCACTTTCGCATCAAGATGGTGGACCTTACCTGTGAAACCATTTGGCGGCAGCCATTTAGCCATCGCGTCGGCATCAAGAAACGCTCGATAGATTCTCTCCGGAGGCGCCCGGAGCACGCGATGAAAGCGAACTATGTTCGTAGCCATGATTCCTTTGCCTTTCTCATCGATGTGATGACTGATTTTGTCAGGATTTACAGCATGAGCATACACCTGAGGCGTCTGACCGGTAAAATGGCGGCAGACGCTGAGTGCGCCATCTATCAACATTGAGCAGAGAATCTTATGAGCGCAATTCCTGAACTTACCCTTAAACACCTTGTATTCTGGAAATTGAAAGAACATGCCGAAGGCGCCGACAAGGCCAGCAATGCTTTGCAGATGAAAGGCATGCTGGACGGCTGCGCCGGCATAGTGCCGGGCATGCTCAGGTTCGAAGTCGCGATTGCCCAGCCAGGGCTGGAAGCAACCTATGACGTGGTGCTCAATTCCGAGTTCACCTCGCAGGCGGCACTGGATGCCTACCAGAACCATCCGACCCACGTGGCGATCAAGCCATTTTTCGGCGCGGTACGGGAAGCGCGCCAATGCATGGATTACCTGAGCTGATCGGCGACCATGTTTCCTTCACATATTTTCCCTATCGATAATCCATTCCTGACCTATCTCGGGGTTGAATTCGTCGAAATGGGCGATGGCGCGGCCGAACTGGCGTTGACTTTGCAGCCGCATCACATGAATAGCTGGCAAGTCACCCACGGCGGGGTTTCGATGACTATGCTGGATGTGGTCATGGCCTTGGCCGGCCGTTCGCTGTACCCGCAAGCCGAGGCGGCGGTCACGGTTGAAATGAAAACAAGTTTTCTGCAGCCTGCGGGGCAAACCGGCGCCCGCATCGTGGCCAAGGGCCGCGCGTTCCATCGTTCCACCACCATGTGCTTTTGCGATGCCGAGTTATGGCACGGCGACCATCTGGTGGCGAAGGCGATGGGAACCTTCAAATATCTCAAGCATCATCGTGCGGCGCTGAAGATCAAGCCGGGTTGATGCAAAATAGAGAATAGAAAACGCAAATAGAAAATCAATTAGAAAAGCAGCCATGAAATTTCACCTGACAGTCGATAACTGGACAGTCCAGAAAGCCGATGCACGTGCAGTACGTTTCGATGTATTCGTTATTGAACAGAAAATCCCGGTAGAGCTGGAATGGGACGACATGGACGAACACTGCATACATGCAGTCGCTTACAACGAAGCCGGCTTGGCGATCGGCACTGGCCGCCTGCTGCCGGACGGTCACATCGGCCGCATGGCGGTGCGGTTAGCTGGGCGCCGTCAAGGCATAGGCGCCGCCATCCTGGAAGCCTTGATGGCACAAGCGCGGCAACGCGGCGACACCGAAGTGGTGCTGAACGCCCAGATCCACGCTGAAGCGTTTTACGGTCGCCATGGCTTCAGCCGCGATGGGGAGGAATATTACGAAGCCGGGATCCCGCATATTTGCATGCGCCACGTGTTTGCCTGATTAGCGCAATGCTCGCCTTACAATTTGCTGCAAGCTTGCTACCAGCTTGGGGCATCTGTTCCTAACGGTACGGATGGCTGGCTCCAGTGTGCCGGCGTCAGTGATAATTTCCCGGCATGACTCACTGCAGTTAGCCGGCCAAAGCCCGACGCACTCTGTTCCAGCAGATCCTGAATCTGTTCAAAGCTGATATCGGCGGTCGCCAGGCCGTTCTCGACCCGCCCCAGCTGACGTAGCCAATGACCGGTTTGCGCCAGCGATACCTGCACATGCCAGCTGCCGCCTTCGGTGACCCGGCGCGCCAATGCCGTTATGGCGCCAGCCGCCATCAGGTATCCGGCTGCATGGTCCAATACCTGCATCGGCAGCGGTTTCGGTTGATCGCCGTGCGCAGCCTGTGCTTCGGCATGGTTGAAGCCGCTGGCGGTTTGCACCAGCGAATCGAAGCCGCGGCGGTCGGCCCACGGTCCGACGTGGCCATACGCAGATAGCGATACATAAACGATGCCCGGGTGTTTTTTTGCTGCTGCCTCGGGGCCGAAGCCTAGTGCGTCGAGTCCGCCCGGGCGGTAGCCTTGCACGAAAATGTCTGCGTCATGCAGCAAATGGCTCAGCGTCCGATGATCGTCCGGCTGCCGCAGGTCGAGCTGGCATGAGCGCTTGCCGCGGCCGGTGTCAATCACCAATGGGCCGATGGCCGGCAGTTGCGGCGCAGTCACCAGCAAGACATCCGCGCCGTGCGCGGCCAGCGTACGGCCGCAGACCGGTCCGGCGATGATGCGGGTCAGGTCGAGCACCCGCACGCCGTCCAGCGGCCGTTGTGCTACCGGAGGGCGTAATTCGCGCGGCGGCGCATCGCCGATTTTTTCTATGGTAAGCAGTGGCAGTGTTTGCACCGCCTGTCCTTGCGGGTGGCGATCCCATTCCTCGAACGAGCGCATGGCGGTGACTACCAGGCCGGTGCTGGCCGCAGCGTCCTCGAAACCATCTGCAGTCCAGCTTTGCAGCGCTTGCCGCACGCTCTCGACCGTATGCTCGCATTGCAACAGCCTGAGCACGCCATCTCGATGATGCGGAAAATTGGTGTGCAGGCGTACCCATTTACCGTCGCCGCAGCAATAGGTGCCGGCGATTTTGTCCCAGATTTCATCGCTGCGGGCGTCATTGACCCGGAAGTAGCGTTCGCTGCGAAACTCGGCCGCAGCATGGCGCATGTCGACGCTTACCTGCTGCGGTTGCTGGCTGCGCAATTGCCACAGCTGCGCCGCTGACAAGGCCGCCGCGGCGATGCTGGCCTGGGCGGCAGTGCCGACTGCGAACGATGAAGGCAGTATCGGCTCGCTGCCGCTAAGCGATAGCTGCGACAAAGCAGCATCCGGCTGGCCAAGGGTGCGCCACAGCTGCTGTACAACATCAGATGGCGCAAGCGTCGCTTGCGACGAATTCGGATCGGATGACAGCAACATGATCTGCTCCTTAAGTGTGGCAACCGAGTGTGGCGGCGCGGCTATGTCAGCGCGTACAGCGCGATTCTGATGGCGATTTGGCGTGGGTATGTATGCGTGAAGGAGAGTCGGATGGCGAAGCTACTCTTTCATGCAGCATGGCGCTGCCGTTGGCCCTGATACGCACCAGTGTCGAGGCGCGCGTGCCGTAATCGGGCGATTCGATAAATACGGCCGACAGCACGCGTTCCACTTCGATGTCGACGCCGGTGGACGGCAGCCGACAGTCGCCGGCGCGGGTGGTATCGCTCAGCATGTCAAAGAAACAGGCGTCAGGCGCGCCTTGGCACAGCAAGCTGGCAAATTGCGCTTTGGTGCGCACCACCTTCGGCCAGCTACCATCTAGCGAGGCGTTTGACAGTCCGTAGATGCCGGGCGGCAGGGGCTTGCCGTTGCGGGCGTCTTCCTCGTTCTTGTTGGAATACCAGATCAGTTCCTTGCTATCGCCGACCAGCAGATTGAAACCATTGTATTTTGCGGCGTCGCCGCTAATGTCAGCGATATACTCCGTCGCCGTTTTTTTACTGCCCAGAAAATCCGACACCAGCGTGCCGCGGGTAGGTGCATCGGTACGCCGTTCAGCCGGCGCTCGCACATTGGTGATGGCGGCAAAGCGGCCGCCACGGGTGATGCCGATCCAGGTGCCGCCGTCTTGCAAGTCGCGGCCGGCGTAGATGTCGGGCCGGTCTTCCCACCAGTTGGCGGGTGCGGTGGGGCGCGCATAGAATTCATCGCGGTTGGCGGCGGCTATCAAGGGGGAGCCAGGAATCACTTGCCACGCAAAAACAATCAAGCACATGATGAAATATTCACAAAAAATTCAGTATGACGAGGGCCATCGATAAGGGCTGCGAGGCCATGCTGGGTAACCGCCTGTTCGATAATTTCCGTGAAATCCGGCGGCACCGAAGAATACACCTCCATCCAGGTGTGATGCTCATCTTTAATTTCGGGGCTGCGCTTGAGGGCGGTAGCGATCTGATATTGCAATGAAAGCCCGGCCTGCATTGCCGCTGCAGCAGTGTCGAATTGCTGGGCGTTGGCGGCGGCTACGCGGTAATAGATATAAAGATCGGTACTCATCGCGGGCTCACGCTGACAGTTCCGCGTCGGTTACATCGACGATTGAATAGGGCAACGCCTGGAAATGCAATTGCGCGCCATTCACCGATCCTACATGTACCGTACCGTTCTCCAATGCAGCCAGCTTGATCTCCAGCAGGCAGCTGCTGCTACCGGCGCTATCGGCTTCGGCGTTGACGATCATGCCGCATGGCTGGTCCGGATCGGCGCTGGAAAATACTTCAGTACCTGCGGCAATGCCGGTCGCAGCGACGCTGGCCAATACGGCACGGCGCTTGAGTTTGCCAAGGTATTGACTGCGCGCGACAATTTCCTGCCCTGGATAACAGCCTTTTTTGAAATTAACGCCGCCAATCACTTCAAAATTAATCATCTGCGGTACAAACTGTTCTTGTGTCGGCAGGGTGATTTGCGGAATGCCGGCCTGGATTTCTCGCAAGCGCCATGCTGATGCGGCAACCGGCTGCAAGCTTTCGCTCAGTTGCGGCCAGGCGGCGATTGCGTGCTCGGCGCTGGTGATCCATTGATAGCGTGGCGCGGAATTGGCGTCGGCGACACGGATCAAGGTGCCGTAGTCGTTGTCGACCTTGGCATAGGTGGCATCTGGCAGCGTTGGAAACCAGGGCGTCAGCGCCGCGCCAGCTGCATTGCCTGCCAGGCCAAACACGATGTGCGTATCCGTCACATCGGCCAGCTTGGCTTTGGCGCGCATGACAAACATTTGCAGGCGCTTCTGGATTGCGGCTTGCAAGTCGCGCGGCAGTTGCAAAAAGATAGTGTCGTTGCTCTTCCACATCAGGAAGGTGGCCAGCAAACGTCCTTTCGGCGAGCAATAACCGGCCAGCCGGGCTTGTTCGGCAGCAAGATTTTGGACGTCATTGGTAAGCTGGGTATGCAGGAAACTGGCAGCTTCTTCTCCGGTAAGTGCGATCAGGCCGAGATCGGTCAATGGTGCAAAAAAAGATGCGCCGGCATCGATCGTTGCGGGTAGCGTCTCCAGCGCTTGTTGCTGGGCAAAATCCAGCCAGTTATTTGTTATTTTATTCATAAATTGTAGGCATTCTCTAAACAGCGATTATCATATTGGGTTGATTATAGTGATGTCGCAAAAAAAGCGTTGGAGTCGGCCGTTTTTGCGAGATGCCTGAAAACCATTCGGAGCGAACCGGTCTTGTTTAAAAAACTATTGTTGAGCGTGATCTTGTTGGGCGGTCTGGCCGCTGGCGGCGTGGCTTACTGGGCGCAGAAGCCAGTTTTCGATACCGGTGCGGTGCGGCCGTTCACGATCAAACCAGGTAGCACTTTGGCAAGTTCGGCACAGCAGATCGACGAGGCCGGAGTCGGCGTCAATCCCGAGTTGCTGGAATTGCTGGCACGGGTGACCGATAAGGGCAGCAAATTAAAAGCCGGTAGTTATGAGTTGAAACCCGGCACCACGCCGTTGCGCTTGCTGACGCAACTGGTGCGCGGCGAGTTTGCGCAAGAATCGCTGACAGTCATCGAAGGCTGGACTTTCCGCCAGATGCGGCAGGCAGTAGCGGCGCAAACCTCGCTAAAGCACGATACCGCAGCGTTGTCCGATGCTGAATTGCTGGCAAAAATCACGCCCGACTACAGCATGCCGGAAGGCTTGTTCTTCCCCGATACCTATTTGTTTGCAAAGGGTTCGAGCGACCTGCAGGTCTACAAGCAGGCCCACAGTTTACTGATCAGGCGCCTCAACCAGGCCTGGGAAGGGCGCGATGCATCGCTGCCCTACAAAACCCCGTACGAGGCCTTGGTGATGGCGTCGATCGTCGAAAAGGAAACCGGCCGCCGCGCCGATCGCACCACAATTGCCGGCGTATTCATCAACCGGCTCAAGATCGGCATGCTGCTGCAGACCGATCCGACCGTGATTTACGGCATGGGCGACCAATATCAAGGCAGCATCCGCAAGCGCGACCTGACTACAGATACCCCTTTTAACACCTATACCCGGCCCGGTCTGCCGCCGACGCCGATCGCCTTGCCAGGCGCGGAATCGATCAGCGCCGCTATGCATCCGGCGCAGACCGACGCTTTGTATTTCGTGGCCCGGGGTGATGGCAGCAGCCATTTCTCGAATAATTTGGGCGAACATAACCAGGCGGTGAATCAATATCAACGGTAGTGATGGCGATGCGCGATAATTGTAGTAATAACCCGCACCATCCGCTGGTTTTCTTCAAAACCGCATAAGCAACTCAACAGGCAAGGCAATGGCATCAGGAAAATTTATCACATTTGAAGGCATAGACGGCGCCGGCAAGTCGACCCATATCGGCTTTGTCGCGGATCTGTTGTGCAAACAGGGCTTGAAGGTCGTCACCACCCGCGAACCGGGCGGCACCGAGCTGGGGGAAGCGCTGCGAGAAGTGTTGTTGCATCAGAAAATGCATCTGGAGACGGAAGCGATGCTGATGTTTGCCGCACGTCGCGAGCATCTGGCGCAGGTGATAGAGCCGGCGCTGGCACGCGGCGACTGGGTGATTTCAGATCGATTTACAGACGCCACTTTCGCCTACCAGGGCGGTGGCCGGCAGTTGCCGTTGGCTAAACTGGAAGCGTTGGAGCAATGGGTGCACCCCCACTTGCAGCCGGACCTGACTTTGTTGTTCGATGTGCCGCTGGAAGTGGCGCGGACACGCCTGGATGCGACCCGCACGCTGGATAAATTCGAGCAGGAAAAGGCGGATTTCTTCGCCGCCACACGCGCTGAATATCTGCGCCGCGCGGCCCAATTCCCTCAGCGTTTCCACATTATCGATGCGACTAAAACGATTGCCGAAGTCCGGCAAGCGCTGGCGCACATCATTTCCAACCTGTGCGCCGGGTAAGCACCATGCCAATGACGATAACGTTCTATAAGCGAAGCGTAAATCAATGAGCAACTCCTTGTTCCCGTGGCAGGAAGGCGTCTGGCAGCAGCTGCAGCAGATGCGCGCACGCTTGCCGCACGCGATTCTGTTTCACGGCGCTGAAGGTATAGGCAAAACCGTTTTTGCCGAACTGTTTGCGCAATCGCTGCTGTGCGAACAGCCGAAGGCAGATGGCCATGCTTGCGGCGTATGCGGCTCTTGCGGCTGGTTCATGCAGTACAACCATCCCGATTACCGGCGTGTGCGGCCGGAGATCCTGGATGGCGAAGATGCGGGCGATGGCGACGAAGGCGGTGACGCTGGCGATAGTAAAAAAACTGCCAAGTCAGCCAAGGCGCCCTCCAAGGAAATCAAGATCGACCAGATCCGCGCATTGTCCGGCTTCATGAATATCTCCACTCACCGCCAGGGCCAGCGCGTGGTATTACTCTATCCGGCTGAAGCGCTCAATACCGCCGCCTCCAATGCCTTGTTGAAGACACTGGAAGAGCCGCCGCCAAACACTGTCTTTCTGCTGAGTTCCAATAGCCTCGACCGTTTGCTGCCGACCATTTTGTCGCGCTGTCGCAAATTCGCCATGCCGCTGCCGTCGCGCGAGCAGGCCATGGCCTGGCTGCGCCAGCAAGACGTGAAGGATGCAGATGTCTGGCTGGCAGAGCAGGGCGGCGCGCCGCTGACTGCTTACGCGCAGTCGCAAAGCGAAGGGCGCGAACTGATCGATGAGTTTTTGCTGCATTTGACCAAGCCGGGCATAGACGGCGCGTTGAAATGTGCCGAACATTTGCAGAAAACCCCGGTCGCCGAGCTGGTCGGCTGGCAGCAGCGTTGGCTATATGACCTGTTTTCCTTTAAATTGTGCGGCACAATCCGGTATTATCCTCGTTATGAAAAAGCCCTCACAAGCCTGGCCGCCAAAGTTGAAACCGGCGCTCTGCTGCGGGCGCTGAAAAGCAGCAATGAACGTCGTGCAATTGCAGAACACCCTTTATCGGCGCGGCTCTTCATTGAAGAGATGCTGTTGGACTACGCCGCAATGTTTGCTTGAATTTTGCTTATAGGATAGCGATGGCAGAAAACTCTACAATCCCGGCCGAGCCGGTCAAATTAGCCCGGCCTTCGGTTTTGTCGCTGGTGATCAAGGAAAAGTCCGCCTTGTATGCCGCTTACATGCCGTTTCTGACGAATGGCGGCATCTTTGTGCCAACCAACAAGAGCTACCACCTCGGCGATGAAATCTATCTGATTTTGAGCCTGATGGACGATGGCACCAAATATCCGATTGCTGCCAAAGTGGCGTGGATTACGCCTAAGAACGCCAACAACAACAAGGCGCAGGGGGTCGGCGTGCATTTTCCGGACGACGACAGCGGCCAGCGGCTGCGCAAGCGGATTGAAGAAGTGCTGGGATCTGCGCTGGGATCGGCGCGTCCAACGCATACTTATTAATACTGGCTGATGCCAGCAACAATGCATCTTTGAATTACTGATTCGAATTATAAATTATGGATTACAGCTTTAGACTAGCCGGCCAACAGGATTTACCGGCGATTGTAGATATTTACAACAGCACCGTCGCTTCGCGCGAAGTTACCGCCGATACCGAACCGGTCAGCGTGGCATCGCGCCAAGCCTGGTTCGACCAGCACAACGCCGACCGGCGTCCGCTGTGGGTGGTGGAGCAGCAGGGTGCGGATGGCACGGCCTCGATCCTGGGCTGGTTATCGTATTCCGATTTCTATGGTCGCCCGGCCTATGCCGGCACAGCCGAATTGTCGATCTACATCCATGAAGACGCACGCGGAAAAGGCCTCGGCCGCTATTTGCTGGGGAAGGCGATTGAACATGCGCCGGCCATCGGCGTGCATACCTTGCTCGGTTTCATTTTCGGCCACAATCAAGCCAGCCTGAAACTGTTCGATGCTTTCGGCTTCGAACGCTGGGCCAACATGCCGCGGGTAGCTACCCTCGACGGCATAGAGCGCGATCTGGTCATCCTGGGCAAGCGCGTCGCATAAGACGCTGTTCCTCGCAATAAAACCCGGGGACGGCGTTTAGCCTTCCTCTTGTTTTTTCATCATTATTTCTCGCCTGCATTGATCGACATTGTCTGATTGATCATGCTCGTCGGCGCTGACCCAACAACAACTCCCGTCCGGTGCTAAAGTACCGGCTTTCTTTGCTTCGAGTCACTCATGTCACGCACCCTGGTCCTGGCCTCCAATAACGCCGGTAAATTAAAAGAATTCAGCCAGTTGCTGGCACAGATCGATTTTGAAGTTCGTCCGCAAGGCGAGTTCGATGTCCCGGAGGCGGAAGAGCCGTACCTGACCTTTGTTGAAAACGCGCTCACCAAGGCACGCCACGCTTCGCGTCTCACCGGCCTGCCGGCACTGGCCGACGACTCAGGTGTCTGCGTCAACGCGCTGGGCGGTGCGCCGGGTGTGTTATCGGCACGTTATGCCGGCGAACCGAAATCGGATGCGGAAAACAACCGCAAGCTGGTCGCCGATCTTGCGTCGCATGCCGATAAATCAGCCTATTATTACTGTGTGCTGGTATTCGTGCGCCATGCCGACGATCCGCAACCGGTGATTGCCGACGGTCGCTGGAACGGCTTCATCATCGATGAGCCGCGCGGCGCCGGCGGTTTCGGTTACGACCCGTATTTCCTGCTGCCGGAGCAGAACAAGACTGCCGCTGAATTTACCGCAGCCGAAAAAAATGCCGTCTCGCACCGCGGCCAGGCGCTGCGTGCTTTAGTTGAAAAATTACGATGATCCCGATTAAACCTATCGGCATGCCGGGCCAGCCTAAGAGTCAGGCTAGCGGTACCGCCAATAACAAGCCATCCGCAGCCGCCCAGGCGGCCCTGGCATATCTGCAGCCGGGCGCGCTCAGCCTGAGTGCTTTGCCGCCGCTGTCGCTGTATATCCACTTTCCCTGGTGCGTGAAGAAGTGTCCGTACTGCGATTTCAATTCGCATGAAGCCAAGGGCGGTTTTCCTGAGGAAGAATACCTGGCTGCCTTGCGCGCCGATCTGGAAGCCGCGTTGCCGCTGATCTGGGGCCGCAAGGTTTATACGATCTTTATCGGCGGCGGCACCCCCAGCCTGATGTCGGCGGCCGGGCTGGATCGCCTGATGTCGGATGTGCGTTCATTGCTCCCGCTGGATGGCGCTGCAGAAATTACGATGGAAGCCAACCCCGGTACCTTCGAGGTAGAGAAGTTCAAGTCATACCGCAACAGCGGCATCAATCGGCTGTCGATAGGCATTCAAAGTTTCAACGGCCGCCATCTGCAAGCGTTAGGCCGGATCCACGATGATGGCGAAGCGCGCCGCGCCGTCGAGATCGCCCATGCGACTTTCGATAACTTCAATCTCGACCTGATGTATGCCTTGCCGTCGCAAACGCTGGAAGAAGCGCAACAGGATGTCGCCACCGCCATCGGCTTTGCACCGCCGCACCTGTCGCTTTACCACCTGACGCTGGAGCCGAATACTTACTTCGCCAAGTATCCGCCGGTTGTGCCGGACGACGACGCCAGTGCCGAAATGCAAGACATGATCAGTGCGCACACCAGCGCTGCCGGATATGGTCATTACGAGGTTTCGGCCTATGCGCAGGCCGGCCGTCAGGCGCGGCATAATTTGAATTACTGGGAATTCGGCGATTATCTCGGCATCGGCGCCGGCGCCCATTCCAAGCTGTCATTTCCGCATCGCGTAATCCGCCAGATGCGCTACAAGCAACCCAAGGCTTATCTCGAACATAGCCGCCTGGGTAATGTAATCCAGGAAGAAACGGAAATCGGCCGCGACGATCTCGGATTCGAATTCATGCTGAATGCACTACGGCTGAATAAGGGTTTCGAGGTGAATTTGTTCAGTGAGCGTACCGGACTGGCAATCAATGCGATAGAAAAATCCTTGAACCAGGCCGAAGCCAAGGGCTTGCTGTACCGCGACCACAAGATCATCCAGCCTACTGCGCTGGGACAACGGTTTTTGAATGATTTACAGCAGATGTTCCTGCTGGATTGATCTGTTTTCCTGAAGAATCCTGCTTTTATCCCAATAAAAGCGGCTGCGGGATCGTTAATTTCCCGCAAATTGGGTATAATTACGCCTCTCAGGAAGTGTGGCCGAGTGGTTGAAGGCACTAGTCTTGAAAACTAGCGACGGTTTATCCCGTTCGTGAGTTCGAATCTCACCGCTTCCGCCAGAACATCGAGAAAAACGGCCCTTTATGGGCCGTTTTTCTTTTCCCTGCACCGTTTATGGACAGCCGTACACCTTGCGCCCATTGACCCACTGATAGCGGCCGCCACGCGGCCCGATATGGCAAGTTGCATCTGGCGAGCCAGCGTACCGGAAACGCCAGGGCGCGACAGGATGCGGATCTGCCCACAATCCAATTTTTTTGTTGCGTGCCGCCGTCTCGAGCGCTTTCAGATCGCGGTCCTTTTGCCGAAAAGCCCAGGCCATGCCACGTTCAAGCTGGACCCTGCTTGCATCAACGCCGTTGCAGCGCACCGTTGCAACGGTGCGACCGAAACGGTCGATGGCAATTGCATCGTATTGCGCATCCTTGCCAAAGCATAGTTGATGCAGCGATTTCCTGGCCTGTGGGCCGAATGCCTGTTTCATTTCCGGCGCATCGATACCGGCCAGACGCAGCTTGAGCTGCCTTGTTCCAACTTGCAGCGTCATGCTGTCGCCGTCGGCCACGCGGATAACTTCATGCGCGTGCGCGATAAGCGGCGCGAGGAGCAGTAAGGTGGCAAGCAATATTCTCATTTACACTGTAGTGGTATCCAGCGGTCATATAGCGCAGCATATGGCAGGCAGCGCCTGGTTTGGCGCCGCTGAGCCGACAGCTTACAGCGGAGGGGCAATGAAGAATATAAGAGGTATCGTATTTGATCTCTACGGCACGTTGTTCGATGTGCATTCGGTCGCAGCAGCCTGCGATGCCTGTCATCCTGGCCGCGGGCGGGAAATCAGCGTGATGTGGCGGCAGAAGCAGCTTGAGTACACCTGGCTGCGTAGCCTGATGGCCGACTATGTCGATTTCGAACAGGTCACCCATGACGCACTGGTGTTTACCTCCAGACAGCTTCAACTGCCTCTCGACGAAGCGGCGCGTGCCGCCCTCTGCAACGAATATCTCAAGATCAAACCGTATCCCGAAGTGCCGGAGGCGCTGGCCAGATTACAGGTGATGGGGCTGCCGCTCGCCATCCTGTCCAACGGCTCAGTCAATTCGATTCGCAGCGTGGTAGCGGCATCCGACCTGGTTCTTCGTTTCAAGCACCTGATCAGCGCCGACGATGCGCAGATCTTCAAGCCGCACGGCAGTGTCTACACGCTGGCGGAGCAGCGGTTGAGTTGCGATCGCTCGGAGCTTCTGTTCGTTTCATCTAATGCATGGGATGCTTCAGGCGCGCGGCATTTCGGTTATCCCGTATGTTGGATCAATCGGGCCGGCAATGCGTTTGACGAGCTCGGCCAGTCTCCCGATCATGTCGTGCAGGGATTGGATCAACTGGCGGATTGGATGGCTGCGCAGCAGATCGCTTCTCGATCGTAACCACTCTCTCAATCTTATCTGGGAAAGTATTTGACGATTCCTTCAAGCAGCAGGCGTACGTCATAGAACAGCGTACCTATTTCAACGGTAACGATGAACAGCGCTGCCTGAAAGGCTGCCGGATAACGATCCAGCAGCATGTTGCAGTACCGGCCATATAATTTGATCACGCCAGCGCGAGTGCTGAGCGCAACACATGCGATTCCCAGCAGCGTGCCAGCGATAATATCGGTAGGGTAATGCAAACCGAGGTATACCCGTGGCAGGGCAATGAAGATCAGCACATAGAGATAGAGCAGGGAACCGGCCATTCTTGAGATCAGGAAAATCCCGGTGGCGAGACTGAAAAACAAGGCGGCGTGATCGCTAGGGAAGGAGTTCCATATATATAGAGCCTGGCTCTCCGGTACCGGCAACCCGATGTATACGTGATGTGCCAGTGCAGCGTTTGCAAATGGACGCGGCTGATATGGCCCCATGGTGTTCGCGGCCCTGGCAATGACGACGGCGACGACGCAGCCGATCAGGGTCGCGATAACGATGTCCCTGGTGTTTGATTTCGGGTCTGTATCTCTGAACCAGAAGTACCACAGCATGCCCATGATGGGCAGGCCTTTAAACAAATCGGAACCGGAAATGAAGTGAACGATTTGATTGAACGGTGCTGACATCATTGTGAATTGTCCCAGCCAATTCATCACAGAAATGTTCATATAATTGTTCCACATGATGCTGCCTCTCATTGATCATACTGTTTGAGTATCTGGCTCGAATGCATTGAAATGCACGCCGTCTTCTTCGGATTTTTTTCCTCAACATCTGGTGTCGGCCGTTCGGCAGAAACCATAATTCATTCGACTGCTGCTATACAATTTTTTCCAGCAAACATCACAATAAATGCAAACCGTCTCTGGCAGAAACAAGAGCAGAAAACTTCCCTGTCGGCTTTGATATCGCCCCAAAATTTCAGCAACGCCGCGCATTTTTTTGGTGCAATATTGTTGCCTTACATAATCATTTTATTTAAATGAAAATTTTGTAAATTTGTGCCTTGCACAATGAAATATTTGAACGATACTAAGGGCTAATGGCGGCCTTCAAAATTTACCGCGAATCGCAATGGAACATTGCCGAGTAGAAATTATTTTGATGCAGATATATGGATATCGGGTAAATAATATCTCATACATTTCAACGTTTTTTCGAATTCATATTTTTTATATTATCAATGTTGCGCGCTGGCAGTGCCCGAGCTATATGGGTTTAGCAAGGAATCGCGTTCCGCCGTTTATGTGGGGCGATACCGAATTTCCATATTTTCGGCATGTGTAATTCTTTTGTTCGCACATTTTTTTTGATCAACACCATGGTTGTTAATGTGAAAATCGAAGTGCTACAAAGTGTAACAAATTTAGCCTTGAATGAATTCGCGGCATAAATTGAAGTCCTTCGTGGTGTGATTATGTTGTGTTGCAGCATGCATCACACGACGCCTTTTCATGTCGAAAAAACGGGTCGATTTCTCTTTGCCTGTTTTAACAAATGCGGCAATGGAAACCAACCCCGACTTTACTCAGATTCTTGATGTCAGAAGGAAGGATCATGCAAAAAAAACGCCGCCTCGATGCGCCATGCATCAAATTCAGATTGCAACTCTGCTAGAAAAAAACCCATGCGCCTGCTGTCCGTAAGACGAACGCCAAGCGTTCGCCGGAAGCAGATGCCCGTGTGACAAACATCGCGCAAGGGATCTTGTAAAGACTCCCTGCATCCTACTCATTATTTTTCTTTCCGCCTTTTTAGTTGTCTTCGGCGCATTTTTACGTAAAGCCCATACACGGCTTTTATGCAATTTTAGTCTTGCCAAGACGAATAACGGTGCTGATATCTCATGCTATGTGCGTTCGCGTACTGATCTCATCGATTTATTAGCTTACTTTGCGTACTGCAATCACCGTCTGCTTGAATCAGCCTAAGGATGCATGGCATTGCCTGCTATCAATTTTCCAAAAAATCAATTTATTTTTTAAATAACGATTTCTGTCGCGGTTTTGGTAAGAGGAAAATTTAATCAAGCATTCGTTGAAATTGAATCTACAAATTTTTGTGCAAATTGTTGCGCTGGAAAAGGTGTGTAATGAACAGAAGATTGAAACGTCGCGGAGAATTTTTCAGACTGCCATGGAAAACCATCTTCCTGATTCCAATATGCTCCTGCGTGCCCGGATTGGTCGCCGCTAACGACCTGGTGCCAACGGACGTCATGCCGCCACCTGATGTCGTCGTGCCGCAGCCCGATTCCTTTACACCGTATGCCGGATACGGAGTCAACTACGACAGCAATCCATTGGGATTGCAAAATTCCGCCGCTGCGGAGGCCATGGGAATCGGCAGCAATCTTTCGGATTACACGCGCAGACTGCAGGTTGGTCTGGCCGTCGACAAGAACATCAGCCAACAGCATCTGACGGCGAATGTGAATCTAGCCAACGTCGAATACGAAAGATTCCAGCAACTCGACCACATGGATAAAAACCTGGCCGCCAACTGGAATTGGCATGCGGGCCCTCACGTTGAAGGCAATGTGGGCGTCACTTATTCGCAGGGACTCACTCCATTCATCGATTTCCACTTGCTGGAACGCAATATACGCTCGCAGGAAACTGCATATGTCGATGGCTCATGGCTGTTTCATCCGAGCTGGCGCGTACATGTCGGTTTAGTGCACAGCAAGTTGTGGTACGACCTTGCATCGCAACAGCCAGGCAATAACTCGCAGAACCAAACCGAAGTAGGGCTCGACTATCTCGCCGCCACCGGTAGCACAATCGGCGTCCAGCTACGCCATACGCGCGCCGATTTTCCGAACCCGGAACTAGATACCGGTTCGCCGGTATTCAACGGCTATAACCAGGACGAAGTAAAAGCCAAGATTGACTGGCTGCTGACCGGTAAGACGAAGCTGCACTTTTTAGGCGGATGGGTCAGCAGAAAGCAAGACGCATTTTCTGTGCGGGACTTTAGCGGCTTGAATTCGCGCCTATCCGCAGACTGGTCGCCTACCGGAAAAATCGATGTCACTGGCTCCATATGGCGGGAGATCGGCGCTGTGGACGATCTGTCCACCGTTTATTCATTGAATCATGGCGCCAGCATTGCGTCAGCCTGGCACTACTCTGAAAAGCTACGGCTGATAGCGCAATTCAAATATCAAAAGCGGGATTTTAGCCAGTCGCTGGCGTCCACCGCTCCCGGCTCTCCGAATCAAAACGATGTACTGCGCAATCAAGCCTTGACGGTGGTTTACAACCCGACATTGCATTGGCAAGTCCAGTTGTCCGGCATCCGTAGCACGCAAACCTTAACCAACTCGCCAGGCGGCTTTGTGAATAACGGCGTGATGTTCAGCACACGCTATGCATATTGAGGCAGGAAAAAATGACCGAGAATGACATCCCGCTAGTTTCCTTCTTCAAGCGCCTGCTTGACCCGGCCATTATCCTCGGGTCCTTGTATCTGGTCATCATGGCAAAGGACGAAGTGTTCACCGGCGATTACCTGATTTTGATGATTATCGCCTTCTTCATTTCCTCGTACATCTACGAGCAGATCGACCTTTACCGCACTTTGCATATCGGGAAGCAGCTTGGGTATGCCGGCGACATCTTCTTTGGATGGATGATCATCGTGGTGATCCTGACATTGATGGGGCAGGTCACGGGACTGCGCTATGAATTCTCCGATGGTGTCATATGGACCTGGTTTGCACTTGCACCTTTTGCGCTTTTGCTTAGCCGGTTGACTGCGCATATGCTGGCATTCAACCTCGGGCGGAAACCTGAAGTCCGATCCGCAGTCATTGTCGGTTCCAACGAGCCGGGGGTTGATATTCTCAAACGCCTCACATCCGACAACACTGCCGGTATAGACATGCGTGGATTTTTCGACGATCGCAATCAAGCCAACCGGCCCACGGATCTTGACGGTACTCATCTCGGCGCCATCGCAGACGTCGGGCCCTATGTGCGCGAACACAAAATCAAGACGATCTTTATCTGCCTGCCGATGTCGGCACAACCGAGAGTGCTGGCTTTAATGGAAGAACTGCGGGATACCACCGCTTCAGTCTACTTTGTACCAGACATCTATACCTTCGGACTGATCCAGGCGCGCCTGGACCATGTTGGAGGCATCCCCGTAATCGGCATTTGCGAAACGCCATTCACTGGTCTGCGCGGCGTGGTGAAGCGCGGCAGTGACATTGTTCTGGCGGTGCTGATCCAGATCCTTTTGCTACCGATCATGTTGGTGATTGCGATAGGGGTCAAACTTTCTTCTCCCGGCCGGATTATTTTCGCCCAGCGTCGATACGGATTGAACGGAGAGGAAATCGTCGTCTACAAATTTCGATCGATGGCCGTCACCGAGGATGGTGCTGTCGTCAACCAGGCAAAAAAAAATGATGCACGCGTGACGCGGTTCGGCGGTTTTCTTCGCCGCACGTCGCTTGACGAGTTGCCCCAGTTTTTCAATGTGCTGCAAGGCCGTATGAGCATCGTCGGTCCGCGCCCGCACGCCGTCGCTCACAACGAACAGTATCGCAAGCTTATCCAGGGTTACATGCTGCGACATAAGGTGAAGCCCGGAATTACAGGATGGGCGCAGGTCAATGGATACCGCGGCGAGACCGATACCTTGGACAAAATGCGTTCACGGATTGAATTCGACCTGGAATATTTACGCAACTGGTCATTGGCGCTGGACCTGTGGATCATCGTCCGCACCATCAAGGAAGTTTTAAAAAAAGACAGCGCGTATTAGTGCGTGTTGATTCGCGAACGTTGACTGGTCATGTGTGGTGAGATGTAACAAATGTTTCAGTAACGAACCATCACTTTCCTTGGTGTCCTACCGTACACGTCAATGTGACGTCCGATGAATTTTTCAGGAGAAGATCATGCGAAGAGCTATGTTGTTGATCACTCTTTCATTAGCAGTTTCTTGCAGCGCTGCCGTAGCGGCTGCGCCTGTTTTTCAACTCAATACGTCCGAGGCCGAGGCCCGGAGCCTTTTGGCAATCGATGCGTATCCGTCAAACGCCGAGCCCGTCGACTCAAACCATGCGGCGCAAACGACAATCGTATCTCGTGCAGCAAGGCCAGCTTCGAAAGCTACCGCTGTTTTCAGTCAGGTAGGAGAGTCGAATGATTCCCGGCGTGGCGCCAATGTGATTCCGGTGAGTTTTTCGTCCAGTGCCGATGTCGGCCACCTGTCAATGAAGGCGTCGCCCAGCGTGAATAATTCGGACGACTTGCTGTTTTATTTTCTCAAGGATTTCGAAGCGAAACCGCAGCAGAAACCTGGACGTTGGGCCTTGCTCCTGGTAGGACTCTGCTTCGTTTTGTATCAGGTGCGACGTCGACCGATGCGTACATCCATTGGTTTCTTTTCCGTGTCCAAACCTATTGGACAATTTAGTACTTGATGTCTCGCCGGCCTGCCGTTATTTCCAGCCGTGAGAATAGAAAGTGCGTTCGTGAAATTTGTTTTATTTATGGGAGTCGGATTTTGAGTTGCTTTGAACGGTTCGACTACATGCGTGCCATTGGCGGCATATCGCGCATAAAGGGTATTGGCATTTTGATGCTGCTTGCCGCAATTAGCTTATCTGCTTGCGGCGATCAGAAGAAAAATACCAACAAGGTACTTGCCAGAGTGGATGGCAATGAAATCACGGCACTGCAACTCGAGGCCGAATTACAGCATGCAGTTGGCGCGACGGAAGAAAATGGCGTGCAGCGCAAAGCCCTGCGTAAGCAGGCCTTGGACGCGCTGATTAATCGGCAGATTTTGCTGAAGGAAGCGGTGCGCAACAAACTCGATCGCGATCCGAAATTGATTCAGTTTGTCGAGCGATTCAAGACGCAAGCGATTGTGCAAGCTTATCTGGAATCGAAAGAAGAAAATTTGAGCAAGCCGTCCAAAGCCGAAGTCGATGCTTATTTTGACGGTCACCCGGAATTATTTGCGCATCGCAAGGTGTTGGATATCGAGCAATTGGTCATAGCGGCGCAAGATTTTGACGGAGCGATCAAGTCGCAGATGGACACGGCAACGTCGCTGAACCAGATGGCGACATGGCTCAGGAAGCGCGGCATCGGGTATGTCAAAACCCAGCTTACATACACCAGCGCCGACCTGCCTGCGGAAATTGTCGGAGAAATAAAGAAGCTTGGAAAGAATCGTTTATTTGTCATGGAAGACGGTCAAAAAGATCTGCTTTGCGCTCTGACTGAATTACGAGATAGCCCGATTACGAGAGACGCCGCCACCGCGCAGATCGAGCGTTATCTACTGAACAAGAAGATGCAAGAAGTTGCTGCTGCAGAAATCGCGCGCTTGCGTTCTTTGGCGAAACTCGAATATGTCGACAAGAGCGATAACTTGATTGTAGAGGATGCGCCGACGTCCTCCACATCGTCAGATAAGCAGGCGCCGGCCGTGCCAGATCGATCCGGCAGGCACGACGTGGCTGAAGCGAAATGAGCAAGATGGGCAAGATGCAGATATGGCACAAAACAATAACAGCAACAGAAACAATAATTTAACAGGATGGCGAAAATGATGAAACGAATCTACACGTGCTTGCTGGCGATGACGCTGGCAATTTGCGCCTTTTCCGCAATGGCCGCCGATACGCCGCTTGGCGCGGGCGATGCGTTGAAAATCTCCGTATTCGGGAATCCTGACCTAAGCCTGGAAACAAAGGTAAGCGAGGCAGGGAACATTACCTTCCCGCTCATCGGCGATGTCGGTATTGGCGGTCTGTCTACCGCTGAGGCTGAAAAGAAGATTTCTGGCATGCTGACCGGAGGCGGCTTCTTGCGCAAGGCTGAAGTCAACATCATGGTTACCGAGTTGCAGAGCCAGCAGGTGTCGGTGCTCGGCCAGGTATTGCATCCCGGCCGCTACCCGGTGGCCGGAAAACGCAGCGTGACCGATATGCTGGCATTGGCAGGCGGTGTCGGTCCTGAAGGCGGCGATACCGCTACCGTGGTCCGTACACGCAATGGAAAAACCACCAAGCAGGTCATCAACATGGTCCAGATGATTCAGTCGGCCGACATGAAGTCGAATCTGGATCTGATCAACGGCGACGTGATTTTCGTGGATAAGGCTCCAAAATTTTATATCTACGGTGAAGTGCAACATCCCGGCGGCTACAAGCTGGAGCACGACATGACTGTGGTGCAGGCATTGTCGATCGGTGGTGGCCTTACTCCGCGCGGTACCGAGCGCGGCATCCGCATCAAGCGGCGCGACGCCAAAGGCAACCTGATAGAGATAAGTGCGAGCCACGACGAGACACTGAAGGCGGACGACGTCGTGTATGTGAAAGAGAGTTTCTTTTGAACCATCTCATCCACGCTGGCGTCTTGTCGCCCTTTTATCCGGTTGTCAGAAAGGAGCTCAAATGACTTTTTCTCAGCTTCTCACCATTCTGCGGGCACGCTACAAGGTTATTGTATTGACGCTGCTTGTGATCGTCATCGCTACAACAGCGGTCAGTCTTGCGTTGCCCAAAACGTACAAGGCATCGACCACGGTGCTGCTCAATTACAAGGGCGCCGATCCGGTGTCTGGCAATGTGTTGCCGGCTCAATTGGCGTCCGGTTATATGGCCACGCAAATCGATATTGTCACCAGTCGGCGGGTGGCCTTGAAAGTGGTCGACAATCTTGGCCTGGCAAACCAGCCAGGTTTTAAGCAGCGCTTTCAACAACTGACGAATGGCAACGGATCGATCCAGGAATGGCTGGCCGATACCTTGCTGAAAATGGTGGAGGTATCTCCATCGCGAGAAAGCAGCATGATTGAAATCTCGGCCAAGGGCAACGATCCCGCCTTCGTCGCAAAAGTTGCTAACGGTTTTGCCACCGCTTACCAACAGCTCAATCTGGAAATCAAGGTAGAGCCGTTGCAACAGGCGGCCAGGTACTTCACGGGGCAAGTCGCGACATTGCGCGCCAATCTGGAAGATGCGCAAGGCAAACTGTCCGACTACCAGCAAGAGCACGGATTGGTTAGTACCGACAACCGTCTGGACGTTGAAACGGCGCGTTTGAACGAGCTGTCTACTCAGCTGGTGCAAGCGCAAGGGCAGGCGGCGGAAGCATCTTCGCGCGGCAGGCAGGCGACGGGCAGCGGCGGTAGGGATTCACCGGATGTGGTTTCGAATACGCTGGTTCAAAACCTGAAATCATCGTTGGCGCTGGCGGAAGGGAAATTTGCACAGCTTTCTCAGAATCTGGACGTCAATCATCCACAGTACCAGGCCGCCAAGGCCGAGGTCGACAGATTACGCGCCGAAGTGAACAGTAGCATCGGCGCCACCAACAACGCGGTTGCGAATAACGGCCGTATCCAGCGTCAGCGCGAAGCGGAGATACGCGCCGCGTTGACAGCGCAGACTGCCAAGGTGTTCCAGCTCAATCACGCTCGCGATGGATTATCGGTGCTGGTCAAGGATGTTGAAAGTGCGCAGAAAGCATACGATGCCGCCGCCCAGCGCCTGACGCAGACCGAGCTTGAAGGGCAATCGCATCAATCCGATGTGTCGGTACTCAATCCCGCAGTGGCGCCGCTGTTTCCGATCAGCCCGAATGTACGGCTGAACGTGGTGTTGTCGATACTACTCGGCGTCATGCTCGGATTGGCTCTGGCGGTACTGGCGGAAATGGCGAATCGCCGCGTACGGTCCAGCATCGATCTGATCAATGTACTGAAGGCTCCGGTGCTTGGCACCATCACCTGGGGAAAACCCCCGCGGAGATTTACATTCTCCAGATTATTTTTAACGCGATGATCGCGCCTATGCTGGAAAGGTTAAGAAAATGAACAGTCCGGTCAGTTCTATCGTCAGTGCCGGTGCGGCGTCCCGGAAAGACATCCACATGGGTCGCATGCTGGTTGAACAAGGCAAGATGACGCTGGAGGAAGTGGAACGCGTGCGCCGTCTGCAAAAGGAAGAGGGGCTCCGCTTCGGCGAAGCGGCGCAACGCCTCGGCCTGGTCACAGAGGCAGATATCCAGCAGGTGCTGGCGCGTCAATTTGATTACCCTTACCTGCAGGCAGGCGGAGGGAATTATCCGGCGACGCTAATGGCGGCCTACCAGCCCTTCAGTGCGGAAGTCGAAATGCTGCGCTCGGTGCGCAGCGAGTTGATGCTGCGCTGGTTCCGTCCGGGGCGCAAGACCTTGGCGATTGCCAGTGTCAACCCGGGTGATGGAACCAGTTTGCTGGCGGCAAATCTGGCCGTCGTGTTTTCGCAGCTTGGCGAGCAGACGTTGCTGGTCGATGCGAATCTGCGCAACCCGAGCCAGCACAAGATATTCAATCTGGCTGCGGGACGCGGGCTGGCCGATGTCCTGGCCGGACGCGCTGGCCTGGATATGCTGGCGATGGCCGAATCGTTCATCGACCTGTCGTTATTGCCCGCGGGATCGTTAGTGCCTAATCCTCAGGAATTGATCAATCGTTCCAATTTCGTTGTCATGAATGAAACGCTGTGCGACCGCTTCGACATCATTTTGTATGACACACCGGCGTTCTCAAGCGCAGCGGACGCCTTGACCATTGCCTCACGCGCCGGAGGTGTGCTGCTAGTGGTGCGGAAGGATCACACCCGTGTCGCCGATCTCACCGCATTTAGCGAGCAACTCCGACGCAGCGGCACTGAAGTCGTCGGCTCGGTAATGGTGAGTTTCTGATGAGCGGGATAGCCAATTCTTGCAGTCTGGCCGAGTGTGGTTTTCCGCATCCGACTGCAAGCTGTGTCGCCCTGAGACATAAATCGAGGATATAAGCCGCATGCCCTTTTTTGCAAACATCAGGAATTCTATTTTTCCACGACAAGCCGGTTCTCCTGTGCCCGCCGAAAGAGCGGTGTTCTGGATTCTGATGGTCGCGCTGGTGTATCAGGCGGTCTTATGTGCGATTCACACGAACGTTCATCCCATTTCGGTTGCCGCGGTGGGCGTCACTGAAGGCGCCATCTATATCGCATGCCTTGCCGTGTTGATCAAACGTATCCGGCTTGAGTTTGTCGCTGTTGCGTTCCTGGTGGCTGCCTACCTGTTCCTGATGGCGATTTTGCGCAATCAACTGGATCCGAAAGGCTTCAGGGATGTGATGATTCCTATCTTGTTTTACGGGCTGGGACGGGAAATCGGTAACGGTAAATATGCCGATCGCTTGCTTAAGATGATGGTTCTTCTGGTGCTGGTCTTCGGATTTTTCGAATTGTTCTTCCTCGACTGGTTTTCACGAGTCTTCAATATTTTTTCCTATTACGTCAGCCAGGGCAACCTGGCCGCCGGATCCAACTGGGCAAAAGATAGCGTGTTAGGACTGAATGGAATACGGCCGGAAGGGATCGGCCGCACGATTTTGCCATCGTTGATCGGTAACCACCGGGTATCGTCGATTTTTCTGGAACCCGTTTCACTAGGTAATTTCGCGGTCATCATCGCGGCCTGGGGATTATCGAAACGGCGTGACGAGATCAAAGAGATGATTTTTTTCCTGCTGGCCGCCGCCACGATGATTACATTAAGCGATTCGCGCTACGGCATGATCACGGTTGCGGCGCTGGTAGTAATGCGTTGCTTGCCGCTGACGAAAGCCAATACCTGGTTGATCGTTATGCCATTCCTTAGCGTGACGCTGTTACTTCTGCTCGCGACGGTTTTTGGCGGTCACTACAGCGACAGCGTTCTCGGCCGGCTTTTCGTGAGCGGGAAAACATTGTCGAACCTGGATCTGGGAATGATATTCGGCCTGGATGGATTTAATACCAGCTTTGGCGACATGGGCTACCCCTCTTTGCTCACGCGGCTTGGCCTGCTGTTATGCATCTTTTTGTGGGGTGCGTTCTGGATGCTGAAAATGGAAGACGAGAGGGGCAATCGATTCCGGGCGTACATCACGCTGTATATGTCCCTGATCTTGTGTGTTAGCGGAACCTCTCTGTTCGCGTTGAAAACCGCCGGCGTTCTGTGGTTCCTGGTCGGCTGCGCCGCAGGCCGCGCGAAAGATGCATTGCCGGTGCGTCCGGTAACGGCAACACAGCCATCTAACGCCTGAAATGCAATCAAAGGAAATTAAACATGCCTATTAAAGTCGTGCACATCGTGCGTCAATATTCGCCATCCATAGGTGGCATGGAAGACGTGGTCCAGAATATCGCCCGACAGCAGCGCGAGCATCACGATCAGATTCCCAAGATCGTTACACTCAACCGGTTGTTCAGGAATTCTGCTGAATTCCTTGCACCTGAAGCACAGATCAACGGCGTTGGCGTGGTGCGCCTGCCGTTTCACGGCACAAGCAGATACCCGCTTTGTCCGCAGGTGCTGCAGCATGTGGCGGATGCCGATGTGATCCATGTGCATGGCGTCGATTTCTTCTTCGATTATCTGGCCGTTACCAAGCCATTGCATCGGCGGCCTCTGGTGGCGTCTACCCACGGCGGATTTTTTCATACGAAGTTTGCATCGAAACTGAAGAAAATCTACTTCAATACCGTCACTCGTGCTTCGTCGATGGCTTACGACAAAATCATTGCCACCAGTGATAACGATGGCGATATTTTTGCCAAAATCGTCAATCCGCCAAAATTGGCCGTCATTGAAAATGGTGTCAACGTTGAAAAGTACAGCGGCCAGGCAGCATCGGCGCCGACGAAGACGATGATCTATTTCGGCCGTTGGTCTGTCAATAAAGGCTTGCTGGAAACGCTGGCCTTGTTCAAGCAATTGGCCGCGCGCGAGCCTGGCTGGAAACTGATTATCGCCGGCCGTGAGTACGACCATACCGCGGACGAACTCCGGGCCGCGGTGAATCAACAGCAACTGACGGACTCGGTGCAGATAATACCGAACCCCTCAGATCACGAGCTGGCAAACCTGATCGGGCAATCCAGTTATTTCATTTGCTTGTCGCGGCACGAAGGTTTTGGCATAGCGCCAATTGAAGCGATGAGCGCCGGATTGACGCCGGTGTTAAGCGATATCCCACCGTTTCGCCATCTGATCGAGCAATCAAAGATAGGGTATCTGCTCTCGGCAGGAAACGGCGAAGACAACGTTGCCAGCTTGTTGGAATTGCATGAAGAGACGCGTGCGGATTACGCACTCAGGCGGGTGCAGATGCAGCAGTTTGCGGATCGTTACAACTGGCGACATATTGCCGACAAATATATCGACGTATACAAAGACCTTGCAGGTTAAGCCAATTGAAAAAAATGGATTCTCATATTGAAAACCACTGTTAAAGATAGCTGATGCCGACCATGGATAAAACAAGAATCGATGCAATCACAGGCCTGCGCGGACTAGCGGCGCTGCTGGTCGTGTACGGCCACGCGGTGAGTTGGTTCTCTCTTCCCTGGAAAATCAATTTTTCCGGCGAAATCGGCGTGATGGTTTTCTTTTCATTGAGCGGATTTCTCATGGCTTATCTTTACCTTGGAAAGAAATTCTCAGCCCTGAGCGTCGTCGAATACGCGATATCCAGGTTTTCGAGAATTGCGCCTGCTTATCTGGTTATTTTGTTGTTCTCATTTTTCATCTACTCATACATCGATCCGAATTTCGTGTATGACATTTCGAGTAAAAATATCCTCCGGCACATTTTTTTCTCAGGCAACGTGTCGGTGTTCTGGAGTATCACGCCCGAGGTTGAGTTCTATTTTCTATTCGTTCTTGTATGGGCTGCGGCCAATCGTTATGTGACACGCTTCGATATGACGGGTTTGGTATTCCTGACTTTCGGCGCCTTGGTCCTTTTGTCGTATCGGGATGTGTTTCCGGGCACTTTTGTCGGTGCAAAACTTCACTATTTCCTGTTCGGCGTCATCGCCGGAATCGTTCGTTCGAGAATGGGGGCTGTGAATCAGGACGGTAAATCGATCCTCGGCCTGCATGCATTGTTGCTTGCATCGATGGTATTGATGGAGAGCGGCTGGATTGCCTTTCCTTTTTCTAGCAACAAGGAATTCTATAGCAGCATTCTGACAGCCGTTTTCGGCTCCTTCCTGGTATTCGGTTTTTCGTTTCCATCCGCGCTAGGCAAGTTTTTCTTCGAAAACAAGGCAATCGTTTTATGCGGGGAATGCAGTTTCTCGATTTATTTGCTGCATATGCCGATCATTTATCTTTTCCATAAATTTCTCCCGTCGCCGTTACAGATGGCTTTGCTCATCCCCTTTGTGATGCTTGTCCTCGGACTGTCGTGGCTCAACTATCAGCTGATTGAAAAGCCGGGAGCACGGTTAATCAAGTCCATGGGAAATGCATTCAAACGGAAATTCATTCCGCTTTTTCCACTGGCGCCCCGCCCACAACCCCTCTCCGTTGAAAGTGAAACCAGATGATGAAATTTTTTACAAATAGGACGCGTGGCAGCGTTCACCGGATTCCTGGAATCTGGCGCCGGACGGTGGCCATTGCGGCGGCTATCGGATGTTTCTTGATTTGCAATCTGGCCGCGGCAAATTGCCTGGATGGCAAACGCATGGTTGGCGTGAATCTGAGCGGCGCCGAGTTTGCCGCGGATAAATTGCCAGGGACGGTCTTTAAGGATTACGTTTATCCCGACCTGGCTGACATGCGCCATTTCCAATCGCTTGGAATGAATACATTTCGCCTGCCGTTCTTGTGGGAACGGATACAGCCGCAATTATTCGGTGCGCTTGATCAGGGAGAATTGCAAAGGATAAAGGACAGCGTCGCATCCGCCCAATCGCTGGGAGTTTGCATCGTTCTGGATGTTCACAATTTTGGCCAGTACCGTGGCAATCCTATCGGTTCGTCCGGAGTGCCGCGTGCCGCTTTCATCGATTTGTGGGTGCGCTTGCTGACAGCGTTCAAGGATCCGGCCAACACCGCGTTCGATTTGATGAATGAACCCGCAAAAATGTCGGTGGCGGCTTGGGCGTCAACGGCGCAGGAGACGGTTAACACCTTGCGTAAGCGTGGCTCGAAGCATTTGATCATGGTTCCTGGCGGTGGCTGGAGCGGTGCGCATTCCTGGGATGCGAAAGATAACGGCGTGTCGAATGCCGATGCATTCCGGTCGTTTCGCGATCCTGCAAACAATTACATGATCGAAGTGCATCAGTATGCGGACGCGGATTCTTCCGGAACCTCCAACAGCTGCGTCGATCCTGCCCGCCTGAGCGCGATCATGGCAAACATGACGGTATGGGCCAACTCGACGCGCCAGCGCTTGTTTCTCGGTGAGTTCGGTGTAGCTGTCAACGATCCGTGTTTAAAGGCATTGACGGCAATCATGGAGGGAATGAAAGGTAGCCCTGCCTGGGGCGGCTGGACTTACTGGTCCACCGGCCAGTGGCTGGGGACTTATCCGTTCAGTATCCAGCCGGATGACAACGGCGATAAACCGCAAACGGCAATTTTGAAAAATTACATTTTGCAGTGAGATTCAAAGCAGGGCGCGGCGGAGTGCAGGTTGACATTTTGTCGATGCATCCGAGGTGCAAGAAGAGCAAAGGAATTTAAATGAAATTTTCACTGATATTAGCTACGGTAGGGCGCTCTGACGAAGTGTCCCGGCTTTTGGCATCGCTGGATGCGCAGGACTATCGAAACTTCGAATTGATCGTGGTCGATCAAAACAAAGACGACAGATTAGTGGCGATGTTGACATCGTATCGCGAGAAATTTGCGATTCAGCATGTGCGCTCGGCTGCGCATGGCGTGTCCCGTGCACGTAATGTCGGCCTTGGATTGGCAGATGGAGATGTGATTTCCTTTCCTGACGACGACTGCTGGTATCCGGCGGGTTTGCTGCAAAAAGTCGCCACAGAATTGAACAGGCATCCGGAACTGGATGGGCTCACCGGACGTTTTACCGATGGCGACGGTCGCACCGAGGGGCGCTGGCTGGAAAGCAGCGCGTTGTTGAATCGCTATAACGTTTGGCGCGGTGCAATTGAATTCAGTATTTTTTTGCGTCGCCGCGTGGTCGATGCGGTGGGGAATTTCAACGAATTGCTTGGGGTTGGAGCCGGCACGGTCTGGGGGGCAGCGGAGGGGACTGATTATCTGTTGCGCAGTCTGCAGCATGGTTTCAAATTGAAATTTCTGGTCGACTTGACCTTGCATCACCCGGTCAAGACCATCGATTTCGATGACGGCGCCTGCAACCGACAGAAAAAATATGAAACCGGAATCGGCCATGTGATGCGGATCAACGACTATCCACTCTGGTACTTCCCGGCCACTTGCCTGCGCACTTGCGCAGGAATTTTATTGGCTATGGCGAAAGGTGATTTTCCGAAGGCGCGATTCAAATACGTCAGCGTATTGGCGCGCATGCACGGTTGGCGCGGTTAGGGCAGCGGGAGCGAGTAACCGTGCCTGAATTTTTTACAAAAATAGGAGCAAGATGAATCAGAAAAGCGCTAGCGGCGGCTTGGCATCGGGATCGATCTGGTCGATCGTGGATAACCTTGCGCAGCAAATACTGTCGTTCGCCGTCTTTGCGGTTCTGGCACACTTTCTGACGCCAGATGCATTTGGCTTGCTGACTATTGCGCATCTGTTCATTTTGTTTACCCGCCTGGTGGTATTCGACGCGATTGCCATGCCGATCGTGCGCACCGCCATACCAAACGACAGACTTTATTCATGGGTGTTTACGTGTTGCACGGCGGTCGGCTTGCTACTCACCGGGTTGATGTTTCTTTCGGCTGGTTTTGTGTCGTCGCTGTTTCGAGCGCCGGAGCTCAAAACAGTACTGCAAGGGATGAGCGTCTCGATTCTGTTTTTCGGTCTGGTGCGCGCTTACGAGGCACGACTTGTGCGCAACATGATGTTTCGCCAGCTTGCAATCCGCTCTATTTTTTCAGTAACGATAGGCGGCGCTACCGGTATCGCGCTTGCCGCGAGCGGCTGGGGGGCGATGTCTTTGGTGGTGCAACAGGTGACAGCATCCGGCCTGGCATTGGTGCTGGTTGTGGTACAGAGTCGTTGGCTTCCGAGCATGGTGCTTGATGGCGCGCTGACGCGTAAATATTGGAATGATATCCGACAAGTAGGGCTGACCGGCATACTCGGATTTGCCAACGCCAACGGCGATTCCCTGCTGGTGGGGATTTTTCTGGGCCCGTATGCCACCGGCCTGTACAACCTGGCAAAACGGGTGACATCGTCTGTATATCTGGTCATCTCCAGTTCGATGCACAAAGTCGCACTCCCGGTGTTCTCCGACGCCGGGATGGATCTGGCCGCACTGCGTCGCGGCTATTTGAAAATTCTCGGCATTACGCTGTTTTGCGTTGCCCCCTTGCTGTGTTTCCAGGCTGTGCTGGCGACACCTTTGGTGGTCACGGTTTTCGGCGAAAAATGGTTGCCGGCGGCGTCTACGGTAGGTGCCTTGGCGCTGCTATATCTGATCTCGTCGATTGTGCAACTGAATGACTATTTGTTTTTCGCCTTGGGGAAAAATCGTGTCCCTGTGCTGCTGGGGATCACGCAATTGACGCTCGCTACCTGCCTGGCCGCAGTTTTCTACCGTTTCGGCCTGCTGGGCATGAGCTTGTCATTCTGCGCCGCTTACCTGCTGGTATTTCCGGTATCGCAATTGCTGCTGAGCCGAGAGCTCGGTTTGAGTTTGCGCATGACCTGGTACGCACTGGCGCCGCCTTTGGTGGGAAGCATCATATTAATGTTTGGTTTAGGTGCTTACCTGTTGTTGATGCAGCAGCACTTCACCAATGTGGTCTTGGTTGGAGGAGCGGCTTTTATTGCGTGTCTGCTGTATCCGCTGATGGTGGTTATCACGGGCTGGCATATCAGAGCGGTCAACGGTTCCTGGCACGAGGTGTCGCTTTCGGTGATTCGGCTACGTCGATTTTTCATGCGCTAGATGGTTGTATCGGTTGCACGTTTGCCAGATTTCGAAGATACGCCGACCAAGGCTATTTCATACTTTATTTAGGTATTGTTGTTAAGAAGGAGCTGTCCATGAGACCAGAAAAGATCATTTCGATCGCGGGTTTTTCAGTTGTTACAACGACGTCGCCGGCGTTGAGCAGATATTTGTTGCGCACAGTACGGGCGGGTAAAAAAGCGACGCTGCTTTTCGCCAATACCAATTTCATTGTCCAATGCCGCTATCTGCTTGACAAGCTCTACAAGGAGTCGGTGACGATTGTCAATGACGGCGTTGGCATGGACATCGCGGCGTATCTTTTCCGCCGCGAAGTATTCAAGGAAAATTTAAATGGCACAGATTTCGTGCCGCAATTATTTTCCGCTGCGAGGACACCGATGCGCGTGTTCATGTTGGGTGGCAAGCCGGAGATACTCAAAAAATCAATAGATCATGTCAGTCAGAAATTGAACCAGATAGTGGTTGGCAGCTGCGACGGCTATGCGGGTATGGCAAACAACCGGGCAACACTGATTGACTCGATCAATAACTCGCAGGCAGAAGTTGTTCTGGTGGCGCTTGGCAACCCGATTCAAGAGGAATGGATTCTCGCCAACCGCCAGGCCCTGAATGCAAATGTAGTTATCGGCGTTGGCGCCCTGTTCGATTTTTGGGGCGGCTACAAGCCGCGCGCGCCGCGCCTGGTGCAACGCACCCGGCTCGAATGGCTATATCGGCTGTGTCTTGAACCACGCCGGCTACTGCGTCGCTATACCGTCGACATCATGACATTCCTGATTTTGTGTCGCAAATATCGCGAAGGAAGTCGACAGACTTGAAGTGAGTGGTTAGGCGTTTGCTGGCAGTTCGATAGTAGTTGATGGCAGCCAGAAACGCCGGATCTTATTTTTTAATGCAATTTAGTGAGGTAGGAAACATGAAAGCAATGATTTTAGCTGCCGGTAAGGGCACTCGTGTTCAACCATTAACTTACGATCTTCCCAAACCGATGATTCCGATTCTGGGCAAGCCGGTAATGGCTTATCTGGTCGAATATCTCGCCAGCTACGGTGTGCGCGACATCATGGTGAATGTCAGTTACCTGCATCAGAAAATAGAAGAATATTTCGGTGATGGAAACCAGTTCGGCGTGCAGATCGGCTATTCCTTCGAAGGTTATGTCGATGACAGTGGCGAAGTAGTGCCGGAGCCCCTTGGCTCTGCCGGCGGCATCAAGAAAATCCAGGAGTTTGCCAACTTCTTCGACGAAACCACCATCGTGATATGCGGTGACGCCTTGATCGACCTCGATCTTACCTCTGCGCTGTTCGAGCACAAGCAGAAAGGGGCGTTGGCCAGCGTCATTACCAAGGAAGTGCCATGGGATAAGGTGAACAACTACGGTGTAGTGGTGACGGATAAGGATGGACGCGTGCAGTCGTTCCAGGAAAAGCCAAACCAGAAAGATGCATTATCCAATTTTGCAAGCACCGGGATTTATATCTTCGAACCTGAAGTCATCGATCTTATTCCAGCTAATACCGTGTTCGATATCGGTTCCGAGCTGTTCCCGCTGATGGCGCAAAAGGGTATGCCGTTTTATGCGCAGCAGCGTTTTTTCAACTGGATCGATATCGGCACCGTGACCGATTTCTGGAGTGTGCTGCAAAGCGTATTGCAGGGCGAGGTGGCGCAACTGGAAGTGCCCGGAACGCAAATTGCCGACGGTCTGTGGGCCGGCCTCAACACCAGCATAGATTGGGAAGGAACGACCATCGAAGGCCCGGTCTATATCGGGTCCGGATGCAAGATCGAGGCCGGTTGCAAGATCGTCGGTCCGACCTGGATCGGCCATGGCAGTCACATATGTTCCGGCGCCGAAGTGGTGCGCAGTGTGCTGTTTGAATACACCCGCATACTCGACAACTCGCATCTGGATGAAGTCATTGTAGTCAAGGAATATAGCGTCGACCGTGCGGGAAACATGCGCAAACTGCCGGAAGCGGGTGGTGATTACGACTGGGGCGACGCACGTGACCGGTTGCCGGAAAGAGACGTCGAAAACGCAACATCTTTGTCAGTGAGTAACCTATGAATATATATCCCGTCATCCTCGCCGGAGGTTCCGGAACGCGGTTGTGGCCGCTGTCACGCGAGGCGTTGCCGAAGCAACTGCTGCCGCTATGTTCGGATCGCTCGATGCTGCAAGAGGCGCTGCTGCGCCTGTCGGAGTGGCCGGAGTTGATGCCGCCGCTGCTAACGTGCGGCAATGAGCACCGTTTTTTGGTGGCTGAACAAATGCGTGCAATCGGCGTTCTTCCACTCGATATTCTGCTGGAGCCGGAAAGTAAGAACACCGCGCCAACGGTTGCGGTGGCGGCGCACTATCTGCTGAAACAGGATCAGGACGCAGTAATGCTGGTGCTGCCGGCCGACCACGTAATTGGCGATGTAGAGGCGTTCCATGCGGCGGTTCAGCGCGCGATGCCAGCGGCCGAAAACGGCGCGCTCGTGACATTCGGCATCGTGCCGTCAGGCCCTGAAACCGGCTATGGATATATTCGCAGAGGTAAAACCGCCATGCAAGGTAGCGAGGGCTGTTATGCCGTCGAAAAATTTGTCGAAAAGCCTGATCGCGCTACCGCCGAGGTTTTCGTTGCAGATAAGGCCTATAGCTGGAATAGCGGGATGTTTCTATTCAAGGCGGCACGCTACCTTGAAGAATTACAGGAATATCGCCCTGCGATTGCAGATAGCTGTCAAAAATCGTTCGACGGCGCTTACCACGATCTCGATTTTTGCCGCTTGAACGAAGCTTCCTATGCCGTTTGCCCATCGGAGTCGATCGACTACGCAGTGATGGAGCACACGCGCCACGCGGTAGTGGTGCCGGCGGAAATGGGCTGGAGCGACGTCGGTTCCTGGTCCGCGCTTTGGGATGTACTGAAGGAGGCAGAGGGGGACTCCGAGCAGAATGTGTTACGTGGAGACGTGTACACGGACGACGTTCAGAATTCGATGATTCGAGCAGAGAATCGCTTCGTCGCGGTGATCGGCGTCCAGGACCTGGTGGTGGTGGAAACCAAGGATGCGGTATTGGTGGTGCACAAAGACCAGGTGCAGGGCGTCAAGAAAATTGTCGAAGACCTTAAGAAAAATAGTCGTACCGAGCACATGAACCATATGCAGGTATATCGCCCATGGGGCAATTATGAGGGCATCGATGCCGGCGACCGGTTCCAGGTCAAGCGCATTACCGTTAAGCCCGGAGGGAAACTGTCCCTTCAGATGCATCATCACCGTGCCGAACATTGGGTGGTAGTGACCGGGACCGCGCTGATTACTCGCGGCGATGAAGAAAAACTGCTTACCGAGAATGAGTCCACCTACATACCGATCGGTGTCAAGCATCGCCTGGAAAATCCCGGAAAAATGCCATTGCATTTGATCGAAGTGCAATCCGGCGGTTATCTGGGAGAGGACGACATCGTTCGCTTCGACGATATATACAAGCGCAGTTGAATACAAGCGCAGTTGAAACGTCTCGATATTTTTATTTCTCACTTACATAAAAACTATGCTCCCACTCCAAAAATCGATATTCAAAGCCTATGATATCCGCGGCATTGTCGGTAAAACCCTGGATGCCTGTATCGCAAAAAAAATCGGTCTGGCTTTCGGCATTGCGGCCCGCGCAAAAGGTGAAAATACGATCGTCATCGGCCGCGATGGACGCTTGTCAGGCCCTGAATTGAGCGCGGCGCTGGCAGCCGGGTTACAAAAAGCCGGCGTGGATGTGATTGATTTGGGAATGGTCGTCACGCCGATGGTCTATTTTGCTACCCATATTCTTGGCGCCCAGTCCGGTGTGATGGTAACCGGCAGCCATAATCCGCCTGATTACAACGGTTTCAAAATGGTGCTGGCTGGCGAAGCGATTCATGGCGAGACGATACAGGCGTTGTATCAGCAGATCGTCAATGCCACCACTACCAGGCAAGCATTGGCGGAACCAGGGAACTACCGCACTCACGACATCAAGAACGCTTATCTCCAACGCATCCTGAGCGACGTCAAATTGGCGCGTCCCATGAAAATCGTAGTGGACAGTGGCAATGGCGTCGCGGGCGCCTTTGCCGGCGATTTGTATCGCGCACTCGGGTGCGAAGTGCAAGAGTTGTTTTGTGAGGTGGACGGGACGTTCCCCAACCATCATCCCGATCCGGCCCATCCGGAAAATCTGCAAGATGTGATTCATGCTCTGCAAACCGGCGACGCGGAACTTGGCCTGGCTTTCGACGGCGATGGCGACCGTCTCGGGGTAGTCACCAAAGACGGCCAGATAATTTATCCGGACCGTCAATTGATGTTGTTTGCCGCAGACGTACTGACGCGTCATCCGGGCCAGGATATTTTATACGACGTCAAATGCACGCGCCATCTCGCACAGTGGATTGCCACGCATGGCGGTCAGCCATTGATGTGGAAGACCGGACATTCACTGGTGAAGGCCAAGATGCGTGAGACGGGAGCGCCGCTTGGTGGTGAGATGAGCGGCCACGTTTTCTTCAAGGATCGCTGGTACGGCTTTGACGATGGCTTGTATGCAGGTGTCCGATTGCTGGAGCTGCTGAGCCGCGAAATTGATCCTTCTGCGGTGCTGAACGCATTACCGCAATCAATCAGTACGCCCGAGTTGCAACTGCAGCTACTCGAAGGTGAGAATTTCACGTTGATAGAGAAGCTGCAGGAGGAGGCAAAATTTCCAGACGCTGAGGAAATCATCAAGATCGACGGCCTGCGTGTTGAATACACAGATGGATTCGGACTGGCGCGCTCATCAAATACGACACCGGTTGTGGTGATGCGTTTCGAAGCTGAGACGGAAGCTGCTTTGGCGCGCATACAGGCAGAGTTCAAACGTGTGATTCTGGCTGCAAAGTCGGATGCGGTTCTGCCTTTTCAAATGTCTGGCTAGACAAATAAAAATTCAAAACGGAGATTCTCATGTCCTCTATATCAAAAGTGCCATTAAAATTTTTTTGGGCCAATACATCAAGAATCACCCGGAATATCGTGATGAGAGGATCGATGCTGAAACTGAAGACATGGCATCGAGGATTGCTGCTCATGTTAAACATTAGACAGCATCTTAAATTCATCCGTATCCTTAGTCACCCGCAAACGAAGCAATTGATCGTTAGCAAACCGGAGTTGACTTACAAATACTTGAGAAACTATATCTCTTTCAATATTTCTGCAAGAACCGGTCTATTAATCCTGATTTCACATTATTCCTACTTGCAAAATAATTTCAGAATTGATTTTTTAGAGAATATTTCACGTTCACCTGTTCTGCTTTGGAGCCAATATGTCGAAGGGATTTCATTTGAAATAGTGATGGATTTTCCGCACACGGTCGACCATGAAGGAGATTTATGCCTGATCTTCAAATGCGATCTGGTGAGTATTTATCGCGTGATATTTGTAATAGCCGATGGCGGCTTATTTCAACTTCCGGACGAACATGTGATGTGTATATCCAGTGTCCAGGGAATAAACGGTTTCGAGGGAATTCGGCAGGCTACAAAAAATTGCCATGACATCCAGCCCGCCCAGCTGTTGATGGCTGCAATGAATGGAGTGGGGCTGGCTCTCGGTATCAAGACGATAGTGGGTATTGCCACCAAAAGCCAAATTTCGCAGAGTGAAAAATTTTATTTTTCCTATGATGAATTTTTTGGGAAATATGGTGATCTTGTCCCGCACAAGAGTTTTTATAAAATTCCGCTGCCATACATAGAAAGCCCGCTGGATTTAATTCATACCCGCCATCGTAAAAGGACGCAGAAAAAGCGTGCTTTTAAAAATGAAATCAGAGATAAGGTGGCATGCTCGATTGAACGATATCTTGTCAACGACCCCGTCCCTTGTTCAGCCTCAAGTACATGAGAAGAAGCGCTGTTTCTGCTCACTAAATAAAGGCCCCATTTTTGTCGATCTATTCTCATCCTTCACCGCGCAACCAGGGTTCATTTGACCGCTACGATTTTGTCGACAACGCCAAGGCCATCGGCATGGTCCTGGTTGTTCTCGGTCACAGCAGGGGACTACCTGACTATATTGTGAGGCTGATATTCAGTTTTCACGTGCCATTGTTTTTCTTCATATCCGGATTCCTGATCAAGTCAAGCAAACTGGATGTGCCGATTTTCCGCAATGCTAAAAAGGTATTGCAAACCTTGGCCATCCCTTATGTTCTGTTTTTCCTGCTCGCTTTTCTGTACTGGCTCGCTACGCGTAACATCGGCGCGAAGGCTTTGCTGACTGCCGGTCAAGCATGGTATTCACCCATCCTCGGCTTGTTCACGGGGTTGGAGTCGGATCTTTTTGTTGATCCCCCACTCTGGTTTTTTCCGTGCCTGATCATGACGGCGATAACCTATCATGCCTCACGCAAGTTCCTGACATTGACTGCGGCGACCTGTATCTTCGGAGCCCTTGCTTTTGTCATTACACTATTCTGGAAGGATTCGCCCTTCAGGCTACCCTTGAGCCTGGACAGCATGTGGGTAGCGCTATCGTTCTATGCCATTGGACAGTATGTCCGCGAGAAGAATTTCTTTAGCAATATAAAGCCAGGCTATCTGTTCGTCATTTTTATTATTGCGGTTGCGCTGCTTGTTTATGCAGAGGGACTCAACGGCAAGGTCGATTTCGCCAACATGCATTTCGGCAGATGGCCGGCGCTGTATATGCTAACCGCCTTGCTGGGAATTATCTCCACATTTGCGTTTTCCGCGTTATTTCCCGTGTCGAGAATAAGCGCATGGATATCGAAAAACACCCTGACAATTTTCCCGGTGCATTTCATTTTCCTGAGCCTGATACGTGGCGTCATGGTTTCTTTGCATGCGATTCCTGGCGACTACGCCTATGGCATCGAATGGAGCGTCGTCAGCAGCGTTCTAGCGATAATGTTTTGTGTTCCGTTCGTATTTTTTTTACGCCGTTTGCCCGTTGCAAACACCAGACGTTCGCCATAAGAATGTCGCAGCCCCACTTGCCGCGACAATCCGTTGTTTTCGGCTTTTTAGCTCAACAACCGCTCGCGCTTTTGCTCTTCATCAAAAAACAGCCGCGACGGTTTGATCAGGTCGCTGCGGCTGATGATGCCGATCAGACGGCGGCTATGCAAATCGCTTACCACCGGCAGCCGCTCCAGGTGATGCGTGGCCATGCGGGCTGCGGCGATGCGGCAGGTTTCGGACGGTAGCGCAACCAGGGCGGCAGACTGTTCGATGTAGGTTGGATTGAACAATGTCGTCAAGGTATTGCTGCCATCGGCTTGCGGACCGAAGCTGCTGCGTTCGACCATGCCTATCAAACCTTGTTCGATGTCGACTACCGGATAGCTGCGATGCACTTGCCCCGCGCCGAAATAGCGCTCCAGGGTTTCCGCGATAGTGAGGCTGGCCGGGATCGCGGCTACAGCATGCGTCATCACTTCATCCACATGCTGCCGTTCCAGCGGATCGACACCGTATTCGCGATAGATGTGATAACCGCGACGGGCGATTTTTTCGGTCATGATCGAGCGCCGCATGGTCAAGACGGTAAAGCCGTAAGCGACGCCGGTGGTGAGCAGTAGCGGCAGCAAGGCGTTGGTGTCGTGGGTCAGTCCGAAGGCGAAGACGGCAGCGGTAAGCGGTGCGCCTAGTACGCCGGCCAACACCGCCGCCATGCATACCAAGGGCCACAAATGTGCATCGCCGCCAGGCAGCCACGGCGCCAGCACGGTGCCGAGACCCGCGCCGATAATCAGCAACGGCGCGAGGACACCGCCGGAAGTGCCGGAGCCGAGTGCAATGACCCAGATCACGGCTTTGACCAGCAGCAGGCTCAGCGCCAGTTGCAAGGCCAGGTTGCCATTGAGCAGATCGCCGATGACGTCGTAACCGACACCGAGCGCACGCGGCTCAAAATACCCGCCTATGCCCACTGCGATGCCCCCCAGCGCCGGCCACCACATCCAATGGACCGGCAGTTTGCCGAACAGGTCCTCAACCTTGTATAAGGCAGTCGACATCAATGCCGATAAGGCGCCGCCCAGAATCCCGGCGATGACGCAGGAGAACAGGGCGCTAATGCCGATTTCCGATGTCTGTAACGGGAACAGCGGGCCGGTATCCAGTAACAATGGGCGGGTGAATCCGGCCACTGCGCAGGCAACGATGACTGGCAGCAGGCTGCGCGGCCGCAATTCGAACAGCAGCAGTTCTACCGCCAGCAACACAGCCGCTACAGGTGTGCCGAACACCGCGGTCATGCCGGCTGCGGCGCCGGCCACCAGCAAGGTCTTGCGTTCGGCTCCGGTCAGGTGAAAATGCTGGGCGATCAGCGAGCCGATTGCGCCGCCGGTCATGATGATCGGGCCTTCTGCACCAAACGGGCCGCCGCTGCCGATCACGATGCCTGAAGACAGCGGTTTGAGGATGGCGACCTTGGCCGACATTTTACTTTTGCCGAACAGGATAGCTTCGATCGCTTCCGGAATCCCGTGGCCGCGGATTTTCTCTGAGCCGAAACGTGCAATCAGGCCGACAATCAGGCCGCCCGCTACCGGCAGCAAGATGACCCAGGGGCCCAGATGATTATCTGCGGGTGAACGCGTAACGAAAGACAGCGTTTGATAGAAGAACAGATTGGTGAACAGCCGGATCAGGTTCAGCAGTGCAAATGCCGCCAGCGTGCCGAAGCCGCCGATGACCACTGCAATCAGTGAAATCTTGAGCAGGCGCGTATCGGCCGCGAAGTCGCGTTTGTGCGAATGATGGTTGGAGGACATGATGGAACTCTCAAGTATTGAAGGTATTTATATTCGGCACGCGGAAGATATCGGTAAGAGTATTCAGTTCTGCATGGTGCAATTCCGCCAGCTTGGCCAGGCAGCGTTCGCCCGCGGGCAGTAGATGGATGTTGACCTGGCGGCGGTCGATCTCACTGTTGCAGCGTTCGACCAATTCGAGTTTTTCGCAACGCGAGATCAGCGCAACCACACTGTGATGCTGCGACTGCAGGCGTTCGGCCAGCTCGCCGACGCTGGCCCAGTCACGGCCGGGAGTGCCTTTTACGTGCAGCAACAGCAGGTATTGCTGAGGTGTAACACCTTCGCTTTGGGCCGCGTCTTCACTGAAGCGCAGGAATTTTCGGAGTTGGTAGCGAAATGTCGATAGCGCTTCAAAATCTTGCTTGGACAGGGATGAGGATGGCATCTTATGCTCGGGTTTTAGGGGGGAATGGAATTCTTGAGGCCTGTAAATATATCACAATACGATATAAATTCACTAAAGTATGATTTGATCCAAATGGCCTGAGCCAGTTTCTAGCGCCGGTGCACCCGGGAAGATCTGCAAAATAGTAATAAAATGCAACTTCCGTCGGCGTGGGGAAAAGCAGATGAATTCAGATCGAAGCAAGGTTGCGGAGCTGCCGATACAGCTTTTCGATCAGCAAAAGGACTGGGCCGCATGGCTGAAAAAGAACCATGACAAGTCGCCCGGCGTCTGGCTGCGGCTGGCGAAGAAGTACTCGGATCGGGCTTCGGTTTCGTATCCCGAAGCAGTGGAGTCGGCGTTGTGCTACGGATGGATAGATGGCCAGAAAAAGAGCGACGATGACGATTTCTGGCTGCAGAAATTTACGCCGCGTTCAGCCAGGAGCATCTGGTCCAGGATCAATCGCGACAAAGCCTTGGCGCTGATCGAAAGCGGTCGGATGATGCCATCCGGGTTCAAGGAGGTGGAGCGCGCCCGGAACGACGGCCGTTGGGACGCTGCCTATGACTCGGCCAGCACGTCGTCCGTACCGGCAGATTTCCAGGCGGCGTTGGACGCCAGCCCGCGCGCGCAGGCGTTTTTTTCCACGCTCAGCAGCAGCAATCGTTACGCTGTTTTGTTCAGGATTCAAACAGCGAAAAAAGCGGAAACGCGTGCCAGGCGCATCCAGGACTACACCAGTATGCTGGAACGGCACGAGAAATTTCATCCGTGATTTGTTTTTCCGTTATACCTGATGTCAGGTAACGATAACTGTGCCGCCTGTTGATGTTGTCCATGGCATCTCCATAGTTATTGCGATCACCTGATCGACAAAACCCTATACCGGTGTACCCTGTGATTAATTCCCGCCTGAACTTTCCGTTTAAAACCTCTGTCTGAATCCTCGTTCGGGGAATAAATTTTTCATATCTGCGGTCTTGTGCTTCATGAACCCTGGAAATGCCTGGATGATCGATTCGACAAAAAAACAGCGGTTCCAAGCCAGTGTACTGCCGCACTTGAACTCCGCGTTCAACCTGGCGTGCTGGCTCACGCGCAGCCGTCAGGATGCGGAAGACGTGGTGCAGGAAGCTTATTTGCGCGCTTTTAAATTCTTCGACGGTTTTCATGGCGACGACAGTCGCGCCTGGCTGCTGACCATCGTGCGCAATACTTTCTACACCTGGTACCAGGAGCAGCAGAAACAGCCGCAGCAAACCGCGTTCGACGAGGATGTGCAGATTTTTCAAACCGGCGACGGGCTCGACATGGCGGCCGCAGACAACAATCCCGAGACGCTGCTGATGCAGAAAGACAGCGAGCGCCAGCTACGGCAGGCGCTGCAAGCGTTGCCGCTGGAATTTCGCGAGGTGATGGTGATGCGTGAGCTGGAAGAGCTATCTTATAAGCAGATCGCCGCCATCGTCGGTATTCCGATCGGCACGGTAATGTCGCGCCTGGGGCGCGGCCGTAAATTGCTGGCGACAATTCTTGCGCCAGCCAGGCAGGAGGCATGATGGATCATCAGGAAGTACTGGAGCTGTTGCCGGCTTATGGCGATCAGGAGCTCGGCATTGGCGAGGCACTGGAGGTGCAGCGTCATCTTGATAGCTGTGCCGATTGTCAGCGCGAATATACCGCCCAGCGCATCGTCAGTGCACGCTTCAAGAAGGAGGCGGACTATTTCGATGCCCCGCCACATCTGGCGCAGCGCATCAGCGCCGCCTTGCCGCAAGACCCGCCGCGCGCCAAACCATGGCGTATCAACTGGCTCAATCTCGGTGCTGCCATGGCGGCCGGACTGGCGCTGGCATGGAGCATCGGCTTGTATCTCAACCTGCCGTCGGACCAGGATAAACTGACTGAGGAAGTGGTTGCCAGCCATGTTCGCTCACTGCAGGTCGATCATCTCTCGGATGTGGCCTCAACTGACCAGCACACGGTGAAACCCTGGTTCAACGGCAAGCTGAATTTTTCTCCGCCTGTGGTCGATCTGGCATCCCGCGGCTTTCCGCTGATCGGCGGCCGCCTCGATTATCTCGGCGGCCGGCCGGTGGCCGCGTTGATTTACCGGCACGCCCAACATCCTATCAATTTGTATATTTGGCCGAGTAACGACAGGGATGTGGCGCCACAGTTGCAAAACAGGCAAGGCTACCATATCGTGCGCTGGACCTGGGATGGCATGAATTACTGGACCGTATCTGATCTGGCAGCGAATGAACTGGAAAATTTCGCGGGAATGGTGCGCTCCACGGTACGTCAATAAGTTACCTTAATCGCAGCATCTTAAGAGTACGTTACATTTTTTTGATGGGCGCCAACAAACTAATAACATTTTCTTGTTTGACAGATGCCCGTTCGTAGACGAAAGTGAATAGGTTCGGAATGGCAGTAATTCATGGGACCTTGCTTACCTGTCCAGATGGATCGGTCCTGTTTACGCATACATATGCAGGAATAGGCAAGTAACTGCCATTTTTGACAGTTCAATAAGAATTACCAAAAGCGTACTATCAAGGAAAAGAGGCGAGCCGCCTGTACGGTGTGCCGCTCTAGCGGCAGAGCCGAGGATATTCTGTTTTCCAACGCATCGCTTTGCCGCTGTTTTCCCTTGCAAGAAACGGCACGCCGTCACTGTCAGCAGTGTCTGGGCGGCCTTTTCTTCCAACATCAAGCTATAAGGAGATAGTAATGGTCAGGCTGAATGAGGGTACCGTCATTTTTAAAGGACTGGCTTACGAATTCGACAGCACTGCCGAGGCAGCAGAATTCAAGAAACGCCTGGAAGCAGGCGGCGATCCGAAACACTATGCAGATGCATTCAAGTGCATTGATATTTATTCGACTCCTGCTAAGCGTGAGGTGCAGGAAGCCTGATTTGGCGAATTTTCGCTGCTACGGTTGTTGATGCACGGATGGACTGCGTCAACACCGGTACGATGTCGTTCTGTGCTAGGATTTTGCTTCGATAAATTCAACCGGAGAACCTATGCAGCTCATCGGCATGCTTGACTCACCTTATGTCCGCCGCGTCTCGATTTCCTTGCAATTGCTTGGGATTTCGTTCGAACACCGTTCCATCTCCGTGTTCAGCACATTCGAACAATTTCGGGAAATCAATCCGGTAGTCAAGGCGCCGTCGCTGGTGTGCGACGACGGCGAGCTGTTGATGGATTCAACGCTTATCCTGGATTACGCGGAAGCGCTGGCGGCGCCTGGCAAGAGTCTGATGCCGGCCGCAATCGGCGAGCGCCAGCATGCACTACGGGTTATCGGACTGGCACTGGCAGCATGCGAAAAAACTGTGCAGATTGTCTATGAACGCAACTTGCGGCCTGCAGAAAAGCAGCACGAGCCGTGGGTCACGCGCGTCCAGGGTCAGCTCTATGCTGCCTACCAGGCGCTGGAGCTCGAACTGCGTAACAGGCCATTGGATGTCGCCAGCAAGACGATTAACCAGGCCGGTGTGACTACTGCGGTGGCCTGGCAATTCACGCGGATGATGTTGCCGGAAATCGTCCTCGCGGCCGACTATCCAACGCTGCAGTCGTTCTCTGAACGGGCTGAGCAGCTGGCGGAGTTCATCGCCGCACCGCCGTTATAAGAAATAGGAGTCTGCCGGGCTGCACGTGGAGTCCGGCGGCATCTATTGTGTGTGTTGCTTGTTGTTTATTGCGAATGTGCTGCGCCACTCTTGCTGTGTGCGGCGCCGGTATCGTCGCACCAGGACGGACGGACATCGGGGTCGTCGCATTTAAACCCCGGATATGCACAGCCGCTCAGCAACGAAATCAAGGCAAGTATACCTAGTGCTGTTTTCATGAAAGCCGCCCTTGGATTGGGTATTGATTCGGGTTTTTATTCGAATTTCAATTCATCAGCCGGCATTGCCGCAGCTCGCATTTGTACAGCTGTTGCTGGCCGTCCTGGCAACTGACCTGATAAGTTTCGGCGGCGGTGGTCTTCGCAATCAGTGTTGCGCTGCCGGCCGGAGTGCACGCGTTCCTTTTCGCCATCCGTTCCACTGTGTCGGACAATTCTCCATTTTTGCGGGCGGAGGGGTGTTGCGGCATCTCGACAATCTGCTCCGACGGGCTCAATGATTCTGATAGCGATACCGGCGCCGGCGCTGAGCTGCGTGGCGGGGGTGTATAACTGCGCACAGTCGGTTGTGCAACGCAGCCGGCGAGGAGAGTGGCTGCAACGGTGGCGGTGAGAAGTAGCGATGGACCTTTCATGCGTCTCCCAATTAAAAATGCATCAATCCGGACTGTGATGTCAGTGTGTCAAATGTATCATCTTTTTGGAGAGCGTTAGCGCGGCTTCAAGTTTAGCCCGTGTGGGGAAAAATAGAAACTACAAGCTAAACGAAAGCTTGCGGTCGCGTTCTTCAGAATTTCAACGCCTTGAGATAACCCGTCAACTCGAGATAACCGTGACCGGCGCGCCGGCCGTCGCGATTGACTGTTACCGCACCTTCCCAATATACCGATCCGGTCGATAACCGCGAATCGAGTTCCTGGTCGTCTTGCAAGGGCACCAGCGACCAGACGATGGCGCCGGCACCTGTGCCGGAGCCCGCATTTACCCCGGTATGCAGCGCTTGCTGCACCGGATAGCTGGCATCGGTACGCGGCGAACGCCAATGACGTTCAGGCTGGAAGCTGACCTGTTCGGGAGGAAACTGGGTGACCTTGCCGCTGGCATCGCGCAAGGCAGCATGCGCCCATATCTTGTCGCCGCTACGATTGCGAATCTGAAACGCCATCAAGGCTGAGCCGTCATCCAGGTTGGCGCCGAGCCAGTCCCAACCCGTCGCATCGGCGTCCAGCACGCTGGTCGACCATTCGTGATCGAGCCAGGCATTGCCGCTGACGTCTTGCTCGCGGCCGGCGCGGGTCAGTTTGCCGCTGACCTGCAATTGCGGTTCGCTATAGTAGTAGCTGGCTTGCGCCGCTTGCGGCCCTTTGCGTGAATAGCCTTGATCGCCTTGCAGCAACGGTGGCTGGCCAGGCGTCAAACTGAGCTGCAAGGTAAATTCACCGGTAGCGATGCTGGCCTGATAACGGCCGTCGGCGCCGCGCAGCAGGCGCCAGTCGTCCAGTGCGACATCGGTGTTGCCTTCTTTGGCGTAAGCCAGGCCGAAGCCGGCGCGCGCGCTCTTTTGTGCGTGCAGAAGCTTACCCACGCCGGGATCGGACAGCGCCGCATGGGCGATGATCAGTTGCGTCGGCGCGAAGGCGCTCGGGTTGGCGCGATCATGTTCTGTGGCGGAGCGGAAAAAAGTGATCTGGAAACCGATAGGCTTGCCATCCGGCGTGTTCAGCCAGCCGGTGACGTACCACCATTCAGTACGAAAGTCGGGATGTGCGCCGCTGTCTTGCGGCAGCGTGAGCGGATGCCCGGGAGTGACTTGTGCAAAGTGCGGCGGCGCGGCAAATTGCGGCGGCGAGGACAATAGCAGCAAGGCGCACAGCAGCCCGCGGCGAAATCCTGACAACATTACCAGTCCTCCCGTACAGAATGCAGCACATCGACGGAGACGGCCCGTGAACCTGCCAGCAAGGCCGTCGCACCGGCTGAAAGCAGCAGCAACAACGCCACCAGCGCCAGTCCCAGCCATGGCATGTGCAGTTCCATGGTCCAGTGAAACGATTGCGGATTGACGATGAATACCAGGATCAGGCTGATGGTCCAACCGAGCAGAAAGCCAACCAGCATGCCTAGCGCGGTCAGTAGTCCGCCTTCCAATGCCAGCATGGACAGGATCTGGCGGCGCGTTACGCCGACATGGCGCAGCATGCCGAACTCTCGTGCGCGCGCCAGGGTTTGTGCCGAAAAGGTGGCGGCCACGCCAAACAGGCCAATCACGATGGCGACGATTTCCAACAGATACGTAACGGCGAAACTTCTGTCGAAAATGGTCAAGGTGAGCGCGCGGATTTCTCCCGGCTGGGAAAATTCCAGCGTCGCACCGAATGGCAATGCGCGCAACGCCGTAATGACCGTACCCGGATCGACGTCGCGCTGTAAACTCAGCGCAGCATCGGTGACCTCGGTGTCGCCGCTCAATCGCTGATAATCCGCCAGCCGTAACTGGATCGCCCCTGATTGCCGCGCATAATCGCGCCAGATGCCGGCTACCGTGAATCGATAGGAATGTGCGGCCAGCGGCAGCGTGACTTGCTGGCCGAGATGGTAGCCGTACAGGTCGACCATGGCTTCCGAGACCCAGATCGGCAAGCTGTCCGTGGCAATCGCGCTGGCCGGCAATTGCGGGCCGATTATCGGCAAGGTGCGCGCCGGATCGGCAGCGTCGATAGCGCGTGCGATCAATACTACCGGTGGCCGCGCCGGGTCTAGCGTGAGTGTCGAAGTACGCAGGAAATCGGCGCGCGCCACGCCTGGCACGGCCGTCAGCAAGCGCTGCTCGGCAGGGCGCATGGCGCCGGTCTCGCCATTGCTGGCAGAGCGCACATACAGATCTGCCGATAATATCTGCTGCATCCAGTCGTCAACCGATATACGAAAACTAGTCACCATGATCGCCATCGCCACGATCAGGCTAAAGCTGGACAGCACGCCGCCGAGCGCAATCGAGGCCTGTCCCGGAGCGTTGGCAAGGCGCGCAAGCACCAATGTTGTAATGACGCCGTTACGGCGTCCCAGGCTAAATCTTTGAAGTGCCGAAAACACCAGCGAAGCCACCCGTGGCATCAGCGTGATGCCGCCGATTAGCAATAGTGCGACTGCCATATAGCCGAAGACAGGCAAGTCGAATAGCGGTGGCATTTGCGTCAACAGCGCTCCAAGCAGCAGGCAGGCCAACGCCGGCCAGGGTGTTGCCAGCCGCGCCAACGCAGTCTCTTCGCTGCCGGATTTGAGTGCCGCCGCCGGTTGCGCCCGGGCCGCTTCCAATGCCGGCGCCAGGCTGCCGAGCAGGGCGATACCGCTGCCGAGCGCAAAGAAAATCAATGCCGCCGGCAGATCGAATTGCACACTTGCCTGCACACCGCGGAAATAACCGCCGCCCAGATCGCCGCCAAGAAAATGCAAGGCCAGGCCCGCCAACAGATATCCCAACGCTAACCCGAGCAACGCTCCCACGCAACCCAGCAAGCCGCCTTCCAGCAACACCTGGCGTAACAACTGACTGCGGCGCAATCCCAACACGCGCAGCAGCGCAAACTGCGAGCGGCGCCGGATCACTGACAGCGCCTGGGTCGAAAACACCAGGAAGGCGCCGGTAAACAGCGCCACCAGCGCCAGCACATTCAGATTGATGCGATAGGCGCGCGACATGTTGTCGTTGCGGCTTTCCTGGTCCTGGCTTTCCGATACTTGCAAGCGCATTGGCCACTCAGCCTGGAGGGCGCGCCGGAATTGCTCTCGATTGACGCCAGGCTGTAGCTTCAGATCGATGCGCGACAGCTGGCCGATGCGTCCAAAGCGCCATTGCGCCGCGCCGATATCCATGACGGCAAGCCGTTGTCCGGCCCGTGCCCGCACCAGACCGCCGGCGACTCGCAGCTTGACGATGGCGGTGCCATTACGCAGGGCCAGCATTTGGCCGGGTTGTACTTGCAGCCATTGCTGGGCAGCCGGCGACAGGAAGATGGCGTCGTCGGCCAGCGTGTCGAACGGCTTCTCCTGATCGGGTACGCCGATCAGGTCAGGTGTGATGTGGGCCGCGCGGAAGGTATCTATGCCAAGCACTTTCAGCGCGCTGGTCTGGTCCGGCACGGTCACGTTAAGTTCGAGTACCGGGCTGGCAACCGCCACGCCCTTTCTTTTTGCGAGTTGCGGATACAAGGCATCGTCGAACAGTCCTTGTACGCCGCGCAGCTGGAGATCGGACTCGCCGGACAAGCTTCTGGTGGCGGCGGAAAATTCGTTGAAAGCGGCGCCATTGATGAGATCGACCGCATAGCCGAGCGCAACTCCGAGAGCGATGGCGGCAATCGCTATCAGCGCGCGTACCGGATGCGCACGCCATTCACCTAGCAATAACCAGCGTGACAGAGTCCGGACCGGATTGCCGGTTTTGGCAGCGCGAGTGCCGGTATCGGTTCCGGTATCGGTGCTGGTCGATGTCATCGCATGATCGGGAATCAGGATTTTTGGACCAGCGGTTGCAAGCCGTCGGCGCTCATGATCAGGATCCGGTCGGCACTTGCGGCCGCGGCGGCAGAGTGCGTGACCATGATGGCCGATGCGCCGTTGGCCTTGATTTCCTGACGCAGCAGCGCCAGCACTTCATGTGCGGTATCTGGATCCAGGTTGCCGGTTGGCTCATCGGCAAGGATCAGTTTGGGCCGATGCACCAGGGCGCGTGCAATCGCCACCCGCTGCATTTCACCGCCCGACAGCTGGCGCGGAAAGTCGTTGCCGCGGCCGGCCAGTCCGACGGCGGCCAGCAATTCTGATGCACGCTCCGGCGGCGCGCCGTTAAGCAGCAAGGGCAGGGCGACGTTCTGCTGCAAGGTCAGGTGCGGCAATACGTGGAAAGCCTGGAAAATGAAGCCGAGTTTTTGACGACGCAAGAGAGTGGCGGCATCGTCGTTGAGGCTGGACATGTTGACGCCGTCGATCAGTATCGACCCGCTGTTAGCACTGTCGAGCCCTGCAATCAGGTTGAGCAGGGTTGATTTGCCGACGCCGGAATCGCCCATGATGGCGACGTATTCGCCAGCAGCCAGCGTGAAGTCGAGATGCGCCAGCACCACCCGGCCATGACCGTAAGACTTGCGTAGCCCATGGCATTGAAGCGCCGGGATAGCGTTGTCGATGCCGTTGTCGATAGCGGCATCGACAGTGTGGCTGGTTTCAAGGTTGGCGTGCATGCAGGCTTGTTTTTTCGAATAGGTTAACTGCCAACAGTGTAGTGGATTTTGGGGGATGATCAGGATTGCCTGGGTAACCCGTTTTCGGAGATCCTGTGGCTGGACTGGCTGTTGCCTCAGCTTAATAGTCAACAGAATGAAAATAATGTATCAAATAGTTGCAGGAGGTTGGAATAAACCCGTTGCGCCGGACGTTTAACTGCTATCCCAGCCGTCATTCCCGGCGCTGGTACCACGCACCACTTTTTATACCAATCATTCTAAGGAAAAATCATGAAAAAAACCCTATTTCTGCTACTCGGCTGCGCCACTCTCGCCTTACCAGCCTTGGCTGAAGCACCAAAGACCGTCAATGGGATACTTGTCGATGAAGCTGGCCGGACGCTGTATACCTTTGACAAGGACACTGTTCCCGGCAAGAGCGCCTGTGAAGGCGGCTGTGCCGCAAACTGGCCGGCGGCACAGGCGGATTCCTATGACAAGGCTGCCGGCGACTGGAGTTTTGTGACGGGCGCTGACGGCAAACGGCAATGGGCCTACAAGGGGCATCCGCTTTACCGTTTCGCCATGGACAAGAAAGCCGGCGATACCACTGGCGATGGCAAGGGTGGCATGTGGCATACGGCGAAACCTTGACGCCGCACGACACGACGCGGCGCTATGAAAAATAGCAGTTATTGACATTTTGCTTGGGTGCCAGAGTACGCCCCTATGAGTTTCGAAGCCGACATGGTGGTCTGGCTGCCGGTGCTGCGGCGTTATGCCCGCGCACTGACAGGCGATGCCGCGTGGGCTGACGACCTGGTGCAGGACACGGCGGAGCGTGCCCTGAATCGATGGCATACCTTGCAGCCGGAAAGTAATGTGCGAGCGTGGCTGTTGACGATTCTCAGGCATTTGTATATCGACCAGTTGCGCAAGCGCCGTGAATTTGCCGTTGATGATGAAAGCGCACCTTGGCGCACGATGGCGGCGCCGGCAGACGAAGTCGACGGACTGTTCCTGGCCGACGTGCAACGCGCGCTGTATAGCCTGCCGGTCGATCAGCGTGAGGTGCTGTTGCTGGTCGGCCTGGAAGAGCTCAGCTACCAGCAGGTGTCAGGCATATTGGGTATTCCGGTCGGCACGGTGATGTCGCGTTTGTCACGGGCTCGGGAACGCATGCGTTCTTTGTTAAAGGAAGATCCGGGCAGCAAACGGCCGCCGCTCAAGGTAGTGAAAAGCAAGCAGTAATAATAAGCAGTAATTAACAAACAATAATTAACAAACAATAATTAACAAGCAATAATAACGAGTAATGATGAACCGGTAACGACTCACGTAGCGAGACGATTAACGAGATACAGGTCATGAACGACGATAACAGCGCCAAGTTGCCGGATCCGGACCAGGCGCATTTGCAGGCCTTGTCGGCGTTGGTCGACAACGAGCTTTCCGCCGCCGAACGGGCGGCAATCATCGAACGGCTGGCGAGCGATCCGCAGGATGGCGCGCGGGTTGCCGACTACCGGGCACAAAATGCAGCATTAAAAGCCTTGTTTGCAACGCCGCAAGACGACGTTCGATGCATTTTCCTGCCGCGGCGGACGCCGTGGTGGCGCACTACCGGAGTAGCCGCCGGCTGGCTGGCTGCGGGGCTGCTGTGCGGGTTGTCGGCCGGCTGGCTGCGGCCGTATTTCTCCAGCGAACAACCGGCGTTCGCCAAACGGGCGGACATTGCCTACGCGGTCTATGCACCTGAGCAACGCCATCCGGTGGAAGTTGCCGCGGCCGAAGAAGAGCATCTGATCAGCTGGTTGTCGAAACGCCTCGATCGCCCTCTGAAAACGCCGTCGCTCCAGGAGTACGGCTACACGCTGGTTGGCGGGCGTTTGCTGCCTGGTGAAACAGGTCCGGCGGCGCAGTTCATGTATCAGAACGACAAGGGCGAACGGCTGACCCTGTACGTAACGGCAACAGCCAAAGACACCGCAGCGTTCCGGCTGCTCCATGACGGCAAGCGAAGTACCTTCTACTGGGTAAATCAGGGTATGGGGTATGCGCTGTCCGGCCAGACGTCGGTGGCGCAATTGCGCACCATGGCGATTGATGTGTGTAGCGCGTTGGGTGGGCATCCGGAGACGTGGCACTAACCGTTTCCATGCGCTTCCATGGATATCCTGCGCGCGACCAAATTCCCCCTCTGTCCGAAAATAAACATGGTGCTGGAATAGTGGGGCCCGCTTATTCGTTTACATGTTACAGGTGATCCTGTCGTTAAATAGTGCGCAGCGTAGTGCACAGCGGCGGCAGCCACCTGTGAGGCCAACCGATGTTGCCTTGCGCCCAATTTGCGCGCGTCCTTACGTCGGACCTTCATTGAGGACGACATCATGTACAACCAAATTCCTTTGATAGCACTGGTACTGGCACTTTCTGCCTGTACTACCGGCAGCCAGGGCACATCTGGCTACGCCGCCAAACCGGCTTGCCAGAAAGTGACAACCCAGGCTGAAATTAACGGTCAGGTGCAGCCTGTGAGTGGCATTGCCTGTAAGCAAAGCGACGATACGTGGCAATTGATGCAGAATACCGAGCGCGAGTACTACGGTTATTCTTACGCTTATTACGATCCCTGGTATTGGGGGCCGTTCGGCTTCGGTTCGCAGATAATCTTTGTCGACCGGGACCATCATCACCATCACTTTGACCATGCTTCGATGCAGCATCAAGGCTTTGCCAGAAACAGCATGTCGCGTAGCGGCGGGATGACACATCGCTAAATGCATCGCCGAGCTTGGCGAATTGACCTTCCCAGGGAGGCGGATTGCCACTATATTGAAAACAACACCCAATAGTTTCGATCCACCTCATTCCGGCGGAGGATTGTCATGTCAGTTTCCACTACCCTGGAGAACTGCCTGCGCAGCAAAGGCAGCCACTACAATATCTTGCAACATCCGCACAGCCACGCCAGCAGCGAAACCGCAGAGGTAGCGCATATTCCGGGTGATCGCCTGGCCAAGACGATCGTCCTGGAAGACGCCCAAGGCTATGTGGCAGCGGTGCTTCCTTCAACCTATCACTTGCAATTGTCAGAACTATGGGACCAGACCGGGCGCCGCCTGGTATTGGCCGACGAAGACGAATTGCGAGAACTGTTCAAGGATTGCGATATCGGGGCGCTGCATCCGGTATGCACTGCCTATGGCCTGCGAACCTATCTTGATGAGAGCCTGCTGCATCAGCCGGAAATCTACTTCGAGGCAGGTGATCACGAAGCGCTGATACAGATGCGTCGGGAACAGTTCCTCGATCTCATGGACCAGGCTGAAAGAGGCAGGTTCTCGTATCGGATATAAGGCAACGTGCGAGATGCAACTGATCACGGTAACCATCGATAAGCCGGAAACGACGAACTTCATCTTTGGCCAGGCCCACTTCATCAAAACCGTGGAGGATCTCCACGAAGCCTTGGTGGCCGCGGTGCCAGGCATCCGTTTCGGCGTGGCTTTTTGCGAAGCCTCCGGTAAATGCCTGGTGCGCTGGTCGGGTACCGATCCGGCCATGGTGGAACTAGCCAGGAAGAACGCGCAGGCGATTGCTGCAGGCCATTGCTTCTTCATTTTCCTTGGCGATGGCTTCTATCCGATTAACGTGTTGAACACAGTCAAAATGGTGCCGGAGGTATGCCGCATTTTTTGCGCAACAGCCAATCCAAGTGAAGTAATTCTTGCTGAAACCGGGCAGGGGCGCGCCGTGCTGGGTGTGGTGGATGGTCTCATCGCTAAAGGCGTCGAAGGCGACGACGACATCAAATGGCGTAAGGATCTGTTGCGGCAAATCGGTTATAAGCTGTGAGCGCGCAAGCAGTCGCGTGCGCAATTCAAGCCATCGTATCGGCTATGTATCGGCCATGAGCGGATTGCAAAAGTAAAAAACCGCCAGCGCAAAAATTTGCTAAACTCAACTGGACATTACCAAGCGCGAGGGAGCGGGTATGAGCCAGTGCAAGCCTCTGACGTTGCATGTTCCGGAACCGAGCGGCCGGCCCGGCCACGAAACCGACTTCTCCTACTTGCATCTGGCCGAGGCCGGCGCGGTACGCCGGCCGCCGCTGGAGGTGCTGCCATCCGACACCAGTGATCTGGCCTATGCGTTGGTACGTGTGCTGGATGACGACGGCAACGCCGTCGGCCCCTGGGCAGCGGATATAGATCGCGAATTGCTGCGCCGCGGAATGCGCGCCATGATGAAAACGCGGATTTTCGATGCCCGCATGGTGATCGCGCAGCGCCAGAAAAAGATGTCCTTCTACATGCAGAGCCTGGGCGAGGAAGCCATAGGCACGGCGCATGCGCTGGCGCTGCAGGAAGGCGATATGTGCTTTCCTACCTACCGCCAGCAAAGCCTGCTGATGGCGCGCGACGTACCGCTGGTGGATTTGATTTGCCAACTGTTGTCGAACCAGCGCGATCCGATGAAAGGGCGGCAGTTGCCGGTGCTGTACTCGGTGCGCGCGGCCGGTTTCTTTTCCATTTCCGGCAATCTTGCAACCCAATTCATCCAGGCGGTCGGCTGGGGCATGGCCTCGGCGATCAAGGGTGATACCAAAATCGCTTCAGCGTGGATTGGCGATGGCTCCACCGCTGAATCCGATTTTCACACCGCGCTCACTTTCGCGCATGTCTATCAAGCACCGGTGATTCTCAATGTCGTCAATAACCAGTGGGCCATCTCGACCTTTCAGACACTCGCCGGCGGCGAGAGCACCACGTTCGCCGCGCGCGGTATCGGCTGCGGCATCGCCTCGTTGCGGGTCGATGGCAACGACTTCCTGGCCGTGTATGCCGCCTCGCGATGGGCCGCGGAACGGGCACGCAGCAACCTGGGGCCAACCCTGATCGAATGGATTACCTATCGCGCCGGTCCGCATTCAACCTCGGACGATCCGTCCAAATATCGGCCGGCAGATGACTGGTCGCACTTCCCGTTGGGCGATCCGATTGCGCGTCTCAAACAGCATCTGATCAGGATTGGCGCGTGGTCCGAACAGGAGCATCAGGACACTGAAAAGGAGCTGGAGGCGCAAGTGATCGCAGCGCAGAAAGAGGCGGAACGCTACGGCACCTTGGCCAGCGGCCAGATTCCCAGCCCGGCGACGATGTTCGAGGATGTCTATAAAGACATGCCGGAGCATCTGCGGCAGCAGCGCCGGCAACTGGGAGTGTGATCATGGCGGCCCAGAAAGATGTGAAGTCTGAAACGATACCCATGACCATGATCCAGGCGCTGCGTTCGGCGATGGACATCATGCTGGAACGGGACAGCAATGTCGTCATATTCGGCGAGGACGTGGGGTTTTTTGGCGGCGTGTTCCGTTGTACTGACGGTTTGCAAGCGAAGTACGGCCCTTCGCGCGTATTCGACGCTCCGATCTCTGAAGGCGGGATTGTCGGTGCGGCAGTCGGCATGGCCGCCTATGGTTTGCGGCCGGTGGTCGAGATCCAGTTCGCCGATTATTTCTATCCGGCCTCGGACCAGATCGTCTCCGAGGCGGCGCGTCTGCGCTACCGTTCGGCCGGCGAATTCACGGCGTCGATGACGATCCGCATGCCCTGCGGCGGCGGCATTTACGGCGGCCAGACCCATAGCCAGAGCCCGGAAGCCTTGTTCACCCATGTCTGCGGCCTGCGTACGGTAATGCCATCCAACCCGTACGACGCCAAGGGTTTGCTGATTGCATCGATCGAGAATGACGATCCGGTGATTTTCCTGGAGCCGAAACGGCTGTATAACGGCCCGTTCGACGGTCACCACGACCAGCCGGTGGTGCCGTGGTCCAAACATCCGCTGGGCGAGGTGCCGGAGGGCTATTACACGGTGCCGCTCGAATCCGCAGCGATATATCGTCCCGGCGCCGAGTTGACGGTGCTGACCTACGGCACCATGGTATTCGTGTCCGCAGCCGCGGCACGCGAGACCGGCATCGACGCTGAAATTATCGATTTGCGCAGCCTGTGGCCGCTCGACCTTGAAACCATCGTCGCCTCGGTCAAGAAGACCGGGCGCTGTGTCGTGGTGCACGAAGCTACCCGCACCAGCGGCTTCGGCGCGGAACTGGCGGCACTGGTGCAGGAACACTGTTTCTACCATCTGGAAGCACCGATCGAACGTGTAACCGGTTGGGATACGCCTTATCCGCACGCGCAGGAATGGGCATATTTCCCCGGTCCGGACCGGGTCGGGGCGGCCTTCAAACGCGCGCTGGAGGCACGATGAGTATCCATGTAATCAAAATGCCGGATATCGGCGAAGGGATTGCGGAGGTTGAATTGGTGGCCTGGCGCGTGCAGGTCGGCGAGCGCGTGGTCGAGGACCAGATATTGGCAGACGTGATGACGGACAAGGCTACCGTCGAAATTCCGTCACCGGTGACAGGCAGCGTGGTGGCGCTGGGTTGCGAGCCTGGCCAGGTGCTGGCAGTGGGCGGCGAGCTGATACGTCTTGAGGTTGAACAAACGGAGCATGCCGGCGCAGCATTGACTGCTGTGCCAGAGACACCTGTAATGCCAATGCCGGTCGCCGCATTGACGACGGCAACGCCGGCCGCCAAACTGCCGGTGCCGGTTCGAGGAACCGGTTCGGTACAGGCTATGCGACAAGCTGGCAATGCGCCGACGGCGTCGCCAGCTGTGCGCCGGCGCGCCCACCAGCTTGGGGTTGCGTTGCAAGATGTGCCTGCCAGTGGCGTCGATGGCCGTATCACGCATGAAGATCTCGACGCCTATGTCACGCATGGCGCCCGCGGCAGCGGCCCGCCGGCGGTGACTCTCGACGACGGGCGCTTCACCGAGCGCCACGGCGAAGAAGCGATACCGGTGATCGGTTTGCGTCGCAAGATCGCGCAGAAAATGCAGGAATCCAAGCGCCGCATCCCGCATTTCACCTACGTTGAAGAATGCGACGTCACCGAAATCGAGGCGTTACGCGCACATCTGAACGCGAGATGGGGCGGCGAACGAGGTCGCCTGACCCTGCTGCCGCTGCTGATGCGCGCCATGGTGCTGGCGTTGCGCGCGTACCCGCAATGCAACGCCCGTTTCGACGATGATGCCGGCGTGGTCACGCGTTACAGCGCAGTGCATATCGGCATAGCCACCCAGACCGCGGCCGGTTTGATGGTGCCGGTAGTGCATCATGCCGAGGCGCGCGACCTTTGGTCCAGCGCTGCCGAAATCACCCGTCTGGCTGACGCTGCGCGGGCGGGCAGCGCGGTGCGAGCGGAACTCTCCGGCTCAACCATCACGATTACCAGCCTGGGCGCCTTGGGCGGCCTGGTGTCGACGCCCGTGATCAATCACCCGGAGGTGGCGATTGTCGGTGTCAACCGGATTATCGAGCGGCCGGTGATACGTGACAATGTCGTGGTGGCGCGCAAGATCATGAATCTGTCGTCCTCGTTCGATCATCGGGTGGTCGACGGTTTGGATGCCGCCGAATTCGTGCAGTCGCTGCGCGCTTATCTCGAATCGCCTGCCACTTTGTTTGTGGATTAGCTCGAATGTGATCCCGGTATCTTCCGGTCGATGCCGTGGCCTGAAAAACAAACGAGTCAATCACCGCTAGACATTGGTCGAAAAGGCGATTATCTTGGTATGCAGGCACTCTCGCCGGGCTGCATTTCAACTGCTAAAAAAAGTGACGCTACGTACTTGGAGCAAGTTGCTGTTGTTGATCAGTTTACTCGGGCTGCTGGGGTTCGTGGCCCGACTGATCAACAGCGAATTGCGCTCATCTAAATGGCAAGCGCGTCACCTGTCCGAACTCGACCGTGAACTGACATTCAAACTTGAGCCCGGGGCAAGCGCTGCGATCCGTTTTCCTAAAACCGGCCCTTACGACGAACGCCTGGGGTATAGCAAGATCCCGGCCTTTACCCAATATCTGGCCACGCACGATTACCTGATTACGCAACAAGCCCGGATCTCGCCAAAGCTTGCGCGCCTCGCAGATAGAGGACTGTCTCTTGCCTACAGCGAGAAGACTCAGGCGGGCCTCGATTTACTCGATTGCAATGATCAATCTCTGTACTCGGAACGTTTCCCCGAGCGCAGTTATAAAGATTTCGAATCGGTTCCGCGCTTGTTGACAGACACACTGCTCTTCATCGAAGACCGTGACTTGCTCACTGCCAGTTATCCGCAGCACAATCCGGCGGTCAACTGGGGCCGTTTCGGCAAGGCGGTCTTCGATCAGGCGCTGCATGTGTTCGATAAATCGCACCAGACGCCGGGAGCCAGCACATTGGCGACGCAGATCGAAAAATATCGTCATTCGCCTGAGGGGCGCACCGCATCGCCGCAGGAAAAACTGCGGCAGATGGCGTCGGCTTCGGTCAAGGCGTATCTGGGGGGCGAAAACACGCTCGCGGCGCGCAGAGAGATTATGGCGGATTACCTGAATACCGTACCGCTTGCGGCCAAGCCAGGCTATGGTGAGATCGATGGCCTGGGTGACGGCATGTGGGCCTGGTACGGTCGTGATTTCGCGGAGGTGAACCGGCTTCTGGACAACAAGGTGGGCAATGATGCCGATCCGGCGCAAGACGATCCCGGCCAGCTGGGGAGCAAGGCAGAGGCATTCAAGCAAGCGCTTTCACTAATGATCGCACAACGCCGGCCGTCCTATTACCTGCGGGAAGGCGCTGCCGACCTGGAGCAGTTAACCGACAGCCATTTGCGGGTGCTGGCGGCAGCGGGTGTTATCCCGGCGGCGCTGCGCGACGCGGCGTTGCCGGTCAAGTTGAACCTGCAGCAAAAATCGGTCAGCGCGCCGCCGATTTCATTTGTTACGCGTAAAGCGGTGACTGCATTGCGCGCCAATCTTTCCGGCTTGTTGCATGTCAACCACCTTTACGACCTGGACCGTCTCGATCTCACCGCAGCGACCACCATGAATGGCGAAATGCAACGCGAGGTGACGACCGTGCTGCGCCAACTCAAGACGCCCGCCAATGCAAAAGCGGCGGAACTGTATGGTCATAACATGCTCAGCCCGGGAGATGATCCAGGCAAGTTGATTTTCAGCTTTACGCTGTTCGAACGGCGCGGCGGCGCCAATCTGTTGCGCGTGCAAACCGATAATTTCGATCAGCCGTTCGACATCAACGAGGGCGCCAGGCTCAACCTGGGATCTACCGCCAAGTTGCGCACGTTGATTACCTACCTCGAAATAATCGCCGATCTGCACCAGCGTTACGCCGGCATGACAGCGGAGCAGCGAGCCCGGGTACAGGTAGTGAAAGAGGACGTGCTGAGCCAATGGGCGTTGATCTACCTGGCGCAAGCAAAGGACCTGGCTTTGCCGCCGATGCTGGAAGCGGCCATGGAACGCCGCTACTCGGGCAGTCCGGGGGAGGCATTTGTGACCGGCGGCGGCGTGCAGACATTCACGAATTTCGAATCTGAAGAGAACACCAAGGTGATGACGATACGCGAAGGTTTCCAGCAGTCGGTGAACCTGGTCTTTATACGGCTAATGCGCGACATCGTACGGCATTACAAATTCAAGATGGCTGGCGCCGATCCCGGCGCCGCATCGCTGGATGACCTGAGTGCGGCGAAGCGACAAGAAATGCTATCTCGCTTTGCCGACAGGGAAGGGCGCCAGTTCATGGTTCGCTTCTACCGGAAATACCACGGCAAGACACCGCAGGAGGCGCAGGAACTGTTGTTGGAAAACATGCATCCGGTGCCGGCACGCCTTGCCACGGTGTTCCGTAGCATAACGCCGGAAGCGGATCTGCAGCATTTCTCTGCTTTCATGCGCAAGCAGTTTCCCAAAGACGGCTTGTCGGATGCCAAGTTGCAGGCGCTGTACGTGCAGTACGGGCCGGACAAATTTTCACTGGCCGATCGCGGCTATATCGCGCGCATTCATCCACTGGAATTGTGGCTGCTCGGATTCATGCATCAGTATCCGGACGCAACGCTGACGCAAACGCTGGACGCCAGCCGCGACGCGCGTCAGGATGTCTACGCCTGGCTGTTCAAGACCCGTAATAAAAACAAGCAAGATAAACGCATCCGGCAAATGCTGGAGCTTGAAGCGTTTCTGGAGATCGGCCGCGACTGGCGGCGACTCGGATATCCCTTCGAATCCCTTACTCCCTCATATGCAACCGCGGTCGGCGCTTCGGGTGACCGGCCGGCGGCGCTGGCGGAACTGATGGGAATTATCGTCAACAAGGGCATGCGTCTGCCGCTCAGGAAGTTGCAAACCCTGGAACTGGCGCAAGGAACGCCATATGAAACGCACTTTGAGAATAGCGGACCGGCGGCGGAACGGCTTTTACCGCAAGAGATAACGGACGTGGTGCAACGTTCGCTGATTGATGTGGTCGAGGGGGGCACAGCCAAACGACTCAAGGGCGGTTTGCCATCACGCCATGCGAACGGCAAGCCGATTGGAATCGGCGGAAAAACCGGCACCGGCGATCAGCGTTTCGAGGTCTACGCGGCGGGCGGCAGGCTGATTTCCTCGCGCGCCGTGAATCGTTCCGCCACCTTCGTGTTCTTTATCGGCGACCGTTTCTTCGGAACCATGACCGCTTACGTCCACGAGCCCTATGCTGCCAGCTACAAGTTCACGAGTGCGCTTTCGGTACAATTGCTCAAGTCGTTGACCCCGACCTTGCTTCCCATGGTGGAAGCGGATGCAAGCGACACGTTGTTAGCTTGTCGCCATTGATTCTTCTTGAACTTGCTTTGCAAGTGATACTCTACATCCCGTATCATGTTGCAAAATCAAGGAACCTGCGATGGCCGCAGGGCTGACTACAGGTAAGCCGGCTAACTTGCCGGACGTAGTTGCACGCAGTTGCGTTTTCATGTCTTTCAACCATAGAAATATTCTCATGGCCACCCCATTTCATCCGTCCGACCTGAAAAAATCTGCAAAAAATATCACGATGCGATTCGTCTCGATTTCGTGGCGCGACCTGGCGATCAGTTTCGGTCCGATTGTCTTGCTGGCGATCGTCGCCATCTGGCTGGCGATCTGGTTCATCCATCCGGCGCCGCCGAAGACCATCACCATGGCCACCGGTCCCGAGCAGAGCAACTTCTGGAATACGGCAGAGAAATACAAGAAGATTTTGGCGCGCAACGGTATCAAACTCAACATCGTGACTTCGGAAGGGTCGCTGGACAATCTGAAAAAAATAAGCGATCCGAAGTCCGGTATCGATGTCGCTTTTGTCCAGGGCGGGGTGGCTGGCGACCTGCCCATCGATCAGCTGGTGTCGCTGGGTAGTGTTTCTTATGTGCCCGTCTCGGTGTTTTATCGCGGCCAGGAAAAAATTGACCGGCTGTCAGAGCTGAGCGGAAAGAAGGTGGCGATCGGCGCACCAGGCAGCGGTTCGCGCGTGTTGGCATTAACCTTGTTGAAAGCCAACGGCATCGAAGCCGGCGGCAAGGCGGAGTTACTCGATATCGGTGGCGACGAAGCTGCGAAGGCGCTGACCGATGGCAAGATCGACGCTGCCTTTCTGATGGGCGATTCGGCCTCGCCGCCGACCATGGGCAAGCTGTTGCGTACGCCTGGCATTCGTCTTCTCGATTTTGCGCAGGCGAGTGCCTATGCGCGCCGCTTCAGCTATCTGACCGAACTGAAAATTCCAAAAGGTGTGTTCGATCTGGGTAAAAACATTCCCAGCCGCGACATTCGCCTGATTGCCCCCACCGCCGAACTGATCGCCCGCGATGATCTGCATCCGGCACTCTCCGATTTGTTGATCGAGGCCGCCAAGGAAGTGCACAGCGGCGCCAATGTGCTGCAGCGTGCCGACGAATTCCCGGCGCCACTGGCGCATGAGTTCCACATCAGCGACGATGCCGCCCGTTACTATAAGTCGGGCAAGAGCTTCTTCTACCGTACCTTGCCGTTCTGGCTTGCCAGCCTGGTCGACCGTACTTTAGTGGTGCTGCTGCCGATTATCTTGTTGCTGATCCCTGGTTTCAAGTTGGTGCCGCTGCTCTACGGCTGGCGCATCAAATCGCGCATTTATCGCTGGTACGGGATTTTGATCGCACTGGAACGTGCCGCCGTCACCGACACCGACACCCCGGAACAACAGGCAGAGCTGTTGAAGCGCCTGGATAGTATCGAAGAAGCGGTTAACCGGATGAAAATGCCGCTGGCTTTTGCCGATCAATTTTATGTATTGCGCGAGCACATCGGCTTTGTGCGCATGCGCTTGCTTAATCGGAGCTAAGTTCCAGCTGAGCTCGGTTGACCGGACCGGACCTGCAGCTGAAGTAATGCCTTGCAAGCGGCCAAAATATATAGCACATTACGAGTGGCAATGGCAGGCCTGCGCGCTAAAACATCTTTGCAAATTGCCCTGCGGCATCAGTTATCATTTGGCGGATATTTGTTACTCGAGCAGAGGTGAGCCATGAGATTCCCTGTTTCTGTCATATGCGTGTTGCTGTTTGCACAATCCGCACCGGCGTTTGCGGCGCTTGGTGCAGCCGTCGGTCCGGCCGGCGGCACAGACCAGGCCCAGTCAGACTCGGCGCGTGCCAAGGCCAGCGCACGGGTGACCAGCTACAACGGGTATTCGGTTAGTGAGGTGGCGGAGCCGTCGGGTACCACGGTGCGGGAATATATAGGCGCAGACAACATCGTGTTTGCCGTCAGCTGGCAAGGCCCCAGCATGCCGAACCTGCAGCAATTGCTAGGCAGTTATGCCGATCAATATGTGAGCGCAGCCAGCGCGCCGCATCCGGGACGACGCGCGGTAGCGATTCAGTCGGATCGGCTGGTATTGCATTCGGGTGGACATATGCGCTCCTTCGCCGGCAGTGCGTATGTACCTGCCTTGCTGCCGCAAGGCGTAACTCCTGACAATATTCGCTGACCGGGGATGACTATGCGCTTCTTGACGTATCTGCTTTGCCTGTTCTGCAGTCTCCTCTTGCTTGCCTGTGGCGGCGGTGGCGGTTCTGACAGTGGTTCAACGCCGGCGCCGACACCGCAACCGCAACCCGCTCAAAATGTCCAGACACTGGTGCTCGATAGCGGACCCCTGACGGCTTCCGGCCAGTCGGTCGGCGCCGTCAATTCACCCTATGTCACGTTGACCATCTGCCAGCCTGGCAGTACGACGCAATGCCAGACCATCGATCACATTCTGGTGGATACCGGATCGAGTGGTTTGCGGATCATGTCTTCTGTCCTGGCCGGCAATATGGCCCTGCCGTCGGTGACCAGCGCCAACGGCAACCCCGTAGCCGAATGCGCACGGTTTGCTGACGGCTATAGCTGGGGCTCGGTGAAACAGGCAGATTTGCGTATCGCCGGCGAGGTTGCCAGTGGCATCTCGGTACACATCATAGGCGACAGCGCCTTTCCGACTGTGCCCAGCGGCTGTTCCGGCAGCCTGGTGGCGGAAAATACAGTGGCGGCATTCCATGCCAACGGCTTGCTCGGCATCAGTACCTTTGCCCAGGATTGCGGCGGGGCCTGTGCCAGCCAGGCGCTGGCGGGCTGGTATTACTCCTGCTCAAGCGTGAATTGCAGCGCTATCGCGCTGGCGCTGGGCCAGCAAGTGGGCAATCCGGTAGCGGTTTTCCCGCAGGATAATAATGGCACGCTGATACAACTGCCGGCCGTCGGCGCAAATGGCGCGTCCGGCGTGACAGGTTCGCTGATTTTCGGCATCGGCACGCAAGCCAACAATGCATTGGGCAGCGCTACCATCTATACCTTGAACAGTTCCGGCAACTTGAACACCTTGTATCAGGGACAGACTACGCCGGCTTTTTTTGACAGTGGATCGAATGGATTGTTCTTTGCCGATTCGTCTATTCCCAACTGCACCCTGAGCACAGGTTTTTACTGCCCTTCGTCGACGTTGAGCAAGAGTGCGGTGAATACCGGCCTGAACGGCCGTAGTAATAACGTCAGTTTCAATGTTGCCAATGCAGATTCCCTGTTCAGGGCCAACCCGAATAACACGGCATTCAGCAATTTGGCAGGCGCGGAGGCTTTTGCTTCATTTTTCGACTGGGGGCTGCCATTCTACTTCGGGCGCTCGGTTTATACCGCGCTTGAAGGCGTAACAGCTGGCGGTACGGTGGGGCCGTACGTTGCTTATTGAACCGCAGCCAGCGGAATTGCCGTGAATTACCTGAGGGCGCACAATCATGCGCCCCTTTTTTTGTTTGTCGGCGAGCAGATCCGCTCTTTATCTACCCTTTATCGACTCGGTAGATAACGGGATGGGTCGACCGGTTTTCCCTGCCGGCGGATTTCGAAATACAGTTTGACTGAGTTGCTGTCGGATTTGCCCATCTCGGCAATTTGCTGACCCTTACCGACCATCTGCCCCTCTTTGACGACGATGGTCTTGTTGTGGGCGTAGATCGATAGCAGATTGCTGTTATGTTTGACGATGACAAGGTTGCCGTAGCCGCGTATGCCGCTGCCGGAATACATGACTTTGCCGGCCGCGGCGGCCAGAACCGGCTGCCCGAGCTGGCCGAAAATATCTATCCCTTTCTTTCCCTGGCCGAGGCCGCTGGCGGATTTGCCGCTTGCAGGCCAGGTCCAGTCGATTTTGTCTTTTTCGTCGTTGGATGGGCTGGAGGCGGTGCTGTTGTCGACGCTACGCGGCGTGGTCGTGCCGCTGACACGAGCGCCTTGGGAGGCGACTCGCAATACTTGACCCACCTTGATGTCATTGGGGTCCGACAGCTTGTTCCAGTTGATGATGGCGCTATTGCTAAGCCGGAATTTGCGCGCGATGCTGGATAAGGTGTCGCCCTTTTGCACAGTGTAATAGCCGGGGCCGCTGGGCTGCGCTGCGCCACTGGTATCGGAGCCGGACGGCGTGCTGCAGGCGGTGAGGGCGGCCAGCAGAATCAGTGCAAGGCCGAATTTTCTAATTCTGTCTGGATTTTGCGAGCTGGATGCTGCTGTTTTCTGGACCAACAATGACATTCCTCTAATCAATAAATCTCGGCATAGAGCGGGAAAAAGATCTTGCCCACCCCGCACCTTGTTTCGCTTTGGTCAAAGAATGACCGGCAACGTTCGGCTAGTGCGCATCCTCTGACCTTGTTTGGCTTAACTAGTTGCGTATTCCGCATCCACTGTGTCAGGGCCACGCATGTGTTGCCACTTTTTCTAGAGATTTAAGGATATCTCAATTGTGCCGATGAGGTAAATCTCGATGTCGATCCGTCGAAGCTGGATTGACTGTCAATCCCGGGCGGGCAGCAGCCTTCTTTTTAGATATCGATAAGATAATTAATTGTACCCGTCCGCAGCTTGCCGTTACGTTACATGTAACGTATCAAGTGTTGCCAGGTAACACGGTTTTCAGGTCATCAGGATTTGATTGGAAATTTTCTTAGTCATTGATTTGTAAAGCTTTATTTCTTTTCTTTATGGAAAAATAACGACCTTCTATTTCTCTTTATTTGAGGTTTTTCAGTTGGCATGCTCCTTGCGGAATAGACAAGCAGGGACAACTGGTTCGAACTTTCAATAAGGGGAAATACATCATGAATACATCGCAAAAAGGCGGTCTGATTGTCGCATCGTTATTGTTGACCAGTTTGTTGGCCGGTTGCGCCAGCGGCGGCGACCTGGGTAAATCACTTGGCTCGGCAGCAGGAACCGGACAGGGAGCAGGCGGTACCGGCGCTGGTACAGGCGGCGGCGCGGGCGGCGGTGGCGATGGGGGTGGTTCGGGTGGCGGTGCAGGTGGTGGTGATGGTACCGGTGGTGGCACTGGCGGAGGTACCGGCGGCGGTGATGGCGGCGGTAACGGCGGTGGTAATGGTGGTGGTAACGGCGGCGGTAATGGTGGTGGTAACGGCGGCGGTAATGGCGGTGGCGGCGGTGGTGGCACAGGTGCTGCAAGTAACTTGCTCACCAACCTTGGTGGCACCGTATCTGGCACAGGCGCCGCGCTTGGCGGGATAGGCAGCACTGTGATCAATAACGTGCCGATCCTGTCTCCCCAGGCAAAAAGCGGTCTGGCCGGAGTGGTTGATAACGGCACGGGCATTGTTTCTACCTTGGGTGCAGGTATCACCAACGGACTGGGTCAGCTCGGCACCAATCCGGACGCGGTCGGCACTACGCTCGGCAGTACCGGCGGGGTAATCACGGGCCTGGGAAAGACTGTAGAGAGCGCAGGGCAACTGGTCACCGGATTGGGCAGCGGCCCATTGGCGCCATTGGCCGTAGTGACCACGCCTCTGGGCGATGTGGTGACAAAGGTCGGCGCTACTGTCGCCGGACTGGGAGACCCGTTGACCCACGTCTTGACTACCGGTCCGGTGGAACAAATCACCCAGACCGTCGGCCAGGCAATTGTACCGCTGACCAGCACGGTGACTACCTTGACGCAAACAATCGGCAATACAACCGGCCTGAACCAGCCGGTGAACACCTTGCTGGTGACGGCCGGCGGTGCCGTAAATACTCTGGGAAGCGCACTGACCGGCACCAAGGCGCCTGTGGTCAGCAACCTGGGGCCGGTGGTGAGCGATGTGGGCGTTATCGTGGCTGGTCTCGGCACGAATGCCCTGGTCGGTACCGGTCAACCTCTGCTCGGCAACAAGACAGGCGGCTTATTGCAGCCTTTGAATAGCGCTCTTACGGGCGTGCTTGGTGGAGTGGGCGGAGCTGCCGGTGGCGGTCCATTGGGCCCAGTCACCGGTTTGCTGGGTGGTTTGACTGGCGGTCTCGGCGGCGCCTCAGGTTCGGGTAGCGGCCCACTGGCTCCGATAACCGGCTTGCTGGGCGGTTTGACCGGCGGTCTCGGCGGTGCAACAGGTTCAACTGGCGGACCACTGGCTCCGGTAACCGGTTTGTTGAGCGGCTTGACCGGTGCCGTCGGCAGTACAACAGGCTCTACCGGCGGGCCATTGGCTCCGGTAACCGGCTTGCTGAGCGGTTTGACCAGCGGTCTCGGCGGTGCCGCAGGTGCGGGCGCGGGGCCATTGGCCCCGGTCACCAAGCTGGTAGGTAGCTTGACTGGTGCGGTCGGTGGTGCGGCGGGTGCAGGCGCGGGCGCCAGCCCACTGGCTCCGGTCACTAATCTGGTCGCCGGCTTGACTAGTGCAGTCAGTGGCGGAACCGGATCAACCGCCAGCCCGCTGGCGCCGGTAACAGGCTTGCTTGGCGGATTGTTGGGCGGTGCTAAGAAATAATGGTTGAGTGTTTTTCAGGGAAGCGCTGGCAAGGCGCCAGGCTTCCTTGTTTCAATATTGAAACCGGCCACCGTCGCTCCGGCGATGTTGACGCGAGAACCCGGAGCCGATATTGCGCAGATACTACAAGTTGAAGCCTGGTGTCAGCTACCCACAGTCCAATTAGCAACGCCATGCAGCGGCAGGGAGTCAGTCGAGAAAAAATGCAGTAGGAAGACAAGCAAACAAAGGCTGAAATCGTGTATTTAATTTTTCGGGGATGGGATCATGAGAGCCGAACAGATAGTGGATTTGATTGCTTGCGCCAGCCCACAAGCGCAGATACCGGGAAATGATTTGCTGATCGGGATGCTGGCGCGGGAGATTGCGTCACTGTCGTACAAGCTGACCGAACAGGAGTTATATCGTTTGATAGCCGTTGGTTCCCTGGTGTATGAACGGGGGCGTCGCGGCAGGATTTGAGATAACCGCGAGATAACCGCGAGATAACCACCGGTTAATGCAGATCGGCGCTGGAACAAACACGATTACGACCGGCAAATTTTGCCGCATACAGCGCTCTGTCTGCAGCCTGAATCAGTTCAAAAGGAACATTTCCATCCCTGACCGGGACGAAGGCATCGACGCCGGCACTGATAGTGACTACACCCTCAGGGTCGCCAGGATGCTCGATCTGCAGATTGTAGATGGCAAGCCGGATCTTTTCCGCAACCGCAACAGCACCCGCCAGATTGGTATCGGGTAGCAACACCGCTATCTCTTCGCCGCCGTAACGTGTCGCCAGATCGCCTGGACGATTTTTGCTGGCTTTGACAGTGTCACTGATCTGCCGCAGGCATTCGTCGCCGGCCAGATGCCCGTAAATATCATTAAATTGTTTGAAGTAATCGACATCGATCATCACCAGCGCCAGTGAATTCCCGGTGCGCACGGCGCGACTGAATTCGTCGCGCAGCGCGCTGTCGAACTGGCGCCGGTTGGCGAGGCCGGTCAGGCTGTCTTGCAAGGCGAGTCGTTCCAGATGCTGATTGAGGGATCTCAGCGATTCCTGGACCCGCAGCAGATCGGCTTCTGCCAGCAAGCGCAACTTGATCTGATGGATCAGCCGCCAGCCCAGCAGGGCCAGGGCCAGCGTCAGCAGCATGGCGCCAAACAGATGCAGGTAGGTGTCGGCGCGCCAGTCGGATAACACTTCCTCCTTTGAGCGGGCGACAGTGACGAATAGCGGATATTGCTCCAGATGGCGATAGGCGATCAGCCGCTCCACGCCGTCCTGGCCGGAGCGCATGACGGCCGTGCCGACGGCGCTTCTGGAAGCATAGTCGCGGTAGATCGGATAGTTAGACAGGTTCTTGCCGATAGCATCTTCCACCATCGGGCGCCTTACCAGCATGGTGCCGTCATTCAAGCTTAGAAAAATAGAACCGGCGCGGCCGATATCGAAACTTTCGTAATAGTTCTTGAAGTAATCGATGTTGATGGTGCCTAGCACCAGGCCGGCGAAGCTGCCGTCGGGATGGTTGAAGCGTCTGGAGACGGTGACTATCCAGGCGCCGGTGGAGCGGCTGCGTATCGGCGGCCCGATGTAGGGGCCGCGGCTGGCGTGGCTACGGTGATAGCCGAAGTATTGCCGATCGGAGTTGTTGACCACCGGGATCGGTCCGCTGCGTGCGTTGGCTAGCCACAGTCCGTTTTCATCGTAGATAGAGAGATCGTTCAGCTGCGGCAATTCGGCAATGTGCTGGATCAATAATTTATGCAGGCGCTCCAGCGAGGCGCTGCCGGTGCCGTCGACTTCGAGGCGTTCAATCACGCCTACCAGCACAGTGTCGGCTTCCTTGATGGTGTCGTCGGCATGTTGCGACAGGGCGCGCGCCAGGTTGGAGGTCGCAATTTCGGTTTGGCGCAAAGCGATATCGTGCGCATTCCAGCTGCGCCACACTTCGATCGTCATCAGCGAAGCGCAAACCAGTACTACGAAGATGGTCGCAAGAAAGGTGATGGGTAGCGGTTTGAGGCTAACATGCGTTGGCCGAGGCGCTATCGCGATGGGAGCGTTCATCGTATCTCCTGACAATAGCGCGTTGGTCCATGTTTCAGTTTGGCCGGATTCCCTTGCGATATTCGGTCGGAGAAGTCCACATGTGCTTGCGGAATAATTTGGCGACGTGCTCGCCGCTAAACAGGCCGCAGCGCCGTGCAATCTTGTCTACCGGCAAGTCGGTCTCGGTCAGTTGCTGGCGTACTGCTTCCAGGCGCAGATTCAGCAGGAAGTCATGCGGCGTCTGTCCGGTTTCACGCTTGAACTGCCGCACGAAATTTCGCTCGCTCATGGAAACATAATTGGCGGCGTCGACTACGCTGATCGATTCGGCCAGATGCTCGACAAACCAGAGCGAAGCTTTGTGGATCTTGCTGGCCTTGACGGGGGCATTGGTTGGCGACGCCTGATTGACGGTCGGCGTATCGCGCCGACGCTGGCACACCACCAGGCTTTGCGCCACGCGCCGTGCAACCGTCGGGCCGAGATCGTTTTCCAGCAGGCGCAGCGCCAGGTCGGTCGCCATGCCAACGTCGCAGGACGTGAAAATTCCATCGTCTTCGCTGATTTGCGCTTCGCGGTCGATTTTTATCAAAGGGAATTCACGCGCCAGTTTATCCAGCAGTGCCCAATGCGTAGTGGCGCGGCGATTATTCAGGAAGCCCGCAGCGCCGATCACGAATACGCCGGTGCAGATTGCAGCGACGCGGCGTACTTTGCTGCGCATTTGCTGAAGCCAGGCAATCAAGTCGGGATCGCGGTAAGCGTCGAAGTTTCCGGTGCCGCTGGCGATGAGCAGTGTGTCGAACTGATGTGTGCCGACAGATGCCAGCGATGAGGTCATGATTTGGACCGAGGCAGACGACATGATCATGCCGCCCGAGATAGAAAGAACTGAAACCGAGTAACGCGTGGTGCCAGGAAATACTGTCGACATCAGCTTGTCGCCGATGCAGAAAACATCTGCAGCGCCTACCACGTCTGCCAACACGACCCCTTCGAAAACAATGATCCCTATATGCCTGGTCGAGCTAGTGTCTAAGCGGCTGTCGCCTATCACCTCAAGTGTCTTTATGCACTCGATATCCATGTGACTCTCCCCACACGCAATCTACCTTTTTGCATTGCCGGGACGCAATTTTTTATTGGTAAATTACTATGTTCCATTCTGCTACAAAATTTGATTTTGTCCAGCGAATGATTGTTAAATTTAGTTAGTTCCGTGGCGTATTCACACAAAATTTCTTACGGCAACTAAAAGTCCATTCTTAAATTTCTTCTGAGCATCAGTGTTGATTTTCATTAAGTATTTAATTGCGTGCCAAACTGTTTTATTGCATCCGAACTTAAACAATATCGCTCATCGGATTGTCATCTCTAAACCCGTTCTTGCGTTCATCCATTGCGTTCATTCAATTGGGCGAACTAGTGTTCGTGCATTCCCCTTTTGTCGTCGAGCGCGTCTTGCAGGCGAGAATTTTCCAGCGTCAGTTCAGCCACAATCTGTTTCAGCTTGGCATTCTCGTCTTGCAGGCACTTCATGTCGTGCGGATAACCTTGCAGGCCACCGTATTGCCTCTTCCAGTTAAGGAAGGTGCGTTCGGTAATTCCAGCCTGCCTGATCACGTCGGCCAACGGCATGCCTAGCTCTTCCTGTTTGAGAGCGGCAGCAATTTGGTCGCTTGAGAATGGCGAACGCTTCATGGCATTCCCTCGCCTTCTGGTGGTTAGCGATCTTTTAATTGCGATAGATCTGGCAATTTATCCAAGCCAAGTCGAGCACGAATTACGGGATCTTTGTACTGATCACCGATGTTGTTGATATTGTTTTGACCGATCACGCCGGTTGAAGATGCAGCAGGAGGAACCGGTGCGGCTGGAGCTCCAGGTGCTGCGGCTCGTTCCATGCCAGGGCAAGAACGTCCGGTCGATTCAACTGCTTTCCGATTGGCTTCGCTTTGGCACAGCAAGGCAAGCGCGACATCGTTCAAACCCATTGCACGGAACTCACGCGAATCGAGTCGGCGTACGCAAGCCTGGTCGACCATGGTGGTGCCGCCGGTTGCGCCGAAACCTGTGAAGGACAAGCCGAACGATGCGGAACCCATGCAAGTGTCGGACAAGGTTGTGGTCAACGATGGCGCGACAATATTCGGTACTGTCTTGACGGTGTACGTGCCGCCGTAATCAACTGTGGCTTTGGTGTTGTTGGGGCTGCTGCCTGGATCGCCCGCTGCGCTGCTGGTGCCTGTTCCGGCTCCGGCTCCGGCTGTAGTGCCGGTACCGGACGTACCCGACGTGCCTGACGTACCTGAACCCGGCAGTGAAACCGATACGCTCACAGTTGAATTGCCACCGGTCGCTGCGCCGCCGGTTCCGCTACCGCCATTGGTGGCCGAAGCGCCATATGTACCTGAAATCTGGTTCGACGCGGTACCGCCCGCAGCCGTGCCACCTGCTGCCGATCCGCCTGATCCACCGCTGCCGCCAACGGCGGTTGCCGTAGATGTGGATGTGGATGTGGGCGTCGTCTGCGCAAAAACTGGTAATGTGAAAGCTGAGGCTACCAGGATACCTATAAGTTTGTGTTTCATGGCCTCTCCATCGTAATGCTTGGTTTTATAAGCGAGAGGAGAAAATTTCTTTTCCCTCTCGCAACTCATAGCTAACCGAGCCGTTACCTGTTGTTGTTATTACTGATTGCCGGCTTTTGCCGATGAGAATGCACTGCCGCCAAAGCCCCCGTTGCCAGCAGTAGCATTGCCAGACAGGGCGCTGCCAGCGAACACAAAGTTTCCTGCCGAGCCGCCTGTATTGGTAGCGCCATTAATCGATGCATCTGCGTTACCGGTCCATGAGCCGCTTGTTCCTCCGCCCGAAAGGGCATTGCCGTTATTGGCTTGCGTACCGCCGGTGGCGCTGGATGAGCCAGCACCGCCTGTGGAGCTGCCAAACCAGCCAGCGTTGCCGCTGTTGCCGCCAGTGCCGGCGCCGCTGCTGGTTCCGCCGGCTGTAGTTGCGCCGCCTGTTGCCGTGCTGCCGCCGGCGCCGGTCCAGTTGGCGCCGGTATTGGCATTGCCGCCGGTAAGTGTTTGAGTGGCATTGCCGCCAACTGCTGTGCCGCCGGTGGCCGATCCGCCGGTTGCGCCACCTGAACTTGCCGATCCGCCCGCACCGCCTGCGCCACCGACCGACACTGCGGATGCGACGCTAGTGGTGGTGGCGGTACTTGTATTTGTATTTGAACCCGAGGATTGATGAGCGAATGCTGAGACGGCGAACAGTGAAACTATGGATGCGGCAATAATTTGCTTTTTCATTTCTGTTTCTCCTTGGAGGGGGGGGGCATCATTCACCAGAGTGTCTTGCCTGCACGCCCCTAGCCACAAGCAAGCGTTACCACTGATAAGTGCATGCCAGCTACGCGCTGAGCCGCCAGCTCCTGTTTGTTTGATCGGAGTTGCGCTCCCATGCGGCAACAGGCGTTGCGGATGCCTCATCAAGTCAAAACGAAAATGTCTGATTTCGACAAGGCCAAGCGTGATCGGATAGCGATACGGAGAAGGCGATCGACACTAGACTCATCGAGTGAGTACATTTGCGTTGATCTGATAATAGGACCGCAAAGCGGAGTGTTAATGACAAAACCTTGTCTGGTTCGGACACCTGAAATGGCCGATATGGATAATTTTTTTTGAAATGCGGGATGTGAGCGCTAACAAAAAATGACAAAAATGACAGTGCATTCACAGGGCACCCCCGAAGCCCGTTGTGAATAATGGCGTACGGAAATCTTATTGGTATTAGAGGTTGTCCGTTTTTGACAAGAGATAAAAAGAACTTGTGTGTTTTCCGACTGTCGGTGTCGGTAACCGTAGCGGGAGAGGGAATTTACTTCATCGTTATCGGCGTTGCGCTGTGTAAAAGTCGAGTTGCAGAAGCCTTGGCGAAAACTGCTTCTCTCTTTTACGCATCTTGCGGTTATCGGATATATTGCCGCATGCAAACGAATTTCTGCTCCGTGCTTATCCCATCTCAAAAAGACCAACAATGAATATCACCGAATTGTTTTTGCTCGCCGCCGTCTGGGGCGCGTCGTTTCTTTTCATGCGCGTCGGCACGCCGGAATTCGGCCCGGTGCCGCTGATTGCCTTGCGGGTGGGGATAGCGGCACTGGTGTTGCTGCCGGTGCTGCGGTCGGCCGTGGCACGCGCTCATGTGCGCAAAAAGGCATGGCCGTTGCTGGTTGTAGGGGTGACGAATTCAGCGCTGCCGTTTTCACTGTTTGCCTACTCGACCTTGTATGTCAACGCAGGATTCGATGCGGTTCTGAATGCAACCGTGCCGCTATGGACCGGACTGATTGCATTCGTATGGTTGAAAGCGCCAATGAGCCGGCCGCAAGTCATCGGCATGCTGGTGGGCATGGCCGGCGTGATTGTGTTGGTGTGGGACAAGATTGGTGAGGGGCAGCCCGGTGTCTGGCTGGCGACAGGCGCGGTATTGCTGGCCACGCTGTCCTACGGCTTCGCTATCAATTATTCGAAAACCCGGCTGGCCGGTGTGCCGCCGTTGGTGGTTGCATCCGGCAGTCAATTGGCGGCGACGCTGGTGTTATTGCCTTTGGCGTTCCTGTATTGGCCGGCAGCGCCGGTTTCGGCCACGGCTTGGTACGCAGTGTTGGCCCTCGGCGTGGTTTGCACTGGCTTCGCATATGCGATTTTCTATCGTTTACTGGATCGGGTGGGTTCGGCTTATGCTGCCTCGGTGACTTTCCTGATTCCCATATTTGGCGTGATCTGGGGCGCTGTTTTCCTGAAGGAGGCGGTGACGGTATCCATGATTCTGGGTTGCCTGATCATATTGTTTGGTACGGCCCTGGCAACCGGCAAACTCAATCCAGCCGGTTTTTTAAGCGGTAAAACAGCAAAATAAAGTCCGGCTCTCCTGTGTCGGAGAAATCCGGGATTCGTGAATATATGTAACATTCCGATAGCCAGTATGTCGTTTTCGCGGCTTCCGGCAGCGTAAATTGCCTGCTTCTATGGCATAATCAAGAGCTAAATTCACTGTTTTGCGCGCCTCGCAGCCGCCCTGGATCATGCTTAAAACGCTCTACGATAAACTTTGGGAATCTCACGTCGTCCATTCTGAACCGGATGGCACGGCGATTTTGTACATTGATCGACATCTTTTGCATGAGGTCACCAGCCCTCAGGCTTTCGAAGGGCTGAAGCTGGCAGGCCGCAAGCCCTGGCGGCTCCCGGCCAACCTGATGGTGGCCGACCATAACGTACCTACCACCAGTCGCGCCAACGGCATTGCCGACCCAATCTCGCGCCTGCAGGTGGAAACCCTGGATGCGAATGCCAAGAGCTACGGCCTGACCTATTTCGGCATGAATGACCATCGCCAAGGCATCGTCCACGTGATCGGACCGGAGCAGGGCGCAACTTTGCCTGGCATGACCGTGGTCTGCGGCGATTCCCACACGTCGACCCACGGCGCGTTCGGTTGCCTGGCGCACGGCATCGGCACTTCCGAAGTCGAGCATGTGCTGGCTACCCAGACCTTGCTGACCAAAAAATCCAAATCGATGCTGGTACAGGTCGACGGCGTGATTCCTGACGGCGTCACCGCCAAGGACATCGTGCTGGCCGTGATCGGCCGCATCGGCACTGCCGGCGGTACCGGCTATGCAATCGAATTTGCCGGTTCGGCGATTCGGGCGTTGTCGATGGAAGGCCGCATGACGGTATGCAACATGGCGATTGAAGCCGGTGCACGTGCCGGCATGATCGCGGTCGACGACACTACCGTCAACTACGTCAAAGGCCGGCCGTTTTCGCCGGTCGGACCGCATTGGGAGCGCGCCGTGGCTTACTGGCGCACCTTGCATTCCGATCCGGGCGCCAAGTTCGACATGGTGGTTACCCTCAACGCAGCCGAGATCAAGCCGCAAGTGACCTGGGGCACCTCGCCTGAAATGGTAGTGGCGATTGATGGCCGCGTGCCTGATCCGGACAAGGAAAAAGACGCCACCAAGCGCGACGGCATGGAGAAGGCTTTGGCCTACATGGCGCTGAAACCGAATACTGCGATTGAAGACATCCGTATCGACAAGGTATTCATCGGCTCCTGCACCAACTCGCGGATTGAAGATTTGCGTGCCGCAGCGGCGGTAGTGCGCGGCAAGTTCCGTGCTTCCAACGTCAAGCTGGCGATGGTGGTGCCGGGTTCCGGCCTGGTCAAGGAGCAAGCCGAGCGCGAAGGCCTGGACCGGATTTTCAAGGATGCCGGTTTCGAATGGCGCGAGCCGGGTTGTTCGATGTGCCTGGCAATGAATGCCGACCGCCTCGAACCGGGTGAACGCTGCGCTTCCACCTCGAACCGCAACTTCGAAGGCCGGCAAGGCGCCGGCGGCCGCACCCACCTGGTCAGCCCCGCGATGGCGGCGGCGGCGGGTATCGCCGGTCATTTCGTTGATATCCGTTCCCTGTGATCGAGTAGTTCGTACGCTCTGAATAAAATATTTACCGAAGGACAAAGATGAAGAAAATAGTCACCTTATGTGTTTTGCTGGCCAGCGTTTATGCATTGAGCGCTTGTAATACCTTCCACGGCTTTGGTAAAGATGTGGAACACGTAGGCGAGAAAATTCAAGGCAAATGATCACCTCGCGTGGGCGGGGATGGCAGATTGGGCAGATTGGAATCAAGAAATGAATAAATTTACTGTACTGGATGGCTTGGTAGCGCCGCTGGATCGCGCTAATGTGGATACCGATGCGATTATTCCGAAGCAGTTCCTGAAGTCTATCCAGCGGACCGGTTTCGGCCCGAATTTGTTTGATGAATGGCGTTACCTGGATCATGGCGAACCAGGCGTGGATAATTCGCGGCGTCCTTTGAATCCGGATTTTGTCCTGAATCAACAACGTTACCAGGGCGCATCGATTTTGCTGACCCGCAAGAATTTCGGTTGCGGTTCGTCGCGTGAACACGCGCCATGGGCGCTGGACCAATACGGTTTTCGTGCGGTCATCGCGCCAAGTTTCGCCGATATTTTTTTCAACAACTGTTTCAAGAATGGCTTGCTGCCGTTAGTGCTGCCTGAGGCGCAAATCGACCGTCTGTTCGATGAAGTCAAGGCCTTCCCGGGTTATCGCCTGATAATCGATCTGGAGAAACAACTGGTCTGCACAGCCAATGGCAGCCTGGCGTTTCCGTTTGAAGTCGGCGAGTTCCGTAAGTATTGCCTGCTGAACGGTCTTGACGATATCGGCCTGACCCTGCGCCAGTCCGACAAGATTCGCGACTTTGAAGAGCGCCATTTGTCTGCTCAGCCTTGGTTGAGCAATACAATTTAAGCGGCTTGACCAGTAACTGGTCACTGATACTGATATTTTTTGAATTATTCAATCCAGGAAAAAATGAAAATAGCAATTTTGCCAGGTGATGGCATCGGTCCGGAAATCGTTGAACAAGCGGTTAATGTGTTGAACGTGCTTGGCGAAAAATTTGAACTGGAATCGGCTCCGGTCGGCGGCGCCGGCTATGCGGCGCATGGTCATCCGCTGCCCGAAGGCACCCTGAAACTGGCAAAAGAAGCAGATGCTATCTTGTTCGGCGCCGTTGGCGACTGGAAATACGATACCTTGGAGCGTTCACTGCGCCCGGAACAAGCAATTCTCGGCCTGCGCAAGCACCTCGGCCTGTTCGCCAACCTGCGTCCGGCGATCATGTATCCGGAACTGGCCGGCGCTTCGACGTTGAAGCCGGAAGTCGTGTCCGGACTGGATATCCTGATCATCCGCGAACTGACGGGCGACATCTATTTCGGTCAGCCGCGCGGTGTCCGCACGGCGCCGGACGGCGCTTTCAAAGGCGAGCGCGAAGGTTTCGATACCATGCGCTATGCTGAACCGGAAATCCGTCGCATTGCGCACGTCGCATTCCAGGCGGCGCAAAAGCGCGGCAAGCGCCTGACCAGTGTCGACAAGGCCAATGTGCTGGAGACTTTCCAGTTCTGGAGAGACATTGTCACTGAAGTCCATCAGGAATATCCGGATGTCGCGCTGGATCACATGTATGTCGATAACGCAGCGATGCAACTGGTGCGTGCGCCGAAGAATTTCGACGTTGTAGTCACCGGCAACATGTTCGGCGATATCCTGTCGGATCAGGCTTCGATGCTGACCGGTTCGATCGGCATGCTGCCATCGGCCTCGCTGGACGCCAACAACAAGGGTTTGTACGAGCCGTCGCATGGTTCCGCACCGGATATCGCCGGCAAGGGTATTGCCAATCCGCTGGCGACCATTCTTTCGGCGGCCATGATGTTGCGCTACTCGCTGAACAAGGCAGAACAGGCTGATCGCATCGAAAATGCGGTCAAGAAAGTATTGGCGCAAGGTTTGCGTACTGCCGATATTTACGAAGCAGGTACGACCAAGGTCAGCACCGGTGAAATGGGTGCGGCGGTGGTCAAGGCGCTAGGGTAAAAGAATTAGGCAGATGGGTCTGCCGTAATGTGAAGTGCGGGGCTTTTCCCGTTTATTGTTAGGGAATCATGATGAAACTGGTTGGTTTGGTCGGTTGGCGTGGCATGGTGGGTTCGGTCTTGTTGCAGCGTATGCAAGAAGAGGGCGATTTCGCCCATATCGAACCGGTATTCTTTTCAACTTCAAATGCTGGCGGTAAAGCCCCGGCATTGGCGAAAAACGAAACAACGTTAAAAGACGCCACCGATATTGAAGCCTTGAAAAAATGCGACATCATTATTACGTGCCAGGGCGGCGACTACACCAGCGAGATTTTCCCGCAATTGCGTGCCGCCGGCTGGAATGGCTACTGGATTGACGCAGCTTCGACGCTGCGCATGAAAGACGACGCCATCATCGTGCTGGATCCGGTCAATCTGGATGTGATCAAGGATGGTTTGAAGCGCGGCGTCAAGAACTACATCGGCGGCAATTGCACGGTGTCATGCATGATGATGGGCCTGGGCGGTTTGTTCGAACACGACATGATCGAATGGATGACCTCCATGACTTATCAGGCGGCATCGGGTGGCGGTGCGCAGCACATGCGTGAGCTGCTGACCCAGTTCGGCTCCATCAATGCCGAAGTCAAGGCGCTGCTGGACGATCCGAAATCGGCGATCCTGGAAATCGATCGCAAGGTGCTGGGCAAACAGCATTCCATGTCGGCTGACGAAATCAAGCAATTCGGCGTACCCCTGGGTGGCAACCTGATTCCCTGGATCGATAAGGATCTGGGCGAAGGCTTGTCAAAAGAGGAATGGAAAGCCGGCGCGGAAACCAACAAGATCCTTGGCCGCGGCGCCGGTTTCAGCAATGGCGGCAAGGTTATCCCGGTGGATGGCCTGTGCATCCGCATCGGCGCCATGCGCTGCCATTCCCAGGCTTTGACCATCAAATTGAAAAAAGATGTGCCGCTCGATGAAATCAATGACATCATCGCTAGCAATAACCAGTGGGTGAAGGTAGTGCCTAACGACAAAGAATCGTCGATGCGCGACCTGACGCCTGCGGCGGTTACCGGCAGCCTGACAATTCCTGTCGGTCGTTTGCGCAAATTGCAGATGGGTGGCGATTATTTGTCAGCATTCACCGTAGGTGACCAATTGCTGTGGGGTGCGGCAGAACCATTGCGTCGCATGCTGCGGATTGTTCTGGATACCTGACTTGTTACGGTAGTTGTGATATTGTTGCCGACTTGCAACATAGCCCGCTAAATATTTTCTTGAGGAAAGTCTTAGCGGGCTTGGCGTATCTGTCGGTATAGTATTTGTCAGTCCCTATCGACCGTTACGCCAATTGGTGCAGTGCTACGTAAACAGGCTCATTGTTTGTGAGGCGCCACACTAATGTCAATCTAGATATTGATTTTTAAAAAAACTGGGTACAGTATTTGCTTTCAGCAAGATTTGTTTCCTAATACGTCAACGGACAGCCCTTCATGCCACACAACATGCACCCGAATTCTTCGAATAAATTTATTTCCACCGGTTTAAAGACCCTCACTGCAGCCGTGGTTTCCGCCATGCTGATGATTTCCAGTGCAGAGGCTGCCGGTCTGGGTAAATTAACCGTGCTGTCCTCGTTGGGACAACCGTTACGTGCAGAAATTGAGCTTACCTCGGTAAGCCAGGACGAAGCGGGTTCGCTAGTGGCGAAACTGGCTAGTCCGGAAACTTATCAGCAAGCCAATATCGATTTCAACCCAGCCTTGTTGTCTTTGCAATTTGCCATCGATCAGCGCAATGGCCGCCGTTTTGTGCGGGTAACCTCGACCCAGCCTATCAATGAGCCGTTTGTCGACATGTTGATGGAACTCGGCGGCACCAAGGCACGTCTGGTGCGCGAATATACCTTGTTGCTTGATCCTGCCGGCCAGCGCCAGGCACAACCGGCACAAATTGCCGCGCCTGCAGCGCCGCGCGCCACAGCCGCAACCTCTACTGCCGCTGTCGCCCCTCGTTCGGCGCCAGTCCAGCCAGTAGCCCAGGCATCATCGCCAACCGGTTCGACCATCACCGATGCTACTCGCGCTGCTGCTGCCAAGGCAGTCGCTAGCGGTGCTAACGGCGCCACCGGTACAGCCAGCAAACCGGTGGCTGCTGCCACTGGCGCCGCCAGCCCGGCCAAAGCCACAGCCGCTGCGCCTGCAGGCGGTGATTATCACGTCAAGAAGGGCGATACGCTGGCACGCATTGCTAGCGAAAACCTGCCGGCCGGCATCTCGCTGGACCAAATGCTGGTCGCGTTATACCGCAGCAACGAAGGTGCGTTTGTCGGCAAGAACATGAATCGTCTGCGCTCAGGCCAGATCCTGTCGATTCCTAATGCTGACAGCGCAGGTGCTGTCAGTAAATCGGAAGCCAGGAACGTCGTAGTGGCGCAGTCCAAGGACTTCAAGAGCTATCGCAATACCTTGGCCGGGCTGGTGGAATCGGCCGCGCCGAATGCTGCAGCTGAATCCAGACAAAGCAGCGGCGGCAAAATTACTGCCAAGGTGGAAGAACAAGCCACTCCAGCCAGCGAATCCAAGGACAAGCTGAAATTGTCGCGCGGTTCTGCTGCGGCTGCGGCCGGTGCTGCCGATGCCAAGGCTGCTGCCAATGCGGCGACTGAAGAGAAGATTGCACGGGAAAAAGCTGCCGCCGAGGCCGCTTCGCGCGTCAAGGAGCTGGAAAAAAATGTCAGCGACCTGCAGAAAACTCTCGAGTTAAAGAACAAGAACCTGGCTGACCTGCAAAATCAGGCTGCCAATGTGAAGCCTGCCGTACCTGCACCTGCTGCACCTGCACCAGTTGCAGCGGCGCCGGCACCAGCAGCGGTAACACCACCTCCGGCCGTGCCTGCGGTTGCCCCGGTTGTGGCAGCTCCAGCAGCAGCCGTTGCGGCAAGTTCGGCTTCGGCCCCGGAAGCAGTTGCTGCTGCCTCTGCAGCCGACGCAAGTGCTAAGCCAGCGGCCCCGGTGGTTGCTGCGGCACCCGCTGCCGTAGCGCCTGCAGCGCCGGCTGCGGTTAAACCGAAGGTGACAGCACCGCCTCCGCCAGAGCCAGGTTTCATTGAAAGCCTTACCGAAAATCCATTATTGCTGCCGGTTGGCGGTGTCCTGGTGGCGTTGCTGGCCGGTCTCGGCTTGTTCCGTTACCGTCGCAACCGTGCGCGTGAGCAGGCTTTCCTGGACAGCAGCGGCGCGCCGATGACCAATTCGGGTTTGAAGGGTAACTCCTTGTTCGGCTCGACAGGTGGCCAGAGCGTCGACACCAAGAACAGCATCTTCAATTCAAATTTCGTACCGTCGGTCAGCCATCTGGATACCAATGTCGATCCGGTCGCCGAGGCAGATGTGTACATCGCTTACGGACGCGATGCGCAAGCCGAAGAAATCCTGAAAGAAGCGCTGCGCAACCAGCCAAACCGCAACGCGATTCGCGTCAAGCTGCTGGAAATCTACGCGAACCGTAAAGATCCACGCTCGTTTGAAATCCTGGCCAGCGAGTTGTACAGCCTGACCCGCGGTGAAGGTGAAGACTGGCAGCAGGCGGCCGCTCTTGGTCTGAATGTCGATCCAGCCAATCCTTTGTACGGTGGCGGTAAATTGCAGGATCAGGTAATTGCCAAGGCCAATTCGATTACTGCGCCGACTCAGCCGATGGAAGGTCTCGATTTCAATTCGTTGACTGCGCCGACCGAGCCGCAAGCTGCGCCGATTCCTGAACTGGTGCACACCGCGGCCCCGGTAGAATTACTGGCGCCGTTGACGGCAACGGAGCTGGGCAAGCATGCCAGTGCACCTGCAGCTTCTGTAAACGATATGGATTTCGATCTGGAAGAACTCGGCAGCGAAGCATCCGCCAACCAGAACACTGTATTGCTGTCGCCTTCCCACGAAACCGGCAAATCCATGCTCGACGCACTCGATTTCGAGTTGGACCATAAGCCTGCCGCAGCGCCGAAAGTCGCGGAAAAGAGCGTACCGGCGCCGACCGCGTTTGGCACGCTGGAAATCCCTGCCGGCGGCCAGCCTTCGAATTACGAACCGGCTCATGCCCATATCGATATTCCAGCGGAAGCCAAGCCAGTCAAAACACCGGCGGCACCTTCGTATGCGCAACATGCCGAACCTATGGCTGCACCGCTGGAGTTTAATCTGGCCGGCATGAATCTGGATCTGGACAGCGCAGTTCATGCACATGCTCCCGCCAAGGCAGAAGGCGCCGCATTTGCAACAGTGGCGACTGACGTAGCCGTATCTGCCGCAGCCAATCCTGAAATGGCGACCAAGCTGGACCTGGCCGTTGCGTACAAGGAAATCGGCGACAAGGAAGGTGCGCGCGAACTGCTGGAAGAAGTATTGAAAGGCGGCAGTGCAGAGCAGGTCGATGCAGCGAAGACATTGCTGGCCAAGCTGTAACTGCCATGTAAGCTAGTACAATATCAGCAGCATTTTGCTTTTGACGGGCGCAGCGTTATGCTGGCGCCCGTTTTTCTTTTTTTTAACAGGAGCTGGATTGAAACGTATCGTTCTAGGCGTGCAGTACGACGGCACACCTTGGCAAGGATGGCAGACCCAACCTAACGGCAAGACAGTGCAGGACCGGCTGGAAGCTGCCTTGCAAAAATTCACGCAAGGCCCGATAGACACGATTTGTGCCGGCCGTACCGATTCGGGTGTGCATGCGCTTGAACAGGTGGTGCATTTTGATACGCCTTTGTCGCGCGAAATATCTTCCTGGGTGCGTGGGTTGAATGCTTTCCTGCCGTCATCGATCGCCGTGCGATGGGCTCATGAGCTGCCTGGGCTGCCTGCGCCTGCCGATGGAGACGTGGCGGATCACGGCGCCAGAGACCAGTTCCACGCGCGTTTTAGCGCCACTGCCAGAACTTATCACTACCTGCTGTACAACAATCCGGTCCGCTCGCCGCTGCTGGAGGGCAAGGCAGGTTGGGTATTCCGGCCATTGGAACTTGAGTTGATGCGTCAAGCTACGGCGCATCTGGTCGGCACTCACGATTTTTCGGCGTTCCGCGCAGTGGAATGCCAGGCCAAGTCACCGATACGCACCATGGACGAAATTCGCATCGAGCAGCGTGGCGACCTGATCGTATTCACCTTGCGCGCCAACGCCTTCTTGCATCATATGGTGCGCAATATCGTCGGCTCCCTGATCTATGCCGGCAATGGGAACAAGCCACCGGAGTGGATCGCAGAATTGCTGTCGCAGCGCGATCGCCGGCTGGCTGCGCCGACTTTCATGCCGGACGGTCTGTACCTGGCGCAAGTGGCCTATGATCAGAAATGGCAGTTGCCCCAGCAACCGGCTGGATTGATGCCTTGGTTATAGATGTCCCGCGCTTGCGATGTCAAATTATCATTTTTGAAGTAATGTTTTCAAGGTGATGTAGTGCGCAAGTTAATGTTTTTTTGACTAGATTAAACTACACTAAAGCCCATGAGCCACCGTACCCGAATCAAAATCTGCGGCTTGACCCGCGAGCAGGATGTGCAAGCTGCCATCGCTGCAGGCGCGGATGCCCTTGGTTTTGTGTTTTACCCGAAGAGCCCGCGCTACGTCACCCCGCAGCAGGCCGCCAGGCTGATTGCCATCGTGCCGCCGTTTATCACCACGGTTGGTCTGTTTGTCAACGCCGAGCCGGAGCAGCTGCAAGAGATAGTGGCGCAGGCGCCGGTATCGCTGTTGCAGTTCCATGGCGACGAAACCGTAGAGCACAGCGCCTCCCTGGCGCAATCGGTAAACCGGCCATTTATACGTGCCATGCGGATTGGTAGTGCTACTGTGGCCGCCGATTTGCTAGAATACGCTCAGGCGTATCGTTCCGGCAGCCGTTTGTTTGCCGGATTGCTGCTCGATACCCTGGTTGAAGCTTATGGCGGCAGTGGAAAGGTATTTGATTGGTCTCTCATCCCAAAAGAACTCGCGCCTCAGGTCGTTTTAAGTGGTGGCTTGAGCGTGCTCAATGCGACTGACGCGGTAAAGCGCGTACGTCCCTTTGCGGTCGACATCAGCAGTGGCGTCGAGCAAGACAAGGGCATCAAGGACGCCGCCAAGATTCGCGCATTTATTGAAGCGATACGGCAGGCGGACGCCGATCACGATCAGTTAGGTTAGAGAGATACACCATGAAAGAATTCACCCCCCTCGAGCAATATGCCGAGCGCCAGCCGCTCGCCAGTACCTCCTTGCATCAAAGCGCCCAATACAACTTGCCTGACGCCAAAGGCCATTTCGGCATGTACGGCGGCAGCTTCGTATCGGAAACCTTGACCCTGGCGCTGAGCGAATTGCAGCAGGCTTACGCCAAATATCAAAACGAGCCGCAATTCCTGGCTGAATTCCACAGCGAGCTGAAACACTACGTCGGCCGCCCCAGTCCGATTTACCACGCCAAGCGCTGGTCCGAGCAGATGGGCGGCGCGCAGATCTATTTCAAGCGCGAGGATTTGAATCATACCGGCGCCCACAAGATCAATAATGTGATCGGCCAGGCCCTGCTGGCCAAACGCATGGGCAAGCCGCGCGTGATTGCTGAAACCGGCGCCGGCCAGCACGGCGTGGCGACCGCCACCATATGCGCGCGCTTCGGCCTCGAATGCGTGGTCTACATGGGCAGCGAAGACGTCAAGCGGCAAATGCAGAACGTGTATCGGATGAACCTGCTGGGGGCCAAGGTAGTGCCGGTCGAATCCGGTTCGAAGACCTTGAAAGACGCGTTGAATGAAGCCATGCGCGACTGGGTCACCAATGTTGAAGATACTTTCTACATCATCGGCACGGTCGCTGGCCCGCATCCGTATCCGATGATGGTGCGCGATTTCCAGTCGGTGATCGGCAATGAATGCCTGACGCAAATGCCGGAAATGACCGGGCGCCAGCCTGACCATGTGATCGCTTGCGTCGGCGGCGGCTCTAATGCGATGGGGATTTTCTATCCCTACATCGATCATCACGACGTTGCCCTGGTGGGGGTGGAAGCTGCAGGCGAGGGACTCGCCAGCGGCAAGCACTCAGCCTCGCTGACGCTGGGTTCGCCGGGCGTGCTGCATGGCAACCGTACTTATCTGCTGCAAGATGCGAATGGCCAGATCATCGAAACCCATTCGATTTCTGCCGGTCTCGATTATCCGGGAGTCGGGCCGGAACACGCATGGCTGAAGGATTCCGGCCGCGCTACTTATGAAACCGTGACCGACGATGAAGCGCTGGCGGCATTTCATACCTGTTGCCGTATCGAAGGCATCATCCCGGCGCTGGAATCGAGCCATGCCTTGGCCTATGCGGCCAGGCTGGCTGCGACCTTGCCAAAGGATAAGATCATCCTGGCCAATTTGTCGGGCCGCGGCGACAAAGACATGCATACCGTTGCCGAACGGTTGAAGCTGGCTTAACACGGTTAGCCGAGATCCTGTCCGCAGCAGTCAGGTCCGCTGTGGACGGGCAAACAACCACAACGCATTCCATCGCATTTTCTATCTATAGAGCCTATGTCACGAATCCAGACTACCTTGGCAGCACTCGCCGCAAACAATAAAAAAGGGCTGATCCCTTTCATCACCGCCGGCGATCCTGCGCCGGAACTGACCGTGCCGCTGATGCATGCGCTGGTCAGGGGCGGCGCCGATATCCTGGAACTGGGGGTGCCGTTTTCCGATCCAATGGCGGAAGGCCCTGTGATCCAGCGCGCTTGTGAACGGGCGTTGAAATTCGGCGTCAGCTTGCATGACGTGCTGGGCTACGTGCGCGAGTTCAGGCAAACCAATGCCACCACACCGGTGGTGTTGATGGGTTACGCCAATCCTTTGGAGCGGATGGGCGTCGATGCCTTTATTGCCGCCGCCAAGGAGGCAGGGGTCGACGGCAGCATCGTGGTTGATTATCCGCCGGAAGAATGCGAAGAATTTGCCGAAAAAATGCAGGCTAACGGCATGGATCCGATTTTCCTGCTGGCGCCGACCTCGACTGAAGAGCGGATTGCGCAAGTAGCCAAGGTCGGCAGCGGATTCACGTATTATGTTTCATTGAAGGGTGTCACCGGCGCCGCCAATATCGATACCGCCGAAGTCGCAGCAAAAGTGGCGGCGATCCGCAAGCATGTCAAATTGCCAATCGGTGTCGGTTTCGGCATTCGCGATGCGGCGACTGCCAAGGCGGTGGCGCAAGTATCGGATGCGGTAGTGATCGGTAGCCGGATCATCCAGGAGTTGGAAAATACGCCGCGTGAGCAGGCTGTGGCGGCGGTAGAGAGCTTCTTGTCAGGGATACGGAAAGCGCTGGACGAGTAATTTAGATGTCGGAGTGGAAATATTTCCTGAATCAACTGGTTTGATTAACTATTTCGCTGATTTGGGGATGAAGGTACAATTCGGCAAGAAAAAAATCTGAAGGAGGTCACTCTATGAGTTGGCTAGAAAAATTACTACCCCCACGTATTCAGCGCAGCGACTCGGCAACCCGTAAATCGATCCCTGAGGGATTGTGGGTTAAATGCCCGTCGTGCGAAGCGGTTTTGTATCGCACCGACCTGGAGTCGAACATTCATGTTTGCCCGAAGTGCGATCATCACATGCGGATCCGTGCGCGTGAGCGCCTGGACGCCTTGCTGGACGCCGGCGGGCGCTATGAAATCGGCCAGGAAACCCTGCCGATCGATACCCTCAAATTCAAAGACAGCAAAAAATACCCGGACCGCCTGAAAGCAGCGATGGACGCCACCGGCGAAACCGATGCGCTGATCGTGCTGGGTGGTTCCATCATGACGTTGCCAGTGGTCGTGGCGGCGTTTGAGTTTGAATTCATGGGCGGCTCCATGGGTTCGGTGGTAGGTGAGCGCTTTGTGCGTGGCGCCCAGGTTGCGCTGGAGCAAAAAGTGCCGTTCATCTGCATCACCGCTACCGGCGGCGCGCGTATGCAAGAAGGTTTGTTGTCCCTGATGCAGATGGCCAAGACCACTTCGATGCTGACCAAGCTGTCGGAAAAGAAGTTGCCATTCATCAGCGTTCTGACCGATCCGACCATGGGCGGCGTTTCCGCCTCTTTCGCCTTCATGGGCGATGTCGTGATCGCTGAACCGAAAGCGTTGATCGGCTTTGCCGGCCCGCGTGTGATTGAGAATACCGTGCGCGAAAAGCTGCCTGAAGGCTTCCAGCGCGCCGAATTCCTGGTCACCAAGGGCGCGGTCGACATGATTGTCGATCGTCGCAAGATGCGTGAAGAGATTGCCCGTTTGTTGGCGCTGTTGCAAGATCAGCCGGCTGAATCCATCGCTTGATGTGAATTTCGCCATGGGGCCTGAACTGTTGCCGGTTCAGGCCTTTTGTTTTTAGTTGGATGTCAAAATGTCAAATATTTCCGCCAAGCCTGTGACGCTGGCCGACTGGCTTGCTCTACTCGAGTCACGCCACTTCAAAACCATCGACATGGGCCTGGACCGCGTGGTGCAGGTGAAGGAAAGACTTCAGCTGCAATTCGCCTGCCCGGTCATCATGGTTGCCGGCACCAATGGCAAAGGCTCGACCTGCGCCATGCTGGAATCGATCCTGCTGCGCGCCGGTTACAAGGTCGGCCTGTATATCAAACCGCATTTCCTCGATTTCAATGAACGCGCGCGCATCAACGGCGAATCGGCATCGGATGCCGCCCTGATCGCCAGTTTCGAGGCGGTAGAGGCGCAACGCGGCGATATTTCCCTGACTTATTTCGAATTCACCACGCTGGCCATCATGCATCTGCTGGCAGAGGCCAAGCTCGATGTGGTGATCCTGGAAGTCGGCCTGGGAGGGCGCCTGGATGCGGTCAATATCGTCGATGCAGATGTGTCGATCGTCACCAGCGTCGATATCGACCATACCGAATACCTGGGCGATACGCGCGAGAAAATCGGTTTTGAGAAGGCTGGCATTTTCCGTGCCGGCAAAGCCGCGATCTGCAGCGATCCGGTGCCGCCGCAATCATTGATCGATCATGCCAACGCGATCGACGCCGATCTTTGGTTGCTGGGACGCGATTTCAACTATACCGGCGACAAGCAGCAATGGAATTACGGCGGCCGCGGCCAGCGCCGTAATTCATTGGGCTATCCCAGCCTGCGCGGCGCCAACCAGTTGTTGAATGCCTCGGCGGCATTGGCTGCGCTGGAGGCGCTGCGGCAGGAGTTGCCGGTGAGTGCACAAGAGGTGCGTAGCGGTTTTGTCATGATGGATTTGCCGGGCCGCTTCCAGGTCCTGCCGGGACAGCCGCTGGTGATCCTGGACGTCGCGCACAATCCGCATGCGGCGGCGACCCTGGCCCAGAATCTCGACAATATGGGCTTTCATCCTTATACCTATGCCGTATTCGGCGCCATGCTGGACAAGGATATCGAGGGCATTGTCGCGCAATTGAAAACGCGCATCGATCATTGGTGCCTGACGGCATTACCGTTGCCGCGTGCCGCCACTGGCGAGCAGTTGAAAGAACGTTTGCTGGAGGCCGGTGTCCATCGGGAGGACGGGGCAAATGCGCAATCGAGCATCATGTCTTTCGATTCTCCTGCAGAAGCCTATGCAAATGCATTAAGCAGAGCAGGTGAGAATGATAGAATTGTGGTTTTCGGATCGTTCCTGACAGTGGCCGGTGTAATGGCGGCCCGAAAGTCTGGATTTCACTGACGATTTATCAGCGGGTATGCACGGGGTATGCGTGTGAACCGGCTCACTAGCTAGCAAAAAATATCGCATGGGTTTGTTCTCTTTTCTTCGCAAAAACAAGCAGCAAACAGACCCTGACCAGGGCGTTTATCGTTCAAAGGCGGATACCGGATTCGGTCCTGGCGCGGAACAGGGCGAACTGCCCCTGCGTACGCGCAAAGCCAAGGCAAACAAGGCCGGCAACCAGCCGAATGAAGCGGTAGATCCGGTCTTGCCGGAAAAGAAGCGGGCCCGGCGCCGGCTGGTGGGAGCTGTAGCCCTGGTGCTGGCGGTAGTGATCGTGTTGCCGATGATCCTCGATTCCGAGCCGAAGTCGCTGCCTAACGATATTGCAATTCAGATCCCGTCACGCGATAAGGTGGATGCAAGCGCGGGCGCAAATGCCTCGGCCAGCGCGGCATCGGTCAGTAATAGCAGCGGCCTTGATCAACAGGAAGAAATAGTCGATCCGGCCAGCAGCACCCCAGTTGCGCCAACACCGGCGCCACCGCCAGCGACCGTAGCCAAACCTGCCGTGTCCGACAATGCTGGCAATACTGCTGCAACTCCGCCTAAGGTGGTAGCAGCGGCGCCACCTGAGGCCGCGTCTAAGCCGGAACCTAAACCAGAACCTAAACCAAAGCCGGAAGCCAAGCCGGAAGCGAAGCCAAAGCCTAAAGCGGAACCAAGCCAGGTCGCCGATAAACAGGATGACGCAGCGCGGGCGCAAGCGATTCTGGACGGGCGGGGCGGGGCTGCGCCAGCAGCCGACAAGAAGCCAGGAAAATTCGTGCTGCAAGTAGCCGCACTGGCAACGCAAGACAAAGTCGATGAGCTGCAAGGCAAGCTGAAAGATGCCGGTATTCATTCATATACGCAAAAAGTTCCAACTCAGGCCGGTGAGCGCATCCGTGTCCGCGTTGGCCCGTTCAGTAGCAAGGAAGAAGCTGAAAAAACGCGCGCCAAGCTGGCCAAGCTGGGTTTGAGCGGCAGTTTGATTCCTGGTTAAAAACGAGCTGGCGGACGAGTGGCTTGATTTCGGCCGTATCTGGCGCCATATAGGTCACTGATCAAAGATATGCAGACAGCAATGCGGACAGCGTGACAATTTTCGACTATCTGGTGTTATTCGTACTGATCTGCTCGGTTGTGATCAGCACTTTACGCGGCTTGGTAAAGGAAATCCTGTCATTGGCAAGCTGGGTCGTAGCCTTGGTGATCGCCAACGCGTATGGTGAAAATCTGGCAAAATTGCTCCCCGAAGTGATTCCTGGAAATGTAACGCGTTTAATTGTGGCTTTCCTGGCATTGTTTATTGGCGTAAGGTTATTAATGATGTTGTTGAGCATGGCGCTGGAAGCCGTGATCAAAACCAGCGGTTTGGGGTTGGTGGATCATGGGCTGGGTGTCTTGTTCGGCGTGGCGCGTGGCCTGGTGATTGTATTGGCGGTGGTTTTGGTATGCGGTGCTACGGCAATTCCGCAACAGCCTTTATGGCGCGATGCGCTGCTGAGCCCGATGGCGGAGACTGCTGCACGGACTGTCATACCCTATTTGCCGGGTGAGTTCGCCAGCCATCTGAAGTTTTGAATTTGTTTTACAGGATTTGTGCAGGATTTCGCTGGCATGGCGAAGTTTGCATGAGTCCCATTGAGTAGTCCCGGATTGTTTATTGTTTAGGAGTCCACCATGTGTGGCATAGTCGGCATCGCTTCCCACAACCCCGCTAATCAGCTCATTTATGATGCCTTGTTGCTTTTGCAACATCGTGGTCAGGATGCGGCGGGGATCGCTACCAATCACGGCAACGGATTTTTCATGCATAAGGCCAACGGCCTGGTGCGCGACGTCTTCCGTACCCGCAACATGCGCTCGCTGCCAGGTAATTTCGGCATCGGCCAGGTGCGTTATCCGACTGCAGGCACCGCCAGCGCGGAAGAGGCGCAACCGTTTTACGTCAATGCGCCATTCGGCATCATCCTGGCGCACAACGGCAACCTGACCAACGCCGAGCAGCTGAAAATCGAGATGTTCAAAAACGATAGACGGCATATCAACACCGATTCCGACACCGAAGTGTTGCTGAACGTACTGGCGCATGAAATTCAGCAAGCAACTATCGGTTACTCGCTCGATCCTGGCGTCTTGTTCAAGGCCGTATCGAGCGTCCACAAACGTGTGCGCGGTTCTTACGCCGTGGTGGCGCAGATTGCAGGCCATGGTTTGCTGGCATTCCGCGATCCGTACGGAATCCGGCCACTGTGCATCGGCCTCAACGAAACCGACAAGGGCACCGAATACGTCATCGCCAGCGAGTCGGTTGCTCTGGAAGGCCTGGGTTTCCGCTTCCTGCGCGATGTGATGCCGGGTGAAGCGATTTTCATCGACATCGACGGCCAGATGTATAACCAGCAATGCGCTGACAATCCGACCCTGAATCCTTGCGCCTTCGAATTCGTTTACCTGGCCCGCCCTGATTCGATCATCGACGGCGCATCGGTGTACGCAACCCGCCTGAAAATGGGCGAGTATCTGGCAGACAAGATCAAGCGCGAATTTCCTGGTGGCGACATCGATGTGGTCATGCCGATTCCCGATTCGTCCCGTCCTGCGGCAATCCAGCTGGCGCTCAAGCTGAATATCGAATACCGCGAAGGCTTCATCAAGAACCGTTACATCGGCCGCACCTTCCTGATGCCAGGGCAGGCAATCCGCAAGAAATCGGTACGCCAGAAACTCAATGCGATCGGCTCCGAGTTCAAGGGCAAGACCGTATTGCTGGTCGACGATTCGATCGTGCGCGGCACTACCAGCCGTGAAATCGTGCAGATGGCGCGTGATTCCGGCGCCAAGCGGGTGATCTTTGCCTCGGCTGCGCCACCGGTCAAGTTCCCGAACGTCTACGGCATCGACATGCCGACCCGCGGCGAGCTGATCGCCTACGGTCGTACCGATGAAGAAGTCTGTCGTGAAATTACCGCCGACGCATTGGTGTATCAGGATATCGACGCCCTCAAGCGTTCGATTTCCGACGTCAATCCTTTGCTGCGCAATTTCGAAGCATCCTGCTTTGATGGCAACTACATCACCGGCGACATTTCGCGCGATTACCTCGACCGCATCGAGTTCGCACGCAATAATCCAAAGCCGGAAAGCGAAGATGCGGTGCGTTCGCAGTTGAATCTGAGTCTGGCGCAAGTTGACTGATTGTCGGGTGTAGCTGAAGTAGGGTGGGCACGCCTTTGTGCCTAGGCGTGACCTTAAATACACCGGTCACGCTATAGGTGCATCGAGGTCCCGCGTGGGCACAAAGGCGTGCCCACCCTACGCGCCAAAGCTCTCAAATAAGTATTGATCAAATATGACTTCACGATACGGCTTCACCACCACCATCCTGCACAGCGACCGGCAAAAAACCATCGAGCACGGCGCGCCGCACAAGCCTATCCACACCTCGGTAACCTGGGGGTACAGCGATGCGCGCCAGCTGGCCGAAGTGTTCCAGGGCAAGCAATCGGGTTACCGCTATGGTCGCCAGGGCAACCCGACCGTCGCAGCGCTTGAAGACAAAGTGACAAAAATGGAAGGGGCTCTCGCCACCATCTGTTTCGCTTCCGGCATGGCGGCCATCGGGGTGCTGGTGCAAGCCTTGCTGCGCGAAGGCGATCACGTGGTGTCGTCGGTATTTTTGTTCGGGAACACTGCCAGCCTGTGGCAAACGTACGTTGGCCAGGGCGGTAAAGTGAGCATGGTCGACGCTACAGATGTGGCGCAGGTGGAAGCCGCTTTGACGCCGGCTACACGCATGGTGTTCGTTGAAACCATCGCCAATCCGCGTACCCAGGTTGCCGACCTCAAGCGCATCGGCGATTTGTGTCGCGAGCGCGGCATTTTATTCGTGGTGGATAACACCATGACTTCGCCCTATCTGTTCCAGCCGAAATCGGTGGGCGCAGGACTGGTGGTCAATTCCCTGACCAAATCGATCGGCGGCCATGGCAATGCATTGGGCGGCGCGCTTACCGATACCGGCTTGTTTGACTGGAGCTGCTATCCCAACATTCTCGATGCCTACAAGCGCAATCCGCAGCCGCAATGGGGGATGGCGCAGATCCGCGCCAAAGGCTTGCGCGACTTCGGCGCATCTCTAGGGCCCGAGGCGGCCCACCATATCGCCGTCGGCGCAGAAACCGTGGCGTTGCGGATGGAGCGTAGCAGCGCCAGTGCACTCGCTGTGGCGCAGATGCTGGAAGCCGATCCGCGGGTGGCGGCAGTACACTACCCGGGCTTGAAATCACATCCGCAGCACGCGTTGGCAGCCGATCTGTTCCGCGCGTCGGGTTATCTGTTCAGTTTTGAATTGAAGCCGGAGATCGATTGTTTCGATTACCTGAACCGGTTGAAGCTGGCGATTTCCGGCACCCATCTGGGCGACAACCGCACCCTGGTCATCGCGGTTGCCCATACCATCTTCTATGAGATGGGAGCAGAGCGCCGCGCTGCCATGGGCATCAGCGAATCGCTGATCCGGGTATCGATCGGAATCGAGGATACAGCCGACCTGGTGGAAGATTTCCGGCAAGCGCTGCAGGCTTAATCCGGCAGCACTATATAAAACGGGGTGGACATTTTACTGTCCACCCCGTTTGCATTTCAAATTGCATTTCAGATGGTGTTGCGGTCCAGCCATTTCGGCACGTGATGCGGCACAAACGACCTGAACCGTTGCAGCAGGTCCGCAGGCTGCGCTTCCGCTATCAGGATTTCCGCCTGTTCGCCTTTCAGGAAGCGTTGCGACACCATGTGCTGGATGAACTGCAGCAAACCGTCGTAAAAACCGTCGACGTTCAGCAAGCCGATCGGTTTCTGGTGAAAACCCAATTGGGCCCAGGTAAATACCTCAAACAATTCTTCCAGCGTGCCGACGCCGCCCGGCATAGCGATAAAGCCATCTGACAGGTCGGCCATCATCGCTTTGCGCTCATGCATGTCCTTGACGATATGCAGCTGCGTCAGGCCGTTGTGACCCAGTTCTTTTTTTAGCAGCGCTTCCGGGATAACGCCGGTGGCCTGGCCGCCCAGGCGCATGACTTCATCGGCAATAATTCCCATCAGGCCGACATTGCCGCCGCCGTACACCAGCGCGATATTCTGTTCGACCATGGCTTTCGCCAGTTCGCGCGCGGCCTGCGCATAGACCGGCGTGGCGCCGGGAGACGAGCCGCAATAAATACAGAGAGATTTCATCAGACGTTGTTTTGCAAATATTTGGTTTTCAATTGTTCAAAATGGACTAGCGTTTCGCCGCGCAGATAGGGCTGCATCAGCGCCAGCACCTGGTAACAGCCGCTGGCCAGAGCATGTTCGACTACAGCTTGCTCCGTATATTGGCGAGGATTCAGGACGTACTGGTATGACAGCCAGTAACTGGCAACCACCACCATGTTGGACGACAGGGCGTCGATCTCGGCCGGAGTGGCATGCAGCGCCTTGTCTTCGTGCAAGCCATGGCACAGCTCTTTGACCACCGCAATCTTGTGACCGAAGATTTCCTTGAAATGGAGCTCCAGGGTGCGATTGCGCGACAACAGGTCGTTGAGATCGCGATAGAAGAAGCGATAGCGCCAGATCAGCTGGAACATGTGGTGCAGATAATGCCAGACGTCGATCATGGTAGGGCGCTGACCTTGCGTCATTGCCAGCATGCGGCTGATTTCTTCCTCGAACGTGACGAAAATCGAATTGACGATATCGTCCTTGTTGCGGAAATGGTAGTACAGGTTTCCCGGCGAGATCTTCATCTCGTCGGCGATGATGGTGGTGGTGATATTGGGTTCGCCGAACTCATTGAAGAGTCGCAGCGACAGATCCATGATTTTTTCGCGGGTGCGACGCGGCGCCTTTTGCTCCATGACTTGTTTTCTTTCTGATATCCAGTCCGCAATGCTGTTTTACCAATTGGTAAATACGTTTAGTGAAGATTGTATATTGCTTCGTGCCTATCGTCGTAGTTTGCATTGCTGAAATGATAGTAAACATATTATCGGCCAGCCTGATCAACGTGCCTAATCATCGCACCCATCCTTCTGCTGTTATAAAATGGAACGCCTGGTGTCAATATCCCGGCAACGCTTTACATCTTAAAAGGTCAGCATGTCAGAGTCTCCTCCGCAACGTCCCGATACCCCATGCGTGGCGGTTTGTTCCACCACTTTCGACGACGTCTGTCGCGGTTGCGGCCGTACCGTCAACGAAGTTGCCCATTGGGTTTTCATGACCGAGGAAGAGAAAACCGAGGTCTGGCAACGAATTACCGCCGAAGGCTATCCACGCCGGCAAGGGTAGTTGCAGATCTTGACTGCCTGCGGCGGATTGGCGCCGTCGACGGCGAGTCACATCGATGCCATTTGCAGCAGGCGATCGACAGCAGTGCCATCTATTAGTCGATCCGATCAAAATCGATCTTGTCTTCTCTGCAACGTTTTGCGCCGGTCACCAGAATTGTGTTGTTTCCGATCACCAATATGACTGTAACTGAATGAAAATGATCGGGTTTGCACCGTTCTTTATGTTAAAACTTGCTGTATATTTCGGCGTAAAAACAAGCTCTGTCATAAGGGATTGCAAGAAAAGGTTACCGATAGTGATAGGGCATGGTTAATAATGTTTCTCTGCGGCATGTGGCCGTGTATAGCTTATAATGCCGCGCGAAATGCAGGGCTTATGATTGAAATTACGACTGGAATTGCCATCGGCTCAACTCCCAAGATTGCTGGCAGAACAGGAAGCGATTTGATGGATGTTGGAGAATGGTGAGATGAAACTAGGGGGTGTCAGGTTTTCAATTGTATCTGACGCGGCATGGGCGCCTGGACTGGATACGGCTGCAGCATGGCTGACGTGGGCCAACGATCCATACGTCATTGCGGGCAGTGGCGAAGCTGCTGTTTCCGCCATGCCTGCCATGTTGCGCCGGCGTGCGGGCGCCATGGGCAAAATGGCATTGGAAGCGGCTTACCGTTGCCTCGATGGCAAGGCCGGTGTGCCAACCGTGTTTTGTTCTCGCCACGGGGAATGCGTGCGTTCGGTAGAGTTGCTGGCCGATCTGGCGCAAGGTCAACCTCTGTCTCCCACCTCTTTCAGTTTGTCAGTCCACAATGCTGCTGCCGGCTTGTTTTCCATTGCCCGTCAGGATCAGGCCAGTCACGCCGCCTTGGCGGCGGGTCACAGTGGTGTGGAACATGCCGTAATTGAGGCCTGCGGCTTGCTTGCGGACGGTGCGGCCGAGGTGTTGCTGGTGGTTTATGACGGTTTTTTGCCGGAGATATTTGAAGAATTTCAGGATTGCCAGGAGCAGCCATTTGCCTGGGCCTGGTTAATACGATCAGCGCAGCCGACAGAGCTGGCAGGCACGGAATTGCGGAATACCGGTAGTACCATTTCTCTGTCCTGGAGCGGACAGGCTGGAGTTGAAATGGATGCAACGGAACAGGAGCCGGCAAGCGGCCGGCAATCTGCGGGTTTGGAAGTGCTGGCTTTTTATCTACGCCAGGATTCCGAGCTGATCCGCATGGTCGATGGCCGCCGATGGTGCTGGAGGCGTCTTGCTTAAGCGTGCAAACCGCTATTGGCGCGTGCTGGCAACCGGTTTCAGCTTTGTGCTGTTTGCAGTTGGCGGCTTGCTCTTGCGTGTCACGGTTTTCCCGGTAATGAATCTGCTGATTTGGGAGCGGCAACTGCGCATAGTGGTAGCGCGCCGTGTGATTCGCCTGGCATTTCGCGGTTTTGTCGGATGCATGCGATGGCTGGGTGTATTGAACTACGAAATCAGCGGGCTGGAACGATTGGAGCGGCAAGGTTTGTTGATCCTGGCAAACCACCCGACCTTGATTGACACCGTGTTCCTCATGGCTTTTGTCAAACGTGCGGATTGCATAGTCAAAGGCAGGCTCTGGGATAATCCGTTTACGCGCGGGGCGGTCGGCGCCGCCGGCTACATCAGCAACGACCGCGGCAGCGAACTGATCGAAGATTGCATCAGCTCCTTGCGGCGCGGCAGCAACCTGATTGTTTTCCCGGAGGGCACTCGCACTGCCGGTGATGGCCAAATCAGCTTGAAACGCGGTGCGGCGAATATCGCCGTGCGCAGCTCGTCAAATGTGACGCCGGTAATAATCCGCTGCCGGCCGCCGACTTTGGGCAAGGGCAGCAAGTGGTGGCAGGTGCCGCCGGTAGCCGCGCATTTCAGCATTGAAGTAAAAGAGGATATAGAGGTACAACAATTTTTGGCAAAAGCCGGTAGCGAAGTATTGGCAGCAAGGCATTTAACTGCCTATCTGCAAGATTATTTTAGGAAAGAAAGCCAGGGCTATGCAGCAGCTTGAAGAAGAAGTGAAGCAGATCATCATCGATGTTCTGCAGTTGGAGGATATCACTACGGCCGATATCGTCACCGACGCGCCGTTGTTTGTCGACGGTCTCGGCCTGGATTCGATCGACGCGCTGGAATTGGGCGTAGCGATCCAAAAGCGCTACGGCATTTCATTGTCGGCAGACTCGGCGGAGACGCGTAACCATTTTGCATCGGTACGCGCGCTGGCTGCGATGATTGCCAGCAATAGAAAGAAGTGACGGTGTGAAATGATATTGACCAACTCCATGAGCAAGGAAGAAATTTACCTGTGGCTGGTGAATGTGTTGCATGAAATGTTCGAAGTCGACAAGGACCGGGTGACGCCGCAAGCCAATCTGTATACGGATCTGGATATCGATAGCATCGATGCGGTAGATCTGGTGGTCAAGCTCAAGCAGCTTACCGGCAAGCGTTTGCAGCCCGATGTGTTCAAGGCCGTCCGTACCGTGCAAGACGTGGTCGACGCGCTGGCCGACTTGCTGGCAGAGGATGGCAAGTAAGATTGCCAGGGATCTTCAGACAGGATGCAGAATATACCCGATAGCAAGCTCAAGTTCAGGCTTATGCGCTTTTTCCCCACCCTGGTGAGCTTGCTGGTCACCTTGCTCTATCCGCTCGCGATCTGGTTCGGACACGGGCGGGTCGAGCCGCGCTTGCTGGCGCTGTTGCTGGTGGTGGCCGCCGCTACCCGCCTGCCGACCCTGAAACTGAATCGCGCCAGCCGCTGGTGGCTGGCCGGCGCCTTGCTGTTGGCGGCGCTGGCGATATGGAACAATGCTTTGCTGCCGTTGAAGCTATATCCGGTGCTGGTCAATCTCGGCATGCTGGTGGTGTTCGGCTACAGTTTGCATGCGCCGCCATCGGTGATTGAACGCATGGCCCGCCTGAGCGATCCGGCTTTACCGGCCTACGCGATTGCTTATACGCGCCGGGTTACCCAGGTATGGTGCGTCTTTTTCGTCATCAATGGCACGTTGGCCCTGCTGACAGCCATCTGGGCCTCTGCCGCCGTCTGGTCGTTCTACAACGGCGTCATGGCTTATGTGCTGATGGGGTGCTTGTTTGCCGGTGAATATCTGGTGCGGATCATTGTCCGGCGCCGTCATCGTCGACTCGATGCACAACAGGCCGGGCAAGCGGATGGGCAACATGTTTAATCCTCCTGATTTGCTGACGTTACTGAGTGCGCCATCCGGTCGCAATCCAGGGCAGGTGCAGGGCCAGAAGCAGGGCCAAGAGCGCGAGCGCCCGTTCGCATGGCGCGACGGCAAGCCGCTCAGCCATGCCTGGCTGGTTACGCAGGTTGCCGCCTGGCGGCGCTTGCTGTCGCGTCAGGCAGGATCGCGCTTCGCCTTGTATTCAAGCGACAGCGCCACCTTTGCCTGCATCTTGCTGGGCGCATGGCAAGCCGACAAGACGATTTATTTGCCGGGCGACGTGCTGCCTGCCACCTGCGCCAATCTGAGCGCGCTGGTAGATGGCTACCTGGGTGAATTCCCGCCCCAATATGCGCCGTTGGCCCTCGATATCGACGACGCTAATGCTAACGATGGCCATAACCATAGCCACGCAGAACCCGAATTCAAAGCGTTGTTGCCGGATTTTCCCGGATTGGTGATCTATACCTCGGGTAGCACCGGCGAGCCGCAAGCCGTACCGAAATTTTTGTCTCAACTGGCCACCGAAGTGGCGTCTCTGGAACAGTTGTTTGGCTCCAGAATCGGCAACGCCGATGTCGTCTCCACGGTCTCGCACCAGCATATTTACGGATTACTGTTCAAGATACTGTGGCCCTTGACCAACGGCCGTGTAATACACGCGCAGCAAATCGCTTATCTGGAAGAGCTTCAGCCGCAGCCTGAAGGCAAACCGGTCATCCTGATATCAAGTCCTGCCCACCTGAGGCGGCTGCCCGGCACGTTTACACGTGATCAGGTTGCTTCGATACGCGCCATATTTTCATCCGGCGGTCCGTTGGTGGCAGAGGTTGCCGTGGCTGCCGGGGCGCTGTTGGGATCGATCCCGGTTGAGGTGTACGGTAGTTCTGAAACCGGTGGCGTGGCCTGGCGCCAACGTGTCGTCGGCGCAGACGACAGCTGGCAAGTGATGCCTGCGATTACCTGGCGCGTCGGCGTTAACGACGACGTGCTTGAAATCTGCTCGCCGCATTTGCCCGACTCCGATTGGTACGCATTGGCTGATCAGGTGCAGCTTATCGACCCGCAACGCTTTCGTTTGAAAGGGCGCGTCGATCGTATCGTCAAAGTCGAAGAAAAACGCATTTCTCTGGATGGGTTGGAACGGCAGCTGAAGGCTATGAAGCAAGTGGCAGATGCGCGCGTTTTGTTGATCGGGCAGCCAGAGTTGCAGCATACGTCGCAACATGAGTCTCGACAACGACAGCGGATTGCCGCCTTCGTTGTGCCGTCCGCTGCCGGCCTGCAAGTTCTGGCAACGCAGGGCAAGCTGGCCTTGAATCGCATGCTGCGCAACGGTATGGCGCATGCGGTGGAAGCGGTTGCGTTGCCGCGTAGCTGGCGTTATCTGGACGCGATGCCGGTCAACGCGCAAGGCAAGACCACCCGCGCCGATTTGCTGGCGCTGCTGGAATCGCCGGCGCCGGCCAGCTCAAACCCGGCCGAGCTTCCGCGCAAGCCGCTGGTGCGCATGCTGGAACAGGAAACCGATCGCGTATTGCTGGAGTTGACAGTGCCAGCCGATCTCCTGTATTTCGACGGCCACTTTGATGGTGCCTCGATTTTGCCTGGCGTAGTGCAACTCGATTGGGCGATCAGCTATGGACGCCAGTATTTTCCATTGGCGCCGCATTTCCGCGGCATGCTCGGCTTGAAATTTCAACGTGTGATTTTGCCGGGCGCGGTAGTACAACTGGAGTTGCTGCACGATACTCAAAAAAGCAGCCTGGCGTTTCGCATGATGTCGGCAGCCGGACCGCATGCCAGCGGCCGCATCACGTTTGGAGCGGGCCATGCAGCAAGCTGAATTCAGGCCATGCGCGGTGATCCCGGTCTACGACCATGAACATGCCATCGGTACGGTGCTGGCGGCAGTACTGGCACACGACTTGCCTTGCGTACTGGTGGACGATGCCAGTTCGGCCTCGTGTGCGGCGGTGCTGGATGAATTGGCAGCCGCTCATCCGGGGGAGGTCACCTTGTTGCGCCATGCAGTCAATCGCGGCAAGGGCGGCGCCGTGTTGACGGGTGTCCGGCATGTTGCTGCAGCAGGCTACAGCCACGTGCTGCAGATCGATGCCGACGGCCAGCACAGCACCGACGACATCCCGCGGTTTTTGCAGCAGGCCGCTGCCCAGCCGCAAAGCGTGATCGCCGGTTGTCCGCAATATGACGATAGCGTGCCGTCGGTGCGTTTTTATGGGCGCTATCTGACGCACGTCTGGGTCTGGATCAATACCTTGTCGTTGGATATCAAGGACTCGATGTGCGGATTCCGCGTGTATCCCTTGCCGTCCCTGATGCACCTGGTGCGGCGCAGGCACATCGGCGAACGGATGGATTTCGATACCGAGGTGCTGGTGCGTTTGTACTGGGATGGCGTGCCAGTCGTCAATCTGCCGACGCGCGTGACTTACCCCATGGACGGTGTATCGCATTTCCGCGTTGGCCGCGACAATCTGCTGATCTCGCGTATGCACGCGACCTTGTTCCTTGGCATGCTGATACGTGCGCCGCGCTTGCTAGGGCGTCGTCTGTGGTTGGCGCGAGGCCGATCTTGAGCGCCAGCCAGCAACATTGGGCGCAGATCAACGAAGCCAGCTTCGTGGGTGGCATGCGGCTGTTGTTCGCGATCTACCGGATCGCCGGCCGCTGGCCGTTTCGCCTGGTTCTGTACCCGGTGCTAGTCTGGTATTTGCTGAGGAAGCCGGCCGCCCGCCGCGCTTCCATGCTTTATTTGCAGCGGCTTTGCGATTTCAGTCCGGCCGTGGCCAGGCTTAACCGGATTCGACCGGACTGGCGCGGGGTGTTCCGGCATTTTGCTGCGTTTGCCGAAAATATCCTCGACAAGATGTTGTTGTGGGGCGGCTTGTTCAAGACTGCCGACGTGGTTTCGTTCGGCCGCGAGCAGATCCAGCAAAGCATACAGGCGCAACGTGGCGGCCTGCTGATTTGTGCGCATCTGGGCAATCTTGAGTTGTGCCGGGTGCTGTCGCGCCAGCATCACGCGTTACGCATTACGGTGCTGGTGCATACCAAGCACGCCCAGGCGTTTAACCGGCTGTTGGCCAAACTTGATCCGGACAGCCAGTTGAACCTGATGCAGGTTACCGAGATGACACCCGCTACCGCCATGCTGCTGGCGGAGAAAGTAGGGCGCGGCGAGTTTGTCGCGATTGCCGGCGATCGTATCCCGGTGGCGGCCGTGCCACGCGTCGCATATGCCTCATTCCTGGGCGAAAAGGCGGCCTTCCCGGTTGGCCCGTATGTATTGGCCAGCCTGTTGCAGTGCCCCGTCTACCTGCTGTTCTCGATGACAAAAAACGGCCGCTCCGAATGTCATTTCGAATTGTTTCGGGAAACGATTCAACTACCGCGCAAGAGCCGCGATGAAGTCTTCCATGAACTGGCCGCCGCCTATGCGGCAAGGCTGGAGCATTTTTGCTTGAAAGCTCCGCTGCAATGGTTCAATTTTTACGATTTTTGGCATTTATCCGGGTACAAAGATGCATCTCGCTGAACTGAAAGACTTGTCTGCCATAGCATCGCAGGCGCCGACACCACGCACTGTCCGTTTCGACCAAGGCCGATTAACGGTCGAAGACATTGTCGACATCGCTTCGGGATCGGCCAAGGTCGTGTTGTCCGACGAGCCGGCATTCCGCGCCGCAATCAGCCGCGGCGCCGACTTCCTCGATCGCCTGTTGCGTGAGGACGGCACCATCTACGGCGTTACTACGGGTTATGGCGACTCCTGCACCGTTACCGTCCCGCCCGAACTGATCGCAGAATTGCCGCATCATTTGTACACCTATCACGGTTGCGGTTTGGGCGAATTGTTTACCCCGGCCCAAACCCGGGCCATCATGGCGGCGCGGCTGGCGTCGCTCAGCAAAGGATACTCCGGTGTCAGTGTCGGCCTGCTGGAACAGATCGCCCGCTTGCTGAAAGAGGATTTGCTGCCCCTGATCCCGTCCGAAGGATCGGTCGGTGCCAGTGGCGACCTGACACCGCTGTCATACCTGGCTGCCGTACTGTGCGGCGAACGGGAAGTTTGGCGCAACGGTGTCAAGGTCGGCGCCGCCGAGGCCCTGGCGGCAGCCGGTATTACGCCACTGCGCCTGCGGCCGAAAGAAGGCCTGGCGATCATGAACGGCACCGCGGTAATGACGGCGCTGGCATGCCTGGCTTATGACCGCGCGCAATACCTGGTGCGTATCGCTACCCGGATTACCGCCATGGCGAGTTTCGCTTTGGATGGCAACGCCCATCATTTCGACGCCACTTTATTTTCCGTCAAGCCGCACGCCGGCCAGCAGCAGGTGGCCGCCTGGCTGCGACAGGATTTGCCGGTAGATGACGCACCGCGCAATCAACAACGGTTGCAGGATCGCTACTCCATCCGTTGCGCACCGCATGTGATCGGCGTGTTGGCGGATGCTTTGCCGTGGATGCGAGAGTCGATTGAAAACGAATTGAATAGCGCCAACGACAATCCGATCATCGACGCCGAAAATGAGCGCGTACTGCACGGCGGCCATTTCTATGGCGGCCATATCGCGTTCGCCATGGATAGCATGAAAAACGCTGTCGCCAATGTCGCCGATTTGCTTGACCGGCAAATGGCGTTGCTGGTTGATAGCCGTTACAACCATGGCCTGCCGGCTAATCTGTCTGGCGCCGAAGGTCCGCGCGCCAGCATTAACCACGGTTTGAAGGCGCTGCAAATCAGCGCCTCTGCCTGGACCGCTGAAGCGCTCAAGCAGACCATGCCGGCTTCGGTGTTTTCCCGCTCTACCGAATGCCACAATCAAGACAAGGTCAGCATGGGCACGATCGCCGCCCGCGATTGCCTGCGCGTGTTGCAACTGACCGAACAGGTAGTGGCCGCACTGTTGATCAGCGTGCGCCAAGGCGTCTGGCTGCGCTCCCGGCTGGATGGCGCCGTGCAACCGCAACAGAACGTGCAACAGATGATGGAAGCGCTGGCGGCCGACATTGCCGTGATACAGGAAGACCGCATGCTGGAACCGGATCTGCGTCGTTTGCTGGAGCGCATCCGCCTCAAGCAATGGCAGTTGTATGTGTAACACCGTGAGTGAAGTCATGACTAGCCTGCACACCAAATTACCTGTCAAAGAGCACTGGTCCGCAGAGGTGGAATTGCAAGTGCAATTCTTTGATCTCGATCCGATGCAGATCGTCTGGCATGGCAACTATGTCAAGTACCTGGAAGTGGCGCGCTGCGCGCTGCTGGATAAACTGGATTACAACTATCCGGAAATGCAGGCTTCCGGCTACTCCTGGCCGATCATCGATTTGCACCTGCGCTACGCCCATCCGGCCGCATTCGGGCAGCGCATCAAGGTGCGCGCCAGCGTTACCGAATGGGAAAATCGCCTCAAGATCGCCTACGTGATTACCGACAGCGTCAGCGGCCAGCGCCTTAGCCGTGGCACTACTACGCAAGTCGCGGTGGATATGACGACTCACGAAATGTGTTTTGCGTCGCCGCCCGTGTTGTTTAAAAAATTAGGGATTGAGCAAGTATGAAACGAAGTCTCATAGTCGTCTTTTTAGCCGCGGTTTTAGCCGGCACGGCCATGCCGGCGCTGGCTGCCGCACCTGTGGAAAAAATCCAGTCGATGCTGGCGCGGCCGCCGATCTTGTGCGGGCGCTTCGATCAAACCAAGCAACTGGTCGGCATCAAGAAACCATTGCTGTCGAACGGCCGGTTTTGCGTGGTGAACGGCAAGGGTGTCCTGTGGCGCACCTTGCAACCGTTTCCCAATACGTTACGCCTGAAGCGCGACGAAATCGTGCAAATGCAGGGTGACCGGGTTGCCATGCGCATGGACGCCAAGCAAGAACCGGTAGTCAGGATGATTAACAGCGTGCTGTTTTCATTGCTGGCGGGTGATCTCAGTCAGCTGGAAACCCTGTTTCAACTGGACGGCAGCGTGCAGGGCAACAGCTGGAAAGTAGCGTTGACAGCGCGCGAACCGGCGCTGGCCAAGGCAATCGGTACGTTGGCGTTGACTGGCGGTGCGTACGTCAAGACCGTAACGATTAATGAGGCGAGCGGCGATCACACGGAAATCAATTTCTCCGCCCTGCAAAGCGGCAGCAGCGCGATGACTGCTGAAGAAGGGGCGGCAATTGAGTGATCCTGGTAATGACAGCAGCTTAAAAACTGGCTGGCCGAAGCGCATGGCGCTGATATGGGCCTTGGCGGTTGCTTTGCTGTTGGCGCACAACGGCTATCTGTGGCTGGTCAAAGGCGTCGTGCCGGATACCGACATCATGGCGCTGTTGCCAGTCGAGCAGCGCGATCCGGTGCTGCAACAGGCTTTCACGCATATGGTCGACGCCGCCCAGCAACGTGTGATCGTGCTGGTTGGCGCCGATGACTGGGAACATGCCCGCGCCGCTGCCGATGCCTACAACGCGGTGCTGTCCAAACATCAGGATCTGCTGCAGACCGGGGTTCAGCTGTCGGCGCAAAACCAGCAGGACTGGCTGGCGCCGTCGCAACAGATGCGGCTCAGCTTGCTGACACCGGCGCAACAGACAATGCTGCGTGAGCAAGCTCCAAAATATTGGGCCGACACCGCGCTGCAACAGTTGTACAGTCCGTTTTCCGGCCCCAAGCTGGGTGCCTGGCAAGACGATCCGTTCGGCTTGTTCAGCGGCTGGGTGCAAGCCCGTGCGCAAGAAACGCCGGTGCGTCCGCGCGACGGGTATCTGTTCGTCGAGAACAAGGGCCGCCCTTACATAATGCTGCTGCTGAATCTGCAACAGCCGGCATTCTCGATGGCGACCCAGCAGGCAGTGTTGCCGTTGCTGGAACAGGCTGGCAAAGCTGCGCGGCAAGCGGTGCCGACGGTCGAGTTGATCAGCGCCGGCGTGATCCTGCATGCGGGAGCCGGCAGCGCGCAAGCCAGCCGCGAGATGTCGACCATCGGCATCGGCTCGTTGCTGGGAATCGTGCTGCTGATGTGGCTGACCTTCCGTTCCTTGCGGCCGATCGGGTTGATCATGCTGTCGATCGGCATCGGTTGCATGGCCGCTTTTTCTTTGTGCTGGATGATATTCGGGCAAGTGCATTTGCTGACGCTGGTGTTCGGCGCCAGCCTGATCGGCGTGGCCCAGGATTACGGCATATATTTCTTGTGCAGCAGGGTTTCGGTAGATCCGTCGCTGGGATCATGGCAATTGCTGCGGCGCCTGTTGCCCGGCCTGGTGTTGACCCTGGCCGCTGCGGTGATCGGTTACGTTGGCCTGGCGCTGACCCCGTTTCCCGGGTTGCGGCAGATGGCCTTGTTCTCGGTACTGGGTTTGGTGTTCGCCTGGTTGACCGTGATTTTCTGGTTTCCAGCGTTGTTGACTGCGAATACCCTGAAAAGCTCTTCCTTTGCCGGTTGGGTCGGCCAGACCCGCCGGCATTGGCCGTTGCTGGGTTTGAACCGTGGCTCTGCAGTGGCGGCGCTATTGTTCGGCATTTTTGCCGTGGCCGGCATAACGCAGTTGACGGTGAACGACGATATCCGGTCCTTGCAGACACCGCCGAAAGCACTGCTGGCGGATCAGATCAAGCTGGGAAAGCTGCTGGATGCGCCGACACCGGTGCAGTTTTACCTGGTGCGCGGCGCCAGCGCGGAACAGGTATTGCAGCGTGAGGAAGCGCTCAAGCTGCGTCTGGAGCCCTTGATTGCCAAACACATTATCAGCGGCTATCAGGCGATGTCCAACTGGACACCGTCGATGCAGGCACAAGCCGCGAATCGCGCTTTGGTCACGCAGGCCTTGCTGGGTGCAGACGGCCCGTTGAAAGCACTGGCCGCGCAACTCGGTGAAGATGACAGCTGGGTCGCACAAATGCGCAGCCGGGCACTTAGCGCGGCGGCGGACGCCAACGGCGGCCGCGATCTTACCCCGGCCGAATTTTTGAAGAGCGCGGCCAGCGAGCCGTCGCGCCATCTCTGGTTAGGAAAAGTTGAAGGCAAGGGGGGGCAGGGTAGCGTCTACGCCAGCATCGTCGCTCTGCGCGGGCTTGATAATTACGGCAACCTGCCCGTGCTGAAGTTGGCTGCCGAACAACTGGACGGTGTGTCTTGGGTTGATAAGGTTAGCGAAATATCGTCAGTGCTAGGCCATTACCGGCAATATATGGGGTGGGTATTGTCAGGCGCCTATGTGGCAATCTACCTGTTGTTATTTACCCGCTATCGCAGCGCGGCCTGGCGCGTGCTGACGCCGCCGGCCATTGCCAGTATCGCTACTCTGGCTATGCTCGGCTTGCTTGGGCAGCCTTTGCAATTGTTCCATGTGCTGGCGCTGATGCTGATTCTCGGCCTTGGCGTGGACTACGGGATTTTCATGCAGGAACAAAGCATGCAACGCGATCGCTTCGCCTGGCTTACGGTCGGTTTGTCGGCTGCGAGCGCCTTGCTGTCGTTCGGTCTGCTGGCGTTGTCCGGCACGCCGCCGCTGCATGCATTCGGATTCACGATGTTAATTGGAATTGCCATTGTCTGGTTGATTGCGCCATGTTTTAGCCAGGATTCAGGTCCAGACCCACAACAGAAAAAAGAAGAAAAAAATGCAAACAAGAATTGAGCAGTGTGATGTGCTGGTAATCGGCGCCGGCCCGGCAGGCTCGGTGGCGGCGGCGTTGTTGTTGCAGCAAGGACGGCAAGTGCTGGTGCTGGAACGGGAGCAGTTTCCACGGTTTAGCATCGGCGAAAGCTTGCTGCCGCAGAGCATGGAGTATTTGCAGCAGGCCGGTATGCTGCAAGCCGTGGTGGAAGCCGGTTTCCAATACAAGAACGGCGCCGCTTTTGTGCGCGGAGAGCGCTATACGGATTTCGATTTCCGCGACAAGCATTCTGCAGGCTGGGGCACGACCTATCAGGTACAGCGCGCCCGGTTTGACCAGGTGCTGGCCAATGAAGCTGAGCGCCAGGGCGCCCAAGTGCGCTATCAGCACACCGTCACGGCGTTTGATGCGAATGGGGGAAAACCGCGGGTCACCGTGCATCACATGGACGATTCGGCCGACGGCTCGGAATACATAGTGGAAGCGGGGTTTGTACTGGACGCCAGCGGTTTCGGGCGCGTATTGTCGCGCTTGCTGGATTTGGAAACGCCATCGAATTTTCCGGTGCGCGGCGCCATTTTCACCCACATCGAGGATGGGATCGACGCCGCCGCAGCTGATTTTGATCGCAACAAGATCCGCATTACCGTGCATCCGGAACATTGCAATGTCTGGTACTGGTTGATTCCGTTTGCCGGCGGCCGCTGTTCCATCGGCGTGGTCGCCGAAACCGCTTTCCTGGAGCAGTTCAAGGGTAGCGAGACCGAACGTCTGCAGACGCTGGTAATGCAAGATCCGGCATCGCGCGCCTTGCTGAAGAATGCGAACTGGGATACGCCGGCCCGCCAGATCGTTGGTTATTCGTCCAACGTCAAGTCGCTCTGGGGCCAAGGTTATGCCTTGCTCGGCAATGCCGGGGAGTTTCTCGATCCGGTGTTTTCTTCCGGCGTCACGATCGCAGTCAAGTCCGCCAGCCTGGCCACCGCTGCTTTGCAACGTCAGTTTGCCGGTGAGGCCGTCGATTGGGAGAAAGAATATGCGATTCCACTGAAAAAAGGCGTCGATACTTTCCGCACCTTTGTCGATTCCTGGTACTCGGGCGGATTCCAGAAAGTCATTTTTTTTGAACAACAGCAGCCGGAGATACGTCGCATGATTGCCGCGATCCTGGCCGGCTATGCCTGGGACGACAGCAATCCATACGTAAAGGAGAGCAAACGTCGCCTGAGTACTTTGGAGGAGATATGCAGTTGAATTTGCCTGGCCGCCGCAGTTGGCAGAGCTTTGGCTTGCGGGCTTGCGTGCTGTTGGCGGTGCTTGCATTGGCCGCTTGTACAACGACGCCGGCATCGCAAGCACCGGCACGGCTGGGGTTGAAGCTGGCGCCGGCGAGCCTGGGCGCCAATATCAGCTTGCAACAGCATTTGACGGTCGAGAGAAACGGCCGCATCGACCAGCTCGATGCAGCAGTGGAAATCGATCCGCAGCACTTCAATATGGTCGGGCTGGCGTTTGGCCAGCGGGTCCTGAGCCTGCAGTATGATGGACAGACTTTACAGTCCTGGCGTCATCCGATGCTGCCGTCGCAGGTACGCGCTGAAGACGTGCTGGAAGACACGCAATTGACATTATGGCCACTGGCGGCGATCCGTCAGGCGCTGCCCGCAGGCTGGACAATCGAACAACATGGATTGCAGCGCAAGCTGCTGCTGCAAGGAGAGCCGGTAATGGTGATCAACTACAGCACGCCGACGCCATGGGATGGCAAAGTGGAGCTGAACAATTTGCGCTATCACTATCGCCTGACGATTGAATCGGTCAGCGACACGGCCGCTGACGGCCCGGCTTCACCTTCAGCCGCCCCCGGCGTACCTGCTGCGGCGCCATAACCATGCTTTATCTCAATCAACTCGGCATGATTTGTCCGCTTGGTGAAAGCCACGCAGAGATCGGCCGCCGCTTGTTCGCCGGCGATAGCGGGGTGGCCCTGACGCCGCGCTATTCTCATTCGCAATCGCAGGGACCGGAGCCACAGCCAGAACGTGAACTGGCGTTGGGTTGCGTGGATGCTGTTCTGCCCGACATCAGCATGCTGCCTCTAGGCCAGCGCAGCCGCAATAACCAGCTCGCTTTGGCGGCGCTGGCGCAGATCCGGCCGCAAGTGGACGCGGCCATCCAGCAGTTCGGTCCGGACAAGGTGGGGATCGTGCTCGGCACCAGCACCTCCGGCATCGCACAAAGCGAAGCGGCGTTTCGCTATCGGCTGGCAAATGGCCCGTTCCCTGCTGATTTTGCCTATGAACAGCAAGAGATGGCCTCGCCGGCGGCGACGTTGGCATCGGTGCTGGGCGTGACCGGGCCTGCCTATGTGCACTCCAGCGCCTGTGCGTCGAGCAGCAAGGCGATGGCTAGCGCTGCCCGTTTGATTAATATGGGGCTATGCGATGCGGTGCTGACCGGCGGGGTTGATTCTCTGTGCGCCTTCACCGTGGCTGGTTTTGCGGCGCTGGAGTCGGTCAGCACAGCGCGCTGCAATCCGTTCAGCGTCAATCGTAACGGTATCAATATCGGCGAGGGCGCAGCCTTGTTCTTGATGAGCAAGGTTGAGGCAGCAGTGAGCTTGCGCGGCTGGGGTGAATCTTCCGACGGGTATCATATTTCGGCACCGGATCCTTCCGGCGCGGGTGCCCGCAGCGCAATGGAACAAGCCCTGGCGCGCGCCGGTGTGGCGCCGAAACAAATCGACTATATCAACCTGCATGGTACTGCTACCGTGCAAAACGATGCCATGGAAGGACGGGCGATTGCCGCCGTGTTCGCCGACCACGTGGCGCTCAGCTCGACCAAGCCTTTTACCGGCCATGCGTTGGGAGCGGCCGGTGCAATTGAAGCGGGCTTATGTTGGCTGGCAATGCAAGACAGCAATCCGCAGGGCCAGCTGCCGCCGCATTTGTGGGATGGCGTCAGCGATCCCGGTTTGCCGCCGCTCAATCTGTCGCCCGTCGGCGCTCGTCTTGGACAGCCATTGCGTTTGGCTTTGAGTAACTCCTTTGCATTTGGCGGCGCCAATGCAAGTTTGCTGCTGGGGCGTGAATGATGAGTCAATCAAACATGGATCAGCCGAGCGCGGTCGATACTTTGGATATCCGGCGTTTCCTGCCGCACTCCGGCGCCATGGTCTTGCTGGACAGGTTGCTGGATGTGGGGCCGGAAGATTTGCTGGCCGAGGTGACTATCCGGCCGGACAGCATGTTTTGCGATGAACATGGCGTGCCGGGCTGGGTCGGCATAGAGTACATGGCGCAGGCAATTGCCGCCTACGCCGGTTATACCGCGCAGTTGCGCGGCGAGGCGGTGAAAATCGGTTTCTTGCTGGGTACCCGGCGCTATGAAGCCGGTTGTCACGGTTTTACTGTCGGCAGCCTGCTGAAAATACATGTGCACAGAGTACTGCAGGCAGACAATGGGATAGGATCGTTCGAATGCCGGATCCATGCCGGCAGCGAGCAACTGGCTAGCGCCACCATTACCGTGTTTCAGCCGGCTGATGCGGCTGTTTTTCTTGAGGGAAGTACCGAATGACGTTGGAATTGAACAGGGCAGATTCCCCTGCTGTCCGCATGAACAAGAGTGTGCTGGTTACCGGCTCCAGCCGCGGGATCGGCAAGGCCATTGCATTGCGTCTGGCGCGCGACGGTTACGATATCGTCTTGCATTGCCATCAACAGCGAGAGGCTGCCGATGCCGTGGCGCAGAGCGTGCGTGAGCTGGGCGTACAAGCGCGGGTCTTGCAATTCGACATAGGCGATCGCCAGGCCAGCGCCGCTGCCTTGCTGGCAGATGTCGAGCAGCACGCTTGTTACTACGGCGTAGTGTGTAATGCCGGTGTCGCGCGCGACAACGCTTTCCCCGCCATGCCGGGAGAGGATTGGGATCTGGTGCTGAAGACCAACCTGGATGGTTTCTACAATGTCCTCAATCCACTGGTAATGCCAATGGTGCAGCGTCGCGCGCCTGGCCGCATCGTGACGCTGGCTTCGGTATCGGGATTGATAGGTAATCGTGGACAGGTCAACTACAGCGCCGCCAAGGCGGGGATAATCGGCGCCACCAAAGCGTTGGCGATCGAGCTGGCCAAGCGCAACATCACGGTCAATTGCGTCGCCCCCGGCTTGATAGAAACCGACATGATCAACGAGGTACCGTTGGATGAGGCACTCAAACTGATCCCGGCGCGTCGGGTCGGCAAACCGGAGGAAGTTGCGGCGACAGTGGCATTCCTGATGCATGTCGACGCTGCATATATCACGCGCCAGGTGATTTCGGTCAATGGAGGCATGGCATGAGCGCGAGCAAGACCGCGGCAGAACGTCGGGTAGTGGTGACCGGCATGGCCGGCATCAGCCCGATCGGTAACGACTGGAACAGCATTCGGGCGCATCTCGGCAGCTATCGCAACGCCATAGTACGGATGGAAGAATGGGCCGGTTACGATGGCTTGAACACCCAGTTAGGCGCCCCCGCTGCGGAATTCAGTTTATCCGATCGCTATAACCGCAAGAGCATGCGCAGCATGGGGCGGGTGGCGTTGATGGCGACGCGGGCGAGCGAACTGGCATTGATCGACGCCGGCCTGATTGACGATCCGGTGCTGCAAAGTGGCGCTTGCGGAATCGCCTACGGTTCATCTGCCGGTACGCCGCAGGCGATTGGCGATTTTGGCCGGATGATGGACGAACGCAGCACGCGCGGTATCAACGCCACCACCTATATCAAAATGATGGCGCATACGGCGCCCGTCAATATAGGCGTGTTTTTCGGTATTACCGGCCGGGTTATCACGACTTCCAGCGCCTGCACTTCCGGCAGCCAGGGTATCGGTTACGCCTACGAGACGATTCGCAGCGGCCGCCAGCAAATCATGGTCGCCGGCGGCGCCGAGGAATTATGCGCTACCGAAGCAGCGGTATTCGATACGTTGTTTGCCACCAGCGTGCGCAATGACACGCCAGCCATGACGCCGCGGCCATTTGACAGCCGCCGCGACGGTTTGGTGATTGGCGAGGGCGCCGGCAGCCTGATTTTGGAAGATTTTGAACATGCGCGCGCCAGGGGCGCAAAGATGTATGCTGAAATCGTCGGTTTCGGCACTAATAGCGATGGCTGTCATGTCACCCATCCGAATGCGGAAACCATGCAGGTCGCGATGACGCTGGCACTGGCCGATGCCGCATTGCCGATAGAGGCGATCGGTTATATCAATGCGCATGGCACCGGCACCGAACAGGGAGATATTGCCGAATCCCATGCGACTGCTGCCGTATTCGGCCGGAATACGCCGATCAGCTCGCTGAAGAGTTATACCGGCCATACACTAGGCGCCTGCGGTGCTCTGGAAGCCTGGGTTGGTATCGAAATGATGCGATCCGACTGGTTTGCTCCGACTATCAACCTGACGCAAGTGGACCCGCAGTGTGCCGAGCTGGACTACATAGTCGATGAGGGCCGCAATTTGCAATGCGAATATTTCATGTCGAATAATTTTGCGTTTGGCGGCATCAATACATCGTTGATTTTCAAGCGCCTGGATTAACACTCCCCATGCCATCCGCGGTCATCCTGCTGCACAACGCCAATCAGTTGAAGGACGATGACCGCAACCGCTTCCTTGCCTGTTTAAGTGCCGGGGAACTGTTGCGTTACCAGCGGTTCCTGCGGCCGTTGCGCCAGAGTGAATTTTTGCTGGGACGGATATTGCTGCGTTTTGCGGTCGCCCGCCTTGCCGGCATCGCACCTGACGCCGTGTGCGTCACCGAGCGTAAGAACCGTGCGCCATTGGTGCAACTGCCTGCCGCCAACGCCACCAACACCACGCCCGCTCACTTCAGTTTGTCGCACAGCCGCGGCTGGGTAGCTTGTGCCGTCAGCGGAGATACCGCGCTGGGTCTCGATATAGAGACACTGGATGCTGAACGCGACGTCGAAGCTATCGGCCGTGCCGCTTTTTCCGAGGCCGAAAGCAACTGGTTGTCCAGCCGTCCTGCGGGCGATAAAGTGGCGGACTTTTATACCATGTGGAGCAGCAAAGAGGCGCTGTTCAAACTGATGTCGGCTCAGGAGCGTGCCACCCCTTCACTTGAGCAAGTAGCCGTCGGAGTACGTTTACGATCGGGGCCGGATTGGCATGCCCGCACCTGGTCGACGCAAGGTTTGGCAATGACGTTATGCAGTCGCGATCGCTTGCAATCGGTTGCTCGGATTTGCCTGCATGGCGATACGCCGTCGGCTTGGTCGCAGCAATTGGGTAGCCACTGAGCCACCGCTGAGCAACTACCGATTTCCCCTGACGTTCTTCCTTAGATTTGTAGCTCGTACACCCCATCGACGGCATTTAACGGGGCATGAATAATCATGCCTAAAAACAACACTTTTCCAGATATTGCAAAAAACACATCCATTCGATAGACGAAATTTTGTAAGAGTGTTAAATTTTGCGCCCTGACAACTTTTCGAGTCGAAATGTCAACTCGGAGGCGGTCAGTTAACGCAGAAAATCACGGCTGGTTCTTCAGCTATTTTTAATCTTATTGTCGATTCCCCCCATGGGGAGATGTGGAGATGAGCCATTGAAACAAATTAGATTGATTCCGATTCTGGCGGCCGGCGCGCTGCTGTCCGCGCTGGGTGGATGCGCCACCGAGACCTCCAACGCAGTGCAGGTGCAGAAGGTCGAGACTGCCAACAAGCCATACAATGGGGCGCGCACCCTGATCGCGGTTGGTAAATTCGATAACCGCTCCAGCTATATGCGCGGCATCTTTTCCGACGGCGTTGACCGCCTGGGTGGACAAGCCAAGACCATTCTGATTACGCATCTCCAGCAAACCAATCGCTTCAATGTCCTTGATCGGGACAATATGGAAGAGATCAAGCAAGAGGCTGCGCTGAAGAAGCAGGCCCAGGCTTTGAAGGGTGCTGATTTCGTCGTCACCGGCGATGTCACGGAGTTCGGCCGCAAAGAAGTCGGCGATCAGCAGCTGTTCGGTATCCTCGGCCGCGGCAAGACACAGACCGCTTATGCCAAAGTGAACCTGAACATTGTTAACATCAAGACTTCCGAAGTGGTGTATTCCACCCAGGGTGCGGGTGAATACAATCTGGCCGCGCGCGAGATCATCGGTTTTGGCGGCACCGCCAGCTACGACTCCACGCTGAACGGCAAAGTGCTTGACCTGGCGATGCGTGAAGCGATCAATAATCTGACCGCCGCTATCGATTCCGGCGCCTGGCAACCTGCTAAATAATAACAACCCGGAATTCGCTAAATATCATGAAGAACAAATTTGCAAAACGGCATGCGTTGCCATTTGCCTTGACGGCCTGCGCCTTGCTTGCAGGCTGCAACACACCACCCAAACCGCTTTATCAGTGGGAGAGTTATCAGCCGCAGGTCTATGAATACTTCAAGGGACAGTCTTCGGTAGAGCAGGTGACAATCCTGGAGCGCGATCTGCAGAAAATCCGTGCGACCGGCAGCAAGCCGCCACCGGGGTATCACGCTCAACTGGGAATGTTATATGCCAGCCTGGGAAAAGACGAGCAAGTGGTGCAGGAGTTCCAGACAGAGAAAGAACTGTTTCCGGAATCGTCGACTTACATGGATTTCCTGATGAGAAAATTCAAAAAATAAGAGGATGGACATGTTAGAAAAGATTCTGAAATCATTTGTTTGTTTGTCCGTGGTGATTCTGGCGGCGGGTTGTGCTGCGCCGGTCAAGCAACTTGACTATACGGCGTACAAGCAAAGCCGTCCTAAAACCATCTTGATATTGCCGCCGCTGAATGAGTCGCCAGATGTCAAGGCGACCTACAGCATGCTGTCGCAAATGAGTTACCCGTTGGCCGAGGCTGGTTATTATGTGTTGCCTGTGGCGCTGGTCGATGAAACGCTCAAGCAAAACGGCATGACTACAGCGGCAGACAGTCACGGTATCGCGCCGGCTAAATTGCAGGAAATCTTCGGCGCCGATGCTGCGCTGTACGTCACTGTCAGCAAGTACGGTTCGGTTTATACGGTGATTAACAGCGCCGTGGTGGTAACCGCCAATGCCAAACTGATGGACTTGAAAAGCGGAGCCCTGTTGTGGTCCGGTACCGCCAGTGCATCCAGCGCCGAAGGAAGTAATAGTGGCGGCGGCCTGATCGGGGCGCTGGTTACGGCGGCCGTCAATCAGATCGTCAACAACGTTACTGACAAGGGGTTCACCATTGCAGGTTTGACCAGTCAGCGATTATTGTCGACTCAACAGCCGAACGGCATCCTGTATGGTCCGTATTCGTCGAAATACGGTACCGATTGATCTAAAAAGCTGCGTCGAAATAGCAAGAAGCAGGGTGGGCACGATGTATCCACCCTGCTAATCCCGCCATCTCTCAGAGTTTCTTCAAACGTTTTGCGTTGGCTGTCGCCCGTGCGTGGATCGGATGCAATCCGGTTTGGGCGATATTCGCCAGCGAAGTGTTGAACTGCGAGACCGCCTCGGCGGAGTTGCGGATGGTGTCATGCGCCAGTTTGCTCTGCCGGTGCCCGGATTGATGCAGCGTGCTGCTGCTGGCCACCGACATCAGGTTGGCGGCGCCGTCCAGCATGTGTTGTATCGCCAGGCTGGCAACTTCCTGATGCAAGCTCATTATCCGAATTGCCATGGCGTGGGCCGACTCCGCGGCCACTTCCATTTTTTCCTGACTCATCAAATTGAATTCATTGCGGTCGCGCTGGTTTGGCGTCGGTCCGGCTAGCGCCATCCGGGCGGTGCGGTGGCCGATCACCTGCGCAGAGGCGCTCATCATTTCCCCCGCTTTAAACAGCAAGTCGGTCCAGGCGTTCAGCGGGGCGGCGCTAATGGGGAGAGTGTTGCGGACTCGGTACGATGTCATGGAGGCTCCTTGATCGTTTAAACAGGTAGGGTGCTTGAACAGCGGTCTTGCCGCCGGACGTTGTTCCTGTCTGATGTAGGCCGGCGGCGGTTTAGCTTTAACGCATACAGCGTTAACCCGTGTGCCGGTTGGAGACACTTGTTAATGTAATCTTGATAGCGCTAACAATACCTGTTTTAACGCGTATATTGTGGATTTTGTGCGGCGCTGCAACATAATTTTACAAACGCATGATTTGCATGCTTAAAAGGCAACCAAACCGCACTCTTGTGGGTCTATAGAGTGCAGCTGGATAATTTTCAAAAATCTTCATAAATCAGTAACATTGCTTCGGGTAAAATCAAAATATGAAAATATTGATCAGCAACGACGATGGTTACTTGGCGCCGGGCATTATCGCTCTTGCGAATGTACTGACACCGATTGCCGAAATCGTGGTGGTAGCCCCGGATAGCAATCGTTCCGGCTCTTCCAACTCGCTGACGCTGGATCGGCCTTTATCTGTGAAGCGCGCTGACAACGGGTTTTATTTTGTGAATGGGACGCCATCTGATTGCGTGCACATAGCCTTGACCGGTTTGCTCAATTTTCGTCCGGACCTGATTGTTTCAGGTATCAATCAAGGCCAGAACATGGGCGATGACACGCTTTATTCCGGCACCGTGGCGGCGGCCACCGAGGGTTTCCTGTTTGGCATTCCCGCTATCGCTTTTTCGCAACTGCACAAAGGCTGGGATGAGTTGGAGGCGGCGGCCACGGTGGCGCGTGAAATCGTCGAGCGCCGCTTTGACAATCTGCCGCACCCCTATTTGCTGAATGTGAATATTCCCAACCTGCCTTACGATCAACTGAAAACCGCAGTCGCGACCCGACTGGGAAAGCGGCATGAATCTGAAGCTGTCATCAAGGACAAGGATCCGCATGGCCGCGACATTTACTGGATCGGGCCGGCAGGCGCTGCGCGTGATGCCGGCGAGGGCACCGATTTCCATGCGACAGCCAATGGCCACGTTTCGATCACGCCATTGCAGATCGATTTGACGCATTCGGCACAATTGGCGGCACTGAGGAAAGACTTGTCATGACCGACAAGACCAAGCGTTTCCCGCTGACGCTGTCGTCGGTAGTCGACCAGAAATCCAAAACCGATCACAGCAAGCGTAGTGTCGCCACCCCGCAGACCGCAACCAAAAATGCGGCCTGGGAGAGTTCACGGCCAGTATCTGCGCCTCGGACCGCGTCAGGCGCTGCGCCAACTCCATCGGCAAACAGGTCGATGGCGCGTCCGGCGCAAACGGCAAGTCATGTCGAGCGCTCCGATTCCATGGTGTCCGATGGCGTGCGCAAGGCCATGGTGGATCGGGTTGCCAGGCAGGGCGTCAGCGACGCCAGGGTGCTGGCAGCCATGGAGGCGGTGCCACGCCATATGTTCATGGAGCCGGGCTTGTCCAGCCAGGCATACATAGATGCCTCGTTGCCGATCGGCCATCATCAGACTATTTCGCAGCCGTATATCGTGGCGCGCATGATAGAGATCATGCGCGACAACCAGCAAGGCGGCGTCTTGAATCGCGTGCTGGAAATCGGCACCGGTTGCGGCTACCAGGCGGCGGTGCTGTCGCTGGTTGCGAAGGAAGTGTATTCGATAGAACGGATCAAGCCCTTGCACGAACTGGCGAGAAGCAATTTGCGTCCGCTGCGGATCGCCAATATCCGCTTGCATTATGGAGATGGTATGCTTGGCCTGCCCCAAGTTGCCCCTTTCGACGGTATCATACTGGCTGCAGCCGGCCTCGAAGTACCGCAAGCTTTACTGGACCAATTGACGATCGGCGGCCGTTTGGTGGCGCCGGTCGGTTCCCGTCATCAAGTACTGCAGCTCATCCAGCGAACAAGTAAATTTGATTGGACCAGTACCACACTGGAAGACTGTCATTTTGTGCCTTTGCGTGCCGGGACGGTTTGAGTGATGCTGGTGTGGTTTGAAGAATAAATTGACGAAAAAATTGACGTATATGCCGACGTATATGCCGACGAATATATCAACGAATAATCAGCGACTTTGTCGCACATACAAATAAATGTAATGAGAATGAAGAAAACTCGCTTTATAGCTTTGGGATTAATGGTAGGTACGCTTGCCGCATGCACCACTCCGCGTACTCCCGCTCCGGTTGTGGAACGGCGCCCAAGTGGCAATGTAGCTGGCACGGCGGCACCCGATACCTCACGCGCGGCGGAAGGGCGCGGTTCTTATACAGTCAAACCGGGCGATACCTTGTATCGGATTGCACTTGAATTCGGTCAAAGCTATCGTGATATCGTGGCCTGGAACAAGCTGGAAAACGCCAATGACATCAAAGTCGGCCAGGTTTTGCGGGTCCAGCCCCCGGATGGCAGCTCAGGGTCCACCGGTGGCGCGCAGATTGGCAATGTGGCGTCCGGCTCAGGGGTTGAGGTAAGGTCGCTGTCGGCGGCGTCGTCCACTGCTGCGGCAGGTAATTCCGGCAATGCCGGCAACAAGAGCGGGCCGCGTGGCGACAAGCGTCCGTATTCCGATAGCGCGCTGGCGGAGTTGCAAAAGCCGGATGCGGCATCCTCCAGCGAGGCGCCGAAGGCGGCGCCGGCAGCCGCGGCGTCTGCTGCTACTGCTGCGGCCAATACCGCAGCCAATACCGCAGCCTCGGCGGCGCCGTCGTCCGGCGATGAGGATCGTGTGGACTGGATGTGGCCGGCAGAAGGCAAGCAGGTCGGCTCTTTCGATCAAGGCAAGAAAGGCATCGATATTTCCGGCAAGGCCGGGCAGTCCGTGGTTGCGGCAGCCGGCGGCAAGGTGATGTATGCGGGTAGCGGTATTCGCGGTTACGGTAATTTGGTTATCATCAAACATACCAGCAACTTGTTGTCCGCTTACGCGCATAATAAGACTATCTTGGTGAAAGAGGGGCAGACGGTGAGCAAAGGCCAGAAGATTGCCGAAATGGGGAATTCGGACAGCGATTCAGTCAAGCTGCACTTCGAAATTCGCCAGCAGGGCAAACCTGTCGATCCATCGAAATTCTTACCTAATCGATAAATGAGCAAACGGCCGACAGATCATCAGGATGACGAGCATGATGCATCGTCGGAGCAGCTTGCCGACGACGATCAAGAGGATATCGATGCTGCCGTCGCCGGACAGGACGCAGACGACGAAGTCGTGGTTGATGGCGTCGTCGTTGTGGTTGATGGTGTCGAAGAGCTCAAGAAAGTGTTGGCAGCCGAGCTGTCGACCGACACCACGCAACACTACCTGAATCAGATCGGCACCCGGCCGCTATTGTCGGTGACGGAAGAAGTGCATTTCGCGACCTTGGCGAAACAAGGCAATTTTGAAGCTCGTCAGAAAATGATCGAGCACAATCTGCGCCTGGTGGTGTCGATTGCCAAGCACTATATCAACCGTGGCGTAGCCTTGCTCGATTTGATCGAGGAAGGCAATCTCGGCCTGATGCGGGCGATCGACAAGTTCGAGCCCGAGCGCGGCTTCCGCTTTTCTACTTATGCCACCTGGTGGATACGTCAGAGTATCGAGCGCGCCATCATGAACCAGGCGCGCACCGTCCGCTTGCCGGTGCACATGGTGCGCGAATTGAATCAGATTCTGCGTGCCAAATACCACCTGGAAGCGCAGCACCACGACGGCAAGGATGCCAGCGCTGAGGATATCGCCCATCTGGTGGACCGTCCGGTGGAAGATGTGCAGGATGTGCTGGCGCTGTCGGAGCATGCGGCATCGCTGGATGCGCCGCTGGACCAGGATCCGCTCGCCAGCCTGATGGATCTGTTGCCGAGCGCGACTGAGGAAAATCCCGATTCGCGCGCCGAACAGCAGGAAATGTCGATCCTGGTGCGGGTTTGGCTGGAAAAGCTGACGGACAAGCAGCGTAACGTGATCATGCGCCGTTTTGGGCTCGATAATGACGATCCTTCGACGCTGGAAGAGTTGGCGGCTGAAATAGGCGTTACGCGCGAGCGGGTGCGGCAGATTCAGCAAGAGGCATTGATCAAGCTGAAACGCCTGCTGGGCGCCAAAGGTGTCGGCAAGGACTCCTTTTTGTAGCGTGGGCTCAGGTTGCGCATAAGGTAAATATTGGGTGCCCGTTCGGGCAAACATGGCGCCGCTGCATTTTTTCTCGCTTTTTTTCTCGCTTTTTTCTTTATAATCCACCCCTTCATCTGATCAGCCAGGGACAGCGTAATTCGCCACAAGGCACACCTTGGCGGCTCTTGAGCACTTTCCCGTAATTCTAGAATTTTCTATGCAACAAGATACTATCGATATCAAATCCCTCGACATGGATGCGCGCGGGATCGGCCATCTGCAAAATGAAGACGGCAGCCAGGGCAAGGTCATTTTTGTCGAGGGCGCTTTGCCGGGCGAGCGCGTCAGTTTCGTGTCGTATCGCAAGAAACCGAAATGGGAAGCGGCCACCATGACCGCCTTGCACAACGAATCGGTATTGCGGGTAAAGCCGCGCTGCGCGGTATTCGGCCTGTGCGGCGGCTGCGCCATGCAGCATCTGGAGCCGACTGCGCAGGTAGCCATCAAGCAGCGGGTGCTGGAAGATAATTTGTGGCATATCAGCAAGGTCAAGGCGGAATCAATGTTGCGCCCGATTTACGGACCGACCTGGGGATATCGTTACCGCGCTCGTATTTCGGTGCGTAATGTGCCAAAAAAAGGCGGGGTGCTGGTCGGTTTTCATGAAAGAAAATCATCTTTCATCACGGACATGAAAGCCTGTGAAGTCTTGCCGGCGAATGTCTCGGCGATGCTGGTGCCGTTGCGCCATCTGATCGGTTCGCTGAGCCTGATCGACCATATTCCGCAGATCGAACTGGCGATCGGCGAGGGGGCGCAAGGCAAGGTTACGGCACTGGTATTGCGCATCATGGCTGCGTTGACGGCAGACGACGAGATCAAGCTGAAAGCGTTCGCCGACCAATATCAAGTCAGCTGGTGGCTGCAAACCGCTGGCCCGGACAGCGCTTATCCGTTTTATCCCGAACAGAGCGAGTTGTATTACACCTTGCCGGAATTCGGCGTGCGCATGCCTTTCAAGCCCACCGATTTCACCCAGGTGAATCACCAGATCAACCGGGTAATGGTGGCACGTGCCTTGCGTTTGCTGGATGTGCAGCCGCATGAGCGGGTGGCGGATCTGTTTTGCGGCCTGGGAAATTTCACTCTGCCCCTGGCTACCCAGGCGCAGGAAGTGGTCGGTATCGAAGGTAGTCAGGCCCTGATTAATCGTGCGGGCGAGAATGCCGCAGTGAATCAGCTGGGCGACAAAACCACTTTTTATTGCCGCAATCTGTTTGAGGCGAGCGCCGAGGATTTTGTCGCACTGGGCAAGTTCGACCGGATGCTGATCGATCCGCCGCGAGATGGCGCAGCGGCAGTGTGCGAGGCGATCGTTGGCCTGGCGGCAATTGGCCAGGCATCGCTGATGCCAAAGCGGATTGTGTACGTCTCCTGCAACCCTTCAACCTTGGCGCGTGACGCCGGCTTGCTGATGGCTGGCGGCTATCGCTTGAGCCAGGCGGGAGTGGTGAACATGTTTCCGCATACTGCGCACGTGGAATCGATGGCGGTGTTTGATTTACCCTGAGCAATGGGTTTGACGCCACAAATAAAAAACCGGCCAAAAGGCCGGTTTTTTGCATGAACAACAGGTTTCACTCAGTTCCGGTTACCGCCGAAAATGCCTAACAGGGACAGCAGATTGACAAAGATGTTGTAGACATCCAGGTACAGACTCAGTGTTGCCGAAATGTAATTTGTCTCGCCGCCGTTGATGATGCGTTGTACGTCATACAAGATGTAGGCCGAGAAAATCGCGATGGCAATTACCGATACCGCCAGGTAAAGCGCTGGTATCTGCAGGAAAACATTCGCCAGAGACGCCAGCAGCAGCACGACTACGCCGGCAAACAGCCATTTTCCCATGTTAGAGAAATCACGTTTGCTGACCGTTGCGATGCTTGCCATGACAACAAAAACACTGGCAGTGCCGCCGAAAGCCATCATGATCAGTGTGGCGCCGTTGGAGAAGCCAACCAGCGTATGGCCGATCAGGCGTGACAGCATCAGGCCCATGAAGAAGGTGAAGCCGAGCAGGAGCAATACGCCCCAGCCGCTGTTTTTGGTCTTTTCAATTGCATAAAAGAAACCAAACGCCACGGCCATGAAGGCCATGAAGCCGATCAGCGGACTGTTTCTAAAGAAACTGAAATCCATCTGTACCCCAAGCCAGGCGCCGGCAATCGTCGGCAGCATGGATATTGCCAGCAGCCAGTACGTATTGCGCAGTACGCGGTGCTGCACGCTCAGTGCGGTGCTGCCCGGCGAGTAGGTCGATTGCAGATTTTGATCCATCAGGAACTCCTTTGAAAATTGCAAAAGTATTAAACTGTTGCGATCATAGCATTTACCGACACATCTCTACATCAGACAGTAAAGCCGCAAAGTGGTTCTCTGCGCGTTGTCTACGCTGCTTAATGACCGGCAACTTGCGTTTTGGCTGGTTTTGACGATTCTATATAGGTGTTTCGTGTTAAAATCAAAGGTTGATTGAATTAGCTTGAATTCATTTTGAATCATTAGGCGATCATTTAAATAAGCACCTTAACCCTTTCTTTTTATTGGAGTTTTTCAGATGGCAATTGAACGCACCCTGTCGATTATCAAACCGGACGCAGTCGCAAAGAACGTAATCGGCCAAATTTACACCCGTTTTGAAAACGCTGGCCTGAAAATCGTTGCTGCCCGCATGACACATCTGTCGCGCGCAGAAGCTGAAGGCTTCTACGCTGTTCACAGCGAGCGTCCTTTCTTCAAGGACCTGGTTGATTTCATGATCTCCGGTCCAGTGATGATTCAAGCGCTGGAAGGCGAAAACGCAGTATTGAAGCACCGCGACCTGATGGGCGCAACCGATCCTAAGAAGGCAGAAAAAGGCACTATCCGTGCTGATTTCGCTGATTCGATCGACGCTAACGCAGTACACGGTTCGGACGCAGTTGAAGCGGCAAAAGTTGAAATCGCTTATTTCTTCCCGGCTGCCTAATTGTTGCAAGTAAGTGCTGTAAGTAAGTGTCGTAAATAAGTGCTGCCGGCAAGTCAAAATAAGTCAAAACTTGTTTGTGGCTTGCCGTGCAAACTGATGTAATTGCTTTAAATGTTTTGCTTAGTTGGGGGCAGGGTAATTCGCCGCACTTAGGCGGCTTTTGAACTCTGTCCCACAATTATTTTAAATTGGAAATACCATGACTGCTCTCACCAACCTGCTGGATCTGGATCCCGCACAACTGACCGCTTATTGCGGTGAGTTGGGTGAGAAGCCGTTTCGCGCAAAACAACTGCTGCGCTGGATTCATCAATTCGGTGCACACGATTTCGATGCAATGACCGACCTTGCCAAGTCATTGCGTGACAAGCTGGCTACCCGGGCGATGATCGCCGCTCCCGCCGTGATCAGCGATCACACCTCGACCGACGGCACCCGCAAGTGGCTGCTTGATGTTGGTCAGGGCAATGCGGTGGAGACGGTGTTTATCCCTGAAGAGAACCGCGGCACCCTGTGTATTTCCACCCAGGCCGGCTGTGCGGTGAATTGCCGTTTTTGTTCTACCGGCAAGCAAGGCTTCAGTCGCAACCTGACGGTCGGTGAAATTATCGGCCAGTTGTGGATGGCTGAATTTGAATTGCGCAAATCCAAAGGCGTCGAGCCAGGCCATAAAGGCGAACGCCAGATCACCAACGTGGTGATGATGGGCATGGGCGAGCCCTTGTTGAACTACGAACCGACAGTGACAGCGCTCAAGCTGATGCTCGACGATAACGCCTACGGTTTGTCGCGTCGGCGGGTAACTCTGTCTACTAGCGGCGTGGTGCCGATGATCGACAAGCTGTCGCAGGATTGTGCGGTGGCGATGGCGGTATCGCTGCATGCTTCCAACGATACCTTGCGCGACGGCCTGGTGCCGCTGAACAAGAAATATCCGCTGCGCGAACTGATGGCTGCCTGCAAGCGCTATCTGGAATTTGCGCCGCGCGACTTCATTACCTTCGAATATTGCATGCTGGATGACGTCAACGATACCGACGCCCATGCGCGCGAATTGATCGCTCTGGTACAGGGTCATGCAGGCGGGCCTGCGGTCCCTTGCAAATTCAACCTGATTCCGTTCAATCCGTTCCCGGAATCCGGTTTGAAGCGCTCGAATAATCCGCGCATCAAAGCGTTTGCCCAGATCCTGATGGACGCCGGCATCGTCACCACCGTGCGCAAGACGCGCGGCGATGATATCGATGCTGCCTGCGGCCAGCTCGCCGGCGAGGTGCAGGACCGGACAAAGGTGCAGGAGCGCATGCAGAAAATGACCGAATATCAACAAAAATTCGGCAAGAATTTTGGTCGCATCATCGAGGTGTCTCAGTGACAAAACAAGTAGGTAGCAAGCTGGGGAGCTGGCGTAGCCGGCTGTTGTTCGCCGCGGCGGGTTTGTCGCTATTAACCGGCTTGAGTGCTTGTGGCAATCAACCGCTTACTCGCGCCGACGAGGGTGGCTCAAGCCGCGAACTGGCCACCAGTTCGGATCAGACCGAGGCGCAGCGCCGGGCAGGGATTCGTTTGCAGCTGGCGGTCGGTTATTACGAACAGCACCAGCTGGAAGTCGCGCTGGATGAGATCAAGCAGGCGGTGGCGGCAGATCCGGATCTGGCCGATGCCTATAGCGTGCGCGGGCTGATCTACATGGAAATGGGCGAGAACCGGCTGGCCGACGATAATTTCCAGCGTGCCTTGCGGCTTTCCCCGAGCAATCCGGACTTTGCCAATAACTATGGCTGGTTCCTGTGCCAGACCGGACGGCCGAAGGAGTCGATTGCGCATTTCGAGACAGCTCTGAAAAGCCGTAACTACCAGTCGCCGGCAAAGGCGCTGACGAATGCCGGTGTTTGCAGCCTCAAATTCAACGACACCGTGGCGGCGCAACGCTATCTGTCGCAAGCGTTCCAGTTTGACGCCGGCAATCCTTTGACGAACGCCAAGCTGGCGCAGCTGGCGTATGAGCGCAACGATTATGAGCGGGCCCGGTTTTATATTGGTCTCGTATTAAAAACCGATGTGCAAAATGCGGAAGCATTATGGACAGCAATCAAAGTGGAGCGAAAGTTGGGTGACACAGCTGCAGAAGCAAGTTTGGTGACGCAATTACGCCGTCGGTTTGGCAGCTCCTCGGAGTTCGCAGCATACCAGCGCGGAGCATTCGATGAGTGACCCTGGACAGCTGAAAACCGAACATGGCGAGCCGGCAGACGTGGAGCATGCAGCTCCCGAATCGGCTAGTGTCGGCCAGCTCTCGCTCGGCGCGCAACTGGCCAGCAAGCGCGAGCAGCTGGGCTGGTCGGTGCCGGATGTGGCTAGCCACCTGAAGCTGGCGCCACGTCAGATCGACGCCATCGAAGCCGATAATTATGCTGCTTTGCCGACCATGGTGATGACGCGCGGTTTTATCCGTTCCTACGCAAAATTGCTGGGCCTGGATGCGGCCGCTTTGCTGGCAACCATTTCGCCTGCTGTTGCTGCGCAACCGGCGGCCAGCCCGATCCATAGCCAGTTGTCGACGCCTTTCTCCGAATCGCCTTTCCATTTGATGGGGCGTAGCAAATTTGCCTATAAATGGCTGGTGGTGCTGGCTGTGTTGCTATTGCTGCTGGCGGTGGCGATACGGATGGATGTAGTGCCCGGTTTGCAGAACGCGATACAGTCGCTGAGTGAGAAATCGGCTGCTTCGGCAACCGATGGCGAAGATAGTAAGGCTAGTTTGCCTGCAGCCACAGAATTACAAGCTGCCGATGCCGCAGCTAACGCTGCCTTGACTGCCGTGCCAGCTTCGTCGGCAAATGCGGGGGCTGTTCCTGAGGCTGGCGTGAATGCTGTGCCGGCAACCACTGCAACAAACACGGCAACCAACGCCGCGGCAGCCAATCAGGCTACCGCCAGCGGTGGTGAACTTGTCTTGAACTTCCGGCAAGATTCTTGGGTCGAAATCAAGCGCGCTGACAACACCGTGCTGATTTCGCGTCTGGTCAAGGCCGGTAGCACTGAATCGGTCGACATGTCGCAACCGGTCAATGTCATTATCGGTAATCTTGCCGGTGTCGACGCTTCGCTGCGCGGCGCGCCGCTGGATCTGAAGGCCGGTTCCAAAACCAATGTGGCCCGAGTGACGTTGAAATAAGCGTGATCGAAAGAGATAAGCGAGAGAAGCCCATGACGGATACAAATCTGCCGATCGGTTCAGGTCCAAGCGTGCGCCGCCTTAGCCGCAGCGCGCTGATCAGCTATGGCGAGTGCAAGATAATGGTTGGCGGCGGTGCGCCGGTAGTGGTGCAGTCCATGACCAATACCGATACCGCCGACGCCATCGGTACCGCGATCCAGATCAAGGATCTGGCGCGTGCAGGTTCCGAGCTGGTGCGCATCACGGTAAATAATCCGGAAGCGGCAGCCGCAGTGCCTGCGATCCGCGAGCAGCTGGACAAGATGGGTATAGATGTGCCGCTGGTCGGAGATTTCCACTACAACGGCCACACGCTGTTGAATGACTATCCAGACTGCGCCAAGGCGCTGTCGAAGTATCGGATCAATCCGGGCAATGTCGGTAAAGGCGCCAAGCGCGATACGCAGTTTGCGCAAATGATCGAGGCTGCCTGCAAGTATGACAAGCCGGTGCGGATCGGTGTCAACTGGGGTAGCCTGGACCAGGCTCTGCTGGCCCGTATCATGGATGAGAACGCCTTGCGCAGCCAGCCGTGGCCGGCGCAAGCGGTGATGTATGAAGCCCTGGTTACCTCGGCGATAGAGAATGCGCAGAGAGCGGAAGAGCTGGGTCTGAAGGGTGATCGCATCATCTTGTCTTGCAAGGTATCCGGCGTGCAGGATCTGATCGCGGTATATCGCGAGCTGGCGCGGCGCTGCGACTATCCGTTGCATCTCGGTTTGACTGAGGCCGGTATGGGCAGCAAGGGCATTGTCGCTTCGACCGCGGCCTTGTCGGTGCTGCTGCAAGAGGGTATTGGCGACACCATACGGATTTCGCTGACCCCTGAACCGGGTGGCGACCGCACCAGAGAAGTGATTGTCGGACAAGAGATCCTTCAAACCATGGGCTTGCGAAAATTCGCGCCGATGGTAATTGCCTGCCCTGGTTGCGGTCGTACCACCTCGACGGTGTTCCAGGATCTGGCTGACAAGATTCAAACCTATTTGCGCGAGCAGATGCCGGTCTGGAAAAAAGCCTATCCCGGCGTCGAAGGCATGAATGTGGCGGTGATGGGTTGTATCGTGAATGGCCCTGGCGAATCGAAGCACGCCAACATCGGCATCAGCTTGCCAGGCACCGGCGAATCGCCGGCGGCGCCGGTGTTCATCGATGGCGAGAAAAAATTGACGCTGCGTGGCGACAAGATTGCCGAAGAGTTCCAGGCAGTGGTGCTGGATTATGTGAAAAGCCATTACGCGCAGCCCGCAGCCTGACGTTGAACTGTCAAAAATTAATCACGAAAAATTAATCACTATTGGTGAATTGAAAAAGAATGTCTGAAAATAAGAAGGCCGACAAGATCGTCGGCGTAAAAGGGATGAACGATATCCTGCCGGCCGACGCGGCCTTGTGGGAATTGTTTGAGAACACGGTACAGTCCGTGCTGAAGAGCTATGGCTTTCAAAAAATCAGTACGCCTATCGTCGAGTCCACCGCCTTGTTTGCGCGCGGCCTCGGCGCAGTGACCGATATCGTCGAAAAGGAAATGTATTCGTTCACCGATTCGATGAACGGCGACAACCTGACCTTGCGCCCTGAAAGCACGGCCGGCGTGGTACGCGCTGCGATTGAACACAATCTGACTTACGACGGCCCCAAGCGGCTCTGGTACAGCGGTCCGATGTTCCGCCATGAGCGTCCGCAACGCGGCCGGTACCGGCAATTTCATCAGGTTGGCGCCGAAGCCATCGGCTTTACCGGCCCGGACATCGATGCCGAGTTGATCATGCTGTGTCAGCGGCTGTGGGACGATCTCGGCTTGCAGGATGTGAAGCTGCAATTGAATTCGATCGGCGATGCCGAGGAACGCAACCGTCACCGTGCCGACCTGATCGCTTATTTTGAACAGCATCAGGCTTTGCTGGATGCTGATGCGCAACGGCGTTTGCATAGCAATCCCCTGCGTATCCTGGATACCAAGAATCCGGCCATGCAGGAAATGGTCAACGGTGCGCCGCAATTGCTCGACTATCTGGGTGAAGAGTCGCGCGCCCATTTCGAGGGTGTGCAGAAAATCCTGAATCACAACAACATTCCTTTCACCATCAATCCACGGCTGGTGCGCGGCATGGATTACTACAACCGCACCGTGTTCGAGTGGGTCACCGATCAACTCGGTTCGCAAGGTACTGTGTGCGGCGGCGGTCGTTACGATCCGCTGGTGGAAATGTTTGGCGGCAAGCCGACCCCGGCCTGCGGTTTTGCGATGGGCATCGAGCGTTTGCTGGAATTGATGCGCGCCAATGGCGAGCAAGCCGTGCGTAACGAATGCGATGTCTATCTGGTGCACCAGGGCGAGGCGGCGCAGCTGCAATCGTTCGTGCTGGCTGAACGTTTGCGTAATGCCGGGCTGGATGTTGTGCTACATTGCGCTTCGTCCAATGCCAGTGGCAGCTTCAAGTCGCAGATGAAGCGCGCGGATGCCAGCGGCGCCGCCTACGCCATCATCATCGGTGAAGACGAAGTGGCTAACCATACCGCTACCGTCAAGACGATGCGCGCCGAAGGCGACAGCGATGGCGAAAAAGCTAGTGCCGGCAATCAAAGTGTCGTACCTTTCGATGCGGTCAGCGATTATCTGGTTGATCAGATCGTCGGCGCAGGCGGCGACCATGATCATGACCATGGCGATCATGAACACGTTCATTATCACCACTAATTGCAGCACTGATTTCATGACTGAAATCACCACCGAAATTACCACTACCCTCATCACTAAAAACTAAAATCATATGGCATTCGATCTCGACGAACAGGAACAACTGGCAACGCTTAAGGATTGGTGGAATAAATACGGCAATTTGACGACCTGGGTGGTGATTATCGCCCTGGGTGCTTACGCCGGCTGGTCTGGCTGGAATTACTACCAGCGCAGCCAGTCATTGCAGGCGTCGCAGCTTTACGACGAGCAGCAAAAGGCCGTGGCGGGTAAAGACAATGCCAAGGTACAACGCGCCGCTACTGACATTGAGCAGAAATTCGGACGTACCGCCTATGCCGGCATGGCTGCACTGTCGGCGGCTAAGGTCGCTTTCGATGCAAACGATCTGAACACAGCGAAAGATCAGTTGCAATGGGTGGTCGATCATGGTCGCAGCGACGACTACAAGGCTCTGGCCAGAATCCGTTTGGCTGGCATCCTGTTGGACCAGAAGGCTTATGACGATGGCTTGAAAGTACTGGCGGCAGACCTGCCGGCGCCTTTCGCCAGCGCCGCAGCTGATCGCAAGGGTGACATCCTGGTAGCGCAGAACAAGCTGGACGAAGCGCGCGCCGCTTACCAATTGGCTTTGGATAAGATGGACAGCAAGAATCCTGGCAAGGAATTGATTCAATTGAAACTTGATGCGATTGGCGGAGCTCCCGCCAAAGCTGCCGCCTGATAATTCGGAAAAAGGAAGAATATGCGTGTGAAGACTATGCGAGCGGTTACTGCGGTTGTTTATGCTGGCGCCTTGTTGGTATTGGGCGGCTGTTCCCTGTTCAGTGGTAAGAAACCGAGTAATCCGCCGGCGCCTTTGGTCGAGTTTACGCAGAGCCTCAAAGTACACACCGCCTGGACCCAGTCGATAGGCAAAGCCTCCATCTTCACTTTCTCGCCTGTTGTCGCCGGCGATAGCGTCTACGCGGCGGCGGCTGACGGTACTGTTGCGCGTATCGATGCCGCCACTGGCAAGGTTGCATGGAGCATCAAGGCCGGCATGAACCTGACCGGCGGCGCCGGCAGCGACGGCACTACAGTTGCGGTGGCGGGCGAAAAAGGTGTTGTGCTGGCGTTTGATGCCCAGGGCAAAAAATTGTGGCAGGTGCAAGCTTCGAGCGAGGTATTGTCTGCTCCGGCTGTCGGCCAGGGCTTGGTTATCGTACGCAGCCAGGATAATCGGGTCGCCGCTTATGATGTGGCGACCGGCGAACGTCGCTGGGCCGTGCTGCGTACCTTGCCGACACTGACTTTGCGTTCGGCGCCTGGTATCCTGGTTGTGCCGCAAGCAACTTTCCTGTCCTTGCCTGGCGGCCGTCTGTCAGCGTTGAACCTGACCAACGGTGGTCCATGGTGGGAGATGGCAATCGGCGATCCACGCGGCACCACAGAGCTGGAGCGGATTGCCGATGCTTCCGGTACGCCGGTGATTATCGGGCGTGACGTCTGCGCTGTCGCCTACCAGGGCCGGGTTGGCTGCTTTGATGCCGGCAGCGGTACCGCACACTGGGTCAAGCCGTTCTCCAGCGGTGTTGGCGTCGGTAGTGATGGCAAGAACGTGTATGCCGCCGACGAACATGGCGCCATATCGGCGTTCACCGTGGACAGCGGTGCGGTAGTATGGCAAAACAAACAGCTCGCCAACCGTGCGCTGACTACTCCGGTAGTATTAGGCAATACGGTAGTCGTAGGTGATTTTGAAGGTTATATTCACTTCTTGTCACGTGACGACGGCGCACTGAAAGCACGTATTCGTGCTGATAGCAGCCCGGTTCTGCCAAATCCGGTGGTAGCAGGCTCTAATGTGATTTTTCAAACAAAATCCGGAACACTAATTGCTGTTACTTCAGAGTAATGGCTTAAAACCTGTTTAGGATCTGTAGCGAGCGGGCGTCAGTTGGTGATAAACGGCGCGGAGAAACCGGAATGTACTTAAGTACATGAGGATTTCGAGCACCGTTTAGCGCCAAATCACGCCCGCGCAGTAAGATCATAAATAGGTTCTTAGTGAAAATAACTTAGTGAAAACAACTTAATGAAGCCAGTAATTGCACTTGTAGGACGTCCCAATGTCGGCAAATCGACGTTATTCAATCGCCTGACGCGTTCCCGTGACGCGTTGGTCGCCGATTTGCCCGGCTTGACTCGCGATCGCCATTATGGCGAAGGGCGGGTCGGCGAACGCCCGTTCCTGGTGATCGATACTGGTGGTTTCGAGCCGGTTGCCAAAGACGGCATCATGCACGAGATGGCGAAGCAGACCAAGCAGGCGGTGGCTGAAGCCGATGTGGTTATCTTTATCGTCGACGGCCGTCAAGGTTTGACGCCGCACGACAAGACCATCACCGATTTCTTGCGCAAATCCGGCCGCTCCGTAATGCTGGTGGTGAATAAATCCGAAGGCATGAAATACACCTCGGTCACCGCCGAATTCTATGAGCTCGGCATGGGCGACCCGTACGTAATTTCGGCTGCCCACGGCGACGGCGTCACCGATCTGGTGGAAGAGTCGCTGGATCTGGCGTTCGCACAGCGGCCGCCAGAAGTGGAAGAGCCAGAGGGCAAAGAAGATCGCGGCATCAAGATCGCTATCGTCGGTCGCCCGAACGTCGGTAAATCCACATTGGTGAATACCTTGCTGGGTGAAGAGCGCGTGATTGCGTTCGACATGCCAGGCACCACGCGCGACTCGATTGAAATTCCGTTCGAACGCGACGGCAAGAAATATACATTGATCGATACTGCCGGTATCCGGCGCCGCGGCAAGGTTTTCGAAGCTATTGAAAAATTTTCCGTGGTCAAGACCTTGCAATCCATTTCGGAAGCCAACGTGGTTTTGCTGTTGCTCGATGCGCAGCAGGACATCTCCGAACAGGACGCCCACATCGCCGGCTTCGTGCTGGAGACAGGGCGCGCATTGGTGGTCGGCGTTAATAAATGGGATGGCTTGACCAGCGATCGCCGCGATGAAATCAAGATGGATATGGATCGTAAATTGAATTTCCTTTCATTTGCGAAATTCCATTTTATTTCCGCACTGAAATCAACCGGCATCACGCCTTTGATGAAATCGATCGATTCCGCCTATGCAGCGGCCATGTCCAACCTGACTACGCCGAAGCTCACGCGCGCCTTGATCGAGGCAGTAGAGCATCAGCAACCGCGTCGCAAGGGCTCTATCCGTCCAAAGCTGCGTTATGCCCACCAGGGCGGCATGAATCCACCTATCGTGGTCATTCATGGCAATGCCTTGGAATCGATCGAAGATAACTATAAGCGTTATCTGGAAAAACATTTTCGAGAAACTTTTTCGCTGGTTGGGACTCCATTACGCATCGAGTTCAGATCCAGTCGGAACCCTTACGCGCGCCAGGAAAAATAATCTTTTAAAAACACTTTTTTTCTGAGCAGTAAATCCGAAAATCGTTTACATTCGTAAAACACCCACCGAGTCATTCGCTAGAATCATATTGGTTCTATATTTAATTTGCATTTGACTTCTAATCACAACAACACAGTGGAGTAGCCATGAGTAATAAAGGGCAATTGTTACAAGACCCGTTTTTGAACGCCTTGCGTAAAGAGCACGTCCCGGTTTCCATTTATTTGGTCAACGGCATCAAGCTGCAAGGCCATATCGAATCCTTTGATCAATACGTAGTTTTATTGCGTAATACCGTTACCCAAATGGTATACAAACACGCCATCTCAACCGTAGTTCCGGCACGCGCTGTCAATCTGAATCTTGAATCTGAAGCAGAATAACTATTTGCTATCGGCAAGGGCCGCAGCTACTACACGAATGAACCCATGCGCGCAGCGCTAGTCGGAGTGGACTTCGGCAAAGGTGACTTTGCCGCAAGTCTCGAAGAGCTGTCATTGCTGGCCAAGTCAGCCGGCGCGGTTCCGCTTGCCACCATTACCGGTAAGCGCAGCAGTCCGGACGCTGCCTTGTTTGTCGGCTCCGGCAAAGCACAGGAAATAGCCGACGCCGTGTTTGATGATGAGCTTGAAATCGTCATTTTCAATCATGCCTTGTCGCCAGCCCAGCAACGCAATCTTGAACGTGTACTAAAAGTAAGGGTTCTGGATCGCACCAGTCTCATACTCGACATCTTTGCCCAAAGAGCCAAAAGCCATGAGGGTAAAGTGCAGGTGGAGCTTGCTCAGTTACAACATCTGGCAACGCGGCTGATACGCGGCTGGACTCACCTGGAACGGCAAAAGGGCGGTATCGGTTTGCGTGGTCCGGGTGAAACCCAGCTTGAAACCGACCGTCGTTTGTTAGGCGATCGGGTCAAAGCCTTGCGCGCCCGGCTGGACAAGCTACATCGGCAACATGCAACGCAACGGCGCGCACGCGGGCGCAGTGCGACTATTTCGATTTCGCTGGTAGGTTACACCAATGCTGGCAAATCAACCTTGTTTAACGCGCTGGCAAAAGCCGGCGTATATGCTGCGGACCAGTTGTTTGCAACGCTGGACACCACTTCCAGAAGGGTTTATCTGGGCGAGGCGGGCAGTGTGGTGATTTCCGATACGGTCGGATTCATTCGCGAACTCCCGCATCAACTGGTTGCTGCATTCAGGGCGACACTGGAAGAAACCATCCACGCCGATTTGTTGCTGCACGTGGTGGATGCAGCAAGTCCGGCGCGTATGGAGCAAATCGAACAGGTGAACCTGGTGCTGAAAGAAATCGGCGCCGATCATATTCCCCAGATTCTGGTGTGGAACAAGATCGACGTTGCAGAACTGGAGCCGGGGGTAGAACGTGATGAGTATGATAAAATTCAGCGAGTTTTTGTTAGCGCGCAAAAGGGCCAGGGTCTGGATTTATTGCGGCAGGCTATCACCGAATTCGTAACCGGCAATCCGGTGGCAACGGCATATTCATTGCCAGCCATCGAAAGCACACAGCAGGTGTAAAACCGTTCTAAATTAAATAAAAGTAAACGCCTCTAACGAGCATTCCAACCTATTTGTTTTATTTACTTAAAGATAACGATCGAATGCTTGGTACCTTATTCAAAAAACTTGGCTTGAAATTTTCGTTGAACGACCCGCAATGGGGTCGGAATTCGCAAAATGACAACAAGCAAAACAACGATGGCAAAAAGCCAAACAGCGGCCCTCCGGATCTGGACAAGCTTTGGCAAGATTTCAATCAACGCCTGACACGCTGGCTGGGTAACAAGAGCGGCGGTGGTGGCGATTCAAATGGCGGCGGTTTTAATCCGGGCATGAAAGGCGCCGGAGTCGGCGCCGGCGCGATTGCAGTCGTGGTGGCTCTGTTGTGGCTGGCCAGCGGTTTCTTTACCGTCCAGGAAGGCCAGACCGGCGTTGTCATGACTTTCGGCAAGTACAGCCATTCGACCACCCCAGGTTTCAACTGGCGCTGGCCGTACCCGATTCAGAGTCATGAAATCGTCAACGTTTCGCAGGTGCGTACGGTCGAGGTCGGCTATCGTGCCAATGCCAAGAACAAGCAACCAAAAGAAGCCCTGATGCTGACCGATGATGAAAACATCATCGATATCCAGTTTGCCGTCCAATACACATTGAAGAGTGCATCCGACTGGATTTTCAACATTCGCGATCCGGAAGAAACCGTGCGCCAGGTGGCCGAAACTTCGATTCGTGAAATCGTCGGTAAAAACAAGATGGATTTCGTGCTGTACGAGGGCCGGGAGAAAGTGGCTCTGGATACCAGCCAGTTGATGCAGCAGATTCTGGATCGCTATCAGGCCGGTGTGCAAATTACCAATGTCACGATGCAAGGCGTGCAACCGCCGGAGCAGGTGCAAGCTGCGTTTGACGACGCGGTAAAAGCCGGACAGGATCGCGAGCGCCAGAAGAATGAAGGCCAGGCCTATGCCAATGACGTGATTCCAAAGGCACGCGGTGCGGCATCGCGTTTGCTGCAGGAAGCGGAAGCGTACAGCGCCCGTGTTACTGCCAACGCCGAGGGTGATGCTTCGCGTTTCAAACAGGTTCTGACCGAATACCAGAAAGCGCCTGCCGTAACGCGGGACCGTATGTATCTGGATACCATGCAACAAATTTTTGCAAATACGACAAAAGTAATGGTTGATGCTAAGAGCGGGAGTAATTTATTGTATTTGCCATTGGATAAGCTGATTGCACAATCGGCAGCCGCCGCAGTGCCGGGTGCCGGTTCAGGCAGCGCAGCAAGCGGTGCCGCGCCTTCAGTGATGAAGGATGGCGCCAGCACGATCGAATCGCGGCCGCAGACAGATGATCGTTCGCGTGATAGCCGGGACTCGCGTGATCGGGAGGGCAGATAATGAATCGCCTTATCTCGTTGCTGATATTCGTCTTCGTCGCGCTGTGGCTGATGCTCTCAACCATCTTCGTGGTTGACCAGCGCCAATATGCAATCTTGTTCGCTTTTGGTGAAGTGAAGCAGGTGATTAGCCAGCCTGGCTTGCATTTCAAATTGCCGCCGCCGTTTCAAAATGTGCTGTTCCTGGATAAACGGGTCTTGACTATCGATCCGCCGGATACAGACCGTTTTATTACTGCGGAAAAAATGAACATCCTGATCGACGCCTTTGTAAAATGGCGGATTACCGATCCCAAATTGTATTTCGTCAGTTTCGGCGGTGATGAAAAGCGCGCCCAGGACCGCATGTCGCAAATCGTCAAAGCCGCTTTGAACGATGAAATTACCAAGCGCACCGTGCGTGAAGTGATTTCCGGCCAGCGTGGCAAGGTGATGGATTCGATTCGTCAAAAGGTGCAGGATGAATCCAAGCAGATTGGTGTCGATATCATTGATGTCCGCCTGAAACGCGTGGATTACGTCGACCAGATCAATGCCTCGGTTTATGATCGCATGAAGTCGGAGCGTTTGCGGGTAGCTAATGAATTGCGTTCGACCGGTTCCGCCGACTCGGAAAAGATTCGTGCCGATGCTGATAAGCAACGTACGGTGATTCTGGCAGAAGCCTATCGCGATGCTGAAAAGATGCGCGGTGAGGGCGATGCCAAAGCCTCGCAGATTTATGCCCAGGCATTTGGTCAGAACCCGGAGTTTTACAAGTTCTATCGTAGCCTCGAAGCTTATCGTGCCAGCTTCAAGACGCGTCAGGACTTGATGGTGGTTGATCCGAATTCGGAATTCTTTAAATATTTCCGGAGTCCGGCCGGCGGCGGAGCAGCTGCACCTGCTAAAAAGTAAGTCTTTTCTGCAAGAATAAAGTTGTCCGGGAATGGCGCCCTCGCTTGAGGCGCCATTCCTTATTTTCGACGGCCGTATATTTGTGTTGTTTTTTTATAAAAAAATAATCGAAATAATCGATCGATTGATTAATTTATCAAATTAATCAAATCTTCAGTCTTTAGCCGAATTGATTCACAAAAGTAATTTTCCCTAGATTCATTTTTAATATGCCGAACTGGCTTCTCCCTGAAAATATTGCCGATGTCTTGCCTTCGGAAGCACGCAAGATTGAAGATCTGCGTCGCCTGATACTGGATAATTTCCGTTTGTATGGCTACGAACTGGTCATGCCTCCGATGCTGGAATATCTGGAATCCTTGCTGGCCGGCGCCGGCCAGGATACCGATCTGCGGACCTTCAAGCTGGTTGACCAGCTGTCCGGCCGCACGCTCGGCATTCGTGCCGACATGACCACCCAGGTTGCCCGTATCGATGCGCATTTGCTGAATCGCGAGTCGGTTACCCGTCTGTGCTACGTCGGCAGTGTCTTGCATACCCGCCAGATCGGCTTGCACGCCACCCGCGAACCGTTGCAGATCGGTGCCGAGATATACGGCCATCTGGGGCTTGAAGCCGATGCCGAAATCCAGGAACTGGCGCTGGCGACCCTGGCCTTGGCCGGAATTACCCAGGTGCGGCTGGATTTGTGCCATGTTGGCATTTTGCGCACAATTATCGGCGGCGACGATGCCGCCAAAGTGGATGAAAGCGAACTGGTCGCGTTGCTGGAAGCAAAGGATTTGCCTGGCTTACGCACCATCAGCGTCAATTACAAGCCAGAGACCCGCGCCGCCTTGCTGGCGCTGCCCGGTTTATACGGCGATGCCAGCGTATTGCAGCAGGCGCGGCAGGTGTTGCCGGCTTTGCCAGCCATCGCCAAGGCGCTGGACGAACTGGAAACCCTGGCGGAAGCCGCCGGGAAAGATTGCGTTACCGTCGATTTAGCCGACTTACGCGGGTATCATTACGAAAGTGGTTTGATTTTCGCCGCCTACGTGCCCGGTTTGCCGAACGCCATATTGCGCGGCGGCCGTTACGACGTCGGTGCGGCATTCGGCCGTTCGCGTCCGGCCACCGGCTTCTCGATGGATTTGCGCGAGTTGGCAAGACTGATTCCGGTAGCAATCCGCAAGCGCGCAATTCATGCACCTTGGGGAGTTGAAGCAGGTTTGAAGGAAAAGATCGTTGAGTTGCGCAAGGCTGGGGAAGTTGTGATCCAGAGTCTGCCCGGCCACGAAAACGATCAAGACGAGTTCGATTGCGACCGAGCGGTCGTACTCGAAAATGGAAACTGGATTATCAAAAATTTGGACTAAGTGATGTTACAGAAAAGCACCGCAAAAAACGTCGTTGTGATTGGCACCCAATGGGGCGACGAAGGAAAAGGCAAGATCGTTGACTGGCTTACCGATCACGCACAAGCAGTTGTGCGTTTTCAGGGTGGCCATAACGCTGGCCATACATTGGTCATCGGCGGTCACAAGACGGCATTGCAGCTGATCCCGTCCGGTATCATGCGGCCCGGCGTGGCCTGCTATATCGGCAACGGCGTCGTGCTGTCGGTTCCCGATTTGCTGCGCGAGATCGATAAATTGGAGGCAGTCGGAGTGGAAGTCGCTTCGCGCCTGAAAATCTCCGAAGCTTGCCCGATCATCCTGCCTTACCACACCGCTCTCGATGCGGCGCGTGAAGCGGCGCGCGGCGATGCCAAAATCGGCACCACCGGCAAAGGGATCGGCCCCGCCTACGAAGACAAGGTAGCACGCCGCGCGATTCGCGTTGCCGACCTGCTCAACGAGAAGCGCTTTGCCGAAAAACTGGCAGCCAATCTGGAATATCACAATTTCGTCCTGACCAATTACCTGAAGGCGCCGGCTGTCGATTATCAAAAGACGCTGGATGATGCACTGGCAACAGTGGAACGCCTGCGACCAATGGTGGCAGACGTTTCGAGCGACCTGTACGCAGCCTACAACGACGGCGCCAGCCTGTTGTTCGAAGGCGCGCAGGGTAGTCTGCTGGACGTTGACCACGGCACTTATCCGTTCGTCACATCGAGCAACTGCGTAGCGGGCAATGCCGCTGCCGGTAGCGGTGTCGGCCCCAACATGCTGCACTACATCCTGGGCATCACCAAGGCTTACACTACCCGTGTCGGTTCCGGCCCGTTCCCATCCGAACTGGCGACCGACCAAGGCGTTGGCAAGCATCTGGCGAGCGTAGGCCATGAATTCGGCACCGTCACCGGTCGCGCACGTCGTTGCGGCTGGTTCGATGCCGCGCTGCTGAAGCGTTCGGTGCAGATCAACGGCGTGTCCGGCATGTGCCTGACCAAGCTGGACGTGCTGGATGGCCTGGAAACACTGAAATTGTGCACCGGCTACACACTCAACGGCAAGACGGTCGATATCTTCCCGGTCGGCGCTGAAGAAGCTGCATTGTGCCAGCCTATCTATGAAGAAATGCCAGGCTGGACCGAGTCCACCGTTGGCGCCAAATCCATGGATGCCTTGCCGGCGACTGCCCGTGCCTACATCAAACGTATCGAAGAATTGGTGGGTGTGCCTATCGATATGGTGTCGACCGGTCCTGACCGTGAAGAAACGATCGTATTGCGCCATCCATTTAAATAATTGCAAAATAAGAGCAATATGAACAAGTCAGATGATAAAGACCTATGGGTCTCGTGGGATGAATATCACCGCATAATTGAAAAACTGGTATTGAATGTCCATGCCTCCGGCTGGCAGTTCGATCAGGTGCTGTGCCTGGCGCGTGGCGGTTTGCGTCCGGGCGACGTGTTTTCACGTATTTTCGATGTGCCGCTGGCGATCTTGTCGACCAGCTCCTACCGCGAAGATGCCGGCACGGTTCGCAGCGAACTCGATATCGGCAAACACATCACCATGAGCCGCGGCGCCTTGTCCGGCCGGGTTCTGGTGGTGGATGACCTGGTCGATTCCGGCGTTACGCTGGACAAGGTCTTGCATCACCTGAAAGAAAACTATGCACCGGTAACCGAGGTGAAGTCAGCGGTAATCTGGTGGAAGGCATGTTCTTCGCTCAAGCCGGATTTTTACGTCGATTACCTGCCGACCAATCCATGGATTCACCAGCCTTTCGAAGAGTATGACAGCCTGCGTCCACATCAGCTGGAAGCATGGAGTAAAAAGGGCGTATCGAGATAATCGAGCGCGCTTGCAAAGAAAGCCTCGTTGCTCACACAACGAGGCTTTTTTACATTCCTACCGAGGCAGGTTGACCCAACTCGAATCCTGCGCGTGGCTGCGCAGTACGGCCTCGATAAATTCCATTCCCGATACACCGTCCTTGACGGTCGTCAGATAGCGGCTACTGTCGGGCAGGGGCTGCCCGCCGCTCAGCGCGGCGATTTGCGCAGCAGCGTCTACGTACAGCTGGGCAAACGCCTCCAGATAACCTTCCGGATGCCCGGCCGGCACACGCGTGGCGTGCGCCGCCGCCTGGCCTGACGCACGGCCGCGCGTGATGCATTGCGCCTGACCACCTTGTGGGGTGAACCATAGATGGTTCGGGTTTTCCTGGTCGAAGGCCAGGCTGGCTTTGCTGCCATACAAGCGCAGCCGTAGCGCATTTTCGCAACCGGTGGCGACCTGGCTGGCCCACAAGGTTCCGCGCGCGCCGTTGGCGTAGCGCAGCATCACTTGCACATGATCGTCTACCTGTCGTCCCGGCACAAAGGTGTGCAGTTCGGCCAGCAGTTGCGTCGGCGTCGCGCCGCTGATGTATTGCGCCAGCTGATAGGCATGGCTGCCGACATCGCCCAAGGTGCCGGCCGGGCCGTTACGGACTGGATCCGAGCGCCAGCCGAGTGCGCCTGGATCTTGCGCGCCGCTTGCGGCAGCTGCGGCGGCCGCAGGTATTTCAGCGGCCAGCCAATCCTGGGAGTATTCGACCTGCAGCAGCCGCAGTTCACCTAATGCGCCGGACTCTACCAATTCCTTTGCATGGCGCACCAGCGGGTAGCCGGTATAAGTGTGGGTCAGAGCGAACACCAGGTTTTTCTGTTGTGCCAGGGCCGCCAGTTCTTGCGCCTCTTGCAAGGAAATGGCCAGCGGCTTGTCGCAGATGACGTGAATGCCAGCTTCCAAAAACGCCGTGGCGACCGGTGCGTGCAAATAATTGGGCGTGACAATGGCTACTACGTCGATACCGTCGGCGCGGGCCGCTTCCTGGCGTGCCATATCAACGTAACTGGTATAGCTTCGAGCCGGGTCGAGGCGAATGGCGGCAGCGCTTGATGCGGCGCGTGCCGGGTCGCCGGATAAAGCGCCGGCGACCAATTCGTAATGATCGTCCAGGCGCGCCGCCATGCGATGCACGGCGCCGATGAAGGCGCCGTCGCCGCCCCCTACCATGCCCAGACGCAGTCGCCGTGGCAGCCTGGTTTCCTGCTTGCCGTGATTGATTCCCATGGTTAGTCCAGTCCTAATATCTGTGCAATCTGCGCCGGCTGTACCTGGCCATCGGCAAAATCGTCAAAGGCCCGCTCACTGACGCGGATGATATGGTTGCGGATAAATTCCGCACCTTCGGCTGCGCCATCTTCCGGATGTTTCAGCGCGCACTCCCATTCCAGCACGGCCCAACCGGGAAAATCGTACTGCGCCATTTTTGAAAAGATCGCCTTGAAATCGATCTGGCCATCGCCCAGAGAACGAAAACGCCCGGCGCGATCTTGCCAGCCGGAGTAACCACCGTAGACGCCTTGCCGGCCGTCAGGGCGAAACTCGGCATCCTTGACGTGGAAAGCCTTGATGCGCTGGTGGTAGATGTCGATGAACGCCAGGTAATCCAGTTGCTGCAACAGGAAATGACTCGGGTCGTACAAGATATTGGCGCGCGGATGATGATCGACAGCGTCAAGGAAGCGTTCGAACGTCACGCCGTCATGCAGGTCCTCGCCGGGATGCAGTTCATAGCAAAGATCGACGCCAGCATCATCGAAAGCGTCAAGCACAGGGCGCCAGCGGCGCGCCAGTTCGGCAAATGCAGCTTCAACCAATCCCGGCGGGCGCTGCGGCCACGGATATAGATAGGGCCAGGCCAGCGCTCCGGAAAAACTCACGTGTGCACGCAAGCCCAATCGGCGTGAGGCGATTGCCGCGCAATGGAGTTGATCTTCGGCCCAGGCAGTACGCGCCGGCGAATTGCCGCGCAGCTCGGGCGGCGCAAAGCCGTCGAACAAAATGTCGTAGGCCGGATGTACTGCCAGCAGCTGTCCTTGCAGGTGGGTCGACAATTCGCTGATTTGCAAACCATGCTGCGCCAGCATGCCGGCGATATCGTCGCAGTAGGTCTGGCTTTGGGCGGCTGTTTTCAAATCAAACAGACGCACGTCGGTCGGCAGCTGCAAAGCTTTGTAGCCCAGGGCCGAAGCCCATCTGGCCAGGTTTTCCAAGGTGTCGAACGGCGCTTTATCGCCCATGAACTGGGCCAGGAACAGGGCAGGACCTTGTATCGTTTTCATGGCGCTAATCCTTTCGTTGCAAGGTCGTTGTAAGATCGTTGCTTCAAGCGTAGTGCTGCAGGCGGCAAGCCGGCGGCAGCACTACGGCCGCGAACCAGAACGGTGAATAAAACCGGCGAATTAAAACGGTGAATCAGGGAAGTAGAACTGCTTGGCGTTTTGATTGGTGATCAAGACCGAAGGAATGATGGTGGTAGGCGGCAGCTTTTCACCCTTCAGGCGGGCTTCCGCAGTCATCTTGATGGCGTCGTAAATGAATTTCGGCGAATAGGAAACGTCAGCCTTGATTATCTTGTCGCCATCGATGATTTTCTTGACCGCACCCTTAGCACCGGCGCCGCCGAAAATTTCCTTGATGTCGCTACGCTTGGCCTGGTCGATGGCTTTTTGCACGCCGACTGCCATGTCGTCATCCGCCGCCCAGACGGCGTCGATCTGGCGGAAGCGCGTCAGGTAGTCTTGCATCACCTTGAAGGCATCGTCGCGGTTCCAGTTGCCGTATTTTGCATCGAGGATCTTGATGTCAGGGTGTCCTTTCATTACAGCGCTGAAAGCGTCGAAACGCTCGTTATCCAAGGTGGTCGGGATGCCGCGCAGAACTACGATATTGCCCTTGCCATTGAGCTGTTTCGCCAGATATTCAGCCGGCAGTTTGCCGAACGCCGTATTGTCGCCGGCGACATAGGCATCCTGGGCGGAGGTGTTGGTCAGGCCGCGGTCAACCACGGTGACATAGACACCCTTGTTCTTGACTTGCGCCACAGGCTGGGTAAGCGCAGCAGATTCCAGCGGGAAGATCACCAGGGAATTGATCTTGTTGACGGTCAGCATGTCTTGCAGCTGGTTAGCTTGTTCCGACGCTGTAGCCGAGGTCTTGACAATGATCTTCAGATCCGGATGCGCTTTTTCCAGCTCTTTCTTGGCTTCGTTTGCCCACCACACGATGCCTGCGGTGAAACTATGGGTGGCGGTCGGGATGGCGACGCCTAGCGTGACTTTTTCGGCCGCGTGGGTGGGCAGGGCAGAAAGGGTCACTACGGTCACTGCGGTCACAGCGGCTGCCGATAACAAGCCACGGCTAAAAATACGGTTGATCGAATACATGGTATCTCCTCCAGGTAAAGGTGCCGGTAGCGGCATCCGGTTTGAAATGATGAAATCCACAAACGACTTTGACATTGCGTGGGCGACAGGTTTTTAGAACACCATTAATGTCGGCCGCGCTGGAAATACGCCACTGCGATGATGACGACGCCTTGTACTGCTGCATTCAGGTACACGCTGATAATGCTGGTCAGGTTAAGAATATTGCTGATTACGGATAACAAGACGGCGCCCACGATGGTGCCGACGATGCGCCCGGAACCACCTTTGAGCGCAGTCCCGCCTACCACCACGGCAGCAATCGCTTCAAGTTCCCACAGCAAACCGGTGGTGGGCGAAGCGGAGCCCAGGCGGGGCACATACAGCACGGTCGCGATACCGACGCATACGCCCAGCAGCATGTAAGTGCAGGTCTTGACGAAGTCGACGCGGATGGCGGCGTAACGGGCTACCTGTTCGTTAGAGCCGATAGCTTGCACGTGGCGCCCGAAAGCAGTGCGGTTCAAGATCAGCGCACCAGTCAGCGCCACCGCCAGGAACACCCAGATCGGGATCGGAATACCCAGCACGTTGGTGTAGTAGACCGGGCTGTACAAATCGGACAGCTGATTGTCCAGCGTCAGCGCGCCGCCATCGGCCAGATAAGTCAGCACCGAGCGAAAAATACCCAAGGTGCCGAGCGTGACGATAAAGGCTTCGATCTTGCCCTTGGTAATCAGCAAGCCGTGCAGGTAACCAAATGCCAGACCGAGCAGCAGCGCCATCGCGATGCCGGTCACGACGATGGTTAGCGGCCCTGGCGCAACGCCGCCGATGCCACCCATCAGCATATTCATGAGGTAAATCATGCTGCCGGCGATTAACGCAGCCATGGAGCCGACAGACAGGTCGATCCCGCCTGAAATGATGACAAAAGTCATGCCGACCGCAATGATGCCGATGAACGCGGTGCGGGTAAGCACATTCATCAGGTTGTCGATAGTGGCGAAATCGCGATTGAGCAGGGTGCCGGCGATACACAGGCCGATCAGCCCGATCACCGGGCCGAGGCCCTTCAGGTGATTGAGGTATTGCGTGAGGTTTTGCATGAGCCGGGCGGATGCGCCGGAATCAACGGGTGCCGGTAGCATGGGAAATCAACTCCTCTTCGGTCAGCTGGTCGCTGGCTAGCGTGGTTTGCAAAACGCCCGCGCGCATGACTGCGACGCGATGGCAGAGACCGATCAGTTCGATCAGTTCGGATGAAATGACGATCACCGCGCGGCCTTCGGCTGCGAGGCGATGGATCAGGAAATAAATATCGCGCTTGGCGCCGACATCGACGCCGCGGGTCGGCTCATCCAGGATCACCACGCGCGGATCGGCATGCAGGTATTTGGCCAGCGCCAGCTTTTGCTGGTTACCGCCGGACAGCATGCGAGCTTTTACTTGTGGATTGCCGGTGCGGATGTTGAAGTCTTGAATTGCGCGCGAAAGTGCTTTCTTTTCGGACGCCAGATCCAGCCAGGGATGGCCGTAGCGCTCCAGCGTCATGATGGTCAGGTTTTCGCGCAGGCCGAGGTCGACGTGTAAGCCCTTGCCCTTGCGGTCTTCACTCAGGTAGGTCAAGCCGTGCTGCATGGCTTGCCGTGGCGTGCGCAGGTCGACCTCCTTGCCATCGATGGCAATGCGGCCGCCGCTGCGAGGGCGCAAGCCGATCAACGCCTCCATGGCTTCGGTACGTCCGGCCCCGACGAGTCCGGCAAAGCCGAGGATTTCGCCGGCGCGCACTTCAAAACTGAGATCGGGAATCCAGCCCGGCACCGCCAGATACTCCACCTTCAGCAGTACCGGAGCATCTGCCGGTGGTGGCGCCTTGGCCGGGAACATGTCCGATACATCGCGTCCCACCATCAGGTTCGCCATCTGGTGGCGATCCAGGCTGGCGGTCGGCTCGCGGGTGATGAAACGGCCGTCGCGCATGATGATGACTTCATCCGTATGGCTTTCGATTTCATCCAGCTTGTGCGAGATATATATGATGGTGACGCCTTGTTCCTTGAGCAGCGCCATCAATGCAAACAGTCTTTGCGTTTCAGTCGACGTCAGCGTCGCGCTGGGCTCGTCCATGATCAGCAAACGTGCCTTGCGCGACAAGGCTTTGGCAATTTCAACCAGCTGTTTTTCCGCAACGATCAGGCTGCTGACCTTGGTGTCCGGACTGACGTCCAGGCCCACCTGGGCCAGGCAGATAGCCGCTTCATCACGCATGGCGGCATCGTCGAGCAGCCAGCCTTTACGCTTTTCGTGGCCCAGGAAAATGTTCTGGGCTATCGTTAGATGCTCGGCCAGATTGAACTCCTGGTGGATCAGGACAATCCCGCAAGCCTCCGCCTGAAGCGAACCGGTGAATTGACGGCTCTGGCCATCAATGAACAACTCGCCTTCGGTAATGCTTTCGTAGCCTGCCAAAATCTTCATCAAGGTGGATTTGCCGGCGCCGTTTTCGCCGAGCAAACCGTACACCCGGCCCAGCTTCAGATCGAAGCTGACGCCATGCAGCACCCGCACCGCGCCAAAATCCTTGCGAATATTCACGAAGCGCACCGCAGCGGCCATGGTTAGCTACTCTCTCTCTGGATCAGATGATGATCTAGCAGTACGCCTTGCACCTTGGCCTCCGGATCCGCCAGGCGTAGGAGCAACAGCTTCGCCGCAGTTTCCCCAAGCAGCCGCATGGGCTGGGCGATGGTGCTCAGCGGCGGCCAGGTTTGCGCTGCAATTGCGATATCGTCGAAACCGATGACGGCAACCTCTTCGGGTACGCGCTTATTCAGCTGGCGCATCGCGCTTAGCGCACCGATAGCAAGCGTATCCGATACCGCGAATATGGCGCTGGGTGCTTCTGGCTGCGCCATCATTTGCAACGCTGCGTGTTTGCCGGCATCGTAGTCTAGACTTTCGACCAGTTGACGCCATTCAGGGTGTATCGGTAATCCTGCTGCTCGCATGGCGTCAAGGTAGCCGCGCTGGCGCTCACGCGCATAGCGGTAGCGTTGATCCGAATTGATTAATCCGATACGTGTGTGGCCGCGTTCGATTAAATGGCGCACGGCGTCGCCGGCGGCGCGATAGTTGTCCACCCCTACATACGGCACGGCGATGGCGGGATCGAATTCGCAACACGCGACCCACGGTAAAACGTTCGATTCATTGGCTAGTGCGTGTTGCACCGTATCCGGATCGAGGCAGATCGCGCCGTCGGCCCGGTGCGTGCGCAACAGATCGAAATATGCGCTTTCGCGGCCTTCGTCGGCGCCGGTATCGCACAGCATGACGAAATAACCGTGCTCGCGCGCGACGCTATCGATGCCACGGACGATTTCGGAATAAAACGGATTGCCCACATCCGGCACCATGGTCAGCAACAGCCGGCTGGCGGCCGTGCGCAGATTGCGGGCCAGGTGATTCATGCGATAGCCCAAGGCCGTCACGGAGGCCAGCACCTTGTCGCGCGTCACCGGCCGCACGCCATCCAGGCCGTTCATCACACGCGATACGGTCGCTACAGATACACCTGCGTGCATGGCTACAGCGGCAATCGAGACGGGCGTGTTTTTTGATGGCATGTGCTGGAAAACGTTGCTCTGGTAAATTTAAATGTAATCGATTACATTCGATTTATACGTGCTCGCCAAACTCTTTGCAAGATGAATTCATGTTGTGATGCAACATCGCAATCAGGTGTGAAAGAAGGGGGAGGAGAGGTATAACGTAGGGGAAGCACTGAGGAATCGTTGCAGAAAAAACCCGTCTGGCTATCGCAATAGCCAGACCAAAATAAAGGGATTTAACTATGAGCAGCACGGCAATCGGCAGTAAAGCAGCCAGCACCGCAGCACCATTTGAACAGCACCCGCAAACCTGGCGCGCTGTCATTTCATCGTCGATCGGCAATGCATTGGAGTGGTTCGATGTTTTGCTTTACAGCGCCATGGCGGTCACTATCGCCAAGCTGTTTTTCCCGACCGAGAACCAGACCGTTTCACTGTTGATTACCTTTGCTACCTTCGGCGTTTCGTTTTTCATGCGGCCGCTGGGTGCGGTTGTTATCGGCGCCTACTCTGATCGCGTCGGCCGCAAGGCCGCACTGACACTATCGATCCTGCTGATGATGATCGGTACATTGCTGATCGCGATCATGCCGACTTACGCCCAAATCGGCCTGTGGGCGCCGGCCGGCATCGTTGCGGCCCGCTTGCTGCAGGGTTTTTCCGCTGGCGGCGAATTCGGCAGTTCGACCGCATTCCTGGTGGAGCATGCGCCGCACCGACGAGGATTCTTTTCCAGCTGGCAGGTTGCCAGCCAGGGCCTGAGTATCGTGCTGGCTGCGGTAGCCGGCGCACTTCTGTCGTCGCAATTGTCTACCGATCAGCTGGAGTCCTGGGGCTGGCGTTTGCCATTTTTCTTTGGTTTGCTGATCGGGCCGGCCGGCTACTACATCCGCCGGAATCTGGAGGAGTCGCCTGAGTTTGCCCAGGCCAGCGCCACCAGCACACCGCTGCGCGACATCATGACCAGTCAGAAAATGCGTTTGCTGATCGGTTCCGGCAGCGTCATCATGGCCACCGTATCGGTCTACCTGGTGGTCTACATGCCGACCTATGCGGTCAAGCAGTTGGGCATGACCTCGACGGCATCGTTCAGCGCCACCATCCTGGCCGGCGTGATCATGCTGTTGTTCTCGCCATTGGTTGGCCATCTGTCCGACAAATACGGCCGCACGCCGTTCATGTTGTGCAGCAGTGTTTTGTTCGTACTGCTGACTTACCCGTTGTTCTCCTGGCTGTCGCTCAATCCGAGCTTTATCAACCTGTTGCTGGTGCAAGGGGTGATCGGGCTGCTGATGACCATGTATTTCGCGTCGATGCCGGCACTGCTGTCCGATATCTTTCCGGTCCAGACACGCGGCACTGGCATGTCCTTGAGCTACAACATCGCCGTGATGATTTTCGGCGGTTTCGCCGGCATGACCATTACCTGGCTGATCGCTGTTACCGATAACAAGCTGGCAGTGACTTTCTATGTGATCGGCGGGGCATTGTTGAGCGTGATCGCTACGCTTGCGGCGCGTTATAGGTTACGCCTGCGTTAAAAGTTGTTTAAGAGTTGTTTATAACTGCATGGCAGGCGAGCAAGCAAGCTCGCCGTCATGCAAAAAATATTCGATTGTAAAAATAAACGAAAAATTGTTTCTATTTTTAAGATTCGTGCCTACAATGGCAGAAAGCGAAAGTAAAACCAGTCCATAAACGGAGACCAGACATGATTGACGTGGCAATATTCGGCGCCGGCCGTATCGGTAAGATCCATGCGGGCAATCTGGTGCTGCAACCGGGCGCCAATCTGAAATACGTCAGCGATATCAATACCCAGGCCGCGCAAGAGCTGGCGACACAGCATGGCGCGCAGGTGGCGGATATCGATCGCATTCTGGCCGATCCGAACATAGGCGCAGTACTGATTGCCTCCAGCACCGACACCCACTCGGAGCTGATCATGCGGGCAGCGGCAGCAGGCAAGGCGATTTTTTGCGAGAAGCCGGTCGACCTTACGCTGGAACGCGCCAAGGCATGTGCCAGCGCCGTCGCGAAAGCTGGAGTGACTTGCATGATCGGCTTCCAGCGCCGCTTCGACCCGACCTTCGATGCCCTCAAGACGCGCCTGGCCGCGGGGGAAATCGGCGATCCCGAAATGCTCATCGTCACCAGCCGCGATCCCGGCGCGCCGCCGGTTTCCTATATCAAAAGCTCAGGCGGTATTTTCAAGGACATGCTGATCCATGACTTCGATATCTTCCGCTGGATACTGGAAGACGAGGCGGTCAGCATCTCGGCTACCGGCAGTTGCCTGAGCGATCCGGCGATTGCCGAGGCCGGCGATATCGATTGCGCGGCAGTCACTATCCGCACCCGCCGTGGCCGCCTGTGCCAGATCAATACCAGCCGCCGCGCCGCCTACGGCTACGATCAGCGCTTCGAAGTATTGGGCAGCAAAGGCATGCTGCAGGCCGGAAACCACAAACCGACCGAAGTGACCGCTGCGACTGGGCAGAGCGTCAGTGCCGACAAGCCGGAACATTTCTTCCTGGAGCGCTATCGCGCAGCCTATGCCCGTGAGATCGCCCATTTTTTTGACGCAGTAGTCAACCAGGTCGCGGTGCGCACCACGATAGAAGACGGTGTCAAAGCGTTGGAACTGGCCGAGGCGGCGACGCTGTCGTGGCGTGAAAACCGCACCATCGAGTTGGCAAAATGAGTCACGCTCCAACATTGAAAGTCGGCATTGTGGGCCTGGGCAGGCTAGGGCGGCGCCACGCCGAAAACCTGGCATCGCGCGTTGCCGGCGCCGAACTGGTCGCTGCATGCAGCCCCTTGCCTGCAGAGCTCGAGTGGGCCCGCGACACGCTTCAGGTACCGCATCTGTATGCCGATTACACGGCGATGCTGACGCATGACGGGCTGGATGCGGTGTTCCTGGTGACGCCGACATCGTTGCATCCGCAGCAAATCATCCAGGCTTTGCAAGCCGGAAAACATGTGTTTTGCGAAAAACCCTTGTCGCTGGATCTGGAAGATTGCCGCCGCGTCAGCGCCGAGGCAGCACGGCATCCGCAATTGAAAGTAATGATAGGTTTTGTGCGTCGCTTCGACGCCAGCTATCAGGATGCCTGGAAGAAGATCCGGCAAGGCGCGATCGGCTCGCCGTTCATGGTGCATTCGCAGACTTGCGACCAGTATGATCCGGATGGCTTTTTCGTTAAATTCGCTGCCACCAGCGGCGGCATATTCCTTGATTGCAGCGTGCACGATATCGATCTGGCGCGCTGGCTGCTCGGCAATCCGCAGCCGGTCCGGGTCTACGCCAGTGGCACCCGGGCCATCCATCAGGATTTACAACAGTTTCAAGACGTCGATAATGGCGTCGCCATCTGTGAATTCGACAACGGCCGGATAGCAACCTTTTACGCCTCGCGCACCATGCCGCACGGACATGACACCATGACTGAAATAACCGGTACGGCAGGGCGTTTGACTGTGGGGAGCAATCCGCGCAAGAATCGCCTGGAAATTGCCGACGCTCACGGTTTTCGCAACGAATGCCTGCCGAGTTTCTTCGAGCGTTTCGAGGATGCCTTCCTGACGGAAGTCAGTACTTTCGTGGATGCCATACGCTGGCAGCGCAAACTGGAGTTGACTCTCGATGATGCTACCGAGGCGACGCGCATCGGCATCGCCATGCGCGAATCGCTGCTTTCAAAACAGCCAGTGATGTTATGAAACCCGTGATGAACCCCGGAGACCACCTGCGAGTTGTGCTGTTAAAAGCAGATTGGACTTAAGTTTTTACTTGAGTTGCTACGAAATAGACCATGGAAACCAACACCCCTGCAATACCGATGAGTTTCCAGGTCAAACCATGCAATTCCTTATGCATGGTGGATTCAAGGTCTTTGACATCGGATTTTGTGGCACATGCTTCCAGCCTTTCCTCTATGCGGGAAAGGCGGTCGCGGGTATCCAGCGCAAATCCTTCAAGTTTGGCGATTCTTGCATTCATGTCAACAACATAGCCGCCGCCGTCGCCCGCGGCAAGCCTTGATTTTTCGTTGCGCGGTTGAGCACGTTTGCCAGTCATCTGTTTAAGTTCCGCCATAGTCAGCCCTAAGTGCATGAAAGCATTTGATGAAGGGAATTCTATTGCAGTTTCCTGGTCATTTACTCGTCATAACCCTCAATTGCGCCGCTTTCCTCCACATTAAGCTCTAACCTATAAGCCAAGGCGATAAACAACGCCTGGCACAGGCACATCGCATTGGTCAGTGAACGGAAGGCGAAGGCGCTGCCTTCTTTCACGGTAAGCAATACCGAGGCATGCCTGGCCAGCGGACTCAGCTGGCTATCGGTGATGACCAGCGACTTGGCCTGATGGTGATGCGCAAGCCGGACGCAAGCCTGGGTTTCCTTACCGTAGGGCGTAAAGCTGATGGCGATCACCACGTCGTTCTTGCCTATGCTGCGGATCTGCTCGCGGATCATGCCGCCAAGGCCGGACAGCAGGTGCACCCGCTTGTTAGTGTGTTGTAAGGCATACACGATATAGGTGGCGATCGGGAAAGAGCGGCGCACGCCGATGACATAGATATTCTCAGCCTTCTGCAGCAGCTTTACAGCTGCATCAAACTGCACGTCGTCCATGCCGTTCAATAATTCATCGAGGCCGCTGCGGCTGGCGGCGATGAATTCGCGTGCCATCGAGCCGCCGGTGAGCGGGGTAGGCTTAGCGTCGATCAGCTTGCGGATGCGTTGCTGATAGTTCTGCGACGGAATCGCCTGCGCCGTATAGGCATCGCGGAAAACCGCCTGCATCTCGCTAAAGCCGCTGAAGCCGAATTGCTTGGCAAAGCGCACGATTGCGGACGGCTGCACCTGACAGTGCTCGGCGATATCGCTGATTCGTTCCAGCATCAGGCTGCTGCGATGCTGTTCTACGTAGGTGGCAATGATCTTCAACTGCCGCGAAAGTGTTGCGTATTGTTCCGCGATTTGCAGCATCAACTGATCGACAGTCGGTGTATCTGCCATGGCGTTCTTTCTAATTTATATTGTGAAGCAATTATAAAGACATTCTATGGATTCAATCCAACACATGGAAATAAAATTCTAAATTAAATTTAATTGAAAAAAACGTTGCATACCGAATGCGCTTGTTCTATTGTTTAGTACCGATGACGCTATCGGATCCGGGCGGTCAGCCTGCAAGTAATGAATAAAACAACAACGGAGATAACTATGCAACGACTCAGATGCAAGGGCCTGGCCAAGGTCCTGATGGTGACGGCGCTGGCGATGGGCTTTGGCGCCATGAACAGTAGTTATGCAGCAAATGAGAAATTCGTTCTGATCAGCCATGCACCGGATTCCGACTCATGGTGGAACACCATCAAGAATGCCATCAAGCAGGCCGGTGAAGATTTCAATGTCACCGTCGATTACCGCAATCCGCCGAATGGCGACCTGGCCGACATGTCGCGCCTGATCGAGCAAGCGGCAGCACGTCACTACGATGGCGTGATCGCCAGTATCGCCGATTACAGCGTGCTGAAAAAAGCCATGGAAAACGTCACCGCCAAGAAAATTCCACTGGTGACCATCAATTCCGGCACCCAGAAGCAAAGTGAAGAACTCGGCGCCATCATGCATGTCGGCCAGCCGGAATACGATGCGGGCCATGGCGCCGGTGAAAAAGCCAAGGCTGTAGGCATCAAATCTTTCCTGTGCGTCAATCACTACGCAACTAACCCGTCTTCGTTCGAGCGTTGCCGCGGTTTTGCCGATGCCATCGGCGTCGATTATAAAAAATCAACACTGGATGCCGGCCAGGATCCTACCGGTATCGAGAGCAAGGTAAGCGCTTATCTGCGGAATAACCCGGGTACGCAAGCGGTATTGGCGCTCGGTCCGGATTCGGCCTCGCCAAGCCTGCGCGCACTGCAAAAAATGGGACTGAAGGGCAAGATGTGGTTCGCCACTTTCGACTTGTCTGAGGAAGTCGCCAAGGGCATCAAGGATGGTTCGGTGCAGTTTGCGATCGACCAGCAACCCTACCTGCAGGGCTACATCCCGGTTGCTGTCCTGGCCATCATGACGCAAGACAAGATCACCGATGTCGCTGCCATTCAGGCCAAGCTGAAAGCCAATCCGAAGTTCCAGGCACGACTGGCAGAATATGGCCTGGCGCCGATCTATGGCCCGCGCCACATCAGCTCCGGCCCTGGCTACATTACCAAAGACAATCTAGACAAAGTGGTGAAATACGCAGGCCAATATCGCTGATCTGGCGCCTCGCCTCGCCTTGCCCTACACGACTGTCCGTAGCAACGACGCTGCGGACAGTCGGTAAATTGAAATCCACGGGGTACGAATCACCCGGGCCGTGCTACGTCCGAACGATCTCGCCACACCCCGTCAAGTCGCCAGTCTGAATCCGGGTTTGCAGCCTGACTACTGGCCAACACAGCAGGAGATACAGTCATGAATTCAAGCAGTGCGCACGCTGACAAGCTAGGTGCCGACGGCAATAGCCCAGCGCAGCAGAACGTCGCTCCGAAAGACGAGCGGGTTCGCAAGGAAGGCTCGCTCAAGCGTTTCCTGGGACGTCCGGAGTTTGCCTCGCTGGCCGGCGCTATCCTGGTGTTTATCATCTTCGGTTTTGCCGCAGGCGATTCCGGCATGTTCAACCTGGACGGCGTAATCAACTGGATGCAGGTGGCGGCCTACCTGGGCCTGATCTCAATCGGCGCGTGTGTGCTGATGATCGCCGGTGAGTTCGATTTGTCGATGGGTTCGATGATCGGTTTTGCCGGCATGATGGTGGCGATTCCTACCGTCTATTTTCACTGGCCGTTCTGGCTGGCAATCCTGTTTGCATTTGCCGGTTCCATGGCATTGGGCTGGCTCAACGGCTACCTGGTGGTCAAGACCAAGCTACCTTCTTTTATCGTCACGCTGGCGTTCATGTTTATCTTGCGCGGTTTGACGCTGGCGTTGTCGATCATGTTTGCCAACCGTACCATTGTCAGCGGCGTCGGTGACCTGGCTGCGCATGACTGGCTTGGCAGCATGCTGTTCACTGGAAATTTCGGCAGCGGGCTGTTTCACTGGCTGGCCAGCCACGGCTGGATCGCCACCGTGGCTAATGGCCAGCCGCTGATTGCCGGCATCCCCAAGGTCATCATCTGGTGGCTGGTGCTGGCGGTGGTTGCAAGTTTCGTCCTGGCGCGGACCCGATTCGGCAACTGGATCTTCGCTGTTGGCGGTGACGCCAATGCCGCCAAGAACGTTGGCGTACCGGTGAAACGGGTCAAGATTACGTTGTTTGTGTTTACCGCCTTCTGCGCCTGCCTGTTCGCCGTACTGCAAGTGGCAGACGTCGGTTCGGCGGCGGCAGATCGTGGCTTGCAAAAGGAATTTGAAGCCATCATCGCTGCGGTAATCGGCGGAGCCTTGCTGACCGGCGGCTATGGTTCGGTGATCGGGGCTTGCTTCGGCGCCTTGATCTTTGGCGTGGTGCAGATAGGCATCACTTATACCAATCTCAATTCAGACTGGTTCCGGGTATTCCTCGGCGTGATGCTGCTGGTGGCTGTGTTGTTCAACAATTATGTCCGTCGCCGCGTGACGGAGGCGAGGTAATCATGAGTGACACTATTCTGGCTCTGGAAAACGTCAGCAAGTATTTCGGTTCGGTGATTGCTTTGCAAAATGTCACCTTGCGTTTGAAAAAAGGCGAGGTGCATTGCCTGCTGGGTGATAACGGCGCCGGTAAGTCGACCCTGATCAAGACGCTGGCCGGCGTGCACAAGCCGTCGGAAGGGCAATACCTGGTCGACGGCAAACCGGTCTCTTTCAACTCACCGAAAGAAGCGCTGGATGTTGGCGTGGCAACCGTTTACCAGGATCTGGCGCTGGTGCCGCTGCTGTCGGTGGCGCGCAATTTCTTCATGGGCCGCGAGCCGACCAAGAAAGTGTTCGGCATCACCGTCATGGACATCGACTATGCGGCCGAGACGGCGCGTGAAAAGCTGGCGGAAATGGGCATCATGGTGCGCGATCCGCATCATGCGATCGGCACCATGTCCGGCGGTGAAAAACAATGCCTGGCGATCGCCCGTGCGATTCACTTCGGCGCCCGGGTGTTGATTCTCGACGAGCCGACCGCGGCGCTGGGCGTCAAGCAATCGTTCAATGTTCTGAAGCTGATCCACAAGGCGCGCGAGCGTGGCATCTCGGTAATTTTCATTACCCACAATGTGCATCACGCCTATCCGATCGGTGATTCCTTTACCTTGCTCAATCGTGGCAAATCGATGGGCACTTTCACCAAGGACAATGTCAGCAAGGATGAAGTACTGGACATGATGGCGGGCGGCGCAGAAATGCAGACACTGATGAATCAGCTGGAAGGGATACAGGTCTAGGCCCGAGCCTACATCTATGCATCTCAGTTTAAGCATCTAAGATCAAGTTAAGGACGCGCTCATGCAACACACCAACAACACCTTCGCACCTGGCCGCAAGCTCGACGTGGTTTGTATCGGTCGCCTGGCGGTGGATCTGTACGCGCAGCAAATCGGCGCGCCGCTGTCGGATGTCAGCAGTTTTGCTAAATACCTGGGCGGGTCTTCAGCCAATATCGCTTTCGGTTGCGCCAGGCTGGGATTGAAATCGGCGATGCTGGCACGGGTCGGTAATGAACATAATGGCCAGTTTTTGACGGCCGCCCTGGCGGCGGAAGGTTGTGATGTCAGCCATATCAAGGTCGATCCGGAACGGCTGACTGCGCTGGTGATGCTGGGCTTGAAGGATAAAGATACCTTCCCGTTGATCTTCTACCGCGACAACTGCGCCGACATGGCGCTGGCGGAGGAGGATATCGATGAAGCCTTCATCGCTTCCAGCAAGGCGCTGCTGATTACCGGCACCCATTTCTCTACGCAGCAGGTGCATCGTAGCAGCAGCCTGGCGTTGGAGTATGCGCGCCGCAATAATGTCCGCACGGTGCTGGATATCGACTACCGGCCGGTGCTGTGGGGGCTGACCCAAAAAGGTGATGGCGAGACGCGCTTTATCGCGAACGATGGCGTAACCGCGCATCTGCAAGGAATCTTGCCGAAATTCGACCTGGTGGTCGGCACCGAAGAAGAATTCATGATTGCCGGCGGCGGCCGGGACATCATCGCTTCTCTGCAGGCAGTGCGTGCGGTCAGCCAGGCTTCGCTGGTAGTCAAGCGCGGCCCGCTGGGCTGTAATGTAATTCATGGCGCGATTCCTGAGGCGCTGGATGACGGATTCAACTATAAGGGTGTGCAAGTCGAGGTGTTAAACGTGCTGGGCGCGGGCGATGCCTTCCTGTCGGGATTCCTGAAAGGCTGGCTGAATGGTGAAAGCGATGAAAATTGCTGTCGCTATGCCAACGCGTGCGGCGCCTTGGTAGTGTCGCGCCATGCATGTGCGCCGGCGATGCCGACGCCGGTCGAACTGGCTTATTTTCTAAAGCATGCCGAACGCATGCAGCGACCGGACCAGGACGCGCATCTGCAGCGTTTGCATAGGGTAACCGTGCCGCGTAAAAACTGGGATGAAGTCAATGTATTTGCCTTTGATCACCGCAACCAGTTCTTTGAACTGGCACGTGAATCTGGCGTCAGCGAAGCGCGCTTGCCGCAGCTCAAGCAGTTGCTGGTGCAAGCCGTCGCCGCGACCGAACAGGCGCTGGGCTTGCAAGGCAAGATCGGTATCTTGTCTGACGACAGTTACGGCCAGGATGCACTGAACGCCGCCACCGGGCGTGGCTGGTGGGTCGGCCATGCGGTCGAACTCCCGCTTTCGAATCCGCTGGAATTCGACTATGGCCGCTCGATAGGCTCGCATCTGCTGAGCTGGCCCAAGGAACACGTGGTCAAGTGCCTGGTGCAGTTTCACCCGGATGACGCGGTAGAAAAACGGCTGGAGCAGGAAGCGCAGATTCGCGGCTTGTATGACGCGATCCAGGTCAGCGGCCATGAATTGTTGCTGGAGATCATCCCGCCCAAGGATTTGCCGAAGGCGGACGATACCGTGCTGCGTGGCATCAAGCGCTTGTACAACCTGGGCATTTATCCAGAGTGGTGGAAGCTGGAGTCCATGTCGGCGCAGCAGTGGGATGCGATCGATCGCCTGATTGCCGAGCGCGATCCTTATTGTCGCGGCGTGGTGTTGCTGGGCCTGGCGGCGCCGGTGGAAGAACTTGCGGCCGGTTTCCGCGCCTCGCGCCATAGCAAGACTTGCCGCGGTTTCATGGTTGGACGGACGATTTTCCATGAGCCATCCAAGCGCTGGCTGCAAGGGCAGATAGATGATGCTACGCTGATCCAGCAGGTGCGGACGACTTTCGAGCAGCTTATCGGTGTCTGGCAAGCCAGCCGTAGTGAAGATCAACCCAACACAGCGGAGCGCGCAGCATGAGTGCAGCCAAAACCATACGCCTGACCATGGCGCAAGCGCTGGTGCGCTATCTGGCGGCCTTGCGCGTCGATACCGCAGAGGCAGGTAACGAGGTGCCTTTGTTTGGCGGCGTGTTCTCGATTTTCGGCCATGGCAATGTAGCCGGCCTGGGCGAAGCTTTGTATCAACACCGGGAACAATTGCCGACTTATCGCGCGCACAACGAGCAAGCCATGGCGCACGCCGCAATCGCCTATGCCAAAACCCATATGCGTCGACGCATGATGGCGGTCACCAGTTCGATCGGGCCAGGCGCTACCAATTTGTTGACCGCTGCAGCGCTGGCCCACGTGAACCGCTTGCCGGTATTGCTGCTGCCGGGCGATATCTTTGTTTCGCGGCGTCCTGATCCGGTATTGCAGCAGGTGGAAAATTTCCAGGATGGTGGCGTTTCCGCTAACGATGCGTTCAAGCCTTTGTCCCGCTATTTCGACCGCATCTACTATCCGGAACAGTTGCTGACAGCGCTGCCGCGGGCGATCCAGGTGTTGACCGATGCCGCCCAATGCGGCCCGGTGACGTTGGCTTTGCCGCAAGATGTGCAAACCATGGCTTACGATTATCCGGTCGATTTTTTTGCACCGAAAACGGTGAAATTCCGCGCTCAGGGGCCGGCTGTGGATGAGCTGCAGGCGGCGCTGGATTTGCTGAAGGATGCGAAGCAACCTCTGATCATTGCCGGCGGCGGCGTATTGTACGGCGAAGCGACCGAAGCACTGCGCTGTTTTGCTGAAAAACATGCCGTGCCGGTGGCGGAAACGCAGGCCGGGAAAAGCGCTTTGGCCTGGCGTCACCCCTTGCAGCTGGGCGCACTCGGCGTAACCGGTTCGCCGGCAGCGAATGCCTTGGCGCAAAAGGCGGATGTGGTGATTGCGGTTGGCACGCGGCTGCAAGATTTTACGACTGGCTCACACTCTCTGTTCGGTCAGGCGAAACTGCTCAGCATCAATGTCAATGCGGTGGATGCCATCAAATGGCAGGCGACGCCGATGCTGTCCGATGCGCGGTTAGGCCTGGCAGCCTTGTCGCAGGGTTTGAAAGATTGGCGCGCCGGCACGGACTGGCATGCGCTGGCGCTGGAACAGGCCAACTCATGGCGTGCTACCGTCGACAACATTACCGGCAGGCGTGAAATTGAAGCCCCGGCGCTGCCGTATGACGGTGAAGTGATTGGCGCGGTGCAGCGCTCCAGCATCGATTCGACCGTGCACGATATCGTGGTTTGCGCCGCCGGTACTTTGCCGGCCGAGCTGCACAAATTATGGCGTACCTCCACTCCCGGCGGTTATCACGTCGAGTATGGCTACTCCTGCATGGGTTACGAAATTGCCGGCGGCCTCGGCGTCAAGCTGGCGCAACCGGACCGCGACGTGATCGTGATGGTTGGCGACGGCAGCTACCTGATGATGAATTCGGAAATCGCTACCTCGGTCATGCTGGATAAAAAATTGATCATCGTGGTGCTGGATAACCGCGGCTATGGTTGCATCAACCGCCTGCAGCAGGCATGCGGCGGCGCGCCATTCAACAACATGCTGGAAGATTGCCTGCAAGGCCAGCATGGCGCGCCAGCCATCGATTTTGCGGCGCATGCAAAGTCACTTGGCGCGCTGGCGGAAAACGTCAAGACCATCGCCCAGCTGGAAGCGGCGCTGCAACGGGCGCGTGCTGCCGACCGCACCTATCTGGTATGTATCGATACCGATCCAACGCGTACCACGGAAGAGGGTGGTTGCTGGTGGGAAGTGGCGGTGCCGGAAGTATCGCAGCGGCAGCAGGTGCAGAAGGCAAGAGCTGAATACGAGCAAACCCGGCACAGCCAAAAAATCTGAGTGATAAGTGTGAATGTTAATAGAGAGATAGATACGGTGAGAGAGACCATGACATTTAACGTAAAGATCGGCATCAACCCGATTTCCTGGATGAACGATGACTTGCCATCGCTGGGTGGCGAGACGCCGCTGGAAGTGGCGTTGAGCGAGGGTGTGCAAATCGGTTATCGCGGCTTCGAGCTGGGCAACAAATTTCCGAAGGAACCTGCGGCGCTGGCGGCACTGCTCGGTAAATATCAGCTTGAATGCATCTCGGGCTGGTATTCCGGTCGTCTGGCGACTGGTTCCGTGGAGGATGAAATTGCTGCAGTCGGCCCGCATCTGCGTCTATTGGCGGAAAACGGCTCCAAGGTAATGGTGTACGGTGAAGTTGCCAATGCCATCCAGGGCCGACCGGATCCCTTGTATAAGCGCCCGCGGTTTCTGAACGATCTGGAATGGCAGCAATACGCCGACAAACTGACCGCCTTTGCGCGCTTTACTTTGTCGCATGGCGTGCGCCTGGCTTATCACCATCACATGGGCGCCTATGTCGAGACTCCCGCCGATATTGACCGCCTGATGGCATTAAGCGGCGATGAAGTCGGCTTGCTGTTTGACAGCGGCCATGTCACGTTTGCCGGCGGCGATCCTCTGAAAGTGCTGGAGCAGCATATCAAGCGCGTCTGCCATGTCCATTGTAAGGACGTGCGGCCGGCAGTCGTGAAGATGGCGCGCAACGGCAACTGGAGTTTCCTGCAGGCGGTGATCAATGGCGCTTTTACCGTACCGGGCGATGGCGCTATCGACTTTGACGGTCTGTTGCGCTTGTTGTATCAGCATGGCTACGCCGGCTGGTTGGTCGTTGAAGCAGAACAGGATCCGGCTGTCGCCCCGAGCTATCAATATGCCGAAATGGGTTATCGTCATTTGGCGGATCTGGTGAGCGCCATCGAGGCAGGAAGTGCCAAGGAGGCGGCATGAGCTTGCTCGTCAAGGGACACGCGCAAGGACGGGAAATCGTCAGTGTTACGCCGCAGTCGGCGAGTTGGCGCTTTGTCGGCTTTGCGGCATATCGATTGGCGGCAGCAGAGAAAATCAGTTTCGATACGGTCCGGCGCGAAGTATGCATCGTAGTGCTGCGCGGGGTGGTCAGCGTGCAGGCTGGCGATCACGCTTGGAAGGAAATCGGCGAACGTCAAAGCGTATTCGATCAAAGCTCGCCGTATGCGGTGTATGTGCCGCATAGCCATGGCGTTACCGTCACCGCGCATGGCGATGCTGAAATCGCGGTCTGCAGCGCTCCCGGCCATGGCGATCTGGGTGCGCGCCTGATAGAACCTGGAATGGCGAAACGTTCAGTGCGCGGGCAGGGCAGCAATACGCGTTATGTCTGCGATATCCTGCCGCAAAGCGAGCCGGCCGATCATTTGCTGGTGGTGGAAGTGGTGACGCCGGGCGGCCATTCATCGAGCTATCCGCCGCACAAGCACGATACCGACAACCTGCCGCAAGAGAGTTTTCTCGAAGAGACCTATTATCATCGCCTGAATCCACCGCAAGGTTTTGCGTTCCAGCGCGTGTATACCGACGATCGTTCGCTGGACGAATCGATGGCAGTGGAAAATCACGATGTGGTCATGGTGCCGCGGGGATATCACCCGGTGGTGGCGCCGCACGGCTACGACAGCTATTACCTGAACGTGATGGCCGGGCCTAGGCGCGAATGGCATTTCAAGAACGATCCGGTGCACGAATGGTTGTTGCAACGCTGATCCGCCGCCGATTTGCGACGCCAGCCATGAAGCACGACAATTAATTGCATAAAATCGCAAACTTCGATTGACCGAATCTATCAAATGCACGTATTATTCTGTCTTCGGAATTGCAGTGAGCCTTACTGGGCTTCGCATTACGGCCCACGTGGCGGAATTGGTAGACGCGCATGGTTCAGGTCCATGTGCCGCAAGGTGTGGGGGTTCGAGTCCCTCCGTGGGCACCAGGTAACTGGTGTTGGTAGTATAGAGAAACCGCATAAACATCAATGTTTATGCGGTTTTTTTCTTTTCCGGAGCGAAAACCCGGTGCAATTCCTGCTGGTATAGGCTCTTCTGATTACGTTTGGCGTTGCTTCTGCCATACTAATTATTGTTGCAGGTAAAACGATTGCCGTATCATGTGAAAACAATAACAACCTTGGGCGTCCTCAATGGTATTAATCGTTTCACTCTTGTTGGTCTCTCTGTTCGTCCTGTGGGGCGCACTGTCACCGCTCAGCCTGGCTGCACTGATGCAGTCGGCATTGGGCGCCACCATCGCCAATTTCGGCTGGTTCTACTTGTTGTCGATGTTCGGTTTCCTGGTGTTTGCGCTCTATCTTGCATTCGGCCGTTTTGGCACCATCCGGCTGGGCGGCGAGGATGCCGAACCGGATTTCAGCCGCCATAGCTGGTTTGCCATGTTGTTCGCCGCCGGCATGGGCATCGGACTGGTGTTCTGGGGCGTGGCGGAACCGGTTTCTCATTTTGCGACGCCGCCTAGCGGCCCCGCCGGTGGCCCCGAGGCGGCACGGCTTGGTTTGCGTTATGCCTTTTTCCATTGGGGCTTGCATCCTTGGGCTGCGTATTGCGTGGTGGCGCTGGCGCTGGCTTTTTTCCAGTTCAACCGCAATCGCCCGATGTTGATGAGCACCACCTTCGAGCCGCTGATCGGCAAGTATGCGCTGGGCCCGTTGGGTAAGACTATCGACATTCTGGCGGTACTCGCCACTGCCATCGGCGTCGCCACTTCGCTCGGTTTCGGCACGCTGCAAATCAGCAGCGGCCTGCACACGGTATTCGGCTTGCCGAATGGACTGACCTTGCAGTTGACGGTGATTGCAGTAGCTGCCGGCTTGTACCTGGCGTCTTCCCTGAGCGGCCTGGACCGGGGCGTGAAAATTCTGAGCAACCTCAATATGGTGTTGGCGCTGCTGCTGATGCTATTTGTGCTGATGCTGGGGCCGACGCTATTCATCATGGATTCGCTGACTACTACGCTGGGCGACTACCTGGACAGTCTGGTCAGCATGAGCATGCGTATGACGCCGTTTTCAAAAGGTACCTGGATTGCCGACTGGACCTTGTTCTACTGGGCGTGGTGGGTTACCTGGGCGCCGTTCGTCGGCACCTTCATCGCCCGCATCTCGCGCGGCCGCACTATCCGCGAGTTTGTTACCGGCGTGCTGCTGGTGCCATCGCTGATCAGCTTCATGTGGTTCGCCACATTTGGCGGCGCTGCGTTGCATGGCATCATGTTCGAACACTTGCCGCTGGTCGAGATCGTCAAGCAGGATAGTTCGCTGGCGTTGTTCGCGCTGCTCCAGCATCTGCCTTGGAGCACACTGACTTCGTTGATCGCAATTATCCTGGTCTCGGTATTTTTCGTTACTTCAGCGGATTCCGCAACCTTCGTGCTGGGCATGATGACCAGCAGTGGTAATCCGGCGCCTTCAGCCAGGATCAAGCTGGCATGGGGCGTGTTGACCGCACTGATTGCAGGGGTGCTTCTGATGGCCGGGGGCTTGAAGGGGTTGCAGACGACTTCAATCGTAATCGCCTTGCCGTTCATGATCATCATGCTGATCATGTGCGCCAGCCTGTTCCGGGCCTTGGGCGAGGAGGCCGACAGGCTGGAGCGTCGGCGCAATGCGCGCGACCGGTTGTTGGAGCGGCTGTTGCGCGAGCGTGAGCAAACGCCTTCCTGACCTGATGCTTTTCTGTTTACCCGGCAAATTGTCTGGCAAGTCCGCAGGCCTTGCCAGATCCAGGTTTAATTCTGACTCTTATCCTGATCAGTTCTTTGCCGGTGCCGCCGGGCAGCCGCGCCAGTTGGTTGCCGCTGGAATCGATTCGCCTTTCATGACCAGCGTCAGTGCGCCCAGTTTGGCGTTGTCGTTGACCACCGCACCGTACAGCACAAAGCTGCGCGGCCCCATGTAGACCCGGCTGCCGATGTTGACGTGGTCGATCTTCATGACCCGGTCTTCGAACAGATGGGTTTGCGGGCAAGCCTGCGCATTCAGTTCGCTGTAGTCGCCGATGGTGACGCAATCGAACTCGGTGATGTCGGTGGTGTTCATGTAAACCCCGCGGCCGATACGGCAGCCCAGCAGATTCAGGGCCAGCGGCAGCCACGGCGTGCCGCGCAGGTAATTCATGAAATTCGGTATCGCAATCCCTTCATACAGATTGGTAACACCCTCCGAGAGCCAGACGAATGGCGTCCACATCGGGATGCTGCACTTCTTGTAGCGCCCGATCAGCAGCCATTTCAGGGCGGCGATAAAGATGAAGGTGCCGATGCCGTACAAAAGTCCGGCAGTGGTGAGCAGGGAGATCACTTCACCCCACTGGCCGGCGCCAGCCAGCGGCATCAGGTTCAGCACCACGGTGTAACCGACCGCGATCACGATCGCATGCGGAGAAACGATACGGAAACCTTCCACTAATGCACGGCCCAGACGGCGCCGGCGCGATGGCCGGAACGTCAAATGCTCGGGGAAGCCGCTGGTTTGCTCCCGCGCCGGCAGGTTGATCGGTGGCGAGCCGAGCCAGGTATCGCCCGGTTGCATGCGGTGATTGTCCGGTGTGCGCGAATGGACGCCGATCAACACGTTTTCCGGCAGGATGCTACCGTCAGGCACGTAGGCGCCGTTACCGACAAAACTGCGGCGCGAGATGACGGTTGGCTTCATGGTCATCCAGCCGCCGTCGATTTGCTCGTCGCCTAGCAAGACGGCGTCGGCGATGAAGGTGTCTTCGCCTAGGGTCAGCATGTCAGGTACCACGCCGAGTGCAGTCGAGATCTCGGCATGGCGGCCGACTTTCGCTCCCAGCAGGCGGTACCAGATCGGCGCGTAGACGGTTGCATACACGCCATGCAATACGCTCAGGCTGGATTCCTGGATCTGGTTGACCAGCCATTTGCTGCAATAGATGTTGCTGCGCACCGGCCAGCTGCCGGCCCGCATGCGCGGCAGCAGGCTCCAGCGAATCCCGGCCGAAAGCAAAGCTGTACATACGATCAGTACGGCTGTGGCAGGGAAAGCCATGACGAAATATTTGGACAGCTGGAACGCCACATTACCGTTACTGGACAGCCACGGGAAACGATCGGTATCGTCGAGCCAGTCGATCAGGATGAAGCTGGGGAACACCGGCATGAAGAACAGTGTGGTGATCAGGAAGGCGCCGAACAGGAAAAATATCGACTCGCCCAACTGGCGCCTGTATGTGACTGGCGGCCGTGGCGGTTTGGAGGCCTGGTCGAAAGCGCCTGCGTCGCGCGCCGGTGAGCCGGTCCAGATGCGGCCGGCCGGCACTGTCTGGCCTTCGCTGATGGCGCTCTGGCCCTCCACATGGCCGAACGCGCCGACACCAGTGTTGCCTTCCATAACGGCGTAGGAGCCGATGCAGCTTTCGCGCTGCAACGTGATCGGGCCAAGCCACAGTTCGCCATGTTCGACACGGGCATTTTCAAAATTGACAGCATTGCCGATGCTCACGCCATCCTCTATGGTGAGCAAATCGTGCGCGCGCAAAGTCATGGAGCCGATCACGACTTCGGAGCCGATACGTGCACCGAGCGCCCTCAGCCACCAGCTATACAGGGTCGAACCGCTCAGCAGGTAGGCAGGCGCTGCCTCGATCAGGCGGTCGGCCAGCCACCAGCGGTAATAGGTAAGGCCCCAAAGCGGGTAGCGGCCGGCTTTCAGTCGCCCTGCAATCAGCCATTTTGCGGCAATCGCAATTGCGAATTCAAACAAGGTAGCCAGCAGGAACACGCCGACCGATACTACGATCGCCACGGCGATGGAGTCACCCGGATCGCCGGTGAAGAAGTGATAAGTAAAAAACGGCGCCAGCCATTGCATCATGCGCATCGCCACCAGCCACGGCACGGCAGCTGCCTGCGCCGCGCCGCAGACCCAGCGTTTCAGATCCGACGGTGCAGTCCAGCTGGTATCGACTGCGATACCGGCAACCGGCGCTACTGCCAGTACCTGAGCGATACGGCCGACGGTGCGGTTCATGTAAATGTCGCGCACGGTCACATGGGCGAAATCGGGATTGGCGCGCAATGCGGAGGCGAGTTTTGCCGCGAACAGCGAATGACCGCCGAGATCGTTGAAAAAATCTGCGCTGCGCTGGATAGGCTGACCGGGAAACAGTTTGTTCAGCGCGCCGAATAGTGCGATTTCGGCCGGCGTTTCGGGAGTATCCGAATCAAGGCCGGCGTTGCCTGCACTAATTGCGGCTAAAGGTCGCGCTTTCAGCGCCTTGCGGTCGATTTTGCCGGAGGTCAGGCGCGGCATTTCCTGCATCGGCTCAAAGAAACCTGGCACCATGTAGGGCGGCAGACGCTCGGCCAAAGCACTCCTCAGCACCGCGGGCGCAAGCTCAGACCCACTCTCCGCTACGATGAAAGCAATCAACTGGTCGATGCCGTCTTCCTGGCGCAACACCACCGCTACGGTGCCAACGCCCGGCTGACGCGCCAGCACTTCTTCGATCTCACCCAGCTCCACGCGAAAACCGCGAATCTTTACCTGGTCGTCGGTACGGCCCAGGCATTGGACCCGGCCGTCGGCCTCGATCCGTGCCAGGTCGCCGGTACGGTACAGGCGGCGGTCATGGTGGCCGCTCGACCACGGATTTGCCAGAAATTTCTCGGCGGTCAGCTCGGGGCGTCCCAGATAACCTTCGGCAACTCCAGGACCGGTGATGCACAATTCGCCCACTTCGCCGCGCGGCAGCAGAATCAGGCCATTTTCTACGGCGGGATTAATCACCAGCAGGCCGTAATTGGGCAACGGGCGGCCGATGGTTACCGGTTCATTGGCGTGCAGTTCGGCCAGGCTGGCCGATACCGTTGCTTCGGTCGGGCCGTAGGTGTTGAATATATGGCGGCCGGATTCAGGTTTGGCCCAGCGTGCGACCAGCGCTTCCGGACACATTTCGCCACCGAGATTGATGATGCGCAAGCTCGGCACATCCTGATTGAACAGCGCCAGCAGGGTTGGCACGGCATGCAATACGGTGACGCCGTTTGCGGCGAGTGCCAGCGGCAACGCTTCGGGATCGGAGGCCAGCTCCTTGGGGGCGATCCAAAGGGTGGCGCCAACCAGGTAACTGATCCAGATTTCTTCGAACGACATGTCGAACGCTACCGAAAAACCTTGATAGACGCGATCGCTGCCGGTGACGCCCAGCACGGCGTTTTCACTGCGCAGGAAATGGCAGATTGCGCCTTGCGTGATGGCGATGCCTTTCGGCTTGCCGGTTGAACCTGAGGTATAGATGACATACGCCGGATCGCTGCGCCGGGCATTTTTGCGGCGCTGCAGCAGTGCGTCAGCTGGCGCCAGCAACTGCTCGGCGGTCCAGACCTGGCAGCCGAACTGCCCCGGCTCCAGGCGCGCGGCGAATTGCTGGCAACTGACAATCCCTGGCGCTTGCGCGTCTTCCAGGCAGACGGCAATGCGCTCAACCGGCGTATCGGCATCCAGCGGCAGCCAGGCGGCGCCGGTTTTGGCGATGCCGGCTTGCATGATCAGCAGGTCGATGCCGCGCGGCAGCCACAATCCGACAATCTGGCCTGGCCCCACACCGGCAGCGATCAGGCGTGAAGCCACCTGGTCGGCACGTTGGCTGAGTTCCTGATAGCTCAGCCGGCGCACGCCAAAAATCAAAGCGATCTGGTCTGGTACGCGCGCAGCGGTAGCCTCCAGCAGATCGGCCAATACCTCATCGCGTATCAAGTCAGCCTGAGCTGTCCCGTGCAAAATGTCCGGGTTGGTAGAAAAACTGCTGGCGACTGCGCTATCAACGTGCAAAGACTGGGTCATGGATGAGGCAAGTGAAAATAATCAGAAAAGAAGGCAAGCCAGCGATGGTAGCACGGCCGATATAGGTGGCGTTCAGACAATTTTGTGCTGTTGCATTTGCCGATGCATGATAGCGACATGGATGGCGATTTTCGTCTCAAGACGGCCATCGCCAGCTGTTGTTTCCGGGTATTTGCAAGAATATAAACAAGGCATTACTTTATTCCTTGCCAGTGACTTGCTACTTAGAAACTATTGGTCGTATGATGGGGCATTCGATACTTGGACTCAAGTAGTGTCGTTTTTTCGCAATGTCCAGCGAGGGCGCTCAAGCTTTCTGACTGTATAAATTCATCAGCGAGGTTTTGTGAAACAGCGATTGCAGAAATTTTGGACTAAAGACGGCGGCATGCGCTGGATCAAGGTGACTTTGCCTTTTCTGGCGATTGTGCTCTCGATGGTAGGGCTGCTGATGTTCAGCATGAGTATCCTGTCTTCTGTGCGGGCGTTTGTCGGCGGCGAAGGCTTGTGGTCGAAGGCGCAGAAGGAGGCGGTATCCTATCTGGTTCAATATGCGGTTACGCAAGCCGAGACTGACTACCAGAAGGCGCTGCAGGCGCTGGCGGTGCCCATGGGCGATCGCCGCGCCAGGGATGAGCTGGACAAACCGGTTCCAGATCTGCAAGTAGCACGCCAAGGGTTTCTGGAAGGCGGCAATCATCCCGACGATATCGATGGCATCATTTTCCTGTATCGTAATTTCAAGAACTTCAGCCTGCTGGCAGAGCCGCTCGCCAACTGGCAGATTGGCAACCGGCTGATTGAAGAGTTGGCTGCAGAGGCAACGCGTTTGCATGCGGCGATCGCTGCCGGCAACCCGGAGTCATCGACGCTGACGGCTAGTCTCGCCCGTATTCGTGACATAGACGCCCGTCTGACGCCTTTAGAGTTACGCTTTTCGGCCAGCTTGGGAGAGTCTTCTCGACAGGTCCAGCGTTTGTTGTTGTTTGCGACATTGGCGATTGCCATTGCACTGACGATATTCGGCAGCTGGATTTCACGTTATCTCCTGAACAAGAGCGATGCGTTCGAAAAAGCGTTGAAGATCAGCCAGGAACGCCTGCATCTGGCGCTTGTCGGGAGTAACGATGGTTTGTGGGACTGGGATATCCAGGCAGACAACATCTACTATTCGCCACGCCTGACGGAATTGCTGGGTTACACACTGGACGATGGCGAGCCGACTCCGGTGCAATTCCTTAACTGTATCTATCCCTCGGATCTGGCGTCGGTCCGGGCAAAACTGACATCCCATCTGTACGATAATTCGCCGTGCGACATCGAATTCAGAATCGTCACCAAGTCGGGCGATTTGCGCTGGGTGCGCTCTTGCGCGCAGTCCACTAGCAATGCCGCTGGCCAGCCGGTGCGCATGGCTGGTTCGTTTACCGATATCACCGCCCGCAAACGGTCCGAAGAGCAACTATATGCAGCAAAGGAACGGGCTCAGGTCACGCTGGAATCGATAGGCGAGGCGGTAATTACCCTGGGCACCGACGGTTTGGTCGAATATCTGAATCCGACTGCGGAAATATTAACTCGATGGACACTGGCGTCGGCGCGCGGCCTGCCGCTGGCAAAAATTCTGAGCGTGGTGGGTGAGGCGTCCGGCAAGCGGAATACTGATCTGATCAACCAGATTCTCGAGAATGGCAATCCGGTCGACCGTGAAACCAATTTGTTGTTGATATGCAATGATGGTAGCGAGGTGGCGGTCAATCTGTCGGCCGAACCGATACGTAACCTGAGTGGCGAAACCATTGGCACCGTGCTGGTTTTGCATGACGTCAGCAAGGAGCGCGAATACGCGGCGCAGCTGTCCTATCAGGCCAGTCACGACGAATTGACCGGGCTCATCAATCGGCGCGAGTTCGAACGCCGCCTGACGGTGGCGATGATTACTTCGCGCGATCAGCAGCGCCAGCACGCAGTGCTGTATCTCGACCTGGACCAGTTCAAGGTGGTCAATGACACTTGCGGCCATGCCGCCGGCGACGAACTGATCCGGCAAATAAGCGTACTGTTGAAACAGCATTTGCGAGACGCCGACACCATCGCGCGTCTGGGAGGTGATGAATTCGGCGTATTGCTGGAGAACTGTCCGGTCGAATATTCGCAGCGGGTCGCGGAAGGGCTGCGGCAGACGGTCGCCGATTTCCAGTTCCTATGGGCCAACAAGCCGTTCACCATCGGGGTTAGCATCGGCCTGATTAATCTGGCGGGAGAAATGCATACCTTGGGCCAGATCATGAGCGCGGTCGACGCTGCCTGTTATCTGGCCAAGGAAAAGGGCCGAAACCGGGTGCATGAGTACCGGCTAGATGACAGTGAACTGTCAACCCGGCACGGCGAGATGGAATGGATAACCCGTATCAATGAAGCGCTTGTCAAAGATAGATTTTGCTTGTTCTCACAAGATATAGTCGCTTTGGGCACACCGTCGTCCGCTCACGGCGTGCATTTTGAAATCCTGCTGCGCATGCTGGACAAGGACAACAATCTGGTGCTGCCGATGGCGTTCATTCCTGCCGCGGAACGTTACAACCTGATGCCGGCTATCGATCGCTGGGTGGTCTCTACGGTATTTGCCACGCTGGCGAAAATGCATCAGCAAGGGGGAGGGCAGGATATTGAGAGCTGCGCCATCAATTTGTCCGGCGCCAGTGTCGGGGATAACGATTTTCTCAATTTTGTGCGGGAACAGCACGTGAAATACAACATAGCGCCGCAAAGTATCTGTTTTGAAATTACAGAGACCAGCGCTATTGCAAATTTTGCCAAGGCCGCACACTTTATCCAGGAATTAAGAAGTATCGGGTATCGTTTTGCGCTGGATGATTTCGGCGCAGGCATGTCTTCGTTTGCCTACCTGAAGAATTTGCCCGTCGATTTCATCAAGATTGACGGTTGTTTTGTAAAGGATATGTTGAATAGCCCGACCGACTACGCGATGGTCGAGGCGATCAACAAAATCGGCCACCTGATGGGGAAACAGACGATTGCCGAATTTGCCGTAAATGAACGGATTATCGGTACGCTGACTGAGATTGGTGTGGATTTTGCTCAGGGATACGGTATCGGGCGGCCGCGCGCCTTTGGCGTCGAAACCAGTAAAATCTTGCAGAGTGTTGGTTAGGCAACTCGAGTTGAGTAACTGAAATTAAGCCAGCGCTGCTTTCAACATGCTTCTAAAGGCGCGTGGCGTGCATTGATCTATCACTACGCGCGGCGTACCGTGCCATGCGGCAAGACGCTGTAATGCTGCGGCCAGTTCAGTTACGAGTCGTACGCTGGTGCGCGTCCCCGGTTCCAGATATAGCGCCTTCACTTGAAACACGCCTTCGCTGCGGTGTGCTTTAGCATCCAGTCGTCCTGTCAGCGCGCCGCGATGCAGGATTGGCAGCGTGAAGTAGCCATAGCTGCGCTTGGCTTCCGGCGTATAGCATTCAAGCCGGTAATCGAAATCGAATAATTCCAATGCGCGCTTGCGGTCCCATACCAGTGGATCGAAGGGCGAGAGCAGGCTGGTGGCGGTCGGTTTCAACAAGCCGTCGGCTGCTGCCAGCGCCAGTTCGCGATGGGCCGGGTGAATATATACCGGCTGCTGCCAACCTTCGACCGTCGCCCTGAGCAGGTTGCCGTCGTCGACCAGGGTTTCGGGGTCGGGTTCGGGGCGGCTCTTGGCGGTGCGGAAATAATCGCCGATCCAGCTGGCTTTCGCTACTCCTAATGCTTGCACTGCCTTGAGCAGCAGGGTGCGCTGCGTATCTGCGGTGGACGGCATGTTGGCATCGTCCCAGTCCGGCAAGATGCGTTCGGCGAGATCGTAGATCCGATGAAAATTATGGCGCTTGGCGATCATCAGGCGACCGGCGGTAAACAATACTTCCAGCGAGCGTTTTTCCGGTTTCCATTCCCACCAGCCGCCGCCTTTACCGTCGGTACGCTTGAAATCGGCCGAGCGCACCGGGCCGTGCTGGCGGATATGCTGCACTAGCTGCTCTATGGTGGCCCGATGCTCTTCCATCCATTTGGCGGAATATTTCCAGCCCATCGAACCGGGATCGACCATACGGTGGCGGTACAAACCGTAATCTTCGATCGGCAGGAAACTGGCTTCGTGCGCCCAGTACTCGAACAACTGGCGTTCCTCCAGCAGCTCGTCCAGCCACTGCTGCTGATAGCTGCCGAGCCGGCTCCACAGCACCAGGTAGGGGCTGCGCGCCACCACATGGATGGTGTCGATTTGCAGTACGCCCATTTGCCGGATAGCGGCCAGTACGTCTTGCTTGACGGCTTTCTTGCGCACCGGATTGAGCAAGCCTTGCGCTGCCAGTTGCAGGGCGCGCGCGGCAGGCAAGGAAAGCTGGATGGAGGTCACGTAGAACTTTTGCTCAGATGCCGATGCTGGTCAGGTCGAGACGGCTGTCACTAATTGGCGGGCACCAGTAGTAGCCGCCGGTCACCGGCCGTGAAAAGCTGAACAGGGCGTCGACGATATTGTCTTCGTGGCCCAGCATGCGGCGCAGGACGTTTTCGAAGCGGTCGCTGGACTCGCCGTAAGCGATGAATTCTGTGCCTTGTTGCAGGCCGGTATCCCACGGCATGGAGTGGCGCACCATGTAAGCTTCGGGCGTAAAACTTTCCTGAGCCGTACGTTTCGCATGGGCCGATTCGGGAGCGTCCTCGATTTCCTCGTTGTCGCTAATCTGGCGGCCGATGGTGGCATCGCGCTGCGCTGCCGGGAATCCGCGGAAACGCGTCAAATCATGGATCCAGCGTTGTACTGCGACAAAGCTTGAACCTTGACGTCCTGTGCCTTCCGCTACCAGCGCAGCGGCAATGGCGACCGCATCTTTGGGGTTTTCGGTACCATCCTCATAACCGGTCAGGTCGCGGTTGTCCCGATAACGGAAGGTGTCCAGTGCGTCTTCCAGCACCAGCGCATCGCCCAGTAGTTCGACCAGCTGCGCGGTGCGCTCGAACAGGCTGCTGCGCTCGCTGCCGCGCAATAAAATCCACATGGCTTGCTGGGTGGACGGTGCAGCGCAGCCGTGTCCTTCAAGCGCCGGGAACGGACGCAGGCCAGCGACATGCTGATCCATAGCATCGACCAGGGGTGTACCCAGGCCGACGACGCCCCAGTCAGCCGCGAACACTTCGCGCAACCGGGTCAGGGCCGCTTGCAGATTGTGAGCGTTGCAATGTTCATTGAGGCGAAAGGTGAGCGAACGGCCGAGTGGCGCTAGTGTGTCGAGAATTCCTGGTTGGGCTTGAGCTGCGGTTACGGGCATTACTTATCCTTTTATCCTTTGATACTGAAGTGAGTGAAGAGGGAGTGATGGGTGATATTAGCGGATTTTGATAACTTTTTCCGTTGCCAGCAAATTTGTATGGGTCTAAGTCAGGTTTCAGGGTTGTGTTGCAAGCCTGGCCTGCCGCTTGCGCAAGCCAGCGATGATGTCGCGTCCCATGAAATATTCAGTCAGCCTGGTTTTCTGATGCGGCAGTAGCTGGCTGGCGGCAATCAGCGCCGGCCATGCCGACAAGGCCTTTTTGCAGACGTCGGTAATGACCTGGCGCAGCGGCGGTTCCAGCATGCCGCTGCGATTGGCGAAAGCGCGCAGGGTCTGCGGCGACAGGAAAGACCGTTTGGCCTGGCCGTCGGCAAATTTGAGGGCGTGGCCGCTACCGTTCAGGTACACGCTATATGCCACCACATCGTAGGCCGGCGAGAATTCAATCTGGCCGTCGGCCAGATAGCGGATGCCGAAATTTTTCAAATGGGCGTCGTAATTGCCTATCAGTTCGTTGACGGTGATACGACGTAGCAGTTCATGGCAGGCCGTTTCGCCCAGCCCCGGCACGGCCCGCATCACCAGCGCCATGTCGGCGTAGGTGGCGCCGGTATATTTCTTGTCGGGATCGACACCTAGTATCTGGCAAAAATCTTCCACGTGCAGCCGGCCCGGCTGATCCCGGTCGAATCTTTGCACGGCCAGGAACTGCTGGTTTTCTCCTGCGGCATACGGATGCTCGGCCATGATCGCCGCCAACGGTTGCAAGCTGGCGCTGCACACGGTAACGCCGGCAGCCTGGGCCAGTTGCAGCGATAGATGTTCGACTTCCGGCAGATGGTCGTATTGCGAGGTTGGCAGCTTGCCGATGATATGCGCGTCTTTGTGACGGGTGCGACTGACATATCTGCCGCCTTCCCGGATCAGGGCCAGCTTCGGTTGCATGCCGGAAATCGAGACGCCGTCCACCAGCGGCGCCGCTATCACGCTTTCTTCTATGGCTTCGTGGCCTTGGGTTACCAGGCGCGTCATCATGGAGCGCGTCAATTTGGTTGGGATAGTCCTGACTGCGCCCGGCAAGTCGCGGCCGCAGGCAGCCAGCAGTTCGAAATGATCGTCTTCCGCGCATTGGCGCTCGATGGCGATTTGCTTGCGCAATACGCCTTCCGGCAGCAAGTTCTGAAAAAAGGCAGGCAGCCGCATCTGACCAGGCGAATTGAAAATCGCCGCCAGTGGATTGAGCAGTAAAGCCATGTCCTGTTGCGGCGTGGCTGCGCGCATCGATAGCGACAAGGTCGGCCGCTGCGGATCCTGGGCATAGGCGGGGTCGACCTGGAAGCGCACCATATCGCCATATCGGAACAGGATGCCGACCTGGCGATCCGCCACAAAAATATCCAGTGCGCTCAGATTCATCGATCGTTCCTTTCGTTCCTTTTCTGGGCCAGTGCCGCCGCCACCAGGCTTAGCACTTCTTCTTCAGCCGGCGGGTTTGCCGCAATCGAGGAAGCCATGGCTTTAGGCAGCAGCATCACCTCCAGTCCCAATTGATCGGCAATCGTCATCAGGGTGCTGAGGCGAGGATCGTTCTTGCCGGCAAGAACGCCGCGTATTGTTACTGCCGTCAATCCGCTGTTGCGGGTCATGGTGATGACCGGTAGCGCCATTCTGTCTTTGGCTTGCCGGAGGATCGCGGATAGCTCGCTTAAGGTTTTCATGAGATCAATAAACTATCTTTTATGGATTTAAGAATAGTATAGTATCTTTTTTTGAAAAAGATATTTAAATATCTTTATTGACGATAAGCATATTTAACTATCTCTTCGTGAATGTTTGTGTCAGGCAAAAACCATATAAGTATTGCTGAAAACCTTCGTTTTAGAAGTGGCTTGAATCGATTAACTTGGCGCAAAGGCCGAATAACTTCGCCATCAGTTCCGTTAACCGGATTTATCACTTTTTATCACTCAGCCAATTCAATCACCAGGAGGGTTTGCATGATCGCTCGTCTTTTCAAACATTTGCCGGTTTTAGCGGCAGCTTCAGTCATCGCGGTGCTGGCCTGTCAGGCTTGGGCAGCCGGACAGGAAGTCAATGTCGCCTACCAGACGGTGGTCGAGCCAGCCAAAGTCGCTCAGGCGGACGGCGCATATGAAAAGGCCAGCGGCTGGAAAATAAACTGGAAAAAATTCGATAGCGGCGCTGACGTCATTACCGCGGTAGCTTCCGGCGATATCCAGGTGGGATATGTCGGTAGCAGCCCGCTGGCAGCAGCGGCGACGCGTGAACTGCCGATCGAAACCATCTTGATAGCGGCGCAGATCGGCCAGGCCGAGGCGTTGGTGGTCCGCAACGGCAGCGGCATTAACACGGCGCAGGACCTGATCGGTAAAAAGATCGCCGTGCCATTTGTTTCAACCACTCACTATAGCTTGCTGGCGGCCCTCAAACACTGGGGCGTTCCTGCATCCAAGGTGCAGATCCTGAATCTGCGTCCGCAGGAAATTACCGCGGCATGGCAGCGCGGTGATATCGATGCCGCTTACGTGTGGGATCCGGCGCTGGGCAAGGTCAAGGAATCGGGTAAAGTCCTGACCGACTCGGCCGAGGTGGCGAAGTGGGGCGCGCCGACTTTCGACGCCTGGATCGTGCGCAAGGATTTTGCGCAAAAGCATCCTGATTTTGTGACTGCCTTCGTCAAAGTCACCGGTAAAGCCTATGCCGATTACCGTAGCAGCGGCGCAGACTGGAAAGCCGGTTCACCGCAATTCGAGAAAATTGCGCGGCTGACCGCGGCCAAGCAGAGCGACATCGCCGAGCTACTGGCCGGCAGCGGCTTTCCTACGCTGGCCGAACAGGGGCAACTGCTGAGCGGTCCTACCGTCAAGGCGCTGGCCGCAACCGCCGGTTTCTTGCAAGAGCAAAAGAAGGTAGAGCGCGTATTGCCGGACTATCAACCCTATGTCAATCCGGCATTTGTCAAGCAAGCAGCGCTTCAATAAGGAGTCCACATGATTCGTCTGCAATCGGTGAGCGTGGCGTATCCGAACGCTGTGCGACCGCAAGAAGTCTTGCGCGATATTTCGCTGGATCTGCACGATGGCCGGTTTACGGTAGTGATCGGCGAATCCGGCTGCGGCAAGACCACTTTGCTCAACCTGATTGCCGGTTTTTTAAAGCCAAGCTCAGGTTTCGCCAGTATCGATAACGTACCGATTACCGGGCCAGGCGCCGAGCGCGGCGTGGTTTTCCAAAGCGATACCTTGCTGCCTTGGCAAACGGTACAGGAAAATGTGGCATTCGGGCTGCGGTTGGCCGGGCAATCGGCGCAACAGCGCCAGGCCAAGGCGCGGGAATACCTGGCGCTGACCGGGCTCCGGGATTATGCCGATGCAGCCATCTGGGAATTATCAGGCGGCATGCGCCAGCGCGTCAGCCTGGCGCGCGCGTTGGCGGTAGATCCTCGTTTCCTGCTGCTGGATGAACCGTTGGGCGCACTTGACGCCCTGACGCGCGAACAGATGCAGGAGCATTTGCTGCAGGTCTGGAAGGCGTCCGGTAAAGGCATCTTCATGATTACCCATAGCGTCGAAGAAGCCTTGTTCCTGGCAACCGACCTGGTATTGCTGCGGGCGCGGCCGGGAAGAGTGGATAGCGTGAGCCAGCTTGAATTCGGCGCCCGCTTTGCCGCTGGCGAGCCGGCGCGCAGCATCAAGTCAGATCCGGATTTCGTTCGTTTGCGCCAGGAAATCCTGGAGCAACTGCTGCATCCGCAAGCACAGCACCATCCCCGCAGCGATGTTGTATTGGAGGACGTCTTGGCATGAGTGAATTATCTGTCACGTTTTCACCGCTGGAATATGAGTTGCAACCGGAGCCGCCGGATTATGCAACGCCACTATCGCCGGCCCCGAAAATCAAAGCCGGGCACGCCATTTCCGAGCGCAGCATCACCTTGCTGACGGTGGCAGTGTTACTAGGTCTGTGGTGGCTGGTCACAGCCCTTGCGCTGGTGCCGCCACTGTTCCTGCCGTCGCCGGTGGCGGTATTGCAAAAATTCAAGGCTGTCGCCATCGACGGTTTTGTCGACGCCACATTGTGGCAGCATGCCTTTACCAGTGTCGCCCGGGTATTTGCTGCGTTGCTGCTGGCCATTGCCAGTGCTATTCCGGTGGGCATCCTGATCGGCTTGAGCCCTCGTGCACGCGCCGTATTCGATCCTCTGATCGAGTTTTACCGGCCTATCCCGCCATTGGCCTATTTGCCACTGATCGTGATCTGGTTTGGCATCGGCGAGCTATCCAAGGTGCTGCTGATCTATCTGGCGATTTTCGCTCCGCTGGCGATTGCTACCTTGCATGGGGTGCGTCGCGTCGATCAAAACCGTTTGCGGGCGGCACAGACACTGGGCGCTTCGCGCTGGCAGCTGATTCGTTTTGTCATCTTGCCATCTGCAGTGCCCGATGTGCTTACCGGGATCCGGATTGGCCTGGGCGTCGGCTGGTCGACCCTGGTGGCGGCCGAACTGATTGCCGCTACGCGTGGGCTGGGTTTCATGATCCAGTCGGCTGCGCAATTCCTGGTAACCGACGTCGTGATCATGGGAATTCTGGTGATTGCGTTGATTGCATCGGGTTTTGAATATGGGCTGCGCTGGCTGCAACGCAAATACGTGCCATGGGAAGGGTGCGTATGAATTTGTGGCCAAAATAACCACAGTAGCAACGCACAGATGGCTGGCTAGGGATGGTCGTTTAGTCCCGACTTCTTGCACAATCCTCCAAAGTTGTCATTGGCCCACGCCGCGTCGGATCGAAAAATAGTAGACTCGATCAAACGCTGTGAAAGGCTGAAAATGAATAATTCAGGATCAATGCAAGAGGCAGCCGCCGAGCAAGCGGCATCGCTGCAGCAAATTGAACTGGCGCGCCTGATTGCGCAATACGCCACCGAAGGCGTACACCAGACGGCGATTGCACCACTCCACCTGGCGCGCCTGTCGCAACCGTCGGCGCCTGCCCATGCCTTGCATAAGCCGGCCTTGTGCATTATCGCCCAGGGACAGAAGCAAACGATGCTGGCCGATGAAGTCTATATTTACAATCCCACCCAATATCTGGTGGTCTCGGTTGACTTGCCGGTGACGGGGCATGTGACGCAAGCGACGCCGGATCAGCCTTATCTGAGCTTGCGGCTGGATCTTGATCCGAAGGAGATCGGCGACCTGATCATGGCGGGCGAGGGACACGTAAAAAAAGCCGATTTGCCGGCACGTGGCATGTTTGTCAGCAAAGCCAACTCCGGTCTGCTGGATGCCGTGCTGCGCCTGATGCAGCTGCTTGCGACTCCGAAGGATATCCCGGTGCTGGCGCCGCTAGCGATACGGGAAATCCTGTATCGGCTGCTGCAGGACGAGCAGGGCGGCATGTTGCAGCAGATCGCCATGTCCGACAGCCAGGCGCAGCATGTGGTCAAAGCGATCGATTTGATCAAGCGCGATTACCGGTTGCCGCTGCGGATAGAAAACCTGGCGCGCGAAGCGAACATGAGTTCATCTTCGCTGCACCATCATTTCAAGGCGGTGACGGCGATGACGCCTTTGCAATACCAGAAACAACTCAGGCTGCAGGAAGCTCGTCGGCTGTTGTTCGCGCAGGTCGGAGACGCCGCCACGGCAGGGCATCTGGTCGGCTATGAAAGCCCTTCGCAATTCAGCCGCGAGTACAACCGCATGTTCGGTTCACCGCCGGCGCGCGATGTTGCACGCTTGCGTGCTGCTGGCGCAACTGGTACTGCTGCGGTCGGCAGCCCTGCTTAAGCCGGGCTGCCAGGCCTAGTCGGTGCGTCGCATGCGGCGGCGCGACACGCTCTCCCGGGTAGCCGCGACTATCAGTATTGCGGTGGTCAGGCCAGAGACCATCAACTGATCGGTGAAGTAGGCGAGCGGGATCAACAACGCCAGCGCCATCAGTCCGATCACGTGAGAAAACGGAAACCGATGGTAGACCACGGTCTTGTAGATGCCGTTGCCGAACAAATACACCATCGGTCCGCCGATCAGGACCGCCAGCGATTTGGTATCTATATGTCCGGCCGGATCGGCGATCGCCAGTTCATTGCCGACGGCGGTAATGATCACTCCGGCGACGATGATGACATGGGTGTAGTGGAAATACGCACCGATACGTCCCGGATCTTTGGAATGTACGATGGCTTCGGTGCCGGCCTGGCTGCTGGTGTCGAAATAGATCCACCACATCGCCAGGCTGCCAAGGAAAGCCACCAGGAATGCGATCAGGGTAGGTGCATTCCAGTTTGCCATATGGCCGATGGTGGCGCCGGTGACGAGGATCGATTCGCCCAGCGCCACGATCACGAACAACTGGCAGCGCTCGGCCATGTGGCCACCCTCTATGGTCCATTCCTGCGTCCGGGAGCGGCCCATGCCCGGCAGCCACAGGCCGAACATCGGCGAGACGTATTCGCAAGCCACTGCCAGCATCCAGAAGCATAGCCGGTAATTGCCTGCAGACAGGCCGCCGGCAATCCAGAATACGCCCGAGATGCACAGCCAGCCGAGCATGCGCTGGAAATTCTTGCTCAGGGCATGATGGCTTCCCAGGTGGCATACCACGAACAGGGTGCGGCCGATCTGCATGGTGGCGTAGCACACGGCAAAAATCAGGCCGCGTTCACCAAACGCATCAGGCAGCACTGCCGACATGACCAGGCTGACCAGCATGATGGCAAACAGCAACAACCTGATCGGCATCGTATCCGGATCGAACCAGTTGGTCACCCAGCAGGTGTACTGCCAGACCAGCCATACCGCAAACCACAGGACCAAGGTTTGGAAAGCACCCAGCGGCGTGAGGTTTTCCAGTAAATGGTGGGATAACTGAGTAACGGCGAAGACATACACCAGATCAAAGAACAGCTCGACCGGCAGCACTTTGGCTTCGTGGCCATCGCGGGCACGGAGGAGATTGGCCTTGCCCCAGATACTCATCTTTTTCCTTGCATCTGTATCGTCGTCCATCCGACTATAAAATGCCAAGTCTCACTGCCTTGACGGCCGCTGCGGTTTTGTTGGTTGCGTTGAGTTTTTTCAGGGCGTTCGAGATATGAAAATTTACCGTACGATCGGAAATGTACATGATCTCGCTGATTTCACCCGAGGTCTTGCCGTCGGCAGTCCAGCGCAGCACGTCGATTTCCCGTGAGGTCAACTGGGCACCGGCTTCCGGCATGTGTTCTTTGATCAGCAACAGCGACAAGCCTTCATGGGCAACGTTGACCAGCCATGATAATTTCATCGAAATTTCACGCAGCTCTGCATGTGAAATATTGTCATCCGAGCGCGATAGATTGAGCAGTCCGCTTATGCCTTTTGCATCGTGGCATGATTGCGCCCAGCCCGTATGCAAGCCATGTGCGTGCGCGTCTTCCCAGAACGAGCGATTGCTGGCGATTTGTGCGTCAGCCCAGACCAGCGGCAAATTGGATTGCCGGCCATGCGCCACGGTAGGGTCGATGTTCTGGTAGCTTTCCTGGGCGTAGCGTTGCTGCCACTTGGTCGGATAGTTGTTGATGCTGACTATTTTTGGCTCGGCAATCGGCCAGGGCAGGCGCATGTCGTAAGCGCAGTAATCGAAGCCCAGTTGCCTGGTCACTCCGGACAAGGTGTCAAAAAGGGTGGGCGCGGATTCCGCGCTCAACATGGACTGCATTTGTTGTTCTTGCCAGCTAAGCATGTCTGCACGTCCGTAAAGCGCGGGCCTCGATCTTCCGCGCATGTAGAAATTTCCTTTGAGAAATTTAACACATTTTCGCGGTTGCGAAGATCGAGTGAATCTACAAAAATAGCGATTGATTTGTGTGCGATTTGTGCGGATATATGATGCCCCGCCAGCGCATGGATTTAAATGAACCGCATCTTGAAAGTCTTGCCCTTGATATTGCCGCTGCTAAGCCGGCCAAATGCCTGCTTGGCAATGCGCTTATCCAATGCCACGTAGGTGACGAAATCAAAGACGCTGATCTTGCCGACTTGTTCCTTATTCAAGCCGACATCACCGGTCAGCGCGCCCAGCAAATCGCCCGGGCGCAGCTTGTCTCTTTTACCGCCCATGATGCATAGCGTCACCATCGGCGCCGTCAACGGTTCGCCATAGGCCGGTTCCAGCTCAGCCAGGTCGAACCAGCTGACCGGTCCTTGCTGATAGTCCTCGATCAGCTTGACCCATTTCTTTTCATTCGGTGCGCACAAACTCAGCGCCAGCCCGCGTTCCTGGCCGCGGCCGGTGCGGCCGATGCGATGGATGTGGACTTCGGTATCCTTGGAAACGTCGACATTGATGACCGCACCCAGGGTCTGGATATCGAGGCCGCGCGCGGCAACGTCGGTGGCTACCAGCACTGAACAGCTTTGATTGGCGAAAAGTACCAGAATCTCGTCACGTTCGCGTTGTTCCAGTTCGCCATACAGCGCCAATGCGCTGAAACCCTGTGCACGCAGTTCGTCGGCCAGTTCACGGCAATGAATCTTGGTGTTGCAAAAAGCAATAGTCGATACCGGCTTGTAGTGGTTCAGCAGCTGCGCTACAGCGGCGTTGCGGCCTTCGTAAGAAACTTCGTAAAAGCGTTGTTCGATGCGGACGGTGTCGTGTTGCGCCTCGACTTTGACCTCGACCGCATCGCGCAGGAATTCTGCGCTGGCCTTGCGGATATCGTCCGGATAGGTGGCGGAAAACAGCAGGGTCTGGCGTCGCGCCGGGCAGGCGCTGACGATGCCTGAGATTTCTTCGTAAAAACCCATGTCGACCATGCGGTCGGCTTCATCCAGCACTAGCGTCTGGACCGTGCCGAGGTTGATGCTGCCGCGGCCGATGTGGTCGCGGATACGTCCCGGCGTGCCGACAATGATATGGGCGCCATGCTCCAGCGAGCCGATTTGCGGCCCCATCGGCGTGCCGCCGGTCAGCGTCAGGATCTTGACGTTGTCGGCAAAGCGCGCCAGCCGCCGCAGTTCCTTGGCGACCTGGTCTGCCAGTTCACGCGTAGGGCACAGCACCAGCGCCTGGATCGCGAAGTAGCTCGGATTGAGTTTATGCAGGATGCCGATGCCGAAGGCGGCAGTCTTGCCGCTGCCGGTCTTGGCCTGGGCGATCAGGTCGCGCCGCTCGAGGATGACCGGCAGGCTCTGGGCCTGGATCGGGGTCATTTCGTGATAACCGAGGCTATCCAGGTTGCTAAGTAGTGCCGGCGCCAGCGGGAGATTGGAGAATGAGGATGTTTTCACGGTGATGTCGTCGCCAGCTTAAAAGGGAGGGAAGTCTAACAGGTGGGCGGATTTAGGGCCACAACGGCGTGCTTGTCAAAGTGGCTACCGTGGGGATTGTTGCTCAGTTTATTGCCTGGTTTATTGCTCATACAGTTCCAGCGGCAAGGCATCGGGATCGGCGAAAAAAGTGAAGCGCTTGCCGGTGAACTCGTCGATCCGGATGTCTTCCACCGCGATACCCTGATCGCGCAATTCTTGTACGGCGGCAGCCACATCGGGCACGCGAAACGCCAGGTGGCGCAAGCCGCAGGCTTCCGGCCGGCTCACGCGAGGCGGCGACGACGGGAAGGAAAATAGCTCTATCTGCACGCCGTCCGGGGTGCACAGGTCGAGTTTGTAGGAGTCGCGCTGTTCCCTATAGGTTTCGGCAACAATGGCCAGGCCCAGCAACTTGGTGTAAAACCGCTTGGAACGCTGGTAATCCGAGGCGATGATGGCTACATGGTGGATGCCGGAAATTTGCATAGGTGCTTGAGTGTGGACTTAAGAGATGGCAATAGCATGTAGCCATGACTATACCTGACCTATCCCGCTCAAGCCTAGCAATGCCCCGGCTGCCAGAATCCATAGTGGATGCACTTTGCTTTTGTAGGCAATCAGAGCACAAACTGCGGCGATGACCGCCAGCCCCCAGGTGCGGGTCGAGGCTTCTGTGATCAGGGCTGCGCTGGCGCCCACCAGGCCCACTGTCATCGGCACCATGCCAACCTGTATTGTGGCCCGCCAGGGTTTGTCCTTGAACCGTTGCCAGAGATGCAGGATCACCCCGGTAAGTATCGACGAGGGACCGAATTTCGCCAGGCTGGTGACCAGGACGCCGGGCCAGCCGGCAACATGCCAGCCGACCAGCGTCACCACCATCATGTTCGGCCCCGGCGCGGCTTGTGCCAGGGCGAACATGGCGCTGAATTCTTGTGGCGACATCCAGTGATGGATGTCGACCACCTGGCGTTGCATTTCCGGCAAGATGGTGTTGCCGCCGCCAAACGCCAGCAACGACAATTGACTGAAAATCGTGGCAAGGGCAAGCAGGGTATCGCTCATGACGGCAACTTCCAGATAGCGATGATGCTAAGCGGCGCCAGTATTAGCATGGTCGGCAGCAAAGGCAGGCGCAGCAAGCCGATCGAGACAAAGAACAAGCATGCAATCAGCAGTGGCAGCGGTTTTTTCAAGATCGGCATCAGCATTTTCAACGCCATCGCGATCAACAGGCCGGAAGCTGCAGCGGCGAGGCCTGCAAACAGGTGCTGTACCGAGAGATTGTCCTGGAAATGCTGGTAGATGACGCCGAGTGCAATCACAACGGCCGATGGCGCTGCAATCAACCCTAGCAACGAAGCCAGGGCGCCGGCCACGCCGCGGAAATGCAGGCCTATCGCTACCGACAGGTTGATGATGTTGCCGCCCGGCAGGCACTGGCACAAGCCAAGCATGTCGGTGAATTGCGCGGAGGTCAGCCAGCGTCGCTGCTCAACGATCATGCGGCGCGCCAGTGGCAGCACGCCGCCGAAGCCGATCATTCCCAGCGTCAGGAAGCCGACGAATAATTCGCGGGTGGATGGCAGGGGGGGCGGCACCTTGCTCGCACTATTTTCGACGGTGGCGATGGATTCTGTGGTCATAGAGCAGTCATGGCTTAAACATTGGCAACGATAAACAATCTTTTGAACGGCAATAGTGTGACGCCATTCTCGCGTTGTGGATATGCCTCACGCATTGCTTCCGCGTAGGCGGCGCGGAAGGCTGGCCGTTTATCCTCAGGCAACGCGTCCAGGTAAGGCCGCAAACTGGTGCCTGCGGCCCATTCCACGACGGCGTCCTCGCCACGCAAGGTATGCAGGTAGGTGGTTTCCCAGATGTCGAGCTTGCAGGTGCGCGGACACAGCAGGTCGTAATAGTTTTCAGCTGTCAGAATCGACGGTTGCTGCGGCACGCCCCGTAGATAGGGCGCAAACGATGGCGATCTGGCTATTTCAGCCTGCATCTGCCGCAAGGGAGCATCGTGCATGGCCGGCATCTGCAGCGCCAGCCAGGCGTCTGGGCGTAAGAACGACAGTAGGCGCGGTAACAGGGTGGGGTGGTCTGGCAGCCATTGCAGCGTTGCATTGGAATAAATCAGATCCAGCATTCCATCGGGCTGCCAATGCGCAAGATCGGCACGCTCAAAGCGGCAGTCCGGGACCGCTGCTGCTGCGGCGGCCAGCATGTTTTCCGAACCGTCGACGCCAAGCACGTCAGCGTCTGGCCAGCGCGCCTTTAACAAAGCCGACACGTTACCGGTACCGCAACCGAGATCGACCACCCGCTGTGGTTCCTGCTCAGGGACGTAAGCCAGCAAATCGAGGGCCGGGCGCAAACGTTCGTTGCCAAAATGCATATATTGTTTGGCGTCCCAAATATCTGTAGTTGTATCCATGTTATCTCCTAGGATTTATCACAAGGTCGCACGTTTGGGCATTTTCCCGAGAGTTGCCGATGAAATCTGACATTGTGTGGGAAAAGTCGATGAATATTGATTCGATAGACGCATGTTACAGAAATTCAGGGACCATACAAATCGACTTTTTTACATCGCTGTTGTGACTTATAATCACAAGCATGTCTAGAAAACTCCCTCCTTTGCAAGCGTTGCGCGCATTTGAAGTCGCTGCGCGTTTTGAAAATTTTTCGGCAGCAGCTGAAGAATTGCATGTGACGCATGGTGCAGTGAGCCGCCAGGTGGCGGTGCTGGAAGCCTGGCTGGGCATGCAGGTGTTCCATCGTCTCGGTAAGCGTGTGCAGTTGAGTGACGATGGCCGGCGCTATCTGGTCACGGTGCAAGCGGCTTTCGACAATATCGCGACAGCCACCAAACTGCTGCGCGAATCCGGCACGGTGCGGGTGTTGCACATCAACGCTTTGTCGACCTTCGCCATGCGTTGGCTGTTACCGCGCCTGAGCGGGTTCCAGCGTTTGTATCCGGGAGTTGAACTGAAATTGTCTACCTCCACCTCGCTACAGCCTTTGGGCGAAGCTGGTGAACTGTTCGACGTTGCGATTCGACGCGGCCCCGGCCACTGGCCGAATTGCGTGAGCGGCGAATTCCTGGAAGAAAGCGAGTTGCCGGTTTGCAGTCCGGCGCTGCTGGCGCGCGCGCCTATCCGGGTAGCCAGCGATCTCGTCGCGCACACCTTGCTGCATTCGGATACCCGGCCCGAGGCTTGGTCGAAATGGTTGACGGAAGCCGATGTGGTGCCGGCCTTATGCAAGAAAAAACAATCGTTCGACCATTTTTATCTCGCCTTGCAGGCAGCCATTGACGGGCTTGGCGTTGTACTGGGGCCGTTACCGCTGATTACCGATGAACTAGCCAGCGGCCGTCTGGTAATCCCGTTAGCCGAGCCGGTTATTCGCGCCAGGAGTTATTGGTGGATAGTGGCGCGCCATCAAGCCGATGTGCCCCTGATCAAGCATTTTTGCGACTGGCTGCAACAGGAGTCGCTGCGGTGATCCGGATTGGGTAAAGTAATCCCGGTAAATATTGATGTATTAGTGATGCATAAAGGCAACTGTACCTTTGAACTCAGATCAATTTACATAAAAAATAAATGAGGAGACAAAAGTCATGCGCCTTACCCAGTTCAGCCGTCTTTCGACATTTTTTGCTGTCACATTATCTGGTTTGGCGCTTAGCGCCTGCGGTGGCGGTAGCGATGGCAGACTGACGTCGCAACCGAAAATGTTTACCGCCGATGGCGGCGTGTCGTCGTTTTACCAGTGGAGCCAGGAGATTCCTGCTACGCCAGGTATTTTGCTGCGGCAGGAAGCGCTGCCGGCCAACCTGGTGCTGCCCAACGCCGTGCAAGGCATCCGCATCCTGTATAGCTCGACCGACGGCGACGACGGTAAAACCGCGATCTATGTTTCCGGCGATTTGCAACTGCCTAAGGGCACGCCTCCAGCTGGCGGCTGGCCGCTGATTGCCTGGGCCCATGGCACCGTCGGCGTGGCGGATGTGTGCGCACCTTCGTGGACCGTGCGCGATCCGCGCGATGTTGTGCGGCGTTGACGCCACCGCCGTAGTTTGAACGATTCAGAACGGCATCAAGATAGCGGCTTAAGATTGTGGCTTAACCACCAGATCCATGCGACGCTGAATCCGGGTTTGCGCTTCGCTGTCGTTGGCGGCTCGGGCACGCTGCAGTTGCACTCCTAGCCAGGCTAGCAGCGGACGGCGCCAGCCCTGGGCGGAGGCGGTTTCGGTAGCGTTGCCGATATCGGCCGGCGTCAGGCGTCCGCTTTGCAACAGTGCTGCGGCCGCTACCAGGCGCGCCAGCGGGTCTTGGATATCGCCTATGCTGCCGCTACTGACTACTGCTCTATGGTGAGGTGGCAGCAAACCGGCATCCAGGCCTTGCCAACGGCCATTCAGGTAAGCGGCATAACTGCGTTCGCCAGCATCGGCATCCTGCGCCAGGGGCTGGAACCCGGCGCAGTTGTCAAACTCCAGGCTGGCCGCACGCGTGGCGCAGCGCGTCAGTTCAACCCGCGCCACCAGATCGGCACGGCCGGTACTGGCGACGGCATCGCGGGCGCGCGCAAACTCCAGGTCGGCGACACGTGTATTACCGCTGAGATAGGCTGAGGAAAAACTTTGCATGGAACCATAGGCATTGCCTTGCCATTCGGGTGCCGGCGGTTTGCTGCTGCAGGCAATCAGGAGTGCAGCCGGCAAGATGGACAATAAGACGGTCGATATCTTCATGGCAGTTTGAGCTCCGTATTGCGGGCGAAGGGCCATTTGCGGTTGATCTCGTCGACCAGTTGCGTCACTTTACGCAAACTGGCATCCACCTCACCCCGCAGCCCGCCCAAAACCGAACGACCCAGACGGGAACCGCCACCCACAACTACACCCTCCGACACCACAACAAAGACCAACACCAAAACCCCGAAACCGGCCCACAGCACGCCAGGCAGCAGGAAGATGGACACCTCCGACCAGCCCATCAAGCCGCGCACGCCCCCCACCAACAACAAGCGCGAATCCCACGACACGACAAGCGCAACCACGCGACCCAAAGTGCCCAACAGCTACGAAGCCGACAAGCAGCTGAACAAGAAAAAACACAAAACCAAACATTACCCAACCAACCAGCCAGCCAAAGGCAGCATCTGCAACAGCCGCGTACGCACACGCGAAGAAACCCAGGGGACAGCTGCCATGACAATCAACAACCCCCGGGCCGAAGCCACCAGGCCGGCAAGGCACACCGAAAGATCCACGCACACCAAAGCGCGATCCGACGCCGCCGGCAACAAAGCATCCCCGACAACGACCCTAAACGAAAAAACACGCATAACGACGACCAAGCCCCAACACAGCAAGAACACAACAGGGGCGCACAGCCACGTCGCATCCTCCCGCAAGACAGAAATCAAAAGCAAGGAAGTGCCGCCCAGCGCCACACACAAGCACGGCAAACCCAACAAAGGAAACCCAGACAACAACAGCCCCATCCCCACCAGCAACCCCACCCAAAAGGACCACATCAACAACACCAGCAGACGCAGCAAGAACACCCAGCCAGCACACAAAACATACAACAAAAAACCGCAGACCAACGCGGCCAGCAAGACCAGCAGCAGCAACGCCAAGAACGCAAAAGATGCCAGCGGCGGCAGAACGGCCGCACAAGGCACAAAAGAAGAAACAGAGCCAGTGCAAAAACTCGTGCGCCCGACTAGAGATAATAAAAACCCAGACACCCGACCCCGAGCAGCACAAGCACAAACAGCAAACGGCTGGAACCAAACGCCAGCGGAAACGACAGGGACACAGACCGCCGAACCGCGGAAAAAACCGCACCCCAGCAGAATAACCCCACCCAAAACCCCAACAGGAAAGCCGGCAGTGCCAACCCAAATGAAACCCCGCCAGCAAAAACGCGCCAAACGGAGCGGGAGCAATCAGCCAACCACCAAAAGCGGAAACCCAACACATGGAGAAAAGCAAGAACAAAGAAAACCACGCCCAGCAACCAAGCCAGCCGCAGCAACGAAAAGGCCCAACCGAACGCACGCCGAACCACAGCAAAAGGCAAACGACCGAGCCCAGCGCCGCCACCAACAAGCGTAGCAAGAAGGGAAGCAATGCGGAAAACGGCCCCACAACGCACCACAACAAACAAAGCGGCCCACAGCCATACCAACGCCAGAAACACGACCCGCACCACCATTGCCAGCGACAACAGCAAAAGGCCAGAGCTAAAACCAGCGACGAGCAACAGACCAAGCACAACCAGCCACAACAAGGAACACAACAACCAAAACCACCACAGGAACCGCCAACGGCGGGCGCAAAGGCAGCGACAACAAGCCGCGCCGCGACCACAACAATAGGCAAACCGAGAGAAACACAGGACCAGTCCCACACCAGCCACAAGAAGAACGCCACACCACCGACACGACCCGACCAACACAATCACAACACACTGCGCGGGTGACAGGGACCTCGAAAACGGGCGGGCCAAGGCCAAACAAGAACGAAGCAACCATGGAAACCACTCGCATGCGCCGCTATTGCGAAGCCGACCACACCCAACACCAAGACCCAAACACAAAGCACAGAAACGCCGCTTCGAAGAATACCGAAGCCAGCGCGGCGAAACACATGTGCAAGAAGGAGACCACCAACAACGCGAACGCATGCTCGCCAGCGCCCAAGTCCCCCGAAAACAACGGCACGTCCACCAACGCCCAACGGCCCATCGCACACGTACGCAAAGGCACGAAACCCAAAACCAGCTCGTCGCACTAGGAAGCCACGACCGCCCCGGCCAAAGCCTGGGGCAAGGAAATCCCCGACAAACAACCAGAGGAAACCATAAAGGAAAGCCAAACGCGCACACCCACCGGACCCGCCCGCAACAACGCAAGCCGGCAGAAACGGGGCACCAGGCAAGACACATGCAACAACAAAGAGCCGAAGAACACGCCGAAAACGAACAACGACAAACACCGACCCGGCAAGACCAAGCTCAGCAACAAGAAAGACATGCAAACCGAAAAAAAAGGCACCCCCAAAATACCGGTGAACATCACCACCAACCCCATCCGGCCCCAATACAAGGGCGGAGACCAGACACCGCGCACACACAACGACGAGTGCCACACCGAAGACCGAAAGCACATCAAGCAACACGACGACAAAGAGAGAAGAATCAACGAACACGACCGCGTCCACAAAGAACCGCGCGCAGGAAAAAAACGACAGCCCGCGACCGCGAACGACAGGGTCCAACAGCGCGTCCGGCATACCAACATACATCGCCCCCAATCTGGCCATAAAGCCAACACCACCAACAACTCCGACTGGACAACAAATGACCCGAAATACAACGTCACGAAAAAACAGAACAAAACAACACCCAAGCCACCACAGTGAAAACAGCAATACAGCAAGTTCAACCCGAAGAAACACGGAGAACAACAAAACAACAAAACACAAGAAATGCAAGAGGAAAAAAAACAAGACACCCCCAAAAAGAAGCAGCAAAGAAAACGAACCCAGCCAACCGGAACAACAGCCCGAACCACAAAGGAACCAGTAGCGAAAACATACCAGACCGGAACAAAGCGAAGAGCGAAACAGACAGACACAGAAAACGCCGCCGGGAGCCGCGCACCAGGCCCACCCTCAAACAATAGAGCGACCAACACGATGCACCAAAGCGCAGGCAGACAATCCCCAACAAACACCGGAAGCAACGAGAGGAAGGAGCGCGAGCAAGGGCCTTGAAGAAGCGCAGTGACGCAGCTTAGGAATCTCCCGAGCGCACTGATGCCAGCCCAAGACAAAATGCCGGGAAAGCGAAATAACAAAGAAACCAACCCACCCGGGCAGTCAAAGAATGCCAACCGGCAAAGCAACCAACAGACTAAAGGAAACCAATCAGACAGAAAAAGAACACAGAAAGACCCCGAGCCCGCTCAAAAACCAGCCGCAACGACCACGAAGCCGCCGCCAAAAGGGCAGGCCGCCCATAAAGAACGGCCAGGCGAACGTAGCAGGACAGCAACCGCCCCCCGAGCAGAAGCGCCGCGCGCGCCCAACAATACGCAACGTCCAGAGCATGCACAGCCAACCCATCGCCCGCACAGCGAAACAACGACATCCCCACAAGCACGCCATCACCCACACCTGGACGACGATGTACACCGGCATCCACCGCCGGAAGGAAATCAAGCATCAAAACACTGCATGGCGCCAAAGATAGGCAAAATGCGCGGCAACATGTCCACAGAAGCAAAAGCAAAGGCCCCCCGGCAAAATAAAAAGCGACACGGCCGCCCAAAAAAAGCTAAAGAACAAACGACGCCAAAAGCAAAGCCAGGCAAAGCACCCTAGCAAAGGAAGCTGAAACAAGCAAAAGCGACAAGCAACTCCCCGCCAGCGCACAGAAAAAAAGGCCCGAACGACAGCGACACCCGGCGCAGCAGCCCAGTCTCACCAGCCACCACATACAAAGTCAACAGAACAGAAAATCCCGCAACACCGAGCAACACAACAGAGCCGACGTCCACCCACAAGCCAAAGACAGCGACAGACAGGAACCGAAGGCAAATACAGCCGAGCACCGCACGCGTGACGAAGACAAAACGAAAGATTGCCAGGGCAAAAGACAATCGCCCCAGGGCACCGCCAAAACGCTCCTGCAGCCAGCGACAAGGAGCCAAAAACCAAACACGAAAGACAAAACGACCCAGCATCACACCCGACACCACAACCCGCAAATTGCCTGCCACCGCAACCAGAGACCAAAAGACCAACACCCACGCGCCCCACGAGAAAACCCGCCAGATCATGCAGAAGGAACCGCGCCGCCGAAACAAGACCGCCAAACAGATCACCGAGGCAAACAAGCCCCACAACAATGCCGCCCGACAAGACACGCACAGGCCCAAACCCACATTCGCGCAGCAGCGCCAGAAATCAGCCAGCAGGCGCGGCAAGAAACACACACAGGACCGAAGAACCCACAAGATCACGCACCAAACGGACACCCCACGAAACGCCCACAAGGAGCATCCGCCGTCAAGAAACGCCCGCAGGAACAAGCCCCACAACCGCAGCATGCCCAACCACCAGCAAGGCACCGACACTCTTGTCCCAAACCACTCGAACAACAGCAAGCACGCGGGCGCCGCCAGAAACCGGACAGACAGCCAGACTGCGCGTGGCCTCAAGAACAAGCCCGACGCCGCACACCAACAACTCAGACAGAGAGCCACGCAATCAAAGATTTAGAGCGGCCCCAATGAAGCAAGAAGCAAGCCTCTCCCATTTCAAAGAACAAGAAGCCAAGAAAGAGCACGCACAAAAACCGAAAATACAAACAAGAAAATAATGTCGACACAACAGCAGCAAGCCGGCAGACAAACGAAGACGGAGCCAGAAGGTTAGACCAACCGCCGAAACCTGTAGGCAGCAAGAAAAGAATCACCCCTAAAAACACCAGCGACCGCACCGATAAACAACTGGCACAAGAAAGACCCCGCGAAACATACAACCACCACGAGCACGAACCGGGCGGGAACCAAAACGCGAATCACGAAACCTACCGGCAAGCGTTCACCGGCCCAGAAGAAAAAAACGCAAACTGCGCTGACAACCAAACACACCAAAACCACCTCCCGGACCCAAAGGAAACACAGCACCACACCAAAGAAACCGAACACGACAAAAAAACATACCCCGAAAACCGCGACCCAGCGCCCAACCAGCCAGGTCTCAACCTGAAAAACGAGAAAGAACAGCAGCCCAAGAACCGAAGCAGAACCAAACGCATAACCACCGAAAAACCGCAAATCCAGACCGTAGACAACGATACACCAAACAACAAATCCCACAATCAACGCACCAACCAACAGCAACGAGCCCCCAAAAAAAAGGCAAAACGCCAAAAAAAAAAGCCAAGCACAACACGCAAGCAACCACACGCACAACGAGGCACAACCCGAAAGCAAGAGCGACCCACAAAACAACACAGAAAGGAGACGCAAACAAAAAACAAAACAACCCAGAACCAGCGGACAGAGGAGCGAACCCGCAGCGAAGATGGCACAAAATCAACCGGATCAGTCGCAGGGCCAAAAAAGCCAACCGGCAGAATGGATCAAACCTCGGCGATAAACAGATTTCTGAAAAAGAACGCCGGAGCAACACCACCAGCAAAATCGCCCCGACCGCAGCTGCATTAACCCAAACCACCATGGTTCCCACAAAAGAACACCCCCCAAACAAACGCCGACCACGGCCGGAGCCACGGCCAGCCGGCAGAAATGGCGCACGCCGCCAGGTCATGAATCCCTAACCAAAACATCTAACCAGACTGGAGATCGCAAAAACCATCAGCGGGAGCCACGCAAGAGCTAGAAACGAAACTGATGGACCCAATGCGCACAAAAACCATCCGAAAAAAAAGCAAGCACAAACCCGCCGTACAACGAAAACAGCAAAAGCAGGCACAGAGAGTACAATCAGCCCGAGATCGCCGACCACCAAAAGCAGCGGCGACGAGGCAACATTCCCGGACCGAGGAATACGCCAAGGGAGGGGAAGAACACAGACTAAGCCGCGACAGAACCCAGCGCCAAAGCACCGCAAGAAACCAAGCACACCCCGCAAAACAAAGGGACAGCAACACACCCCCGATGAGCATCCAAAAGAAACCGGGCGACAAACAGGCCTCGCAATCAGGCAACAGAGGGATCGAAAGCGCCAACCACGACATGCCATGCCAACCCCACACCGGAACCACAGAAACAAAGACCCCCAGCCCAACGACGCACCCGGCAATACAACCGGTATGCCCGGGCCCGCACGAACCTGCCCAACAGCGAGAAAAAATCCACCGAACCAACGAACCCGCCCGCAAGGAGGGTAGCAAGCAGAACAAAACAGCCAGGAACAAACCAACCACACATACAGAGCGAGAGAATCGCACCGAAGCAGCACGCAGGAAAAAAACCCCGCCCAGCCTCCGCAAGGCGCGAGACGAACCCCCCGCCGCGGTCGAACACGGGCCCAGAACGACAAACGCCGCCCCCCCACCGACCCAGAAACCGAAAAAACAAAGTACGCGCCAGACAACCCAGACCGCGTAGAAAACGCAAAAGGAACAACAGCACGCCTGCCGCCAATGGACAGCAGACGAACAGCAGAAACCCCTAGGTGAGAGCCAGTACGAACGGGAAGCAACCGCAGGAAAAAACTAGCGGCAGGGCGGGCCGGGTTCGGATCGAAACAGACGCCAAAACCACCCACGGACCAACCAAAGCAACAACAAAAAACCAAACAACCAGCAAGCCAGCAGAGAGGCCCGGTCCCCGATCGTCAAGACCAACCACAATCCAACCGCAACCATACATCCGGCAGGGTAACCCCACCAGGAACCCAACAAGAGATAGAAGCACAGCCACAACACAGCCGCGCACCGGCGAACACGCCACCAACAAAACGCCACCAACTACATGGTACCAACAAGCGAAAACCCCCGAAGGCGCCCCAAAGTCGCGAACATGCCGGAACCAACAAACATTCAACCCAAGGGACATCTCACAAAAACAGGCACCACCATCAAAGAACAAAAACCGACCGACAAAATGAAAAAGAATAAAGAACAGGAAACGTTCGAAACAGCAAGACACAACCCGCGCCGGGAAGAGCGAAAGCACACCCACCCAGATATGCGAAGCCACCACGTTCGCCGAAACGAAACCGGCCGGCCAGTCGGGCAACCCGAACGACGCAAAACCAAACAGCCCGAACCAACCCAGCAAAAGCCGGGCGAAGCCGAAGAACGCACAGGCACCCAACGCAAACCGGAATCGGACAAAGCCAGCCGAACCCCTATACAGGATAAAGTCCCCAAAGACCCAGCTAGACCAGCAGAGAACAATCCCCAACACAGCCAAGCGCGCAAAAGGGAAGCCACAAGGCGAGCGCAGCACCACCAGACGAAAGAATGCCACCAGCAGAGCCGAAAAGAACACCGCAAAAGACAGATGCGGCGACACCCACCACAACGACCCGACAGTCGCCGAGAACACGAATCCCCACCCACCGCGGGCCAAGACAGCACACGCCAAAAAACCGCACACCAGAAGACCAGCCGGCCCAGGAGCGGCGACCGCCCGAGAGAAGACCACCCGGACGCACAACACCAGAAAAAATAGCGAGCCGCCAAACCAATACCCCGGCAGCAAAACCCGCCGATCAGCGACAAAACGGGCGACAAGGAGAACGAAGAACATCACTACCGAACCGAGCGACAACATCCCGAGCCGCACCGCAGCCACGATCGCCGCAAGCAAACCGCGCACCACAGTCAAAACCAAAACGAAAGCAACAAGCAAACCCACGAACAGCCATGAGGACAAGCCGCAACAAAGGAAACAGACAATGAAGAACAAAAACGGAGAAAGCAGCAAAACCGCAACAACGGGAGCGAAAGAAACAGCCGGCGAGCCCAGCCACAAGATCTCCGGCAACGCCGAACAACCCACAGCAACCCCGAGAGCCACCAACCGCGAACCCACAAGCCGCAAAGGCAGCAAAATCAGCAGGCACGATGCCTCAGACCATGCCACCCAGAAAGCCAAAAAGACGCAGAAACACAAGCGAAACCCAAAACACGACCGCAACAGACCGAAGAGCAAAGCGAACAAGCACCAAAGCACCACCAACAACGGACACCACCCCAGGGCCCCGGAAACAGCAACCCCAACCAGCCAAAAAAGCACTCCCAACGGGGACCCCAAGAACACCCAAAAGCACATCGAGCCAACAAATCCGAAAAGGCCAAACCCCACCGACAACAGCAACCAAAAAAGACCCGCAACACAGGGAAGTAGTCGCCCAGGGTAGAAGGCGTCCAACCGCACGGCGCAAAACGGGCGCCCGCAGGCTGAAGCGGAACCCATCCCCGTGAGCAAGCCCGAACGCAACCACAGCGAACGCGGAAGGCGCAGATCGGAAAGAACGCGGAAAGCGGGCCGCAAAGCACCAAGGCCGGACGAGACCCCAACAAAAAACCGCCGCAAACCGACCGCCAACCCGAGTTGCAAGAAGACCAAGCCGGCGACCAAACCGACACGCGCCGATAGCTGCAACTGACCAATAACCCGAGAGACGGCAAAGGAGCGCAGCACCAAAACGCAGTCCACTACCAACAAAATGAGCATAACCTTGCGCGAGCCGCCGAAAAAACCAACGCCAGGTGCTCAAAAAACACCAAAGCAAAAAACGCCGAAGACGAAGGATGGCGAGGCAACGCCCGCGCTGCAAACCGATCCATAGGTCAGAACCATAAAAAAACGGGCACGACCGAACCAGACGCAGACGACGCACCCAAACACCATCTACGCCAAACCCAAGTTAATACCCAAAACCAGCAAGGAACAACGGGCCCAAGCGCAAACACAGCGCGCCACCTGATCCGCAACAAAAAGCTGATCCCGCCCAACAGCAAGCTACGCAAACGGAACCAACATCAACAAATGAGCCAGGAAACGAACCCAGAAACAAAAACCACGAAAGTTGAACACGAACCCCCCACGGCATAGACACCATCAAACCAAGCCGAAGACAACGAAAACCAGAAGTAAAGCGGAAGAGGAAACAATAAGACCAACCACAAAAAAATTACAATCACAAAAAAAAGCAACGAAAAACAAACAACAAAAAACAGCCAACAGACAACAAAAAAGGACACAAGCAACACCAAGCGAGCGCCGAAGCAGCGGATCCAAAACAGCAGCAGCAGCACCTACATCAACGCCACCCCCAAAACCCAAGAGCAAGGCACACAACGCAGCAACCAGACGAACCCCAACAATCACGCAGAGCAAAAGGCAAAGCAAATAGCGGAAGCCAGCAACATCGGGACCAAAAACTGCCGCCGCACCAAAGAAGCCCAGAAGGGCGAGAAAATCGGTACCCATCCCATCAACAATGCCGCCGCCGTCGATGCCGCAGACCAAGAAGTAAATAACAACATCACAACCAACCTGATCGACAGCGAAGCCGAAACAACCAAGAAGCACAGCAACAAAGGGCGGGCAGAAAGCACGGAGGAAGGCAACCCGCAAAAACGGACCCATAACCACCACCAGACCCAGGCACGCCCGACAGCAGCACGCCGCGCCGCCAGCCCGCCGGAAACCGAAACCCCGATCACCAACATCATCCAACCCGCCGGCCAGCAACACCCGGTCCTCGACTTCCGGACGTCCCAAGAAGAATGCACTGAACGCAAGACGGCGAAAAAAGGAAGCACCGCGCCACAGAAGGCCGTGCTGATAGCCAAGAAAAAGACCAGGACAAAAAAACACCAGACGGCAGCACAGATGACCACAAAGCCGGTGATCGCCAGGACATAGGCCCCGTACGTCCCAAAACCAGCGCGCGAACGCATGCCGAACGCAAAAAAACCCCAGACCCCCAAGCACGAGAGCATAGCCAAATAGCCGATCAAGACGCTGACAAAGACGCTCCCCCCCACCACCATCAAGCAACCCACCGACAAGAGCGGCAACAGCCCCACACACCCACTGCGCGCCAGCATCACCGAAAACAACGGACGCGAAAACAACAAAATCAGCCAAGACATCGATGACCGCGAGAACCGGCTGCCAGAGACCCAACACGCCCAAAAGCCGGACGACGTCAGCGGATTGACCGAACAAGCCAGCCTCTGGTGCGGCCAAAGACACGCAAACGACCCAGCGATTGAAGCCAACACCGCGCGCAGCAAACACGCTGCCGACAACCCCGGGACGCAACAGACCGCGAAACGCACCACAACCGAGCCCGACCCACTGAAGGCAAAACGCGACGCGCGGAGACAAGCCAACCGCGCCGAAAACCCGGCGCCGCGGATTACCAGCGCCGACCGCATCACGGCCAAGCTCAACATCGCGCAAATCCCCAAACCCACCGGACACAACCCAGAACCGGCCGAAGCGCACGAATTCGACACGCACCACAAAGGAAACGCCGGCAAGAGGCCGAAACAGATAGCACACGAGCCGATAAATGCACATTGCCACAGCACGGCAAGAACCGCGCGGAAAAACCAGCAGAAACGTAAAAACCGCCCCCAAAAGCAAAAAAGCAAACAAATGACGCCCACGCTGGAACAGGCGCAGGAAACGACCGATGGCTGGCAAACCGCCACCCGCAAACCACGCGAACAAAACACCCGCAAGCACACCCACCACCAGAAGCGCGCCAATGTCGACCCGCCAATACTCTCGGCAGCCACCCACGAGAGCAGATCGATGGACAACACCACAACCGAAACAGCGGAAGCAAAGACGCCAACAAAAACGGAAAACCAAGCACACTGCCCCGAGCGAAAGCGACGGCGACATCTAGACAAGGACAAGCAACCGGCAAAACAAGAACAACGCAAGAGACCGTCCAATAGAAAACGAGAAGAACCAAACGTCTAAACACATCAAACCAGAACACACACGGAACCTCGCAATATCAACCACCGCAAGAGAACAAAATAGCCCCGGAACACAACACAACGCCGCCGGCGATCCACCTTGACCAAAAGAACAGAAAACCAAAGACGACGCCAGCGGCCCGAAGACGCAAACTAGCAACAAACCCGCGAACCCCTTAAATGCCCCCGTCAACCGCCAAGCGGCGCAAGGTGGACGGGAAAAGGCGCAGATAGCGCACCAGCGCCTCGCCAAGAAAGAGACCGTAGACGGCGGGATGCGCCCACAAGAAGCCATGCACGCGACCCAGCGCAGCAAGCAAAGGCAACCGCATCGGATCCGCAAGGAGCGCGCGCAGCAACCGAACCACACCAGACGCCAAGGGGCGCCTCACCAACCGATGGGCATCCACCAAAGCAACCCAATCCCGCAGCCGCAAGAGGCCAACCCGCCCCCACGAAAACCAGAACATCAGATACCGCCCAGGCCACAACAGGCCACACGCACCAAAACCCGCCCACAGGACGAACAAGGCGATGAACCGCAAGACCAGGCCCTACGCCGCCAAAGCGCGCAAGACGCGCCGAAGGACCCCGCCCAGGACGAAGCAGGCCCCCACAGAGTGAACGCCCGGACGCACCAGCACGGCCCCCTTGAAGACAGACACAACAGTCACCGGCCATGCCACCAACAAAAACCCAATCTCGTTTAGTTCTTTGAAAACATGATAATGACACACCAGAACACCAAGCATGATACACTCACAAGCAACTTCGAGCAGGATCATGTAACCGAAAAAAAGGAAGGAAGAAAGAAACAAACAAAAAGCAAGAAAACTTGACCAAGGTCAATGCCGAGAGCTGGCGGTGCTAGCTAAGATGGCATCAAGCTGAAGAAACGCAAAAAGCGGCACTCAAAAAGATAACCGATAACAGGAGGAGCAATGGCAGCAGTAATATCCGAATCGAAAGTGGCGCCAGGCGCAGTGTCGAGCACCACAGCCGACGATACGCTCAAACGCAAGAGCCGTGAAGCCGGCGTCGTGTCAGGCGGGCATCTGGTGGCGCGTGCGCTGAAGAATGAAGGCGTCGACACCATCTTTACCCTGTGCGGTGGCCATATCATCGATATCTACGATGGTTGCATCGACGAAGGCATTCGCATCATCGACGTGCGGCATGAACAAGTCGCGGCCCACGCTGCCGACGGTTATGCCCGTCAAACCGGTAAATTGGGCGTGGTAGTGACTACGGCCGGCCCGGGTTGCACCAATGCCGTGACCGGCATCGCCACGGCGTTCCGTTCCGAAAGCCCGGTGCTGCATATCGGCGGCCAGGGCGGCATCACCCAGCACATGATGGGTTCGCTGCAAGACTTGCCGCATACCGAGATGATGCGGCCGATTACCAAATTCTCCGAAGGTGTGCGTTCCACCGAACGTGTGGCCGACATGGTGTCGATGGCGATCCGGGCCTGCTTTGCCGGCGCGCCCGGCCCGGCCTACCTGGAAATTCCGCGCGATGTGCTGGACCGTGAAATCGACATCAGCAAAGCCGTGATTCCGGCTGCCGGCCAATACCGCGCTTCGGTGAAATCGCTGGGCGATGTGGCCGATATCGAGAAGCTGGCCGACATCCTGGTGCAGGCAGAGCGTCCGGTGGTGTTGTACGGCGGCCAGGTCTGGTCGTCCCGTGGTCACAAGGAAGCAATCGACCTGGTACGCGGCCTGGATATTCCAGCGTATTTCAACGGTGCTTCACGCGGCTTGTTGCCGCCAGGCGATCCGCACCATTTCGACCGCACCCGGCGCGAAGGTTTCGATAAAGCCGATGTGATCCTGATTGTCGGTACCCCGTTCGATTTCCGCATGGGCTATGGCAAGCGTTTGGGTCTGAATGCCAAGGTCATCCAGATCGACCAGGATTACCGTACGGTCGGCAAGAACCGCGACATCACATTGGGCCTGGTAGGCGATCCCGGCACCATCCTGGGGGCGGTATTGCAAGCAGCCAGTGGCCGTATCAACAAGAGCGCGCAGGAAAAACGGCGCGCCTGGATGAAGCAGCTGCAACTGCAGGAAGCGATTGCGACCGAGAAGCTGATGCCGTTGTTCAAATCGAACAGCTCGCCGATCCATCCTTACCGCGTTGCCTACGAAATCAACGAGTTCCTGAATGACGACACGATCTACATCGGCGACGGTGGCGACGTGGTGACGATCTCGGCGCAGGCGGTACGTCCGCGCAATCCTGGCCAATGGATGGATCCGGGCGCGTTGGGCAGCCTGGGTGTCGGCACCGGCTTTGCGATTGCTGCAGGCCTGGCCAATCCGGAGAAAGAAGTGCTGTGCTACTACGGCGACGGTGCGTTCAGCATGACCTCGTTCGACATGGAAACGGCGAATCGTTTCGGTGTGCCGTATATCGCGGTGATCGGCAACAACTCGGCGATGAACCAGATCCGTTACGGCCAACTGGCGAAATACGGTGAAGAACGCGGCAACGTCGGCAATCTGCTGAGTGATATCCCGTATGGCAAGTTTGCCGAGATGCTGGGCGGCCATGGCGAGGAAGTGCGCGATCCGGCGCAGATCGCCGGCGCTTTGCAGCGGGCCCGTGAAGCGGTGAAAACGACAGGTCGTTGTGCAGTGGTCAATATCTGGGTCGATCCTGCGGTGTACGCCCCGGGAACCATGGCTCAGACCATGTACAAATAAGTTCTGGCTGCAAAGACAAACAGATTCGATCAAATGAAACAGGAGATTTGAAATGACCAAGGAAACAAACAAGGCAAAGCCACTGGACGGCATCCGCATCATCGACTTCACACACGTGCAAGCCGGTCCTGCATGTACGCAATTGCTGGCATGGTTCGGCGCCGATGTAATCAAGGTTGAGCGTCCCGGTTCAGGTGACGTGACACGCTCGCAACTGCGCGACATCCCTGATGTCGATGCACTGTATTTCACCATGTTGAACAGCAACAAGCGATCGCTCACGCTGGATACCAAAAAGCCGGAAGGCAAGCTGGTATTGGAAAAGCTGATCAAGGAATCCGATGTCCTGGTTGAAAACTTCGGGCCAGGCGCACTGGACCGTATGGGCTTCTCCTGGGAACGCATCAACGAACTCAATCCAAAGATGATCGTGGCTTCGGTAAAGGGCTTCAGCGATGGCCATCACTACGATGATTTGAAAGTCTACGAAAACGTCGCTCAATGCGCCGGTGGCGCTGCCTCGACCACCGGTTTTTGGGACGGCCCGCCAACCGTCAGCGCCGCTGCACTGGGCGATAGCAACACCGGCATGCACCTGGCGATCGGCATTCTCACGGCGTTGATCGGTCGTGACAAGAGCGGCAAGGGTCAACGGGTTGCAGTGTCGATGCAAGATAGCGTCTTGAATCTGTGCCGCGTCAAATTGCGCGACCAGCAACGTCTGGACCGGCTCGGTTTCCTGGAAGAATACCCGCAATACCCGCACGGCACGTTCAGCGATGTCGTACCGCGCGGCGGCAATGCCGGCGGTGGCGGCCAGCCGGGCTGGGTGCTCAAATGCAAAGGTTGGGAAAACGATCCGAACGCCTATATCTATTTCACCATCCAGGGCCATGCCTGGGCGCCTATCTGTAAAGCGATCGGCAAGGATGAATGGATCGAAGATCCGGCCTACAACACGCCGAAGGCGCGCCAGCCGCATATCACCGAGATTTTCGACACCATAGAAGTGTGGCTGAAGGACAAGACCAAGTTTGAAGCGGTCGATATATTGCGCAAATTCGACATCCCTTGCGCACCGGTGCTGACCATGAAAGAACTGGCTAACGATCCTTCTCTGCGCGCCAGCGGCACCATTACCGAAGTCGATCATAAGGAACGCGGTAAATACCTGACCGTCGGCAGCCCGATCAAGTTCTCCGACCTGACGCCGGAAATCACCGGATCGCCATTGCTGGGCGAGCATACCGATGAAGTGTTGGCGAGCCTTGGCTACAGCGCAGGACAGATTGCAGAATTGCATAGTTCGCAAGCGGTCTGATGATCCGGGAATAGCAGTATGATAGGTGGATAATCGTCGTGTTGACGATTGACGGCGTCCGCCTCGGACGCCGTTTTCACATGCAGGCGGCTTACTCGACACAGGAGCAGGAATATGTCATCCACACTCGATCTCAAGCAGTTGGTAGAAGCAATTGGCGATGCCATCGTGATTTCCGACGCCAAGGGCGCCATCACCTTATGGAACCCGGCAGCCGAGCGCATGTTTGGTTTTACCCGGGAAGATGCGTTGGGCAAGTCGCTGGATCTGATCATCCCCGAGCGGCAACGCCAGCGTCATTGGGACGGTTACCAGAAGACCATGGATACCGGCGTCACCCGCTACGGCAATGATGTACTGCGGGTGCCTGCGGTACATAAGGATGGGCATACCTTGTCGATCGCGTTTACGGTAGCGTTGCTGCATACGCCGGACAACAAGGTGGCGGCTATCGTGGCGGTAATTCGCGATGAAAGCAGCCGCTTCGCCGAAGATCGCGCCTTGCGCAAACGCCTGACAGAACTGGAAGCCAAACTGGCCACGCAAACAGCTGAGTCCAGTTAATATATCGGAAGAGCCGTTGCCGGGAGACGTAGCATGGTTCCCGCACTATAAATATATAAATACAAACAGGAGATTGTAATGAGCAAAGCACTGGATGGCGTGCGCATTCTTGACTTCACCCATGTCCAGTCAGGGCCGACCTGCACTCAGCTGCTGGCCTGGTTCGGCGCCGATGTTATCAAGGTCGAGCGCGCAGGCGAGGGTGACGCTACACGTGGACAATTGCGCGATATTCCCGGGGTCGATAGCTTGTATTTCACGATGTTGAACCATAACAAGCGTTCGATCACGTTGGATACCAAGAATCCCAAAGGCAAGGAAGTACTGGAAACTCTGATCAAGGATTGCGATGTACTGGTGGAGAACTTCGCGCCAGGCGCCCTCGATCGCATGGGCTTTTCCTGGGAGCGCATTCAGGAATTGAACCCACGCATGATCGTGGCCTCGGTCAAAGGTTTCGGGCCTGGCAAATACGAGGATTGCAAGGTGTATGAAAACGTCGCCCAATGCGCGGGCGGTGCTGCGTCCACCACCGGTTTCGACGACGGCCCGCCGATGGTGACCGGCGCCCAGATCGGCGACAGCGGCACCGGCTTGCACCTCGCGCTGGGGATCGTCAGCGCACTGTATCAGCGCCACACTTCAGGGCGTGGACAAAAAGTGCTGGCGCCGATGCAAGACGCTGTATTGAACTTGTGCCGCGTCAAGCTGCGCGACCAGCAGCGGCTGGAACGTACCGGCACCATGCACGAATATCCGCAATACCCGGACAGCAAATTCGGCGAGGCAGTACCGCGAGCCGGCAATGCATCCGGCGGCGGTCAGCCGGGCTCAATCCTGAAGTGCAAAGGTTGGGAAACCGATCCCAATGCCTATATTTATTTCATCACCCAAGGCGCGGTCTGGCCAGCAGTTTGCAAGGTGATCGGCGAGGAAGGCTGGATCGCCGACGAGGCCTACGCCACGCCGGCGGCGCGCCTGCTGCATCTGAAGCCGATCTTTGCCCGCATCGAACAATGGACCATGACCAAGACCAAGTTCGAAGCGATGGATATCTTGAACCAGTACGACATTCCGTGCGGTCCGATTCTGTCCATGAAGGAAATTGCAGAGGATGCTTCGCTGCGCCAGACAGGCACCATCGTCGAAATCGACCACCCGACACGCGGCAAGTACCTGACGGTAGGCAATCCGATCAAGATGTCCGACAGCCCGACAGTGGTCACCCGCTCGCCTTTGCTGGGGGAGCATACCGAAGAAGTGCTGGCGCAACTTGGCTACGGCAAGGACTACATTGCCACGCTGCGCGAAGAGAAGGTGATTTGAATCGCGACTGGACTGACGACATGACCGCGGGATTAAATGACAAAACGCCTCATCCTGTCGACGGTTCAGTCGTGACATCTGCCATGGATTACCCTGATGGCCACATCATGCCGATGCATCGGCATGCTTGCGCACAGTTGCTGTATGCGGCCAAGGGTGTCATGACGGTGGATGCAGCGGCCGGGCGCTGGATAGTACCGCCCGGCCGCGCTGTCTGGCTGCAGGCACATGTCGATCACCGGATTTGCATGCATGGGGAGGTCGAGTTGCGCACGCTGTTGCTTGATGTCGATGCCGCCATGGCGCGGCAGCTGCCGGCACGCAGTTGTGTGTTGAATATCTCGCCTTTGCTGCGTGAACTGATTGCTGCCGCTCATGGCAACCCGGCAGTGGGCGAAGGCGCCAGGCGCAACTGGCATATGCTGCAACTGTTGCTGCATGAATTGGGTTCGGTGACGGTACTGCCACTTTATTTGCCCTTGCCGCTGGCTGCGCGGCTACGCAGTCTTTGCGAACTGCTGATGGCGACTCCCGGCAAGCAGGTAACAATCGAAACCTGGGCCGGCCAGCTCGGTATCTCCACCAGTACCCTGCATCGCCTGTTCCTGCGTCAGACCGGCATGCGTTTCGGGCAATGGCGACAGCAAGCCCGGCTGTTGCTGGCTCTGGAGCAACTGGCGCGCGGCGGCAAGGTCGCTGCTGCAGCACAAGACCAAGGCTACAGCAGCCAGAGCGCATTCAGCGCCATGTTCAGAAAACACTTCGGCAGCACCCCCAGCGCTTTCTACCGCTAAATTCCCAACGCCGGCGTCGTAGGGTGGGTGATCGGCCTGATCCGGACGCACACCGGCAATATGGATTACACCTTATACATCCTGGCCGTTTTGCTGGTCGCCAGCACAGTGGCAGTGATGGTGGGGACGAAGGCCGACAGGAAGTTAGCCGCATAAGTTAGCAGCTGAGTTAGCAACCAAGTTGCTTCAATTATGGGTATGCCGCCGTAAGCGGCGGCAACTCAATCAAAAACACGGATTGGCCCCTCGAGGCCCGTAGTTGAGATAATCCGTAAAGAATCAATAGCTTAGCGCATTGACCACGATTTTCGGAGATGCTCGCCATGTCCGATCGTAGCGTAACGCAGTATCATGCAAGACGTTTCGGTCGTAAAATTCGAATTGGTAATTTGAATATCATGGTTTTTTATAAAGGAGATGGGCATGGGTCAGGTGAAATATACCGCAGAGCATGAATGGTTACGCGTTGAGGACGACGGTCTGGTAACGGTCGGCATTACCGATTTCGCACAAGGACATCTGGGCGACCTGGTTTTTGTGCAACTGCCGGAAGTCGACAGCGAAATTGCCAAGGGCGACGAAGCCGCGGTGATTGAATCGGTCAAGGCCGCAAGTGAAATCATGATGCCGGTTGCCGGTAAGGTGGTCGAAGTTAACGCCACGTTGGCCGACGAACCAGGCAAGGTCAATGAAGATCCATTAGGCGCAGGCTGGTTTTTCAAAATGAAAGTCAACGATATTGCTGAGTTGAACAGTTTGATGGATGAAGCGGCTTACGCTGCGATGATCAAAGGCCAGGCCTAAGCCACAAGCTGACGCCGCCATTTACTGTTCACAATATGAAGGATGCACCCATGACACAATCGCGGCCTGCTCTTGAAGATCTGGTACAACATGCCGATTTCATTGAACGCCATATCGGTCCGGATCACACCCAGCAAAAGGCCATGTTGTCGATGCTCGGTTTCGATTCGATCGATGCATTGATACAGAAAGTAGTTCCAGCCGCTATTTTGGAGCGGCAGCCGCTGAAACTCGGCTCCCCGCGCAGCGAAGCGGAAACGCTGGCGGCATTGCGCCAGATTGCCGGCAAGAATCAGTTGTTCAAATCACATATCGGCATGGGATATTACAACTGCCATACGCCGACCGTGATCCTGCGTAATTTGCTGGAAAACCCGGCCTGGTATACCGCCTACACGCCATACCAGCCTGAAATTTCGCAAGGACGGCTGGAGGCGCTGCTGAATTTCCAGACCATGGTGACCGACCTGACCGGCATGGAGATCGCTAACGCGTCCTTGCTGGACGAAGCCACCGCCGCAGCCGAGGCGATGACTTTTTGCCAGCGGCTGTCGAAAAGCAAGAGCAACATCTTTTTCGTTTCGCAAGACTGTTATCCGCAAACCATCGACGTGCTGCGCACCCGCGCCGCGCCGATCGGCGTCGAGGTGGTGGTCGGCGACCATCTTAAAGACCTGGAGCGGCTAGACTGCTTCGGCGTGCTGCTGCAATACCCGACCCTGAACGGCGAGATCAACGACTATGCCGCCACTGCGCGTCTGGCGCATGGCACGCAAGCGTTGGTGGTGGTTGCCGCCGATCTGCTGGCATTGACCCTGCTGACGCCGCCTGGCGAGTTCGGCGCCGATGTGGTGGTGGGCAGCGCCCAGCGCTTCGGCGTACCACTCGGTTATGGCGGTCCGCATGCGGCGTATTTCGCCACGCTGGATGCGCACAAGCGCGTGATGCCGGGGCGATTGGTCGGTGTTTCCATCGACAGCCGCGGCCAACCGGCCTACCGCCTGGCGATGCAAACACGCGAACAGCATATCCGCCGTGAAAAAGCCACCAGCAACGTCTGTACCGCACAAGTATTGCTGGCCAATATCGCCAGCATGTACGCGGTTTACCACGGCCCGCAAGGCTTGAAGACGATCGCACAGCGGGTACACCGGTTGACTGCAATCCTGGCCGAGGGCTTGCGTCTGCTGCGCCATCCGGTGCCAACCGCCAGCTTCTTCGACACCATCACCGTGCATACCGGCGGCCATACCCAGGATATCCACGCGGCTGCGCGCAGCCAGTCGGTCAACCTGCGTCTGATCGACGATGGCAGCGTCGGCATTGCGCTGGATGAAACCAGCACGCGGGCGGATGTGGAAGCGTTGTGGAATATTTTTGCGCTCGGCAAGCCGCTGCCGTCGTTCGATGCACTGGAAGCCGGCGCCGAAGAAAGTATCCCGGCGCCGCTGATGCGCAGCAGCACTTTCCTGACACACCCGGTATTCAACAGCCATCATTCGGAAACCCAGATGCTGCGCTATCTGCGCGCACTGGCAGACAAGGATCTGGCGCTCGACCGCAGCATGATACCGCTCGGCTCCTGCACCATGAAACTCAACGCCACTACCGAGATGATCCCGGTCACCTGGCCGGAGTTCGGCGCGCTGCATCCGTTCGCACCGCTCCACCAGGCCCTGGGTTATCAGCAACTGGTGGCAGACCTGGAAGAAATGCTGTGTGTCTGCACCGGTTACGATGCAGTATCGCTGCAACCCAACGCCGGTTCGCAAGGCGAATATGCCGGCTTGCTGGCGATCCGCGCCTATCACCAGAGCCGGGGCGAGGGCGAACGCAATATCTGCCTGATCCCGAGTTCCGCCCATGGCACCAATCCGGCTACCGCGCACATGGCCGGCATGCAAGTGGTGGTGGTGCAATGCGACGAGCAAGGCAATGTCAATGTCGCCGATCTGCGCACCAAGGCGGATGAGCACGCCAACGATCTGGCGGCTTTGATGATCACTTATCCATCGACTCACGGTGTGTTCGAAGAAGCCATCGGCGAAATCTGCGAAATCGTCCATGCCCATGGCGGCCAGGTGTATATCGACGGCGCCAACATGAATGCGATGGTCGGTTTGTGTGCGCCAGGCAAATTCGGCGGCGACGTGTCGCATCTGAATTTGCACAAGACTTTCTGCATCCCGCATGGCGGCGGCGGACCTGGTGTCGGTCCGATCGGCGTCAAGGCGCATCTGGCGCCTTTCCTGCCAGGTCACCGCATGCTGGAAAAAGGCATTGCGCCGGTCTCCGCAGCGCCTTGGGGCAGTGCCAGCATCCTGCCGATTACCTGGGCATATATCACGCTGATGGGTGCGCAGGGCTTGCGGCAAGCGAGTGAGCTGGCGATCCTGAACGCCAACTACATCATGCATCGGCTGGCGCCGCATTATCCGATCCTGTATAGCGGCAGCGACGGCCTGGTGGCGCACGAGGGAATCATCGACCTGCGGCCGATCAAGGACAAGACCGGGATTACAGTGGACGACGTTGCCAAGCGCCTGATCGATTACGGCTTCCATGCACCTACCATGTCGTTCCCGGTAGCTGGCACTTTGATGATCGAACCGACCGAAAGCGAATCCAAGGAAGAGCTGGATCGTTTCTGCGACGCCATGATCGCGATTCGCGCAGAGATCAGGTCCGTAGAAAATGGCGATATCAAGGCAGAGCAGACGGCGCTGCGGCATGCACCCCATACCGCCCAGGATCTGACCGATGAATGGACGCGTGCGTATTCGCGCGAGCAAGCTGTGTTTCCATTGAAGTCGCTGCGTCAGAACAAGTATTGGCCGCCGGTAGGGCGGATCGATAACGTCTACGGCGACCGCAATCTGGTTTGTTCCTGTCCGCCGATGTCGGATTACGAATAGGTCGAAAATGCACAAGTAGGGTGGGCAAGATTTTTTGCCCACGTGTTACCGAAACACGCGTGACGATGAATTTGGCGTCACGCGTGGGCACAGGTGCCCAACCTGCCAATTGATAAAGGACATTTTTCATGAGTGATATCGGCAATGACGCCCCGACGGCGCGTACACCGCTGTACCAATTGCATCTGGAACTAGGCGCCAAGATGGTACCGTTCGCAGGCTACGAAATGCCGTTGCAATATCCGAGCGGCATTCTCAAGGAACACAATCACACCCGCAGCCAGGCCGGCCTGTTCGATGTATCGCACATGGGGCAATTGCGCCTGAGCGGCGCCGGCGCTGCCGCTGCACTGGAATCGCTGGTGCCGGTCGACATTGTCGATCTGCCCGTGAACCAGCAGCGTTATGCGTTGTTTACCAACCAGCAAGGCGGTATCCTCGACGACCTGATGGTTGCCAATGCCGGCGATCACCTGTTCCTGGTGGTGAATGCGGCCTGTAAGCAGCAAGACACCGCACACCTGCGGGAGCATCTGTCCAGCCTCTGTCAAATCGAAGAATTGAGCGATCGCTCTTTGCTCGCTTTGCAAGGGCCGGCGGCAGCGGCCGTGATGGCGCGTATTGCTCCGGATAGCGCGAAGATGGTTTTCATGCAGACAGCCAAATTTACTTTGGCTGGAAGCGAGTGCTTTGTCAGCCGTTCCGGTTATACCGGCGAAGACGGCTTTGAAATTTCGGTGCCGAATGTCGGAGCTGAAGCCTTGGCGCGGCTGTTGCTGGCGCAGCCGGAGGTGGCGCCTATCGGTCTCGGCGCACGCGATTCGCTGCGGCTGGAGGCCGGATTGTGCCTGTACGGCCACGACATGGATGGCAGCACCACGCCGGTCGAAGCCAGCCTGGGGTGGGCCTTGTCCAAGGTGCGGCGTACCGGCGGCGCTCGCGCCGGCGGTTATCCTGGCGCCGAGGTGATTGCGCGTCAACTTGAACAAGGCGTCGACCGCAAACGGGTCGGCCTGCTGCTCAAGGATCGCATGCCGGCGCGTGAAGGCGCCGAACTGGTCGACGCCGACGGCAAGCAAGTGGGCAAGATCACCAGCGGCGGTTTCGGGCCGACGCTGGGCAGCCCGGTAGCAATGGGTTATGTCGATAGCGCACATGTGCAAATCGGCACATTGCTGCAAGCCATGGTGCGCGGCAAGGGCGTGCCTGTCGAGGTGGTCAAGACGCCATTTACCCCGGCGCGTTATTTCCGCGGCTGAGGGACTTACGGACTGAAGGATAAGCGTCGGTGCCGGTCGACGGTCAGACCGGCACGTCGCCTTCGACGGTGGTGCGATACAGGGTGCGGCGTAAATGCTGAGGCGTGATCGCCGCATAATGTACCGTGCTGCGATTGTCCCAAAACACCATGTCATACGCGCGCCATTGATGGCGGTAGACGTTCTCGGCGCGTATCGTGTGTTCGTGTAAATACCGTAGCAGGGCGTCGCTTTCATCCTTGGGCAAGCCAACGATGTGTGAAGTAAATCCTTCGCTGACAAATAATGCCTTGCGGCCGCTTTCCGGATGTACTCGTATGACCGGGTGCTCGACTTCAGGCACTTCGTCGATCTGATTTTGCGTCAGGTCGGCACGCCAGGGCGACAGTTTTTGCAGGCGACGATAGCGATAGACATAGGAATGCACCGCACGCCGTCCCTCCAGCGCTTGCTTGACATCGGCGGGCAAGGTTTCATAGGCGTTGAACATATTGCCGAACAAGGTATCTCCTTGTTCGGCCGGCAATTCCTGCGCGTGCAGCAAGGAACCCAGGCTAGGTTTTGGCATATACGACAGATCGGAATGCCAGTCGGCGCCGGCATCCACCAGGCCGATCGGCTTGCCATCTTCGATGACATTGGAAACGATCAGGATTTCCGGATGGCCTTGCAGGTGAAAGCGGTTCAATACATGGACTTGCAGCGGCCCGAAGCGGCGGCTGAATGCCACATGCTGTTCCGGCGTGATGCGCTGTTCGCGAAATACCAGCACGTTGTGTCTGACCAGGGCCGCGCGTATGCGGGCCAGATCCTGTACGGATACCGGCAATCGCAAATCGAGGCCCAGGATTTCCGCGCCTAACGGTCCTTCGATAGGGCGGATCTCGAATGACTGGGTGGCGGAAGATGGCGTGAGGGCACTGGCGTTGGGCATGAGAAAGCTCGGAGTGGCTTGGATAACGGAACGGCGCGCCTGTAATGACATCATTGAACAGGGAATGCCGCACTAAAACGACATTACACCTGTTCTCGTATCGTCACTGCAAATAATGGATTCTCATAACCATATGTGTTTTTCAGGGTGACGCCGCAGTGCTATCTGGCTACCGGTCTAGCGCTGCGTCGAGACCAAGGCAAACATGGCGCCTTGCGGATCCAGGCCCTGGACAATCCAGCTGCCGCCGGGAACCTGATGCGGGCCCATGAGGACCTTGCCGCCAGCCTCGTTGATGCGCGTAACAGCGGCATCGATCGCCTCGACATTGATGTAATACAGCCAGCAAGTGACGGGCATTTCCGGCATTTTTGTCATCATGCCGCCGATCGGCGCGCCGCCGGTGGCGAATGTCTGGTAGACGCCCATCGGCCCCATGTCGATCGCTTCGGCCTTGGTCCAGCCGAACAGGGCAGAATAGAAAGCAAATGCGCTTTCCATATCGCCGGCATGCAATTCATGCCAGCCGACATGGCCCGGCGTGCCTGCAACCGGTGGCGCCGGCTGGGCTTCACCATTCCCTTTGAACAGGAAAAATCCTGCGCCGTGTGGATCTGCCGCCACGGCAAAGCGGCCGACTCCCGGAATGTCTTCCGGCGGGCGGCGGATAGTGCCGCCTGCAGCCACGACGCGTCCTGCGTAGTCATCGACATCGCTGACGGCGATATAGCCGTTCCAGCCAGGTTGCGCGCCTTTGGCGCGAGCTTCTTCCGGGAGCTGCATCAGGCCGCCGACCATGATGGTTCCGGCGGACAGTATGGTGTAAGGGGGACCGCCCATGCCGGCATCCTGCATGTTCCAGCCGACTACGCTCTTATAGAAAGACTCGGCGGTCTTGGTGTCGCTGGTCATGAGGTCATACCACACAAATTTTGCTGGACTGGTAGACATTGCGCTTGACTCCTTTGCTTGAATTTGATGCAACAGTAGTTGCGGGTAGACGCGAGAGGTTCATTTCACTGTGCGTTCCGTATTGGATAATTTTGGTCCATGCGCTACAGTACGAGACATGATACTACTGCCTGAAGATCTTGAAAAAATTGCCGCTCTTACCCTGGAGCATTACAACCAACGTGCTGAAGATTTCCGCGAAGGCACCCGCGACCACGACGTCAGCCAGAATATTGCCGCGCTGCTGCGTCATATCAAAGGCACGCCGCCTTTTTCGATCCTGGACGTCGGCTGCGGTCCGGGGCGCGACCTGCGCACATTCAGCAAGCTCGGTCACATTGCTGTCGGCGTTGAAGGTGCGGAGCGTTTCGTCGAGATGGCGCGGGCGGATAGCGGCTGCGAAGTCTGGCACCAGGATTTTCTCAAACTCGATTTTCCGGATGCTCGTTTCGACGGCATTTTCGCCAACGCTGCGCTGTTCCATATCCCCTGCCAGGAACTGCCGCGCGTCTTGCGGCAATTCCATGCAACGCTGAAACCGGATGGCGTATTGTTCAGTTCCAACCCGCGCGGCAGCAACCAGGAAGGCTGGAATAGCGGCCGTTACGGCAGCTACCACGATCTAGCGGCATGGCGCCATTTCATGTCCGATGCCGGCTTCTCCGAGCTGGAGCACTACTATCGGCCAGATGGACTGCCGCGTGAGCAGCAACCATGGCTGGCCAGCGTCTGGCGCAAACAATCATGAAACAGCGAATGGCGACTGAGCGGCGACTAAACGGCTGGAGGTGCAGGTGGTGCTTCCAGCTTGAGAAATTGCCTCGTGGCTTCTATCACGCCTGAGTCTTTCAGCAACCGGCTATGTCCCAGGTTGCGTGTGCTGAGCAGCTGCGCATCAGGCAATTTTTCCATCAGCACCTGAGCTGAGCGAAATGGCACGATGTTGTCGTCGCAATCGTGTATTACCAATGTCGGCGTGCCTATCCGCGGCGCGACGTGGCTGGCGCCCATGCGTTCGAAGAGCATTCCCTCACGTGCTTCGAGATAAGACACCATGTCTGCGCGGACGCTTTCACGGATGCCGAAGGCGAGGGCGTAGTCGCGCGTTGCCTGCAACATGGAAACCGGTGACGAAATCAGCACCAGTTTATCTAGCGCCAACCCCAATCCCAACCCGTTCGCCGCTGCAATATATGCTGCAGCACCGCCCATGGAATGGCCGACCAGCGCCTGAACCCTGCCGAGGCGCGCGGCCGCATACGCCAGCGCCCGGACAAACTGCGGCAACGTGCTGCTCCAGGCCGAACTGCGCCCGTGCCCCGGCTGATCGATAACCACCACGGCCCAACCGGCGGCGCTCAAGGCGTCGGCCAGGGCCGTCATTTGCAAACCCCAGCCCGCCCAGCCATGAGTCATCAGCAGTTGCGGGGCATTCTCCGGCGCCGGCCAGTGATAGAGGGTGATCGAAGCGCGCTCAAAGGGCAACGATTCAACACGTACATTGGGCGGTGCTATCAAACGGCGTGAAGCCAGCTTGCCCGGGATCGGCGTGCAGAACAGGCGGGCGGCGATACGCGGAGTCAGTCCAGGAGCAACGAATTGCGACAGGCGTACGCCCGTCCTTAGCAATTTGAATAGACTGCTGGCCGGAGTTTTACTTGCTACGCGAGCCTTGGTGGCGAGCGGCTGGCTTGGGGCGGGATGCATATCCATGAAAACTTCCCTGTAAGGTATGAAGCTGCTGGTTGAGGTGCGGTCAAAAGAAGATGAAGTCGTCGTTGCAGTCAGGGACGGATTGCCCGGTCAGGCGAATCAAGCGCCATACAGTCAGGATGGCTACGGCAAGGGTAATCAAAGCGATGCAACCGGTAATAATCAACATGGCCGTCCTTTATCGCACACTCGTGCGAAATTTACGTATTAAAAATCACATATCCGATGCAAACATCGCTCTATTTATACGTGATAGTTGAAGCTGCGATAGGTCGAGGTCAGGCGCTCATAGGCGTTGCGGACCCTGTCATGCGCTTTGGGATCTCGCAGGAAACGAGCATCGTGCATCAAGCCGACCATCAGGCTGTAGATTTCGAAGACCAGTTGCTCAGGGTCGGTATCTGGCCGCAAATGACCTTCATCCAGCGCCTGGATGACGGAGCGCCGCAATACTGCACGCCATCGCAATACGTTATGTTGCAGCCGCCCGCGCATCGGGCTGTCAACATCGTCGTATTCAAAAGCGCCCGCGACATAGATACAGCCGGTGACATTGCAGGCGCGTGAAATCCAGTTCATCACCAGCGCGTTGAGACGCGGCAGGCCACGTGGCTGCGACATCGCGGGTTCAAAGACGTCGGCGGCAAAACGCCGGTCGAATTCATTCAGCACCGCTTCGTGCAAGGCTTCACGGGAACCGACGCGCGAGAATACGCCGCTTTTGCTGATGCCTAACCGTTTTGCGACTTCCCCCAGAGAGAGGCTTTCCAGTCCCTGCGTGGCAACCATATTCAATGCCGTATCGACAATGGCTGCCAGGGTGAGTTCGCTTTTTTCGGTATGGGTATCCATGTGCGGCAGTTTAGCACTACCGTGCGAAATGTACAGATTAATTTTTGTACGGCAAAAAAAGACGGCGCCGGCGTATTGGGCGGCGCCATCCTGAGCATCAGACATTGTTTCTTATTCGGTTGGCATCTTGCGGAACCCGACAGCCAGACGATTCCAGCTATTGATGGCGTTGATAGCAAGGCTCAGATTGACCATTTCGGCAGGGTTGAATTGTGCGCTGAGCATGGCGTAGTCGGCATCCGGCGCATGGCTTTGGGCAATCAGCGTGAGTGCTTCGGTCCATGCTAGTGCGGCACGCTCGCGGGCACTAAAGAACGGGGCCTCGCGCCAAGCCGTGACCGCGTACAGGCGGCGTTCGCTTTCACCGGCCTTGCGTGCATCCGCGGTATGCATGTCGATGCAAAATGCGCAGCCGTTGATTTGCGAGGCGCGCAGTTTGATCAGCTCCAGCAGCGATGGCTCCAGGCCCAGTTTGCCGACCGCGCCCTCGAGCGCAATCATGGCTTTCATGGCGTCGGGGGAAGCGGTGTAGAAATCGATACGGTTTTCCAAGTTACTCTCCTTGTGAGGGTTATATGTGAAATGTGAATCATGTGTGAGCTAAGAACCTGCATCATAAGAGCTGGCGACACGGCATTGGATAGCCAATTCGGCAAAAAAACAGGAGACCATTCAGGTTGCAATTGGCACTGGGCCGGCGTGAATGCTAAAACCGCATGGTTTCATCTTGGAAAGCAGGAGCATCTACCTGCATCGCGTATCGTTTTTGGAGCAGTTATGGAATTGCATGTCGTCATCGAAGGCGATAAGGACCTGGCTGGACAGGTCTATCGACAAATCAAGGAAGCCATTCAATCGGGACGGCTGGCGGTCGGCGAGCAGGTGCCGCCATCGCGCTTGCTGGCGCAGCAGTTGCAGGTGTCGCGCAAGACAGTGTCGGAGGCCTACGCGCGCCTGACCATGGATAAATTGCTGGCCGGCCAGGTAGGCACCGGGACCTTCGTTACCGCAGCGACGCAGCCGCAGCCAAGCCCGCGCCGCTTCGCAGCCAAGGATCTGGCGGCTGGCGCCACGCTCAAGAACTGGCTAGGCCGTTCAATGCCGTTGCAGCTGCCGGAACGACGCTCCGCCTACGATTTTTTTGGCGGCGGCGCCGCAAAAAACCATTTTCCCGTGGCCGAATGGCGCCAGTGCATACTGCATGGTCTGCGCAAGAGCCAGGCCGCGCGCGGCTATTATTCGGAACCGCAAGGATTGCCGGTATTGCGCGAATCAATCGCCCGCCATAGTGCCTTTGCCAGAGGGGTGCAGTGCGTGCCGATGGATGTACTGGTCACCAATGGCGCCCAGCAGGCGATTGATTTGGTGGCGCGGGTGCTTATCGAACCCGGTTGCACGGTCGCGGTCGAAGATCCCGGTTATCCGCCGGCTCGGCTGACGTTTGCCAGCCAGGGGGCGCATATCGCCTGCATTCCGGTCGACGCCGAAGGGATGATGGTTGAGCACATACCCGACGATACCCGCCTGATCTATGTCACGCCGGCCCATCAGTTCCCGCTCGGCATGCCGATGAGCCTGGCACGCCGCAAAGCGCTGTTGAAACGCGCCGGTGAACTTGGCGCGATTATCATCGAAGACGACTACGATAGCGAATTCCGCTATGAAGGGCGGCCCACCGATTCTTTGCAAAGCATGGATAGCGAAGGCCTGGTGGCCTTTGTCGGCACCTTTTCGAAAGTGATGCAGCCGGAACTGCGTATCGGTTACCTGATTGCGCCGCCCGCGATACGGGAGGCCGTGACCGTCGCCAAGCACTTGTGCGACTGGCACGCGCCAACCATGATGCAATGGGCGCTGGCCAAGTTCATCGACGACGGTTACTTGCAAAAGCATATCCGGCGTTGCCACGCGATGTACGCCAGCCGCCGCGAAAAATTGTTGTCGCGCCTGAATACCGATCTGGCGCCGTGGCTGCAGCCGATAGCGGCAACCGCGGGCTTCCATCTGACGGCGCTGGTGAGCGAGGAAGTCGACATGCACCAGTTGTTGCAACTGGCGCGTAGGGTCGATGTCGGTTTATATGGGATCGATGTGTTTTATCATGAAATGCCTCCGGTGCCGGGACTGTTCTTCGGCTATGGCGCGATCGAAACACTGGATATCGAGCCGGCACTGGATCGGGTCAAGGCGATCCTGACGGAGATCGCTTAAGCAGCCAAGGCTCGGCCGTTCAGATGACAAAAAATCCGTGGCTGCCGTCAGCGGCGAGTTGCGCCACCAAGCCGTATTCCCAGTCCAGATACGCCTGCATGGCGGCAACCGGATTGTCGGTGCCTTCGTAAGGGCGTCGATAACGGTCGATGCGGGGCGAGGCCATTGCGGTTTCGCCTGCTTCCAACGGTAATCCGGCAGCAATCCAGGCCGCGGTCCCGCCTTCGAGTACAAACACTGGCTGGCTTGTAAGTTGTCGGACATCTCCGGCCGCGTAGCCGGCCAGCAGGCTGCTGCCGCAAGTCAGCACGTAGCGTTTGGCTGTAGCGGTCTGTTGCAATATCGCAGCCAATTGCGAGCGTAGTGCGAAGCGGGCGCCGGTGGTATGCCGCTTGACGTAGTTGGCGCTGCTGGTGAAATCGAGCAGCACGGTGTCCTGCTTATCTGATGCATCTGACGCATCTGACGTACCTTGCAGCCATTGCCACAGCTGTTGCGCTGTTACCGATTCGTACGGCGGCGCAGGCGGCAAAACTTGCGCGGGATTGCCTGTCTCGCTGAAATTTTCAGAGCGCAAACCATCCAGTACGTGGACCTCCCAGCCCATATGCGCCAACCACGACGCTGTCATGTTGGCACGCACGCCATCATCGTCCACCAGCACGATACGGGCGCCGCGCACCGGCGCCACGTGGTCGGTTTCCTGCACCAGCTGGCCGCCCGGGGCCGAACTGAAACCGGGCAGGTGGCCGGCGGCATATTCTTCCGGGGCGCGTACATCCAGCCGATACGTGGTGCGGCCGGGTTCGCACTGCCATCGAGCCAAAGCCGCCAGGTCGGCACGTCCAACCTTGGCGCGATCGGCAACCTGCCTGCCCGCCGCGACGGCCTGCGCACGATGTTCATTGCCGGCCGGATCTTGAGGATGATCTGAGTAGCGTCGGGTCTTACCTTGTTCCAGATGTTGTCCGGCCAGAGTCCATCCTATGGTGCCGTTGCGCAAGGCGCTGACGGGATTCGGAATGCCCGCATTGATTAGCGACTGGCTGCCAATGATACTGCGCGTACGTCCGGCGCAATTGACGATGACCCGGGTTTCCGGGCGCGGCGCCAGCGCGCGTACACGCAACACCAGCTCGGCGCCGGGCACGCTGATACCGCCTGGAATGCTCATCGTGTTGTATTCTTCAAACCGGCGCGCATCGAGCACCACCACATCGGCGTCGGCATCGAGCAAAGCCTTGACCTCGGGCGCCGATAGCGACGGTGTGTGGCGTTTCGATTCCACCAGTTCGCCGAACGCTTTGCTGGGGGCATTGACGTCGCGGAAAATTTCGCCACCGGCGTCGCGCCAGCCTTGCAGGCCGCCGGCCAGTAAATGCACTGTGCCGTACCCGAGCTTGCGCAGGCGTTGCGCCGCGGTCAGCGCTAAACCTTCGCCGTCGTCGTACACCACGATGCTGATGTCGCGACGCGGAATGCGTGCATAAGCTTCCAGCTCGATACGTCCCAGCGGCAGGTTGGCGGCAAATAGCGGGTGGGCCTCGGCGAACGGCGCTTCCTCGCGCACATCCAGCAATGCCAGTTCCTTGCGTTCTAGCAGCGCGGCATGAATCTGCTGGAATGTACGTGTAGTAAAAGCTGAGCCGGTGCCGCGGGTAGTGTCGACGGCGATGGTCATGAGGTCTTCAATTCTTTGGAACGGTCCCAGATATTCGGCAAATGGGTGTTGGAGTAACCGGAGATAAAGGTTTTGCTGGCGCCGTCTTCGGTATACACCGAGCGTTGTACCGCGCCTATGTTGGCGCCATACACATGGATGCTGATCGAGGCACTGTCGGCAAACGCATTGCGCACCTTATGGATGTCGCCGACGCTCGGCGATACTGCCTCGACCGTGCCCGGCGTCAACTTGAGCTCTGCGCCGTCCACCTGCAATCGGCCGTCGGCTGTGTGCTTATAGGCTTGCGCAAACTCGGCGCCGCGCAGCATGCCGATCAAGCCCCATACCGTATGGTCGTGAATCGGCGTTGCCTGGCCCGGGCCCCAGACAAAGCTTACGATGGAAAAGCGTTCGGCTGAATCGGCATGCAGCAGATATTGCTGATAGCGCTCTGGCTGCGCCTGGGCGTAGGCAGCCGGCAGCCAGTCGTCAATTGCGACCAGTTGCTGTAGCAAGGCGCCGCCGTCGCGCAGGATCTGCGCTTCCGACGGCTTGCGCTCTAGCAGTGCAGCGAACGCGGTCACAAAGCTGCGGAGCCGGTCGGAATTTTGTGCAGGAGGCATGTGTTTTCTGGTCAGGTCGATTGCTGCGCAAACGGTCCGGTTTGATGGGAACTGGTTCCATCAAACCGGACCTCTACAGCAATTCTAACGCCTCCCGCCGTCAATGACCTTGTGTAGCGGGCTTTTGCCGGAAAAACAATATGCAGGTCAGGATGAATGCGAACAGCGCGGCAGATGCAGAATAGCGGCTTAGCGCCATGCCGCCGGCGTTCAGCGGTTTATCCAGGAAATCGCCGACGACAGCGCCAAGCGGGCGGGTCAGAATGAATGCGGCCCAGAATAACGCGGTGCGCGATATGGCGGTCCGGTAATAGGCAACAACCAGTACTGCCAGCAGGGAGCCGAAAACCAGCGCGGCGCCGGTATAGCCAAGGCCGGCGGTATCAGCCGTCCAGTCGCCCAGTGCGGTACCCAAGGTTTGGGAAAACATGATGGTCAGCCAATAGAACATTTCGGCCTTGGGCGAGTTGACGGTGTCGACCGAGATCGAACCGAGCGAACGATACCAGATTGCCAAAGAGCCGATCAACAAGATGAACAACAGCGTACTTCCGCCGGCATAGCCGATGCCAAGCGAACGGTCTGCGAAATCGGCCAGGGTGGTCCCGACTGTCGTGGTGGCAATGATGGTTGCCCAATACAGAGCCGGATGAAATTTCTTCGCTTTGATCTGGGCAAACACGGCGACCAGAAAGATCGCGGCGAAAATGACGGTCGCCACGAGGTAACCGAGGTTCATCGACATGGACACGGCGTCGCCACCGGTTTCGCCCAGTGTCGTAGCGGCTATCTTGATTACCCAGAAGATCAAAGTTACTTCTGGAACCTTGCTCAAACGATGTGCGGTTGTCGAATTCATGTGAGTTCCTTTGCCAGTGTTAAATCTGCTGCCGATTCAAGCTTGCTGCTCCAGGCGCTTGGGAGCGACCGAGAGATAAATTACCATGCCTACAATCATCGCCAGAAAAACGATGCTGGTTTCGATGGTCCCTAGTCCAAGACCGCCATTGCTTGCGGGCTGCGACAAAAGGTCGCCGCATGAGGCGCCGAAAGGGCGCGTCAGCACATAGGCGATCCAGAAACAAGCTACTGCGTCGGCCTTGAAAACATGGCGACAAACCGCGACGGCGGCGATCAGACCACCAAACAACAGGGCGGAATTGGCGTAGCCGAGGTTCAAACCCTCCGCCATCCAGTCGCCGGCTGCGGTACCCAGGGCGAAAGTGAATAGGATCGCGACCCAGTAAAACAGTTCACGCTTGAAACTGTCTATTGCTTGAATGGAAAGAGTCTTTTCCTGTGCATACCAAATGGTAAACGTGGCTGTCAGGGCGACGCTGAACAGGGCAGTCGATGCTGCCAGCGGTACTGCCAGGTGGTCGCTCAGGTTGTCGGTAATCAGGGTGCCGAATACACTGACGAAAACAATCGTAACCCAGTAGAGCGAGGGTACATAGCGCCGGGCGCGCATCTGGAAAAAAAGCGCTATGGCGAACAGCATGCCCATCAGCGCGGTGGTAACGGTCAAGCCGAAATGCAGATTGGCATTGAGGAAATCAGCGGCTGTCTCGCCGACCGTGGTGGACATCATCTTGATGATCCAGAACAGCACGGTGATTTGCGGCACCTTGTTCAGCCATTGTCTTGCGGATATGTCGGACGATGTGTTCACGGCAGCCTCGGAAGCGGATGGATAAAATGAAACGCTGCCGACAGTCTGGATACCGAAACTTAGCTCAGCCATAGCATGGTATTTCTACATTGCCAAGTCCCCACCGTTGCGGTTCCGGGAGAGTATCTTGATCACTTCGTCATCTTCGACCTGCGGATAGTGTCGATAGAATTGCTGAACCGCAAAGAAATTTGTGGAGGAATGGAGGCAGCACACTTTGTCGGCTAACGGCCTGATTTGTTCGAGGCTCTCGGATGCCGCCACCGGCACCGCGCAGATCAGCTCGGCGGGGTTTTTTTTCCGAATTGCATGTAACGCGGCGATCATGGTAGCCCCGGTCGCCACTCCGTCGTCAACGATAATGGCAGTACGATCAGAGGGGGAAATCGCCTGCCTGAACGGTGTAAATCGCATGCGACGTTGTCTCAGCGCCTGGAGTTGCCGCGATTTTTCTTCTTCCAGATAGTTTTTAGTTTCACCAAACTCTTCGGAAAAAGGAAGCGTATAAGTCCAGCCTGATTCGTCGATGGCGCCGATTGCGCGCTCCGGATTCAAGGGCGCGCCGAGTTTATGCACCAATACGATATCAAGTTCTCCAAGCAGCAAATCGGCTACCACTTTTCCCATGGGGACTGCGCCGCGGGGGATGGCAAGTATCAATGGCTGGCGCCCCTTGTATTCAAGTAAATGAAAAGCAAGGATTTCCGCCGCTTCTATCCGATTTGCAAAAATATGCGGTCTGTCCATTTTTCATCCAATACATGGGCTTTATCCCAATTAAAGAATATGAAAAATATTGGGAAAATGCCAGTTATGCATGTCGTGCAGGATCGGCCTGCGCGGCCCTCGCGGCGCCGCTGATCGAGGCGGTCGAGGGCAGGAGGGTGAGTGCCACCGTCAGGCCGGGGTGATTGTCGGTCAATGTGAGGATGCCGCCTTGCAGCTTGGCGACGGCAGCTACCAGACTCAGCCCCAATCCCACTCCAGGCGTACCGCGGCTGGTGTCGCCTCGATAGAAGCGTTCAAGCACTTTCGGCTTTTCGGCGTCGGCGATGCCGGGGCCGTCGTCCGAAACTGCGATCCGGATTGTGCCATCCGGGCAGCGCGAGGTCTCGACGCTGATTTTGCCGTTGTCTTGTGCATACTTGAGCGCATTGTCGACAAGATTTGCAATTGCCTGCGCAATCAGTAGCGGATCGCCGGGTATTACCAGTGGCCCTGACGATACAACGGACAGCGCACGTCCTTGCAACTCTGCCAACGGCTGATAGAATTCCGCCACTTCGCTTGCTACATTGGCTACATCGACTTCGACGAAACCTGCACGGCGCGCGCCACTATCGATTTCCGCCAGCCGCAACAGGGCGTTGAAGATATCAATGACACGGTCGACATCGCCTATGGCGCTGTCGATCTCATTGAAGGTCTGCTCCGGGCCAGGCCGGGTCAATGCCAATTCTTCCAGGCGCGCGCGCAGTTCCGCCAACGGCGTACGCAAGTCATGTGCAATCGCGTTGGAGACATTGCGGACGCCGCCAATCAATTGCTCGATCTGGTCCAGCATGCGGTTTTCTGTCTCGACCAGGGTATTGAGCTCATTCTCGCCGCCGTAGGCCGGTAGCCGGTGTGAAAAATCTCCTTGCATGATGGCCGACGCCGCCAGGTTGATGTCGCCGACCTTGGACAGGAGGGTGCGGCGAATCAGCCGGCCTCCCGCCACGCCCAGCAACAGAATGATGCCGATGGCGGATAGCAGGCCATACAGGAATAGATTCTCCAGCCGGCGATATTTGGCTACATCGTTTGCGACCAGCAGGTGATAGCCGCCAGGCAGTTCGGTGTGCAACAGGCTGACACGGATCGAGCGGCCGGCGACGTCGATCGCGACGGTCTGCGGTCCTGGCAGATCGGTGACTTCGCGCGGCCACACCGGCAGGTTGCCGGCCAGGCGCGTGAGGGAGGCGTCCGCCAGCAGCACAAGATCTTGCGCGCCGGCCGGCTGTGTTCCGACTTGCACGTTGATGGCGGATGTCAGCGCAGCCACGCCTTGCATGTTGAAAACGTTGACCAGCCTGTGCGTATCGGATTGCAGCAGGCGGGCGCGGTCTTCTTCCACCGTTTCATGCCAGGTATACCAGAGCGGCGATGCGAAAAATGCCAGCGCTGCCAGGCTCGCTGCGACAAAGCTGAACGCCACGGAGCGCGCCGAAAAGCGCAAAGAATTAATCATCGGCGGTAAGCATGTAGCCGGCGTTGCGGATAGTGCGCAGCAGCAGCCGTTCGGTACCGGCGTCGATTTTCTGGCGCAGCTTGCTGACGTGGACGTCGACGACATTGGTCTGCGGATCGAAACGATAATCCCACACGTTTTCCAGCAACATGGTGCGCGTCACTACCTGGTTCGCATGGCGCATCAGGTATTCGAGCAGCTTGAATTCGCGCGGCTGCAGTGCAACCGTCTTGCCGGCACGTGTCACCTTGTGCGAAAGCAGATCCATGGACAGGTCATCGACGGTCAGTGTTGTCTCGGAGCGCGTGTCTTGCGAGCGGCGCAGCAATGCATCGAGCCGCGCCAGCAGTTCGCCGAAGGCAAACGGCTTGACCAGGTAGTCGTCGCCACCGCTTTTGAGGCCGCGGATCCGGTCATCAACCTCGGAAAGGGCGCTCAAGATCAGGATCGGGGTCTTGTTGCCGGTAGCGCGCAACGCTTCGATGATGGCCAGGCCATCGATGCCGCCTGGCAGCATGCGGTCCATGATGATGGCGTCGTAGGGCTCGCTGGCGGCAAGGAACATGCCGTCGCGGCCGTTATCGGCGTGATCGGCCGTATGCCCGGATTCGCTCAGTCCCTTCTTCAGGAACAGAGCTACGCGCTCGTTGTCTTCGACGATCAAGAGTTTCATGGCGGCTATTATCCTGCTTTTAGCGTCGGACTGTCGGCGCTCCTTGCTGTATCACCCGTGTGCTGCAGCCAGCCGCCGCCCAGCGCGCGGTACAGGTCGACCAGGCTGGTCAAACGATTCAGGCGCGCTGTGATCAGGGCTTGCTGCGCGGCGTAGAGGTCGGTTTGTGCGGTCAGCACATTCAGGTAGCTGTCGCTGCCATTAGTGTAAAGCATGTTTGCCAGCTCGAATCGGCGCTGCTGGGCTGCCGTATACCGTTGCTGCGCCGCCAGTTGGTCGTCATAGGTGCCGCGTGCCGCCAGGCCGTCCGCTACTTCGCGGAAAGCGGTCTGGACGGTTTTTTCGTACTGCGCGATGCCGATATCCTTTTGGATCCGCGCCACATCCAGGTTGGCCTGGTTGGCGCCGGCATTGAATATCGGCAAGGTCAGCGACGGGATGAAGGACCAGGCGCTGGAGCCGGCCGCAAACAATCCGCCCAGGGTTGCGCTGGCCGTGCCCAAGTTGCCAGTCAATGCGATGCGCGGGAAAAATGCGGCACGGGCGGCGCCGATGTTTGCATTTTCCGAACGCAAGATGGCCTCTGCCTGCAAGACGTCTGGACGCCGTTGCAGCAAATCTGAAGGCAGCCCGGCGGGGATGTCCGCCAGGATCGGCTGGGCGTCCAGCGTGACTGCTTGCGGCAGGTCGCGCGGTAAAGGCTGGCCGACCAGGAGCACCAAGGCGTTTTCGGCTTGCGCCCGCAAGCGGAGCTGGGCTGAGTAATTGACCTGGGCCTGTTCGACAGTGGTTTGCGATAGTCGCAAATCCAGTTCCGACGCGGTGCCTGTATCGAACTGCAATTTCACGATCTTGTACGACGCCTGCGCGGTCTGCAGGGTGCCCTGGGTCAACGCCAGCTGTTCGTCGTAAGCCAGGGTACTGAGATATTGATCGGCGACTTGGGAAACCAATAATATTTCCGCAGCCTGGCGTGTGTGGGCGCTGGCCAGATACTGTTCCAGAGCAGCGTTCGACAAGCTGCGCAAGCGGCCGAAGAAATCGATTTCCCATGAGGCGGACAGACCTACCGAATAATCATGAGAGATTGTGGGGTTGTGACTGGATGAGACGCTCGCCGGCGTGCCCGAATCCGAGCCACCGGCATTGCCGCTAATCTGCGGGAACAGCGACGCGCGCTGGATCTGGTATTGGGCCCGGACTTTTTCAACGTTCAGCACCGCGACGCGCAAGTCCCGGTTGTTCTGCAGCGCCAGCTCGACCAGCCGTTGCAGGCCCGGATCAGGAAAGAAGTTACGCCAGCCGATATCCGCCGCCGGCAAGGTTGTGCTGCCTGGTTTGGCAGCAGGATCCTGATAGGCCGGGCCGGCAGGGAAGGTGCCGGCCACCGGCAGTGTCGGGCGTTGGTATACCGGTTGCAGCGAGCAGCCGGCGATGAAAGTCAGCAAAACTGCGCCGGTGGCATATTTATATAACATCATTGTAATGTCCTTTAGGACTTGGATCAGCCGCAATTTGCGCAAGCGCTGCCGGTGCAACGATAGGCGCCGCCTTCTTCTTGCCCAGCTTGTTGGCGACCACGACATAAAACATCGGAATCATGAAAGTCGCGACGAAGGTTGCGGCCAAGGTGCCGCCGATAACCCCGGTGCCGATGGCGTTCTGGCTGGCCGAACCGGCGCCATTCGCCAGTGCCAGCGGCAACACGCCCAGCACGAATGCCATAGAGGTCATGACGATCGGCCGCATCCGCATGTGCGCCGCTTCAATCGCTGCCTGCAGCGCAGTGCGACCTTCGGTCTGGAGTTCCCTGGCAAATTCGACAATCAGGATCGCGTTCTTGGCCGACAGGCCGATCGTGGTCAGCAGGCCGACCTGGAAGTAGACGTCGTTGGACAAGCCCATGAATGACGTTGCGCAGAGCGCACCAAGGATGCCAAGCGGCACTACCATGATCACCGAAACAGGAATCGACCAACTCTCGTACAAGGCGGCCAGGCTCAGGAACACTACCAGGATCGACAAGCCATACAGCAAAGGCGCTTGCGAGCTCGACTGCGCTTGCTGTTTTGAGGTGCCGGTCCATTCGCAGCCGATGCCGGCGGGTAGTTGCTTGACCAGTTTTTCCATCGCGGCCATGGCCTGCCCGGAACTTTGGCCCGGCGCCGACTGCCCCTGGATCTCCATCGCTTCGACGCCGTTATAACGTTGCAGCTGCGGCGGACCATAGGTCCATTCCACCGTGCCGAAGGCGGAAAGCGGCACCATGGCTCCGCTGTTGCTGCGCACATACAGCTGTTGCATATCCTCTGGTTTCATGCGGTAAGGAGCGTCGGCTTGTACGTACACTTTCTTGATGCGGTTGTCGGTATCGAGAAAATTGTTGACGTAGCGCGAGCCCCAGGCAATCGAGAAGGTCTGGTCGATGTCGGCAGCGCTGACGCCAAGGGCCGCGGCTTTTTCGCGGTCGATATTGACCTTGACGGTTGGATTGTCAGCCTCGCCGGTAAAACGTACCTGGGACAGCGCCGGATCCTTTTTCGCCATGGCCAGCAGCTGGTCGCGGGCTTTGGCGAGGGCGTCATGGCCGAGGCCACCGCGATCCTCCAGCTCGAAATCGAAACCGGCCGCGCTGCCCAGGCCGCGAATCGGCGGCGGGCTGCTGGCGAAAATATCGGCTTCCTTGTTCGCGGCGAAATGCTTGTCGATGCGGTCGGAGAGCGCCTTGGCGGTCAGTTCAGGTTTGTTGCGCTGTGACCAGTCCTTGAGACGGACGAACAGCTGGCCCTGATTCTGGCCGCGGCCGGCGTTGTTGTTGCCGTTCACGATGAAAGTGGCGTCGACCATGGCCGCTTCATCTTTCAGTAGATAGTGGCTGATTTCATCCAGCACCAGGCCGGTGCGCGCCTGGGTGGCGCCAGGCGGCGTCTGCACCTGGACGAAGATGAAACCCTGATCCTCGTTCGGCAAGAAGGAGGCCGGCAGGCGCACGAACATCACGCCGACAACGATCAGCGCCGCGCCATAGATCAGTAGCCAGCGTCCGGACCGGGCGGCAACGTGACGCACGCCCTTGACATACTGGTCACGACCTTTGTCGAAATTGCGGTTGAACCAGCCAAATCCGCCTTTTTTCTCGCTATGGTCTTCGCTGGGCCGCTTGAGGATAGTGGCGCACAAGGCCGGAGTGAGCGACAGCGCGACAAATACCGATAGCAGCATCGAGGCGACGATGGTGAGGGAAAACTGGCGGTAGATGCCACCCACCGTGCCGCTGGAGAATGCCACCGGCACAAATACCGCGCACAGCACCATCGCCACGCCGATCAGCGCGCTGCTGATCTGGCTCATCGCCTTGCGGGTCGCTTCAAGCGGCGGCAAGCCATCCTCGTGCATCACCCGCTCGACGTTTTCCACCACCACGATGGCATCATCCACCAGCAAGCCGATCGCCAGCACCAGGCCGAACATCGACAAGGTATTGATCGAGAAACCCAGCGCCGACATTACACCGAAGGTTCCTAGCAGCACCACTGGCACCGTGATCGAAGGAATCAGCGTGGCGCGCACGTTTTGCAAGAACAGGTACATCACCAGGAACACCAGCACGATCCCTTCCAGCAGGGTTTTGATGACTTCCTCTATCGATATCTTGACGAAAGGTGTGACGTCGTTTGGATAGACCACTTTCAGCCCGGGAGGGAAATACGGCTCCAGCTCCTTGATGCGCGCCTTGATCGCATCGGCCGTGACCAGCGCGTTGCCGCCGGGCGCCAGCTGGATGCCGATGCCGGATGCGGCCTCGCCGTTATATTTATTGTCAATATTAAAACTCTCCGCGCCGAGGTTGATGCGTGTAACGTCGCTCAGGCGCACCTGCGAACCGTCCGGCAGCACTTTGAGTAAAACATCACCAAAATCCTTGGTGGTGCGCAGCAGGGTGGATTCCGTGATGGTGGCGCTCAGTTGCTGATTCTGCACTGCCGGCGTGCCGCCCAGCTGGCCGCCGGAAATCTGCACATTCTGGGCTTGCAAGGCGGCAGTAACGTCGAGCGGAGTGAGTGCATAACTGTTGAGCTTGCTCGGGTCGAGCCAGATCCGCATCGCATACTGGGTGCCGAAAACGTTCATGTTGCCCACACCGTTGATGCGGCTGATCGGATCCTGGATATTCGACACCACATAATTGGCGATGTCGAATTTGTTCATGCTGTTGTCGGCAGAGACAAAGCCGATCACCATCAGGAATGCGTTGCTCGATTTGGTGACCCGCACGCCGGACTGCTGCACTTGCGCCGGCAACAGCGGTACTGCCAGCTGCAGCTTGTTTTGCACTTGCACCTGGGCGATGTCTGGATTGGTGCCGGCAGCGAATGTCATGGTGGTGGTCGACTGGCCTGTATCGTCGCTGTTGGACGACATGTAAAGCAAGTTGTCGATACCGTTCATCTGCTGTTCGATTACCTGAACCACGGTGTTTTGCATGGTCGTCGCGGAAGCACCCGGGTAGCTGGTGCTGATCTGGACCGTAGGCGGGGCGACGGGGGGGAACTGCTCGATCGGCAGTGAAAAAATAGAGATTCCTCCCGCTAGCATGATCAGGATGGCGAGGACGATCGCAAAGATCGGCCGGTCGATGAAGAATTTTGCCATTGCTCGGTCCGCCTTTATTTAGCTGCAGCGATGGTCGGCCCGGGCAGGGAGGATTGCGGCCGTGGCGGGATTGCGGCTGCAGCCAGTTTTCCCGCCGTCAGCCGGCTCTGATCCGGTCCCTCGGACGCACGCACCAGCATGCCGGGCTGCACTTTCTGGACGCCGCTGACGATGATTCTGTCACCGTCGTTCAAGCCGCCGGTGACTACCCATTGATTGTCGAAGGTGTTCTGCGCTTGGATCGTCCGTTGCGCAACCCTGTTGTCGGGGCCGACCACCAGCGTGGTCGCCTGTCCTTTGGCGTTATGGGTAACGCCGGGGATGGGCAGGAGAAACGCCTTGTCGTTCACGCCTTGCTCAATGCGGGCGCGCACGAACATGCCCGGCAGCAGGACATATTTGGGATTGGGGAAGAGCGCGCGCACGGTGACAGAACCGGTGCTCGGATCGACCGTGACGCCGTTGAACTGCAGCGTGCCGGTCAGCGGATATTGGCTGCCGTCCTCCAGCGTCAGCGCCACCTTGACCTGGCCGGCGCCGCTCGGCGTCAGCTGGCCGCTGGCGATATCGCGCCGCAGTTGCAGGCCGGCGACGCTGGACTGGTTGAGGTCGACGTAGATGGGGTCGATTTGCTGAACGGTGGTCAGCAACGTGGCAGCGCTACCTTGTACATACGCGCCCTGCGTAACTTGCGAAATGCTGCTGCGGCCGCTAATCGGTGCGACTACCTTGGTGTATCGCAGGTTGATGCTGGCGATGGCGACCGCAGCCTTGGCAGCGGCGACGTCGGCGGCGGCCTGGCCTTGGGCGGCGACAGCGTTGTCGTAGGCTTGTTTGCTGATGGCATTGCCACCGATAAGAATTTTGTAACGCTCAGCCTGCGAACTGGTCGCGGCCAGATTTGCCTCAGCCTTATGCTGGGTTGCCTGCGCGCTGTTCAAGGCGGCGCGATATGGGGCAGGATCTATCTGGTACAACGCTTGGTTGGCCTTGACGTCAGCGCCTTCCTGGAAGCTGCGTTTTTGTACGATGCCGTCAACCCGGGCACGCACCTGTGCAACCAGGTAGGCGGAAGTGCGTCCGGGAAGTTCCATAGCGACCGGGACACTGGTCCGGTGCGCCGTGACGACGCTGACTTCCGGTGGCGCCGACTGCGCAGCCGCTGGTTTCTTCGGACTGCATCCCGCGAGTGCCAGGATAGTCAGCGCGGACGCGAGACCGGCATAATATCGATCTGTTGCGGGTGTAAGCATGATTCCAACCCCATTTACTTTGTCATGTCTTGATACGGAAAGCCGCCGGGGCCGGATGAGCGCGGAAGGGCAGGCCGTATCGAAACCACAGCACTGCCTTTGATCCGCACGGTACTGCCGCGATCAGATGTTTTAGCCGCTTGGCCTTAGCCGTTGTAGAGAGGGTTAGGTGAGACATAGACCGTCACCGGATGGTCAAGCAGGCCCGATGGCGCGACGCGGTTCAATTCAAACGACTTGGCAGGGCCGTTGAAACTCCACGAGAATGTACCGCCGCCGGCATTGAACTGAACCGCCTGGCCGCCTTGCACGTTGACGTATTTGGTGTCGGGCGTGATGGTGATGACGCGGCTGGTTGCCGCCGGGGCAGCAGTTTCCCCCAGCAGACTGTGATTGCTTGCAGCCATGGACGATGCGGCCGAGACGGAGAGTGCCAGGGCAAGAAGGGTTGGGATTAAGAATTTCGAACTCATGATGTGCTCCTGTAAAAAGAAGGAATGGTGTCGCCCGCAGTTTTATGAAGAGCGGCAGAGACACTTTGCATGAGCGTGGGTTAACCCCGGGTTGGCGGTTCATTAACGATTGTTAATGTTTGCAATGCGGCTTAAGGCGTGCAGATGTGTTAAGTAGAATTGGAACGGTCTTGGCAAAGCGATTCACTATTCATGCGTCGCCGCAGTTCAATTCGAAGAAACTCCGCGCCAGCGATTGGCCATTTACCAGGATTTCGATCTCATGCCGGCCCGGGTAGTGCACCCGGGTGGTGAAATCACGAATGCTTTGGCTGCGTTCGATGGACACCCGTTGCGCGCCTTCCAGAGTCAATTCCTTGAGCTTGAATACCTTGGCCGCAGTGGCACCTGATTTTTTTACGTAGTGCATCTTGTAGTCGATTACCAGCCGCTGACTCGCCGTAGATTTCGACGCCAGATCGAAAGACAGCGTCACGCGCTCGCCCAAGGTAACCTGGCGCGGCGTCACCGCAAACTTGCTGATCTTCACCTCGGGCGCGCCGCCGGCGCCAATCGCCGCCAGTGCACGTGGATTGCCTGCCTTGATCAGGGATCGCAGGGCATGCCTGGCGATCCACGCGGCCTGCGGATTGTCGAGCGGCCAGGTCGCAAGCCGGTCCAGCACCCAGTCCGGATCGGATTTGGTCACATCGTTAAGATGATTGGCGACGGACTTGCGCACATACAGGCTGGAGTCGGTGCGCAGGTTTTCAAGGATCGGCGCCGCCAGCATAGGATTGTCCAGGATTGCGTCGAGCCGGAACGACCATGGCAGGCGCGGGCGGCAACCTTCGCTGGCCAGGCGGCGGACGGCATCGCTGTCGTCACGCGACCAGACTTCCATGATGGCGAGCGCGCGTTCCGGATCCTGGCGCAGGAATTCGCGCACCGCGAACTCTGACGAACCGAAGCCGGTGAAATACTTGAGTGCGTCCATCGACCAGTCGAAGTCGTCCAGGCCATATTGGCCGACATAATCGGGCAGGACCAGCGTCGCGAAGCCGTGATCTATCCGCGGCGCGAGTGCGCGCAGGATCTTGACTGCCTTGCGGTAATCCGCCGGGAGGGTTGCATGCAAAGCTTCGGTCGTGCGGCGCAGGCGTTGCATCAGGCTCAGTTGGTCGAGTCCGGCGAGCGCAATCTTGAGAAAACGCCTGGCGTCGAATGCAGGGTGGATTGCAGCCAGTTCGAGCGCGATGCTACGGAACCGTCGCGGGTCAAAGATCTCTTTCAGGGCGGTGTTCTCGGTGGTTGTCATTGTTAATTTTTTGCAAATTCCGAATGTTTAAAAGATAAAGCTTAACTGCTTCTGCTGTCAGTTTCTGTCAGGAGCGAAAACGCATAACAGGCGTAGCCAGCTCAAAAAACAACTGGCTGTCATCACGCAGTCATCGAATGTACCGACAATCGACAGTGTTAAAACTCAAATCCAAATCGCCATGCGCCACTTAGACACCTGCGTCACCTCCCGTCCACTCTTGATCCTGACGCAACTCGTTGCGGCTGCGGCGTTGACCGCCTGTGGCGGCGGGGGCGGTGGCGACAGCAACCTGGCGACTGCCAAATTCCAGACGCTGGATGGCACGATGCCGTTGGTGATTGGACATCGCGGCCTGCCAGGATTGTATCCGGAAGAGACGCAACCCTCGTATGAGGGGGCAGCCGATGCCGGCGCCGATTCGTTGGAAGAGGATCTTCATTTGACCAGGGACTGCGTGCTGGTTGCCCGCCACAATCCCTGGCTTAGCGACAACACGAACATAGCCACTGTGGCCCTGACCAATGCCACGGTAGCAGCACGTAAACGTACGGTGCCAGGCGCCTTGGTAAACGTCAGCTACTCGCTCGCAACCTATGGCGGCCCGGCCCAATATCTGACCGACCTGACGGATCCTAACGATCCGAAATCGGTATTGAAATCGCTCGTGGTAGATGGCGAAGATCACACTGGCGACTGGTCGATTACCGATTTCACCGTTGCTGAGCTGAAGCAATGGATAGGCGGCACCACCTACGATGCCCGTGATCAGCGTCCGACGGCGCTAAACGGGAAATATCCAATCTTGACGATGCAAGAGATCATCGATATCGCCAAGGCCAAGAGCGCAGCCAGCGGCAGGACGATTTCAGTCTACCCCGAATCGAAGAATCCGTACTGGAACAATGCGCAGGCAATTGCCAACGGTTGCGGAACCGGCAAGCACCCGTTTGAAGACGCGATCATCAAACTCATCAAAGACAACAACCTGAACAGCAAGAGCGCGCCGATCTATGTACAGAGCTTCGATCCGGCCAGCTTGAAGTACATGCGATCAGCCGGGCTCAATACGAAGATGGTGCAACTGGTGGATGGCAACGATGTCAACTACAAAACCGGCGAGATGATTTACCAGACCAACGATGTCTATAATTTTGTCGATGGCCGTCCATACAGCTGGACAGTCGCCGGTGACGGCCGCTATTTCGGCGCCATGCTGACGCCGGCTGGACTGGCTGAAGTCAAAACCTATGCTGACGGCATCGGCCCCTGGAAACCACAGGTGATGGCGCTTACCATTTCACCGTTCAAAGCAGCGAACGCCGATGGCACGCCGTACACCGGCTCACTGGCCGACGTCAACACCGTGATGCCAACCAGCCTCATCGCCGATGCGCACAAGGCCGGCTTGTTCGTACATTCCTATACCTTCCGCAATGAACAGAAGTATCTGGCCGGTATCTATAAGGGCGATCCGACTGCAGAGTTCCTGACGTTCTTCCGGGCAGGTATTGACGGTGTGTTCACTGATTTTGCTAACACCGGGGTGGCCGCGCGTGCCGCTTATATCAACGAGGCCCGGCAATGAAGCCGTCGGTGATTTTAGGCATAGTTCAACTTTGGCTGGAAATCACCGCGCCCCTCCGGCGTCATGTCGAACAGATTCCACATCGGATCCAGCAGGTCGTTATGGCGGTAATCCTGACCCGGCTCGGCCGGAACGTAGAGCATCTCGGAGCCCCAGGCGTGACGGATCACCTTGCCTTCCTGACGGAAGACGTTGAGCATCGGCATGTCCCATTCTCTGCCATCCTTGAAGTCCTGCTGCCTGCGCATCTGCGGACTCAAGGCGCTTGAGTCGCCGAAGTAGTCGCTGTCGTAGGTATTGCCGTCGGTGGATAGCAGATGAAGCCCGGTCCAGCCGCGTTCCCCGGCGAACGCCAGGATGTCTGGCAGCGGCCGCTTGGCAACCACTACAAAGTTGATGCGTTGGTCGATGTGCCGCACCTGGCCGTCGATGGCGTCCAGGAAGTGAGTGCAACCGGGGCATGGCCGCGCCCGCTCAGGACCGTACATGAAACTGTAGATTGCCAGTGTATCTTTGCCAGATGAGAACAGGCTCGACAAATTGACCGGTCCATCGAGCCCGACAAAACGATAGTCCTGCTTCAGCTCGCCGCCCGGCGGTAGTGCGCGGCGATGGGCGGCGACGCTTTCGATCTGACGACGCAGCGCCATCTCTTCGATCAGCAAAGCGGTGCGGGCAGCGCGGTAGTCGGCGCTCTCGCCCGGGAAGTGAAGTTGCTCTAACTCAGGTTTTACAGACATGGCTGGTCCCCTCGATAAGGTAATCGTTAGTCTTTCCCACTGGCGTTCACAGAACAGGCATAGGCACGCCAGGTCCGGTTATGGTGCTCTAACAAGGCTGGACCGCATGGCGCCTGCAACCTGTTTCTATTTAGTCGAATTAGTACGGATCATTTCGACAGATATTGCAAAAAATATTAATTGAAGGCAAGGCGCGTTACCTAAGCCCAAATTACGGAAAGCAGCATCACCGCAGCCACTTCCAGAAGATCGCCGACGCCGTGAGCGATCATTGGCGCCAGCAGGCTGCGTGAGCGTTCCATCAGCCAGACGTAGGTCAATCCAAAGGCGAAGGCGTAGAGTTGCTGGGCGATTGCCTGATACAGCGGGTCGCTAAAGAAGCTGCCATAGTGCGCTGCGCCGAACAGCAGGCTGACGATAACGCCGGAGACCGGGATTTCGAACTGGCCCAGCCGCACACGCCCGGGCACCAGCACCGTCAGCATGCCCACCAGCACCCCGCGGAAGACGATCTCCTCATTGGGGCCGGCCGCGAACATCACTGCCAGCCATCCCGGGATGCCGACCGCTGTCATTTCATAATCATGTCTGGGCGCGGTGTGACTGATAAGTTGCGGCCAATAATCGGCAACCAGCATGATCGCGGCCATGCCTACGCCGATCAGCAGAGCCAGGCCGACATAGCTGCGGGCCGGCGGCCAGCGCAGGTTGGAATCCGCCTGCGGCAACCAGCGTCGCATCAGCAGGATGGCCGCAAGGCCCACAGTGATCTGGAACAACTCTGCCAGTCCGACAAAGGCCCAGATCTGATGATGAAAAAAATCGGCCTCGCGCTTGAACAGCCAGCGTGCGCCTTCGCGGGCAGGCCACAACATGGCTTGCATCAGGATGGCGGCCAGGACAATCGGCCAGAGACGAAACTGGAAACCGGTAATTTGGAATAGCGGGCGGCCAGGCGCTAGTGCGGTGGTGTCGGTCATGGTAGTGGGGGCAAGATCGGTTAGCGCCAGGATGGGGCGGTTGCGCCATCATTATTTGCCGTATATTGTGGCACAGTATTGCTCGAAGGCAATGAGGCGTACTGGCGCGATCCTGCGTCGGGTTGCGACGCGTTCTTGCCATGGCTCGCAATTATTTATTGCAAAGCCAAAATTTAACCATTATTATTGGTCCAACCAATGGACCTATGGACCGATCTTGAATAAAGATCATCCAGGTTCCGAATAAAATAATCTGGAGGCAGTTTTAATGAGACTACAAGGAAAGCGCATTTTGGTGACGGCGGCGGGGCAAGGCATAGGGCGCGCCAGCGCCTTGATGTTTGCCAAAGAGGGCGCGCAGGTATTGGCTACTGATATCAACCAGAGCACATTGGACGAAACTGCCGCGCTTGCCCGCGCTGCCGGCGTCGCACTAGCCACGCAGCATCTTGACGTCACCGATGCCAAAGCGGTGGCAGCGTTGGCGGAATCAGGTTCGCATTTCGACGTGCTGTTCAATTGCGCCGGTTATGTCCACCACGGCAGCATCCTGGATTGCTCGGAACAGGACTGGCAGTTTTCCTGGGATATCAACGTCTCCTCCATGTACCGCATGATTCACGCGCTGTTGCCGGGAATGCTGGCCCAAGGCGGCGGTTCCATCATCAATATGGCGTCGGCTGCATCGAGCGTCAAAGGCGTACCCAACCGTTTTGCATACGGCACGACCAAGGCCGCGGTGATCGGCCTGACCAAGGCAGTCGCTGCAGATTTCGTCACCCGGGGCATCCGATGCAATGCGATATGTCCGGGCACCGTGGAATCGCCTTCGCTGGAAGCGCGAATCAAGGAACAGGCACGTCAGCAAGGTGTGGATATTGCCGAAGTCCGAGCCGCGTTCGTCGCCCGCCAGCCGATGGGAAGAGTAGGCAAGGCTGATGAAATCGCCGCCCTGGCGCTCTACCTGGCTTCCGATGAGTCGGCCTTTACCACCGGCGCCATCCATCTTGTCGATGGCGGCTGGTCGAACTGACACCGATCCAGTTTGAACACGACTTCGTTAACTATGAAAGCTAATCCATGAAATTGTTGAGATACGGCCATAAAGGGCAGGAAAAACCAGGTGTGCTGGATGCACAAGGACGTGTGCGCGATTTGTCGGGCGTGATCGCGGATATTGCAGGCCGCCACCTGCTGCCGCAAGAACTGGACAAGTTGCGCGGCTTGAATCTGGACAGCCTGCCGCTGGTTGCAGGAACACCGCAGAAAGACCTGCGTCTGGGTCCATGCGTGGGCGCCGTCGGCAAATTTATCTGCATCGGTTTGAATTACTCCGATCACGCCGCTGAATCCGGCATGGACGTGCCGGCGGAGCCGGTGGTGTTCAATAAATGGACCAGCGCAATCTGCGGCCCGGACGACGACGTTGAAATTCCGCGCGGTTCCCTGAAGACCGATTGGGAAGTGGAACTAGGCGTGGTGATCGGCACCGGCGGGCGCTATATCGATGAGGCCGATGCGCTCAAGCATGTCGCCGGCTATTGCGTCATCAACGATGTGTCCGAACGCAAATACCAGCTCGAACTGGGCGGTACCTGGGATAAGGGCAAGGGCTGCGACACTTTCGGTCCGCTCGGACCGTGGCTGGTAACCGCTGACGAGGTGGCGGATCCGCACGCACTCAACCTGTGGCTGGAAGTGGATGGCCATCGCTATCAGAACGGCAATACTTCAACCATGGTGTTCCAGGTTCCGGCGCTGGTCAGCTATCTCAGCCGCTTCATGAGTTTGCAGCCGGGCGATGTGATTTCTACCGGCACGCCGCCAGGTGTAGGCCTCGGGCAAAAGCCGCCGGTCTATCTGCGCGCAGGCCAGGTGATGCGACTCGGGATAGACGGACTGGGCGAGCAACGCCAACGCACCATCTCACTTTGAACCGGAAAAAAGAGAAACACGATGACCACAATTCGATCGATACGCGTACTGGATGTGCGGTTTCCGACTTCGCAAATGCTGGACGGATCAGACGCGATGAATCCGGATCCGGACTACTCCGCCGCCTACGTCATTCTGGAAACTGACAAGCCAGGCCTGGAAGGCCATGGCCTGACCTTCACCATCGGTCGTGGCAATGAAATCTGCTGTGCTGCGATCAAGGCGATGGAACATCTGGTGATCGGCTTGAAGTTGGAATGGATCAGCGAAGACATGGGCCGCTTTTGGCGCCATATCACCTCCGATAGCCAATTGCGCTGGATCGGTCCCGATAAAGGAGCAATCCACCTGGCCACTGGTGCGGTGGTGAATGCGGTCTGGGATTTGTGGGCCAAGGCCGAGGGCAAGCCATTGTGGCAGCTGGTGACCGACATGTCTCCCGAGGAATTGGTGCGGGCGATCGATTTCCGCTACCTGACCGACTGCATCACGCCAGAAGAAGCGCTGGCCTTGTTGCGCGAGCAGGCGCCGGGCAAGGCTGAACGGATTCGCTCACTGAAGGAAAACGGCTATCCGTGCTACACCACCTCCGCCGGTTGGCTGGGCTATGAGGACGAGAAATTACGCAGGCTGTGCAAGGAAGCAGTCGACAGCGGCTTCAACCACATCAAGCTGAAGGTCGGGCGCGACCTGGCGGACGACATTCGCCGCGTCACCATCGCCCGCGAGGTGATCGGCCAGGAACGGCACCTGATGATCGACGCCAACCAGGTCTGGGAAGTGGACCAGGCGATCGACTGGGTCAAGCAGCTGGCCTTCGCCAGGCCCTGGTTTATCGAAGAACCTACCAGCCCGGACGATATTGAAGGACATCGGAAAATCCGCGAAGGCATCGGCGCGGTCAAGGTTGCCACCGGCGAGATGTGCCAGAACCGTATCATCTTCAAGCAATTAATCATGCGTGGCGCGATCGATGTGGTGCAGATCGATTCCTGCCGGCTTGGCGGCGTCAATGAAATCCTGGCGGTGCTGCTGATGGCGGCAAAATACAAATTACCGGTATGTCCGCATGCCGGCGGCGTCGGCTTGTGCGAATATGTGCAGCATCTGTCGATGATCGATTACGTCTGCATTTCGGGCAGCAAGGAAGGGCGCGTGACCGAATACGTCGATCATCTGCATGAACATTTTGTCGATCCCTGCGTCATACGGAACGCCAGCTACATGCCGCCGACCGCGCCGGGATTTTCGATCACGATGAAACCGGAATCGCTGCAGCAATACCAGTTTCGTGGCTAGCTGACACAATTGCCGGTGAATCCGGGCACGTAGCTGGAAATTGCCGGCAGTTGGTCTATAAAGAGTAAGTGCAAAAAAAAATAAATAAAACAAATGAAAATGGAGACGGCAAGATGGATCTGCATTTAGCAGGAAAAGTGGTGATCGTTACCGGCGGCGGCGGCGGCATCGGTGGCGCGATCTCGCTGCTACTGGCGGCTGAAGGTGCGATTCCCGTCATTTTTGGCAAGAGCCAGCCTGCGCCTGAATTCAAGGCGGCGTTGCTGGCGTTGCAAGACAAGTCGCGCATTATCCAGCTCGACCTGATGGATGACGACAAGTGCCGGCAAGCGGTCGCGCAAACCGTCGAAGAATTCGGACACCTGGACGGCTTGGTGAATAACGCCGGCATCAACGACAACGTCGGGCTCGACGCCGGCCGGGCGGCCTTTGTGCAATCGCTTGAAAAAAACCTGATTCATTACTACACGATGGCCCATTACTGCGTGCCGCACCTGAAAGCCAGCCGCGGCGCTATCGTCAATATATCGTCCAAAACCGCCGTGACCGGCCAGGGCAATACCAGTGGTTACTGCGCCTCCAAGGGTGGGCAACTGGCGTTGACGCGTGAATGGGCCGCCGCGCTGGCCAATGAGGGCGTGCGGGTCAATGCCGTGATCCCGGCCGAAGTGATGACGCCGCTATATCGGACCTGGATCGCCAGCTTCGATCATCCTGAAGAAAAACTCGCTTCCATCACCAGCAAGATACCGCTCGGGAAACGCCTCACCACGGCAGAGGAAATTGCCGACACTGCCGTATTTCTTTTGTCACAGCGCGCTGCACATACGACGGGGCAGTGGGTGTACGTAGACGGCGGTTATAGCCATCTTGACCGTGCGTTGACCTGAATGCAATGAGAACAGACATGCCGCAATCAGAAAATTCCAGAGGCGACAGCCAGGCTCATGAAGCTGACTCCGCATCGGAAACCATTATTTCCCTGGAAAATGTCACCAAGCGTTTCCCCGGCGTGCTGGCGCTCGACAACTGCAGGTTCGATCTGCGGCGTGGAGAAGTCCACGCGCTCATGGGTGAAAACGGCGCCGGAAAATCGACGCTGATGAAGGTGTTGGCGGGCGTGTATCCGAAGGACAGCGGTGAAATCCGCATCGAAGGGCGGCCGGTCGAGATTCCTACGCCGCGTGCCGCACAAATGCTGGGCATCGGCATCATTCACCAGGAACTCAACCTGATGAATCACCTGACTGCAGCCCAGAATATATTCATCGGCCGCGAACCGCGTGGCCGCTTCGGACTGTTTCTTGACGAAGATGCATTGAACCAGCAAACCAGGCTGATCTTCGAACGCATGCGCCTGGATCTGGATCCGGGCACGCTGGTGAGCGAGCTGACGGTCGCCAAGCAGCAAATGGTGGAGATAGCCAAAGCCCTGTCGTTTGACTCGCGCGTGCTGATCATGGATGAGCCCACTGCAGCATTGAACAACACTGAAATCGAGGATCTGTTCCGCATCATCCGGCAATTGCAGTCGCATGGCGTCGGCATCATTTACATCTCCCACAAGATGGATGAGTTGCGGCAGATCTCGAATCGCGTCACGGTTATGCGGGACGGCCAGTACATCGCCACCGTCCCCACCGCGACGACGTCCATGGACACTATCATCGGCATGATGGTGGGACGCCAGCTCGACAACAGCGGATCGGAAATTCCCGATACCTCCGGCAACGACATCGTATTGCAGGTCAAAGGGCTGGAACGGGGCGCAACTATCAAGAATGTCAGTTTCACACTGCGCAAAGGTGAAATCCTGGGCTTTGCCGGTTTGATGGGCGCCGGACGCACTGAAGTAGCACGTGCGATTTTCGGCGCCGACCGCCTCGATGCCGGCGAGATCCTGGTGCATGGCGCCAAGGTATCGATCAAGTCGCCGAGGGATGCGGTGGCGCACGGCATCGGCTATCTGTCGGAGGACCGCAAGCACTTCGGCCTGGCCACCGGACTAGACGTCAAGACCAACGTCGCCTTGTCCAGCATGAACAGCTTCCTTAAACAAGGCTTGTTTCTGGATCAGGCCGCGATTCACGATACGGCCCAGGGATATGTCCGGAAACTGGGCATCAAGACACCATCAGTCGATCAGCCGGTGCGACTGCTGTCGGGCGGCAATCAGCAGAAGATCGTGATTGCCAAATGGCTGCTGCGGGATTGCGATATTTTATTCTTCGACGAGCCCACGCGCGGCATCGACGTTGGCGCCAAGAGCGAAATCTACAAACTGCTCAACACACTGGCAGAGCAAGGAAAAGCGATTGTCATGATCTCTTCCGAGCTGCCTGAAGTGCTGCGCATGAGTCATCGCATCCTGGTCATGTGCGAGGGGCGCATCACCGGCGAACTCGCCGCAGCCGAAGCTTCGCAGGAAAAGATCATGCAGCTGGCTACTCAGCGCGAAGCTGCAGTAGCCTGAATCGATACCCGAATAACTCACATTCATTGAAGACGAACATGGCACATATCCAGAATCCCCTGTCGCAAGTAAAGCCGCCCATCGGCGGACAGGGCGCACTCGCCACTCTCAAGGCAAAGATATTCCATCCAGCCACGCGCCAGAAGCTGCTGGCGTTTGCCAGCCTGCTGGTATTGCTGGTGTTTTTCAGTTTCGCCTCGCCCAATTTCCTGCAGGTCGACAACCTGGTGAGCATCCTGCAATCCACCGCCGTCAACGGCGTGCTGGCGATTGCCTGCACTTTCGTCATCATCACCGCCGGCATTGATTTGTCTGTAGGCACACTGATGACCTTCTGCGCGGTGATGGCCGGGGTGTTTCTTACTTACTGGGGGATGCCGATCTACGTCGGGATTGTCGCCGCAATCGTCTTCGGCGCCTTGTGCGGCTGGATTTCCGGCGTGCTGGTGGCCAAGTTCAAGATTCCTCCATTCATCGCGACGCTGGGCATGATGATGCTGCTCAAGGGGCTGTCGCTGGTGATCTCTGGCACCAAGCCGATTTATTTCAACGACACGCCAGGATTTTCGAGCATCTCGCAGGATTCGCTGATCGGCAACCTGATTCCTGCCTTGCCGATTCCGAATGCCGTGCTGATCCTGTTCCTGGTGGCGATTGCGGCTGGCATCGTGCTCAACAAAACCATATTCGGCCGCTATACCTTTGCCTTGGGCAGCAACGAAGAAGCATTGCGCCTGTCTGGCGTGAATGTCGATTTCTGGAAGGTTGCCGTGTACACCTTCAGCGGCGCCATCTGCGGTATTGCGGGCCTGTTGATTGCATCGCGCCTGAATTCGGCGCAGCCGGCTTTGGGGCAAGGTTACGAGCTGGATGCGATTGCCGCGGTGGTCATCGGCGGAACCTCGCTGTCGGGCGGCACCGGCACCGTGCTCGGCACGATCATCGGCGCCTTCATCATGAGCGTGCTGATCAACGGCTTGCGCATGATGTCCGTCGCCCAGGAATGGCAAACCGTGGTAACCGGCATCATCATCATCCTGGCGGTCTACATGGATATCCTGCGTCGCCGTCGTCAATGAGGCAGGTTCGAATAAGGTTTAAAGGTTCTGTACGTGTACATAAGGTAACACATGCGATTCCGGGCATATGCGTCAGCGCCCACCGTTTTATAACCAAAAAGGAGACTTGAAATGATAAAGAGAAGAGCAGTCAATATTGCCATCGGCCTCGCGTTTGCGCTTGGATTCAGTGCTACGGCAAGCGCCGAAGAAACCTATATCCCGCTGATCTCCAAGGGCTTCCAGCATCAGTTCTGGCAAGCAGTGAAGGCCGGCGCCGAGCAGGCTGCCAAGGATTTTAATGTGAAGGTGTCGTTCGAAGGTCCGGAGACCGAAGCCATGGTCGACAAACAGATCGACATGCTGTCGGCAGCGCTGGCCAAGAAACCCAAAGCCATCGGCTTCGCCGCATTGGACAGCAAGGCCGCACTGCCATTGCTGAAAAAAGCGCAGGCCGCGCATATCCCGATTGTCGCCTTTGACTCGGGTGTGGACAGCGATATTCCTGTTACCACGGCCACCACCGACAACAAGGCCGCCGCAGGATTGGCAGCCGACAAGATGGCGGAATTGATCGGTAAAGAGGGTGAAGTCGCGGTAGTGGCGCATGACCAAACCAGCCGTACCGGTATCGATCGGCGTGACGGCTTCGTCGAACGCATGAAAGCCTATCCGAAGATCAAGATCGTCAGCATCCAGTACGGCGCCGGCGATCAGCTGAAATCGACTGAAATCACTAAATCCATCCTGCAAGCCTATCCACATCTCAAGGGCGCCTTCGGCACCAATGAAGGCTCGGCGATCGGCGTTCTGAACGGCGTCAAGGAAATGAAGCGCAAGCTGATAGTCATCGGCTACGACTCCGGCAAGCAGCAGAAAGATGCGATTCGCGACGGCAGCATGGCCGGCGCCATCACCCAGAATCCTGTCGGCATCGGCTACAAGACGGTAGAAGCTGCCGTCAAGGCGCTCAAGGGCGAGAAATTGCCTAAGGTGATCGATACCGGGTTCTACTGGTACGACAAGAGCAACATCAGCGACCCTAAGATCGCAGCCGTGCTTTACGACTGATCTTCCAGGGTCCGACACGAACCGGTGCTGCCAGGCTAGCGGCACCACCATGCCGCACCGGTTCGGCAATCAAGCGCGATAACAGTTACCCGTAACAGGGCCCGCCGATAGCTGACGCCGTCAGCGCCACTATCGGTTGCTTTCTGCTGCGCGCTCGCAATATCTACGACTTCTAGCGAAGGTTCGCATCTATCTCCGAATTTATCTCTGATCTTGAGAGGAGGGCGATCGAACAAAATTTAACTATAAAAGGGGGTTAACCATGAAAAAAATACCATTCCAATGGCTGCAGGTGGCTGCCACCACCATGTTGATCGGCGCTGCCTGCACGCAGGCACAGGCGCAGACCAGCGTCACTATCTATGGCCGCGTTGACGCTGGCGTCGATTATCAAACCAATGTTGCGCTGAAAGACGCCAACGGCAATCTGACCGGCCAGACTGGCAGCAAGCTGGCGGCATCCGGCAATCAGTGGGGCACCAGCATGATCGGCTTCAAGGGTACCGAAGATCTGGGTGGCGGATTGAGCGCCTTTTTCTTGTTGGAATCCGGTTTTGACGCCACCAACGGCAGCACCAACGGTAGCGCCTTGTTCAATCGGCGTTCTTATGTCGGCCTGAACGGTAGCGCCGGCTCGATCAAATTCGGTAAAAACCTGTTCATCGTCAATGACGTCTGGAATCTCGATCCTACCGGTCAGCAATTCATGAGTACGCAGAACCTGGTCAAGGGCCGCAACTGGCCGGGCGCCAATAACGTCATCGAATACCAGACGCCTACCTGGGGCGGTTTTAACGCCACCGTACAAACCAGTCTGGGCGAGAAAGCCGGTTCCACCAAAAATGGCCGCAGCGACGGCATTTCGCTGGTGTACACCACCGGCGGCCTCGAACTACGTGCCATCTATGACGTTATCCGCGATGCCAACGGCCGTTATACCGACGTCTACACCGCTTCCAAGG
>NZ_FOKF01000017.1 GCF_900111995.1 Collimonas sp. OK607
GTTCCTTCAGGTCGGGGAGCGCCAAATCCAATTCCGCCATTACCTGCCGCACCGATCGATGTCGGTAGATAGCCAAGGCGATCACCAGCCAAACCACTTGCTGCGCCGGCAAGCGACGCTGACGAATACTGGCCTTGCCCGTGTAGCCCAACGCCTGTTCAATCCAATCGTCGGGTAAATGCTCCCCAAGCCGCCTCCAGTCGGGGGGCGGCAGATCAACAGTGACAAGTGGAAGGGCGTCGGACAGCATCGTCGCCGAAGGTTAACAGCTTTGGCGGTTGTATACAACCGCCAACCGGGTCCTTTGAACCGCTTAACTTAACGGCATTAGACTCTCCCTATTTAACGAACCACGGAGTACATGCATTAGCACTCAAACGCTAAAAATAACTCACACGATTTCTATTCCCCCGAACGCTCACGAAACTGCACCGGTTGCTCCACAGCGGCAGATCCCGAACCACATCCGGTAGAACAAGAACCACACCCACTCCCACATCCTCCCGCCGCAGCCACAGGCTGCAACCGCTTGCCAATCTCCCGCACCACTACCGGCCGGGAACCCGCACTCAACGAGTTCGCCAACGCCGCCTGCCAGCGCTGACTGGTAACCGGCATCAATCGACGGCATGCATAAATCAAACTGGCGATCACCGCCACGCCAATCACAATGGCCTGGATTACGAGAAATGGCGTCATGTCAGGAGTTTCGTAATTTGATAAGTCAGGAACGCGGCAAGGTAGGCCAGGCCGAACAGGTACGTGGTGGCAAAAGCGACGATTTTCCAGGAGTTGGTTTCGCGGCGCATCACTGCCAGCGTCGACATGCATTGCGGTGCAAATACATACCAGGCTAGCAGCGCCAGCGCGGTTGCCAGCGACCATTGATGGGCAATCACCGGGCCTAGCTGCGACGCAATCATGTCTTCGTTGCCGGACATGGCGTACACGGTTCCCAGCGCCGAAACGGCGACTTCGCGTGCGGCCATGCCGGGCACCAGTGCAATGCAGATCTGCCAGTTAAAACCGATAGGGGCAAAGATGTATTCGAGCAGATGGCCGATCCTGCCGGCCAGGCTGTAATCGATGGCTGGCATAGTCGCGCCTGCCGGCGGGCCGGGGAAGGTCGACAGGAACCACAGCAGCACGGTGAGCGCCAGGATGATGGTGGTGACCCGGCGTAAAAAGATCAATGCCCGCTCCCACAGGCCGATGGCGATGTTGCGCGCGCCGGGCAAGCGATAGGATGGCAATTCCATCAGCAATGCGTGCTCGCTCTTGTCCTTGCGCACACGCTTGATGACCCAGGATACTGCCAGCGCGCTGACGATGCCTGCCACGTACAGCACGAACAGGACGATACCTTGCATATTGAACAGGCCCCAGACGCTTGTGTTCGGGATGAAGGCGGCGATCAGCAAGGTGTACACCGGCAGCCTTGCCGAGCAAGTCATCAGTGGCGCCACCAGGATGGTGGTCAGGCGGTCGCGTGGATCCTGGATGCTGCGGGTGGCCATGATGCCGGGAATCGCGCAGGCGAAACTGGACAGCAGCGGGATGAATGAGCGGCCAGTAAGGCCGGCTTTGAACATCATGCGGTCAAGCAGGAAGGCGGCGCGTGGCAGGTAGCCGGATTCTTCCAGCACCAGGATAAAGAAAAACAGGATCAGGATTTGCGGCAGGAATACCAGCACGGTGCCCAGGCCGCCGAAGATGCCGTCGCTGATCAGGCTGCGCAGCAGGCTTTCCGGCATCGCGCCGGCGACCCAGGCGCCGACCGCGCCGACGCCGGCCTGGATAGCCGCCATCAGCGGTTGTGCCCAGGAAAAAACTGCCTGGAAAATAAAGAACATGATGGCCGCCAGCAGCGCCAGTCCGAATACCGGATGCAATACCCAGCGGTCGATCATATCGTCGATCATCGATGTGTTGCGCGGCATGGTGACTGCTGCCGCCAGCATGCTGCGCACCTGTGCGTGCAAGTCGTCGTCGACGCCGCCTGCCACTGGCTCTGGCGCTGTTGCGGCGCCCTGGTCCAGATGCCGGATCAATTCGCCTGCACCGCCACTGCGTACTGCAACGGTTTCGATCACCGGAATGCCGAGGCGGCGTTCCAGCTCTTCGCGGTCGATCGCGATGCCGCGTTTGCGGGCGGCATCCATCATGTTCAATGCCAGCACCATGGGCCGGCCCAGCCGTCTGACTTCCAATACAAAGCGCAAGTGCAAACGCAGATTGGTTGCATCGGCAACGCAGACCACCAGATCCGGCAACGCTTCTCCGGGCATTTGGCCCAGGCAAACTTTGCGGGTAATCATCTCGTCCGGGCTGGTCGCTTCCAGGCTATACGCACCGGGCAAATCGAGTAATTGGAACAGCCGTCCGGAAGGGGCGGTGAAGCGGCCTTCCTTACGTTCTACCGTGACGCCGGCGTAGTTCGCAACTTTCTGGCGGCTTCCGGTCAATTGATTGAACAAGGCGGTCTTACCGCAGTTTGGATTGCCGACAAGGGCGATGCGGAGGGAGGATGCGCTAGACATGAGGCTGTGGCTAAGAAATTCAGGAAGCTGGATTAACGTGGACCCGGTGCGCTTCGGCGCGACGCAGGGCAAAACGGGTGAAGCCGATTTGTATCATCAGCGGATCTGCGCCAACCGGGCCGCGCGCCACCAGGCTCACTGGCTCTCCCTGGACAAAACCCAGCTCGCGCAAGCGGTTGGCAATCGGGTCCAGCTCCAATACATCTTCCACGTATTCGATCACAGCAGGGGTAAACGGGGTCAAGTCACAAAGTCTCATAGATAAGCTAAAAGCAAGCCAAAAGTAAGCTCTAAACAAGCCATGATCAATAATGATTCTCATTATATCGGATAGCGTCTTATTATTTTCCCGGACGCTGAAATTGCGTGGCTTGCTTGACAGCACTGCCTCCTTTGCGTTTTACTTGGCACAATTTTCCGCACCGCAACAAATTTCATTAGCTGCTTATCGGCTCTTTTGGGTAGCGCTACCATATGCCGTATCAAATTTGCAATGGATTTACAATGATGTGCGAAATTGATCAACTAAACAAATAATCGGATTTCGCATGCGCCTTCATAAAATACTTGTCCTGTCAGCGCTGTTGTTGACGGCCGCTTTTTGTCACGCTGAAACGGGCGTTACCGCCACTACAATTACCCTCGGTCAGTCGGCAGCGTTTACCGGTCCCGCCAAGGAACTGGGCAAGGGAATGAATGAAGGCGCGCAAGCGTATTTCGATCAGGTCAACGCCAGCGGCGGTGTGTTCGGCAGGAAAATCGTCCTTAAAACGATGGACGACGGCTATGAACCGGAGCGGGCGGCGGCGAATACCCGCCAGTTCATCGAAGCGGACGACATACTGGCCCTGTTCGGCTATGTCGGTACGCCAACCTCGAATGCATCGATTCCGGCCGCGACCAAGGCTAAGTTGCCGTTCTTCGCGCCGTTTACCGGCGCCCAGTCGTTGCGCGAACCGTTCAACCGGAATATCTTCAACGTCCGCGCCAGTTACTTTGCCGAGACTGAAAAAATCGTGCAGCAAATTACCACGCTGTCATTGAAGCGGATCGCTGTCTTTTATCAGAATGATGCCTACGGCAAGGCTGGCCTGGAAGGGGTGACCCGGGCGTTGAAGAAACGCGGCATCGAAGTTGTCGGGTTAGGCACGGTGGAACGCAATAGCGTGGATGTCAGCGATGCCGTCGCCAAGATCCGGAAAAGCAATCCGCAGACGGTCATCATGGTGTCGGCATACAATTCCAGCGCTGCCTTTATCAAGGCGATGATAGCCGCCGGCAGTCCGCCATCGTTCTGGAACATCTCGTTCGTCGGCAGCCAGCAGCTGGTGAATGCACTGGGCAAGGATGCCAGCGGCGTGCAGATTGCACAAGTGATGCCGGCGCCTTGGGATGAGGTCAACGCCATCGTCAAGGAATACCGCAAGTACTACCTGCAAAACGGTAAGAGAGAGTGGGATTACGTCAGCATGGAAGGTTTTATTGCGGCCAAGGTCCTGGTGGAAGGGCTCAAGCGCGCAGGCAGCAATTTGTCGCGCGATAGTTTGATCAAGGCATTGGAAACCCTGAACCATTATGACGCCGGTGGCTATTTTGTCACCTTCAGCCCGAGCAATCACAACGGTTCAGAGTTCGTCGACCTGACGATGGTAGCCAAGAGCGGCAGATTCTTGCATTGAACTACCTGAACTATCGGGATTATCCGAATGCCGCCATCACCACGTGTTTGACTTCCTGAAACGCGTGTAAGCCCCAAGGTCCCAGCTCGCGGCCTATGCTGCTTTTCTTCATGCCGCCCCAAGAGGTTTGCGGGAAAATCACCTGCGGACTGTTGACCCATACCAGGCCCACGTCCAACGCCGCCGACACGCGGCTGGCACGGTCGGGGTCCGAGGTCAGCACGGTCGCTACCAGGCCATACTCGCTTCGATTGGCGATCTCAATTGCTTCCTGCTCGCTGTCGAAGGTATTGATGCATAGGACCGGACCGAAGATTTCTTCGCGCCACAACGGGCTGTCGAAGGGCACATCTGCAAAGATCGTCGGTGCCACAAAATATCCTTTGGACATCGTTGGCAGACGACTGCCGCCAGTGATGAGGTTTAGTCCCGCGTCCATTCCCTGCTGAATATATTGCTGCACTTTCTGATATTGCTGGCGGCTGCTCAAGGGGCCCATTTGGGTTGCAGGATCCATCGGATCGCCGACCGTGATCGATTCGACACGCTGCTTGAGACGTGCCGTGAAATCCTCTGCAATGCTGCGTTCAATCAGCAAGCGCGAGGTGGCCGAGCACATTTGTCCGGCATTGAAAAATATCCCGCCGCAGACGATGTCGAGTGCCTGCTCGATATCTGCATCGGCAAACATCAGCGCCGCCGACTTTCCGCCAAGCTCCAGGCTGATGCGTTTGAGATCGTCCGCGGCGGCTTTCATCACCGTCTGGCCGACCGCGGTGCTGCCGGTAAACGAGACTTTACGTACATCGGGATGGGAAACCAGCGCGGCGCCGACTTCGGCACCGCTACCGGTGACCAGATTGAAGACGCCGGCCGGCAATCCGGCTTGATCGATTATCGCCGCCAGCGCCAGCTCCGGCAACGGCGTGATTTCGGATGGCTTGAGTACCACCGTGCAGCCTGCCGCCAACGCCGGTGCGACTTTCCATGCGGTGGTCACCATGGGAAAATTCCAAGGTACGATCAGGGCCGCGACGCCGCAAGGCTCACGACGTAGCGTTGCCGTAAAGTCGTCGCTGGGCAGGGGGACCGGTTGATCCTGATGCGCATCGAGTTGCTCGGCCAGTTCGGCGTAATAGCTGAAGGTGGCGACGACATCGCCGATATCGATCAGCGATTCACTCAGGGGTTTGCCGTTGTTGGCAGTTTGCAGGCGGGCGAGTTGCTCCTGCTGTTCCTGCACTCCGCGTGCAATGGCACGCAAGCAGACGGCGCGTTCAGCGCCGGAATTTTTTCCCCATTCCGCCTGCGCCGCCGCAGCAGCCGCGACAGCATCGTCGACATCCTGCGCTGCGCCGGTGGCGACCTCGGCCAATGCTGTTTCGGTGGCGGGATTGAAAACCGTTTCCATCCGGCCGGACCGTGCATCGCACCAACGACCGGCGATATAGAGTCGATGCGGCTGAGGCAGCTGATGCGGTTGATTGTGCGCCATCATTGCTCCTGTCCGGTCCACTCGATTTCTGAAATTTCAATCACAGTTGGCGTGCTGGTTGCCACCGCCAGTTGCAAGGCGCTGGTCAGCTCCGTTGCTGTTGCTGCGTGTTGAGCCGCGCAGCCGAAGCCGCGTGCAATCGCCAGGAAATCCGGCGTGTAGATATCGACGCCAACCGGTTCGATGGCGCGGTTCTGCATGTATTTCTTGATTTCTCCATAGCCGCTGTTATTCCACAGCAGGATGATCACCGGGACGCCGGCTTCCACCGCACTGGCCAGTTCCGGCAAGGTGAACTGCAAACCGCCGTCGCCGATCAGGCATACCACCGGTGTGCCGGCAGTGGCGAGTTTGGCGCCGATTGCGGCCGGTAATGCATAACCGAGCGTGCCGTATCCGGTAGATGAATTGAACCAGCTGCGCGGAGTGCGCGCATCGAAGGTGATATTGCCGGTATATACCGGCTGGGTAGAGTCGCCGACATAGATCGCATCCGGCAGCGTGCTCGCCACCACTTCCAGCATGCGATGCTGCATGTGTGCCGCATGGTCGAGGCTGGAGTCGATTTCGCGTCGCAAAGCGGCAACCCGGTTGCTGCCCCACGAGACATCGGGAAGGACCGCATGCAAAAGCGGCTCGGGTTGCAGTGACAACTGCTGCAACAAGCCTTGCAGCGCGCTTCCGGTATCGGACAGCAAGGCAAGCGTGGCGGGATAGTTACGCGCCAGCTGCTGCGCATCGATGTCGATGCGGATCAGTTTTCCGGGTATGCGGAAGCCGCCGTCGAATACGGTGTCATAGTCGGTTTCGCCGAGTTCGGTGCCGACTGCCAGCACTACATCGGCTTCACACACCAGGGCGCGCGTTGCAGCCGTAGATTGGGTCGAACCGAGCAACAGCGGATGCTGCGGCGGCAGCAGACCTTTAGCGTTGATGGTGAGTGCCGTCGGCGCCTGCAGACGTTCTGCCAGTTGCTGCAATTCGATACCGGCATTGACGGCGCCGCCGCCGGCCAGGATCAAGGGCCGCCTGGCTTGGTGCAGCATGGCGGCAGCCTCGGCTATTCGGCGCGGATCGGCGCAGGGTTTAGAGGTGCGGGCTGGCATGGCGGTAGACAGATGCGCGGCAGGAGCGACGATCACATCCAGCGGGATTTCAATATGCACCGGGCGCGGGCGGGCGCTATCGAACACAGCGAAAGCGCGCGCCAATACGGCAGGAAGTTCATCGGCGCTCATCAGCGTATGCGAGAACGCGGTCATACCGGCAAAAACGCCACGTTGCGACGGCAACTCATGCAGCATGCCGTTGCCATTGCCCAGGTGCTGACGGGCGTTGACGCTGGAAATGACCAGCATCGGGATCGAATCGGCATAGGCTTGCGCCATGGCGGTAGCGATATTGGTCATGCCGGGGCCGGTGATAATGAAGCAGACGCCGGGTTTGCCACTGACCCGCGCATAGCCGTCGGCCATGAAGCCGGCGCCCTGCTCGTGACGCGGTGTGATGTGGCGCATGCTTGAGCGCGCCAGTCCGCGATATAGCTCAACGGTATGGACGCCGGGAATGCCGAACACCAGTTCGACGCCATAGTTTTCCAGCAGCTTGACCAGCACCTCGCCGCAAGTTGCCTCTGCGGGTGCGATCGGGAACGATGCAGATGCGGATGCAGATGTGGATGAACTGCCGTCAGCGGCGACGGTCTTGTCAATCTCAGTACTCTCGAGTCGTTTCATGTTGGGTTTCATTTTCGCATCAGCGATTGGTCTTGCGTTGATGTTGGCGTTCCAGCTTGCGTGCATACCAGGTCAGTGGAAAGCACATGGCGAAATACAACAGGGCCACCATTCCGTAAATAGGGAAAGGGCGGAAAGTCGAATTGGTAAGCATGTTGCCGACCTTGGTCAGTTCGATCAGGCCGATGATGGAAGTCAGGGCGGTGCTCTTAACTACTTGTACCAAAAAGCCCACCGTCGGTGCGATGGCAATCCGCAATGCTTGCGGCAGCACGATTTCACGCAGCTGTTGCGTGTAAGTCATGCCGAGGCTGGCGCCCGCATGCCATTGGCCGCGGGGAATTGCCGCGACGCAGCCGCCCCAGATCTCCACCAGATAGGCGCTGGTATACAGTGTCAGCGTGACACTGGCCGCCAGCCATGGCGAGACGTCGATGCCAAACAGCGGCAACCCGAAGAACACCATGAACAATTGCATCAGCAGCGGTGTTCCCTGGATTATTTCTATGTACAGATCGATCACCGCAGTGAGCTGGCGCTGACCGGCCAGCCGCAGGCCGAGCAACAGCAAGCCGCATGCGCCGCCACCGGCAAATGCAATCAGCGCTAGCAATACCGTCCAGCGTGCGGCCAGCATCAAGTTGCCGGCCATACCCCATAAAGTGAACTCCATCATCGCTGCCGCCCCGCAAAAAGTCCGCGCGCCATGCGGTTCATCAGACGTCGCAATACAATCGCCAGCACCAGATAGATGACGGTGATCACCAGGTAGATTTCAAAGGAGCGGAAATTGCGCGACTGGATATAGTTGGCGGCGTAGGTCAGGTCGGTGACCGAAATCTGCGACACAACTGCCGATCCCAGCATCACAATCAGCACCTGGCAGGCCAGCGCCGGGAATACGGTAGCCAGCGCTTGCGGCAATATGACGGAGCGGAATGCTTGCCGTTGAGTCAGCCCGATCGCCAGCGCGGCCTGGTATTGCCCACGCGATACGGCTTCAATTCCGGCGCGTACGATTTCGATGGTGTAGGCGCCCAGATTGATCGTCATCGCTAGCAATGCCGCCTCCATTTCATTGATCTGCACGCCGAGGCCTGGCAAACCAAAGAAGATGAAGAACAACTGCACAATGAACGGGGTGTTGCGAATCAGCTCGACATAGGTGGCAATCGCGCTGCGAACAGCTTTTCCGCCTTTCCATTGCAAGGCTGCACCGCCGATACCGATCACGGCGCCGAGAAAAGTGGCGACCGCGGTCAGGCCGAGCGTGATCGCAATACCGTGCGCGATCATGCCGGTGTATTGTTGCAGATCGCTGAAGTCGAACGCATAAGTCATGCTGATTGCCTTCCTGTGTCCGGCCGCTTACAAATCCGCCGGCAGCGGTACCCGCAGCCATTTTTGGGAAATCTTGTTCAAGCTGCCATCCTTCTTGGCCTGCACGATGGCTTGGTTGATCTGTTGCGTCAGTCGTGGTTCGTTCTTGTTCAGGCCGACGTGATCGGGCGAGCTGAACAACTGGAATTTTTGCTGTATGCCTGCGGCCGGGTTCTTGGCCATGATGGTGGCGCCGACGTCATTGCCGACTACCATCAATTGCGTTTGTCCGGACAGGAACGCAGAGATGGCGCCGTTGGGATCGTCAAAGCGCTTGATCGTGGCTTCAGACGGAGCCACTTTGGAAATACTCAAGTCCTCAAGCGTGCCGCGGGCTACGGATATGGTCTTGCCGGCCAGGTCGGCATTGCTCTTGACCGCCATTTTCGGGCCGCCGAACACCGCCAGGTAGTAGGGTGCGTAAGCATCGGTAAAATCGATGACCTTGGCACGCTCCGGCGTTTGTCCCACCGACAGCAATAAATCTACTTTGCCGCCGGCGAGGTACGCCATGCGATTGTCGCCGGTGACTTGTATCAGTTCTACCTTGGTCTTCAGCGCCTTACCGATCAATTCAGCCATGTCGATGTCGTAGCCGAGCGGCTTCATGTCTGGCCCGATCGAGCCAAATGGCGGGTAATCCATGAAGACACCGATCCTGACCTTGCCGTTCTTACTGATGTTATCGATGGCGTCGGCCTGACTTGGCGCAGCATGCAACATGCCCGCCGTGAGCAGGATGGCGGCGCCGATCTTGCATATGCGGCGATTCAGGAGGGTACCGCAGAGGGGCAATATGTTCATGGTGTTTCCTCGATGTGTAGATTGATGAATCGGTAGATGAATTGCGTTATCAGGCAGCCAGCCGGCTCGGGCTTGCATCGATCAGCTTGCAGGCGTGCGGCGGCAAGGTTGCCAATACCTGGCTCCCGATCGCCAATCCCGGAACTTCGCGCGGGCTGGTCGCCACGGTCAGCGAAAAGCCGGAACAATCTATGGTGGCTTCCAGCGACGAGCCTACATCGCGGATAAAGCTGACCTGGCCTGGCACGCAATTGTTGCTGCTGTTGCGGATGCTGGATTGCAGATCCTTGTGTCCGACCGCTTCGTTGATTCTCAGGCAGACATCTTCGGGACGGATCAACAAGCGGATTTCCTGGCCGTCGCTGATCTTGCGCGAGCCACTGATATCGATCTGCTGTCCGCCTGCCAGTCGCACCCGCTGATCGCCGTTTGGCACCGCCGGCAGGATGTTGCCGAGACCGATGAAGTCGGCGACGAATTCATTGACCGGATCCCGATACACTTCCAGCGGCGAGCCGATTTGCGCGATCCGGCCTTGCTCCATCACCACAATCACATCGGCCATGGTCATTGCTTCACGCTGGTCATGCGTCACCATGATGGTGGTGATGCCGAGGCGTTGCTGCAGCAGGCGGATTTCAACCTGCATCGCTTCGCGCAGCTTGGCGTCGAGCGCTGACAGCGGTTCATCCAGCAGCAACAGCTTGGGCGCGGATGCCAGCGCGCGCGCAATCGCCACCCGTTGCCGCTGGCCGCCGGACAATTGCGCCACCGGACGATTGGCCATGTGCGGCAACTGGATCAGCTGCAGCAATTCGTCGACCCGTTTGGCCTGGCTTTGCTTGTCGACTTTGCGCAAACGCAGCGGGTAGGCAATGTTGCCAGCCACGCTCATGTGGGGGAACAATGCCAGCGACTGGAACACCATGCCGAAATCGCGCTCGCACGCCGGTACATTGGTGAGGTCCTTGCCGGCCATGGTGAGGCGGCCGCTGGTCGGTGTTTCGAGGCCGGCGATCATGCGCAGCAATGTGGTCTTGCCGCAGCCGGACGGTCCGAGGAAACACACCAGCTTACCTTCCGGGATGCTCAGGTTGACGTGTTTCACGACTTGCACCGCGCCGAATTGCTTGTTGACGTTTTCAATGACTAATTGATTGCTCATGTTGTGCTCGCTAAGTTGGAACGCATTTTTCAATATCTGATTAGAGTGCTTGGTGTGTTTAGAGCGCTACGCCGTCGTCGCCCACCAGTTTTTCCAGCAGCCAGATCAAGCCGAAGTCGATCAGCACGATGAACACGGCGAACGAGAATACGGTAGGATCGAGCGACGAAACGGTGCGGCTGTACAGCCATACCGGCAACGTCATGGTGTCGACGTCATACAGGAAGAAGGTCACCGTGAATTCGTTGAAAGAGACGATGAAGGCGAACAGCATTCCGGCCATGATGCCGGGCCGCATCAGCGGCAGCACGACATCGAACATGGCGCGCATTGGCCGTGCTCCCATCAGATAGGCCGCTTCTTCGAATTCCGGACCGATGCCGGCAATCGACGCCGAACAATTCTTGACTGCGAACGGCAACGCCAGGATCACATGGGCGATAACCAACCGGAAAATGCCTAGCTCAACCGGGATATAGTTGAACACCAACAGTAACGAAATACCCAGCATTACCAGTGGATACACCATGGGCAAGGCGATGAATTGCTCGATGATGCCTTTGCCGGGGAAGTTGAAGCGGTTGAGTGCATAAGCAGCAGGAATTGCCACCGCTGCGGCGATCAGCATGGTCGCCACGGCCACTTTGAGGCTGGTGCCAAGCGCCTGTCCCATCGACAGCACGTCGCTGGCGTCAGGCGACATGAAGGTGTGCCAGGCAGCCCGATACCATTGCAAGCCATAGCTAGGCGGCGGGAAGGCCAGGGTGTCGGAAGCGCCGAACGACATGATGATCATGATGATGATCGGCATCGCTGCCAGTATCAGCACCACTGCCGCCAACACCCCGGTTAGCCGGGTGAGCTGGCCGGGCAGGGCGCGCCGCAAGAAAGGGCGAGTGAGTGAGGTCATTGTGTGTTCCCCAGCATTTTCTGTGACCGTTGCACCAGTTTTTGCGACAGCGCCATCACCGCCAAAGTCGCCAGCATCAATATGACGCTGGTGGCTGACGCAGCGGGCCAGTTGAGTAAAGGCGTGATCTGGTCACGCACCAGCACCGCCAGCATGGAAACCCGGCGTCCGCCGAGCAGCAACGGTACCGCAAAGGCGCTGGCGTTGTAGGCAAACACCAGCAGCGCGCCCGACAGAATCCCTGGCATCGCCAGCGGCAGCAGCACATGACGCAAGATCTGCCAGCGGCTGGCACCCATGGTTGCGGCGGCTTCTTCGTAGCTGCCTGAAATCGCTTTTAGCGCACTGGCCATCGGCAATGCCGCCAGCGGGAACGCCGTCTGTATCAGTCCCAGCAATACACCGTTTTCACGATATAGCCATTGCACCGGACGCTGTACGATACCCAGCGCCAGCAGCGAATTGTTGAGCACGCCTCCGGGGCCGAGGATGATCAGCCAGCCATAACTTTGCAGCAGCAGATTCACCAGCAAAGGCAGCAACACGCCGGTCAGCAACAGGCGTCGCGCCAGTTTGGATTTGGCGCGCGCCATGGCAATCGCTACCGGGATCGCCAGCAGTACCGCCAGCACCGTGCTTTGAAACGCCAGGCGCAAGGTGAGCCAAAGCGATTTCATGTAGTAAGGCGTGGCCAGGTCGGCATAGCTGGTCAACGAAACGCTGTGCCATTCGTCGCCGTTACTGCCTACGCTCATGCGGATTACCGCCAGCGCTGCCGCCGCCAGTACTGCCAGGAACAGCAGTACCGGCAGTAGTAGCAGCCACGGCCGTGCATTGGAATTTTGATCGAGCATTGCTTTTCCCTTTGCGTGTTGCCGGGTTTATTCGGGTTTATTCGAATTTATTTATTACGCCGAGAAAATCTCGGTATACCGGCGGACCCATTCGCTTTGTACCGCTGCCAGCGCCTTGTCGTCGTGAATCTGCGCTTTCTCGGCGATCTGTCTCGTGCTTGGAACGTAGCGGCTGCTTTCTGCTGGAATTGCAGCCTTGGTGTTCACCGGTCCGTTGAGCACATCGGCAGCCATTTTTCCTTGTACAACCGGGTCCAGCGTGTGATTGATGAAGGCGTGGATCAGGTCGATGTCGCCCGGATGCGATTTCGGAATCACGGTGTACATCAACTGGGCGGCAAAACCTTCTTTCATGTCATAGGTGACACCCATCTTGTATTCCGGCTTTTTAATCGCCACCGGGAAGAACGCCGGCGAGTAGATGCCACCAATGTCCAGCGCGTTGGTGCGGAACAGTTCGGCCACCTGGTTCGGATTTTCGCCGAGCATCAGGATGCGGTCCTTGAGCAGCGCCAGCTTCTTGAAACCCGGATCGATATTCTTTTGTGAACCGCCGGACAATTTCGCTGCAATGATGGCAAGGTCGACAGCTTCGACCCAGCTTGGCGGCGGCAGAAAGATGCGGCCGCTATATTTTTGATCCCATAAGGCTTCGTAAGTGGATGGCGGCGCCTTGAAAGTTGACGTGTTGTAGATCAGGCCGTTGGTCCACAACAGGTAGCCGACACCGAAACCGTTGGCGCCGCTGCGATGCTCAGGCGCGACATCTTTCAGATTCGGCAGGCGGGCCAGATCCGGTTGCATCAGAAAACCGGCATCTGCCAGCCCCGAAGCGCCGACACCCGCCAGCGTGATCACATCATATTGCGGCTTGTTGCCGGCCGCTTTCAGTTTGGCGACCATGCCCGAAGTACCATCCGCGCGGTCGGCAATCACTTTGGCGCCGGTTTTTTCAGAGAAGCTGGCCGCGATATTACGCAGCGCTGCCAGGCCGGTATCGTCTGACCAGGTCAGGAAGCGTAGCGTCTTCCCTTTGAAGTTCTGTTCCTGTGCAAAGACGTTCACAAATGGTGCGGATAGCGTAGATGCGGCAATCGATGCACCAATTGCTTTGATGACGTTACGACGTTTGGTATCTGTATTTTGCATGGCTTGCTCCTGCTGTGAAAGTGTGGAAACGACTGCTGAATGCCTGTGGTTTGCTGTGTTGGCGCTACTTGCTGATGCAAAAGGCATGCCAGATATTGCCAAAAGGCATTAGTTTTAATGATTGCTAGGATGCATAAAACTGATGCCTGAAAAGACTTCGGACAGCAGGCATAGATGCCGCTTGGTAATTAGGGCAAGGTCGTTTCCACCGAGGGTGGCGCGCTGGGGGTTGGGGTGCATTTTGTCTCGCTCCGGTATTAGAAAATGTATTTTCTTTGTGAGGTGTCCCTGTGGGATCTGATCACTTTTTTATGCTTGCTATTCTTGTGCATTGCCCGGGTCTTCACAAACGAAATATAATCATAGGAGCCATGCGTTTTTCTGGTGGCTTGAATCTTCGGAGATGCTCATGCGTAAATTGCCACCTTTGAATGCCCTGCAAGTCTTCGAGACTGTCGCTCGCCATCAAAATATTACGCATGCCGCTAACTATCTATGCTTGACACAAGGCGCGGTCAGCCGGCAGATACTGATCCTGGAGGAGTATTACGGCTTCCCGTTGTTCCAGCGCCATGCGCGCGGTTTGACGCTGACCGAAGAGGGCGAGCTGCTGCTGCCGGCAGTGCGTGAAAGCTTCGCGCGGATTGAGGAGATTTCAACCCGGTTGACGCGGCAGCGCACCGACCTGGCATTGAAAGTGCCGACCTGCATCATGCGTTGGATTTATCCCAAGATCATGCTGTTCCAGGCTGAGCATCCGGATATCCAGCTGCAGGTCACAACAGCTTTGCAGCACAATGTCGACTTCCAGCGCGAGTCGTTTGACGCGGCCATCGTATACGGCACGCCGACCGGTAAAGATACCCATTCGCTTTTGCTGTTTACCGAGCAATTGACGCCGGTATGTTCGCCGGCGATGCTCAAGCAACAACCGCAGTTAGTGCCGGAGCAACTGGCGCAGCAGACTTTGCTGCATCCCACCAGGGACCATCGGGATTGGGAAATGTGGTTGCGCTTTGCAGGCGTCAAAGGTGTAGACGCCAGTAGCGGACAGAGCTTCGAAACCCTGGACTCGGCCGTGAACGCTGCGGCGCAAGGATTCGGCGTGGCGATAGGCGATTGCATCCTGGCGGGCGATGATCTCGAGATGCAGCGTCTGGTCAAACCGTTCGACTGTGTGATGCCAGGGCAAAGCTATTACTTCGTTTATCCGGAAAGTGTCGCTAACCAGCAAAAAGTCAGCATCTTCCGCGAGTGGATCAGCCAGTACTGCATGGAGCATGCGCTGCCGCTCGCCTGAGCGGTTGATTGGCAAATTGCGCTCACTCTTATTTGAGATTAATGTTTTTGTAATTGTTATCGATTGCGCATTGCCCCTCCTACCCGGCGCTTCTTGTCAGATCAACTGACTGGTATTCCCGAAGCAACCCTACGTTACATTTCGACACAATAGGGTTCCCGCTCTAAAGCTGGGGCCTATCGTACTACCGCCCACTGGTATCAGGTATTATCGACAGCAACAGGGAGTGTGTTTGATAGGAAACTTTCTTGGTGATGCGCCGCACGGCTGCCCCCGCCCCCTGAATACATAATAAAGAATTGCCTCGTTTACGGGGTTGAGACTAGTCTGAAGTTGCAATAAGCAATGGTTGGACGATTAACATTCGACTAAAAGTACGATTTTGATGAATTTCATTCTGTATTCGGATATTGGCGAAAGTACGATCGATAAAAGCCTTGGTTTACCAGAGTACAGCTACTATTTCGTCTTGAAAGCCTTTCGCACCGTGTTGGCAGAACTCGGTACGGTCACGCTGGTACGGCACCCGGAAACTGAAGTCGATCCCCTGTTTGAAGAATGCCGGCAGCGCGGCGAGGAATGCGTGTTCCTGTCCTTTTCCCCGCCGAACAAGACGCTGATCAATCTCAAATGCCCGACGATTTCAGTTTTCGCATGGGAATACAGCAATATCCCCGATGAAATGTGGGATGACGATGCGCGTAACGACTGGCGTGTAGTGTTTGCTCGCCATGGCAGGGCGATAACGCTGTCAAGCTATACAGCCCGTATTGTCAGGGATGCGATGGGAGCGGCATTTCCGGTGTTGGCGGTGCCGGCGCCTTTGTGGGAGCAGTTTGCCGGCGCCCGCGCGCGATTCGGCGCCAGGTTGCCGCCAAGGGAAAGTGTGTTGAACCTGCGCGGCACTGTAATCGATAGTCACTTGTTGGGTTTGTCCGCGGACGGTTTGATCGCGCACATCACCTTTCCCGAAGCGTCGGATGAAATGGAGCCGCCACCTGAGCCGCCACAACTGGCGCCGGAGCCGCCAGCCCAGCCTGAACCCGTAGCGCCCGCCAAAAATTTGCGTTATCGACTGGCCGTGACCAAACGCCATTTGCTGACATGGTATCGTGAAGCATTACGCGATCTGCTGCCTTTATGGCTAGCCAGAGCAGTGGCGATCAGCGGACGTAGCGGGGATGCCCTCGTACGCGCAGCTATGGGTTATGAAAGCAGGGCAATTCCGCCGCAGCAGTTGCCGATAGCGCCGCTGCAACGGCCTGAACTACCGGAGTCGCCACGGCCACCGCTATTGCCAGTTGCGCCGGTCGAGGTGCTGGAGCCGGAAGCAGTGGTCAATCTGGATGGGGTGGTTTATACCTCTATCCTCAGTCCCAAGGATGGCCGCAAGAACTGGTTTGACATGGTGACCGCATTTTGCTGGACTTTCCGTGACGTCGAAGACGCGACGCTGGTGCTGAAGATGAATGAGCGCGATCTGTCGCGGTATCACAACACTTTGCTGACTTTGCTGTCGCAGTTGGCACCGTTCAAATGCCGGGTCCTGACCCTGCATGCCTACCTGGATGACGCAACTTATGAGGAACTGATCGGCGCTACCAGCTATTACGTCAATACCTCGCTGTGCGAAGGTTTGTGTTTGCCGCTGATGGAGTTCATGTGCTGCGGTAAGCCAGTCATCGCGCCGCGGCACACGGCGATGGAAGACTATATTGACGACGGCGCAGCCTTCATCGTCAAGTCCGGCCTCGAGCACAATGTCTGGCCGCACGATCCGCGCGACCTGTTCCGCACCTTGCGTTACCGCCTCGACTGGGAGTCAATCTGCACAGCGTACGGAGACAGCTATCGGGTAGCCAAACAGCAGCCTGAAAAATATCTCGACATGAGCAAGCAAGCCATGGCGCGCCTGGAGTCCTATAGTTCAGGAGCGGTCGTGAAGGAACAGCTGCGCGGTTTCTTTCAGCAAGCAGGGGTGGCCGCCAGATGATTATTATTATTTATTCAGAAACCAACTCCGGCTCGATTGCGTCCAATCTGGGCTTGCCAGAATACAGTTATTATTTCGTCTTGAAAGAATTCCGCCCGGTACTGGAACAGATTGGCATCGTGGTTGCCGTCAGCGATCCTGCGCGTGAGGTGGATGACATCTACAGGAGCGCCAAAGCACATGGCGAATCCTGCGTTTTCCTGTCATTTTCGCCACCGCATAAAACGGTGGTCGATCTGATTTGCCCGACCATCCCGGTGTTCGCCTGGGAATTCAGTACGCTGCCCAATGAAGTCTGGTTTGGCGAGCCGCGCCATGACTGGCGCTATGTGTTCGATAAAGTCGGCAGCGCGATCACGCATTCGGTGTTCACCGCGGATTCGGTGCGGCAGGCGATGACGCCGGCGTTTCCGGTAGCATCCATCCCGGCGCCGGTCTGGGATCGTTTTACCGCATTGCGCGAGAAATTATCGATTGCCAATTATCCTGGCGGAGTTGACCTGCATGTGGCCGGCACTGTGATCGATAGCCGTACGGTCGACCTTTCTCCCTATAGCGTGCCGCGCCGACGCGATCCCAAGCCGGATCTGGTGCGGCCGCCGGCGCTTGCCAGGCGTGAGCCGGTCAAGGTCCATATCGACGGGGTGGTGTATACCTCGGTTTTCAATCCGTATGACGGACGCAAGAACTGGTACGACATGATCAGCGCCTTTTGCTGGGCTTTCCGCGATGTCGAAGACGCCACGCTGGTGTTGAAGCTGACGCACCACGATGTGCGCATCGGCATCGATAATTTGCTCGAGAATGTCTATAAGCTGACGCCGTTCAAATGCCGGATTCTGCTGATCCACGGTTACCTGAGCGACGCCGATTACGAAAGCCTGGTATCGGCAACGACCTATGTCCTGAACACTTCGCACGGCGAAGGCCAATGCCTGCCTTTGATGGAATTCATGTCCTGCGGCAAGCCAGCCATCGCGCCGCGAAACACCGCCATGGCCGACTATATCGATAACGACAATGCTTTTGTGCTGGACTCCAACACCGAGCCCAGCCACTGGCCGCACGACCCGCGCCAGGCATACCGTACCCTGCGTTACCGCATAGACTGGGGCACTTTGCTTGCGGCCTACAAAGACAGTTATCGCGTCGCAAGGCAGGAGCCGGACAAGTATTGGCAAATGGCCGAACACGCGGTGCGACGGTTGCAACTGCACTGCTCGCGTGCGGTGATCAAAGAACGTTTGCTCGCTTTTTTTGCCGCCCATCCTCGGATGAATGAGGGTGACGTTGCCAAGGTTGCGGAAAAGGTCGCGGAAAAGATCACCACATGATGAAACTCCTCGCCGCCCGCAAACCAGGCCATAGCTGATATCCGGAGCCGATCGCACATGAACCATCGGATTAAAGACATCGAATTATTGCGCGGGATCGCCGTGCTTTTCGTGTTGTTCGAGCATACGCGATTCAATTTGATCGGACAGCCGGGCGAAATTTTTGCGTACGCCTATAGCCATTTCGGATTTTGGACCGGGGTTGATTTGTTCTTTGTGATTTCCGGTTTCGTTATTGCAAGGGATCTGATTCCACGGCTTAACCGTACCGAAGATCGCCAGGGATTCTTTTCTGTAGCAATCAGGTTCTGGATCCGGCGCGCCTGGCGCTTGTGGCCTTCTGCCTGGCTTTGGCTGGCGCTGTTGTTGCTGGCCGCCGTGGCCTTCAAGAAATCCGGCATATTCGGCTCTCTGCAGGCGAATCTGGATGGCACCCTTGCGGGATTTTTGAATTATGCAAACTTTCGCCTGATGTACAAGTTCGGCTTTGAAGAACTCGGACCGGCTTTTCCGTATTGGAGTCTCTCCCTGGAAGAGCAGTTTTACTTGCTGCTGCCGATTATCGCGTTTGTCTGCCGCCGCTGGATTTCCGGTGTATTGATTGTCTTGGTAGTACTGCAATTCTTTGCGCTTCGTAACCATTCACTCCTATTGATGCAGACGCGATCCGATGCGTTGTTGTTGGGCGTGCTACTGGCAATCTGGAGCGCGCACCGCGGTTATCGCAGGCTGGAACCGATTTTTCTCCAAAAGCGACACTGGGTGCGTTTTGCTCTCCTCGCGATCCTGGTCGCCGGGTTGGCAGTAATCGGCACGGAGCAACCTGAGAATTTCCGTTATCGGGTCGGGGTCGTTGCATTGATCTCCGCAGCGCTGGTTTGGATTGCCTCCTACGACGCGGATTATCTGATGCCGGACAATCCCTTGAAGCGTGTACTGCTGTGGATTGGAAGTCGTTCCTACGCGCTGTATCTGACGCATATGCCAGCCTATCTCATGAGCCGTCAAATCTGGTATTGGATCACCCCCGCAGGCACTGTTTTTGATCAAACCTACAATCTCAGGTTGATACTTACAGCTGCGGTGCTGGTGATTGCATTCAGCGAAATTAACTATCGTTTTATTGAGGTCCCCTTACGCGCACGGGGTAAAAAAATTGTCGACAGGATGGGCGAGCGCCAGCTTCAGTTTCAGACATAGTTCACTTGCATCAGGTAAGGTCCATCGATAACAGTGAAAGCAAAAACAGTATGCGAGACATGTTCAAAAGATTTTTCGGCATCAAAAAAAGCAAGGCCGTTGTTCCTGAAGCGCATGCCACGGTGACGGTACCGCCAGCGGTGGCGATCGATTCGTTTCATGTAGGCTTGCGTGATGCCTTGGAAAGTGGCTGGTACCTGCACGAAAGCAGTGAACTTTATCGCGGCTTTGTCATCAGTGCTGAAGATGTGGTGCTCGATATCGGCTGCGGCGACGGCGGCAACTCGCTGTTTTGCGCGAACCACGGCGCGCATGTAATCGTGGCTGACATCGATGCGGCGAAGGTGGAGTCCACCATGCAACGTCTGGCGGAAACCCCGGCGCGGATGGTGCAGGGAATAGTAGGCGATGCCAATCCCTTGACGCTGGCAGATGGCACAGCATCCAAAGTGGTGTGCATGGAAGTGCTGGAACATGTCGACGACACAGCGCAGTTTTTGAGCGAACTGGTCAGGGTTGGCAAGTCGGGCGCGCATTACCTGCTATCGGTACCGGATCCGGTACAAGAGACCTTGCAGAAAGGAGTGGCTCCGCCTTGGTATTTCGAGAAGCCGAACCATATCCGCATTATTCAGCGCGACGAATTTGAAAAAATGGTGACAGATGCCGGCCTGGTGATCGAACGGCACGAGTACTTCGGTTTCTACTGGTCAGTCTGGTGGCTTTTTTTCTGGATTTGCAAGGTCGATCTGAGCAATGCAAGTCATCCTTTGCTGGATAACTGGGCAAAGACTTGGGAAACGTTGATGGACACTCGGGAAGGTGAGCAAGTCAGGCTTGCATTGAACAATTTCATGCCGAAAAGCCAGGTCATTATTGCGCGCAAGCCGTAATGGAAAGCGCGGTATGTATTTAACCGAACAACGGCAGGGAAGGATTGACTGCATATGAAACGTTTATTTATAACCGGGCAGTCGGGATTTGTAGGCCTTGCTTTTGAGCGCGCACGCGCGCATGTGGTCGCTGCACAGGGTTGGGAGCTGGTGTTGGCAGACACTCCTTACGATTTGCTTGACCCGGATTCGCTGGAGCGTGTACTACGGCAGGCGTGTCCGGATGCCGTGATCCATCTTGCCGGCCAGACCTTCATACCGGAAGCATTTCGCGATCCGGCGCACACCCTGGACGTCAATCTCAAGGGAACGCTTAACCTGCTGCAGGCACTACAGCGGAGCGGCTTCAACGGGACTTTTCTATATATCAGTTCCGGCGATGTCTACGGTCGGGTGAGTCCGGAATTCTTGCCGATCAGCGAGCAGCAGCCGGCACGTCCGCAGAATCCCTATGCAGTCAGCAAGGCCGCGGCAGAATTGTTGTGCTACCAGTGGAGCTGCAATATGCCTTGGCGCATTCTGGTTGCACGTCCGTTTAACCACATCGGCCCGGGGCAGCGAGAAGATTTTGTGATCTCTAGCGTCGCACGGCAATTGGCGCGTATCAAGCTGGGACTGCAAGGCGCTGGCATTTTAGTTGGCGACGTCGATGTCAGCCGTGATTTCCTTGATGTGGAAGATGTCATTTCAGCATATCTGGCGCTATTGGAAAAAGGTCAGAATGGGGAAATCTACAATGTTTGCTCAGGCAAGGAGTATCTGATTCGCGACATGATTGCCAGCATGCTCTACCTGACCGAGATAGATGTCGCGATCGAACGAGATCCAACGCGTTTGCGGCCGTCCGACCTGCGCCGGGTGCAGGGTAGCAATCAAAAAATCGCGCTGGCGACAGCATGGACGCCGCGCATTCCGATGCAGCAGACTTTGCTGAGCGTTTTGTCGGATTGGGATGCCAGAGTGGCGGCGGAGAGCGCCAAGCGGTGACTCCCGGGCCAGACGCAATTGAAATGAGCAGAGCAAGAGTAAAGCAAAAATAGAAATGACGGAGATAGACGCGATGACAAAAACTGCATTGATTACCGGTATCACCGGACAAGACGGCGCCTACCTTGCCAAGTTGTTACTTGATAAGGATTACAAGGTTTACGGTTTGCTGGCAAGACGCAGCAGCGATACCTTGTGGCGCTTGCGAGAGCTGGGAATTGTGGAAAGACTGCAATTCATTGAAGGCGACCTGGCAGATGCCACCTCAGCAATCAGGGCGGTGTGCCAGTCGCGTCCTGATGAAATTTATAACCTGGGCGCGCAAAGTTTTGTCGGCACTTCCTGGAACCAGCCGGTGGTAACCGGCATGGTAGATGGCTTGGGCGTGACGCATATGCTGGAAGCGATTCGCCAGTTCAGTCCCGAGTCGCGTTTCTATCAAGCTTCCACCAGCGAGATGTTTGGCTTGATCCAGGCTGAACACCAGGATGAAAGCACGCCGTTCTATCCACGCAGTCCTTACGGCGTGGCCAAGCTCTACGGCCATTGGATCACCGTCAATTACCGGGAAAGTTTTGGGTTGCATGCATCCAGCGGCATCCTGTTCAATCATGAATCGCCTTTGCGCGGCATAGAATTCGTCACGCGCAAGGTAACTGATGCAGCGGCACGCATCAAACTCGGTAAACAAAAGGAACTCCGGCTTGGCAACATCGACGCCAAGCGCGACTGGGGTTTTGCCGGCGACTACGTGGAAGCAATGTGGTTGATGCTGCAGCAAGCACAAGCCGATGACTATGTAATTGCCACCGGCGTCACCACCAGCGTGCGCGATATGTGCCGTATCGCTTTCTCTCATCTTGACCTGAATTATGAAGATTACCTGGTAATCGATCCGCAACTGTTCCGGCCGGCCGAGGTGGACGTCTTGCTTGGTAACCCGGCTAAAGCTCTGCGGAAATTGGATTGGAAGCCGAAAACCGGTCTCGAGCAATTGATCCGGCAAATGGTTGACGCAGATTTGCGTCGCGTCGGTAAAGAATAAGGGGGAGATAAAAATGCGCACTCCAGAACCCGGTATCCCATTAACAGCAACCGCAGTGATTGTTCCGGTGGTGCTTTCAGGCGGCGCCGGCGCGCGCCTGTGGCCGGTGTCGCGCGAAGGGCATCCCAAACCATTCATCAAACTCCCGGACGGCAAGAGTTTGCTGCAAAAAACCTATCAGCGAGTCGCCCAGCTCGGCATCCGTGGCGACATTCTGAGTGTCACCAACCGGGATTACTACTTCCAGAGCAAAGACGAATTCACGTCGGCCGACCTGGGTATCCATCATCGGCCGCATTTCATACTTGAACCGTCGGGTCGTAATACGGCGCCTGCGATTGCTGTCGCCGCATTGTCGTTGCGCGCGCTGCATGGCGACAATACCATCATGGTAGTGATGCCTGCAGACCATCTGATCAAAGACGTCGAACGATTTTCAGAAGCTGTGCATCACGCGGTGGAAGTCGCTAAACAGGGCTATCTGGTGACCTTCGGGGTGCGGCCGCTGACGCCCGAAACCGGCTACGGTTATATCGAATGCGGCGCAGAAATCGATACGGCAGGAGCCGCCAGGGTAAAGCGTTTCATCGAAAAGCCGGATGCGGAACGGGCCGCCGCCTTTGTCGAAAGTGGCAAACATTTATGGAATGCCGGCATATTCTGCTTCTCGGTGTCGACTTTTTTAACTGAGCTGGAAAAGTACGCGCCTGACATCCTGTCGCTGGCCAGTACATGCATCGAAGCCAGTCCCGCCAGTCCTTCGGCCGGTGTCTTGCTGCAGGAACTGGATGGGAACAGTTTCGTGGCGATGCAAGATATTTCAATCGACTATGCGGTACTGGAGCGCTCTGACCTGGTAGCGGTGATACCGGCTAGTTTTGACTGGAACGATATTGGTTCCTGGGGCGCTTTACGACAGCTGGTGGAGCCGGATGAACAGGAAAATCGCGTGCTGGGCGAAGCTGTGCTGATCGACAGCAGGAACAATTACATATACTCCGAGCAGCGTCTGGTGGCGACAGTCGGCGTCAATAACCTGATCGTCGTGGACACGCCTGATGCGCTTTTGATTGCGCATCCGGATCATGTTCAGAATGTGAAGAAGATTGTGCATCAGCTCAAGAGTACCGAGCACGATACGTATAAATTACATCGCACTGTGTTTCGGCCGTGGGGCAGTTATACCTTGCTGGAACAGGGACCGAATTTCAAGATCAAACGCATCGTCGTCAAGCAAGGCGCATCACTATCGCTGCAGATGCATCATCATCGCAGCGAGCATTGGGTGGTGGTGCATGGCATGGCCAAGGTGGTCAACGGCGAGAAGGAAATCTACGTCAACACCAACGAATCTACCTATATCCCTGCCGGAACCAGGCATCGCCTGGAAAATCCGGGCCTGCTGGAGCTGGTCATGATAGAAGTGCAGAGCGGCGCTTACCTGGGTGAAGACGATATCGTGCGCTTTGACGATAAATACGGCAGGTGCAAATAATGTCGAATATACGGTCGCAGAGCAAGACTCAAACCATTTTGAGCTCGCTGTGGCACTACCGTGGCTTCATGCTCGGCAGCGTCAAGCGCGAGTTCCAGGCGCGCTACCGCAATTCGATGCTGGGTGCCGTATGGATGGTGCTAAACCCGCTGGCAATGATCGTGGTGTATACGGTGATTTTTTCGCAATTGATGCATGCGCGTTTGCCTAATGCCAGCAGCCAGTTTGCCTATGGGATTTATCTGTGCGCCGGCTTGCTGACCTGGGGCTTTTTTACCGAGACCGTATCGCGCATGCAGAACGTGTTTCTGGAAAACGGCAACATGATCAAGAAGCTGAATTTCCCACGCATTTGCCTGCCGATCATCACGGTAATGAATGCGGGGGTGAATTTCTCCATCATCTTCGGCTTGTTCCTGGGATTCCTGCTCATATCAGGTAATTTTCCAGGCTGGGCTTTCCTTGGCGTGCTGCCATTGCTGTTGATACAAATACTGTTCTCTATCGGCCTGGGCATTGTTCTTGGCGTGCTGAACGTATTTTTCCGCGACATCGGCCAGCTGTTCGGCATCGTGCTGCAGTTTTGGTTTTGGTTTACGCCGATTGTGTATACGGTCACCACCTTGCCCGCAGGGGTGCAAGGCTTGCTCAAATTTAATCCGATGACAGCTCTGATGATTGCCTACCAGGGGATTTTCGTCAGCGGCGCGTGGCCGCAATGGAGCGATCTGTGGGTAGTGACCTTGTTGAGCGTTGCCCTGTGTATTTTCGGCTTGCAGCTGTTTCGCCGGCATGCAGGTGAAATGGTGGATGAACTATGATGGGTAAGATCACGGTTAAAGGTTTAGGCAAAGCCTACAAGACATATCGCGGACGCTGGGCGCGCCTCGCTGAATGGGTGCTGCCTTTTGCAGGGCCGCGGCATCAGTTGCACTGGGTTTTGCAGGATATCGATTTCGAATTGGCGGCTGGCGAAGCTGTCGGTATTGTCGGCGTCAACGGCGCTGGAAAAAGCACGCTTTTGAAAATGATCGCGGGGACTACCCAAGGCACCGCCGGTACCATCGACATTCAGGGAAGGGTGGCGGCGCTGCTGGAACTCGGCATGGGTTTTCACCCGGATTTTACCGGCAGGCAAAACGCCATCATGGCTGGCCAGTTGCAGGGCCTGAGAGCAGAGGAAATCGAGGCGCTGATGCCGGCTATCGAGGCATTCGCCGAAATTGGCGAATACATGGATCAGCCGATACGAACTTACTCCAGCGGAATGCAGATGCGGCTGGCATTCAGTGTTGCAACGGCCAGTAGGCCGGACGTGCTGATTGTCGATGAAGCCTTGTCCGTCGGCGATGCGTATTTTCAGCACAAGAGTTTTGAACGGATCAGAGAGTTCCGCCGCGCCGGCACTACCCTGTTAATTGTGTCGCATGACCGTTATGCCATCCAGACCATTTGCGATCGGGCCATACTGCTTAACCACGGGCGTTTGGAAATGCAAGGCAGTCCGGTGGAAGTGATGGATTTCTATAATGCGATGATGGCCGAGCGCGACCGTAGCACGGTCCGGCAAGAACGCCAGCCGGATGGAAAGGTGAGAACCATTTCCGGAACCGGCGAAGCCAGTGTTTCCGAGGTCAGGCTGCTGGACGACGAGGGCAGGGAACTCGACGTGGTTGAAGTCGGCGCCTACGTTACGCTGGAAGTCCGGGTTGCGATCAACTCCGAAGTGCCGCGTCTGGTGATGGGCTACATGATCACGGACAAGCTGGGACTAGCTGTATTCGGCATCAATACCCACCGCCTGAACAAACCGCAGACCGATTTGCAGGTGGGAGAGGATCTGGTTTATCGCTGGCGCTTTGCCATGAATCTCGGCAAAGGTAATTATGCGATTTCGATTTCCCTGTCGAAACTGGATTCTCATCTTGATACCAACTATGAGTGGCGTGACTACAGCGTCGTTTTCCATGTTGTCAATACGCATCGGCCTGATTTTGTCGGTTGCGCATTCCTGGAGCCCGAAGTGGCGGTGGTGAGGTCGCTCGGAAATACTCGCAAGGATGGTTTAGCGGCATGACCAGATTCCTTATCGAATGTACTTACGTATTTCATCATCCCGAAATGAATTCGGGGATACAACGCGTCGTTCGCAATATCATCAATCATCTGCCGTTGGTGCAGGACGATGCAGTGTGCATTCCCGTCATATTCAAGGATGGGAAGATACTTGAAGTCAAACAGCTGGCGCCGACGCATACAGATGATTGGCGTAGCCGGTTGCAGCAGAAACTGGAAAAAGTTGCAGTGAAGCTGGTGCAGGTACGCAATCGTTACTGGCTGATCCACGCGCGTCTACTGCGATTCCGGCCATGGATTGCTTCTCATAATATACGGCGGGTGACGTACGTCGTATGTCGCCTGGTTAGCCTGTCGTTCGTATTGCCTTTATATCTGACCGAATGGGTTCTCAGGAAAACCGAGGAACAGCCGCGTGCGTTTGAAATGGAATGTCGCGCCGACGATGTCCTGGTATTGCTGGATTCATCATGGCATGCCGATTTTTTTCCTGTGGCGGAGCGGTTGCAGCAGGAAGGCGTGGCTATCGTCTCGGTTATCTACGATCTGATTCCGTTGACCCATCCCCAATTTTGCGACGGCCCGCTGGTGCAGGTATTCGATCGCTGGTTTGACTGGATTGCCAATACGGCGGATGGCTTCATTGCGATTTCGAGCACCATCCGTGACGAGGTGCGAGACGAGGTACAGCGACGCTTGGGCAAGGAGCGAGTCGTTTCACGCTGGTTCGATTTCTTCCATCTTGGTTCCGAGCTCGATCAGATTGATCCAAACCAGTCGGTACGTCCGGTAGTGGAGAAGTTGTTTTCGTCCGACCGCGCCATCTATCTGATGGTCAGTACCATCGAGCCGCGTAAGAATCACACCTACCTGCTGGATGCTTTCGAGCATTTGTGGCGGGACGGCAGCGATGTCGTATTGTGCTTCATCGGACGCATAGGCTGGAAGAATGAGCGTCTGATCGCGCGCGTGAAAAAACATCCTGAACTGAAGCGGCGCCTGTTCATGTTCAACGATCTTAGCGACGTCGAGCTGGAGTATTGTTATAGTCGCGCGAAAGCGCTGGTCTTCCCTTCATTCGTGGAGGGCTTCGGCCTGCCGCTGGTAGAGGCGCTGAAACGTGGTTTGCCGGTGATGGCGAGCGACATTCCGGTATTTCATGAGATAGGTGGCGAATTTATCAGCTATTTTGATTTGCATCGGCCGGAATCATTGTCCCGGCAGGTACAAAAATATGAAGACAGCGGCATTTTTCCAGCGACGCGAGATGTGGCGGACTGGTCTTGCCTGAGCTGGGAAGATTCGACGCGCCAGCTTATACAGCGGGTCGGGCGCCAAGTACAAATTCAGCAGTGCGTGCAAAGTGAATACGATGAAACTGACCATTGCCCTGAATAGCAAAATCCTGCGCGCGCCGCGTACCGGTATCGGCAACTATGTTGCTGAACTGGCGCAGGCGTTGCAGAAAATTCCGGATCTCGGAATGCACTATTTCTCAGGCTCGCGCTGGCAAGATATGCTCGTTAGCACGCAGATGGCCGGTTACTCGCGTTGGGCCGGCGCCGCCAGGCGTTTGCCGGGCGCCTACGTCTTGCGGCGGACGCTTGAGCAGCAATGCTTTAACCGCGGGGCAAATAAGTTACGTCCGGATGTGTATCACGAACCCAGTTTATGGCCGTTCAATTTTTCCGGCCGGACGGTGATGACGGTGCATGATCTGACGCATATTCATTATCCGCATACACAGCCTAAAGATCGCCTGAAGGAAATTGAGCGCAGGTTGCCATCGGCCCTGGTGCGTGTCAGCCGGATCTTGGTTGATTCCGAATTTATCGGGCACGAGATCAAGAAATATTTCGGCTTGCCGGAACAAAAAATTGTGGTGGCGCCGCTGGCCTGTTCCAGCATATTTCACCCCAGGGTTGAACAGCAGCTGGCAGCGCGCCTCCAAAAACTTGGCCTGGCCTGTCGCGGTTTCATCCTGTCGGTCGGGACGCTGGAGCCACGTAAGAATCTACTGCTGACGCTGAAGGCGCACGCGCGTTTGCCATTACCGTTGCAGGAGCGTTTCCCTCTGCTGGTGGTCGGCATGCCAGGATGGCAGGCCGAGGAATTGAACGCTGCGTTGTCGCAAGCGATCAGTTCCGGCCATGTGCGTTTGGCGGGTTATCTGGATCAGGCGGACCTGGCTTGCGTCATGGCGGCAGCCAGGATCATGGTGTTTCCTTCCTTGTATGAGGGCTTTGGCTTGCCGGTTCTGGAAGCGATGGCCAGCGGCACACCGGTGATTGCCACGGCCTGCGCCAGTCTGCCTGAAGTGGCCGGCCCGGCCGGGACTTATGTCGATCCGCAGGATGAGGTCGGATTGACGGAGCAGATGCGTCGCCTGATTGAGGATGACAGCGCCTGGATGGCGCAGCGTCTCGCCGGCTTGGAGCGGTCTGCGCAGTTTTCATGGAAAAAATGCGCAGCGATCACTGCCGACGTGTATCGGCAGGTCGCTAATGATTAAAGTTAAGTAATAAGTTAAGTAATGTTATTTGTTGTTGCAGTAGGCAGTCCGTATAAATAGAAAAATAGCCTTTCACTTCATGTTGAATCGGAAGATGGGGCAGATGACGAGAGGAGTATGCAATGCGGGTTCTTCATTTCTACAAGACTTATCGGTCGGAATCGTATGGCGGGATCGAGCAAACCATTTATCAGTTATGTAAATGCTCGTCTGCCAGCGGCATCGAGAGCGAAGTACTGACACTCAGCGATAATCCCGATCCGGCCGAATTGATGTACGAAGGCCATAAGGTGCATCGGGTCAAACTCGACTTGCAAATTGCTTCGACCGGATTTTCGTTTACTGCGCTTAAGCGTTTTGCGCAGCTCGCGGCCGAGGTAGATATCGTGCATTACCATTTTCCGTGGCCGTTCATGGATCTGGCGCATTTCGTTACGCGCATGAACAAGCCGAGTGTGGTTACCTATCACTCAGACATCGTGCGCTACAAAACACTGTTGCAGTTGTATCGGCCGCTGATGCATCGTTTCCTCGACAGCGTCGACGCGATCGTCGCCACGTCCCCTAATTATCTGCAAACCAGTTCAGTACTGGCCGGATACAGAGACAAGACGCAGGTAATTCCAATCGGACTCGACAAGGACAACTATCCAGCGCCGTCTGCGACGCGGATGGAAGAGTGGAGAAAGCGGATCGGTCCGCGTTTTTTCTTGTTTGTAGGCGTTATCCGCTATTACAAGGGTTTGCATATCCTGCTGGATGCGGCGCGAGGAACCGACTATCCGATTGTGATTGTCGGCGCCGGGCCGATTGAGCAGGAATTGAAACGGCGCGCCGATGAGCAAGGACTACGTAATGTGATCTTCCTGGGGACGGTGAGCGATGAAGACAAGGCCGCATTGTTGCAGTTGTCTTACGCAATCGTATTTCCGTCGCATTTGCGTTCGGAAGCATTTGGCATCTCCCTGCTGGAAGGGGCGATGTACGGCAAGCCGATGATTTCCAGCGAGATCGGCACTGGCACCAGTTATATCAACAACCACGGTGAGACCGGACTGGTGGTTCCACCCAGCGATCCTGAAGCCTTCCGGCAGGCCATGCAGCAACTGTGGGATAACCCCGGGCAGGTGCAGGCCATGGGCACGCGCGCACAAGCGCGTTACCAGAAATTGTTCACTGCAAGGTTGATGGGGGAGAGCTATGCCACGTTGTATCGTGACGTGCTGGCAATGCACGGGCAGACGGAAACACAGGTGAGCCTGGGGACCTGAACAGTCGGACGGGTCGAGGCAGCGACGGATTGTGATAGGATCGCTGAAAAAATAATCTATTGAAGTTAAAGCATAAATAGATTTTAACTATTATGAACAATCAGCTACATTCTTTGACTTAATTTGTACGCATGTTATTTCGTATGCCGCTCAATCGCCTGTTTTGGCTGATTTCGATCTTGCTGATGCTGCTTTTTCTGACCTTGATCGGCCGGATCGTAAGCAGCGAATGGTCCGTATACGAACGCAGTACAAAGAGCATGCCCGCCATTAAGAATTTGCAGCTGGCATTGCTGGTGGAAGAAGCGCTGGCGGCCGAGCGCGGGCCTGTCAATTCGATGTTGACGCAAGAATCGGACGATGCCACAGAGGTGTTTGCCAGACTGGAGCTGGCGCGTTCCGCAAGCGATCAATCGCTGGCAACCTTGCATCATGCTCTGCAAGTACAAGCTGACCCGGCGCTGGCGCCAGTACTTGCGCAGGTGGAATCGACACAGCAAGCGCTGGCGGCGGCACGTAAAGAAGCCGATCCTTTACTAGTCGGGCCGAAACCGCAGCGCGACATGGCCGCCGTCGGTAGCGCACTGGAAATGATGGCCCATGCGATCGGTGTTTTTGCGCCGGCAATTACCACTTTGTCCGGTATTGCGGTCAAGTCGGATGCACAGCTTAGCGACGGTTTGCAAGGCGCTCAGCTAGCCTCCAGTTTGCGCAATATTGCGGGACAGATAGGATCTGTCCCTATCGCTCCGGTAGCCGCCCGGCGTCCCTTTACCGTTCAGGAAATCTACGCATTCTCCAAATTGTCGGGACAGATTGAACAGTTGTATTCAGTGATTGAACTGCAACTGCACACGTACAGCGGCAATCCAGCCGTGGAAGTGGCCCTGAATACGGTGCGTGATCAATACCTTGGCGCCGGCCTGGGTTTCCTGGATGAATTGTTCGTCATCGGGCGCAGTACGGGAAACTACGGTTTGAGCGCCCATGATATGACCGCACGCTATGTGCCGAAAATGGCGGCGATTCCGCACCTGCGCGATCTGGTCCTGGCCGAGATGCTCAAGCAAGCCGACTATAAAAACAGGCAGGCGGCCTATGTACTGTGGGCGGCAACCGCCCTGGGTGTTATTGCTCTGGGTATTTTCATGTTGCTCATGCGGGTGATACGACAGCGCGTCCTGCGCCCGATTCTTGATGCTACCGATCTCTTCACATCGCTGGCCGAGGAGCGTTTGAGCACAGCTATTCCGATACCAAATCATGACGATGAGATTGGCGCCATGATGCGCGCGATACATGTATTGAAGGCCCATAGCCTGGCCAAAGTTCGCCTCGAAAAACAACGCGAGGAGTTGATTGCCCAATTGCAGACGTTGTCCGACACGGATTTCCTGACGGGACTGTTGAATCGCCGTGCATTCTTTTCGCAAGGCGAGCAGCAATTCGGTATCGCTCAGCGTTATCGGCGGCAGTTGGTGCTGATCCTGATGGACGTTGATCATTTCAAGGCAGTCAATGACCAGTACGGGCATCCGGCGGGCGATCAGGTGCTGCGTGGCGTGGCGGACCTGTGTCGGCGATATCGGCGCAAGGTCGATCTGCTGGCACGTTACGGCGGCGAGGAGTTCATCGCGCTGTTGCCGGAAATCGACTTGTCTCAAGGGCTTGCCGTCGCAGAGAAATTGCGCAGCGCCATCGATGCCTGCCATTTACGGCTGGATGATGGCCAGATCGTCAATGTCACCGCCAGTTTTGGCGTAGCGGCTTTTGATTGCGAGGTTGCCGATAGCGACGCGAGTCTTGAAGGCCTCATCGAACGCGCCGATCAGGCCTTGTATCAAGCCAAGCATGCTGGCCGCAACAGGGTAGTGGCGTCGCCGCAGCGTAAATTTGACGAATCGTTGCCGTCACCTGATGTTCCGGTTTGAGATAGTGTCCCCAAGGGGGAGCGCGATGGTGAGAAAGGAATTTCTGTTGAGAAATTTTCCGACGTGATTTGCTAGAATGGCGGGCTAATCTTCGGAGACATGGATGAACAAATTCCTTTTTATTTTTACGCTGCTTTTCAGTCTTCTATTGGCGCCGCTCAGCTACGCCGCAACGCCCCGTCAGCAACTCAATACGCTCTTTGCCGGCGACTGGCAGTGGAGCATGCGCAACACGCCAGAGTTTGCCACGGCGGTTGGCGACAATCGCTTTAACGACCGTTTGTCGGATGTTTCGTTGGCAGCCAGCCTGGCAGGCAATCTCCACCAGGAGCAGATGCTGGCCCAGGCCAAACGCATTGACCGCAACAAGTTAAGCGGCCAGGATCTGGTTTCTTACGATCTGTTCGTTTATGAAAAACAGAAGAACATCCAGGCCGCTAAATTCTACCCATACAATCCGGAACCGATTTCGCAACTGAACGGTGTCCAGTTCGAGTTTCCGCAGCTGGTTGCGCAAACGCCATTCAATACAGCCAAGGATTATCGCAATTACCTTGGGCGCCTGCGGGCATTGCCCAAGTATGTCGATGGCGTGATCGCGCAATTGCAGCAAGGCGTCAAATCCGGTTGGGTAGCGCCCAAAGTGACGATGAGCGTGGTTCCGGGGCAGCTCCGGGAATTTGTCGCCAAGCTCGATAGCAGCCCGTTGGCAGCCCCGTTCAAAGATATGCCTGCATCGATTCCGGCGGCACAGCGCGCCAGGCTGGCGGGCGAAGGCGACCGACTGCTGCAGCAAGATGTGGCGCCGGCTTTCCGCAAACTGGACGCTTACATCAGCGACACCTATTTGCCAGCTTGCCGCGACAGCATAGCGGCGTCAAGTTTGCCCGGCGGTGCGGCCTATTACGCCTACAAGGTCAAGGAAAATACCACCACCAGCATGACGCCGCAAGAAATCCACGAGGTCGGGCTGCAGGAAGTGGCACGGATTCAAGCGGAAATGAAACTGGTGATGCAGCAGACCGGATTCAAGGGCACGTTTGCAGAGTTCATCACTTTCCTGAATGCAGATCCGCGTTTCTACTACACCAAACCTGAAGATCTGCTGGCAGGCTACAAGGACATCATCAAGAAATCATCCGCGCAGTTGCCGCTTTTTTTTGCCGATATTCCCCGCGCCGCGGTCGATGTGAAACCGGTGCCGGAAGTGGGTGCTGAGAACCAGGCCGGTGCTTACTATGAGCCCGGAACGCCGGATGGTTCGCGGCCGGGTTATTTCGTTGCCAACCTGTCGAAGCTGGATTCGCGTCCCAAGTGGGAAATGGAAACTCTCACCCTGCATGAATCGGTGCCGGGCCACCATTTGCAAACCGCGCGCGCCCAGGAAATAAAAGGCTTGCCTGAGTTCCGGCGCTTCGGCTGGTACGTTGCATTCGGCGAAGGCTGGGCGTTGTATGCCGAAAGCCTGGGAGGCGAAATGGGTTTCTATACCGATCCCTATTCGAAGTTCGGGCATCTCAACGATGAGTTGTTCCGGGCTGCCCGCCTGGTGGTCGATACAGGGATGCATGCACTGGGCTGGACGCGGCAACAGGCGATCGACTACATGAACGTCAACACGGCCAATCCACCGCACGACAACCAGGTCGAAATCGATCGCTACATCGTCGATCCCGGCCAGGCCCTGGGTTACAAGATCGGTCAGTTGAAGATCAAGGCCTTGCGTGAAAAAGCGCAGCAGGAATTGGGCAGCAAGTTTGACCTGCGGCGCTTTAACAACGCCGTCATCGACAATGGGGCCTTGCCGCTGGATATGCTGGAAACGCAGATTAACAGTTGGATTGCACAGCAGCAAAAAGCGGCGGCAGCCGTCTAGTTGATCGGTGCCTGAGCTGGCCTTGCGATGGTTCCGGCCGGCTCAGGTGTAGCGCGCCGCCAGCAATTTGGCGATCCAGTCGACAAACACCCGCACGCGCGGCGACAGGTGTTTATTGTGGGCGTACACCACGGATACCGGCAAGGGCACCGGTTTAAAATCCGGCAACACTTCTTCAACGGCGCCGCTCTCCAGCAACTCTTCCAGACCGAAGCGCGGCGCTTGTATCAATCCTAGTCCGGCGATGCAGGCGGCCAGGTAAGCCTCCGAGCTGGCCACCGAGATCTGGCCGGAAAGCTTCAGAAAACGCGGTTCGCCATCCTCCAGATATTCCCAGCCAAGGTCGCGCCCGGTGCGGCTGGAAAAATAATTGACCACCGTGTGATGCTGCAAATCGCCCAAGGTCTGCGGCCGGCCGTGGCGATCCAGGTATGACCTGGCTGCACAGTTGATCTGTTCCATGCTGCCGATGCGACGCGCGATCAGGCTGGAATCGCTGAGCGGACCGGCACGCACCACACAGTCGACCGCTTCGCCGATCAGGTCGACGAAGCGGTCCGTGACACTCAACTTGATCTGCAGATTCGGATACTGCGCAAAAAAATCCGGCAACGCGGGAATCACGACCGTATGCGCCAGACGTTCCGGCAGGTCGACCCGGATCACGCCGTGCGGCTGTAACTGGTCATGCTGGAACAGGGTATCGACATCTTCGAATTCGGCTAATAATCGGGTGCATCGATCAAGGTAGGTGATGCCTTCATCGGTCAGCGTTACCTTACGCGTGGTTCGCTGCAGCAGGCGCACGCCGATGTGTTTCTCGAGTGCCTGAACCGCATTGGTGACGGTTGCCGGCGGCAAATTCAACTGCTCGGCTGCGCGACTGAAGCTGCCCAGTTCGGCGACGCGTGAGAAGACTTCCATTGCTTGAATCCGATCCATGGGCACCCCTATTCCCGACTATTAGTAATTTTCGAATAAAGAAATCATTTTATGCGCATTTATTAATCCTTGGGCGCAGACAATAATGTGTTCATGGCGGCCAGATCCGGTTTCGCCTTTTCCATCGAATACATGAAGGATGTCATTATGAAAATGCAAAAACTAGGTAGTACCGGCCCGCAATCTTCCATCATCGGCCTCGGCTGCATGGGCATGTCCGACCTGTACGGCCCGGCCGATGAAACCGAAAGCATCGCCACGCTGCACGCAGCAATCGATGCCGGCGTCAATTTGCTGGATACCGGCGATTTTTATGGCATGGGACATAACGAAATGCTGATCCGGGAAGCGCTGCGTACCCGCAATCGTGATCAGGTGCTGCTAAGCGTTAAATTCGGCGGCATGCGCGATCCTGCCGGTAACTGGAGCGCCATCGATGGCCGGCCTGAAGCCGTGAAGAATTTCCTGGCTTACACTTTGCGTCGCCTGGGTACGGACCATGTCGATATTTACCGCCCGGCGCGGCTTGATCCGGCAGTGCCGATTGAAGAAACGGTGGGCGCCATCGCCGATATGGTGAAAGCAGGGTACGTGCGTCACATCGGTTTGTCGGAAGTCGGCGCGCAAACCCTGCGCCGGGCGCAGGCAGTGCATCCGATTTCGGATCTGCAAATTGAATATTCGCTGGTGTCGCGCGGTATCGAAGCCGAGATCCTGCCGGTTTGCCGTGAGCTCGGCATCGGCATTACTGCCTACGGCGTGTTGTCGCGCGGTTTGATCAGCGGACACTGGGGCAAGGACAAGGTGTTGGCGCCTGGCGATTTTCGTGGCCGCAATCCACGTTTCACGGGCGGCAATCTGGCGCACAACCTGGCATTGCTGGATGCCTTGAACGTTATCGCTGCCGACAAACAGGCGACTGTGGCGCAGATTGCTATCGCTTGGGTAATGTCGCGCGGCGCGGATATCGTGCCGTTGGTCGGCGCGCGTCGCCGTGACCGCCTGGCGGAATCGTTGGGGGCATTGAATATCCAGCTGAGCGCCGATGATCTGGCGCGGATCGAGGTAGCAGTGCCTGCCGGTGCAATCGCCGGCGAGCGTTATGCGCCAGTCATGATGGCCCATCTCGATAGCGAACAGCGCCACTCTGGTTGAGTGTTTTTTTATGAAACCCGGGTGCTAAAGCTTTAGTTGCAGGAAATCCAGAAAGCAGGTGATGCGTCGCGCCAGCTGGGTATTCCTGTAGTACACCGCATGGATTTGCTGCCGGTAACCGTTGTTGTGGTCTGCGAGGATTTCAACCAGCGTCCCTCGGGCGATATCCTCGCGCACCATGAAAGCCGACAGGCAAGCAATCCCAAGCCCATGTAGCGCCAGTTGCCGTATGGTTTCGCCACCGGATGCCGATAGCGTCGGACTGATCGTTAGCAGCTCTTCCTGTTGCTGCCGTAGCGGCCAGCTGTTGAGCGATTCCGGCTGCGTGAAGCCAATCAGCTGATGTTGCTTCAATTCTTCCGCGTTGGCTGGCGTGCCATGCGCGTGCAGGTAATCGGGGCTGGCGACGATATGCAGCAGGCTGGCTCCCAGCCGGCGCGCATGCAGTATCGAATCTTGCAACGCACCGTGGCGGATGGCGATGTCGGTGCGTTGTTGCAGCAAGTCGATATTCTGGTCGTTGCTGGTCAGTTCAAGCGTAATGTTCGGATAGTTGCTTCGAAATTCGGCTATGTGCGGCACTATGCAATGCAGCATGAAAGGCGGCGAGGCGTCTACCCGCAGTCTTCCCGATGGCCTTTGATGGCGCACCTGGATGGCTTCTTCCGCTTCCTCCATCGCCGCGATAATCGTGCGCGCCTTTTCCAGGAAAAGATGGCCCTCTTCGGTCAGTTCCATACGGCGCGTGGTGCGGGTCAGGAGCGAGGTGGCCAGCTTCTGTTCCAGCCGCGACAATGCGCGGCTCAAGCCGGATGTGGTTTGGCCCAGTTGCTCGGCGGCGGCGCTGAGTGTACCGTTGTCAACCACGGCGATAAAAATGCGGAGATCGTCTGAGTGAATATTCATCGTCGAGTATCGAGCGGGCTAGTGGACGCCACCGCCATGGCTGCCAAGATTGGCCGGCGTGTCGTCTTCCATGCTGGCCAGTCCTTGCAGGATGCCGCAATCCTTGGCGGCCTGGCTTTTCTGGCATTGCTTGCGCAATTGCTTCAGTTGCGTTTGCAACGCCTTCAACTCGCTGATCCGGTTGGCGACATGCTCGATATGGTGGTCCAGCAAGGTATTGACTTCAGCGCAGTTGTCTTCCGGCAAATCGCGAAACTGCAACAGTTTGCGTACTTCATCCAAGGTCATGTCCAGCGAGCGGCAATGGCGGATGAATTGCAGGCGTTCGATATGCGCCTGTCCGTATAGCCGGTAATTGCTTTGAGAGCGCGCCGCCAGCGGCAGCAAGCCTTCACGCTCGTAATAACGGATGGTTTCGACCGGACAGCCGGCGTGACTGGCCAGCTCGCCGATTTTGAGTGAAGTTGCGCTCATGATTGTTTTTTTCCTGTTACTTCAAACTAAATCCTTGACCTTATAGTAGCTACAGGGTTTTAAATATGCAAGAAGTAATCAATTGTTGGTAACTAATTGATTCATTGCGTTATTGAACAAGACCCGGATCAAGGAGAACTACACCATGGGCCGTTGTGAACACGACCATCACGATCATCAACATAAGCATCATCATCAACGCGATCATGAGCACCCGCATGCGGATGCGGGTGCCATGGCTGTCAGCCGTGCGCCATTGGTTGCCGGCGCCGAGCAGGCCGTGTTCCTGATCCAGAAGATGGATTGTCCGACTGAAGAAAAACTGATCAGGGACAAGCTCAGAGGCATGGCCGGTATCGACACCATGCAATTCAATCTGATCCAGCGCGAGCTGACGGTCCAGCATCGTTTGCCGTCGGTGGATGCTATCGTGGCCGCCCTGAAAGCGCTGGACATGGAGCCGGCGCTCAAATCGGACACGCTGACCGGCGCGGTTGATCTGACCGAAGGCATGGGCGATGGCGCGTTCAAGATATCCCGGAAAAAGTGGCTGCTGATGGCAATCTCCGGCATTACCGCTGTCGGCGCCGAGGTCGTGGTCTGGAGCGGCGGCCAGGACAATTCATGGCTGGTGATCGGCCTGGCGCTGATTGCGATCCTCAGCGGTGGTCTGGATACCTTGAAAAAGGGTTGGATAGCGCTACGGAACTTCTCTCTCAACATGAATTTCCTGATGTCGCTGGCGGTGATCGGTGCTGCCGTCATCGGCCAATGGCCGGAAGCAGCAGTTGTGATCTTCCTGTTTTCGCTGGCGGAAATGATCGAGGCGTTGTCGCTCGACCGTGCGCGCAATGCAATCAAAGGGCTGATGGCGATGGCGCCCGATCTGGCGACTGTGCAAGACGCCAACGGCGAGTGGCGAGAAATTGCTACCGGCGAGGTGGCGTTAGCTGCGTTGATCCGGGTCAAGCCGGGTGCGCGGGTGCCGTTGGACGGACTTGTGACGGACGGCCAAACCACCATCAACCAGGCTGCCATCACCGGCGAGAGCATGCCTGTGGAGAAGCAGGCAGGCGATCAAGTGTTTGCCGGCACGATCAACGAGCGCGGCTCCTTTATCTATCGAGTGACAGCGCTGCAAGGCAACTCGACTCTGGCGCGCATCATCAAGAGCGTGCAGCAAGCGCAGGGCGAGCGGGCGCCGACGCAGCGTTTTGTCGATCAGTTTGCGCGCTATTACATTCCGGTGGTGGTGTTGGCTGCGATACTGGTCGCCACCTTGCCGGCATTGCTGATGGGCCTGGCGTTTTACCCATGGCTGTACAAGGCGCTGGTGCTGCTGGTGATCGCTTGTCCTTGTGCGCTGGTGATTTCTACGCCGGTGACAGTGGTCAGCGGGCTTGCTGCGGCGGCCAGGAACGGGGTGTTGATCAAGGGCGGGGTGTACCTGGAGATGGGGCGCAAGATCAAGGCCCTGGCATTGGACAAAACCGGCACGCTGACGCAGGGCAAGCCGCGTGTCACCGATGTCCAGCTGGTGCAGCCGCTGGCTGATGCCGATGGCCCCGGGTTATTGCAATTGCAGCGTCGGGCGGCGAGTCTGGCCAGCCGTTCCGATCATCCGGTATCGGGCGCAGTCGCGGCGCATTGGCAAGCATCGGGCAATACAGAGAATCTGTTCGAAGTCGGCGCTTTCGAAGCGTTGACCGGCCGCGGTGTGCAGGGCGAGATCGACGGCCAGCAATTCTATCTGGGCAATCATCGTCTGGTGCATGAAATGAATATTTGCAATCCAGCCCTGGAGGCGCGTTTGTCGGCGCTGGAGAACGAAGGAAAAACCACCGTGGTGCTGTGCTCCGCCACGCAGCCTTTGCTGATTCTGGCGGTTGCCGACACGGTGCGCGATACTGCCGCGGAAGCGGTGGCCAGATTGCATGCGATCGGGGTCGAGGCAGTCATGCTGACCGGCGACAACGCGCATACCGCGCAAGCCATCGCGGCACAGGTTGGCATCAGCGACGCCCGTGGCGACCAGTTGCCGCAAGGCAAGCGCGATGCCATCAATGAGCTGCGTCAGCGCTATGGCTACGTCGGCATGGTGGGGGACGGCATCAACGACGCACCTGCGCTGGCGCAGGCCAATATCGGATTTGCGATGGGGGCGGCGGGCAGCGATACGGCGCTGGAAACGGCCGACGTCGCGCTGATGGATGACGACCTGCGCAAGGTCGCGGATTTCATTCGCTTGAGTAAAAAGACGCATACGGTGCTGATGCAAAATATCATCTTGGCGCTGGGCATCAAGGCAATCTTTCTGGTGCTGGCCCTGACTGGCGAAGCGACGCTGTGGATGGCGGTGTTCGCCGACATGGGCGCGAGCTTGCTGGTGGTGTTTAATGGATTAAGACTGGTGCGCGCATTGCGTACTTAATGCCTATTCATATATAGTCATTTCTAGTTAAGTTAAGGATGCGGTCAAATGGCAAGCCCACAAATAGAAGTCATTTTCGATCGAGATACGTCCACGTTTACCTATGTGGTTTATGCTGCGGCGGGTAGCGAGTGCGCGATTATCGATTCGGTGCTTGGTTACGACCCGATTGCCGGCCACACTTCAACCGCATTGGCTGACCGTGTGATCGAGTTCGTGCGCAGCAAGGACTTGAAGGTGCAATGGCTGTTGGAAACCCACGCCCATGCCGATCACATTTCGGCCGCACCGTATCTGCGGCAACATCTGGGTGGCGCTATCGGCATTGGCAATCAGATCAAGGTGGTTCAGGGCGAGTTCAAAAAAATCTTCAACCTGCAATCGGAATTTTTGCTGGACGGCACCCAGTTCGATTATTTGTTCGCACCCGACGAAGTTTTCCACATCGGCAACTTGCGAGCGCAAGCATTGCATGTGCCGGGACATACGCCGGCTGACATGGCTTATCTGGTGGGGCAGGATGTGGCGTTTGTCGGCGATACGCTGTTCATGCCGGACCTTGGCTCAGCGCGCTGCGACTTTCCCGGAGGCAGCGCCAGCAGCCTCTATAAGTCGGTGAGCAGGTTGTTGAGTTTGCCGCTGTCGACCCGGCTGTTCGTGTGTCACGATTATCCGCCCGATGGCCGGACTCCGGCTTGCGAGGCGACCGTTGCCGAGCAACGCGAAAAAAACATCCATGTGCGCGATGGTATCAGCGAGGATGAGTTCATCGCCATGCGTAACCGGCGCGATGCCACGCTGGGTTTGCCAACTTTGATGCTACCTTCGATTCAACTCAATATCTGTGCCGGGGTGTTGCCCGCAGCAGAAGACAATGGCGTGCGCTATTTGAAGATCCCGCTGAATATTGTCTTATGATGCGGCTAAAAGAGCGGTGACTACCGTCTCTTGAAGGCTATCGATCAGCCGGCACTGCGCCGCGGCAGCACATAGATAAGAAGGTCGCCGATGGTCACTTTTTGACCGGCTTGAATCTTGCAAGTCTTGCGCAGTTCGATTTTTCCGTCGACCGCCACCACGCCGCTGGCAACCAGTGCTTTGCCGGCGCCGCCACTGTCGCACACGCCGGTCAGCTTGAGCAGTTGATTGAGTTCGACGTAATCGCTGTTGAGGCGTAATTCCAGTTGTTGCATAGTATTCCGATGAGATAAATAAGTGTTCAGGCGTTGGCTGTGCGGTTCAGCGCCAGTTGTGCCTGGTCCAGCCAGCCGTGCAGATGGTCCAGCAGATCCTGCTGGCTGAACGAGCAGCTTTCTTCGGTGAACAGGCTGCCTGTTTCCAGCCGTTCGAGAAAATTTTCCGCCACTTCCGCAAAGCGGGGCGGCAGAGACGAGAGCAGCGCAGCCTGCGCACGCCAGGTTTGGCATAGGGAGGCTACGCTGCTGCCGTTATTCTGCAATGCGCTTACGGCGTCGCGCAGTAGTTGAATGGTGTCTTGGTGCTGCATGTTGCAATTATCTATATGCTGGTTATCTAGTTTAGTGGGTTAGTCCCGCCAATACAAACAAGCCGATCGCAGCGGCAAACGCAACACCCCACACGGCCGAACGCAGGCTAGGCTGATCTTTCAGATACAAGACGGTATAGACGATGCGGGCGACGATGAAGATCACTGCCAGCAAATTCAATATGTTTTGTGCGGCATGCACCTGCTGCGCAATGATTACGCCGGCGGCAAAAAACGGGAACGCCTCGAAATGATTACGGTGCGCATAGTCGGCACGACGCCGTATGCCCGATTGCTTTTCTAGCCAGGCGCGCGGTTCGGCGTTGTCAAAATCCGGACGGCCACGCTTGGCGATCACGATTGTAAATAACGGCATCAATCCAGCTATCAGTACGCACCAATAAGCAATTGTCATAGGTCTTCCCGGTTAACGAAACATGCCATCAGAGTGTCTTTACTTCAAATGTATTGCAGGATTTGACTTCGCCGCTGCTGATACCTTGCTTGAACCAGCGTACCCGTTGTGCCGACGTGCCATGGGTGAACGAGTCCGGCACGACATAACCTTGCGCCTGTTTTTGCAAGGCGTCGTCACCGATCGCCGTAGCGGCGTTCAGCGCGCCTTCGATGTCGCCTTGCTCCAGGATGCTGCGCGCCTGGTTGGCGTGGAAGGCCCAGACTCCGGCCAGGCAATCTGCCTGCAGTTCGAGCCGCACCGACATGGCGTTCTTCTGTGCTTTCGACATCTGGCGCTCGGCGCTGTTGACCTTGTCCATGATGCCCATCATGTTTTGCACGTGATGGCCGACTTCATGGGCGATCACATAAGCTTGCGCGAATTCGCCGGATACATGAAAGCGCTGCTGCATCAATTGATAAAAGCTGAGATCAATGTATACCTTGCGATCGCCGGGGCAATAAAAGGGACCGGAAGCGGTTTGGCCGGTACCGCATGCAGTTTGGGTAGTGCCGGAAAACAGTTTTAGTGTCGGCGCCGCATAAGTCTTTCCATTGGCGCGGAAAATCTGGGTCCAGACGTCTTCGGTGTCGGCCAGCACGGTGCGCACGAATTTGGTCTGTCGGTCTTCTGCCCGCACGGCGCGGTTGGGCCCGGGGGCTTGCTGCGACTGTGGCTGGCTGGCCGGGCCTCCGCTTAGCAGGCTAAGTACGGTAGTCGGGCTGATGCCGAAGAAATACGACGCCACCAGTGCAATGGCGATAGTGCCAAGCCCGATGGAACGGCCGCCACCGAAACCGCCGCCGCCGCGGTCGTCTTCGACGTTGTCACTTTCCCGATTGCCTTCCCATTTCATGGCTGCTTCCCCTGTTGATGTTAGTAGGCAATTTTAACGGAATCACAGGTTAATAGGCCATGAACCGACAACAGATAGATGCAAAACTGCTATGAGATAGTGCAAAAAATTTATTTGAAATCCCACTTCATCTGTTCGGCAATCGGAATGTGTTTTGCCGACTCGACGCAGAGTGGGAGGTAGTCGGTAAAGCGCGGTGCCGGACTAATGCCTTCGGCCAGCAGGTTTTTGTTGTCAAATACATAATTCAGGCCGGCAAACGCACCGTACAGCTTAAGCGCGCGCAGCAGCAGGCGGTCATTGCATTCAGGTACGCATTCACGCATGCGCGGCAGCAGGGTGGCGATAGCGTCCGGCGTGATTTGCTTGTAAGTAGGGCCGATCGGCTCGATGCCGCGAGCGGCAGCCAGCGCCAGGTCGATTTCGCGGAACGATACGCTGGAGCCGAGTCCGGCCGAGATATGGAATACGTTGTGTGTCAGCGTATCTTTCTGGGCCAGGTCGATGATGGCCTGGGCACACCAGTCAACCGGCACCACATCGACTTTTTCATCGAGAGAGGTGGTCAGCGCGCCCAGCAATTGCCAGACCATGAAGACCCAGAAAATACTTTGCGACGGCGCACAACCCAGCTTGGTGTGGCCGACAATAATCGACGGCCTGACATATATCACCGGCAAGTCGGGATACATGTCGCGCAATTTCTTTTCGCCCAACGCCTTGGAGCGGGTATATGCCACCAGATGTTCATCGCCGAGCGGCAGGTCGATCCGTTCTTTTACCACGGCATTGATGCCGGCGCCTTCGCCGCAAGCCATGGCGGTGCCGATGTACATGAAGCGCTTCAAGGCAGGCCGCTGATGCATCAGCTTGCCGAGCGCCACGGTGCCATCGACATTGATTGTTTCGAGCAAAGGATGATTCGAGAAAGTCGCCAGCGCAGCCGAATGGATCACTATCGATACCCGATCCAGGCGCGGATCGTTGCTAACGCTATCAAGTTCCGACAGGTCGGAGCAGAGGATTTGATCGACGCCGATTTGGGCGACGTCAGCCTCGCTCGCGCCCAGTAACTTCAAATTTTCAACAACCCTGGCGTGCGCAGCAGCAGGGGTTTCCGCCCGCGCCAACAGCAATAGATTTTTACCTAGACCGCGATGAATTGCTTCAACTGCATTGGCGCCACCTAGAAAGCCGGTCGCACCGGTCATCAAAATTAAATTATTCATGAAAGGCGTGTGCTCTTGTAACTTATCTAAAGTGAGTTGATGGTTGCCTGCTGTTTGGGCTGGCTACGGGGTAGTTTATGGCGATGAGGTTGGTTGCTGAGCTTGGCGACTTGCTTTTTTGTTATGTATTTTCATTTGCCGCACAAGATTGCAAGAGATTACAGTCATCGTAACGCGCGATTCTATAGTAGGGTTGACAAACCGATACAAAGATTTACAAAGATTTTCAAATTGTCGATGCGATATTTCTTTATTGGTTATTAAATTAACAAATCTGGTAAATGTTGCACAACATTTAAATTTGCTTCCTGTGAACTTTCGTCAGATAAAAAGTGACCAAAGGTAAATAAAGAATTATCGGACCACTTCATCAGGCAAGGCTGTCGCCTGACGTACCCGCAGGGGTAGCCCTTCGGAGAGCCCTTCGGGGAAACCGTTCCACATTCAGTCCTGTCCTATTCTGTACCGTCGCCCAGATTCAGTCTTCAGTGTAATTGCGGCCATGACCAGGATGGACGCGCGATGAACCGCCAAATTGGGAGTCAACATGTTCTATTGGATCGCAGCGCTGCTTATCGGCGCTATGGCATTAATGCAGTGGCGCGTGAGCGCCTGGTTTTGGCTGCTTGCCATACTGCTCTGGATCGGCGGCGGTTTCTGGCTGGCCGGGATAGGTTTGCTGGCAGCGATACTGTTGTTGCTGCTGTTGGTGATTCCAGCCCTGATCGTGGCCATCAAACCATTGCGACATAGCGTGCTGAGCCGTCCCATCTTGAAAGTGTTCCAGCGTATCTTGCCGCGCATGTCGCAGACCGAACGCGATGCAATCGAGGCGGGCACTACCTGGTGGGATGCCGAACTGTTTTCCGGCAAACCGGCCTGGGACAAGTTGCTGCAGCTGCCAGCGCCGAAACTGACGGAGGAAGAGCAGGCTTTCTTCGATAACGAAGTCGAGCAGTTGTGCGGCCTGGTCAGCGACTGGGACAGTACCGAGATCTGGCAGGATCTGTCGCCGCAGGCCTGGCAGTTCGTCAAGGAGAAAGGTTTCCTCGGCATGATCATTCCTAAGCAATATGGCGGCAAGGAATTTTCCGCCTACATGCATTCGCAAGTGATCATGAAGTTGTCGTCGCATTGCTCAGCCGCCGCGATTTCGGTGATGGTGCCGAACTCGCTGGGCCCGGCTGAATTGCTGCTGCAATACGGCACTGAAGTACAAAAGGATTATTTCCTGCCGCGGCTGGCTGCCGGCGAAGAAATCCCGTGCTTTGCCTTGACCAGCCCTTATGCCGGTTCAGATGCGGCGGCGATCCCGGACATTGGCGTGGTGTGCATGGGCAGCTACGATGGCCAGGAAATGCTAGGTTTCAGGATCACCTGGGATAAGCGCTACATCACATTGAGCCCGGTGGCGACGGTGCTCGGGTTGGCATTCCGGGTCTACGATCCGGATCAGTTGCTGACTACCGACGGCACGACCGACCTGGGTATCACCTGTGCGTTGATCCCGACCAATCATCCCGGTGTGGTAACCGGGCGCCGTCACTGGCCTTTGAATGCCGTGTTCCAGAACGGTCCGACTTCCGGCAAAGACGTTTTTATTCCGCTCGACTGGGTGATTGGCGGCCGCGAGCAGATTGGCAAGGGCTGGCGCATGTTGATGGAATGCCTGGCCGCCGGCCGCGCAATTTCGTTGCCGTCGTCGACCGTCGGTTTTTCCAAGCTGGCGGTACGCGGTACCAGTGCCTACGTCGCTATGCGTCATCAATTCCGGATTCCGATCGGTAAATTCGAAGGAATCCATGAAATGCTGGCGCGCATGGGTGGCAACCTGTATCTGATGGATGCGGTGCGCAGGTTGTCGGCGCTGGCGGTCGATGCAGGAGAAAAACCTTCGGTGATTTCGGCCATCTCGAAATACCACGTGACCGAGCGCGGCCGGGTCCTGGTCAATGCCGGCATGGATGTGTTGGGCGGCAAAGGCATATGCATGGGCCCGAATAATTTCCTGGCGCGCAGTTATCAGCAGATGCCGATTGCGATTACGGTTGAAGGCGCGAATATCCTGACACGCTGCCTGATCATTTTCGGCCAGGGCGCGATTCGTTGCCATCCTTATGTGCTGAAAGAAATGAGCGCCGCCGGTGAGATCGATCAAGGCAAGGCCCTGGCCGAATTCGACCAGGCATTCTTCGGACACATCAGTTTTGTGTTCGCCAATTTTTCACGGACGTTGCTGGCCGGATTGTCTAGCGGCAGTTTGCCAGCTGCGCCGCGGGCAGCTCCGCAAGAGCTGCGGCATTTTTACCGCGCGGTTAACCGCATGTCGGCAGCGTTCGCCTTGCTGAGCGATATGTCGATGTTCATATTCGGCGGCTCGCTGAAATTCCGCGAGCGCGTTTCCGGACGGCTGGGCGACATCTTGTCGCAGCTGTACCTGGTATCCAGTGTGCTCAAGCGTTACGAGGATGACGGCCGGCCGCAGGAAGATTTACCTTACGTGCACTGGGCAATACAAGATGCCTTGCATCAGGCGCAGGAAGCCTATCTGGGCGTGTTGGACAATTTCCCGAATCGCGTACTGGCGGTGCTGTTGCGTTTCGTCGCTTTTCCATTCGGCCGGCCTTACCAGTTGCCATCGGACGCGCTGGACAGTACGGTGGCCCGGATCATGCAAATCAATGGCGACAGCCGTGACCGCCTGACTGCTGGCATGCACATGTCACGCCCGGAGCAATCGCCGCATGCCTTTGGCGAGCTGGCTTTTCAATTGATCCCGCAGGTGAATGCGATTGAAGCGCGGCTCAAACCGGCGTTCCAGGCTGGCACGCTGGCGCCGATGCCGCAAAGCCTGATCGAAATGCAGCACTGGATAACCGCCGCGGCCGCCAGCGGCAACATCACCGAACAAGAGCAGCAGGTCTTGCGGGATTATGCGCGTTACGGTGATGCCAGCGTTCAGGTAGATGATTTCCCGCAGGATTTCAATCAACTGGAATCGGTGCAGAAGCGCATGCAGGCGCTGCAGCAGCGGTAGCCGGGGCGGTATCCGGGGCCTTAAACACGACAAACATAGAATTTGCAACAAGTAAGAAAGAAATCAAATGACCACCCTAGTGCAGCCGGGTCTGAAACTGCGGCCTCTGGAGCGTAATGATTTGCACTTTGTGCATCAGCTCGACAACAACAGCAACATCATGCGTTATTGGTTCGAAGAGCCGTATGAAGCATACGTCGAATTGGTGCAGCTGTACGACCAGCACGTACATGATCAAAGCGAACGGCGTTTTATCCTGGAAAGCGACAACGGTGAAATGGTGGGGCTGGTCGAACTGGTCGAGATCACCCATATTCATCGACGCGCGGAATTCCAGATTATCGTCGCACCGGGTGCGCAAGGCAGGGGTTATGCCGAGCGCGCAACCCGGTTGGCGATTGAATACGCGTTCTGCGTGCTCAATTTATACAAGCTCTACCTGTACGTTGATAAGGAAAACCAAAAGGCGATCCATATTTACCAAAAATGCGGATTTGAACTGGAGAGCGAGCTGAAAAGCGAATTTTTCATCAATGGCGTGTATCGCGATGCGGTTCGCATGTGCATGTTCCAGCCTGAATATCTGTCTAAACGACAACGTTGAGATACTTTTCTGGCGGATCCGGGCCAAAGATTATCGAAAATCAACCTTGACTTAGTAGTTTCTAAGATATATCTTAGCATCTCATTCAATGAGATAAGGAAGAGCTATGTTTGGTCATAGAAGAGGCTGCGACCACAGCCGTATGCATCAAGGTCATGAAAGGCAACATCGTGGTGGCGGTTTGTTTGAGCGGGGCGGGCGCCGTGAAGGTGGCCGTGGCGGGCGCATGTTCGAGCAAGGCAGTTTGCGGTTGGTAATTCTTAACCTGCTGCAAGAAAAGCCACGCCATGGTTACGAAGTCATCAAGGCAATCGAGGAACTGGTAGGCGGTGATTACAGCCCGAGTCCGGGCGTAATCTATCCGACTTTGACGTTGCTGGAAGAGTTGGGTTATGCCGCGATAGAGGCTGAAACCGGTGGCAAGAAGTTGTATCGCCTCACACCTGAGGGCGCTGTGTTTTTAAGCGCTAATGGTGAAGCTCTGGCTTTGGCGCTGCAACGGCTGGAAGCGGCACAACGTGCATCCGGCAGTTCCGCACCGGAGTTGAAGCGAGCGATCCAGAATTTCCGCATGGCGCTGCATACAAGGCTGGAAAAAGGCGAACTCAGCCAGGAACAGATCCGCGCCATTGTCGATGCTATCGACCTGGCGGCGGTGAAGATCGAACGGACCTGACTGGCCCGGAGCAGGCAGGTTAATCGCGTGCCGGCGCGATCATTTCCGCATAGTCATACAAGGCGCCTAGAATTTCTTCGCCACGTTCGTCTGTGGACTCCGATAAATTATCGATCTCCTCAAACAGCATATCCACCGTGCGCGCCTTGCCTTCGCCATCGAACAGGCGGGCGGCGCGGTGCTCTTCCCAGCGCTGCTGGTCTTCTGCCGTCAGGGTTTCAGGGAAGTTGCGGGCGCGGTAGCGGAATGTCAGTTCTTCGAGGCGCTGATCGTCAAAGCTGATAGATGCAGCATGGGCAGCGGCCAGCTTTTGCGGCGGCAGCGCACACAGTTCATTCAATTTGCGGCGATCGTTATTGCCGATGAAACCGCCATACAAGTCTTCGTCGACATCGTTGGCCGCTTCTTCCGGACGCTGGAAAACCTGGCGCCACAAGCCGCTGAGGTCGGGCGCACGGGCTGCAATTTCGGCATGGCGCAATGCCAGCGGAATATCTATGCCCCAGCGCGTCGCCATGTCTGCAGACAGCGTTTGCAGTTTGTTGATCACCATCGGCGATTTATTCAGATGCACCGATTTCAACGGCAAACGCGTTACGCCTTCAGGTAAAGCATCGGTTTTGCTGAACAGTCGGGTACGCACGGTATCCGCATCCATGGAAAATAGTTCGCTGGGATCAAACGTCAGATCCCAGGCCAGTATTTCATTCTTGTTGGTGGGGTGTACGCCGATTGGCCACATGACCGCGAGGCAGCCGCGTTCGGCCGGGAACATGCCGGAAATATGTAGGAACGGGCGTGGCGTCGGCAAGCCGATTTCGGCGCCGACGCGATCTTTCTTGTGTAGCGCGAGGCAGAAATCGAATAATTTCGGCTGATGTTGGCGGATCAGGCGCGCCAGGGCTATCGTCGCCCGCACGTCGGACAGCGCATCGTGCGCGGCTTCGTGGCTGAGGTCGTTGGCGGCGGTCAGGTGCTCCAGGCGAAAACTCGGCCGTCCCTCATCGTTGACAGGCCACTGTATGCCGTCGGGGCGCAGGGCGTAAGCGGTGCGCACCACATCCAGGATGTCCCAGCGGCCGCACTGGTTTTGCCATTCGCGCGCATAAGGGTCGATCAGGTTGCGCCAGAACAGGAAACGCGTGACCTCGTCGTCAAACCGGATCGTGTTGTAGCCGACGCCTATGGTGCCCGGCTCAGAAAATGCCTTCTCAATCTGTGCCGCGAACTGGTATTCGGGAACGCCACGTTCCAGGCATACCTGCGGCGTGATGCCGGTAATCAGGCAGGACTGGGGATCCGGCAGGAAATCATTTGCTGGTTGGCAATACAGCATGATCGGTTCGCCGATTTCATTCAATTCGGCATCCGTGCGGATTGCCGCAAATTGGGCCGGACGGTCACGTCGCGGCTGGATGCCAAAAGTTTCGTAGTCGTGCCAGAGGAAGGTATGCGTGGACATTGATGGCTAATGTGCTTGAGGGAGGTGCAGCAGTTTACAGGCATCTTTCCATGCCTGTATAGCAGTTTTGCAACGGTTAAGCCAAATCATAAGACGCACCAAAAATGGGCTTTTAGCCCCTTAAATTCACCAAAATGATAACTGCTATTGGCAATCGAAATTGGATAATTAATGGGAAAACGCTATTCTGATTGTGCGACGCAACAATTGGCTTGCGGTGAACGCAAAACGAAAGAGGAAATCATCATGTCTACAATGACAATCAGCAACAGTTCTAGCATTGCCCGTCCAGCTACTTCGGTACAAGCTGCCAGCGTTTTCAGCAGTGTCGCCGCTTTCTTCAAGCGCCTCGGCAATGCTTATGAGCGTTCGGAAGCAGCACGTAAAGAAGCTTACCTGGCAGAAGCAGTCGACCTGTATGACCTGGAATATCGTATGCAACGCCTGGACCGTGAAAGCGCCCAGACAGCAGCATGGATCAAGGGTTTCTAAGTTTGAGGTATAGCTTTAGGCATAGCGTCAGGTTTTGCGGCAGCAAATTGCTGGCAGTAAGTTGTAAATAGTAGTTCAGTATCATGCAGTTCATCTATATCACTGCGTAGCAGTCGGGCATCCCACCGGCATTGGCCGTCAGATCGGGTTGCCCTGCTGCTCACACAGTGCATTTCTGTACACAATTCCTGGTATTAATTCAGTTTGATTCCGCGACTAGCGTGAAATGCTCGACCACCGGCGCTACTGCGAAAAATGGCCCGACCACCGCACGCCATTCGGCAAATGCCGGCGATTCGCGAAAGTCGACTGTATGGTTTTCCAGTGTTTGCCAGGAAATCGTCAGCACATAACGTTCCGGCGATTCAATTCCCTTATGTACCTTGAAACCGGCAAAACCTTTGGCTTTGCTGATGATTTGTTCAACTCCGCGTTGAATGGCGGCATCAAATTCCTGTTGTTTACCGGGTTGGATGCGGATATCGGCTAATTCGAGAATCATGTGGGTTTCCATCGTTGTTGGTTGGCGGAATCTGGATTGTCGCATTTTTAGCGGCAATCAACCTTTGTGGATTCCCTGCTGATTGACTATGCTGAAAGCATAACCAGTCATAGGAGACCATCATGTTGGGCAGACAACGACTTTATTTCATGTTGCCGGACGTTTCCAGTGCACGCAGCACACTAGATGAATTGCTGTTGGCCCGGGTCGGGATTAGGCACATTCACTTCTGGGGCGCTGACGGGACATTGCCGGCAGATATGCCTGAAGCCAATGTGTTACACAAAACCGACCTTGCCAATGGAGCAGAAATAGGTTTGCTGGCGGGCGGTGTGCTAGGTCTGCTGTTGGGCATGTGGCTGGTGTATTTCCCTCCGGAGTGGGTGCACCTGAACTGGCTGGCGTTGGTGGGTCTGACGCTGGCCGGAGCGGTGCTGGGTAGCTGGATGTCAGGAATGGCGGCGGCGGCGCTGCCCAACTCTCGTCTGAAAGCGTTCCATGCGGGGATTGAAGAGGGTAAGATCCTGCTCCTGGTCGACGTCCCGTTCAAACGGGTGCCGGAAATAGAGCAGTTAATCGAGAAGCGTCATCCGGAAGCCGCTTTCTCTGGCGTGGAAAAACATCTTCCGGTCTTTCCATAATTTCATCGGACTAGCGATAACGAACACCGGCCATCCCGCCGGTGTTTTTTTTTGCCGGTTGCGCGGTAATTCTTTCCTGATTCTTTGCTGATCGATTGTTATTTTGTGGTTAGGTTCGTACACTAGCTTCCGGTTAAAAACAAAATCAAACATACAGGGAGGAAATGCATGGCAGCTTCTTATTTTCCCAAATGGCGTCTGCGCGCCAGCACTGCGGACGGGCAGGGACAGGTTATTGCTGCCGACGAGCGTTTGCCGTGGCCGCAAACATTCGCCATGGGAGTGCAGCACGTTGTAGCGATGTTCGGTTCGACGGTGCTGGCGCCGCTGCTGATGGGCTTCGATCCGAACCTGGCGATTTTCATGTCAGGCATCGGCACTTTGCTGTTCTTTGTCCTGGTGGGTGGCCGGGTGCCGAGTTACCTTGGATCCAGCTTTTCTTTCATCGGCCTTGTGATCGCGGTTAGCGCTTACGGCGGCCACGGGCTCAATCCCAACCTTGGCGTTGCGCTGGGCGGCATCATTGCCTGCGGCGTGGTGTATGCGCTGATCGGCTTGCTGGTAATGGCGATCGGTACGCGCTGGATCGAAACGCTGATGCCGCCGGTAGTCACCGGTGCAGTGGTGGCAGTGATCGGGCTCAATCTGGCGCCGATTGCTGTGAAGGGCGTCAGCGGCAATAATTTCGATGCCTGGATGGCGCTGGGGACGGTCTTGTGCGTCGGCGGCGTTGCCGTGTTTGCGCGCGGCATGCTGCAACGGCTGCTGATATTGGTCGGCTTGATGCTGGCATACGTGATTTATGCGGTGCTGACAAATGGCGCCGGGCTAGGTAAGCCGATTGATTTCGGCATCGTTGCGAATGCCGCCTGGTTCGGCATCCCGCATTTTTCCGCGCCGGTCTTCAAGGCCGATGCGATGGCTTTGCTGGCGCCGATTGCGATTATCCTGGTGGCGGAAAACCTGGGCCATATCAAGGCGGTGGCTGCCATGACCGGACAGAATCTGGATAAATACATGGGTCGCGCCTTCGTCGGCGATGGCCTGGCGACGATTGTGTCGGGCAGTGTCGGCGGCACCGGTGTCACCACTTATGCTGAAAATATCGGCGTGATGGCAGTGACCAAGATTTATTCCACCCTGGTATTCGTGGTAGCGGCTTGCCTGGCAATCATCTTGGGTTTTTCACCGAAATTCGGCGCCGTGATTCAAACCATTCCAGGTGCGGTGCTGGGCGGCGTCTCGATTGTGGTGTTCGGCCTGATCGCGGTCTCCGGCGCGCGCATCTGGGTCGAAAACAAAGTGGATTTTTCGAATAACCGTAATTTGATCGTTGCCGCAGTGACCTTGGTGCTGGGGGCCGGCGACTTTACCTTGAAGCTTGGCCAGTTCTCCCTGGGCGGCATCGGCACTGCGACTTTTGGCGCGATTATCCTGCATGCGTTGTTGCGGCAAAAGAAAACCTGAGTTCGATTTTTTTACGGTATCTGCGACGAACAGCCCGAACTAACCGGGGTCAGAGTGAACTTTCGCAGGCTTTATCGCGAAACTTCACTCTGACCCCGCTTAGTGGACCACGGAGCAAAAGTAGTAAAACGGAAAGAAACAGACAGGCTTCTTAGCGCTTGACAGGGGCAGCAGCAATGGAACTTCTCGTGAACATTGATGTTGACAGCCTTGAGGAGGCAATTCGCTTCTACGACGCGTCGTTTGGATTAACGGTCGGTCGACGCTTCGGCGTCAGCGGCGTAGAAATGTTGGGGAGCTCCGCACCGATCTATCTCTTGGTCAAAGCGGAAGGAACGCAAGCATCGAGGGCCACCGCTCAGCGCCGTACCTACGACCGCCACTGGACGCCAGTCCATCTCGATTTTGTCGTTGAAGACATCGAATCTGCAGTTCAGAAGGCCGTCTCAGTCGGAGCGCGGCTTGAGGAACCCGTCGCCACGCACAAGTGGGGGCGGCTCGCGCTCATGGCGGATCCCTTCGGCAACGGTTTTTGCTTCGTTCAATTTCTCGACCGCGGTTATGATGAGATTGCGGAGTGACGGTGGAGCGGCAACTGGTGTCGCCCACAACCTTTAACCACAAATCGCTGCACAAGATACGGGAGAAGTAGTAATGGCATATTCCACCATTGAACGCTGGCACGAGATTATCAAGTCGCGCGACATCGCTTCCTTGAAAGCATTGCTCGCCGACGATGTGATCTTCGAATCACCGGTTGTTCACACGCCTCAAAGTGGCAACGCGATCACGATCAAATACCTTGCCGCCGCCTTGCATGTCTTAAATAACGGCACGTTCCAATACTTGAATGAATGGCTCGGCCCTCATTCCGCAGTGTTGGAATTTCAAACAACTTGCGACGGCATACTGATCAACGGTGTGGACATGATCACGTGGAACGACGAGGGGCGGATTACACACTTCAAGGTGATGCTCCGCCCGCTAAAGGCTCTCAACAAAATTCACGAATTGATGGGCCAGATGCTCCAGCGTGACGCGGCACAACAAGGATAAAGCTGGGATCTCGCTACAATTGGCGTGGCGAATGTCTGCCACAGGCCAAAAGCGGACGTGCAATCGCTATCGAAAAAAATGTTAGCGCACACGCCCTTGCAGACAATCAAAGAAGTTAAGAAATGCTAATCAAAGAACGCACCTACCGATAGAAAGGTTCGACAGTGCCTTTTACTTTAGTCATTAAGGGGTTGCCCTTCCGATCTAGCGCCTTCCCGGCCGGGACTTTAATCCATCCCTCGCTGATGCAATATTCCTCAACATCGAAGTGCTCTTTATTGTTAAGTTTAATACCAACATCATGTTCAAATATGGCAGCGTTATAGTAAGGGCTGCGAGGATCGACTGAGAGCCGATCGGGAAGTGGAGGGCGGTTTTGGATATCGTTCATGGCTACAATTATCAACTATAAGATTAACCAAAACAATTTTTTTTGCGTGGTTTTCCTAAATCACTTGGTTGACCGCACTCAGCCAAAAGCTGCCAGCTCATGCTGGCCCGCCAAAGCATGCTGTTCCCGCAAGGTAGCTGTGTTATAAATTCAACTTATTTCGGCCGTGTGTTTGCGTGGTTTGTTTTTGTTAAGCCTGTCGAGTGTTTTGCGATTTATAACAAGTTAGGCGTCATGAAACATCTTGCACTGGCTGTCTTCCTCGCACTCCCGCACCTAGCGTTTGCCGGTTCGTCCCCATTCGCGCGGGCGGAACTGCTCAGCAACGGAGCCACGTTGAGTTTGCAACACCATGACGGCAGCAAGCTTGTTGCGCCAAAGTTCGATGATCAGGACTTCTTCGACAAGCCGGCCATCGCAAGCAATTCCTCCTATGTCGGCTGGCTCGCTCTGTTTCCAGATCGCGGGGCTTCATACTCCCAGCCGTTGTATCTCGTAATTCTGGATCGGTCCAATCGTGTCCATCGCTTTGAAGGCAAGTTCGGCATGGTTTTCGGATGGTGCTTTACAGAAGACGGGCGTTCTGTCGTGTACAAGTACAGTTTCCCGCACGGCACGACTCCGATCGCCTTTGACATGCGCCGCATAGAGGATGAAAAGCTTCTGCGCCGGTTTGAACTCGACCCGATCGCCCCTGAAGACGATGAGGACGCAGTTCTTCAAGCAAAAACTCCAAGATGGGCGAGGTGCGCGGCAAAAAGCGCACGCCGGCAATGATGTTCCGAACATCTTCACAAGGCGCTTGACCCATGCCTGCGCTGGTTCTTTCGACGGGATTGATCTTCTCAGTGCCGGTATCTTCATAACCATCGAAGTTGCGCGTCGAGGAGTTGGGTGAGCCGGTGTCAATGGCGGCTTCGGGTCGAGGCTAATGGAATGGTCGCCCCTTCCCGAAACGGCATTGACGTGCCACAGTGGAAATTGCGATGTTCCATTAACCGAGAGAGGCGACCAAAATGAAGATTACAACAATCGGACTTGATTTGGCAAAATCCGTTATTCAGGTTCATGGCGTGAATGAACATGGAAAGGTCGGATTAAAAAAGACACTAAAACGTGATCAAGTATTGCCATACTTTGCGAATATGGCACCGTGTTTAATTGGAATGGAGGCTTGTGGCAGTGCGCATTATTGGGCTAGGAAATTACAAACGCTAGGCCACACCGTCAAGTTGATGGCACCACAGTTTGTCAAACCGTACGTCAAGACGAACAAGAACGACGCGGCCGATGCCGAAGCAATCTGCGAAGCAGTAACACGACCGACCATGCGATTTGTTGCGCTCAAGAACGGCGAGCAACAGGCCATACTGTCCTTGCACCGAGCGCGGCAAGGGTTCGTCAAGGCGCGCACTGCGCAGGCCAATCAGATTCGCGGCCTTCTGTCGGAATACGGCATCGTCATGGCGCAAGGGATGAGCCACATTGCGAAACGCTTGCCTGACATTCTCGAAAATAGCGAGAGTGATCTGCCTGGCATCTTCCGTCAATTGCTGCAGCGACTTGGCGAGCATTTGAAGGAGCTCGATCGTCAGGTGGGTGAACTGGAAGTACAAATCCGAACTTGGCATCAGCAGAACGAAATGAGCAAGAAATTGGAAAAAATTCCCGGTATTGGTCCAATTACGGCAAGCGCACTAGTGGCCTCCATTGGCGATGCGAAAAGTTTTAAAAACGGCCGACAGTTAGCCGCCTGGCTGGGACTGGTACCCAGGCAACACTCCAGCGGCGGCAAACCAACGCTGCTAGGGATCAGCAAGCGTGGTGATTCCTATCTGAGAACGTTGCTGATTCTTGGTGCCCAATCCGCCCTCCGCGTGGCCGCACGCAAACTCGATCATGCATGCAGCTGGCTAGCCAAGTTAATGGCACGACGTCATCAGAACGTGGCTGCGGTAGCACTTGCGAACAAGAATGCTCGTATTGTTTGGGCGCTGCTGGCGCACAACCGTGAGTACCGGACAGATTTGGCGGTATAGCTACAGCGTAGTTAACTTGGAAGGAATACTCCACCGATTGCTCAGGCGATGATGAAGTGATGGCAAGACAGGTCAGACCGTGGCAGGCAAAATCTAGTTTACACAGGGAGCGCGAAGCTCGAGAGGCTGATTAGAAACCTGCCAGCATATTCCATCAGGGACAGAGGCTGTAGCCTCAATCGAAAGTCCGGATCTATGGCTGCAATCTACACCTGCTTAACATCATTGATTTAATGCTTGGCAAAATGGGGGCGACCATCTATGTGTAAAAACGTAAAATCATGTCTCAGGTGAGCGCACCCGTCTTCGACCCAATTTAGAAACGGACCGGCACGTCAGACATTCGCACGGAGCACGGCGATAATAAAAAGATGTTCAACGACTGCGACAGGCCAGCTCAATTAGCAGAAGCAGTATCTCGTAGAGATGCAAAAAGGCCCTCAGGCCCTCATTGCTGCGATCAATCGATGAGTGCCTAGTATTCGCATGATCCGCTTCAGATTGTAAGCCAGTACGTGCAAGCTCATTTCGGTGCTCACCCGTGGTAGTGACTTGGTCAGGAAATGAGTTGCCCCCATCCACGCCTTGAGCGTGCCAAACGGATGCTCGACGGTCTGCCGACGTAAGCGGGCAGGATTGGGCCAGGCATTGAAGCGCCGCTGCATTCGCTCGAGTACATCTTCGTGTTCCCAACGGGCGATACGCCGGTTGGTGCCGGTAGTACATTGCGCCTTGATTGGGCATGCCGGGCAGGCAGACGACCAATATTTATGCCACCGCAACCCGTGTTCGATTGTTGTGAAACGCCTGATAGCTCGTTGTCCGGCCGGACACTGGTACTCGTCGCTTTGCGCCAGATAAATGAAATCCGTTTTATCGAAGAGGCCTTGTGCCCGGTTGCCCGAAGTCAGAGGTTTCGGTACCAGCGGCGTCACGCCAAGCTTCTCGCATGCGAGAATTTCCGCTCCGCTGAAATAGCCGCGGTCCGCGACCACAGTCAAATCTTGCTTTCCGATTGCGTTTTGCGCTTGTGCCGCCATCGACGCCAGCTGCGTTCTGTCATGCCCGACATTGGTTACCTCATGCGACACGATCAGATGGTTTCTGGTATCGACCGCAGTCTGGACGTTGTAGCCCACCATGCCTGTGCCACGGCCACTCGTGGCCATGGATCTGGCATCCGGATCTGTCAGAGATATTTGCTTATCTGGCGTCTGCTGCAACTGCTTGTTGATCTCGTTGAATCCTTCGATCTGCTTCTTGATGGAGGCAATTTTTTCCTTCAGATGCGAGACGCGGGCCTCAGGCACTAACTCCGGCTGGCGGTCGGCACGATCAAGCTCCTCGAGGTAGCGTGCAATGTTGGCTTCGAGTTGCTCGATTCGTGCCTGAAGCTTCCTGTCGGTAAAGTTCTTATCGCGATTGTTGACCGCCTTGAACTTGCTGCCATCGATGGCGATATAGGCCACCGTCACCTGGTGACCGGCAGCCTGCAAGCCTTCCGCCAGGGCCAGAAATGGCAGGATGTCGCCGACGCTTCCCCAAGTCTGGATGCCAATTTTCATTGCGTATCTTCCTTGTCTGGTTTGAACATCATTTTGTCAAAAGAGGGTAGTGGGAATGCAATAGCGTACCGACCATTGCCACTCGCGCATCCACCTTGAATTCGCTATCTCGAAGACCGACCGTCAAACCCAGCAAGTAAAACGACCAGAACCCAATGGCGACTTCCATGGCGTCGTCGATCGGTGCTATTTCTTTTCTTTGTGCTGCGTCGATGAACAGGAGGCCGATCTTCTCCAGAAATGCCATCGTTTGTGTATGCACAATCTCACCGGCCGGCCCTGCAAGAAATAGCGATTCTTTCACCAGCACTCTGGAAAGCGCCTGGTTTTTGGCGTAATAACCGTAAATATCCGAAAGGACATGTTTTAGCTGCTGGTGGATATTTTTCTTGGGTAATGTCTTGAACGCGCGGGCAAGTATTGCCCCGATATCTTCCTCAAAGGCTGCTACCAAAATTGCAGGCTTGTCGGGGAAGTGTTTGAACAGGGTGCCGAGACCAACCCCGCAATGGCTGGCCAGCTGGCGCATCGTGGTCAGGTCGTACCCATGCTGTTGAAAGAGGACGTAGGCGGATTCAAGGATCAAGCGCCGGGTTTCTTCTTTCTGAAGATCTCTACGGGTTGCTTTCTGATTTTCCCTAAGCATCATTAGGCGCTTCCTTTTTTATCTCACGAATTTGATTTATCGGTGAACATGAACCTTTAGTGAACATGTTCACCTTAAATCGAAAAAAAATGGCGCGTCAATAGTCGCGCCAGAATGTCCCTTGAGGCAAAGCCTCAAGGTTCTGAATTACGCAATTACTTAGTGGGCTTAATCTTAATACGCACCCATGAAATCACGCTTGCCGATTTCCACGCCGTTGTGGCGCAGGATGTCATAAGCGGTGGTCACGTGGAAGAAGAATTGTGGCAGGCCATAGCCCAGCAGGTAAGTCTGGCCGCTCAGTTTCTTTTCTTTCGGTGTGTCAGGACGTAATACGATTTCGAGCGTTTCGCTGCCGTCGATTTGCGCTGCGCTCAAGCCGTCGATAAATGCCAGTGTCTTCTTGATACGGGCCTGCAGGTCGGCGAAAGTTTGTTCGTTGTCTTCGTACGCAGGAACTTCGGCGCCGGCCAGGCGGGCTGGCACGCTTTTGGCAAAATCTGCGGCGATCTGTACCTGGCGGATCAGCGGGAACATGTCCGGGAACAGGCGTGCTTGCAGGAACGCGTTAGGGTCGATTTTCTTTTCGGTCGCGTGTGCTTCGGCCTTTGCCAATACGTCGTTGAGCGCCGTCAGCATCTGTTTGAAAACGGGAATCGAAGCGCTGTGCATGGAGATGGTCATGAGTGTTCCTTGGTTGGTGTTGCAGAGTGTTCGGGAAAGATGGTGTGACTAAGTGGGGGTGACGAACTTGCGTGATTATAGTGCTTGCTTGAAGAGTTTGCTGCCGGCGTCTAAATACAGTAAACGTTAAAGTCCCAGCAGTTTTTTCTTGGTGCTGATCCATTCCGAGCGCGAGATAAGTCCTTGCTTATATTGTTCCGCCAGTTTGTCCAGCTGTTCAAAATCTACGGGCGCACGCGTGAGTACCTGGGAGGCTGCGATCTTTTTCTCGATCTCGCTTTTCAGATGCGCGAATTGAGTGAATTGCCTGCGGTTGAACAGCACCGTATTTTCATCGTTGGCCGCGCGAATAAGCGTGGTGTCGTTTTGCGTACCGCTGACTAAATAAAAGCGGATATAACCATTGGTCAAAAGTCCGGGCAGCTCGATGCGAACCCCGCTCAGGGCGGAAATCGGAATGTCTTTATCGCGGTTCCTGGATTGGGTCAGTCGCGCCATGGCGCCGGCGCGTTTTATCTGGACTCGGTCGCTGAGCAGCGTTACCTGGCCATTGACGCCCCGTAACTGTATTTCCACCTGTATGACCGCTGGCTCCACGCTTACTTTCCTTCTTTCTTTCTTACCTTCTTTTTTGCCTTCTATTTCAATCTTCTCAGCGCCGATTTTCTCAGTACCGATTTCCTCAGTGCCCCCGGCTGCCCATGGTCAGATAATGTAACACCGGCTTGCCAAGTAATAAAGACGCCGCACCGAATTTACGGTGCGGCGTCTTTTGCATGCCGAAAACAGGCGCGAGCAGTAGTTCAAACCGGCTAGTTACTTGCCCCAGCTGTCTTTCAAGGTGACAGTCCGGTTGAATACCGGCTTGCCAGGCTTGGAATCGATACGGTCGGCGACGAAGTAGCCATGCCGTTCGAACTGATAGCGCTCTTCTGCCTTAGCGTCCTTCAAGCCAGGCTCCAGGTAGGCCTTGATCACTTGCTTGGCGTTCGGATTCAAGGCGGCCTTGAAATCCTTGCCGCCGGCATCCGGATGCGGATCCGTGAACAGGCGGTCGTACAGCCGCACTTCTGCTTCTACCGCATGGGCAACGCTGATCCAGTGAATGTTGCCTTTGACCTTGTAATTGGCGCTGCCTTCGGTGCCACTTTTGCTGTCCGGAAAGTATGTGCAATGCACGGCGATAACCTTGCCATCCGCATCTTTTTCAAAGCCGGTGCATTCGACTACATAACCATGGCGCAGACGGACCCGGCTGCCTGGTTTGTCGGCGGTGGGCGGGAACAGGCGGAAATATCCCTTGACCGGGGTTTCCATGAAATCTTCCTGTTCGATCCACAATGTGTTGCTGATTGGAAAGTGACGCAGTGCAGTGGCGTGCTCGGGATGTGCAGGCGGATAGACCGGTGCGTGACATGCCACGGTCTCGCCTTCCGGGAAATTATCGATGATCAGTTTCAGCGGCTGCAGTACGGCACTGGCGCGCGGCGCCTTGGGATCGAGATCTTCGCGCAGGGCGCCTTCCAGCGAACTCATGTCGATCCAGCCGTCGGACTTGGTGACGCCGGTGCGATTGCAAAACAATTGCAGCGATTCCGGCGTAAAGCCACGGCGGCGGATACCGACCAGGGTCGGCATACGCGGATCGTCCCAGCCGTCGACGATGCCTTCATCCACCAGTTGGCGCAGCTTGCGCTTGCTGGTGATTACGTAGGTGACGTTGAGCCGCGAGAATTCGTACTGGTGCGGCACCGGTTTTTGCAGGAAGCCGGCGCTGCTTAATTGCTCCAGCAGCCAGTCGTAGAAAGGGCGGTGATCCTGGAATTCCAGGGTGCAGATCGAGTGCGAAATATTTTCCAGCGCATCCGAAATCGGGTGCGTGAAGTCGTACATCGGATAGATGCACCATTTGTCGCCGGTACGGTGATGATGGGCATGACGGATCCGGTAGATCGCCGGGTCGCGCAGGTTCATGTTGGGCGACGCCATATCGATCTTGGCGCGCACGATGTGTTCGCCATCCTTGAATTCGCCAGCCTTCATGCGGCGGAACAGGTCCAGCGATTCGTCCGCCGAGCGGTTGCGGAATGGCGAATCCTTACCCACTTCGCCGAAATTACCGCGATTGGCGGCCATTTGTTCGGCGCTTTGGCTATCGACATAGGCCAGGCCGGCAGTGATCAGGTGTTCCGCCATGGTGTACAACTGGTCGAAGTAGTCGCTGGCGAAGTAAAGATGTTCGCCGGTACTGTCTTTCCAGTCGAAACCCAGCCACCGAACGCTGTCGATGATGGTGTCGACATATTCCTGTTCTTCTTTTTCAGGATTGGTGTCGTCGAAACGCAAATTGCAGCGGCCGGCATAATCGCGCGCCAGGCCGAAGTTGACGCAGATCGACTTGGCATGGCCGATATGCAGGTAGCCGTTGGGTTCCGGCGGAAAGCGGGTGATCACCTGCGGTAACGGCTGTCCCTGGCTGTCCTTGCGCTCGGCGTAGGCGCCGGCGGTCAGATCGGTTTCAATGATGCCGCGCAAGAAATTGGACGAGGCTGGTGCAGGCGGGGTGTGGCCGTTAGTGTGATCGGTGCTCATGGAGAATTGGTTTATACGCTTTGCTGAATGGTAGGAATGTGCTTCATTCTACCGTAGCGAGAGCATTTTCACCCGCAGCGGGGCAGATTTTGTTGCACCGCAAATACGGGACTGTGCAAATAGAATATTTATCAAAAAGATATTTTTATGGTTGAAAAGTCCTGGCCGCGCCACCGCGGCCAGGACTATTGCTTACATCTGGCGGAACAGATGGGCAAACACGCGGCTTACCGTGGGCATCTCTGTGCGGCCGCGCAGCTTGAGCGTCAGTTTGCCGCTTTCGTCGCGTATCGCCATCTGGATCGACTGGTGGTTGACGATGGTGCCGCGATGTACCTGCCAGAACTGCCTGCCGTCGAGCTGAGGCAGCAATTCCTTGAGACTGGTGCGGATCAGCGACTCGCTGTCGGCGGTGACGACATTAATATATTTGTCGGTGGCTTCGAAATAGATCACCTCGCTGATCGGGATCATGCGGATCTGGTTGCCGACTGCGGCCCGGATCACAGTCAGCGGTTCGACGCCGGCGCTGGTTTTGGGCTGCATGTTGCGCAGTTGACCGATCAGGTTATCCAGCGCGGCATTGCCGTCGTCATTCTGTTGCAGGCGTTGCTGCAGGCGGGCGATGGTCCTGCCCAGCCGCGCGTCGCTGATCGGTTTTAGCACGTAATCGGCGGCGGCATGCTCGAAGGCGCTGATCGCGTATTCGTCGTAGGCGGTAACAAACACGATCAGCGGGAAGGTTTCATTCTCAGGCCATTCTTCGGCCAGTTCCTGGGCCGCTTCGAGTCCGGTCTTGCCAGGCATTTTGATATCCAGGAACAGGATGTCGGGACGTTGCTTGAGGGTTTGTTCAACCACCGCCTGGCCGTTGTCGACGCTGGCAATGATCTGCAACTCCGGCCACAGACGCTGCAATGCCTGCAGCAGCGCGGCCGCCAGAATCGGTTCGTCTTCGGCAATCAGGGCGCGTAAATTGGATGATGTTGTCATGACAGGATGGGCAGTTGGAGTTGGGCGATGACGCCGTGCGGCAGTTTCGGTTTGACGGTCAGGCTGGCCTGCGAACCATATAGCGCCTGCAGGCGTTCGTGGATATTGCTGAGGCCGATGTGGCCGGTTGGCGTCTGCTGCTCGCCGTCAGCTAGACCGTTGCTGAGGCCGAGGCCAGTATCGCTGACATCTAGCAGTAGCAGCTGGCCCTGGCGGCTGGCGCTGACTTCGACCCGGCCGCCTTCGATCTTGGGTTCCAAACCGTGCTTGATGGCGTTCTCGACCAAGGGCTGGAGCAGCATCGGCGCAATCACGGTATCGCGCAGTGTGGCCGGTAATTGCAGGTCGAAGCTGAGCCGGCTGCCCATGCGCAGCGACATCAGTTCCAGATAGGCTTCCATCAGGCTGAACTCTTGTGCCAGCGTGGTTTTTTCGATGCGTGACGAGGAGAGCGAGGCGCGCAGGAAATGAATCAGCTGGTCCAGCATCTGCTGCGCCCGTGCTGCATCTATCGTAATCAGGCTTTGCAATGTCGCCAGCGTATTGAACAGCATATGCGGTTCGATCTGCGCCTGCAGCATCTGCAACTGCGCCTGCAACGCTTGTTTCTCGACGGCGGCGGTGCGTGCTCTTTCGATCGCGGCCTGGTTGCGCAGTTCGGCCAGTGTGCTGAGGTTCCAGAAAAACAGCGTGGCGCCGACGCAGACCGAGACGGTCAGGATAATCAGGCCGATGCCGTTGACGTTCATGTACATGGACATGGCAAAATTATTTGTGGGCAGGCCGAGCAGTTGCATGGCCAGCCGGGCGCCGAGGAATTGGGCGATACCCGCCGCCGCCAGTATGAACGCGAGAAAATGCATTCTGCGCGGTGTGGCGTTGCGCCAGAACAAGGAGCGGCCGCATTCTATGAGCACCATCGCTATCGTGCCGATGCATAGTGAAAACACCAAATTGGGCAAGAACTGGTCGCCGATCTTCATCACATACGTAACGATCACGGCGCAGATGATATCGATGCCGAGGTTGATATACAGGCTGCGCAACAGGCGCCGAGACAGCGGCTCGGTGGTTTGCGGCAATTCGGTTTCTGGCGTTGGCTTCATGCTGGAGGGGTATGGTTATGTTTTTCTAGTTCTCGTTCTATCATGCGCCGTTTCCACTGCGCGCCAGGGTTCCTGAGGAACACCGCCAAGGCGTGGAATAGTAACCCGATTCCCCAGCCCAGGATCGGTCCCGGCACCCACGGACGATCCGGATTATGCAAAAAATTCAGCAGCAACAAGCCACTGTTGACAATCAAATATATCGCCAGGTGCAGGTAAAAGCCGATTTTCCGTTCGACCAGGCGTTGCGCGTCCTGATAGTGTGGATTGGTGTTCGGGTTGGCGTCACTCATCGCAATCCTCGGTGGTGTGGCAATGAAGCCATTTTGGGCTGGTCTGCAGCCGCAAAAAAGTGAAATGCGACGAAACCGTGATTGCATGGCGCGAATCGCTGTCGGCGGTCGCGGATTGCCAAATCAGTCAAATCCATTAAGAATGAGGGTAAGCAAGATGACCTTTGACTGAACGTAACCGGCCGCAGCAATTGCTCGCAAATCGTTCCTGTCAATCACGCCGTCATTCTGATTTACTTATTTATTCGATGGAAAGAGAAGATTCATGTGGCCCTATCCCAAAATAGTCGCGCATCGCGGCGGCGGTACGCTGGCACCGGAAAATACGCTGGCGGCGCTGCGTTGCGGTCTTGAGCATGGATACCGTGCGGTCGAATTCGACGTCATGCTGGCGCGCGACGGTGTACCGATCCTGATGCATGACGCAGTATTTGGCCGCACAGTGCGCGGCATCGGCAAGGTGACGGACTTTACCTCGGATGAGCTGACCGCAATGGATGCCGGCAGCTGGCTCGGCCCACAGTTTGCCGGCGAGCCGATATGCACTTATCGGCAAGTGCTTGAATTTTGCCGGCAGCACGGTATCTGGATGAATGTTGAAATCAAGCCGGCCGAGGGGTTTGAGGTGGAGACGGGGCGTATTGTCGCCCAGGTAACAGAGGAGTTCTTTGCCGACGAGGTAGCTGCGCATGTGGCCAGCGGTCGCGGCACCTGGGCCGATCCTGCATTGCCTTTGTTTTCCTCGTTTTCATTTGAAGCCCTGCGCGCTGCGCAGGTCGCGGCGCCGGATATCCCGCGCGGCTTCCTGACCGACGTCATCGAGGATGACTGGCAACAGCGTTTGCAGGAGCTGGATGCGGTTGCCTTGCACACTAACCATAAATATCTGTCGCCGATGGAGGCGCAGGCGGTCAAGCAGGCTGGTTATGGCTTATTTTGCTATACGGTGAATACGCCCACGCGCGCCAGGGAAATACTTGGTTGGGGCGTGGACGGATTCTGCACTGACCGGATTGATCTGATCGGCGCCGACTTTTCCCCGCTTGGTTGAACGGAAAGCGGTTCGTGCGCCAGCTGTGTAAACAAAGTTCAAACTCCCCGTAACATCATGTCAACCAATTCAATAAGCTGGCGTTAATAGAGTGCAGAACCGAGTTTCAGGCCATATTCACCGCAATTTATGCATATGGTTGAACTTTATTTACTAGTAAAGTATCGAATTTACTTGTTTTTTCAATAATTGAAAGGAAGTTAAAAATGAAGATCAACAAATTGCTGGCTGCCGTAGTTATCGCTGCTTTCGCTCTGCCAGTCATGGCACAAAGTGCTCCTGCCGCAGCGCCGGCTCCTGCTGCACCGATGGCAGCTCCTGCCGACGCACCGGCTGCCGCTGCACCAGCTAAAAAAATGCATAAAAAGCATCATCGCGCTAAAAAACACGCGATCAAAGCCGTACCGGTCAACAAGGGCGCCTGATAGCCCGATGCAAGGCTGATAGGAAGCTGAATTCAGACTGCGGTTCGTCAGAATACACGCCTCGTATCGTTAAAGCCCGTTGAAAGCCCGTTGGGAGCGATCCCGATGGGCTTTTTTCATCGTGCCGCGGCTGAATTGCGAGGCCGCCGGTATCACGTATAATCAAAGGTTTGCAAAAGGACATACACGTAACTGTAGCGCGATCGATCTCGGATCGGCCTGCGGCGTTAAGCGTGCTCCGTTGCTTTTTTCCTTGTACCGTTTCATTTTTGCCCAAGAACATGAACTCAGCCGAAATCCGCGAAAAGTTTCTCAAATTCTTTGAATCCAAAGGCCATACCATCGTGCGCTCGTCGAGCCTGGTGCCAGGCAACGATCCGACACTGCTGTTTACCAACTCCGGTATGGTGCAGTTCAAGGATGTGTTCCTGGGTACCGAAAAGCGCAACTATGTGCGCGCCACGTCGGTACAGCGCTGCCTGCGCGCCGGCGGCAAGCATAACGATCTGGAAAACGTCGGCTACACCGCGCGTCACCACACTTTTTTCGAAATGCTGGGCAACTGGTCGTTCGGCGACTATTTCAAGCACGATTCGCTGGTCTGGGCCTGGGAGCTGCTGACCAAGGTATACGGCCTGCCGGCTGACAAGCTGTGGGCGACCGTGTATGAGACGGACGACGAAGCCTACGATATCTGGCACAAGGTGATCGGCCTGCCGAAGGAGCGCATCGTGCGCATCGGCGACAACAAGGGCGCACCGTATGCATCGGACAATTTCTGGCAAATGGCCGATACCGGCCCTTGCGGTCCTTGTTCCGAAATTTTCTACGACCACGGTCCTGACGTCTGGGGTGGTCCTCCGGGCAGCCCGGAGCAGGACGGCGACCGCTACATCGAAATCTGGAATAACGTGTTCATGCAATTCGACCGCCAGATCGATCCGAAGACCGGCGTCGCCACTCTGACGCCGCTGCCGAAACAATGCGTCGATACCGGCATGGGCCTGGAGCGTCTGGCCGCGGTATTGCAGCATGTTCACAGCAATTATGAAATCGACTTGTTCCAGAAACTGATCAAGGCGGCTGCACGTGAAACCAATATCACCGACCTGGAAAATAATTCGCTGAAAGTGATCGCCGATCATATTCGCGCCTGTTCGTTCCTGGTAGTCGATGGCGTGATTCCTGGTAATGAGGGACGCGGTTACGTATTGCGCCGGATTATCCGCCGCGCGCTGCGCCACGGCCACAAGCTGGGCCAGACCAAGCCGTTTTTCTACAAGCTGGTCAAGGACCTGGTGCAGGAAATGGGCGCTGCTTATCCGGAATTGCCGGAAGCCGCAGAGCGTGTCGAACAAGTCCTCAAGCAGGAAGAAGAACGTTTCGGCGAAACGCTGGAAAACGGCATGAAGATCCTGGAAGCGGCGCTGGCCAAGACGCCGAAAAAACTGGACGGCGAAACCGCATTTACGTTGTACGACACGTTCGGTTTCCCGCTTGATCTGACCGCGGATATCTGCCGCGAACGTGAAGTCGAGCTGGATGAAGCAGGCTTTGCCACGGCGATGGAACGTCAGAAATCGACGGCACGCGCTGCCGGTAAATTCAAGATGGCGGCGGCAGTGGAATACAGCGGCGACAAGACCCGCTTCGTAGGTTACGACGCCCTGGCGCATGACGCCAAAGTGCTGGCACTGTATGTGGATGGCAGCGCGGTACAAAAAATCGAAGCCGGCCAGGATGCCATCGTGGTGCTCGACACTACGCCGTTCTACGCCGAGTCGGGTGGCCAGGTTGGTGATTCGGGCGTACTGGAAGCGACGGGCGCCTTGTTTGAGGTAGCCGATACGCTGAAAATCCAGGCCGAAGTTTTCGGTCATCACGGCAATCTGCGCAGCGGCTCGCTGGCAGTCGGCGACCAGCTGAGCGCCAAGGTGGATACAGCAGTGCGCGGCCGCACCATACGCAATCACTCGGCAACCCACCTGATGCATAAGGCGTTGCGCGAAGTATTGGGCGGCCATGTCTCCCAGAAGGGATCCCTGGTCGATGCCGACAAAACCCGTTTCGACTTCAGTCATAACGCCCCGGTAAGCGCCGACGAAATTCGTCGCATCGAGGAAATCGTCAATCGCGAAATCCTGGCCAACGTGGCTACCGAAGCCAGGCTGATGTCGTTCGACGACGCGGTTGGCGCTGGCGCCATGGCATTGTTCGGTGAAAAATACGGCGACGAAGTACGCGTATTGTCGATTGGCAGCTCACGTGAATTGTGCGGTGGCACCCACGTCACCCGTACCGGCGATATCGGCTTGTTCAAGATCGTGGCGGAAGGCGGCGTTGCTGCCGGCATTCGCCGTATCGAAGCGGTGACCGGCGAAGCAGGGCTGGCGCTGGTGCAGAACCTGAGCAATCGCGTCAACGAAGCCGCTGCGGCATTGAAAGCGCAACCGGAAGAACTGACGCAACGTATCGCCCAGGTGCAGGAACACGTCAAGGCGTTGGAAAAGGAACTGGGCAGCCTGAAGTCGAAACTGGCTGCGAACCAGGGCGACGAACTGGTTAGCCAGGCCGTCGACGTCAACGGTATCAAGGTATTGGCGGCTACCCTGGAAGGCGCCGACAGCGCGACCTTGCGCGAAACCATGGATAAGCTGAAGGATAAGCTGAAGACTGCGGCTATCGTCCTGGCTGCCGTGAAGGATGGCAAAGTGAGCCTGATCGCCGGCGTCACTGCAGATGCTACGTCGAAGGTCAAGGCGGGCGAGCTGGTCAATTTCGTTGCTCAGCAAGTGGGTGGCAAAGGCGGCGGCCGTCCTGATATGGCGCAAGCCGGCGGCACCGATCCGAGCGGCCTGGCGGCAGCGTTGCAGGGTGTCGCTGCGTGGGTCGGCGAACGCGCATAAATTGTCGGTGACTAAGCTGTCACCGAGATAGTGGCAAGCCGAAGCGGGAAGCATCAAATCGCAGTAGTATCGCGGATTGGTTCTTCCCGTTTTTTTTTGCCCTTAACTAAATAACTCTGACATGAGCGAATTTAAATTTTGCCCGGTGTGCGCCAAATCCCTGATTCAGCGTGTCGACGAAGGCGAAGCCGGAAAATTGCGCCTGGCCTGTCCCGAGGGCCACTGGACGCATTGGGATAATCCGTTGCCGGTACTGGCGGCGGTAGTCGAGATCGACGGCAAGATCCTGCTGGCGCGCAATGCGGCATGGCAGGAGGGCATGTTTGCACTGATCACGGGATTCATGGAGCGCGACGAGACCCCGGAGCAGGGCATTGCGCGTGAACTCAAGGAAGAAACCAATCTTGATGCCGAACAGGTCACGCTGATCGGCGTCTACGAATTCATGCGCAAGAACGAACTCATCATCGCCTATCACGTCAAGGCATCCGGCCAGATTCAACTGTCGCCGGAACTGCTGGAGTATCGCCTGCTGGAGCCGGCGGCATTGCGTCCCTGGCGCGCCGGCACCGGCCACGCTGTCGCCGACTGGATGAGGGCGCAAGGGCTGGCGGTCGAGTATGTAGAGCGGCCTCTGTTGCAGACAGCGCAGCCCGAATCAGCCGTGAAAACCTGAGAATGCATCTCGGCCAAGACGGAATAATTCGCTTTGCGACTTGTTTATAGGTAACATTAAAAATAAGAAAGAAGTAGGGTGGGCACGCCTTTGTGCCCACGCGTGACCGCGATAACCGGAGCACAGAAATAGGTATGTGCATGGAGTGACTTCACGCGTGGGCACAAAGGCGTGCCCACCCTACAATTACAACCCCTTCCTGCGCTTGACCGACCATGCTGATTATCCCGGTAGACCGTAAGCCAGACTGGAAGCGCCCGCCGCTGGTGACTATCCTGCTGGTGCTGATCAATCTGTTGATTTATTTCGGCTTTGAATGGCATGAGCGCAGCCAGATGGAGCCGGCCGCGCATTATTACCTGGTCGAGTCGCGCCTACCCGAATTCGAATTTCCGGCCTATGCGCGTTATCTGGAAAGCGATAAAAAGCCTGAGGCCGCTGAAGCCATGCGCAAGGCGCTGGAGCGTTGGCAGCAATTGCGCGCACGGGCCGATCTGGCCGCGGCACGCGACGGCAAGACCGCCTCATTGGAAGATTATCAGCAACTTATCCAGCGTTGGTATGTGCTGGACGCCGATCTCCGTTTTGCGGCCTTGATGCAGCAAGCCAAACCGGCTGTGCTGGGCACACTCACCGACGACGATCTGGCCGAATGGAAAGAGCAGCGCGAGCATTACGTGCTGACCCGTACGCGGAGTTTTACCGAGCGCTATTCACTGATCCCGGCGCAGGCGTTCGAGCGCCCGATTACGCTGCTTACCCACATGTTCCTGCACGCCAGCGTCGACCACGTGCTGGGCAATATGGTGTTTCTGGCGATGGTCGGTTATGCGGTAGAAATCCTGTTGGGCAGCGGCTGGTATTTGCTGTTTTACCTGCTATCGGGTTTGTTGTCGGCAGCGTTTTATCTTTTGTTCGAAGGTGACAGCATGGTGCTGTCGCTGGGAGCATCGGGGGTCATTTCCGGGGTCATGGGGATGTACACCGTGCTGTACGGTTTGCGCAAGATACGTTTCTTTTACTGGTTCCTGTTTTATTTCGATTTCTTCAAGGCGCCGGCATTGATCATGTTGCCGATCTGGGTTGGCAAGGAAGCGTTCGACTTGCTGTTTGGCGCACCGTCGAATACCAATTACTACGCCCATATCGGCGGTTTGCTGGGCGGCGCCTTGCTGGCCCTGCTGTATCGCTTGCTGGCGCGGCGCAAGCTGGATCAGGCACACGCCAATTATGTTGCTCCTGCCGACGACGATCAGCAATTGCGTAACTTGCAGCAGAGTGCGTATTCGGCACTGAGCCGCCTGGATTTCACGCGTGCCCGGCGCGACTTCAGCAGCCTGGTGAGCAAAACCCTGGCGCAACAGAAAACGCCTAAGCCGGATTGGCTGCTGCAATTATTCAATCTGTCGAAAGAAACGCCGGCCGCGCCGATTTTCCACAAGACCGCAGAGATGTTGCTGCGCTTGCCAAAAGGCAGCCTGGCCGAAGATAAAATTCATCAGGTCTACCTGGATTATGTGGCAAGAGCCGAACCGCGACCGCAGCTGAGCAGCGACCAGTCGCTGGCGGCCGCCAAGAGATTTGCATTGAACGGCCAGCCGCAAACTGCAGCGGCCATTTTGCAGATATTGATGGTGACTGCGCGCCAGCATCAGCAATTGCCGCAACTGGTGCAGGTTGTCGCCCGGGGATTCATGGCGGCGGGCATACACGACAAGGCGCAGCATTATCAGAAATTGCTGTTGCAGCAGTTTCCTCTGAGCGAAGAAAGCCGCCTGGTAACCAGCCCCGGCAATCGATACTGATCAGGTTTGCCCGGCGCCTTGGCCTTGCATCAAGCGTTCGATTACATCTTTGTATTGTTGCGCTTCGCTGGCCGCCGGGTTGGTTGGCCATTGTGCAATCACATGATTGAACAGCGACAAGGCGCGGGTATCCTGGCGCAGGTGATCGGATAGCAGCTTGCCGGCCAGGACCAGCACCGCCGGCACATCTTTATGACGCGCTGCGCGCTTGTGGAAACCGGAGACGATCTCCAATGCAATCTGATGTTCGCGTACCGAAGCTGCGGCTGCTGCGATTTCCAATACATGATCGGGATTGTCGATCTTGAATTCCGGATCAAGCAGGCGCGCTTGCCGCCAGCTATCGCCGATCCGGCCACCTTTGCCCGAGCGGGCCAGTGCAAACAGATGACGCGGCGCATACTCCAGCTGCTTGCTCTTGTCGCCCTTGAGCATCAGCAGTTTGGCGTAGTGGCCCGACAGTTGCGCGTTGAACTGATCGTAGCGCAATTCTTCCCACACCATTTCTATCGCCAGGTTGATGTCGCCGTCGCGCACCAGCGTACCGATTTGCTGGGCCAGGATTTCATCGTCGCTGAGAGGGCGGTTCTGGCGGCTGCTGGCGAGTGCGTTGGTTTCAAAATTGCGATCCGGCGAGTAGCCGATCTCCTGATGGTACTGGTACATCGTATAACCCATCAAATTGAAACCGACCAAAGTGAAATAGGCGCAAGCGAAAATGCTCGAAGCGATCAGCAGGGTGATCGGCACTTTTCCCAGGAACAGCATGACGGTAACCGGTGCGCACTGGCTCAATATGAATCCGAATGCCCACAGCGCCAGATAGGGCCAGCCGCACGCCTTGATCATCTTGAAAACGTTGAATGGATTGATGGCGTCGCTAAAGCTATGGGTATGCCCCAGCACCATGATGCTGGCCGGCAGCATCAGATTGACTACGGCGCTTCCCAGCAGTTCGAGAAACGGATGGATGTCGGCCATGATGGCGATGAAAAACCCTTGCACCAGCATCACGAAATAGAGCTTGTAGGGCGTCATCTTGTGCATGTCGTCCGGCTCGTCGAAATCGGCATGGCGCAGATTGCCAAGCGACGTTTGTTCCAGGATCCGGAATGCCTGGCGCATCAGGTCGACAGAGAGACCAATGCCGACCAGTACCGCAACGATTAGAATGGCAGGAGAGAATCCGTCGTCCTCGCCACTCCTGCCCAATACCCATAAACCGCTGCCAACCAACGCATAAAGCACCGGACGCCAGATCAGCTGCTGCTGCAATGGATACAAAAAGAATTGAGGTAAGCGTTGCCAGAATGGCGTAACGTTGCTGAAAGGTTTTTCGCTAAGACTGTCCCGCATGCTGTTCCTCAGAATGGTTCGCCATTGGTTGCCATGGGGCGGCGTTATCCCCGGCGATTTCGTCTGTTACATGTTGTTACTTTATGAATGAATGTTAGCACGCGAATTGCAATATTAATTGCATTAAAGACATATTTATTTATGGCACTGTTGTTGTAAAAATGATGGATGGTTTGCTGCGACGCGTCAAAGGCGTCTGCGTTTGGAGTAGAATCGATAAATAGCATCAAATGTTAAAAATCTTTATATTACGAAGTGGTTATGGAATTTAATAAAGAACTCGACGCACGCGGTTTGCATTGCCCACTGCCGATTTTGAAAACCAAGAAGGCGTTGGCGGACATGCTGAGCGGCGAAGTGCTACGTGTGATGGCTACTGATTCTGGTTCGGTGCGCGATTTTCAGGCGTTCGCGAAGCAGACAGGTAATGATTTGCTGGAGCAGAGCGAAGAAAACAGGGAATTTATTTTCTTCATGAAGCGTAAGTAAGAAAGTAAATGGGCGTTGGCTATAGTCAGCCTTTTATCGTGGTCTCCGCAGCAGATTTTTACCCATCACCGTTTTTATCGTCAATTCGTGCCGCAACCAGCGTCCTGCTGGTCGCGCAATACCTCGGTTTTATCCCTTTCTGTCTTCCGTTTCAGGTCGGCGTAGCGTATTTCCATTGCATAAATCGCATTAAAAGTTTTTTGTTTTGCAAAATAACTGGTGCGATTAGTCCATTTGCTCTAATATTTAATAGAACGATCGTGCTAAATTTCAGCATCTGACCGAATTCTCTCTTATAATTCCTAATCAAGATTTACGTTAACGTCAATTGACGTCAACCCGCATCAACACAGATTTTTTTATTTCAATAAAAAGGCATACCGATGAAAGTATTAGTACCAGTCAAGCGTGTCGTCGACTACAACGTCAAGGTGCGGGTTAAATCGGACGGCAGCGGTGTAGATATTGCGAACGTCAAGATGTCAATGAATCCGTTTGATGAAATCGCGGTGGAAGAAGCCACGCGCCTGAAAGAGGGCGGCAAGGTAACGGAAGTGATCGCGATTTCCTGCGGTGTTACGCAATGCCAGGAAACCCTGCGCACAGCAATGGCGATTGGCGCCGACCGCGGCGTGCTGGTTGATACCGGCGACACCGATCTGCAACCGCTGGCAGTGGCCAAGTTGTTGAAAGCGGTGGCTGACAAAGAGCAACCGCAGCTGATCATCCTCGGCAAGCAGGCGATCGACGACGACTGCAACCAGACCGGCCAGATGCTTGCCGCGCTGTTGGGCTGGCCGCAAGCGACTTTTGCGTCCAAGGTCGTGCTGGAAGACGGCAAGGTTACTGTCACGCGTGAAGTCGACGGCGGCCTGGAAACCCTCGCCCTTACTCTGCCAGCCATCATCACCACCGATTTGCGCCTGAACGAGCCGCGCTACGTGACGCTGCCGAACATCATGAAGGCCAAGAAGAAGACCCTGGATGTGTTCAAGCCGGCCGATCTGGGTGTGGATGTCGAACCGCGCCTGAAGACGCTGAAAGTGGTGGAACCAGCCAAGCGCAGCGCCGGCATCAAGGTGCCTGACGTCGCTACCCTGGTCGCCAAGCTGAAGAACGAAGCCAAGGTCTTGTAAGCAGAATCGGCTTAAAAACCGATTTAGCTTACCGCACTACACAACCTATTCAAGAACCAAGCGCAGCGCCGCATCACGATAATGATGCAGGCGAGCGTACATAACACTGGAGCCGACATGACAGCCCTCGTCATTGCTGAACACGATAACGCCTCGTTAAAAGGCAGCACCCTCAACACCATTACCGCCGCCAGCCAATGCGGCGGCGAAGTCCACGTACTGGTCGCCGGCAGCAACTGCGGCGCAGCCGCCCAGGCCGCAGCGCAAGCCGCCGGCGTGACCAAAGTACTGGTCGCCGATGCAGCTTACTTTGCCGATGGCCTGGCAGAAAACGTCGCCGAGCAAGTACTGGCGCTGGCTTCCGCCTACAGCCACATCCTGGCGCCGGCAACCGCTTACGGCAAAAACATCTTGCCACGCGTTGCCGCCAAACTGGACGTCGGCCAGATTTCCGAAATTACCAAGGTCGACAGCCCGGATACATTCGAGCGTCCTATCTATGCCGGTAACGCCATCGCCACCGTGCAATCGAGCGACGCCACCAAGGTAATCACCGTTCGCACTACCGGTTTTGACGCTGCTGCCGGCGGCGGTTCAGCTGCCGTGGAAAATATCGCGGCCGCAGCCGATTTCGGCAAGTCCGCATTCGTCTCGCGTGAGCTGGCCAAATCGGATCGTCCTGAACTGACAGCAGCCAAGATCATCGTATCCGGCGGCCGTGGTTTGGGCTCCGCTGAAAACTTCAAGATCCTGGAACCGCTGGCGGACAAGCTGGGCGCCGCAATGGGCGCCTCGCGCGCCGCAGTCGATGCGGGCTTCGTGCCCAACGACTGGCAAGTCGGGCAAACCAGCAAGATCGTTGCACCGCAACTGTATATCGCCGTCGGTATTTCCGGCGCGATCCAGCATCTGGCCGGGATGAAAGATTCCAAGGTCATCGTCGCCATCAACAAGGATGAAGAAGCGCCGATTTTCTCGGTCGCCGATTACGGCATCGTTGGCGACTTGTTCGAGATCGTGCCGCAACTGGTGGCCGAGCTGGGTTAAGCCGACGGGTGTTTTGCAGGACGTAAGATAGGTCGGGCTTTTGAAGCAAGGACTTTCAGCGTTTTGTTAAAAATAGAAAGTAAAAAGTATACGGGTGGTATTGCGGGTGCTGGCAGAGTCAGGCTCAGCGGTGCCGCCCGATTTTTTGGAGTAACACATGAGTTATGTCGCCCCGTTGAAAGACATGCTGTTCGTGTTGAATGAGCTGGCTGGCCTTGAGCAGGTCAGCACACTGCCTGGTTGCGAAGATGCGACGCCGGAAACCGTGGAAGCAGTGTTGCAAGAGAATGCTAAATTCTGCAGTGAAGTGGTCGCGCCATTAAACCGCAGCGGAGATCTGGAGCCCAGCTATTGGCATGACGGCGAAGTCACTACCAGCAAGGGTTTTAAAGAGGCATTCAAGGCCTTTGCGGAAGCCGGCTGGCAAGGCGTGCAGCATCCGGTTGAATTTGGCGGCCAGGGTTTGCCCAAGCTGGTGGCGACACCGTGCATAGAGATGCTGAATGCAGCCAATCTGTCTTTTGCTTTGTGCCCGCTATTGAGCGACGGCGCTATCGAAGCCCTGCTGACTGCCGGCAGCGACGAGCAAAAGCGGATTTACCTGGAAAACCTGGTATCCGGCAAATGGACCGGCACCATGAATCTGACCGAGCCGCAAGCCGGTTCCGACCTGGCGCTGGTGCGTACCCGTGCCGTGCCGCAGGGCGACGGTACTTACAAGATTTCCGGCACCAAGATTTTCATCACCTACGGTGAGCACGATATGGCTGAAAATATCGTCCATCTGGTGTTGGCGCGCACGCCGAATGCGCCGGAAGGCGTGAAGGGCATTTCGCTGTTTATCGTGCCGAAATTCATGGTCAATGCGGATGGTACGCCCGGCGCACGCAATGATGTGCATTGCGTCTCGCTGGAACACAAGCTCGGCATCAAAGCCAGTCCGACTGCGGTGCTGCAATTCGGCGACCACGGCGGCGCTGTCGGAACCTTGGTGGGCGAGGAAAATCGCGGCCTCGAATACATGTTCATCATGATGAATGCGGCGCGTTTTGGGGTTGGCCTGCAGGGCATCAGCGTTGCCGAGCGCGCTTATCAAAAAGCAGTGGCTTACGCCAAAGACCGCGTGCAATCGCGTGACCTGGCAGGTTCAGCCGGTGCTGTAACGATTATTCATCAGCCGGATGTACGGCGGATGTTGATGAGCATGCGTTCGCAGACCGAGGGGGCGCGTGCGTTGGCTTATGTCACCGCGGCTGCGCACGATGCGGCCCTGCATCATGCCGACGCAGCAACGCGTAAAGCGAACCAGGCATTCTATGAATACATGGTGCCGATCGTCAAAGGCTGGTCGACCGAGATGTCGATCGACGTGGCGTCGACCGGCGTGCAGATTCATGGCGGTATGGGCTTTATCGAAGAAACCGGTGCAGCGCAGTTCTATCGCGATGCGCGGATCTTGACGATTTATGAAGGCACCACCGCAATCCAGGCTAACGACCTGATCGGCCGCAAGACGGTGCGCGATGGCGGCGCTGTCGCCAAGGGCATCATTGCCCAGGTGCGTGCTACCCAGGCCGAGCTGGCGGGCAGTGGAGCGGCCGACCTGGTCGCCATCAGCAAGCAACTGGCCAGCGGCGCTGATGCATTGGAGCAGGTGGTCAGCTACGTGGTTGATAATCTCAAGAGCGATATCAAAGGCGTGTTTGCCGGTAGCGTGCCTTACCTGAAGCTGGCCGGCATCGTGTTGGGCGGCTGGCAGCTTGGCCGCGCTGCGCTGATTGCAACGCAAAAACTGCAGTCGGCTGCGGGCGATAGCAATTTCTATCAGGCCAAGATCGGTACGGCGCGCTTCTTTGCCGACCATATTCTGTCTCAGGCTGATGCATATCGCATCTCGATTGTCGAAGGCGGTAGCGGTGTGATGGCGTTGACGGAAGATCAGTTCTGATTTTTTGCAGACGTAAAAAAAGCAGCCACGGCTGCTTTTTTTTATTGTGTCGCTGCGCATCTGGTTTCAAAGCTCAACCGTAGGCGCCGCCAGTGAACAAAAGGTCGAAAGTGCGGGCAATTGAGCCGATCAACGCAATTGCGCCGACTCCCAGGGTCAAGACCACCAGCAAGACGACAAACCAGCTGGAGTCGGATTGACGGCCGGAGCTGGCGTTATATTTGGCGTCCCATTTTTCATCCGGGGTCAATCCTATGACCAGCGATTCGATCACGGCAATCAGGCCTGAGATGATCAGCGGTCCAAACAGGAACGCCACTTGCTGATTTTGTCTAAAAAACAAGTAAAGGAGCATGGAAATTGGCAGGGTGGCAAGATGCAGCCAGCCCCAGATGTCTTGAAATCCCTTCAGGTAGAAACGGTGCAGGCCTAGGCTGCCAAATACGGTAGCCAAGAAGGTGGCGAGTGTCTTGTTCTTGTGGGATTGGGTCATTGGCAGGATGGGGGGGATGAAATGTCTGGAATATGTAATAAATCAGCCAATAAGCAGGCAATGAGCGGGTAATAAACGGGTAATAAGCAGGCAATCCTTGCATCAGCCGGGAATATTGCTAATATACGGGCTTGGCTATCGCCACTGATGTTTCCGAGGCGCACCATGCGTGTCGGAAAGCAGATTGAGGGCGTAGTGTACAGCCTGCTTCAATAGAATGTCACTTTGATAGTCAGGCCCGCTTACGGCATAGCGCCGTATAGCGTTTTGGAGCCCTGCAAATACCTGTTTGACGTAGTGAAACCACACCCATGGCCTGCTTTGGTTGCGGGATCGGCTCACTTTGCGTTATAATTTGCGGCTTTTTCCGTGTTCGAACACTTTTTGGAAACATTATGGTCGTTATTCGTTTATCCCGTGGTGGCGCAAAGAAGCGTCCTTTTTACAACATCGTAGCTACTGATTCGCGCAATCGCCGTGACGGTCGCTTCATCGAGCGTATCGGCTTTTACAATCCGGTAGCATCCGGTGCAGAAGAGACTTTCCGCATTGCTCAGGACCGCCTGACGCATTGGCAAGGTGTTGGCGCACAGATGTCGCCGACCGTTGCTCGCCTGGTTGCTGACGCTGCCAAGAAAACTGCTTAATTAAGTAGTTGAAACCGTTGAACGCGTCAGTAAACTTGTCGGCCACAGCACCAGCTGGAACTGCAATACCTTCAGATTTGGTGGTGGTCGGTTACATTACTGGCGCCTACGGTATTAATGGCTGGGTGCGGATCAAACCGTATTCGGCGGATGCCGATGCACTGTTGCACGCCAAGACATGGTGGCTGAACCGGCAGAACTCGCCGGAATTGCACGATGTTGAAATGATGCAGGCGAAAAACCACAGTGGTGACATTGTGGCGCGCCTGATGGGTGTGGCAGGGCGTGACGCAGCCGAAGCCATGAAGGGCAGTGTGGTGCATATTCCACGCAGCCACTTCCCGGCGCTTTCGGACGATGAATTCTATTGGGTCGATCTGATCGGCCTGGTGGTTGAGAATCTGCAAGGCGAGCATCTGGGCGTGGTCGCTGATTTGATGGACAACGGCGCGCATCCGATTCTTCGGATTACGGTGCCGGCAGTCGCAGATCAGGACAAAACCGCCCCCGAATTATTGATCCCGTTTGTTGAGCAGTTCGTCAAGACTGTGGATCAGGCAGCAAAGAAAATCACGGTTGACTGGGGACTGGATTATTAATTCCAGGCTTGCATTGAGCGTCGGTTCCAGGCAACTAAAGCAGCAAACAAGATCGCAAGCGAAACAAAAAGGTGCGCGGTATGCAATTTGATGTCGTCACACTGTTTCCCGAAATGTTTGTTGCATTGACGCAATCGGGTGTTACCCGACGTGCGTTTGAACAAAAAAGATGTGAGCTGGCTTTGTGGAATCCGCGTGATTTCACGACCGACAATCATCGTACCGTGGATGACCGGCCTTATGGCGGCGGCCCCGGCATGGTGATGATGGCGAAGCCGCTGGAAGCTGCGATTGACGCAGCCAAGGCGCGTCAGCTGCAGCAAAACCTGCCTGCACCGAGAGTAATCTATCTGTCACCGCAAGGCCGGCCACTGACGCATCAGCGCGTCATGGAATTGCGTACCGAACCTGGTTTGGTATTGCTCTGTGGCCGTTATGAAGCGGTTGACCAGCGTTTGCTGGATCGTTGCGTGGATGAGGAGATCAGCCTTGGCGATTTCGTTTTGTCCGGCGGCGAATTACCGGCGATGGCTTTGATGGATGCGGTGATCCGGCAGTTGCCCGGGGTATTGAATGACGGCGCATCGGCAGTCGAAGACAGTTTTGTCAATGGCTTGCTGGATTGTCCGCATTACACCCGGCCGGAACAGTATCAAGGCGTAGCAGTGCCGCCGGTCTTGATGGGCGGGCATCACGCTGAAATCGAAAAGTGGCGGCGCCAGCAAATGCTGTCTGCCACGGCAAAGAAACGGCCGGATCTGATTCAGAAGATACGCGCTGCCGGTTTGCTGAGTGCAGCCGATGAAAAGTTTTTACGGAATTCAGGTTAAGTACGAAAGTGCTTGATCGCCGGGTTGTAGTTGGTAGTAAGCAGTAAAGCAGTACCAAGGGGAGGCCAGCCGGCCACCTGTGTATTAACCCCATCCTCTACTGAGCAGTGCTTTGCACAATTGGCGTCAGCAAGATGGTATATGGAGCTAAAAATGGACTTGATCCAACAACTTGAGCAAGAAGAAATTGCTCGCCTTGCCAAAAATATCCCTGAATTCGCACCAGGCGATACTGTCATCGTCAGCGTTAACGTAGTTGAAGGTACGCGCAAGCGTGCTCAGGCTTACGAAGGTGTTGTGATTTCGCGTCGTAACCGTGGTCTGAACTCCAACTTCATCGTTCGTAAGATTTCTTCCGGCGAAGGCGTTGAGCGTACATTCCAACTGTACTCGCCACTGATCGCGTCGATCGAAGTCAAGCGTCGCGGCGATGTCCGTCGCGCCAAGCTGTACTACCTGCGTGAGCGTTCCGGTAAATCGGCACGTATCAAGGAAAAACTGCCACAACGTCGCAACACTGCAAAAGCTGCACCAGCAGCAGAGTAAGTTGTGAAGTAAGTGGTTGTTATGCAGGCATAGGTATTGCATAAAAAAAGGGGCGCCGTCAGGTGCCCCTTTTTGCATTTGAGATTTATGTTTGCTGCAAGTTATCGCATGATCCCCACTATATAGTTGCCGCAAAGTAAAATAGCGTTAATTGTTATTATCTGTGACCGCGATAGCTCCTTCGCTGTCATCGCGGTAAAGTATTAAAAAGATTGCTAGAGGAATTTTCTTGGTTAAATTGACTTTCGATCCCCTGATGTTGCCGGTTGATGCGGTTGCCGGCGAATCTGCGTTGGCGCCCGAAAGGATGAATGCCGCGTGGCTGCGTCAGCGTTTTGCACAGCGGCCGGAATGGCATCCGGAGCACCTCGATAGCCATACCGTGCAACGCATGGCGCAGCAGCAGGGCAAGCCGGTAACGCCGGCATCGGTGTTGATCCCCATCGTCATGCACGAGCAGCAGCCGACGCTGTTGTTTACCCAGCGCGCCGCCCATCTGACCGATCATGCAGGGCAAGTGAGTTTTCCCGGCGGGCGCATGGAGCAGAGCGATGCATCGCCAATTGAAACCGCGCTGCGTGAAGCTGAAGAGGAAATCGGCCTGGCGCGTCGTCAGGTCGAGGTGATCGGCAGTTTGCCGGAATATTTTACGGGCACCGGTTATCGCGTAACGCCAGTGGTGTGCCTGGTCAATCCGCCTGTCAGCTTGCGGGCCGATCCAAACGAAGTAGCTGAAATCTTTGAAGTCCCGCTGGCATTCCTGATGGACGGCCTGAACCATCAGTTGCGCAGCATCGACCTGCCGGATGGTTATCGCCGCACCTTTTATGCGATGCCCTATGAGCGTTTCTTCATTTGGGGGGCAACTGCTGCGATGTTAAGGAATCTGTTTCATTTTCTCCGGGCTTAGATCTGGACTTGAATCACCGGGCTTAGATTCATTGTGCTGCGCCCAAATACATGGCAGGCACGGAAAACAAGTTCAGTACAAGTTTGATTCTGTGCGTGTGCTGCGTTATCGTATGGGATACTGCAATTTTAGATGTTATGGCAACGCTAATGGGCCGCGATTTTGCGGATATTGGTGCCGATCTTGCTGCGCTGCTGCTGGCGCCGTCGATTGATTTATAGGGCTGGTTAATGACATTTCTCTCTATTCTGTTTGCATTGCTGATCGAGCAACTGAAGCCGCTGCGCGCGGACAATCCCGTCTATGCATGGGTCAAGCATTTCGCGAACAAGATAGAGGCGTCGTTTAATGCAGGTCAGGCGCGTCAGGGCCGGCTGGGCTGGTTTTGCGTGATACTGGCGCTCACCGTCCCGACGGCGTTGATCTATTGGTTATGCGTGCATGTCGGCGCCTGGGCGGCACTGCTCTGGAATGTCCTGATCGTGTATCTGACTCTGGGCTTCCGCCACTACAGCCATTATTTCAGTTCGATTCAACTGGCCCTCAATACCGGCGACGACGCCACGGCGCGAACCTTGCTGGCCGAATGGACCAAGCTCGACACCACAGATATGGATGTCAGTGAAATTTCCCGCATCGCCGTGGAAAAGGCGCTTATCACCACGCATCGCCATGTGTTCGGCGTGTTCTTCTGGTTCCTCATGCCGGTTGGCCCGGCATGTGCCGTGATGTACCGCATTGCCGAGTATCTGGCGCGCGGCTGGAATGAGCCGGATCACATGCACAATGAAGCTTTTGGACGTTTTGCGGCCCAGGCATTTTATTGGATAGACTGGATTCCGGCGCGTATGACAGCGGCGGCCTTTGCTGTGGTCGGTAATTTCGAAGATGCGATCTACGCCTGGCGTAATTTTGCCGATCGCTGGAAAAATGAGACGGACGGCATCATTTTGTCTACCGGCGGCGGCGCCATGGGCGTGTTGCTGGGCGCACCACCGGAAACCGCGATTTCGATCCTGCCGGCCGATGCATCGACAGTGGATTCGACCGCCATGGAAAGCGAAAGCCCGCCGGGCGATATTCCCACCCCGCGCGCCTTGCAAAGTACGGTCGGCCTGGTTTGGCGTGCCCTGCTGCTGTGGATGTTCTTGTTGTTGCTGTTGTCGGCAGCAGTCTGGCTCGGGTAAATCAACGTGCAGGGTGGGCACAAAGGTGTGTCCACGCTATGCGAGATGGTGCGTAAGTCTTCTATAAGATATAATACGTAAGAATCACTTACGCAAAACTAGTAGCTTGCTTCTACCCGAGGCAAAGCAATGTCTGTAGCAAGCGTTATAGAAGAAACGAGCTGTACGCATGGCAGAACCTATCCAATCCCCTGACACTCCCGCCCGCGAATTTTTTATTCAAGGTATCACCAGCGATGGCAGGCAGTTTCGTCCCAGCGACTGGGCCGAGCGCTTGTGCGGCGTCATGGCCTGTTTTCGCCCGGAAGGATCGGGCGGCCGCAACGCCCATCTGCAATATTCGCCCTACGTCCGGCCGGTACTGCTGAATGGCGTGCGGTCAGTAGTCGTCAATGAAGATCTGCGCCAGATCGAACCTTTGGCCTACCATTTTGTAGTCAATTTCGCGAAAGACAACGATCTGCAAATTTTGCAGGGTTGCTTGTTGCCTGAGGTAGAAACACCGAAATCGCCCTGATTTCTCATCTGCGACGGCAACGATTCTTTCTCTATGGCTTTTAGTTGTCATGTGGCACTAAAAAGAAATCCTCGCGTGACGTTATCGGGTATTAAGACCGTGTAATATTTCGCCTATTGTTCGCAATGGAGTAGAAATGTTTCGTCGTGGTTCGTCAATCTTCATACCCATTGCTTCCTTGTCCAGTTTGATATTGGGCCTGGCGATTACGCTCGGCTTGTTTGTTTCCGTTCGTCACCTCGAATACGAGAAAATGGATGCCGAGTTCCGACGTCTTGCCAGCGGCCATCTTAAAGCCGTGGTGGATGGCCTGGATGGCCTGGTGCATGAACTGGAAACCGTCAATCGCCTGTTTGTCACTGTGGACGGCGTCACTCGAGAACAATTCCACACTTTTACTGCACCGATGCTGGTCCGCGCTCCTTATATCAAATCGCTAGGCTTTCAGCGCCTGGTGAGCGCGGCCCAACGACCTGCTTATGAAGCAGAGATACGTAAACGTTATCCTGATTTTTCGATTCGCCAGTTAAGCGACGGCAAGCCGGCACAGGCAGCCGGACACGATGAATATCGGGTGGTCGAATTTCTTGAACCGATGGCAGGCAATGAAGGTGCGTTTGCCATGGATGTGGCGACCAGCAAAGTCCAGAGCGAAGCCGCGAAACGCGCACGCGATACCGGTTTGCCGGCTTCTACCGATCTGTTTGAGCAAAAGCCCAAGAACGGCAGCAAGCTGATCATGATGGTCCTGATGCCGGTTTATCAGCACGGTGCGGTCTTGGATAGCGTCGACGATCGCCGTCGTGCGTTGGTCGGCTTTACCAGCGCGGCATTGCGCGCCGATGCTTTCGTCAACAATATCCTGGCCCGCGACGGCGTGCAGGCGCGTGAAGATTTCAATCTTAGGGTGTATGCCAGCGCCAAGCCGGAAGACGACACCCTGGTTTATCGCCAGGGCAACCAGGCCAAGCCGTCAAATGCCAGCGACTGGCTGCCTGCCTGGTTGTTGTATGACGCTCCGCAAGACATGTCCCAAACGTTTGAACTTGCCGGCAAACCCTGGTTTATAGAGGCATCGGCGCCCGCGCGCGTGTTCACCAAGAAGAATGTCGGATCGCTCCTGGTATTGATACTGGGTAGTGTGCTGAGCTGGATGGGAGCCGCCTATCTGTATTTCCTGTCGACTCGCTCCAAGCGGATCGAGCGGCTGGTAGACGCCCGTACCCAGCAAGTCAAGCTGGCGACGCAAATGATGAAAGAGGACATTGTCGCGCGCAAGCGCGCCGAAGATGCCTTGCAACTGCGCGAACGCGCCATCGAATCGAGTGCGAACGCCATCATCATCTCCAGCGCCAAATTGCCGGATTACCAGGTGGAATATGTCAATCCCGCATTCGAGCGGATTACCGGCTATTCCGCCAGGGACATGATCGGCCGCAACCTGGAAATGCTGCATGGCGACGATCACGACCAGATCGGCCTGGAAGAAATTCGCGCCGCCCTGCGCGAAAAGCGCACTGCGAATACCGTGTTCCGCAGTTATCGCAAGGACGGCACCTTGTTCTGGAACGAGCTTTACGTTGCGCCCGTGAAGGATAGTTCCGGCCGCGTCAGCCACTTCGTCACGTCTTTGTACGACATCACGGAAATGAAGAGTTACGAGGCAGAGCTGGAGCATCAGGCCCGCCACGACACCTTGACCGGCCTCGCCAATCGCAATGTGCTGAGCGATCGCCTGAGTCAGTCGATTGTCTATGGCGAGCTATACGGCCACAGGGTGTGGGTGTTGTTCGTCGATCTGGACCGCTTTAAATTCGTCAACGATACGCTCGGGCACAATGCCGGTGATCAGTTGCTGAAGGAGGTCGCCAGCCGTCTGAAAGCGTTCACCCGCGAAGCCGACACCATAGCGCGGCTGGGCAGCGATGAATTTGTCTTGATCTTGCCGGAGCGTCTTGATGAAGAGCTGAGCGTGGGCTTGATTCAACGGATGATGGATGCGATTGCGCGCCCCCTGCAAATTGAGGGCTATGATTTTTTCCTTAGCTGCAGCATCGGCGTGGCAGTCTACCCGAACGACGGTACAGACCCTGACAGCTTGCTCAAGCATGCCGATATCGCCATGTATCGCGCCAAGGAAATGGGGAATAACAATTACCAGTTCTACACGGCGGCGATGAATGAACGCGCGCTTGAACGCCTGCAGATCGAGGGTGATCTGCGCAATGCGCTGGAACGTAAGGAATTGCTGCTCTACTATCAACCGCAAGTGGATTTGCGTACCGGTCGCATGGTCGGCATGGAAGCCCTGATTCGCTGGAAGCATCCGCAACTGGGCATGATTTCGCCCACGCGTTTCATCGACCTGGCGGAAGAAACCGGCCTGATCGTGCAGATGGGCGCCTGGGTGATGCACACCGCTTGCGAACAGAACAAGGCATGGCAGCGCATGGGCCTGGGGTATTTGCGGATGTCGGTGAATCTGTCGACGCGCCAGTTTTTCCAGCAAAACCTGGTGCAGCAGGTAGCCGAGATGCTGGAAGCTACTGGACTGGCGCCGCACTATCTCGAAATCGAATTGACTGAAAGCCTGGTGATGACGGATGTCGAGCTGGCCGTGGGTATTCTGAACGACCTGAAATCGATTGGCGTGCAATTATCGATTGATGATTTTGGCACCGGCTATTCGAGCCTGGCCTATCTGAAGAGTTTCCCGATCGACGCGTTGAAGATCGATCAATCCTTTGTGCGCGACATCACGGTCGACCAGGACGATGCTGCGATCGTCGCCTCGATCATCTCTCTGGCCCACAACCTGCGTTTGCAAGTGATTGCCGAGGGGGTTGAGACGCAAGAGCAGCTGTCTTACCTGCAACGTCATCGCTGTGATGAAATGCAAGGTTTCTATTTCAGCGAGCCGGTATCGGCTGCCGACATCGAAATAATCCTGCGCGAAGGAAAAGTATTACCATAAGACTTTGTTGACGGCCTGAATGTGTCCGTGATGTAGGGCGTCGCCACTTTTATGGAGCTGAAATGACTACCAGCAGAACCGAACGCGATACTTTTGGCAAGATTGAAGTCCCGGATGAACGGCTGTGGGGCGCACAGACCCAGCGTAGCCTGCATCATTTCCATATATCCAGCGAGCGCATGCCGCCCGAACTGATCGTGGCGCTGGCAGCCGTCAAGCAAGCTTGCGCGCAAGTCAACCAGGATCTCGGCAAGCTGCCGAAAACCCAGGCCGCCGCCATCATCCAGGCGGCGCAAGAGGTGGTGGCGGGGCAGCATCCGGAGGAGTTTCCGTTATCCGTCTGGCAGACTGGTTCCGGCACCCAGAGCAACATGAACATGAACGAGGTGCTGGCCAATCGCGCCTCGGAAATTCTTGGCGGCGTGCGTGGCGAATCACGTCTGGTGCATCCCAACGATGCGGTCAATCTTAGCCAGTCATCGAACGATATTTTTCCGACGGCAATGCATGTCGCCGCTGCGCTCGCCATCGCCAACGGATTATTGCCGGCGCTGCAAAAACTGCGTGCGACCTTGCACAGGAAGTCGGTGGATTTTGAGGATATCGTCAAGATCGGCCGCACCCATTTGCAAGACGCGACGCCGCTGACATTGGGCCAGGAATTCTCTGGTTACGTTGCACAACTCGATCATGCGGAACAAATCATCAAGGCCACGTTGGAGCCTTTGTGCGACCTGGCCGCCGGCGGTACCGCGGTAGGTACCGGACTCAATGCGCCTAAGGATTTCGGCAGCCGGGTTGCCGCCCAGTTAGCCAAGACGGAAGGCTTGCCGTTCCGCACTGCCGACAATAAATTTGCTGCGCTGGCAGCGCACGATGCCTTGGTTGCGGCACACGGTACGTTGAAAACACTGGCCGCAGCCCTGATGAAGATTGCCAACGATGTGCGCTGGCTCGCATCCGGCCCGCGTTCCGGCCTGGGCGAAATCAGCATTCCGGAGAACGAGCCTGGCAGCTCCATCATGCCCGGCAAGGTTAACCCGACCCAGTGCGAGGCGTTGACCATGTTGTGTTGCCAGGTGTTCGGCAACGATGTGGCGATTAATTTCGGCGGTGCTTCCGGTAATTTCGAGTTGAATGTATTTAAGCCTCTGATTGCGCATAATTTCCTGCAAAGCGTGCGCCTGCTGGCCGACGGCATGGCGAGTTTCGAGCAGCATTGCGCTGACGGCATCGGCGCCAATCGCGACCGGATTGCCGAATTGATGGAGCGCTCGCTGATGCTGGTGACCGCGCTGGCGCCGCATATCGGTTACGACCGTGCGGCGCAAATCGCCAAGCATGCGCACCATGACGGCAGTACGCTGAAGCAGGCGGCCCTGGCGCTCGGCTACGTGACGGAACAAGAGTTCGCCGAATGGGTGCAGCCGGCAAAAATGACTTACCCCGAGTAACTGTCTGGCCGGGTAACTGATGGCCGATGTATCCTGATTAATCGAGGTTAAATCATGTTACATCGCGCCATAGGAACGGGGCATCCAATACAATGACGTTAAAGGGGCAATGTCGTTTTTGCAATACAGAAACAATGTTTGTTAAAATGCCCCTCCGCTACCGTTGCTTCTGCCATTGCGTCTGCTTATGCTCTTACTGGTTTTCCTGATAAAAACTGACATGCAGTGTTCAGCTGCAGGTTGCCACGCATGCTGAAGTGCTTCCGCATGTCCTCAAGCTGGTTGAAACCATCTGCCTATGGCGTGGTTTTAGGCTTGCTCTGCCTGAGTACGATTAGCGCCAACGCCACGTATCGGGTCGAGATCGAGGCCCCGGCTGAATTAAAGGCCTTGCTTGAACAGCATCTGGATCTGTCGCGTTACAAGGATCGCCAGGATTTGAGCGAAGATCAATTGAAATTCCTGATTGACACGGTGGACGAGCACGTCACGCAACTGACTTCGACTGAAGGTTATTTCTCGCCTAAAACCACCGTTACGGTAGAGCCTGGCGAGATCAAGACGATCCACCTGAAAATCGATCCGCAACAACGCACCATGGTGTCCGCCGCCACCATCAATGTGATCGGCAGCGCGGCTACCGAGGTGCCCGAGCGGGTGTTGCAGATACAGCAGAACTGGAGTTTGCCGGCCGGCCAGCCGTTTCGCCAGGCGGACTGGGCGGCCGCCAAGGAGAATGGCTTGCAGGTGCTGCTCAAGAAGCGCTATCCGGCAGCCAGGATAGCCCATTCGGAAGCCCGGATCACGCCCGAAGACAACGACGCCGAACTCTCGGTGCAATATGACAGCGGCCCCGGATTCACTTTGGGAGCGCTGCATATCACCGGCACCAAACGTTTTCCGGCCAGCATTATCGAGAACGTCAATCCCCTGATGGTGGGAGAAGAATACAGCGTCGACCGTTTACTGTTGCTGCAGCGGCAGATCCAGAACACCCCGTACTTCGGTAATGTGATCGTCAGCATTGACGATGATCCGGCGCATGCGCTGGAGACGCCGGTCAACGTCCAGGTAACCGAATTCCGGACGCAAAGGCTGCGCACCGGGCTTGGCTATGCCTCCGATACCGGGGCACAGGTGCAGGGCCGGTACACCAATTACAATGTTTTTGGCAAAGCGTGGGTGTTCGACGCCCAGACCAAGATTGAACAGCGCCGGCAATACGGCTCGCTTGATTTGTCGATGCCACCGGATACGCGCAGTTTCGTCAACGGCGTCAACGGTTCGTATGACCGGACTACCTTGCAAGGCGTCGATTTGCGCAGCATGAAAATCGGACTCAAGCGTGCGCGTTCGCTGGAGAATTACGATACTGCCTTGACCCTGGATTATTATCGCGACCGCTTGCAGCAGATTGACGGTGCAACATTGCCGCCGAATACCGTGGTCCGGCCGGGCGAGCATCAGGCCCTGGTTCCCGGTTTTGCCTGGGTCCGGCGAGCTGTCGATAATCCCATTTTCCCGCGCAGCGGCCATATTTTTTCGATACAAACCGGTTTCGCCTTGAAGGGTTTGCTCACCGATCAGACTTTTTTCCGGGCCGACGGCCGTTATAAACAATATTTTCCTGTCGCAAAACGCGACGTGGTGATTTTGCGCACGGAACTCGGTGGCGTATTTACTGCCGGTTCCAGCGCCTCGGTGCCGGCTTCCTTGCTGTTCCGTGCAGGCGGCAATGAATCGGTGCGCGGTTATAGTTATGATAGCATCGGCAATTCGCAAAACGGTACCGTCTACCCAACCAAGTACATGGTGACCGGCAGCGCTGAATATCAACACTGGCTCACCCAGCAATGGGGCGGCGCCTTGTTTTATGATATTGGCAGTGCTACCGATAGTTGGGGAGAAAGGTCTACCAAGGTCGGCACCGGCGTCGGCGTACGCTATCGGAGCCCGGTCGGCACTGTGAATCTCGACCTTGCTTATGGCGTTCAGGCCAAGCAATTCCGGCCCCATATTTCGCTCGGCATCGCCTTCTGATTTTTCTTTTTTTCAGACCAAACGCATGAGATTGAATGCATGACTCAGGCAGCAACCAACTCTCCAGAATCAACAAGCCCGCCACCAAGTCCCGATGGCGGTCGTAGCCGCTTGCGCGGGCGGTGGCGTTGGTTGTGGCGCTCGCTTGCGGCATGCCCGATGCTGGTGATTTTGCTTGTTGCTGCGGTCATTTTCGGCGTCCATTCAGAATCCGGCACACGGGCCTTGTGGCAGTTAAGTACTTGGGCAATGCACGGTAATTTATCCGGTCAGCTGGTCGGCGGTACTTTGGCAGACGGTTTGCAGTTGCGCAATCTGGTGTACCGTGATGCTACCCAGCAGTACAAGATTGATCGCATCGATGCCAAGTGGCAGCTGAGCCGCTCGCCGCTCAAACTGACTGTCGCTTATCTGCATGTCGGCAATGTCGATGCCCGGCTAGAGCCGACACCACCGCAACCGACCGTCATGCCGACCAGCCTGAAACTGCCGTTACAACTGGTTCTCAACGATATTTCGCTGAACAAGCTGTCCTTGCACCAAGGCCTGACCACGACCGAACTGAGTCATCTGCAGTTGCACGGCGAGTCGGACCGGGTACAGCACAATCTGTTCCTGGAACGGCTGGGCACGCCGTATGGCAAGGCCAGCGCGAAACTCAGCCTGAATGGCGTGCAACCGTTTGCGCTGAGTGGCGGAGCCGAGTTGAGCGGTGAATACCAAAAAGAAAAATATCAACTGGATGCGACTTTATCCGGCAACCTGGCGGCGCTGAATATAGACTTGAACGCACGGGGCGACAAGTTAAGCGGCACCGCCAAGATTGCTGCAACACCGTTTGCACCCATTCCGTTTCAACAGCTTGAATTGAACGCTACGCACATCAATCCGAAACTGTTCAGCAGCGGTGCGCCGCAAGCCGATTTGAGCCTGCAGGTGGCGCTGAAGCCATTGGCGCCGCCAGCTGACGCTGCTGGCAGCGCACCAGCCATCGTAGATCTGGCCGCGCTGACGGTGAGTGGCCCGATCACGATTACCAACGCAATGGCAGGTGCTTTGGATCAGGATCGTTTGCCGCTGGTCAGCGCCAGCGCCGAGTTGCGGCTGGACACCCAGACTCAGCAGTTGTCCCGCCTGCAGTTGAAATTATTGAGGAACGCCAGCATCAGCGGCCAAGGTGAATACCATAGCGATGGCAAAAATAAAAACAACGGTGAATTCAACTTCGACGTCGCCGGCCTGGATCTGCAAGCCTTGCACGGGAAAATGAAGCCGTCGCAACTGCGCGGGCCAGTCAGCATCAAGCTGATGCCGGACAGTCAGCAAATCAGCCTGAACCTGGCCGATGCCACCTACAAAGCGACACTGGAAACGCTGATCGACGCCAAACAGATTGTCGTGAAAACCGCGCAACTGGCGGCCGGACCGGCGCGTCTGGATATCAGCGGCAATTTGAGCCGCGATGCGGATATGGCTTACACCGTGAAAGGAAATTTGCGCGATTTCAATCCTTTCCTCTGGATCAACAGCAATGCTGCTACACAACCCAAAGGCGCTAAATCCCACCCGCAGGCGACGACTGCAAATATCAATATGGATATCGACGCCAGCGGCAACCTGGCGCCCGAACTGAAATTGAAGCTCAATTTCATCATCAAGGATAGCCGCTACGATCAATTACCGATGACCGGCAATGGCGTGCTCAATCTGGCTGGTATGCGCTTGTTGCCCAGCGACGTTGCATTGTCGGTGGCCGGTAACGAGGTGCTGGCCAAGGGCAGTTTTGGCGCCGCCGGCGATCGTCTTGACCTGAAGATCGATGCTCCGCAGTTGCAGGGCCTGGGTGTCGGCCTCTCCGGCGCCGTGCATCTGGACGGCCAGGTCAGCGGCACCATGCAAAAACCGAATATACAAGCTTCGTACCGTGCCGAAAAATTAGCCTACGGCGAACATCGGATAGACAGTCTCTCAGGGCAGGCCGATGTGCATGCAGATTTGAACGCCAAGCTGAATTCAGCCAATAACCGGCTGGCTGTCAGCGTCGAGGGCCATGGCTTGCACAGCACCGACATGGCGCTGGATAAATTGAGCCTGAACCTGGCCGGCACCTACGGTGCGCATACCTTGAAACTGGACACTAGCGGCGCACTGCGCGGCAAGCCCTTGCATCTGACCATGGCCGCGCAGGGGCAGCTGAGCCAGAGCAATGCAGGTTACGGCTGGCAGGGGCAGATCAGCGAATTGCAAAACCAGGGAGCGCCGCGCATCAGTCTCGCGGCGCCATTGACGATTAATGCCGAGGCCGGCCGCCTGGTGCTTGGTGCAACACGTTTGAATGTGGCAGATGCGCAGATCGATTTGAAGAATTTCAGTTACGACAATGGAAAAATTCGTTCGGCCGGCGCCATCAACGCACTTAATGTGGCAACCATACTTGGTTTGGTGCATGAATTCGGCGGTCCGGAATTACCCTTGAAGACGGATCTGGTGCTGGATAGCAGCTGGGACTTTTCGCTGGCTGAGAATCTGGCGGGCTATCTGCAGATCGCTCGCCGCAGCGGCGATTTACGGGTCAATCCGGGACGTGGCGATGTCAGCCTGGGTTTGTCTGAGTTGAAACTGCGTGCTGATCTGGAGTCCGGGCAGGTCAAGCTGGATAGCCAGCTGGCGGCATCCAGGATCGGTACCTTGAGTACGCAATTGCAGCTGGCTTTGCAGCGTAACGGCAGCAGCTGGACTGTCAGCGACAGCTCAGCTTTGTCCGGCCAGGCTAAATTGCAGGTGCCGCAGCTGAAACCCATCGGTGCGCTGATCGGGCCACAGGTGGCGCTGGATGGCAGCCTCGCGCTGGATCTGAATCTGGCCGGCCAGCTCGGCAAGCCGATGTTGTCAGGCAAAGTCACAGGCGACAAACTTGCCGTCACCCTGTACGACCAGGGAATCAAATTGAAAGATGGTACGGCGCGCCTGAACCTGGCTAACAACGTGGTCGATTTGCAGCAATTGGAATTCCATGGCGGCGACGGCACCATACGCGCCTCCGGCAGGCTGCAGCTGGGCCACGACAATCCCGATCTGACCGCCAGCGTGATTGCCGATCGCCTGCAATTGTTTGCCAGCCCGGATCGCCAACTGATGGTGTCCGGCCAGGCCAAGATTGCCAACGTCAAGGAACAGTTGCACGTAGACGGCAAATTCACCGTTGACAGCGCATTGTTCGATTTGCCGAAGAGTAGTGCGCCGGTGCTGGGAGATGATGTGGTCATCGTGCGCAAGGATGTCAAAGCGCGCGCGACGCCCTTGACGGAACAGGAACGTATAACCAAAGCCGCAGAGAAACCGGCCGGCGGTGCGACGCCGGTGATGAATGTGGAGGTCGATTTCGGCAACGATTTCCGCTTCCGCGGCAGCGGCGCCGATATCCTGTTGCGTGGCGCGATGCAGGTCCGTAGCGAACCATACCAGCCGTTACGCGCAACCGGCACGATCCGGGTGGCAAGCGGCAGCTACGAGGTATTCGGCCGCAAGCTGGCGATTGAACGCGGATTGATCAATTTCCACGGGCCGATCGACAATCCGAATATCAATATCCTCGCCATGAAGCGCAACCAGGAAGTCGAGGCGGGTGCGGAGATTACCGGCAATCCATCCAATCTGCGGGTCAAACTGGTGTCGGAGCCGAATGTATCGGATGAGGAAAAACTATCCTGGCTGATGTTCGGCCATGGCAGCGACAGTTCCGCGCTGGGCCAGCGCCAGGCCGCCGGGCAGGCGCTGGCGCTGCTGGGGAATTACGGCGGTAAGAAAATTGCACAAGGTATCGGCTTTGACGAATTCTCGATCGGTTCCAGCGATTCCGGCATCGAAAACGAGCAGGTTGTGAGCCTGGGCAAGGCCATCACCGAGAAAATCAACCTGGGTTACGAGCAGAGCCTGACCAGCGCCGCCAGCATCTTGAAAGTGACCTGGCAATTTTCACGGCGCTGGTCGATGGTGATGCGCGGTGGCACCATCAACGGCCTGGAAGTCTTGTACAACTTGCGTTTCGATTAGGTTCTGGCCCGGGTTCTAACCCGGGCTCTACTGGATCAGGCGCTGCGGCCCGACAATTCCGCGCCGGCATCCGGCTGCAGTTTCAAGGCGAACGGCAGCGAAGCCAGGGCAATCAGGGCAATCAGCAAGAACGCCGGCCAGAAATCGGTGCTGACCAGCGTCGCGTGGCCCTGTACCTGATTCGATACCTGTAGCGCAAAACCGCCGACGGTAACGCCCAGGCCAATCGCCAGTTGCTGGGCGACGCTGGTGAGGCTGGTGGCCTGGCTCATCTGGCGCTGATCAATCTCTGCGTAGGCAATTGCATTCAGGCTGGTAAATTGCATCGAACGCACACAACCGCCCAAAAGCAGCATGAGGATGATGAAGATATGCGGCGAATCCGCCTTCAAAACGCCGAACGCCGCCATCGACAACGCGCCAAGCAGCGTGTTATAGACCAGCACACTCCTGAAGCCGAATTTTTTCAGTACGGTCGTTGTCATGGTTTTGACAAAAATGGCGCCTGCCGCCGAAGCACAAGTCAGCAGGCCGGACTGGAACGGCGTCAGGCCGAAGCCTAGCTGGAACAGCAGCGGCAGCAAGAACGGCAATGCCCCCACGCCGATGCGGAACAGAGAACCGCCGAAGACGTTCATGCGTAGTGTAGGGATTTGCAGCAGCCGCAGGTTGATCAGCGGATGCGGGGTACGAAACGCATGCCACACGTACGCCAGCAAACTGACCGTGCCGACCACCACGCAAATCAGTGAAACATCGCCGGCGACCAGATGGCGGCCGGCGCTGGCCAGGCCGAACATCAGTGTCGAGCAGCCGACGGCAGACAGCAGGAAGCCGATCCAGTCGAGCGGCACGGTGTCGTCGCTGCGCAGGTTCTCGATATAGCGGGTAGCCAGGTAAATGCCGAGGATGCTGATCGGGATATTGATGAAGAAGATCCAGCGCCAGTGAAAATAAGTGGTGATGAAGCCGCCCAGCGGTGGCCCGATCACTGGCCCCAGCAAAGCCGGGATAGTCAGGTAGCTGAGGGCGCGCACCAGTTCTGCCTTGGAGGTGGTGCGCAAGATCACCAGCCGTCCGACCGGCACCATCATGGCGCCGCCCACCCCTTGCAGGAAACGGGCTGCGACAAATTCTGCCAACGTGTTGGATATGCCGCACAGGATCGAACCGAGCATGAACACCCCGATCGCACTGCGGAAAACCGTGCGCGCTCCAAAGCGGTCGGCCATCCAGCCGCTGACGGGGATGAATACCGCCAGGCTGACCAGATAGGAAGTCATCGCCAGCTTGAGCGCAATCGGACTTTCTCCCATATCATGCGCCATCATCGGCAACGAGGTGGCGATCACGGTGGAGTCCATGTTTTCCATGAACAAGGCGCAAGCCACGATCAGTGGCGTGAGGAAGACGCGGGATATGGCCATGAGGGACGGTGGTAAGTGGGCCGGGTGGGCAGGGTAGGCAGAAAGCCCTGCCAATCCTGCTTAAAAGAGCATAATTATAGCGGTTTGGACTATCCCTCACCGATCAGGTAGCATGCAGGCTGTTCTTCTGGCTATCCGTCGTATTTTTACAAGAATCATGATCAACACGTCTCCCTCTTCGACCGAGTGTTTCGCATTGCTGGATGACAGCAGTGCGACGGCGGCGCAGGCCCAATCATCCCGCCTGTCGCGTCTGTACACTGGTCACGCCCGCAGTCTGCAATGTTTTGAGGCGGATCAGCTGCCGGCGCTGATCGAACAAATGCAGCAAGCCTTGCGGGAAGGTTTGCACGCGGTGACCTTGTTTACTTACGAGCTGGGAATCGGCCTGCAGCGTGTCAGGCCTCAGCGGCAAGTTGTTCCGACGCTGCCGTTGGCGCAAATCCTGTTATTTTCCGACTGCAAGCATTTGAACGATGCCGAGGTAGATGCCTGGCTGGCACAGCGCCAGGCAGCGGAACCCAATCATGCTGAAGCCGGCGCCGGCATTGCGAACCTGAAGCCGAATGTCAGCGCAGAACAGTTTGCAGCCGCCATCGCCAGGATCCAAGCCTACATCGAAGCCGGCGATACCTATCAGGTGAACTACACCTACCGCCTGCGTTTCGACGTCTACGGCAGTCCTGTTGCTCTGTATCGACAACTGAGGCTGCGTCAGCCGGTGCCCTACGGCAGCCTGATCCAGCTGGCTGACGGCGCTGCGGTTGTATCGTTGTCGCCGGAACTGTTCGTCCGTCACGCTGCAGGCGTATTGACTGCGCGTCCGATGAAAGGAACCGCCGCCGCCAGCGGTGATGCCGAGCAGGATCGGCTGGCTGCCAATGCGCTCGCCGCAGATCCCAAGAATCTGGCGGAAAACCTGATGATTGTCGATTTGCTGCGGAATGACCTGGGACGCATCGCCGTTCCCGGTTCGGTGCGTGTGCCGCAATTGTTCGAAGTGACGCAGTTCAATACCGTGCTGCAAATGACCTCCACCGTGCAGGCGCAGGTGCGCGACGATGTCAGCCTCAGCGCGGTGATCCAGGCACTGTATCCCTGCGGTTCGATTACCGGCGCGCCCAAACATCGCACCATGCAAATCATCGATGAACTGGAGCCCGATCCGCGCGGCTTGTATACCGGTGCGATAGGCTGGTTCGATGAGGAGCAGGCGGGTCGCCGGTTTGGCGATTTCTGTTTGTCGGTACCGATCCGAACCTTGTGGTTGCAAGCAGCCGCGCGGGACGGCTTATATGGCGCCAGCATTCGTCGAGGTGAGATGGGAGTCGGCGCCGGCATCGTGCATGACAGCGTAGCGGCCGAGGAATATGCTGAATGTGCATTGAAAGCGAAATTCCTGACCGGCATGGGCGGCGATTTTTCCTTGTTCGAAACCATCTACGCCACCCGCGCCGACGGCTGCCGTCATCTGGATTTGCATTTGCAGCGATTGCAGGCTTCCGCCGTCTATTTCGGTTTTCCCTGTAACGACAAAATATTGCGCGCAGCGTTGCAGGCGCATTGCGCAAGTTTGCCCGCCACAGGCCCTCAGCGGCTGCGGCTGACCTTATCTGCAGATGGCAATTGCAGCCTGCAGAGCGCGGAGCTGGGAGACCTTGAGGCACCGGTCAATATATTGATCGCTCCGGTGCCGATGCAATCCGACGACTTGTTCCTGCGGCATAAAACCAGTGTGCGGCAACGCTACGATCAGGCATGGCAACAAGCGCAACAGCTAGGCGCTTTCGATATGCTGTTTTTCAATCAGGAAGGCGAGTTGACCGAGGGCGGCCGCAGCAGCGTTTTCCTCAAGCTGGACGGACGCTGGTATACGCCGCCGCTGAAATCGGGATTGTTGCCGGGAGTGATGCGGAGCGTGGTGCTGAACGATCCGGCATGGAATGCCAGTGAACGCAGTTTGCGCATGGAGGATTTGCTGGCCGCCGAACAGATCATGGTGTGCAACGCCTTGCGCGGAACCATGCCGGCAAGACTGTTGCAAGTGGCTTAGGCTTTAATTAAAAAGCGATAATCACGACCGATCCGGCCACAATCAGCGAGCCGCCAATGGCTACCGGCCAGGTCAGTTGTTCGCCGGCAAACAGCAAGCCCAACACGATGGCGAAGGCGACGCTGAGTTTGTCGATCGGAGCCACCTTCGAGATCGGGCCGATTTGCAGCGCATGGTAGTAGCACAGCCAGGACAAGCCGGTAGCGATGGCCGACAAGACCAGGAATAACCAGTTGGTGGGACTGACCAGCGCCGGCTTTTGCCATTCGTCGCGCAAGGTGATGATACCGGCGATCACGAACAAAATGACGACAGTGCGGATGAACGTGGCGAAGTTGGAATTCATGCCGGTAACGCCGAACTTGCCGAAGATCGCCGTCAAGCCGGCAAAAAATGCAGAGCCAAGAGCAAATAGCTGCCAGCTGGAGCCGAAGTTCATTTTTTCTCCCGATTAAACGTAGGGTGGGCACGGGTGCCCACGCGGAACTCCAGATTTTCTCACATTGCTTATGTCAGCAACGCGTGGGCAAAAAGGCTTACCCATCCTACAGTTATTTAGTTACCGGCTTGCTGTCTGCGGTGGCATTGCGATCATTTAACATGGCGTTGTCCGGCAGTTCAGACTGATTCCAGCCGCCGCCGAGCGCCTTGATCAGCAGCACGCTCGCAGCATAGCGTCGATTCTGGATATTCAGCGCCGACAAATCCGCACTGAATGCGGTTGCCTGCGCCGTCACCACACTGGTGTAGTTGACGGTGCCGGCCTTGTACTGATTCAAGATCAGCTCCAGCGCATGATGGGCAAACTGGACGGTTTCGCCTTGGACCAGGGCTTCCTGTTCCAGGATGCGCAAGGCCGCCAGGTTATCTTCGACTTCCTGGAAGCTGGTCAGCACCGCTTGTTTGTACACCGCAACGCTGGCGTCGTAGGCGGCTATTGCCTGATCGCTTTGAGCGCGTCGTGCGCCGCCGTCAAACAGGGTAGCTGCCAAGGCCGGTCCGAGCGACCAGATGCGGTTGGGGACGGTCAGCCAATCGGCAAAGCTGTTGCTTTGAAAGCCGCCCGAAGCCGACAAGGTCAGATTGGGGAAGTAAGCGGCCTTGGCCACGCCGATCTTGGCATTGGCCGCCGCCGCCAGCCGCTCTGCCGAGCTGACATCGGGGCGGCGCTCCAGCAGCGATGACGGCACGCCGACCGGAATATCCGGCAGCACTGCAACCAGCGGCGCAGGTGTAATCGAAAAGGAGGACGCTGCCTGTCCGGTCAACAGGGCGATCGCGTGTTCCAGCTGCGCGCGCAGTACGCCATTGTCCAGCGCTTGCGCCTGGGCGCTTCTGAGCTGGGTCTGGGCCTGAATCACGTCAGACCGGGCAACTACGCCGACGGTATACTGGTTTTGCGTCAGTTGCAGCGATTTTTGATAGGCGGCTACCGTGTCGTCGAGCAGGTTTTGCTGCTGGTCGATTACCCGCAACTGCAGGTAATTTTGCGCCAGGGTGGATTGGGCGCTGAGCCTGGCCACTTGCAATTCGGCGGCGCTGGCCTGGGCCGACGCCTGATTCGATTCCACTGTACGCCTGATGCTGCCCCACAGATCCGGTTCCCAGCTGGCGCTCAGGCCGAGCGAATCGCTGGTCGTTACTGAACCGCTGCTGCTGTTCAGGGAGCTGGTGCCGGTACGCCCACCTCCACCTGAACGCGTGGACGAGACATTGGCGGATACGGTCGGGAAGTAAGACGATCTTGCCGACTCCACCAATGCTTTAGCCTGCCGGTATTGCGCCTCGGCTTGCGCCAGATTCTGATTGGAGATGTTGACTTGCTCGACCAGTGCATTCAATTGCGGGTCCTGGTATATTTCCCACCATTTTCCGTGCAGTTCCTGGTCTTGCGGGGTAGCGGTTTTCCAATCCTTCATCTCTTTGAAGGCAGCTGGCGCAACGGTGGCCGGCCGTACGTAATCCGGGCCGACCGCACAGGCGCTTAACAGCAGCGCCGTGGCCGTCGCCGCCAACAAGGTTTTATGCATGGGTGCTTGCGTATGTTTCATATTGAATCCGTTGAGTTCGCTGTGTCCGCTAAGTAAAGTTTTTCGCCGACAATGATTTTTGCGTCTTCACAAAGCTAAGGCTACATCCATCCGTCATGCTTCGCTTGGGTCAGGCAGTGGCCGGCCGCCTCGCCGTTGCCATTTGTCCGTGCTCCACAGGCGGAAGCGATCCATGTACAGATAGACCACCGGTGTCGTGTACAGCGTCAGCAACTGGCTCACGATCAAGCCGCCGACGATCGCGATACCCAGCGGCCGGCGCAGCTCGGCGCCGTCGCCATGGCCCAACGCCAGCGGCACCGCCCCGAACATCGCCGCCATGGTGGTCATCATGATCGGACGGAAGCGCAGCCGGCACGCTTCAAAAATCGAGTCGCGTGGTGACAGGCCCTGGGTGCGTTCAGCCTCCAGGGCGAAATCGATCATCATGATGGCGTTCTTCTTGACGATGCCGATCAGCAAGATCACCCCGATCAAGGCAATCAGGCTGAAATCGGTGCCAGTCGCCAGCAATGCCAGCAGGGCGCCGACGCCGGCCGAAGGCAGGGTTGAAAGGATGGTGATCGGGTGGATATAGCTTTCGTACAAAATGCCCAGCACGATGTACACCGCCAGCAGCGCCGTCAGGATCAGCATCGGCTGGCTGTTCAACGATGACTGGAACACATTAGCCGAGCCCTGGAAACTGCCGTGGACCTCGGTCGGCACGCCGAGCCGGGCCAGCGAATCGTTTATCGAAGCTGTCGCATCGGATAAGGAAACACCTGCCGGCAGGTTGAAAGAAATAGTGGAGGCAATGAACTGGCTTTGGTGATTGACCCCGAGCGAAGTATTGGTCGGCTGGAAGCTGGAAAACGCCGCCAGCGGCATCTGTTGTTCAGCCGTAGTTGAAAGAGTCAGCGCCAGCGAAGAATTGGACGCCAGCTTCCCGCCCGCAGTCAATGCCGGCGGCGTGCCGAGGGCCGAAGTGGTGGGCGACAGGTTGGCCGTGCTGGCGGGAATGCTGACGTAAGTGTTGTGCAGGATCTGCGGACTCTGCAAGTATTGCGGGCCCGCTTCCATCACCACATGGTATTGATTCATGCCGCTGTAGATGGTTGATACCTGGCGCTGGCCAAACAAGTCGTTCAAGGTCGAGTCGATCAGCTGCGGCGTGACGCCGCTGCGTATCGCGGTTTCGCGGTCGATGGTCAAGGTGGTTTGCAAGCCCTTGTCCTGCTGGTCGGTATTGACGTCGGCAAGTTCCGGTAGGGCGCTGAATGCCTCGCGGATCTTCGGTTCCCAGGTGCGCAGCAGGTTCAGGTCGTCGGATTGCAAGGTGTACTGGTACTGGGCGTCGCTGGAGCGGCCGCCGACCCGGATATCCTGCACCGATTGCATGAACAGGTTGGCGCCGGGCACGTGGCTGAGCTTGCCGCGCAGACGCGCGATTACCTGGTCTGCGGTGAGCTTGCGTTCCGAGAGCGGCTTGAGTGTGATGAACATGTTGCCGCGATTGCTCTGGCCGCCGCCGGTGAAGGCGATCACGCTTTGCACGTCGGGGTCCTTGCGGACAATATCCACAAACTCATTCAGCTTGACCTTCATCGACTGGAATGAAATCGCCTGGTCGCCCTGGATGCCGCCGATCACCAGGCCGGTATCCTGCTGCGGGAAAAAGCCCTTGGGAATGACGGTGTACAGATAGACGTTCAGCACGATGGTGCCGAGCAGGATCAGCATCATCAATGGCGAAAAGCGCAGGGCCCAGGCCAGCGAGCGTTCGTAGCCGCGCAGCATGGCATTGAAGGCGCGTTCGGTGGCGGTGAAGAAACGTCCTTGCTTGCGGTGCGGTTCGTGCTTGAGCAGGCGTGCGCACATCATCGGCGTGGTGGTCAGCGATACCACCAGCGATACCAGGATCGCTACCGACAGGGTGACGGCGAATTCGCGGAACAGGCGGCCGACGATACCGCCCATCAACAGGATCGGGATGAACACGGCGATCAGGGAGATACTCATCGACATCACGGTAAAGCCGACTTCTTTCGCTCCTTGCAACGCGGCGGCAAACGGTTTCATGCCTTTTTCAATGTGCCTTGAAACGTTTTCCAGGACCACGATTGCATCGTCCACCACGAAGCCGGTGGCGATCGTCAGCGCCATCAGGGATAGATTGTCGAGGCTGTATCCAAGCAAATACATGACACCGAAAGTGCCGATTAGCGAGACCGGGACGGCGACTGCCGGGATCAGCGTGGCGCGGCCGTTGCGCAGGAACAGGAACACCACCATGATCACCAGCGCGATCGACATCAGCAGCGTGTTTTCGGTTTCACGTAAAGAGGCGCGAATCGTCGGTGTGCGGTCGAGCGCGACATCGAGATTGATGGCGGCCGGGATCGACGCTCGCAGCTGCGGCAACAGCGCCCGCACTTCATCCACCGTTTCAATAATGTTGGCGCCTGGCTGGCGGTTCAGGATCACCAGTACCGACGGCTTGCCGTTGGCGGAGCCGGCGTTGCGCACGTTGGCAACCGAGTCGATCACGTTGGCGACATCGCTCACGCGCACCGCCGCACCGTTACGATAGGCGACGATCAGCGGCATGTACTCGGCGGCGGTCTTGGCCTGGTCGTTGGCGTAAATCTGCCAGTTTTTATCGCCGTCTTCCAGCATGCCTTTAGGACGGTTGGCATTGGTGGCGGCGATCGCAGTGCGTACATCGGCCGAGCCGATGCCGTATTTGTTGAGCGCGGTCGGATTCAACTCAACCCGCACCGCAGGCTGCGAACTGCCGCCGACGCTGACCTGGCCGACACCGGCAACCTGCGACAGTTTTTGCGCCAGGATGGTATCGGCGGCATCGTACATCTGGCCTTGCGTCATGCTGTCCGAGGTTAGCGCCAGGATCATGATCGGCGCATCGGCCGGATTCACCTTGCGATAACTCGGATTGCTGGGCAGGCCGGTCGGCAGCAGGTTGCGGGCTGCATTCAGCGCTGCCTGGACATCTCGCGCGGCGCCGTCAATGTCGCGGCTGAGATCGAACTGCATGGTGATGCGGGTCGAGCTGAGCGAGCTCGACGAGGTCATTTCGGTAACCCCTGCGATCGATCCGAGCGCGCGTTCGAGCGGCGTCGCCACGGTGGCGGCCATGGTTTCCGGACTGGCGCCTGGCAAAGAAGCCGAGATCGAGATGGTCGGGAAATCTACTTGCGGCAACGGTGACACCGGCAGCAGCCGGAATGCCACCATGCCGGCCAGGGCAATGCCGATGGTCAGTAGTGTGGTGGCAATCGGCCGTTCAATAAAGGGACGCGAGATATTCATGCTGTGACCTGTTCTACCTTACGGCTGCGGCTGCGGTGGCGGCGTAGGGAGAAGCGTCGCGCCATCGTGGTCGTCATCGCCATGGCTGTCGTCCTTGTTGCCGAAGCGTGCCTTCATGCGGCGCGCCAGGTTATCGAACGCCAGGTAGATGACCGGCGTGGTGAACAAGGTCAATACCTGCGATACCAGCAAGCCGCCAACCATGGTAATCCCCAGCGGTTGCCGCAGTTCCGAACCGACACCTGTACCCAGCATCAACGGCAAGGCGCCTAGCAGAGCCGCCATGGTGGTCATCAGGATCGGGCGGAAGCGCAGTAGGCACGCCTGGTAAATCGCGTCACGCGGCGTTTTGCCCTCGTTGCGTTCGGCATCGAGCGCAAAGTCGATCATCATGATGGCGTTTTTCTTGACGATACCGATCAGAAGGATAATCCCGATGATGCCGATAATCCCCAGGTCGCTGCCGGCGATCATCAGCGAGAGCAGGGCGCCGACCCCGGCCGACGGCAGCGTCGACAAGATCGTGATCGGATGGATGTAGCTTTCGTACAGAACGCCGAGCACGATATACATCGTGATGATCGCCGCCAGGATCAGCATCAGGGTGTTGCTCAGCGATGCCTGGAAGGCCAGCGCGGCGCCTTGGAAGCTGGTCTGGATACTTTCCGGCATGCCGATTTCCAGTTCCGCCGCCTGGATCGCCTTGACCGCCTCGCCGAGCGAAGCGCCGGGCGCCAGGTTGAATGAAATCGTGGTGGCAGGGAACTGGCCGATATGGTTGATCACCAGCGGCGAAGTGCGTTCCTCAACCGTAGCTATGCTCGACAGCGGCACCTGATTGCCGTTGCCGGCAACCAGGAAAATACTGTTCAGCGCCGCCGGACCTTTCTGGAACTCCGGCTTGACCTCCATCACCACCCGATACTGGTTCGATTGGGTATAGATGGTCGAAATCAGGCGCTGGCCGAAGGCGTTATACAAGGCATTGTCGATCGCCGCCGTAGTGATGCCCAGCCGCGAGGCCGCATCGCGGTCGATTGCGATATAGGCTTGCAAACCGAGATCTTGCTGGTTACTGGCGATATCGGCCAGTTCAGGGGCCTTGCGCAGGCGCGCGATCAGTTTTGGCACCCAGATGCTCAATTCAGCAGCGTTGGCATCTTCGAGGGCGAACTGATACTGGGTGCGGCTGACGCTGTCTTCAATCGTCAGGTCTTGCACCGGTTGCATGTAAAGCGTGATGTCGCCGACCTGGCGATCCAGTTCCGGCTGCAGGCGGCGGATGACGTCGCTGGCGCTGATATCGCGCTGGTCGTGCGGCTTCAGGTTGATCAGCATGCGCCCGGCATTCAAGGTGGCGTTGCTGCCATCGACGCCGATGAACGACGACAGGCTCTCGACTGCAGGATCTTTCAGCACCACTGCCGCCAGCGCTTGCTGGCGTTCGGCCATGGCGGAAAATGAAATCGACTGGCTAGCTTCTGAAATACCCTGGATGACGCCTGTGTCCTGCACCGGGAAAAAGCCCTTTGGAATGAAGATGTACAACACCGCCGTCAGCACCAGTGTGCCGATGGCCACTATCAAGGTCGAGACCTGATGGCGCAGCACCCATTCCAGCGCTACGCCGTAACGGGCAATGATACGGTCCAGGAGTGCGCCACTTTTGCGATAGAACCAGCTTTGCTTTTCTTCCGGAATATGATGCAGCAGCTTGGCGCACATCATCGGCGTCAGGGTCAGCGAGATGACCGCTGAAATCAGGATGGCCACCGCCAGCGTGATAGCGAATTCGCGGAACAGGCGGCCGACCACGTCGCCCATGAACAGCAGCGGAATCAGCACTGCAATCAGCGAAAATGTCAGCGAAATGATGGTAAAGCCGATTTGCTCCGCGCCTTTAAGGGCGGCCTGCAAGGGCATCATGCCTTCTTCGATATAGCGCGAAATATTTTCGATCATCACGATCGCATCGTCGACCACGAAGCCGGTAGCGATGGTGAGCGCCATCAACGTCAGGTTGTTCACCGAAAAACCGGCCAGGTACATGACGCCGAAAGTACCGATCAGCGACAGCGGCACCGCCACGCTCGGGATGATGGTTGCGGGTACGCTGCGCAGGAAGATGAAAATCACCATCACCACCAGCGCTATCGACAACAGCAGTTCGAATTGCACGTCCGACACAGAAGCGCGGATGGTGGTAGTGCGGTCGGTCAGGATCTGGACGTCGATAGCGCCGGGCAGGGTTTCCTGCAGTTTCGGCAGGATCTTCTTGATGCTGTCGACCACACCGATCACGTTGGCGCCCGGTTGGCGCTGGATATTCAGGATCACCGCGGGCGAGGTGTTGGCCCAGGCTGCCAGACGGACGTTTTCTGCATCGTCAATCACGTCGGCGATATCGGAGACGCGGATCGGCGCGCCGTTCTTGTAAGCGATGATCAGGTTGCGGTATTCGTCAGCCGAGCGCAACTGGTCGTTGGCATCGATGGTCGAGGCGCGCGCCGGTCCGTCGAAGCTGCCTTTGGCCTGGTTGACGTTGGCATTGCCGATAGCAGTGCGGATGTCGTCCAGATTCAATCCCAGCGCTGCGACTGCGCGCGGATTCAGTTGCAACCGGACGGCTGGCCGCTGACCGCCGGACAAGCTGACCAGGCCTACCCCCGGCACTTGCGAAATCTTTTGCGCCAGACGGGTGTCGATCAGGTCTTGTACCTTGGGCAGCGGTAGCGTTTTCGATGTAATCGCCAACGACATGATCGGTGTATCGGCCGGATTGACCTTGTTGTAGATCGGTGGTGTCGGCAGATCGGACGGCAACAGGTTGCTGCCGGCATTGATCGCCGCCTGGACTTCCTGCTCGGCGATATCGAGGCTCAGGTCCAGGCTGAATTGCAAGGTGATGACCGAGGCGCCGCCGGAACTGGTCGAAGACATCTGGTTAAGGCCCGGCATCTGGCCGAACTGGCGCTCCAGCGGGGCGGTGACCGACGAGGTCATGACGTCCGGGCTGGCGCCGGGGTACAGCGTCACGACCTGGATGGTCGGATAGTCGACTTCCGGCAAGGCCGAAAGCGGTAATTGCTTGTAGGCGACGACGCCGGCCAGGAAAATGGCCAGCATCAACAGGGATGTGGCAACCGGCCGGAGAATGAACTGACGTGAGGGATTCATGCGTTCTTCAGAGTCGTTTATTGACTGTTGCGGTTGGTGGCAGCGGGGGTAGCCGGAGCGGTAGCCGGAGTGTTTGGTGTCGCAGGCGCGGCAGACGCAGAAGCGGCAGCAGGCGCAGCACCGCCATTGGCGTCTTGCTGGTGACGATGGCCGCCCTTATGGGCGCCGGCGGCTGCGTTGCCGGTGGCGGCGCCAGCCGTTGCTGCTGCAGCCGGGCCACCACGGGCCACCGGTTCGACTTTCGCGCCTTCCTTCAATTTGTCGATGCCGTCGATGACGACTGTTTCGCCTACGGCAATACCTTTTTCAATCGCAGTCGATTCACCTTCCACCGGACCTGCCGTTATCTGACGGATGGTGACGGTATGGTCGGCCTTCACCACATAGACGAAGTTACCTTGGGCGCCGCGCTGGATTGCCGCATTTGGAATCACGGTAGCGTCGCGCCGCGTATCGAGCAGCATGCGGACATTGACGAACTGGCTCGGAAACAGGGCGTAGTTAGCATTCGGGAATTCTGCCTTCAGCTTGACCGTGCCGGTGGTGCTGTCGACCTGATTGTCGATGGTCAGCAGAGCGCCGCTATCGAGTTTGTTCTTTTGGTCGCGATCCCATACATCGGTCGCCAGCTTTTTACCGGCCTGAATCTGTTTCATGACACTGGGGATATTATCTTCGGGAATGCTGAATACGCTGGTGATAGGTTGCAACTGGGTGATGATGACGATGCCGTTGGTATCGCTGCTTTGCACCACGTTGCCCAGATCGACCTGGCGCAAACCGAGCCGGCCGCTGATCGGCGCAGTGATGCGCGAGTAAGTGAGTTGCAGGCGGGCGCTGTCGAGTGCGCCTTGATCGGATTTGACCGTACCCTCATATTGCTTGACCAGGGCCGCCTGGGTATCGACCTGCTGGCTGGCGATGGAATCTTGCGCCAGCAACGTGCGATAGCGCTGTAAATCGATTTGCGCGGCCTTTAGCAGGGCAGTGTCTTTGATGAGCTGGCCTTCGGCTTGCGTCACCGCCACCTGGTAAGGACGCGGATCCAGTTCGGCCAGCAAGGCGCCGGCCTTGACTACCTGTCCTTCCTGGAAGTGCAATTTGATCAACTCCCCGTTGACCCGGCTTTTGACGATGGCGGTGGCTTCGGGAGTGACGCTGCCGAGGCCCGAGATAAAGATCCTGATATCGCCGGTTTTGGCGATCGCTACGCCGACCGGCAATGGGCCGCCGCCCGCGAATGCACCGCGCTTGCCGCCACCTTTTCCGCCTTTACCGCCGCCATTGGCGGCTTGTCCCGATGGCTGCCCCGATGCTGCTGCGGCCGGATCGGCAGCCTTATGGCTACGCCCCCAGATCAGGTAGGCCGCCAACGCCAGGACAATAACTGCTACCAGCCACAGCCAGCCGCGCTGGAATCCGCCCTGGTATTGGTTAGGACGAGCAGGACGGGGCTGGCTAGATTGATCGATTCGAGGAGTCGGTGTAGTAGTCATCGCAGGCAGGAGGTCAGTCAGAATGTGGTCAGGCGCAATGCATGAATTTGGCGGAAACTTTCATCCGGCAAAATGTTGAAAAATAATTACATGAGTTTAGCGAGTAAATTTTACCGCCGCGTGTATTTATTAGAAATTGTTTCAAATTCACGAAAGAGCTTGTGAGGCAGTGTAGCCGCTAGCCAGGTGGACGGCAATTGAGGCAAGATCCAGGGGCGTAGCCGTGGAAGCCATGTCCGGCAAACGGCCAAATCGCCGAGCTACGCGTTGGTTTGACGTTAAACCTGGCGTATTTCGGCGATTTGGCCGTTTGCCGAACGCTGGCTCCGGCCCGGATGGGTGCCGGGCCGGGTTCAATTATGGACGACCGTCCGGGCCGCCACGATGAAAGCCGCGATGACCGAAGCGGTGGTGCTCCATTTTTTTGAAGTGTTCGTCAAAGACCTTCTGCTGTACCGGTGTCAGCACAGCGTAGAATTCCTTGACGGCCGCAGTACGTTCGGCCAGGCGTGTCTCGGCCCGTTTCAGGAATTCCATCTGGTGGTCCATGCGTTCAGGGGCGGTTTGCTTGGCCCATTCTTCCTTGCCAGGGCGTTGTTGCGCTGCATCAGCCGGTTTGACGGGTTTGATTTTACCCAGGAAGGTCTGCCATGCAGTTTCTTGTGCCGGTGTGATTTTCAGATCGTCGTGCCATTTGGCCTGGCGTTTTGCCATTTTCTCGGCGAATTTGGCCTTTTGCTCAGCCGTAGGGGCATGTTGGCCGGGGGCGCCGTCGGCTTGCGCATAGGCGGTCATACCCATTGCAGCGAAGCTCAGTGCGGTCATGCCAATCAGCAGTTGTTTGCGAAGCTTGAACATAGTGAAGTCCTTCCATGAATGTAAGTGCAATCCGCACAGTTCGCATTGAAACGCGCTGGTGTATCGGCGGTTTTTCATGAAACAACGGCTTTGTATCGCCGTGTATGGCATCAAGTTTGCTTTGTATCTTAATGTGTCTACATAGCTGGCAGATATGCCAATATACAAATTACTATCGTCTTTATTGCTGCGAATTGCCATAATCCTGAAAACCACAGGCATCCGCTGCTTCTAACTATCAGGGATCGATCGCATTGAATACGCTGTCATTCATCATTACCATTTTTTCTTTCCGATTGGCCGCGCTTCCGGTCTCACTGCAATTGACTGCCAACAGGCCCTAGGATAACCACGCATATGGAAACTGCTGCTCACATATTGGTGGTCGATGACGACCACGAAATCCGGACTTTGCTGGCCGAATACCTGGATGCCAACGGCTTCCGCACCTTGATGGCGACCAACGGCAGCGACATGCGCAAAGTGCTGTCGGAAGCGCGGGTCGACCTGGTGGTGCTGGATCTCACCTTGCCGGGGGAAGACGGATTGACCTTGTGCCGCAACCTGCGTGCCGATTCGAATATCCCTGTGATCATGCTGACCGCACGCGGCGAGCCGCTGGACCGCATCCTGGGACTTGAGATGGGCGCCGACGATTACCTGTCGAAGCCGTTCGAGCCGCGTGAATTGTTTGCCCGCATCCGCAGTGTCTTGCGCCGCACCCAGGCGCTGCCGCCGAACATGGTCTCGCCGGAAGCCCAGCAGATCCAGTTCGGGCGCTGGACGCTCGATCTGATCGCGCGCCACCTGGTCAACAGCGACGGTCTGGTGGTGGCGTTATCGGGCGCCGAATACCGTATTCTCAAGGTGTTCCTGGATCACCCGAACCGGGTCCTGAACCGCGATCAATTGCTGGAGTTGACGCAGGGCCGGGAATCCGATCCATTCGATCGCTCAGTCGATATCCAGATTAGCCGCCTGCGCCAAAAGCTTGGCGACGACGCCCGTACCCCGGGGATCATCAAGACAGTGCGTAACGAGGGATATGTGCTGGCCACCGCTGTGACGGTGGAGTCGTGATGCGTATGCCGGGCCGGGCAGCGGCAACCGTGCGCTAAAGTTTGAAAAAAGGAATTCTGTCTGTGAGAAATTTTCTTGGCTCGGTTGCCAACCGGGTATTCCTGATTCTGCTGGCGGGGATCCTGGTGGCGGCCGCCACTACCAGCTGGCTGGCCGACAATGAACGACGCAAGGCTTTCAAGGAGTTTTACGAGTTCCGCATTGCCGAGCGGGTCGAACAGATCGTTTTTTCGCTAGACAATGTCGGCCCTGACATGCGTTCCGCGGTGTTGCAGACCAGTGATAATTTTGGCATGGAAGCCAGCATGGTCGAAAATACCGAAAGTGCAGTCAATGATAATCCTTCACTGACCGCTCTCCTGAAGGCGCGGCTGGGCGATGATCGCAGCGTGCTGGTGGATAAGCAAAGCGATTGCACGTTGCATACGCGCAGAGGTCTTGATTTTCGCAAGGTCGAAGAATGCCAGGTGGTCTACGTCAGCCTGAAAGACGGTGCGCTGCTGAAGCTGAAGCTGCGCATGATGCGTGGACCGGGAGGGCCGGCTGGTCGGCCGCCCGGCATACCGTACCTGTCACCTTATTTCGCCTTGTTCCTGTTGTTGATCGGTGGCCTTGCTTTTTTTGTGGCCAAAATGACGGCGCGTCCGATCAAGCATCTGGCGGTTGCCGCCGGTGAATTGGGGCGCGATATCGACCGGCCGCCGCTGGATGAAACCGGGCCGACGGAAGTGCGCCAGGCTGCTACCGCTTTCAACGCCATGCAAGCGCGTATCAAACGGCAGATTCAGCACCGTACCCACATGCTGGCGGCGATTACCCATGATTTGCAAACACCGTTGACCCGATTGCGCCTGCGTTTGGAAAAAGTGGGCGAGGAGGATTTGCGTCGCAAGCTGCTGGAGGATCTTGCTGTCATGCAGGGCATGGTGCGTGAGGGATTGGATTTGGCGCGTAGCATGGATTCGGCGGAGGTGATGCAGAAGCTGGATATCGATTCCTTGCTGGATAGCGTTTGCGCTGATGCGGTCGATGCCCGACAGGACGTTACGTTGGAGGGGCGTACGCGCGCTTCGATCATGGCGCAGCCGAATACATTGCGGCGTTGCCTGACAAATCTGGTCGATAATGCGACCAAATACGGTCGTTATGCGCGTCTGCAGGTGGCGCGTGAGGGGGCTGATATCGTGATCACGATTCGGGATGGCGGGTTGGGTATTCCTGCGGAGTTCCTGGAGGCGGTGTTTGATCCGTTTTTCAGGTTGGAGACTTCGCGTTCGCGGGATACGGGGGGGACTGGGTTGGGGCTGACGATTGCGCGTAATATCGCTGAGAATCATCGGGCTACTTTGCAGTTGCGTAATCATCCGGAGAGTGGGTTGGAGGTTACTTTGCGGTTGCCGGCTTTGAATGGGATTTGACGGTAGCTGAAACGGGTGCTACTCCGTGGATGCATGCCGGGGGCGGCCCGGCAGCCGCATACTTTCTTTGCTTCGCCAAAGAAAGTACGCAAAGAAAGGCGACCGCAAAGCCACTGCCTTCCCTTCGGTCAGGTCCCCAAATCTATGGTCACCCCGATTTTTGCAAGGCTAATTTCTGATGTCGTAGTTGGCTTGCTTAAATCTATCCGGAGTCGCTGTGGAAAACATCTTCCCGCTCCACGATGAGAGTCGCGCCTGACAGTTCCAAAAAATGTGGTCGGCTTTGATTCCAGCCTATTTGGGGATCGGATTTTTTGTCAGGCCTCTGTGCCGTTACGTCATCAAATTTCAGCGTTCGCAAAACCAGTTGGGTAAGTCGGTAAATCAATCGTGCAAAGCAATCAGACAGACAGTGGCATTGCTTTCACTTCAAACACCTTGCTTCGGGCAACAATGGCCCACGCAATTCTTGCCAATTTATTCGCGAGCGCACAGGCAACCACATTTGGGTGTCGCCGTGCCAACATGTTCCGTATCCATTGTCCAAGCTGATCTTTGCGGTTTTCTACATGTACCATGATGGCGCGCGCACCTTGCACCAGCAGTCGGCGGATATGTTTATCGCCCCGCTTGCTGATGCCGAGCAAATTGGCTCTACCGCCCGTGCTGTACTGTCGTGGAACGAGTCCGATCGATGCCGCAAAATCGCGACTACAGCCGTATTGCTTGCCGTCGCCCATCTCGGCCGTCAGTACACTGGCCGTAATGGGACCAATGCCTGGAATCGTCAGTAACCGTTGTCCGATGTCGTCATCGGCTAATTGCTGGCGTAATTCTTTCTCGATTTCACAGACTTGTTCATCAAGATACTTGTAGTGGGCATGCAATCGTTCTAGCACAGCAACCAGCCTGGGTGGTAGTGTATGTTCAGCCAAGGTCGCCGGCAAACGCTTGATGACAGCCTGTCCAATCGGAAGGCTGATGCCGAACTCAAGTAAAAATCCGTGGATTTGATTGATCGTGCCGGTACGATCTTTGACCAGCGCTTCGCGTACTCGATGCAAGGCCGACAGCGTTTGCTGTGATTCTGTCTTGGGTGTGACAAACCGCATTGACGGCCGTGAGGCCGCTTCGCAGATCGCTTCGGCATCGACAAAATCGTTCTTGTTGCTCTT
>NZ_FOKF01000003.1 GCF_900111995.1 Collimonas sp. OK607
GAGGCTTGTCCCTATAACCTTAGCAGGTTATATGATGAGCTTATTTGTTTGCCAAGGTGCTCAACACACCGTTTGGACATTCATACCCAACCGACCTCACCCACCCTGGTGAGGTCGGGTTAAAAAACTACTTCTTCTAGATTGCGTTGTGCGTTGCTCCACCTGGAGAACGAACAGCGGTTACAAGTTATGCCTGATGACCATAGCGAGTTGGTACCACCCCTTCCCATCCCGAACAGGACCGTGAAACGACTTTGCGCCGATGATAGTGCTGCAACCAGTGTGAAAGTAGGTCATCGTCAGGCTTTTATTAAAAAACCCTCTGAACAAACGTTCAGAGGGTTTTTGCTTTGTGTTTTCGATTCATGCAACGGCGTAATTTCCTGCAATTTCAGCTTTGCGGCAACAAAACTACTGTGTTTTTAACCAGTTGTCCTGTATCATTCATTGATTCACATAAAGGCCAACTGCGATGATAGGTCGTCTTTCCGGAATTCTGCTTGAAAAAAATCCTCCCCAGTTATTAATTGATTGCAACGGCGTCGGCTATGAAGTCGGTGTGCCGATGAGCACTTTCTATAATTTGCCGGGGCTGGGTGAAAAGGTGGCCTTGCTGACGCATCTGGCGATACGCGAAGATGCGCATGTTTTGTATGGTTTTGGCACGGCTGAAGAGCGTAATGTATTCAAGCAGTTGATCAAGATCAGCGGCGTGGGTGCCCGTACTGCATTGTCCATTTTGTCCGGCATGTCGGTGCAAGATCTGGCGCAGGCGATCACCATGCAGGAAGCCGGCAGGCTTACCAAGGTGCCTGGCATCGGCAAGAAAACAGCCGAGCGCCTGTTGCTCGAATTGAAAGGCAAGTTGGGCGCCGATCTGGGACCGGTCGGCAGCCATCATGCCAGCGATGTCAGCGGCGATATCTTGAATGCCCTGATTGCGCTTGGCTATTCGGACAAGGAAGCCATGCTGGCGCTCAAGCAGTTACCGTCGGATACCACCGTGTCAGACGGGATCAAACTGGCATTGAAAGCACTGTCAAAGCTGTAAATAAATTACAGGGGCAAGTTGTTGCAGGACAGCACAAAGCCGGTCTTTATTGTTTTATTGGTGGGGCGGATGTCTTTTTTTATATCTAATCGCTACAATCCGACCATGAGTATCCAAACCGACGATTTCACCGAGCAACGCATTATCGCTCCCACGCCTGCTTCGCCGAACGAAGAGGCGATCGAGCGAGCCTTGCGCCCGAAGCAACTGGACGAATACGTCGGCCAGGAAAAAATACGCGATCAGCTGCAGATATTCATTACCGCCGCCAGGCAACGCCGCGAAGCATTGGATCACACTTTACTGTTCGGTCCGCCGGGCTTGGGCAAGACAACGCTGGCACATATCATTGCGCGCGAGATGGGCGTCAATCTGCGCCAGACTTCGGGACCGGTGCTGGAGCGCGCCGGTGATCTGGCTGCATTGCTGACCAATCTCGAAGCCAATGACGTGTTGTTCATCGATGAAATCCATCGTTTGTCGCCAGTGGTGGAAGAAATCCTGTATCCGGCGCTGGAAGATTATCAGATCGACATCATGATCGGTGAAGGTCCGGCAGCGCGTTCGGTGCGCCTGGATCTGCAACCGTTCACGCTGGTAGGTGCAACCACCAGGGCGGGGATGCTGACCAATCCGCTGCGTGACCGTTTCGGAATCGTCGCTCGCCTCGAATTTTATACGCCGCAACAGTTAGGCAAGATCGTGACCCGTAGTGCTTCCTTGCTGGGTGCGCCGATAGTGGATGATGGCGCCTTTGAAATTGCCAAGCGCAGCCGCGGTACGCCGCGTATCGCCAACCGCCTGTTACGCCGGGTGCGCGATTATGCCGAAGTCAAAGGCAATGGTGAAATTACCAAGGCGATGGCAGATGCGGCGCTGGTCATGCTGGATGTCGATCCGGTCGGCTTCGACGTCATGGATAGAAAATTGCTGGAAGCAGTGCTGTTCAAATTCGGCGGCGGCCCGGTCGGCTTGGACAATCTTGCCGCTGCTATTGGCGAAGAACGCGACACGATCGAAGATGTACTCGAACCGTATCTGATTCAACAAGGATATTTGCAGCGCACGCCGCGCGGCCGTATTGCTACTCCGCTGGCCTATACGCATTTTGGCGTAGCACCGCCACGTACCGGTCCGAATGGTGAATTATGGGGGCAAAATTAATCCGCCCGCAGATGGCGATGCTGGTGCCGAGGTGACACCGCAGCCACCAGCAGCAATGCAAATCTGGGTTGATGCAGATGCATGTCCGAACGTCATCAAGGAAATTCTGTTTCGGGTCGCTGATCGATTGCAAATCGTTGTAGTTCTGGTGGCTAATAAGTTGTTGAGAGTGCCACCGTCCCGCTTCATCAAGGCAGTTCAGGTACCGTCCGGCTTTGATGTTGCCGACCGTGAAATTGTTCGATTGCTGCAAGCAGGAGATCTGGTGATCACCGCTGATATTCCACTTGCTGCCGATGTGCTTGAAAAGGGCGGCAAGGCATTGAATCCACGTGGTGAGTTTTATACCAATGACAACATCCAGCAGCATCTGACGATGCGTAATTTCATGGATGAGTTACGCGGTAGCGGTGTGGAAACCGGTGGTCCGGCAGCATTTAGCCAGAGCGACCGGCATTTGTTCGCATCCCAGTTAGATCAGTTTTTACAAAAATCGCGCATGCGATGAATGTTTCTAATCAACGAAGAACCGCGGGCCCAGTGTCGTCCCGCAATATAAGTGCCTGAATGTCAATATTTCTGCGCTTGTGTAAAAATTAAACGTCACAGACAATACGATAGCCTTCACTAATAGTGTGCAAGCCAACCATGCTTATGTCTACCAAAGCTAACCGTTACGCCAACCAGCTTCTGGATGCGCGGGCGTGTGCCAAATTGATGCCGCTGTTGTCGGCTACTGACGTCTTATCGCCGATGGATGGGTACGACATCAGCAAACGCATTCTCGACGCCAGTATCGGACAAGGCGCCACGCCGATCGGCCGCAAGGTCGGATTCAGCAATCGCACCATCTGGTCGAAATACGGCATCACCGAAACCATCAATGCCCCTATTTGGGCGCATGTTTTCGACAACACTGTGCGCTACGCCGAAGATAACCGCGGGATTCAAAGCCTGGAGGGCGCAGTGCAGCCGCGCATCGAACCCGAAGTCGTGTTCAGCCTGGGAAAAACACCGGCACCGGATGCGGATCTGGAAGAAATCGCCGAGTGCATCGAATGGATGGCGCACGCTTTCGAAATTGTCGTGTGTCCATTCCCGGACTGGAAATTCGAAGCGGTCGATGCCATCGCGGCGTTCGGCCTGCACGGCACGCTGATTGTCGGCGAGCCGCATATGCTGTCGGCCGCTACCCGTCGCAACCTTGCCAGCATGCTGGCCAACGCCAGTGTCTCGTTATCGTGCTGCACCGAAGACTCGGTTACCTTGTGTGGCGCCGGTTTCGGTAGCGATGTGCTGGACAGCCCGGTACACGCCTTGTGGCATTTGCACCAGGAGCTGAATGCGCAACAGCAGTTCGCACCTCTGCAAGCCGGCGAGATCGTCACTACCGGTACCTGGACTGATGCCTATCCGGTGCAGGCCGGGCAGACCTGGGTCACTGCTTTTTCAGGGATTGCGTTACCGGGCCTGACTGTATCGTTCGTCTAAACTGCTAACGCTAACAAATAGCGCGAGCAAGAAAAATGCCGTTCAGCTAGCAGCTTGAACGGCATTTTTTTCGAAACAGTTTACATCGCCGGCAAACGAATTATTCTTCGCGTATCCAGGTCTGTGTACGGCCCAGCAAAGGTACGCCGATATAACCGCGTACATTCAATTTCTTGCCATCGTCGACCAGCGCCATTTTGCTTTTGTAGACCCTGCCGTTATCCGGATCAAGAATGGTGCCGCCATTGTATTCGTTGCCGTCTTTTTTCATGCCGTTGATGATGGTCATGCCCAGGATAGGCTGGTCTTTCAGCTCACCTTCGCATTTGACGCATTTCGGATTTTGATCCTGGCTCGGATCGCGTAACAGTTTCTCGATTTTGCCATGGAGTACACCATTGGCTTCGCTAATACGGATCAATGCCTTAGGTTTGCCAGTGTGGTCATCGATATTTTTCCACAGCCCGACCGCTGAACCAGTGTCTTGTGCAAAAGCGCCGCCAGCCAGCAAGGCGCTGCTGGCGATTGCCGCCGTCAAAAGTCGTATTAAAAGTTTATTCATGCTCTGTCTCCTGTTTCTATGGCGCCAGCCGCATTGCTGCAGGCTGGAGCAACATTGTTATTGAGGAATCAAGATACTTTTAATTTTGCAAACTGTTCGCGCAACTTCTCAAGGGTACCCGAAAAATTAGCCAGACGCTCTTGCTCCTGTGCAACCACCTGTGCCGGTGCTCTTGCCACAAAGCTTTCATTGCCTAACTTGGCCTGGGCTTTGACTATTTCACCCTCGATACGGGTGATTTCCTTGCCCAGCCGTTCACGCTCAGCTGCAACATCAATTTCTACTTTGAGCAGCAGCTTAGCATCACCGACTATCGATACCGGTGCTGGCGATTCGGGTAGAGTCTCTACTACTTGCACTTCTGATAATTTTGCCAGTGCCTGCAGATACGGAGCAAACGACAGCAGCGTGCTTTGCTGTTCTGCCGAACCGGCGATGATCAACGGCACCCGCAACGCCGGCGACAATTGCATCTCGCCGCGCAAATTGCGGCAGGCATCCGTCAGCGTCTTCAATTGCGTCATCCAGGCTTCAGCGCTTTCGTCGATCTTTTCCAGATTCGCTTCCGGATAAGGCTGGCGCATGATCGAATCGCCAGCTGCATCAAGTATCTTGCCGGTCAACGGCGCTACGCTTTGCCACAAAGCTTCGGTGACGAACGGGATAATCGGATGGGCCAGGCGCAACACCACTTCCAACACGCGCAGCAAAGTGCGGCGAGTAGCGCGTTGCTGCGCTTCGTTGCCTTGCTGGATCTGCACCTTGGCGACTTCCAGATACCAGTCGCAATATTCATCCCAGACAAACTTGTAGATGCCCGAGGCGATATTGTCGAAACGATAGTCGGCGAAACCCTTGGCGACGTCAGCTTCAGTACGTTGCAAGAGCGAAACGATCCAACGGTCGGCTTGTGAAAACTGCAGATTTTCCTTGTCGCAGACACCCGGTGTATGGCCGTCGAAACCGCAGTCTTTACCCTCTGTGTTCATCAGCACGAAGCGGGTAGCGTTCCACAATTTGTTGCAGAAATTACGGTAGCCGTCGCAGCGGCCGAGATCGAAATTGATATTGCGCCCCAGCGTTGCCAGCGAGGCAAAGGTAAAGCGCAATGCATCGGTGCCAAAGGCAGGAATGCCATCGGCAAATTCCTTGCGTGTAGCCTTGGCAATGCTATCGGCTTGCTTCGGATTCATCAGGCCGACCGTGCGTTTTGCCACCAGCGTATCGAGATCGATGCCGTCGATCAGATCAATCGGATCGAGTGTATTACCCTTCGATTTCGACATCTTCTGGCCATTGCCATCGCGTACCAGGCCGTGCACGTAGACTGTCTTGAACGGCACCTTGCCGGTGAAGTGAGTGGTCATCATGACCATCCGCGCAACCCAGAAGAAGATGATGTCAAAACCGGTGACCAGCACCGACGATGGCAGGAACATCTTGTAGTCCGGTGTTTCTTCCGGCCAGCCGAGGGTTGAGAACGGCACCAGCGCCGACGAGAACCAGGTATCGAGCACATCGTCGTCACGCTTGAGTTCGCCGGTGTAGCCGGCAGCCGCTGCTTGCGCGCGAGCAGCGGCTTCATCGCGGGCGACATAGATCTTGCCGTCGTCGCCATACCAGGCCGGGATCTGATGGCCCCACCACAGTTGGCGTGAAATGCACCAGTCCTGGATGTTGTTGAGCCACTGGTTGTACGTGTTGCTCCAGTTTTCCGGGATCATCTGGATTTCGCCGTTAGCGACTTTTTCCAGGGCCACTTCAGCAATCGATTTGCCTGGGAAGTGCGTGCCTTCCGGCGCCGGCTTGCTCATGGCGACAAACCACTGATCGGTCAGCATCGGTTCGATGACCACACCGGTACGGTCGCCGCGCGGCACAACCAGCTTGTGCGGCTTGACCGATTCCAGCAAACCTTGTGCATCCAGGTCGGCAACGATCTGTTTGCGCGCCACGAAGCGGTCCGTGCCTTGATACTGGGCCGGGCCGTTTTCATTGATCTTGGCGTCCAGCGTCAGGATCGTAATCTGCGCCAGCTGATGGCGTTGGCCAACCGCGTAATCGTTGAAATCATGGGCCGGCGTAATCTTCACGCAGCCGGTACCGAATTCCTTGTCGACGTAGCTGTCGGCGATGACCGGGATTTCGCGATCGGTCAACGGCAGCTTGAGCATCTTGCCGACCAGGTGGATATAGCGTTCGTCAGTCGGATCGACCGCAACCGCAACGTCGCCCAGCAAAGTTTCAGGGCGTGTGGTTGCAACCGTCAAATGGCCGCTGCCGTCGGCAAATGGATAACGGATATGCCACATCGAGCCGTCTTCTTCTTCCGACGCCACTTCCAGATCCGACACCGCGGTGCCCAGCACCGGGTCCCAGTTGACCAGGCGTTTGCCGCGATAGATCAGACCTTGTTCGAACAGGCGCACGAAAACTTCGGTGACGGTGCCGGACAGCTTGTCGTCCATCGTGAAATATTCACGGCTCCAGTCGGTCGAAGCACCCATGCGGCGCATCTGGCCGGTGATGGTCGAGCCCGATTGTTCTTTCCACTCCCAGACTTTCTCGACGAATTTTTCACGGCCCAAATCATGGCGCGAGATCTTTTGTGCATCAAGTTGCCGTTCGACCACGATTTGTGTGGCGATGCCGGCGTGATCGGTACCTGGAATCCATGCCGTGTTAAAACCGCGCATACGGTGATAACGGGTCAAGCCATCCATGATGGTTTGATTGAAGGCGTGGCCCATGTGTAGCGTGCCAGTCACGTTGGGCGGCGGCAACTGAATGCTGAAAGATGGTTTGTCAGCGTCGGTGGTAGCAGTGTAGTACCCGCGTTTTTCCCATTCCGTACGCCAGAATTGTTCAATCTCGGCAGGGTCGAAAGACTTGGCTAATTCCATGATTTGTTGGGGTTCTTTGCTAAAAACGATCTAAAACGATGATTATAAAGTACGCAGCCGACTCGCTCCTAACAATGCTGCCCGGGGCGCATGGTTTTTTGACGTAAACACAAATCGTGTAGACGGAATTGCCACGAATGCAGCCTCAACGGGACTTCTATACTTGACCTGAGATAAGGAAGCCCACATTTTCGATATACCGCGAGCCGATTGCGGGTGTAAAATCTTTTCCGTTGTCTCGAGCTTTGAACGTCGGGGCAGCAAACGCTAGGGGTCCTGATTGCTGAAATGTTAATGCAATCGGGTGAGAAATACCCTCGAACCTGATCTGGGTAATGCCAGCGAAGGGAAGCTGTCGAGAATATTGTCGGCCGATTCACAAGACACTACCGTGATCCCGCGCCACTAGACTCGAAAACTCCTTTGCTGGCTCCAAGCCATATGAAATACAAGCAAAGGAGCCAAAATTGAACGCCAACCCAAAATTCCTGTCCGCCACTGCTACGGTGGATGAAGCCGCAATCCATCCTCTGCCGAATTCGCGCAAGATCTATATCACTGGTTCGCGTCCCGACATTCGCGTCCCGATGCGTCAGATCAGCCAGTCGGATACGCCGGCTTCGTTCGGTGCCGAAAAGAATCCGCCAATCTACGTCTATGACACTTCGGGACCGTACAGCGACCCAGATGTAAAGATCGATATCCGCTCCGGCCTGGCGACTCCGCGCCTGCCATGGATCATGGAGCGCGACGATACCGAAGAATTGCCAGGCCCAAGCTCGGAATACGGCATCGAGCGCCTGAACGATCCGAAGCTGGCGGAATTGCGCTTCAACCTGCACCGTAAGCCGCGCCGCGCCAAGACCGGCAAGAACGTCTCGCAGATGCATTACGCGCGCCAAGGCATCGTCACGCCGGAAATGGAATTCGTCGCGATCCGTGAAAACATGCGCCGCAAGGAATACCTGGAAGAACTGAAAGCCTCCGGTCCGATGGGCAACAAGCTGGCCGACCTGATGGGCCGCCAGCATCCTGGCCAATCGTTCGGCGCCTCGCTGCCGGCTGAAATCACGCCGGAATTCGTGCGCGACGAAATCGCCCGCGGCCGTGCCATCATCCCCGCCAACATCAATCACCCGGAAATCGAACCGATGATCATCGGCCGTAATTTCCTGGTCAAGATCAACGCCAACATCGGCAATTCCGCAGTGACGTCCTCGATCGGCGAAGAAGTCGAAAAGATGACCTGGGCGATCCGCTGGGGCGGCGACAACGTCATGGACCTGTCGACCGGCAAGCACATTCACGAAACACGTGAATGGATCATCCGTAATTCGCCAGTGCCGATCGGTACCGTACCGATTTACCAGGCGCTGGAAAAGGTCAACGGCAAAGCCGAAGACCTGACCTGGGAAATTTTCCGCGACACACTGATTGAACAAGCCGAGCAGGGCGTCGATTACTTCACCATCCATGCCGGCGTACGTCTGCAATACGTGCCGATGACTGCCAAGCGCCTGACCGGCATCGTCAGCCGTGGCGGTTCCATCATGGCCAAATGGTGCCTGGCGCATCATCGTGAATCGTTCTTGTACGACCATTTCGAAGACATCTGCGAAATCATGAAAGCCTATGACGTCAGCTTCAGCCTCGGCGATGGCTTGCGTCCGGGCTCGATCTATGATGCCAACGATGAAGCACAGCTGGGTGAACTGAAAACCCTGGGCGAACTGACCCAGATCGCCTGGAAGCACGACGTGCAAGTAATGATCGAAGGCCCGGGCCATGTGCCGATGCACCTGATCAAGGAAAACATGGACCTGCAACTGGAACAGTGCCACGAAGCGCCGTTCTACACGCTCGGACCATTGACCACCGACATCGCGCCTGGCTACGACCACATCACTTCCGGCATCGGCGCCGCCACCATCGGCTGGTACGGTACGGCGATGCTGTGCTACGTCACACCGAAGGAACATCTCGGCTTGCCGAACAAGGTCGACGTCAAGGACGGCATCATCACCTACAAGATTGCAGCGCATGCAGCCGATCTGGCCAAGGGCCATCCGGGCGCGCAGATCCGAGATAACGCCTTGTCGAAAGCGCGCTTTGAATTCCGTTGGGAAGACCAATTCAACATCGGCCTCGATCCGGACAAGGCGCGTGAATTCCATGACGAAACATTGCCTAAGGATTCCGCCAAAGTAGCGCATTTCTGCTCTATGTGCGGGCCGCATTTCTGCTCCATGAAGATCACGCAGGAAGTGCGCGAATACGCCGCCGCGCAAGGTATTTCCGAAATCGCCGCGATCAAGAAGGGGATGGAAATCAAGGCCGTCGAGTTCGTCAAGAACGGTGCGGAAATCTACAGCAAGCAGTGAGGCCGGTGATGGAAATCGTACTCAATGGCGCGCCGCATCCGCTGGCCGACGGCGAGAACCTGCAACAGCTGATCGCGGCGCTGGAACTGGCCGGGAAGGCGGTGGCAGTCGCCGTCAACCGGCAGGTGGTGCCAGCCAGTTTGTGGCCGCAACGCATCTTGCAGCCGCAAGACAAGGTTGACGTGGTGCGCGCGATCGGCGGCGGCTGAACCCGTAGGGTGGGCATGCAATGCCCACGCGGACGCCGATGGCGCAACTACCGCGTGGGCACGCGTACCCACCCTGCAAAATCTTTTAAAGGATTTGTCATGGATCTGAACTCTCTCCCTGAGACGGGACAACAAGACACCGGCCTGACCATCGCCGGCAAGACCTACAGCTCACGGCTGCTGGTAGGCAGCGGCAAGTATCGTGACCTGGAGCAAACGCGTGCTGCCACCGAAGCCAGTGGCGCCGAGATCATCACGGTGGCGATCCGGCGCGTCAACATTGGCCAGGACCCGAAGGCGCCCAATCTGCTGGATGTGGTGCCGCCATCGCGTTACACCATATTGCCCAACACCGCCGGCTGCTATACCGCGGCGGATGCGGTCTATACGCTGCAACTCGGACGTGAGTTGTTGAACGGGCACAAGCTGGCCAAACTGGAAGTACTGGGTGACGAGCGTACGCTGTTTCCCAATATGCCTGAGACATTGAAAGCGGCCGAGGCTTTGGTCAAGGACGGTTTCGACGTCATGGTGTATTGCAGCGACGATCCGATCCAGGCACGCATACTGGAAGAAATCGGCTGTGTGGCGGTGATGCCGCTGGCGTCGCTGATCGGTTCCGGCATGGGCATTTTGAATCCATGGAATCTGTCGCTGATCATCGAACAGGCCAAAGTGCCGGTGCTGGTCGATGCCGGCGTCGGCACTGCATCTGATGCGGCGATTGCGATGGAGCTGGGCTGCGACGGCGTGCTAATGAATACCGCGATTGCCGGCGCGCAGGATCCGATCCGCATGGCGAGGGCGATGCGGCTGGCGATCGAAGCCGGACGCGAAGCCTTTCTCGCCGGTCGGATTCCGAAGCGCTTTGCTGCGTCGCCATCGTCTCCCATGGCCGGACGAGTCAAGTGAAGTCCGCGGTAAACATCGACACGGCCGGTGCGGCAGCGCCGGCCTGCGTGCTGGTGTTTTCCGGTTCTGACCCGAGCGGCGGCGCCGGCATGCAAGCCGATATCACCGCGATTACGGCGCTCGGAGCGCATCCTTTGTCGGTAGTGACAGTGTTGACGGTGCAGGACAATGAGCGGGTGTTCGGCGTTTTTCCGGTCGCAACTGATCTGGTGCGGCAGCAAGCCCAGGTGCTGGTTGATCGTATCGATATCTCCGCGGTCAAACTAGGCATCGTCGGTAATCGCGCCAATGCTGAAGCGATTGCCGCGATCATCCGTGACCTGCGTTCACGGCAACCGGATTTGCCGGTGGTGTTTGATCCGGTGCTGGGGACTGGCCATGGCGATAGCCTGGCCAGCGAAGATCCGGTTGCAGCACTCGCTCCTTTGTTTGAACTTGCCACGGTGATTACGCCGAATCGGGTCGAGGCGGATCGCCTGTGCGGCGCCCAGGCAAGCCCGGAGCAACAAGCCGCGATGCTGCTTGAGCGCGGTTGCCAACATGTGTTGCTGAAGGGCGGCCATGGTCCGGAACGAGATGAAGTATTGAACCGCTGGATCAGCAGAACACAACATCGCAACTGGAGCTGGCCGCGCTTGCCGGGTGAGTTTCATGGCAGCGGTTGCACGCTGGCGGCGGCACTGTCAGCGCTGCTGGTGCAAGGCATGGATATCGAGCGAGCGATTGATGCCGCACAAATTTATTGCCAGCAGACTTTGGCCGAATCCTATGCGATTGCCGTCGGTCAGCGCATACCGAGCCGGACTCTGCCATTTCTAAAATTACGAGGATAAAGCGATGAAGGGTCTATACATCGTCACACCCGATTGGGATGACACCGAGAAGCTGCTACGCGTAACCGAGCAAGCCCTGCAAGGCGGCGCGGCGCTGCTGCAGTATCGCCATAAAACCGCCGATGCAGCTTTGCGGAAGCAACAGGCAGAAGCGTTGCTGAGCCTGTGCCGCCGTTACCAGCGTCCGTTCATCATCAATGACTATGTTGATCTGTGCCTGGAGCTGGATGCGGATGGCATTCATGTCGGCGGCACCGATGCCAGCGTGGCCGAGGTGCGGGCTATGGTGGGTGCGGACAAGATCGTCGGCGCTTCCTGCTATGGCGATCTGGAGCTGGCGCATGCCGCGTATCGTGCCGGCGCCAGCTATGTGGCGTTCGGTGGATTCTATCCATCGCGCGTCAAGAAATACCCGGTAACTACGGCGCCCGATATAGTCACGCGGGCCAAGGCGGAAATCGCAGTGCCGAACGTGGTGATTGGCGGCATGACGCAAGAGAATGCGGTGCCGTTGATTGCTGCCGGCGCTGACATGGTGGCGGCTATCAGCAGTGTTTATCTGGCTGATGATCCGACTGCCGCCGCGCGCAGCTTTGTGGCTCTGTTCGCAAACAAATAGGTATCCATGATCGCGGTTACATAACCGCGATCACTTGTGCCGAAGCCAGTCAGGTTTCCAGTAAACTACGCAGCATCCACGCGTTTTTTTCATGCAGTTGCATGCGCTGCGTCAGCAAGTCTGCAGTCGGCTCATCGGCTGCTGCATCCACTACAGGGAAAATCGAACGCGCGGTGCGGGTCACTGCTTCCTGTCCCTGCACCAGTTGCTGGATCATGGCAGTCGCGGTCGGTACGCCTTCTTCCTCCGAAATCGAAGTCAGCTTGGCAAAGGCCTTGTAGGTAGCCGGCGCAGGATAGCCGAGCGCGCGTATCCGTTCTGCAATCAAGTCCACCGCCAGCCACAATTCGTTGTACTGGGTTTCGAACATCAGGTGCAATGTATTGAACATCGGCCCGGTCACGTTCCAGTGGAAATTGTGGGTTTTCAGGTACAGGGTGTAGGTATCGGCCAGCAGTTTGCTAAGCCCGTCGGCGATCTTCTTGCGGTCCTTGTCGCTGATGCCGATGTCGATGACCGCTACGCTTTTCTTTACCATTGCGCTACTCCTTCTAACAGTGATGGTCGAAGACTTGCAGCTCAATTCTATGTCAATTTGCAAGAGGCAAAGAAATGCGTGTGTTTTAGCGTCGCAACAAATGTTTTCCTAGCCGCCGACAGTAGTGCCTGACGTCCGCTGCGAGCTCCGATACATGCTGACGGTCAACGCCACCGCCGCCAGCGACGCCGCTGCCGCAAACAGGAATACCTCGGGATAGCCGAACTCGCTCACGATCAGTCCCGCCAGCGGACCGGTGACGCCCAGCGCCAGATCCAGAAACACCGAGTAAGCGCCCAAGGCGCTGCCGCGGTTATTGGCCGGCACCAGGTTCACCGCTTCCACTCCGAGCGCAGGGAAGATCAAGGCAAAACCGAAGCCGGTGAGCGCCGCGCCAACCAGCGCCAGCGTCGGCGATCCTGCTTGCCATAGCAACAGCAACCCGAGCGCTTCCACCGAAAAACAGATGATCGCGACCCGGAAGCCGCCGAAGCGCGAGATGGTGTGGGCAAACAGCAGGCGCGCGCCGACAAAGAAGGTGCCGAACATGGTCAGTGCAAATGCTGCATTCGGCCACTGGTGGCTGGCATAAAACAACGTGATGAAAGTGGCGATGGAACCGAAACCGATCGAGCCTAATGCCAAGCCCATGCCGTGCGGAAATACTTTACGTAATACATGTTGAAACGGCAAGTGCTCACCGCGCACCACGGCTGTCGCCGCCTTTATGCGGGCAAGGAAGAAGCCAGCTAGCGACAACACTGTCACCGTAGCGCCCACCGCCGCCAGGCCCCAGGTGTGGGCGATCACTACGCCGAGTGGTGCACCGATCGCCAGTGCGCCATAGGTGGCGATGCCGTTCCAGGAAATCATGCGGGCCGTGTGCTGGGCGCCAACCCGGCCGATGCCCCAGGTAATGGCGCCGGTGCCTACCATGCTCTCGCCGCAGCCAAGCACCAGGCGGCCTATCAGCAGGATGGCCAGGCTAAGCGCAGGTATATGGGTAAAAAACGCCGCTATGAGCAGGAAAGCGCCGCTGAGGCTGCAACCTATCAAGCCACGTAACACGGCGGTTTTGGGGCCGACTGAATCGGCCATGCGGCCAGCCAGCGGGCGGCTCAACAAAGTTGCCAGGTATTGCATGCTAATTGCCAGGCCAGCCAGCACGGAGCTGTAGCCGAGGTCGGTGTGGACGTAGCCGGGCAGGACTGCCAGCGGAATGCCGATGGCAAGATAGCAAATGAAAGTAAAAAATGCCGTGGAGACAATGTGGAAAGTAACTGCAGTCTCGGGGATTGCGGGGATTGCGGCGATCTCGGATGGCGTCGGGCTGGCGCGGTCGAGACGAACTTCTTCTGACATGATGGACGACTTGGTAGGTGGGCGTTGATTGTTACGAAGGTGTAGACAATGATGCAATGCGGTATTTTACGCTTCTAGCCCGGATATTGCTGGCGCCGGCAATTTTGGCCATAAGTTTAGGCCGAGGTTTAGGCTGAGATAAGCCAAGATCAATCATGATCTGGTCATCAGGCAGGCGCGCCCGCAGCTTATAATACGGGGATGCAAAATCTTCTTCACAACCTCAATCCAGAACAACTCGCGGCAGTTACCTTGCCTGCGCAATCGGCACTTATCCTGGCTGGCGCCGGCTCCGGCAAGACACGCGTGCTGACTACCCGCATCGCCTGGCTGATCCAGACCGGCCAAGTATCGCCGGCCGGCGTGCTGGCGGTGACGTTTACCAATAAAGCCTCGAAAGAAATGATGACGCGCTTGTCGGCGATGTTGCCGATCAACACGCGCGGCATGTGGATCGGCACTTTCCACGGCTTGTGCAATCGGTTGCTGCGCGCGCATTATCGCGATGCCGGATTGCCGCAGACCTTCCAGATCCTGGATTCGCAAGACCAGCTGTCGGCGATCAAGCGCTTGCTGAAAGCGATGAATGTCGATGATGAAAAGTATCCGCCGCGGAATCTGATGTACTTCATCAACGGCGCCAAGGATCAAGGCCTGCGCGCCAATGAAGTCGAAGCTAACGACGATTACAACCGCAAGTTCGTCGAGCTGTACGATTTGTACGACCAGCAATGCCAGCGCGAAGGCGTGGTCGATTTTGCCGAGCTGCTGTTGCGCACCTATGAACTGCTGAGCCGCAACCAGCCGTTGCGCGAGCACTATCAGTCGCGTTTCCAGCACATCCTGGTGGACGAGTTCCAGGATACCAACGACCTGCAATACAAATGGCTGAAGCTGATGGCCGGCCAGCGTGGTGCGGTGTTTGCTGTCGGCGATGACGACCAGAGCATCTACGCTTTCCGTGGCGCCAATGTCGGCAACATGACCGCGTTCGAGCGCGAATTCCGGGTCGAAAACGTCATCAAGCTGGAACAGAATTATCGTTCGCACGGCCATATCCTGGATAGCGCCAACACCCTGATTGCCAACAATACCAAACGTCTCGGCAAGAATCTGCGCACCGATGCCGGTCATGGCGAGCCCGTTCGAATCTACGAATCGACCAGCGATTTACAGGAAGCGCAGTGGATTATCGAAGAAACCAAGAGCCTGATCAATGAAGGCGCCACGCGCAGCGAAATCGCCGTGCTGTACCGCTCCAATGCGCAGTCGCGGGTGATTGAACATGCGTTGGTGGCGTCCGGTATTCCATATCGCGTCTACGGCGGCCAGCGTTATTTCGAACGTGCTGAAGTCAAGCATGCGGTCGCCTATTTGCAGCTGATGGATAATCCGCATAATGATTCGGCGTTCTTGCGTGTGGTGAATTTCCCCGCACGGGGGATTGGCGCGCGCTCCCTGGAACAACTGCAGGACGCTGCCAAACAATATGGTATCTCCCTCTACGCAGCGGTACCGTATGTTGCCGGCAAGGCTGGTGCTACCCTCGGATCATTCCTCAAGCTGATCGAAGGCGGGCGCTTTGAAACCCAGCATCTGCCGTTGCCGGAAATGGTGCAGATCGTGCTCGACATGAGCGGGTTGATGCAGCACTACCGCAATGAACGGGAAGGCGCGGATCGTATCGAGAATCTGGAGCAGCTGGTCAATGCTGCCGCCTTGTTTGTTTCGGAAGAAGGATTTGGCGCCGATGCGCCGGCTCTGCTCGGCCCCAAGGCTCAGGCGGTGTCAGGTGCTGCCATCACGACGGCCGACGGTATTGAAATTTTCGATGCTGACGCACCGTTGGCGGCGGTGATGTCGCCGTTGTCGGCATTCCTCTCGCATGCGTCGCTGGAGGCTGGAAACAATCAGGCTCAAGCAGGCGAGGACGCCTTGCAACTGATGACCGTGCACTCAGCCAAAGGCCTGGAGTTTGATGCGGTGTTCATCACCGGCCTGGAAGAGGGTTTGTTCCCGCACGAGAATTCGCAGAAAGAAGATGCCGGCGTAGAAGAAGAACGACGTCTGATGTACGTCGCCATCACGCGCGCCAAGAAGCGTCTTTACATGAGTTTTTCACAAACCCGGATGCTGCACGGCCAGACCCGTTACAACATGCGTTCGCGCTTTTTCGACGAGCTGCCGGAAGATGCCTTGAAATGGCTGTCGCCGAAAGTGCAGCAGCATAGCTGGTTCGCGAATTCGAAATCGGCGTGGGATGAGGCGCCCGAGAAGGCTGCCAACAGCATCGCCAAGAATTTCGGCAAGCGCGATATCGGCTGGCGCATAGGTGAAAATGTGGAACACCTGAAATTCGGTGAAGGCGTGATCGTCAATATCGAAGGCAGCGGCGGCAACGCCCGCGCCCATATCAATTTCGGCAAGCACGGCATGAAGCTGCTGGATCTGAGTGTGGCGAAGCTGGAGAAGGTCGCGTAGGGTGGGCACATTGTGCCCACGCGTGACCGTGATAACCGGAGCGCGGACACACGCGGCACCGAAACGGACATATACGTGAGGGAATTCAGCGTGGGCACAATGTGCCCACGCTACGTTTACTCTTGCGTAGGTGTTTCCTGCGCTTCTTGCGGCGGCAAGTCGGCTCCCGGCTTGCCGAAGATGTGGGTATACGTCGGGTAGAAAGAGCAATACATCACCACTGTCAGCGCAATCGATAGCGGTAACAGGATCATGAGCGTGACAGCCTGGTTACCGACCAGTACTGCAATCAATACGCTGATGATCGCCGGCAGCACAACGCCGATGGCGGCCCACGCCAGCCCGTAGACGGTAAAGGCTTTCATCTCGCGCGATACCGCGAAGAAGCTGTAGAAAACGGCTTTCATTACTCCCATTTTTTGCCACATGATGAGCGGCGCCGCATACCAGAATGCCATTGCCGCCGGGACGTAGACCGCGGCAGAAAAAAGCATCGCCAGCGACATGTTGGACTGTTGGATATCTTTGGCGTCGAGCGCGGCCTGGCCGGTTACCGCGGTCCAGAACACGCCGCCGTCAATCAGGGTCGAGGCGGCAAGCGCGATGACCGCCGCCACCAGGTAGAGGGCGCCCAGTGTCAGCAGGTTCTTCAAGGCCGGTGAGCGAAAGCCGATCAGCAACAGATTGGGATAGACGCGTTTGCCTTGTTCGATATTCACGCAAGCCTGCATGAAGGACATGGCAAATACCGGGACCAGAACCAGCGGCAGCACCTGCCCCAACAGCGGGACGATATTGAGCGCCAGCATCAAGAACATATAGGCCAGGAATAGCGTGGAGATTTCGGCCGGTTGTTTGCGGAACAGCGCAAACCCTTCCTTTATCCATATCCATCCGGTTTTTGCAGGCAATTTTTCCATTATTTCAATCAAGAATTTCGTTTAAGATTTCCACTTAATACAGCGCCGGGGCCGGATGAGACACACGTTGTCGCAAAATCCGTTCGAAGTGAGTCGGATCGTGCGGCGTCAACATTTCTGCCTCGCGCGGTAAATAAAAATCGTAGAGTCGTGACAACCAGAAACGCAGCGCACCTGCGCGTAATGCTGCTTGCCAGGCGTCTTGCTCTGCAGCGCTGAACGGCCGCACCGCATGGTATGCATCCAGCATCGCTCTCACCCTGATAACGTCAAGCTGGCCGTCAGCCAGGTTGATGCACCAGTCATTCACCGTCACTGCCAGGTCAAACAGCCAGGTATCGCAACCGGCGAAGTAGAAATCAAAAAAACCTGTCAGCCGGTCGCCGTCGAACATTACATTGTTGCGGAACAGGTCGGCGTGGACCGGGCCGTTCGGTAACTGGCGATAAGTCTCCGAGGCGGCGAATGTCTCCTGGAACGCCATCTCGCTGCGCAACAGCTGTTGCCCGTCTTCTGGCAGGTACGGCAATACCACCGGAGTGGTTTCGCGCCACCAGGGCAGACCGCGCAAATTGGGTTGGCGAATTGGAAAGTCTTGTGCCGCCAGATGCATTTTTGCCAGCATTGCGCCCACTTCAGCGCAATGTACCGCTGCCGGAGCCAGTTGGCAATCGCCCTCCAGCTTGGTGACGATGGCAGCCGGCTTGCCGTGCAGGGGATTAAGGATCTGGCCTTGCTGGTTGGCGATAGGTTCGGGCACCAGTACGCCACGCTGCGCCAGATGACGCATCAATTCCAGGTAAAACGGCAATTGTTCGAAACTCAGCTTTTCAAACACCGTCAGCACATATTCTCCGCGCTCGGTATTGATGAAAAAATTACTGTTTTCGATTCCGGAGGAAATCCCCCTGATTGCCAGTGCCTTGCCTAAGGAAAAGGGAGGGATCCACTGTGTGAGATCGTCTAGCGTGACGGGGGTAAATACTGCCATGGGAAAAATCGGAGATCGTAGAAGGGACAAGGGCAATGCCATGTCGGGATAATGTCGGAATAAATACGCGGCGCAAAGGCGGTGGTTACCGCTTGCGCCGCGTGGCTACGGTTGCTTTTGCTTAATTAGTTCTTGGGTGTCGCCACGGCCGGCGGCGGCAAGCCTGCGTCAGCGTCAGCCTGTGCCGCCTCGCCTTCCTTGCGTTGCTTGTGGCCCATATCGAATTCCTTGATCTGCCATTGCGCGCCGCGTACAGGCCCATCGCCCGGCTGCAAAGTGCCCGCCGTCGACTGCGGCTTCACGTAATACGTACTGTTGCCGCTATTGACCTTGATCTCGGTAACCCGGCCTTGCTCCGTCTTTTGCGTGATGTCGCCTGGCGCTTCACCCGGCTTGCGCACGGTGACGGACGGCGCTTCGCCTTCTTCAAGCTTTTGCAGCTCGGGCGGCGGCGGAGCGACGGTCTTGGGCGGCTGACTTGTTTGTTGTGCAGCAACAAGCAGAGGCGTTGCCAATGAGGCAACACATACAGTCAACAACTGCCAGACTTTAGATTTATTCATGAGAATTTGGCTACCTTGAGTAAAGCAAGATGGAAGTCTTCATTGTAACAAACCACCGGCCCCGATAGGCGATAAGGACGCCGGTAATCTGTTTGACGACGCTGTTTTGCTGTACTACAACAACACGCTCGCGTGACGGTCCGATTCCGCCATGACGGTTTCACCCGCCTCGTAGAATTCCACCACGGCAGCGAGAATCTCGGCCGGATCATCCAGCACCTGGATCAGGTCCATGTCCTTGGCTGCGATCATGCCGTCGGTTACCAGCTGGGTGCGGAACCAGTCCAGCAAGCCGCTCCAGAAACTGCTGCCGACCAGGATGATAGGGATATGGCGGCACTTGCCGGTCTGGATCAGCGTCAATACCTCGGTCAGCTCATCCAGTGTGCCAAAACCGCCAGGCAGCACGATATAGGCATCGGCGTAGCGTACGAAGGCAACCTTGCGGGCAAAGAAATGCCGGAAACTGAGCGAGATATCCTGCCATTTATTCCCGCTTTGTTCATGCGGCAATTCGATATTCAAGCCGACCGAAGGTGATTTACCTTCGAAAGCGCCTTTGTTGGCAGCTTCCATCAAGCCCGGGCCGCCGCCAGAAATCACCGCAAAACCTTCGTCGGAAAAGCGTCGTGCAATATCCATGCACAAGGGGTAATAAGGATTGTCTGGCTTGATCCGCGCCGAGCCGAAGATCGATACTGCGGGATGCAACTCGGAAAGGCGTTCGGTCGACTCGATAAATTCTGCCATAATCGTGAACATATGCCACGATTCGCGTGCCTTCTTGGAAGTTGCGCGTTCGACGTCCGTCACTTGCCGCAAACGCGGCACATTTTTTCCGTTCAATTCCATATGCAAAAAACCCTGCTGTTAGTTGATGGTTCCAGTTATCTCTATCGCGCCTTTCATGCATTGCCTGACATGCGCAATGCTGCCAATGAGCCGACCGGCGCGATGTATGGAATCATAAATATGTTACGCCGTTTGCGTACCGATTACCCTGCAGCTTACCTTGCCTGCGTGTTCGATGCAAAAGGTAAAACTTTTCGCGACGACATGTACGCCGACTATAAGGCCACCCGGGCATCGATGCCGGAAGACCTGGTTAAACAGATTACGCCAATTCACGCCGCCGTGCGCGCCATGGGCTGGCCGATCCTGATGGTTGAGGGAGTGGAAGCCGACGATGTGATCGGCACGCTCACAGTGGAAGCGGTGCGCCATGGCATGCAAGCCGTGGTCTCGACCGGCGATAAAGATCTGGCGCAACTGGTCAACGAACACGTGACGTTGATCAACACCATGAGCAACGAGACACTGGATCCTGCCGGCGTGATCGCTAAATTCGGCGTGCCGCCGGAGCGCATCGTCGATTACCTGACATTGATCGGCGACACCGTCGACAACATCCCCGGTGTCTCCAAAGTCGGGCCGAAGACTGCGGTTAAATGGCTGGCGCAATATGACACGGTCGACCAGGTGATGGCCAACGCTGCCAATATCGGGGGAGCCGTCGGCGAGAACCTGCGGGCGGTGCTGGACTGGCTGCCCAAGGCCAAGGAGCTGGTGACGGTAAAGACCGATTGCGATCTGAGCGCACACATGGGGGCGTTCCCAGAATCCCTGAGGCCGCCGGAGCAAGACAACGAGACGCTGATCGATCTGTACACACGCTATAACTTCAAGACCTGGTTGCGCGATCTGAGCGGTGCCGGTAACGCTGCCAGTGCAGCGGATAGTGCAGGGAAAGCCGGCGCAGGTAAAATCGCCTCGGCAGAGAGTGTCGCCGATCACAAACCCGGCACCGGCGAGCCGGCTCAGAGCAGCCTGTTTGCTGCGGTAGAACGGCATTATGAAACCGTGCTGACCGAAGCTCAGCTGGACGTGTGGCTGCAACGTATCGACAAGGCGACATTGACTGCAGTCGACACCGAGACTACCTCGCTTGATCCGATGACGGCTCAGCTGGTCGGGATATCGCTGTGTTGCGAGGTCGGCGTTGCCGCCTATATTCCGGTCGCACATCGTTACCAGGATGTACCCGCGCAATTATCGCGCGAACTGGTGCTGCAAAAGATGAGGAGTTGGCTTGAGGACGACAGCAAGCCCAAGGTCGGCCAGAATCTGAAATACGACAGCCACATATTTGCCAATCAGGGCGTCAGCCTGCGTGGCATCGTGCATGACACCTTGCTCGAATCTTATGTGTTCGAATCGCATCGCAGCCATGATATGGACAGCCTGGCCATGCGTCACCTGAATCACCAGACCATCACATTCCAGGAGGTGTGCGGTAAAGGGGCTTCGCAGATCGGTTTCGACGAAGTTGAAATCGGCCGCGCTACCGAATATGCAGCCGAGGACGCGGACATCACCTTGCAATTGCATCTGACCATGTGGCCGCATATTGCCGACGACGCCAAGCTCAGATTCATCTACGAAAAAATCGAAGTACCGACTTCGGTTGTGCTGCAAAAGATCGAACGCAATGGCGTGTTGATCGATGCCAGCCGTCTGGCTACCCAATCGAATGAATTGGGCAAGCGCATGCTGGAAATAGAACAGCAAGCCTATGAACTGGCTGGCCAGCCTTTCAACCTGAGCTCACCTAAGCAACTGGGTGAAATCCTGTTCGAGAAACTTAAGCTGCCGGTGGTCAAGAAAACGCCATCCGGATCGCCGTCGACGGATGAAGAAGTGCTGCAGAAACTGGCAGAAGATTATCCTCTGCCGAAGGTGCTGCTCGATTACCGCAGCCTGTCCAAACTGAAATCGACCTACACCGACAAACTGCCGAAGATGGTCAATGCGGAAACCGGTCGTGTGCATACCAATTATGCGCAGGCGGTCGCCGTTACCGGACGGCTGGCGTCGAACGATCCGAACTTGCAAAATATTCCGATTCGCACTGCCGAAGGGCGGCGTATCCGCGAAGCGTTTGTAGCACCTGAAGACAGCGTGATTGTTTCAGCCGACTATTCGCAAATCGAATTGCGCATCATGGCCCACATCTCTGGCGATGAAAACATGCTGCGTGCATTTGCCGAAGGCGTGGATATCCACCGTGCCACTGCAGCCGAAATTTTCGGCACCACGGCAGCGGAGGTCACCAGCGAGCAGCGCCGTTATGCCAAGGTGATCAACTTCGGCCTGATTTATGGGATGAGCGCGTTCGGCCTGGCCGGCAACCTCGGCATCGAGCGCGCCGCCGCCCAAATGTATATTGAAAAATATTTCATGCGCTTTGCCGGCGTCAAGCAGTTCATGGACATGACGCGGGTACAAGCCAAGGCGCAAGGTTACGTCGAGACCGTGTTCGGGCGCCGTTTGTGGCTGCCGGAAATCAATTCGCCCAATGGTCAGCGCCGCCAGGGTGCAGAGCGGGCGGCGATCAATGCGCCGATGCAGGGTACTGCCGCCGACTTGATCAAGTTATCGATGATCGCCGTGCAAAACTGGATTGAAACAGAAAAGTTAAAATCCAAGATGGTGATGCAGGTGCACGATGAACTTGTGCTGGAAGTGCCGCAAGACGAACTGGCGCTGGTGCGGGAAAAACTGCCGCAGCTGATGGCAGGCGTGGCTGAACTAAACGTGCCGCTGATTGCCGAAGTCGGAGTGGGCAAGAATTGGGACGAGGCGCATTGAGTGTATTGGCCGCATGGAATTTAACGGTGGCTGGTTGGTGCCGGTCAATGCAAATAGATAGTTGAAGATCAACCTTGGAGGAAAACTTTAATGTCGAATTTGAAACAGGATTTCGATAGCCTGGTGGGAAAAACCAGTTTGTCAGATGATGTTGACCGCCGTACCTTTTTGAAGGCAGCCCTGGGCACCGGGTTTGCCGCCGCAGTGATGCCGGTCATGGCGCAGACCGTGATCACTACCGATACCTTCGGCCTCACCGCCGGCCCGTTGGAAGTCCAGGCGAATGGCTTGAGTGTGCCGATCTACCGTTCCCAGCCCGAAGGTAAAACCAATTTGCCGGTGGTGCTGGTGGTGTCGGAAATCTTCGGGGTGCACGAACACATCGCCGATATCACGCGGCGCTTCGCCAAGCTCGGCTATCTGGCGATTGCGCCGGACCTGTTCATTCGCGAAGGTAATCCGGCGGCTTTCGCATCGATTCCGGAGTTGTACAAGAACGTGATTTCAAAAGTGCCGGATGACCAGGTGCTGGGCGATCTCGATGCCTGCGTCGCCTGGGCCAAGGCAAACGGCGGCAATGTCGACAAGCTGGCGATTACCGGCTTCTGCTGGGGAGGGCGCATTACCTGGCTGTACGCCAGCCATAATCCCAAGGTGAAGGCTGCTGCTGCCTGGTATGGCAGCCTGGTGGGCGACAAGAGCGAGCTGATGCCGAAGCAGCCGGTCGACATTGCGTCGACCTTGAAAGTGCCGGTGCTGGGTTTGTATGGGGCCAAGGACCAAGGTATTACCCAGGATCACGTGGCGCAGATGAAAGCGGCGCTCGCCAAAGGCAGCAGCAAATCCGAAATCGTGGTGTATCCGAACTCCGGCCATGCGTTTAATGCCGATTATCGCCCTAGTTATGTGGAAGCGGATGCCAAGGACGGTTGGAAACGTACCCTGGCCTGGTTTAAAGCGCACGGGGTGAGTTGAATCCGATTTAGGCGTCGAGGCCTGGCAATTAAGAGTAACTAACAGTTAAATTTGCTGAAATGCAGCGGCTGTGTTCTAATTTGCAACCATGTTGCATTTAACCTCTGATTGCCGGAGCCAAAAATTAATTCCACACTCGTTTCAATTCTCCTGGCGACCACGATCGCCGGGCTTTTCAGCATAACCGCCGCGGCTATTTTTTCGTTCGCGCTGCTGTCGAAGGTGGTCGAGCGCATGGTCAGCCTGTCGGTCGGCATCATGCTGGCGACTTCCTTGCTGCACGCGCTGCCGGAAGCTTTCGAATCGCAGGCCGATAGCCACACGCTGTTTGCCGTGTTGCTAGGCGGGCTGCTGGCATTCTTCGTGCTGGAAAAATTCGCCATCCTGCGCCATTCCCATCATCACGAAGATGACGGCCACGGGCATCATCACGGGCATGACAAGAAAGAGGCGGGCAAAGCCGGCTGGATGATCCTGGTTGGTGATGGCTTGCACAACTTTACCGACGGTATCTTGATTGCCGCCGCTTTCCTGGCAGATCCGCATCTCGGCCTGATCACCGGGCTGGCCATCATCGTGCATGAGATTCCGCAAGAAATCGGCGATTTCATCGTGTTGCTCAACGCCGGCTTTTCGCGGACCCGAGCTTATGTGTATAACCTGATCTGCAGCCTGATGGCGGTACTTGGCGGTTTACTGGGTTACTTTACCCTCGAGCGCGGCATGGAATGGATTCCTTACGTGCTGGTATTTGCTTCTTCGGGATTTATCTATATCGCCGTCAGCGATTTGATGCCGCAAATGCAGCGCCGGGCCACACTGCGTGAAACGATTCCGCAGATCCTGTTGATCGGCGCCGGCGTAGCTATCGTTCTATTCCTGACCCGTCACGCCCATCATCATTAAACAGTAGGGTGGGCACGCATTTGTGCCCACGCGGACTCCGATTTATCGCAATTGTGCCGGTAACGCGTGGGCAAAAAAACTTGCCCACCCTACGTACGGCTTAAACGCCCTTGGCCATCGGGCGTGTCGAATCAGAACACCACTCGCTCCACGATCCCGGATACAAGGCCGCGCCGTGCAAACCGGCGATTTCCAGCGCCAGCAAATTATGGCAGGCAGTGACGCCTGAACCGCACTGCATCACGGCCGTCTTGGGTTCACTGATCAATGCGCCGAATTCCTCATGCAACTGATGCCCCGGCTTGAAACGGCCATCGGCCTGCAGATTGTCCTTGAAGAAACGATTCTTGGCGCCGGGAATATGGCCGCCGACCGGGTCTATCGTTTCATTTTCCCCGCGGAAGCGATCTGGTGCGCGCGCATCGACGATGGTGCGCCTCTGGTTGGTCAGGTTGACCAGCACGTCGTGGGCGGTGACGCTGTTGGTCAGCGGCGGCTTGGTGCTGATGTTGCCGCTAGCCGGTACCGGCTCCGCAGTCGATAAGCCTCCGCCTGCAGCTTGCCAGGCGGCCAGTCCGCCGTCCAGCACTACCACCGAGTTATGACCGATGGAACGTAACAGCCACCACAGGCGGGCAGCATACATGCCACCTTGGGCGTCGTACGCGACGACCTGAGTGTCGTCATTGATGCCCCATGCCCGCAGCGTGGCGAGCAACGCATCTTTTTCCGGCAGGGGATGGCGGCCTTTGAAGCTGCCGTCGGCCGCTTGTTTGGCGCCGGAAAGATCGCGGTCCAGATTGGCGAAGCGGGCTTCAGGAATGTGGCCGGCATCGTAAGCCGTCCTGCCGGCCGCGGCATCCGTCAAATCGTGGCGGCAGTCGACAATGACCCAGTTGGGATTTTGCGCATTCTGCAACAAGTTAGAGGCAGAAATCAGCGTCGTATAAGGATGGGCGTGAGACATGGCAGTCCTTCTATCTAAGTGTGTATCAGGTGATGCGAGGCAACCTCACAAGCTGCGAGTTTCGGTAGTCTGGTTAATTTTGTTATCCAGCGGATTTTCCGAATGTAACGCCGAATGTAACGGCTTGAGTGGGCGCGCCTTCTTCTGATTATAAAACGTTGCCAGCAAACCGCCGATAAGGATTACCGCGGTACCAAGCCAGCCACGCCAGCCAAGCTGGTCGTGCCAGATCAGAATGCCCCAGATGCTGGAAAAGACGATGCCCGTGTATTGCAGGTTTGCTGTCAGCAGCGGATTGCCGAGACGGTAGGCGCGCGTCATGGCCATCTGGGCGACAGTGGCCGATAGACTCAGTGTAATCAATAAGGCCACGCCTTGCATATTATGTGCATGCCAGAACGGGACGCCGCCGCCGGGCAGCAAGGTGCTTCCAGCCAGGCCGGCGATAGTGCTGGTCATCGAAAAATAAAAGACCACGCGATATTCCGGTTCGCCCAGCGTGCCCAGATGGCGTACCTGCAGGTACGCCACGGCCGCGATCAGGCCGGATGCCAGGGCGATCATGCCGCCCAGTGTCTGATTGGTATCGAGCGACGGTTTCATCAACAGCATCACGCCGATGAAGCTGATCACGATGGTGGCTGCCATACCCCAATCAAAGCGCGTGTTGCCGCGCCACCACGCGCTGCCAAACAAGATCGCGGCCAGCCATATCGAGGAGGTGTAATTGAGGGTAGTGGCGGTAGCGACCGGCAGCAGGCTGAAGGAATAGAACCACATCGACAAGGAAATCACGCCGATTACGCCGCGCCACACATGCTGACGCGGTATGGGCGTCTTCAAGGTGCCGCCTTTCAGCAGAATCAGTACGATGATGAATAGCATGCCGATCAAGCCGCGGCTCAGCACGATTTCAGCGATGGAGTAATGATCGGAAGCAAGCTTGACGCAGACTCCCATGATCGAAAACATGAGGCTAGCGAACAACATCCAGAGTGATTGCATGGGGCGGGCGACGGAAGCGAAAGGAGCGTTGCTGCTATTTTGACTGATTCCGGCGACAGTGCATGCTCTTATTGCACTAAATAATGACAAAGGGCCGGAGTTTGCGCATTTACGCAAACTCCGGCCCTTGTTGTCGGATGCAGGACTCTCCGAAGGACTCTCCGGAGGATCCGACCGGGTCAAGCCACTCAGGTCAAGCCGTTCTGACTCCGGTACCACTCGTGGAAATGCTGCATGCCGTCTTCCATCGGCGACTGGTACGGGCCGACCTCGCTGACGCCGCGCTCCATCAAGATGCGTCGTCCGGCATCCATGCGCAATGCGATTTCGTCATCTTCCACGCAGGTTTCCATGTAAGCGGCACGTTCCGCTTCGACCATTTCGCGTTCAAACAGCGCAATTTCCTCTGGGTAATAAAACTCGACCACATTGGTGGTTTTTTGCGGGCCGCGCGGCCATAGCGTCGACACCACCAGCACATGGGGATACCACTCCACCATGATGTTGGGATATAAGGTCAGCCAGATTGCGCCGAACTTCGGCGGTTCGCCATTGCTGAACTTGAGAACCTGTTCCTGCCATTTTTTGTAGGCAGGCGAGCCGGATTTCGCCAGTCCGTGGTTGACGCCGACGGTTTGGACACTGTAATCCTTGCCAAATTGCCATTCCAGGTCATCGCAGCTGACAAAACTGCCCAGGCCGGGATGAAACGGCTCGACGTGGTAATCCTCCAGGTAGACCTCGATAAAGGTTTTCCAGTTGTAGTCGCACTCGTGGACTTCGACGTGGTCGAACAGGTAGCCGCTGAAATCGAGATCCTTGGCGACACCGAGCTCCGCCAGTTTTTCACCGACGTGGAAGGCATTGTGCTCGAATAGCAAGCCGTTCCAGTTTTGCAGCGGTGTTTTGGACAAGTTCATGCATGGCGTTTCACCGAAGTGCGGTGCGCCAATCAGTTCGCCCTTGAGGTCGTAAGTCCAGCGATGCAGCGGGCAGACGATATTGCGCGCATTGCCGTGGCCATCGAGCATTTTTGCCTGACGATGGCGACAGACGTTGGAAATCAGCTCAATCCCCTGAGGATTGCGCACCAGCATACGGCCTTCGTTTTCAGAAGCCAGCGTGGCGTAATCGCCGACGTTGGGCACCATCAGCTCATGGCCGACGTAACGCGGGCCATTCTGAAAGAGTTGCTGGATTTCACGCTTTAACAGCGCTTCGTCAAAGTAGACGTTGACCGGAAGTTGCGCATTGGAGCGCGCGAGCTTGGAAATAGAAGCCAGATCGGACATCCCTCCACCCCCAAATGTGTTGTATCAACCTAAGAGAGAAAGAATCCGCAAAAACCTGTGTTCAAATAATATGAAACGGAAATTTTGGACAGAACCGAGGATTATCCCATAAAAAGCTGAAATTGGGCTGCTTTACGCTAGTTATCCAGCCCTATTTTCTAAATCAACTCCTCTAAATACAACGAGTTATGGATGTTTGCTCTAAAATAGCGGACTAAACTATTTATAGCCAATATGGCCACTATGCCAAAAAATCCGATTTCCGCCAGCAGCCCTGCCTCGTTTGAACAAGCAATGACCGAGCTGGAGCAGCTGGTAGCCCAAATGGAGGCTGGCGAGTTGCCGCTGGAAGCATCCGTTGCCGCCTATAAACGCGGTTCGGAGCTGGTCAAGTTTTGCGCGTTGCAACTCGAAAAAGTCGACAGCCAGGTCAAAGTGCTGGAAGGCGACATGCTCAAGCCCTTTGCCGGTGAAGCGCTTAATGATCATAGCGGCGGAGCTGAAGAATGACTGCTGCCGTACAACTGTCTAGCCTGATTGATCAACCGGCGTCCGATTTCACTTCTTGGATGCGCCAGGTACAGGCCGACATGGAAACTGCCCTCGGTCAGTTCCTGCCGTCGGAAGCCAGCACTCCGGTCAAGCTCCACCAGGCCATGCGTTATGCTGTGCTGGATGGCGGCAAGCGGGTCCGGCCCTTGCTGGTGTTTGCCGCAGGGGAATTGTTTTCAACGCCGGCCGCCGTGGCGCAACGCGCCGCTGCGGCAGTCGAAATGATTCATGCGTATTCCCTGGTGCATGACGATATGCCGTGCATGGATGACGATGCCCTGCGCCGCGGCAAACCGACCGTGCATGTGAAATACGATGAAGCGACCGCGTTGCTGGTGGGCGATGCCTTGCAGGCACAGGCTTTCGTAGTGCTGGCTGAGATTGATGCCGCCGGATTGGACCCGGCGCGCCAGATCGTCATGCTGCGCTTGCTGGCCCAGGCTTCCGGTTCGCTCGGCATGTGCGGCGGTCAGGCAATCGACCTGGCGAGCGTCGGCCTGAGTCTGTCGCTGGCTGAGCTGGAGCAGATGCACAAGTTGAAAACCGGCGCCTTGCTGCGCGCTTCGGTATTGCTGGGCGCATGGGGCGGCAAGGCTCTGGCGCAGAATGAAATCCAGGCGCTGGAAGCCTACGGCACAGCGATAGGCCTGGCGTTCCAGGTGGTCGACGATATTCTGGATGCGACAGCCGATTCCGCCACGCTGGGTAAAACCGCCGGCAAGGATGCCGCAGACAACAAGCCGACTTATGTCTCGATTCTGGGTTTGTCCGAATCGCAGGCTTTGGCAGAAAAATTACGCAACGACGCCCATCAGGCGCTTGCGATCTTTGGGGATAAGGCACGTCGCCTGCGCGAGCTGGCGGATTTGATCGTGCAACGGAAAGCTTAGGGTTTAGCGCATATGGAAATACTCAACACAATCGACAGCCCGGCAGATCTGCGCAAGTTGACGCGGGCGCAGCTCAAGCCGCTGGCCGATGAACTGCGCGAATTCGTCATCGAATCGGTGGCGCAGACCGGCGGCCATCTGTCGTCCAACCTGGGCACGGTCGAATTGACGATCGCCCTGCATTACGTCTTCAATACGCCAGAGGACCGGATCGTCTGGGACGTCGGTCATCAAACTTATCCGCACAAAATACTCACCGGCCGCCGCGAGCGCATGAACACGCTGCGCCAGCTTAACGGCATCTCGGGCTTCCCGCGCCGTTGCGAAAGCGAGTACGACACCTTCGGTACCGCCCATTCGTCGACCTCGATTTCGGCCGCGCTGGGGATGGCGTTGGCCGCCAAGACCAAAGGCGAGACCGATCGCCACGCGATTGCCGTGATCGGCGATGGCGCCATGACTGCCGGCATGGTATTCGAAGCGATGAATAACGCCGGTGTCTATGACGACATCAACATGCTGGTGATCCTGAACGACAACGACATGTCGATCTCGCCGCCGGTAGGCGCCTTGAACCGCTATCTGGCGCGGCTGATGTCGGGCCAGTTCTATGCGCAAGCCAAGAATGTCGGCAAGTCGATCCTGCCGGCGCCGATGCGGCAACTGGCCAAGCGTCTTGAAGAACATGCCAAAGGCATGGTGGTGCCGGCCACCATGTTTGAAGAATTCGGTTTCAACTATATCGGCCCGATCGACGGTCACGACCTGGAATCGCTGATTCCAACCTTGCAAAACCTGAAGCACCTGAAGGGCCCGCAGTTCCTGCACGTGGTGACCAAGAAGGGCCAGGGTTACAAGCTGGCGGAGGCCGACCCGGTGCTGTATCACGGCCCGGGCAAGTTCAATCCGGCTGAAGGCATCAAACCGGCTGCGGTTAGCAAGATGACCTACACACAGGTTTTCGGCGACTGGCTGTGCGACATGGCAGCGCAAGACGACAAGCTGATCGGCATCACCCCGGCCATGTCGGGCGGGTCCGGCCTGGATACTTTCGCCAAGCGTTTTCCGCAACGTTTCTACGATGTCGGCATCGCCGAGCAGCATGCGGTCACTTTTGCCGCCGGCCTCGCCTGTGAAGGCTTGAAGCCGGTAGTGGCGATCTATTCGACTTTCCTGCAACGCGCCTACGATCAATTGATCCATGACGTGGCTTTGCAAAACCTGGACGTGACCTTCGCGCTCGATCGTTCCGGCCTGGTCGGCGCCGATGGCGCGACCCACGCCGGCAATTACGATATGGCGTACCTGCGCTGTATTCCCAACATGGTAGTGATGGCAGCTTCGGACGAAAACGAATGTCGCCAGATGCTGTCCACCGCGTATCACTATAACGGCCCGGCGGCTGTGCGTTATCCGCGCGGCGCCGGCATTGGCGCGGCGATAACGCCGGAGTTGACTACTTTGCCGTTGGGTAAAGGTGAAATCAAGCGTCAGGGCAAGAGCGTGGCGATCCTCGCATTCGGTTCGATGCTGGCGCCAAGCGTCGCCGCCGGTGAGTTGCTGGATGCCACTGTGGTCAATATGCGTTTCATCAAACCGCTGGATGCGGAGCTGGTGCTGGAGCTGGCAAAAACCCACGATGCGCTGGTCACCGTGGAAGAAGGTTCCATCATGGGCGGCGCGGGCTCTGCAGTAGCGGAAGCGCTGGCTGCGGCAGGATGCGTCAAGCCGCTCTTGAATCTGGGTCTGCCGGACCAATTTATCGACCATGGCGACGTCGCCCTGTTGTTGGCGCAATGCGGCTTGAATCCGGAAGGTATCGCAGCATCGATACGTCAACGTTTCGGCAAAGATCAGCCACGTCTGGTCGTCAATCAAAATTAACAGAGTAAAAATTAATACAGTAGGGTGGGCATGTATGCCCACGCGGTAGTAGCGCAATCGGCATCCGCGTGGGCACATTGTGCCCACCCTACGTTCATTCAAAGGTAAATATCAATGAACACGCGTGACCCCAATCTGACTATCCCAGACGTGCAAAGCACTGTCGACACCCGCCATCTGGCGATTCAGCGCGTGGGTGTGAAAGGCGTACGTTATCCGGTTACGGTGCGTACCGGGTCCGGCGCGCAGCCGACCATCGGCAGCTGGAACATGTATGTGCATCTGCCGGAACAGCAGAAGGGCACCCACATGTCGCGCTTCATCGCGCTGCTGGAAGGACTGGACGGACCGCTCGACGTCACCTCGTTCGGCGATCTGATGCGCAAGATGGTCAGCCTGCTGGACGCCGAGCGCGGCCGCATCGAACTGACTTTCCCGTATTTCATCAACAAGACGGCGCCGGTTTCAGGTGTGCAAAGCTTGATGGATTACGAAGTGGGCCTGACCGGCGAGATAAATCATGGCGTGCTCGAAGTGACCTTGAAAGTCCTGGTGCCGGTGACCAGCCTGTGCCCTTGCTCGAAGCAGATTTCAGCCTACGGCGCGCACAACCAGCGCTCGCACATTACCGTCAATGCGGTGTTGGACGGCGAAATCCTGGTGGATGAATTGATTGCCCGTATCGAAGCGCAGGCATCGTGCGAATTGTTCGGTTTGCTGAAACGTCCGGATGAAAAATACGTCACCGAACGTGCTTACGAAAATCCGAAGTTTGTTGAAGACCTGGTACGCGACGTGGCGGTGGCCTTGAACAACGAACCGCGCGTGCTGGCCTATGTGCTGGAAGCGGAAAACTTCGAGTCGATCCACAATCACTCGGCCTACGCGTTGATCGAACACGATAAGCGGTGTAAGTAATATCAAGCAGCCCCAAAAAAACAGGCCGGATGATGTCGCATCATCCGGCCTGTTTTGTTTTAAGCATCCCGCATTCGATCCTTCTGCCACAGCACATCGCTGCCACCATCTGCCCGGTTCAGCACGCGTGACAACACGAACAGCAAATCCGACAAGCGGTTCACATACTGCCGCAACGCTTCACTTACCGTTTCGCTCTTGCCTAAACCGACTATGCTGCGTTCTGCACGCCGGCACACGGTACGGCAGACGTGCGCCAGCGCCGCGGCGTGGCTGCCGCCGGGCAGGATGAAATCCTTCAGGGGCGGCAAGTCGGCATTGTATTTTTCCAGCAGGCGATCGAGTCGCGCCACCTGTGCGTCGGTGATCAAGGTATAGCCGGGAATGCACAGTTCACCGCCGAGATCGAATAAATCATGTTGTATTGACAGCAATGTTTCGCGCAGTGCGGAATCCAGTTTGTCGCATAACAAAAGCCCAAGCTGCGAATTAAGCTCGTCAATATCGCCGATAGCCTGGATCCTCAAGCTGTCCTTGTCAACGCGGCTGCCGTCGCCGAGGCCAGTACTGCCGTTATCGCCGGTGCGCGTGGCGATCTTTGAGAGTCGATTACCCATGGTTTTCTGATTTTTTCTGTTTATTTAGCGTGGAATGGAAGTGCTTGTACTTTACACCAGCAGACACCAGTCCCGCGGAGTAAAATTCATGGGAAAAGGAGACCTTCCAATGAATCACATAACCGACCTCGCGGCGTTGAAAAAGCCGCTGCCGGATGCTTTGCTTGCCGCCCTCAGCGCGCTGTTTGGCGAACGTTTTTCGACCACCGTGGCGATGCGCGAGCATCATGGCCGCGATGCATCTTCGTATGACCCGATGCTGCCGGACGCCGTCGTATTTGTCGAATCGACCGAAGAAGTTGCGGCGCTGGTCAAGCTATGCAGCGAATACCAGATCCCGGTAATCCCGTTCGGCAGCGGCACCTCGCTGGAGGGCCATGTGCTGGCGTTGCAGGGCGGGATTTCGATTGATCTGTCGCGCATGAACCGGTTGCTGGCGATCCATGCCGAAGACTTGACTGCGACGGTGCAAACCGGCGTCACCCGCAAGCAGTTGAATCACGAAATCAAGGACAGTGGCCTGTTCTTCCCCATCGATCCCGGCGCCGATGCGTCGATCGGCGGCATGGCGGCAACCCGTGCTTCCGGCACCAACGCTGTGCGCTACGGCAGTATGCGCGAGAACACGCTGGCGCTGACCGTGGTAACTGCCGATGGCCGGATCATCAAGACCGGCACACGCGCCAAGAAATCGGCGGCAGGTTACGACCTGACGCGCATTTTTGTCGGCAGCGAAGGCACGCTCGGTGTGATCACCGAAGTAACCGTCAAGCTCTATCCGCAACCGGAAGCCATTTCGGCTGCGGTATGTTCGTTTCAAAATATTGCCGATGCGGTCAATGCCGTGATCCAGACGATACAACTCGGGGTGCCGGTGGCACGGGTAGAACTGCTGGATGAAAACGGCGTCAAAGCCATCAATGCACATTCGAAACTGGCATTGCCGGAACAACCGCTGCTGCTGTTTGAATTCCATGGCAGCGAGAACGGCGTCAAGGAACAGGCAGAGATCGTGCAGGCGGTAGTGGCCGACCATCACGCTACCGGTTTCGAATGGGCGACGCGGCCGGAGGACCGTTCGCGCTTATGGACCGCGCGCCACAACGCCTATTTCGCCTTGCTGCAATTGCGTCCCGGCAGCCGTGCGATTTCAACCGATTGCTGTGTGCCGATCTCGCGCCTGGCGGAATGCATCCTCGAAACCAAGGCCGATTGCGAAGCGAACGGTATGGTGTATTCGATTATCGGCCACGTCGGCGATGGCAATTTCCATGTGCAGATGCTAGTCGATCCTGACGATGCCGCCGACATCGCGCGCGCCGAAGGTGTCAACGCGCGCATGGTTAGCCGTGCTATCGGCATGGACGGTACCTGCACCGGCGAACATGGCGTCGGATTGCACAAGATCGATTTCCTGATTGAAGAGCATGGCGTCGAAGCGATAGCCACCATGCGCGCGTTGAAGCATGCTTTCGATCCCAGGAACATCATGAATCCGGGAAAGATAATCCGTTGGTGAGCCCGCTGCATTTTCTGAATTTACCCGCCAGCCATGTCGAATAAAACTCCCTTGGTCAACCGGCTGCCGCCGGTGCATGCCTTGTCAGCATTTGAAGCCGCCGCACGCCATCATTCATTCGCACTGGCGGCGGATGAGTTATGCATTACGCCGTCTGCGCTATCGCACCGCATACGCTTGCTGGAAGATTTCGTCGGCGAGCGTCTGTTTTCGCGCGAAGGACGTACTGTCGCCTTGTCGGAATTCGGTCACCGTTATCTGGATGTGGTGCGCAGCGCCTTGCGCACCCTGACTGAATTTCCGCTGCCGCAACGTAACGCTCAGGCGCAGCCAAGAGTCAAGATCACCGCGCCGCCGACGTTTGCACGCCATTTGCTGATTCCGCATTTGCACGGGTTTGCCAGCCGGCACCCGGAGATCGTGGTCGAGATATTCTTGTCGGTGCCGCTGTATGACCTGAGCTTGACCGAGAGCGATCTCGAAGTACGTTTCGGCGCCGGCAAGTACCCCAACACCACTACCGAGAAACTCTTCGAAGAACCGACCTTTGCCGTCGCCAGCCCAGCGTATCTGAAGAAGATCGGCCCGCTCGACAAACCCGCCGATTTGCGCAAGGCCAGCTTGTTGCGCTCCGCGCTTGAACCCTGGCAGCCGTGGTTCCAGGAAGCCGGCCTGGACTGGCCCGAGCCTTCCGTCGGTTTGCGCGCCGATGATCTGGGTTTGTTGCTGGAACTGGTGCGCCATGGCCATGGCGTCGGCCTGACCCGCAAGCATTTTGCCCAACAGATGATTGTGCAAGGAGAAGTGGTGCAATTGTTCGACATCAGCCTGACCTCGCCGCCACATGCTTATTATCTGGTCTACCAGCAAAAGCCGCAGGAGAGGCCTGAAGTGACAACCTTTATCGAATGGATGAAAGAGACTTTCAGCCGCATTTGAGCGGGATTGCGGGGCGGCGTCTGGCAACTGAAAACATTTCATCTGCCCGGTGCAAGCTTTTCAGCAGGAAATCATCCTGTAAAAAACACATTATCGTTATACTCGACAACAGAAATCGTTCAGTCAGATAGCCAATCAACTAATAGAAAAATTAGGAAAATAGCATGACTCTGCTCGCCTCAGCCGCCGCTGAATCTGCCTTTAGCCCGGCTCGTCAACAGCAGGTCGTCAGTGCATTACGGGCACTACTGCCGGAACATGCGCTGTTATCCAACATTGAAGATACCCGGCCCTACGAATGCGACGGCCTGGCAGCCTATCGGCAGACGCCGATGGTGGTCGCGCTGCCGGAGAACGAGGTGCAGGTGGTCGCTATCCTCAAGGCTTGCCGCGATCTCAAGGTGCCTATCGTGCCACGCGGCGCCGGTACCGGCTTGTCCGGCGGCGCCATGCCGATCGCTGACGGCGTGGTCTTGTCCACCGCTAAATTTACCCGCATCGTTAAGCTCGACCCCTATGCGCGGACTGCCGTGGTGCAGCCGGGCGTGCGCAACCTGGCCATTTCGGAAGCGGCAGCTGCGCACGACTTGTACTACGCACCGGATCCGTCATCGCAGATCGCTTGCACCATCGGCGGCAATGTGGCGGAGAACTCCGGCGGCGTGCACTGCCTGAAATACGGCCTGACCGTGCACAACGTGCTGCGGGTGCGGATGGTTACCATCGACGGCGAAGTGGTGGAACTCGGCAACGGTGCGCTGGATGCGCCGGGTCTCGATTTGCTTGCGGTCTTTGTCGGCTCGGAAGGCATGCTGGGCGTGGTCACCGAGGTGACGGTCAAGCTGATTCCCAAGCCGCAAGCGGCGCGCGTGATCATGGCGTCATTCGACGACGTCGTGAAGAGCGGTAACGCGGTGGCCAATGTGATTGCCGCCGGCATCATTCCGGCCGGCCTGGAGATGATGGACCGCACCAGCTCGCGCATGGTGGAACCTTTCGTCAAGGCTGGTTACGATATCGATGCCGCCGCCATCCTGCTCTGCGAATCGGACGGCACCATCGAAGAAGTGGAAGAAGAAATCGGCCGAATGAGTGACGTACTGAATGCCAGCGGCGCCACCCGTATCGAAGTATCTACCTCGGAAGCGGAGCGCCTGCGTTTCTGGTCAGGCCGCAAGAATGCCTTCCCCGCCGCCGGCCGCATTTCTCCTGATTACTACTGCATGGACGGCACCATTCCACGCAAGAACCTGGCGCAGGTATTGCTCGGGATCGAGCAGATGGAAAAAAAATACGGCCTGCGTTGCGCCAACGTATTCCATGCCGGCGACGGCAATCTGCATCCTTTGATTTTGTTCGATGCCAATGTAGCGGGCGAATTTCATCGTGCGGAAGAATTCGGCGCCGAGATTCTAGAACTATGCGTTGCTGTCGGCGGCACGATCACCGGCGAGCACGGTGTCGGTATCGAAAAAATCAATTCGATGTGCGTGCAGTTTTCACCGCTGGAGCGCGAGGCGTTCTTCAACGTCAAGCGCGCTTTCGATACCGCATTCCTGTTGAATCCGGATAAGGCGATTCCGACTTTGCAACGCTGTGCCGAGTACGGCAAGATGCACGTTCAGCGCGGGCAGTTGAAGTTTGCAGATCTGCCGCGCTTTTAATCAAAAGACAAAAGAAAACATGGACGCAGAGTTATTCAAACAGCAGGCCAGGGCGCAAATTCTCGCTGCAGGCGCAGAGCATCGGCCACTGGAAATTCGCGGCGGTGGCAGCAAGAGCTGGTATGGCCAGCAAGTACAAGGTGAGTTGCTCGATACGCGCGCCTACAGCGGTGTCATCGATTACGAGCCGACCGAACTGGTAATTACAGCGCGTTGCGGCACGCCGCTGGCTGAGGTCGAGGCGCTGCTTGCGCAGCACAATCAAATGCTGGCATTTGAGCCGCCGCATTTTGGCGGTGCTGCTACGCTTGGCGGCACGGTCGCCAGCGGCTTGTCCGGGCCGTCGCGGCAAGCGGTTGGCGCCTTACGCGACTTTGTGCTGGGTGCGGTGCTGATGGATGGCAAGGGCGATGTCTTGCATTTTGGCGGCCAGGTCATGAAGAACGTTGCGGGATACGATGTGTCGCGTTTGCTGGCCGGTTCGCTCGGCACGCTGGGCCTGATTCTCGAAGTTTCATTGAAGGTCTTGCCGCTCCCTGTCGCCAGCAGCAGCCGTCGTTTTGCCATGACCGAAGCCGAGGCGATCCGCAGCCTGAATCAATGGGGCGGTTTGCCCCTGCCGATTTCCGCCAGTTGCTGGCAGGACGGTATGCTGACGCTGCGCCTGTCCGGTGCGCAGGCGGCGGTGAGTGCAGCAGAAAAAAATCTTGGTGGTGAAGCGGTTGCCGACGCCGATAATTTTTGGCACGCAATCCGTGAGCAGACACATTGCTTTTTTGCCGCGGCAACTTCTCAGAAGTCTTTGTGGCGACTGTCGCTGCCATCGACGACTGCATCGCTGACATTACCCGGCGAGACTTTGATCGAATGGGGTGGGGCGCAACGCTGGCTAATCACGGATGTCGATGCGGCGCAAATCCGCGAAGCGGTTGCCGGCGCTGGCGGCCACGCGACCTTGTATCGTACCGGCGGTGCTACTGACAAGAGTGCCGGCGTGTTCCATCCGCTGGCACCTGCGGTGGCACAAATTCATCGGCGTTTGAAAGCCAGCTTCGATCCTTCGGCGATCTTCAATATCGGCCGCATGTATCCGGACTTCTAACCAATCATTAACGAAGCAAGCCATGCAAACCAATCTAGCCGATTTCATCAAGAATACACGCGCCGGCAAGGAGGCCGATGCGATTTTGCGCGCCTGCGTGCATTGCGGATTTTGCACGGCCACTTGCCCCACTTATCAATTGCTGGGCGACGAACTGGATGGTCCGCGCGGGCGCATCTATCTGATCAAGCAGGTACTGGAAGGCGCGCCGGCAACCGCCAAGACGCAGTCTCATCTGGATCGCTGCCTGACTTGCCGCAATTGTGAATCGACTTGTCCATCCGGTGTCGAATACGGCCGCCTGCTCGATATCGGGCGTAAGGTGGTGGAAGATCAGGTGCCGCGACCGGTCGCGCAGCAATTGACGCGCAAGCTGCTGAAAGAATTTTTGCCGCGCCCGTGGCTGTTCAAGCCGGCCATGGCGGCGGGACAATTACTGCGACCTTTGCTGCCGCGTAAATTGCAAAACAAGATTCCGGAAAAGCAGGAGGCGGGTGTGCTTCAAAAAAAACAAACCCTGCGTCAGCATGCTCGCAAGATGTTATTGCTGGATGGTTGCGTACAGCCTGCGATGTCGCCCAATATCAATAGCGCTGCCGCGCGCGTTTTCGATGCGCTCGAGGTGCAATTGCTGGTGGCGCCCAAGGCTGGTTGCTGCGGCGCGATTCGTTATCACCTTAACGATCAGGCTGGCGGCCTGGACGATATGCGGCGCAATATCGATGCATGGTGGCCGTACGTGATCGGCAGCAACGGAGAAGGCGTCGAAGCGATCGTCATGACCGCCTCCGGCTGCGGCGTGACCGTAAAAGAATACTGTCATTTGCTGGCTGCGGACCCGCTATATGCAGTAAAGGCAAAAGCCGTTTCAGCCTTGACCAAGGATTTGAGCGAAATCCTGCCAGAGTTTGAAATTGAACTACAGCAAAAACTGCGCGGAAAATTTCCTGAACGCGTGGTTTATCATCCACCCTGCACCTTGCAGCACGGCCAGCAAATCCGCGGCAAGGTGGAAGGCCTGCTGCGGGGCGTCGGCGTCGATGTGCAATTATGCGCCGACAGTCATTTGTGCTGTGGTTCGGCAGGTACTTATTCGGTATTGCAGCCGGAACTGTCTTATCGCTTGCGCGATAACAAGCTGGAAAAATTGCAGGCCAGCCATCCGGACATGATCGTCTCTGCCAATATCGGGTGCCTGACGCATTTGCAATCGGGTACGCAGACGCCGGTCAAACATTGGATAGAGTTGCTCGACCAGGCTTTGTCCTGAATAGTTTGTGCGACGTGATGGCGTAATGACGAAATGGGATGTCAGCCCAAAGATGATTCATAATAAAAGTCTTTTATAAAAATCGCACGGGACAGGGTTCATGCCAGAGATTTCAACGCTAAAGCTAAATGCACGTCAGCAGGAGTTGTTGAGTTATGTGCAACGTGACGGTTTCGTCACGGTAGAGCATCTGGCCACACGCTTCCAGATCACGCAGCAGACGATCCGGCGCGACATTAATTTTCTGGCGGAGATGAACCTGCTGCAGCGCTATCACGGCGGCGTCGGGCTGCCTTCCAGCGCCGAGAACATCGCCTACGGCGCGCGGCAGGGGTTGTATTCGGAAGAAAAGCGCCGCATCGCCGCCTTGGTGGTGGAACACATTCCAGACCAGGCGACGCTTTTCATCAACCTCGGCACCACCAATGAAGAGGTTGCCAAAGCCCTGAGCCGGCGCCGTAATCTGCGGATCATCACCAATAACCTGAACGTGGCTGCGATAATGAGCGGCTATCCGGGCTGCGAGGTGATCATCACCGGCGGCGTGGTCCGTGCCCGCGACCTGGGAATTACCGGCGAAGAAACCATCGATTTCATCCGCCGCTTCAAGGTCGATTTCGGCATCATCGGCATCTCCAGCATCGAAGCCGATGGCACCCTGCGCGATTTCGATTATCGCGAAGTGCGAGTTTCAGAAGCGATCATCGAGCATTCGCGCACGGTATTCCTGGTTGCCGATCATTCGAAATTCTGGCGGCCTGCGCTGGTGCGGCTTGGCGATATTTCGAAGGTCAATGCGCTGTTTACCGACCGGCCGGTGCCGGCAGAAATGGCCGGCATTTTCGAAGAAGCGAAAATCGATGTGTTTGTCGCGGAGAGCGGTGCAGCAGCTTAGCTCGTACGTAGTCCAACTGTAAGTACCCACCCGCAGCGCTATTCGTGCGCTGTACCGCACTATCTGACCCCACATCACGGCTACGGAGAGAGGCGATTCACTTATCGTCGGTTTGTTTCTTTTCGTTTTACTGCTTCTGCTCCGTGGTCCACTAAGCGGGGTCAGAGTGAAGTTTCGGCGGTAAGGCATACCGAAAGTTCACTCTGACCCCGCTTAGTTCCGGCTGCTCTTCGCATAGACCGTAAAAAAACTTTCAGAGAGCGACATTTCTATTTGCCGGAGCCGACATAGAAATTCCCTATAGGTAATTAAGCCCATTGCTATCGAAAAATTTCTTTTGATAAATATAAACGATTATCAATGTTCGAATTCGAACAATATACTTTCGAATATAAATATTCTATGATGTGCAGTGACATTGCAGGCATGCTACTTTGCCAATTGGCAACAATAGAATTTGTCCGATAAGCGTGTTACCGACACAAGGAGATAGCTGTGGCATCAAGTGAAATTGTTGATTTATTGGTGGTGGGCGGTGGCGTTAACGGCGCCGGGATTGCGCGCGACGCTGCAGGACGCGGCCTGAGCGTGTTGCTTTGCGAACAGGACGATCTGGCGTCGCATACCTCATCAGCCAGTACCAAATTGATCCACGGTGGCCTGCGCTATCTTGAACACTACGAATTCAGCCTGGTGCGCAAAGCATTGCAAGAGCGTGAGCGCTTACTTCGGCTGGCGCCGCATATCATTGCGCCGTTGCGTTTCGTGATGCCGCATGTATCGCACTTGCGGCCGGCCTGGATGATACGCGCCGGCATGTTCTTATACGATAACCTGGCCAAGCGCGAATTGCTGGCCGGCTCCCGCGTCATCGATTTCCGCAAGCATGTCGCTGGCACGCCGCTGAAAAAAACGTTGACTAAAGGTTTTGTCTATTCCGACGCAGCGGTCCAGGATGCGCGTCTGGTGGTTCTCAACGCGATGGATGCCAGGGAACGTGGCGCCACCATCCTGACTAAAACCCGCCTGATCGAAGCCAAACGCGGCAAGCAATACTGGGATGCCACCTTGCAGTCGACCTTGACTGGCGAGACCACGGAAATCAAGGCGCGCTGTGTCGTCAACGCTGCCGGGCCATGGGTCGCCAGCCTGCTGAGTGGCGCCTTGCATACTTCAGCGCAGCACCATATCCGTTTAGTCAAAGGCAGCCATATCGTCACCAGGCGCTTGTTCGATCACGATCACGCGTACATTTTCCAGAATCCCGATAAGCGCATCGTCTTTGCGATTCCTTACGAAACCGATTTCACCCTGATCGGCACCACCGATGTCGAGTACAGCGGCGATCCGGGCAAGGTTGCAATTTCGGATGAAGAGACTGCTTACCTGTGTGAATCGGTCAGCCGCTATTTCGAGACGGCGGTAACGCCATCGCAGGTGGTCTGGTCCTATGCCGGCGTACGGCCGTTGCTGGAAGAAGAAATCGCCAACCCGTCCGCAGTCACGCGCGACTATCGCCTGGAGTTGAAAGCAGAAGAAGGGCAGGCGCCTGTTCTGTCGGTATTCGGCGGAAAAATTACTACGTACCGGCGCCTGGCGGAAGAAGCCATGGAACATTTGCAACCGCTGTTCGGTTATATGAAAGAACACTGGACGGCCGACGAAGCGCTGCCCGGTGGCGATATCGCCAATGCCGATTTTGCAGAGTTCCGGCGTATTTTCCAGCAGCGCCACGCGTGGCTGCCGACCGCCCTGGCGGCGCGTTACGCGCGCACCTACGGCACCCGTGCCGCGCGCCTGCTGGCTGGCATTCACGACGTAGCGGGACTGGGTGAATTGTTCGGCGCGGATCTATACGAAGCGGAAGTGCGCTATCTGATGCAGAACGAATGGGCGCTGACTGCGGACGATATTCTGTGGCGGCGCTCCAAGCTGGGATTGCGGTTTGACGCAGCGGCTGTCGATCGTTTGAGCAACTGGCTGGAGCAGCAGAAAATGCCGGCACCGGCCGCCATGCTTGCCTGAAATTTTGCCGGATCGGACTTTAATACAGTTGTTCAGTAGCGAAGTTTTTGCATGTTGTATCGGAAGATAAAAAAGACGGGCCCGGAATTGTCTCCGGACCAAAGTCACCCCGGTCCGCGCAAGCGGATTCACCAACCTTGGAGTAGACAAGTTGAAAGACAAATATATTTTAGCCCTGGATCAAGGAACTACCAGCTCGCGCGCCATCCTGTTCGACCGTCAAGGCAATATCGTTTCTTCAGCACAGAAAGAATTCCGCCAGATCTATCCACAGCCGGGCTGGGTTGAACATGACCCGCAGGAAATCTGGTCGACCCAGGTCGGGGTTGCGGCCGAGGCCTCGACCAACATCGGTTTGAACGGCACGTCGATTGCCGCCATCGGCATTACCAACCAACGTGAAACTACCGTGGTCTGGGATCGTGAAACCGGCAAGGCTGTGTATAACGCCATCGTCTGGCAAGACCGTCGCACCGCCGCGTTTTGCGATCAGCTGAAAGCCGACGGCCTGGGAGAAACCATCCGCGCCAAGACCGGCTTGCTGGTCGATTCCTATTTTTCCGCTACCAAGATCCGCTGGATACTGAAGAACGTCGAAGGCGCGCAACAACTGGCCGATCAAGGGCGCCTGGCATTCGGCACCATCGATACCTGGCTGGTATGGAACATGACGCGCGGCAAATTGCATCTGACCGATGTATCGAACGCTTCACGCACCATGTTGTTCAATATCCACACCATGGAGTGGGATGACGAACTACTCGAGATCATGGGCGTACCGCGCAGCATGCTACCGGAAGTACGTTCCTCCAGTGAAGTCTACGGTCATACCGAAGTTTCCGGTTTCGGTTCTGAAATTCCTCTGGCCGGGATTGCGGGTGACCAGCAGGCAGCCTTGTTCGGCCAGATGTGCACCCAGCCCGGCATGGTCAAGAATACCTACGGCACCGGTTGCTTCATGGTGATGAATACCGGCACCAAGCCGATCATTTCTAAAAACAATCTGCTGACCACGGTTGCCTGGAAAATCGGCAACGAGGTTAACTACGCGCTGGAAGGCAGTATCTTCATCGGCGGCGCCGTGGTGCAATGGTTGCGCGATGGTCTCGGTATCATCAAGACTTCCACCGAAATCGAAGCCCTGGCGCGTAGCGTCAAGAGTAGCGATGGCGTGTACCTGGTGCCAGCCTTTGCCGGCCTCGGCGCACCGCACTGGAATCCGCATGCGCGCGGCACCATCTTTGGCATCACCCGCGGCACCACATCTGCGCACTACGCGCGGGCCGCGCTCGACAGCATCGCCTACCAGACCATGGATGTGCTGAAGGCGATGGAAGCCGATGCCGGCATCGTGATTCCGGAACTGCGGGTCGACGGTGGCGCTACTGCCAACAATCTGCTGATGCAATTCCAGTCCGACATCCTGGGCGTCGATGTGGTGCGGCCGAAAGTGACGGAAACCACTGCACTGGGCGCGGCCTATCTGGCTGGGCTGGCGGTCGGTTACTGGAGCAGCACGGACGACGTGCAAGGCCAGTGGCAGCTCGACCAGCGCTTCAAGCCGGCGCTGCCGGCGGCAGAAGTGCAGACCAGCATCAAAGGCTGGCAGCGGGCGATTGCAGCGGCAACGGTCTGGGCAGATTCCTGAACATCAGCCAGTAGCAGACACTGTTAGATAAAAAAACAGAATGGAGCGCAGATCAGAATCTGCGCCCCTCTCCCTTCCTATTTCCGAAAGAGTTTGTCATGACTCCCTTTTTAGCTGAATTCGTGGGCACCGCCCTGATTGTCTTGCTTGGCAACGGTGTGGTTGCCAACGTTCTCTTGAGTAAAACCCATGGCAACGGCAGCGGCCTGATTGTGATTACCGTCGGCTGGGCGATGGCGGTATTTGTCGGCGTTTTCGTTGCCGCCTCATCCAGCGGCGCGCATCTTAATCCGGCGGTAACACTGGCGCTGGCGGTGGCCGGTAAATTTGCCTGGGCCAGCGTGCCTGGCTACATCCTGTCGCAGATGTTGGGCGGGATGATGGGTGCTTTCCTGGTGTGGCTGGTGTATCGCAATCACTTCGCAGAGACATCGGACGGTAATCTCAAACTGGCCGCATTTTGCACAGCTCCGGCGATTCGCAATACCTTCGGCAATGTAGTTTCCGAAGTGGTCGGTACGTTCGTGCTGGTCTATTGCGTATTGAATATCGCATCGCCGACGATGGGACTGGGCGCATTGGATGCCTTGCCTGTCGCCTTGCTGGTGATGAGTATCGGCGTCTCTTTAGGCGGCACCACCGGCTATGCGATCAATCCGGCCCGCGACCTGGGGCCACGCTTGATGCATGCATTGCTGCCGATCCCGGGTAAACGCGATAGCGACTGGGGTTATGCATTGGTACCGGTGATAGGTTCTATAACCGGCGGCGTGTTGGCAGCGCTGGTGTATGGCCTGCAAATGGTGCACTGATAAGGTCTTCGATGCCGCCGGCCGGCGGCATCGATATGTTTACTTCGCCAGCAATTTCTCAATATCCGCAACCAGGCCTTCCGGCTTGGTCTGTGGCGCAAAGCGGTCGACCACGGCACCGTCCTTACCCACCAGGAATTTGGTGAAATTCCATTTGATGCCTTCGCTGCCAAGCAAGCCCGGCGCTGCGTTTTTCAGGTATTGGTAAAGCGGTGCTGCGCGATCGCCGTTGACGTCGATCTTCTCGAACAAGGGAAAAGTGACGCCGTAGTTTTTCTCGCAGAAAGCGCCGATTTCGTCAGCGGTTCCCGGTTCCTGGGCGCCGAACTGATTGCACGGAAAGCCCAGCACTTCGAAACCCTGGTCATGGTACTTCTGGTAAATCTCTTCCAGTCCCTTGTACTGCGGTGTGAAACCGCAATTGCTGGCAGTGTTGACGATTAGTAACACCTTGCCGCGGAAGGCTGCCAGTGAGCTGGGCGCACCGTCTAGTTGATTGACGGTGAAATCATAAATGCTGGTGTCGGTACTCATACAATCCCCAGATGTTCAGTGCCGGCAGCCAGGTCGCGGTCTTTCGAGTCCTTGCTGCGCAGCTTGATGGAAAGTCGCAAATCGTTAACCGAATCGGCGTTACGCAGGGCGTCTTCGTAACTGATTTTATCCTCTTCATACAAATCGAACAGCGCCTGGTCGAAAGTCTGCATGCCGAGCTCGCGCGACTTCTTCATGATTTCCTTGATTTCATGGACATCGCCCTTGAAAATCAGGTCGGAAATCAAGGGTGAGTTCAACAGGATTTCCACTGCGACACAGCGTCCCTTGACGGTTTTCAGCGGGATCAGCCGTTGCGAGATGATGCCCTTCAGATTCAGCGACAGATCCATCAGCAATTGCGGCCGGCGTTCTTCCGGGAAGAAGTTGATGATGCGGTCCAGCGCCTGGTTGGCGCTGTTGGCATGCAGCGTGGCCAGGCACAGGTGACCGGTTTCGGCAAAGGCGATCGCGTAATCCATGGTTTCACGATCGCGGATTTCGCCGATCAGGATTACGTCGGGCGCCTGGCGCAGGGTGTTTTTCAACGCCACGCCCCAGCTATCTGTATCGACCCCGACTTCACGCTGGGTGACGATGCAATTCTTGTGCGGGTGGATGTATTCGACCGGATCTTCGATGGTGATGATATGGCCGTAGCTGTTTTCATTACGATAGCCGACCATCGCCGCCAGCGTGGTCGATTTACCGGAACCGGTAGCGCCGACCATGATCACCAGGCCGCGTTTGGTCATGGCGATTTCTTTTAACGTAGGCGGCAAGCCAAGCTCTTCGAATTTCGGAATATCGGTGGTGATGGTCCGCAATACCATGCCGACCCGGCCTTGCTGGATAAAGGCCGAAGCGCGGAACCGCCCCAGTCCGGCCGGGCTGATGGCGAAATTGCATTCCTTGGTTTCTTCGAAATCGGCCGCCTGCTTATCGCTCATGATGGCGCGCGCCAGTTCCAGCGTATGGATGGATGTCAACGCCTGGTTCGACACCGGCGTGATTTTGCCGTCGATCTTGAAGGCGGGCGGGAAGTCTGCAGTAATGAACAAATCGGAGCCACGCTTGCTGACCATCAGGCGCAGCAAGTCGTGCATGAATTTGGTCGCTTGATCTCTTTCCATGATTCTTATCCTAATGTATTTGCAGATTAAGCTTAGCTTGAGGTGTCACTTAGCCTGGGAAATTATCCGGTGTTTTCGCCGCGGCACGTGCGCTAGCCAGCGAGATCACGTTGCGCTTGACCAGTTCGGTCAGGTTGCTGTCGAGGGTTTGCATGCCCATGTTACTGCCGGTCTGGATCGCCGAATACATCTGCGCAATCTTGCTTTCGCGGATCAGGTTGCGGATCGCCGGTGTGCCCAGCATGATTTCATGGGCGGCTACGCGGCCGGAGCCGTCCTTGGTCTTGAGCAGGCTTTGGGAGATCACCGCTTGCAGCGATTCCGACAACATGGCGCGCACCATTTCTTTTTCTTCGCCCGGGAACACGTCGACGATACGGTCGATGGTTTTGGCGGCGGAAGAGGTGTGCAGCGTGCCGAACACCAAGTGACCGGTTTCGGCCGCTGTCAGCGCCAGCCGGATGGTCTCCAGATCGCGTAATTCGCCGACCAGGATGACGTCCGGGTCTTCCCGCAACGCCGAGCGCAGTGCATTACTGAACGAATGGGTGTGCGGTCCGACTTCGCGCTGGTTGATCAGGCACTTGTTCGGTTGATGGACGAATTCGATAGGGTCTTCGATGGTCAGGATATGCGCGTACTCATTTTCATTGACGTGATTGACCATAGCCGCCAGCGTGGTCGACTTGCCGGAACCGGTCGGGCCGGTGACCAGCACCAGGCCGCGTGGCTTCAGCGCCAACTCGGCAAAAATACGCGGCGCGTTGAGTTGTTCCAGTGTCAGGACTGTCGATGGAATGGTCCGCAACACGGCGGCAGCGCCGCGATCCTGGTTGAAGGCATTCACGCGGAAACGTGCCAGGCCGGGGATTTCAAATGAAAAATCGCATTCCAGATGTTCTTCGTATGCCTTGCGCTGGCCATCGTTCATGATGTCATAGATCATGGAATGCACATCTTTGTGCTCCAGCGGCGGCAAGTTGATACGGCGCACATCGCCATGAACCCGGATCATCGGCGGCAAGCCTGCGGATAGATGCAAATCGGATGCCTTATTCTTCACCGAAAAAGCCAGAAGTTCGGAAATGTCCATTTATAATCCCTGTGCTGTATTTTGTTTGTTGAAAAGCATTTTTTCTGCCCGGGCACCGCTTGTCAGACCGCCTGGCCATGTAAGTAGGTAGTTCTTTACGGCAATTTTCAAACTCTCCGATTATGTCCTTAATGTCCCACAAGTTGCAAGCCGTCCATAGCAGTATTCAGGCTGCGGCTGCCGCGGTGTCGCGCCAGCCTGACAGTGTCGCGTTGCTGGCGGTGTCCAAAACCTTCGGCGCCGAGATGGTGCTGGAAGCGATTACCGCCGGCCAGCGCGCTTTCGGTGAAAACTACCTGCAGGAGGCGCTGGCGAAAATGGCGGCGGTCGACCTGGCGCTCAAATCCGGACCGGATGCCGGCGCTGATGTCTTGCTGGAATGGCATTTTATCGGGCCGATTCAAAGCAACAAGACGCGCGCCATCGCCGAGCATTTCGACTGGGTGCATACGGTCGACCGCGAAAAAATCGCCCAACGCCTGTCGCAGCAACGGCCGCCACACCTGGCGCCGTTGAATATCTGCCTGCAGGTGAATATCAGCGGCGAGGCTAGCAAGAGCGGCATGGCGCCGTCGGAAGTGCTGGACGTGGCTCGAGCTGTTGTGGGATTGCCCGGGCTGGCGTTACGCGGCTTGATGGCGATACCGGAGCCAACCGACGATCAACAGAAACAACATGCGGCATTTCGCCAGACCAGGGAATTGCTGACGCAGCTGCAACAGGAATTAGCGGCACCGCAACTGGATACCTTGTCGATGGGAATGTCGGCAGACATGGCGGTGGCGATTGAAGAAGGCGCTACTATCGTGCGCGTGGGCAGCGCAATTTTTGGGCAACGTGAACGGAACAAGGAATCATGAACAGTAAACTAAAAATCAGTTTCATCGGCGGCGGCAATATGGCGGCGGCCCTGATCGGCGGGCTGGCCGGCAAGGTTACGGAGGGCGCCAACATCCATGTGATCGATTTGAATCCGGCAGCCTTGCAGAATCTGGAGCAACGTTTTTGCGTCAGCACGGCAACCGAAATCGACGCGGCGGTAAGCAACAGCCAGGTGATCGTGCTGGCAGTCAAGCCTCAGCAAATGAAAGAGATGGTAGCCAAATTGCGGCCGCACGTTACGACGCAGCTGGTGTTGTCGATTGCGGCCGGGATTCGCGCCGTCGATCTGGCGCGCTGGCTGGGCGGCCACGATGCCATCGTACGCTGCATGCCGAATACGCCGGCGCTGATCGGTCAGGGAATTACCGGGATGGTCGCTACTGCCGGCGTATCGGAAGAGCAACGCGAAACCGCCGATCTTATCTTGCGCGCGGTGGGCAGCACGGTGTGGCTGGATGACGAGGCGAAGATTGATGCGGTAACCGCGGTATCCGGCAGCGGCCCGGCGTATGTATTTTATTTTATCGAAGCGATGCAGCAGGCGGCCCAGGAACTGGGTTTGACTGCGCAACAGGGTATCGAACTGGCCAAGGCCACCTTCGTCGGCGCCGCGCAGCTTGCGGCGCAATCGTCAGAGCCGGTAGCCTTGTTGCGTGAACGCGTTACTTCCAAGGGCGGCACCACTTATGCCGCGTTGACCAGTATGGAGACTGCTGACGTAAAAGGGGCAATCATCACCGCCATCAAGGCAGCGGCAGCGCGTGGACAGGAATTGGGCGACGAGTTCGGCCGCGACTGACACGGCTGGGTGCAAAAAAACAGCGGCAATCGCATCGCGACTGCCGCTGTTTTTTTGCCGCTGACAAGCCGGATGACGACTCGCGTCAGACTTTCAGATTTTATTTGCTACGGCCAATCACCAGGCCAGCCAGCAAACCGATGGCGGCTGCCACGCTGACGGCTTTCCACGGATTGTCGCCGACATATTCATCGGTCACATGCGCCGCGTGTTTAGTGTGCGCCACGGCTTTTTTTGTGGCTTTCGGCAGCTCTGTTTTAGCAGTTTCCAGTGCCGCTTTCAATTTTTCACGCGCCGAATTATATTTTTTTTCAGCATGATCGTGGGTATCGTCGAGCAGGGTTTCTGCTTCCTTGATCACGGATTTGAGTTCGCCTGCCAGGTTGTCGCGCATCTCTTTTACGTTGTCGTTGGTAGTAGCCATGTTTGCCTCTTCAATGTGGATTGCGGGGGAAAGATGTTGCCTAATATACCATCATAAGTTGCGCATCATAAGTTGCGTCTTATTGTTATGCGGTTATCTTAATGCGTAGTCCAGAGCAATCCCGCCAAATACCGCCGCCCCCAGCCAGTTATTGTGGCGAAAGGCGGCAAAGCAGCCGGCGCGCTCGCGCGTGCGGATCAAACGGTAGTGATAAACGGCGCAACCGGCCGCCAGCAGCATGCCGGCGCTAAACCAGCCGCGTAAGCCGAATTGCCAGCCTACAGCAAATACTAATCCCAAACTGAACGCATAACAAAGCATGATTGCCAGCACATCGTAACGGCCGAAGGTAATCGCGGAAGTCCGGATGCCGATCTTGAGGTCGTCGTCGCGGTCGACCATGGCGTATTCGGTGTCGTAGGCGACGGCCCAGAATACGTTGGCGAGCAATAGCAGCCAGGCGGCCGCTGGCACCGTTCCTTGTATGGCGGCGAATCCCATTGGTATGCCGAAGCCGAAGGCGATGCCGAGATAGGCCTGCGGAATGGCGAAGAAACGCTTGAAGTAGGGGTAGCTGCCGGCCACGATTACCGCGATCACGGACAATTCTTTGGTCAGCGTATTCAGCGGCAGGATCAGCAACAGCGACAGCAGCGTCAGCACCACGGCAACCATTACCGCTTCCCAGGCAGCGATTTTACCGCTGGTTAAAGGACGGTCGGCGGTACGCTTGACGTGTTTGTCAAAATCCCTGTCGGCGAAATCGTTGATTGCGCATCCGGCTGAGCGCATCAAAGCCGTGCCAAGGCAGAAAATCACGACCAGGGTCCAGGCCGGTTTGCCATCGGCGGCCAGCCACAAGGCGGCCAGGGTCGGCCAAAGCAGTAGCAGGATGCCGACCGGTTTGTTGGCGCGGATCAGCAGGAAATAGAGTTTGAGACGATTCATTGCAATTTGTGCGATTGGCGTTGCCGTCAGGCGGCAGCGGGTAAGAGATGAGCGGGAAAAGTCACAGGATCGGACACGGGATTGAAGAATGCCTTGGGCGGCAACGTTGTTCCACCCAAGGTATCAGATGCTTACTTCTTATTTGATCAACCCTCGACAGCAAGTGCGTCATGCAGCAAGGTCACGCCTTTCAGGCCGCAATCCAGCACTGCCTTTTGCACCGCTTCGATGGCGGCATGGCGGGTGAAGCTTTTGCGCCACACAATCACCACCCGGCGCGATGGCCCCGGCGCGGTAAACGGTACGTAGCGCAGCATGCCGTCCTTGGCGCCGATATCGGGTACCGAAGCTTGCGGCAGCACCGTAATGCCGATGCCGGAAGCCACCATGTGGCGGATGGTTTCCAGCGATGAACCTTCGAAGGTGCGGGCGATGCCATCGCCGGCAGTCGAAAAGCGCGACATTTCAGGACACACTTCCAGCACCTGGTCGCGGAAACAATGGCCATTGCCGAGCAATAGCATGGTTTCCGATTTGAGATCCTGAGCGCTGATGCTGGCGCGGTCGGCCCAGGCATGATGCTTGGGTAACGCTACCACAAACGGTTCGTCGTACAGCGGTTGCACCATGAGGCCATGTTCGGGAAACGGCAGGGCGATGATGGCGGCATCCAGCTCACCTTGGCGCAGCAGCTCCAGCAGGCGCACGGTGAAATTTTCCTGCAGTACAAGCGGCATCTGCGGTACTTGCTCGATCATGGTTTTCACCAGCGGCGGCAGCAGGTAGGGGCCGACGGTATAGATGATACCCAGCCGCAGAGGGCCGGCCAGGGGATCTTTGTTCTGGTTGGCGATTTCGCGGATGGTGGCGGTTTGCTCCAGCACCCGTTCGGCCTGCGCCACAATCTGCGAACCCAGTGGCGTCACTGAAATTTCCGTGCCGCCCCGTTCGAAAATCACGACACCCAGTTCGTCTTCCAGTTTCTTGATCGCTACTGAGAGAGTGGGTTGCGCCACGAAACATGCTTCTGCAGCATGGCCAAAATGCTTGACGCGGGCAACCGCGACGATATATTTGAGTTCGGTCAGTGTCATGTTGTTATCTTCGCATATTTTTTCGTAGGGTGGGCAGCTCTGCCCACGCGTGAACTCCGATTCACCTACAACGTCGATTCCGGTAAAGCGTGGGGAAAACACCTTGCCCATCCTGCCGTGTCCCTTAAACCTTCAAAAAATCTTCCCGCCCGCCCAGCCAGCGCGCCAGATGGGCGCTGACGGTGGCCTGGTTGGCGGCTGTCGGATCTTGCAGCAGCGTCTGCGCCAGATCGCGGGCACGATCAACCAGCCACTGGTCGGTGGTCAGGTCGGCGAAGCGCAACATGGCCTGGCCAGACTGGCGCGCTCCCAGGAATTCACCGGGGCCGCGGATTTCCAGGTCGCGCCGGGCTATTTCAAAGCCATCCGTGGTCTCGCGCATGGTCATCAGGCGCTGCTTGGCGATATGACCGAGGGGGCTTTGGTATAACAGCAAGCATACGCTCGCTGCAGAACCGCGTCCAACTCGCCCGCGTAGCTGATGCAGCTGCGATAATCCGAAGCGTTCCGCATGCTCGATCACCATCAGCGAAGCGTTAGGGACATCGACTCCGACTTCAATCACGGTGGTGGCCACCAGCACGTGGCAGGCGCCGGCGCTGAAGGCGTCCATCACTTCCTGTTTCTCGGCTTGCTTGAGGCGGCCGTGGACCAGGCCGATCCGCAAGTCGGGCAGGGCTTCCACCAGCATCGCATAGGTCTCGGTCGCGGTTTGCAATTGCAAGGCTTCCGATTCTTCGATTAGCGGACAGACCCAGTAAGCTTGCCTGCCGTCCTGCACCGCCGCATGCACCCGTTCGATCACTTCGTCGCGCCGCATCTGGTCGACTGCCCGGGTGACGATCGGGGTGCGGCCAGGCGGCAGTTCGTCGATCACCGAGATTTCCAGGTCGGCGTAATACGTCATCGCCAAGGTCCGCGGGATAGGCGTAGCGCTCATCATCAATTGATGCGGCACGACTGGTGGTGCGACCGCGGCCGCGCTTTTTTCAGCGGCGTCACCGCCGCCATTCTCGGAAGTGGTTTTATTACGCAGGGCCAGCCGCTGGCCAACGCCAAAACGATGCTGTTCGTCGACGATCACCAGGCCAAGCTTGGCAAATTGCACGCTGTCCTGGATCAAGGCATGGGTGCCGATCACCAGCTGTGCTTCGCCCGATTCGATCATGGCTAGCGACGCCAGCTTTTCTTTCTTTTTCAGGCTGCCGGTGAGCCAGGCCACGCGCACGCCAAGCGGCTCCATCCAGGCCGCAATCTTGCGGAAATGCTGGTCTGCCAGGATTTCGGTCGGGGCCATCAATACGGCTTGATAACCGCTGTCGATGGCTTGCGCAGCTGCCAGCGCGGCAACCACGGTTTTACCGCTGCCGACATCGCCTTGCAGCAGGCGCTGCATGGGAAATGAAGCACACAGGTCGACACTGATTTCGGCCACTACCCGTTGTTGCGCTTTGGTCAGGCTGAACGGTAGCGTGGCTAGAAATGCGGCAGACAATTGCCCTACGACCGGCAGCGCGCGGGCATTCTTGGCGCGGCGTGCAACCTGGGCCCGTTTCAACGATAGCTGCTGAGCCAGCAACTCGTCGAATTTCATGCGTACCCAGGCCGGATGGGAACGATCTTCCAGTGCATGCTCGTCGACTTCCGGCGGCGGATTGTGCAGCAGGCGCACCGCCGTTTCGAAAGGCATCAATTGCTGCGCCGCCAGTTGTGCCGGCGACAAGGTGTCGCGCCATTCGATGTGTTGCATGGCATCGGCGATGGCTTTGCGCAGGAAAACCTGCGACAAACCTTCACCGGCAGGGTAGACCGGGGTCAGGACGTCCGGCAGCGGAGCACCTTCCAGCACCACTTTATAATTGGGATGGACCACCTCGGCGCCGAAAAAGCCGTGACGGATTTCGCCGCGTGCGCGGACTCGGGTGCCGACCGCCAGCTGCTTGGTCTGGCTGCCGTAAAAATTCAGGAAACGCATCACTAGCTGGCCGCTGTCGTCGGCAATGGTGACGATCAGCTGTCGCCGCGGCCGGTATTGGATATTGCAGGCGGTGACGACGCCTTCAACTTGCGCTACGCTAGTACCCATCATGCCGGCTTGCCGGATGGCGATAACCTCGGTTTCGTCCTCATAGCGCAGCGGCAGGTGCAAAACCAGGTCCATGTCCGAGCGCAGCCCCAGCTTTTCCAGCTTGCTGGCACGCGTATTGGCAACCGGTGCAGAAGGGGCGGGTGTGGCAGGTTTTCGCTTCGGAGCGGGCATATCGGACTGTTATTGGGTGGCAGGGAGCTACAGGGCGTAAAATAGCGGGTTTGCTTATGCAAAGGTAGCAAACCAGGCATCAGGTTGCTGCATCCCTGTCCAGGGTGGATTTCAACGTTTGCCATTGTAAAGCCTATAGCCGTATTGGCAACCGGGTGTGAGCCGCCCCGACTGTTATTTCATTATTTATCCGAACATGCATTCTCTTTCCGATTACGATTTCGACCTGCCGCCAGAACTGATCGCGCAAACGCCGCTATCCGAGCGCAGCGCCTCGCGCCTGCTGCATATAGACGGCGAACAATTCATTGACCGTCAGTTTGCCGACATCGTCGGTCTCCTGAATCCCGGCGATCTGCTGGTATTTAACGATACCCGGGTGCTCAAGGCGCGCTTCTTCGGCGTCAAGGAAACCGGCGGCAAGGTTGAAGTACTGGTCGAACGCGTAATCGATAACCGTACCGTGCATGCCCAGGTGCGTGCCTCGAAATCGCCGCCGGCCGGCACCAGGATTTGCCTGGCCGAGGCGTTTGATGTGGTGGTGGGCGAGCGCGTCGGTGAATTTTATACGCTGCAGTTCCCGGCCGATGTGTTCGAACTGATCGAGGCCCACGGCCGCTTGCCCCTGCCGCCGTATATCGAGCATGACGCCGATGCCTTCGACGAAACCCGTTATCAAACGGTCTATGCAAAGCATGCCGGCGCCGTGGCTGCGCCCACTGCCGGCCTGCATTTCGACCAGGCTTTGCTGGAACGCCTGCAACAAAAGGGTATCGGGTTTGCTTATGTCACGCTGCATGTAGGCGCCGGCACGTTCCAGCCGGTGCGTAGCGAGAACCTGGCAGAACACAAGATGCATAGCGAGTGGTATACGATCACTGACGCCACGGTTGATGCCGTGCGGGCGACCAAGGCTGCCGGCGGCAAAGTGGTAGCGGTAGGTACTACCAGCTTGCGCGCGCTGGAGTCGGCCTCGCAATCCGGCGTTTTGCAGGCCGGAAGCGCGGATACCGCATTGTTCATTACGCCGGGCTATACCTTTAAGACGGTTGACCGCCTGATCACCAATTTCCATTTGCCGAAATCGACCTTGCTGATGCTGGTATCCGCCTTTGCCGGTTACGACTGTATCCGCTCCGCCTACGCCCATGCCATCGCGCAGCGCTATCGCTTCTTCAGTTACGGCGACGCGATGCTGCTTACTAATAACGTTTGATCCTGATTATTGAAGATTGCTACTACCCATGCTTGAATTCACGCTGCTAAAAACCGAAGGAAAGGCCCGTCGCGGCCGTCTCAAACTCAACCACGGCGTTGTTGAAACGCCGATTTTCATGCCGGTCGGCACTTATGGCTCGGTGAAGGCGATGTCGCCGCTGGAACTGGTTGAGATCGAGGCACAGATCATTCTCGGCAATACTTTCCATCTATGGCTACGGCCGGGCAATGACGTCATCGAAAAATTCGGCGGCCTGCACAAGTTCATGGGTTGGGATAAACCGATCCTGACCGATTCCGGCGGTTTCCAGGTGTTTTCACTGGGCGCCATGCGCAAGATTACCGAAGAGGGCGTCAAGTTCTCATCGCCGATTAACGGCGACAAACTGTTCCTCTCGCCTGAAGTGTCGATGCAGATCCAGAAGATCTTGAATTCCGACATCGTGATGCAGTTCGATGAATGCACGCCGTATGAAATCGAGGGCAGGCCGGCCACCAGCGACGAGGCGGCGCAATCGATGCGGATGTCGCTGCGCTGGGCCAAGCGCTCCAAGAACGAGTTCGACCAGCTGGAAAATCCGAATGCGCTGTTTGGCATCGTCCAGGGCGGCATGTACGAGCATTTGCGCGATGAGTCGCTGGCCGGCTTGCAGGACGTCGGTTTCAACGGCATTGCCATAGGCGGCCTGTCGGTGGGTGAGCCGAAAGAAGAAATGATGCGCGTGCTGGCGCATATCGGACCGCAACTGCCGGCCGATAAGCCGCACTATCTGATGGGTGTCGGCACACCGGAGGATCTGGTGGCCGGGGTTGAGAACGGCGTTGACATGTTCGACTGCGTGATGCCTACCCGCAACGCGCGCAACGGCTGGTTGTTTACCCGCTTCGGTGATCTGAAGATCAAGAATGCGCGTTACAAGGAAGATGAAAAGCCGCTGGACGAGACTTGTGGCTGCTATGCCTGCCGCAATTTCTCACGCGCTTACTTGCATCATTTGCATCGCACCGGTGAAATCCTTGGCGCGCGGTTGAATACGATTCACAATCTTCACTATTACCTGGATTTGATGAAAAATATCAGGAATGCCCTGGATGTCGGCCAATTCAGTGTGTTTGTGAAGCAATTTCATGTGGACCGGGCGCGCGGCGTATAAGGCTGCCAGTGCAGGTTACCAGTAAGTTGTTGGTAAAGCATCTTAAAAATATGTATTTTTGCAACTATTTTTAGGTAAAACGGTCTATGACAGCTGGTTCCAGCTGCCTCGGTACATGTTGCCGTGGCGGGCTGAGCTGATTTTTCCCGGCAATAAATGGCAACGGGCGACACACAGGCGGTTGTATGCCGCTACCCAATGCTAGAATGCTGGGCTATTTTCAAACTACTACTTGGAGCAACTCGTGTTCATTATTTCCAATGCATATGCGCAAGCTGCACCTGCAGCCACCGCTGCCACCGGCCCGCTGGGCCTGAGCGGCAACCTGACCAGCTTCTTGCCGATCATCCTGATGTTCGTAGTGCTGTATTTCTTGATGATTCGCCCGCAAATGAAGCGTCAGAAAGAGCAAAAAGCCATGATGGAAGCACTCGGCAAGGGCGATGAAGTCGTCACCGCCGGCGGCATGCTGGGCAAGATCACCAAAGTTGCCGACGGCTACATCACCCTGGAAATCGCCAGCGGTACTGAAGTCGTGGTGCAAAAGGGTTCGGTCACCACTTTGCTGCCAAAGGGCACAATCAAGACGGCACTGTAAAATTTGCCCTGATTGATGGAATGAGAGCATCCGGATGGGTGCTCTCGTTACTTGTCAGGTATGTTGTCAAATACAGAAAAGAGCCCCGCAGCGAAATCCGCTCAGGGCATCGGCAGCCTCACACACAAGCAAGAGACTCATCTGATATTGAGACTCGCACAGAACGCTGAATCACTATGAATCGCTATCCTCTCTGGAAATATATTCTGATCGTCATCGCGCTGCTGTTTGGCGTGCTGTACACCATACCGAATCTCTTTGGCGAATCGCCTGCGGTACAGGTGAGCAGCGGCAAATCGACCTTGAAGGTCGACAGCTCGCTGGCTGACCAGGTTTCGCAGGTGCTGCAACAAGGTAACCTGGTGACGGACAGCGTCACTTTTGAGACCGCCGGCGCCCAAGGCACGGTGCGCGCCCGTTTCCACGATACCGATACTCAGTTCAAGGCCAAGGCTTTGCTGGAACAAAAGCTGAATACCGACCCGACCGATCCAGTCTACGTGGTCGCCTTCAACCTGGTGCCGAATACGCCGCATTGGTTGCAAGCCATCCACGCGTTCCCGATGTATCTGGGACTCGATTTGCGCGGCGGCGTGCACTTCCTGATGCAGGTCGATACCAAGGCGGTCATCAACAAACGCTTGCAAGGTTTGCAATCCAGCGCCCGCAGCGAACTGCGCGACAAGGATATTCGCTACAGCGGCATCAACCGCAATGGCGACTCCATCGAAATCAGTTTCCGCGACCAGGATACGCTGGAAAAGGCGCGCAAAATATTGGCGCCGCAACTGTCTGAGATGCTGATCCAGGTGGCGCCGGCGGTTGCCGGTTCCGACCCGATGCTGACGGCATCGCTGAAGCCGGAAGCGCTCAAGCAGATCGTCGATAACGGCGTTACCCAAAACATCACGACCTTGTCGAAACGGGTTAATGAACTGGGCGTGAGCGAGCCGATCATCCAGCGCCAGGGTGCTGACCGCATCGTGGTGCAAATGCCAGGTGTGCAAGACGTTTCGCGCGCCAAGGACATCATCGGCCGTACCGCCACGCTGGAAGTGCGCATGGTGGATGAGTCGGTGACCCGCGGCACGGAAGCTACCGCCGCCATACCTTTCGGTTCCGAACTGTTCAAGGTCGGCAAGAATGCGCCGGTAGTGCTGTACAAGGATCCGGTGTTGACCGGCGACTATATCTCCAGCGCCGCCGTCAGCTTCGACCAGAACCAGCAACCTGCCGTCAGTATCGACCTTAATGGCGACGGCGGCCGCAAGATGCGCGACGCTACACGCGGCAAGGTTGGCAAGGCGATGGCGATCGTGCTGTTTGAAAAAGGCAAGGGCGAAGTCCTGACCGTGGCGACGATTCAAAGCGAGTTGGGTTCGCGCTTCCAGATCACCGGCATGGGTTCGCCGGAAGCTGCAGCCGACCTGGCGTTGTTGTTGCGCGCCGGCTCGCTGGCAGCACCGATGACGATCATCGAAGAACGTACCATCGGCCCGCAACTGGGCGCCGAGAATATCAAGAAAGGTTTTGACTCGACCATGTACGGTTTCGCCGTCATCGCCGTGTTCATGATCATTTACTACATGCTGTTCGGCCTGTTCAGCGTACTGGCTCTGTCGGTCAACCTGTTGTTGCTGATCGCGGTGCTGTCGACTTTGCAGGCAACACTGACCTTACCGGGTATCGCCGCGATTGCGCTGACCCTCGGTATTGCGATCGACGCCAACGTGCTGGTGAATGAACGTATCCGCGAAGAACTGCGTAACGGTAATTCGCCGCAGGCAGCGATTTCGATCGGTTTCGACCGCGCCTGGGCCACCATTCTCGACTCGAACGTGACGACATTGATTGCCGGTCTGGCGTTGTTGATTTTCGGTTCCGGTGCGATTCGCGGTTTTGCAGTGGTGCATTGCCTCGGTATCCTGACTTCGATTTTCTCGGCAGTCTTCGTTTCGCGTGGTTTCGCCAATCTTTGGTACGGCCGCAAGAAGAAACTGACGAGCTTGTCGATTGGCCAGATCTGGAAACCGAACGCTTGAGTTGCAACCAAGCTGCAAGCGGATATTGAATAACGTTGTGGCCGCATTGGCATCCAGGGATGCGCGGCCACACAGGTAAGAACCAGTGGTGTGAACCAAAAGGAATGTGATGGAACTTTTCCGTATCAAAAAAGATATTCCGTTCATGCGCCATGCATTGATATTCAATGCAATCTCGGCGCTGACGTTTGTATTCGCCGTCTTCTTCCTGTTCTCGAAAGGCCTGCATCTGTCGATCGAGTTTACCGGCGGTACGGTAATCGAAGTCGCCTACAGCAAGCCGGCCAATATCGAGGGCATCCGCAAGACGGTTGAGGGCATTGGTTATACCGATAACCAGGTCACCAATTTCGGCACCGCGCAAGATGTGATGATTCGCCTGCCAGCAAAAAAGGGTGAAAATTCCAATGAGCAAAGCGCTACCGTACTGAAAGCCTTGCAGCAACAGGATCCTGATGTCCAGTTGAAACGCACCGAGTTCGTCGGACCGCAAGTGGGTGACGAACTGGCGCATGACGGCTTGATGGCGTTGCTGTTCGTGGTGATCGGCATCATGATTTACCTGGCCATTCGCTTCGAATGGAAGTACGCGGTAGCCGCGATTATCGCCAACTTGCATGACGTGGTGATCATTCTCGGCTTCTTCGCATTCTTCCAATGGGAATTCTCACTGACGGTGTTGGCGGCGATCCTGGCGGTATTGGGTTATTCGGTGAATGAATCGGTGGTGGTGTTCGACCGGGTGCGTGAAACTTTCCGCGATCGCCGCTTCGGCAAACTGGCGGTGTCGGATGTCATGAACCATGCGATCACCAGTACGATCTCCCGTACCATCATCACCCACGGCAGTACTGAAATCATGGTGTTGTCGATGTTTGTGTTCGGCGGCCCTGCATTGCATTACTTCGCACTGGCGCTGACTATCGGTATTCTGTTCGGTATCTACTCTTCGGTGTTCGTGGCGGCGGCTGTGGCAATGTGGCTGGGTGTCAAGCGTGAAGACATGATCAAGCCGATCAAGGAAAAAGACGAGACTGACGGCGCTGTAGTGTAAGGCCTTGCAGTTATAAAAAAAACCAGCCTTTTGGCTGGTTTTTTTTGGTCTGACGGGATGAGCGTCGCTTGCTGAGTTTTAGATTTTCTTCGCCAGCATTGCCGCATGTCCGATGTAGTTGGACGGCGTCATGGCCAGCAGATGGTCTTTGGCTTCCTGCGGGATTTCCAGCTTGAGGATGAACTCGCGCAGTGCATCTTTGGAGATGCCTTTGCCACGTGTCAGTTCTTTCAACTGCTCGTACGGATTCTCAATGCCGTAGCGGCGCATCACGGTTTGCACCGGCTCGGCCAGCACTTCCCAGGTTGCGTCCAGATCTTCCGCCAGGCGGCCCGGATTGACTTCCAGTTTGTTCAAGCCGCGCAGGCAGCTATCGTAAGCCAGGATTGCGTAACCGAGGCCGACGCCGATGTTGCGCAGCACGGTGGAGTCGGTCAGGTCACGCTGCCAGCGCGACAGCGGCAGCTTTTCCGACATGTGCTTGAGCACGGCGTTGGCCATGCCCAGGTTGCCTTCGGAGTTCTCGAAATCGATCGGATTGACCTTGTGCGGCATGGTCGACGAACCGATTTCACCGGCCTTGGTGCGCTGCTTGAAAAAGCCGAGCGAGATGTAGCCCCAGATATCGCGATTCAAGTCGAGCAGGATGGTGTTGGTACGGCTGATTGCATCGAACAATTCCGCCATGTAGTCATGCGGTTCGATCTGGATGGTATAGGGATTGAACACCAGGCCCAGGCGCTGCTCGATCACGTTCTTCGAGAAATTTTCCCAGTCGAAGTCAGGGTAGGCCGACAGGTGGGCATTGTAGTTGCCGACCGCGCCGTTCATCTTGCCCAGGACTTCCACCGCGGCGATGCGTTTCACCGCGCGTTGCAGGCGTGCCACGACGTTGGCCATTTCCTTGCCGAGCGTAGTCGGGCTGGCTGGCTGGCCGTGGGTGCGCGACATCATCGGCAAATCGGCATTGGTGTGCGCCAGTTCGGTCAGCTTGGCGATCACTTGCTGCAAGGCTGGCAGCAGCACGGTATCGCGCGCGGCTTTCAGCATCATGCCGTGCGAGGTGTTGTTGATGTCTTCCGAGGTGCAGGCGAAGTGGATGAATTCAGATGCTGCGACCAGTTCCGGTACGTCCTTGACTTGTTCCTTGAGCCAGTACTCGACCGCTTTGACATCGTGGTTGGTGACCGCTTCGATGGCCTTGATGCGTTCTGCATCAGCTTCTGTGAAATCGCTTGCCAGTTTGTCTAGCAGCGCACTGGCGCTGGCGGAGAACGGTTTTATCTCGGCAAAGCCGGCACTCGACAGCGCTTGCAGCCAGGCGATTTCAACCTTGACCCGGTGGTGCATGAAACCGGCCTCGGACAGGATCGGGCGCAGCTTATCGGTTTTGGCGGCGTAGCGGCCATCCAGCGGGGACAGGGCGGAAAGCGTGGTAAGAGACATGATAATGATGACTATAGAGGTGAGTGAAGATAGGGCTGGCGCGCCAGTTGTTTCTATTTTGCAACTGCGCAACATCGCTGCAGGTGCGCAAGAAAATCAATCTGAGATTTTAGCAACAACGTCTGGCAACAACGCAAGGCAAAACGAGCTAAATCGAATTTTACCATTGGCACCGTGGTAAATATGTCGCTTTACACGCGGGCAGGGTCGGTGATGAACAAAGTGGCAGGAGGCGAATGCTATAATCAGCCAACATTTTTTACAGTAAGTGACATATGAAGCTGATCGGTTCCCTGGGTAGTCCTTTTGTTCGCAAAGTGCGTGTTGTCATGGCGGAAAAGAAGCTTGATTACGACTTTGTGCTGGACGACGTCTGGTCTGCAGACACCAAGATCCAGGCTTCCAATCCATTGGGCAAGGTCCCTTGCCTGGTAATGGAAGATGGCGGCGCCATGTTCGATTCGCACGTGATCGTCGAATATCTTGACACCTTGACACCGGTTGGCAAATTAATTCCGATCAACAGTCGTGAGCGTTCCGAAGTGAAATGCTGGGAAGCGCTGGCCGATGGCGTGCTGGATGCCGGCGTATTGATTCGCCTGGAAAACAACCTGCGCCCTGAAGAGCTGCGCAGCCAGGCATGGATCGATCGTCAACAACGCAAGATCGACGCCGGCCTGAAAGCGATGGCGGCGGGCCTGGCGGAAAAACCATTCTGCTCCGGCACCCATTATTCGCTGGCCGATGTTGCGGTAGGTTGCGCACTGGGCTGGCTCAGCTTCCGTTTTCCAGAGATTACCTGGCGCGAAGATTATCCGACGCTGACCAAGCTGTTTGAGAAATTGTCTGAGCGTCAGTCGTTCAAGGATACCGTTCCTCAATAAGTTGTACCTTGCAAATTAGCCCGTGCATTAAAATCATCAACCATGACAACGCAGAATTCTCATTCCACATGCCAGCCTGCCCATAGCGGTGCAGTGGCATTGTGCCGCGTAGTCAAAGCAAAAAAACAGCAGCTCATCTGACCGGAGCTCGCTGTTCCGTCAGATGGGCGACGGAACAGCAGGCTCTCGGATAAATCTCTCCCTCCCGCACGCAAACTCCTTCGCACTTCTGAACGGACCCACGACGGTCAACTCAGTTAATTTTTTTCAGGAGTGTTGTAATGTCAATTTTTACTGGTATCTGGGTAGCGCTGGTCACCCCTTTTTCCGATGGCCAGGTCGACCATCCGGCTTTGCGCAAGCTGGTGCGTCACTATGCCGAAGCTGGTGTGAGTGGATTGGTGGCGCTCGGCACCACCGGCGAAGCCGCCGCGCTGGATCAGCTTGAGCAACAGGCGGTGGTGTACACCGTATTGGATGCTGCGGCCGGCTTGCCGGTTATTGTCGGTTTGGGCGACAATCATAGTGGACAGTTGCACCAAAACCTGCGGCAGTTTAGCGAGCGGGATATCGCCGGCTTTTTGATTCCCGCACCTTATTATGTACGGCCGTCACAGCAAGGCATTATCGATCACTTCACTCGCCTGGCCGACGCCAGTCCGGTGCCGCTGGTGTTGTATGACATTCCCTATCGCACTGGCGTGCAGATCGAACTGCAGACTCTGTTGACACTCGCCGCGCATCCGCAGATACAGGCGGTCAAAGATTGCAGCGGATCGATAGCCACCACCCAGGCACTGATCGCGGACGGCCGCCTGCAAGTGCTGGCGGGAGAAGACATCAACATCTTCAACAGCCTGTGCATGGGCGGCAGCGGCGCCATTTCGGCATCGGTGAATGTGTGCCCGCAACGTTTCGTAGCGCTGTATCGTGCGGTTGTCGAGCAGCGTTTGCACGACGCCCGCGCCATTTTCCATGAACTGGCGCCGCTGATCCGGCTGATGTTTGCCGAGCCAAGTCCGGGGCCGGTGAAGGCATTGCTGGCGCAGCAGGGTTGGATCTGCGACGAACTGCGCGCGCCGATGACGGCAGCTAGCCCGCCGTTACAAGCGCAGCTACGGCAGTTGCATCTGGCTCAGAGCGAAGTCTGCTGATTGGCAGCCTGGCTAATTTTTTTCGGCGCAAAGAAAGTCGACGGCGACTGGCCGAAGGTTTTCCGGAACATGGCGGAAAAGGCCGACTGGCTGGCGTAGCCTAGTTCGGCCGCCACCAGCGACAACGGCATGCCGCGCGCGATCATCGGCGCCGCATGCGCCAGCCTGATCTGTTGCCGCCATTGACCGAAGGTCATGCCCAGGTCGCGTTCGAACAGGCGCGCCAGGGTTCTCTCAGAAGCACCGACCTGCTCTGACCAGTCAGCCAGCGTCTTGCTTGAATCGGGCGTTTCCATCAGCGCCTGGCAGATCGCCTGCAGACGTTTTTCGGTCGGCAGGGCGACGCGTATGCCGGGCGTCCTTGCCTCGGCCAGTTCGTCCAGTATCAATTGACTGAGTAGCGACTCGCGCAGGCTGTCGTCGTCGGCTTGCGATAGCGCGACAATCAGTTCACGCAACAAGCTCGACACTTCCAGCACGATGCATTCCTGGCCGCGGAACGGCGCCGCATCGGGATGGACGTACAAGGCGCGCAATTGCGATTTTTCGATGGTCGCCATTTCATGCTCCACGTACGGTGGGATCCAGATGGCCCGCAGTGGCGGCACGATCCAGGTGCTGTTGCCCACGCTCACCCGCAATACGCCTTCCGGCGCATAGGTGACCTGGCCCCAGGGATGAGAGTGGGCGCTCAGCAATTCGGCGGCGGCAAGGTTACGGGCGCGCAGACGCACCGGGTGTTGTGCATCCGGGACGACATCCACCAAGCCTATCTTGGTATGGGTAAGTATTTTTACGGGCATGGTTGCAGAATGGCAGAAACACGACAAATTATGTCTTTCTATCTTAAAACAGTCTCGGTTTTTTTGCTTACACTGATGTCTTGCGAATGAGAAAGAGTCGTAGGAAGGGTTATTACCGCGCCTGACCAGGCTGCTTTTCGTCTCATTTGCACCTTATTCCAACTAGCCATTCCATCACCATGCAAACCGCTGCCAAGCAGATTTCCCCCACGCTGGGATCGCACGATGCCGAAAAAACCGGTTTTCGCGTATTGGGCGCTATCAGTTTTGCCCATTTCCTGAATGACATGATCCAGTCGCTGATCTTGTCGATCTATCCGCTGCTGAAAGGTAATTTCAATCTCAGCTTTGCGCAGATCGGCCTGATTACCCTGACTTACCAAATTACCGCATCGATCTTGCAACCGCTGGTGGGGCTGTATACCGACAAACATCCCAAGCCGTATTCACTGGCATTGGGAATGGGCTTTACCTTGGTAGGGCTGCTGATATTGTCGGTCGCGCCGAGCTACGGCATCTTGCTGTTCGCGGCGGCCCTGGTCGGTACCGGTTCATCCATCTTCCATCCCGAGTCGTCGCGTGTGGCGCGTATGGCTTCCGGCGGCCGCCACGGGCTGGCGCAATCGATATTCCAGGTAGGCGGCAATGCCGGCAGTTCCATGGGGCCGTTGCTGGCGGCATGGATTGTGATTCCGCACGGACAGACCAGCATCGCCTGGTTCTCTGCAGCAGCGTTGCTGGCGATTGTAGTGCTGTGGCAGATCGGTAACTGGTACAAGCGCAAGCGTATGGAGGCCAAAGGCAAGCCGGCTAAAGTAAAGCAGCACTATGTGGCGCTGCCGCGCAAGAAGGTCATGTTCTCGATCGGTATCTTGCTGATGCTGGTTTTCTCGAAATACTTTTACATGGCCAGCCTGAGCAGCTACTTCACGTTTTACCTGATCGATAAATTCCAGTTGTCGGTACAGTCGGCACAGCTGCATTTGTTTGTATTCCTGTTCGCGGTAGCTGCCGGTACCGTGCTGGGCGGCCCGATCGGCGACAAGGTTGGCCGCAAGCTGGTGATATGGGTATCGATTCTGGGCGTTGCGCCGTTTACCCTCATGCTGCCGTATGCCAATCTGTTCTGGACCGGCGTGCTGACGGTGGTGATCGGCGTGATCCTGGCTTCTGCATTCTCGGCCATCCTGGTATTCGCCCAAGAGCTGGTGCCTGGCAAAGTTGGCACCGTGTCAGGGCTGTTCTTCGGATTTGCTTTCGGAATGGGCGGTATCGGCGCCGCCGCCCTGGGTCAGCTGGCGGACATGACGAGCATCCGTTTTGTCTATCAGGTCTGCTCTTTCCTGCCTTTGATCGGCTTGCTCGCGGCGTTCCTGCCGAATCTTGAGGGGCATCGGCGAAAAGTTGCTGGCTGATTGAAAATTCACGTAAAAAAAGCGCGCTGTCGACAGCGCGCTTTTTTTTTTCTATCTGCTACCGCATTACAGCATCGCGGCATTATTTCTTCTGCTTGGCCACCCACTGTTCCAGCGCCTGCAGCGTATTGCTGACATGTTTATCCGGATCCAGGCTGCTGTATTCGTAAATGATGCGGCCGTTGGGAGCGATCACGTACGATACCCGGTCGGCGTAGCTGGTTTTGGAAAGCAGCACCGAATCGTAGGACTTCATGATCTTCTGGTCCTGATCGGCGGCAACCGGGAATTTACTGCGGCATTCGCTGACTGAAAATTTGTTGAGCGTGTCGATGTTGTCGGCTGAAACGCCGATTACGGAAGCGCCGAGCGCTTTGTACTTGTCGACTGCATCGGCAAACAAGTGAGCCTCAATGGTGCAACCCTTGGTGAAGGCGGCCGGATAAAAGTAGAGTACTACCGGGCCTTTTTTCAGTTCGTCGGCCAGGGAATAGCTGAATATCTTGCCCCCGAGAGAGGTCTGGGTCGTAAATGACGGTGCTTGTTCGCCAGCCTTGAGGGCGGCAAAGGCCGGCGCTGCAACAGCACTGCAAACCAATAAAACGGCAATCAATCGTTTCATGAGGACTCCTGGTTAAAGATAGGTAGCATCATGCGTCGAGATCGCAGCGTTGTCCAATCACGTGTTCAGCCTGCGCAGGTGAAAAGCTAAAGTGACAAGCTGCTTAACGGCCGTGCCAGCCGCCACCGCCCCAGCCTCTGCCACCCCATCCACGCGAGTAGCCAATGCCGATATCCACGCTTGGCGCCACATAGACAGGTGCCGGAGCGTAGTAGCCGCCACCGTAATAGCCGCCGCCATAATATGCGTCACCACCGTACGGATAGGCGACGCAGCCACCCAGCAGCAAGGTTGTGCCCAGTAAGGTTACACCTATTAAAAGTCGTTTGTTCATGAGGCTCTCCATCCATTGTTCTAATACAAATTGGATATAAGCCTAGCAGATAAGTTCAGCTTGGGAAGGGCAAGATGTATCACGCAAATTTGGTGACGAATGGGAGTATGTTTAAATAATTTTTAAAATAAGGATGAAATTCACTGATTTTTTTCATATACCCCGCCCAGTATTGGCGCGTAGCATAGGAATTGATGTGCTACTTTTACAATCGGTAACCAAATTCACGATGGAATCGATCATCGATTTCGGCACGGTCAGGTGTGTGATTCTGTGGGCCTTGATGGGCAATCTTGATGCTGCCCATCAAACTGGAGAGACGACCGGTGGTAGCCCAGTCCATGCCGTTGCTCAAGCCATACAGCATGCCGGCGCGGAAAGCGTCGCCGCAGCCGGTAGGATCCAATACTTGTTCGGCCTTAACGCAAGGAATGTCGATTTTTCCGCCAGCGGTAAATATCTCCGCGCCTAGTTCGCCGCGGGTAACCACCAGCGCCGATACGCGCTCGGCAATTTGCGGCAGCGACAAGCCGGTACGTGAAGCCAGCATCTCGGCTTCGTAATCATTCATGGCGATGTAGGTCGCGAGCTCGATGAAATGCTTCAATTCGTCGCCGTTGAACATCGGCATGCCCTGGCCCGGATCAAAGATCAGCGGAATGCCCTGCGCCACGCAATCGGCAGCGTGTTGCAACATGCCGTCGCGGCCATCGGGAGCCACGATCGCCAGTTTGACCGGACCAGCATCGGCCACTTTATTTTCGTGCGAGTAGGTCATCGCGCCTGGATGGAAGGCGTTGATCTGGTTATTGTCGATGTCTGTGGTGATGAAGCATTGCGCAGTGTAGATCGACTCGATGGTGCGCACGGTTTTGCGCGAAATGCCTTGTTGATCCAGTCTTGCAAGATAATCGCCGGCATCGTGGCCGACGGTGGCCATGATTTGCGGATCACCACCCAGCAACTTCAGGTTATAGGCGATATTGCCGGCGCAGCCGCCAAAGTCGCGGCGCATGGTTGGCACCAGGAACGAGACGCTGAGTTTGTGCAATTGATCCGGCAACAGCGAATCCGAGAAACGTCCCGGGAATTGCATGATGACGTCGAAAGCCAGTGAGCCGCAGATGAGAGAGGACATATTAATTGTATTTTGTAGGACAGGGTTTAAATGTAGGGTGGGCACGAAGCGCCCACGCGGGAATTCACAACATCTACGAGACGATTAACGACACCGAGTTTAGCATTACGGATAATACAGATATACCCGGTAACCCGATGCCTTCAGCTGCAATAGCTCAAAACCCAGTTTCACAGGCTGTTCCTGGTCACTGCCGAAACCCTGCGCGGAGCTGACCGATGCGTTCAAATAATCGTGAGGCGCAAATACCCGCCGCACTATCGCCTTCTCATTCGCATCGTTCAAAGTCAGCTCGATGTTGGGCCAGGCTTGCACAGTGTCGCTGCGATTGCGCAGCAACAGGTTGAGTGAAAACAGATTGCGTGCCGGATCCACTGCCTGCAGTTCATTAGCCTCGATCGAAATACTGTCGATTTTCATAGGCAGGCCAACCGTACAGCCGATTTTCGCGCAGGCGCTGATCAACGCCGGCTTGAACTGCGGCATGCGTGCTGCCAGCTGGTCGCGGAAAAAATACGTCGACTGCCCAATCAATCCAACTAGTAATAGTGCGCCTATGCCCCACATGGCTCCGCGCAGCGGGCCGCCGAGGCGCTGCCTGCGTCGTGCGCTCAGGACGAAGTCTGGTTCATCGCTGGCATCCAGTTCGGGTTCGGCAGTTTTCTCGCGGCTTTTCTTTTTGCTACTGCTTTCGCTGCTGTCGGTCGCGTTCGAGGAGGCTGCAGCTGCGGCATTCTTTTCTCCGCGCCATGGCTTGCGTTGAAGCTCGTCGATGATGCGGTCGAGCTCGTCATCGTCGCTGTGCGCGGTACCGTCTTTTGCTCCGGTTTTTGCCGGCAGCGGGTAATCGTCTTGCCCCGCAACGTGCATCAAGGTCATGCGCGCCATCTGATGATCTTCGTCATCGCTATGGTTATCGTCTACATGGCGATGCCAGACATTCGGCGCCGGCGAACTGGTTGTCGGTTCGTCCGGGTCGGTGGCGGCGGACGGCTTGATCAAGCCGAATGGCGTGTGATGCACATCGGCTGGCGCCGATTGACTGGTTTCTTCAGCGATGCGTAAATCTTCTTCGAGGCCATCAATCGCGGCTTCTACCCGATCCGACGCCGTGATCTTCGTTTCGGGTGCGTTTTGAGGTGTGCTTTTATGTGTGTTAACGACGACCGGTTCGCTGATGCTTATCGTCGGTAGCGGGTGATCGGTTGCAACCACGGCTGCCGGCATTGGTTCTGGCGCCGGCTCCTGCTGTGGTGCGTTGTGAACGGCAGGTGGCGGTTCATCATGTTGAGGTTCTGCTACGGCAGTCTGGCCGGAGTCGAGAGCATGGGTTTGAACGGTGTGGACTTCTTGCTCTGGCGCCGCTGCAGGTGTAGCTACCGGCGTTGCCGATGGGGTTGCCACTTCGGGCCGCACCAGGTGTTCGATGCCGTTGAAGACTTCGCGGCAGCTGCCGCAGCGCACCAGGCCGCCGCGAAGCTTCAGCTGGTCATTGGCGACCCTGAAGGTAGTTTGACAATGCGGACATTGGGTCGCGAGCGCCATGGCGTGCTGCTTACTTCAGGCTTCCGGACAACGCTACCCAGCCGTCCTGCTCTGCCCAGACGGTCAACGGAATCCATTGCGCGTAGGCGGCAATGACATCATCAGCCTGCTCTGCCAGCACGCCGGACAGAGTCAGGCTGCCGCCGGCCGCGATGCGGCTGCACAGCATCGGCGCCATCAGCTTGAGCGGGCCGGACAGGATGTTGGCCACTACGGTATCGAACACTTGCAGTGGGCTTTTCGTGCTGAAATCTTCCGGCAGATAATAGGCGACGTCGCAATGATTGCGTTCGCTGTTGTAACGCGCCGCATCGATCGCGTGCGGGTCGATATCGACGCCGATGACGGTGGCGGTGCTACCGAGCTTCTTGGCAACCATGGCAAGGATGCCCGAGCCGCAACCGTAATCGAGTACCGATTGCGGTTTTTGCAACGGCACATGGATTTCCAGCCACTCCATGCAGAGGCGGGTGGTGGGATGGCTGCCGGTGCCGAACGCCAGGCCCGGATCGAGTTCCAGGATCAGGCCGTTGGCGTCGGGCGCATCGTGCCAGCTAGGCACCACCCAGATATTCTTGCCGATATGGATCGGTTCAAATTGGGATTGCGTCAGGCGCACCCAGTCCTGTGCTGCGACCGGACGCAGAGAGTAGGGTGGGACCGCGACGCCACAAGCTTTGGCGGCGTTGTTGACGATAGCATCGTGATCGGCATCGACCTCGGCGAGAGCCACCACCCGGCTGCGTTGCCAGGCGGCTTCCTTGGGCTCCATGCCGGGTTCGCCGAACAGAGGTTGTTCAGCGGCGGTTCCCAGGTCAGCATCTTCTACCGAAACCGATAAGGCGCCAGCATCCATCAACGCATCAGACAGCGTCTCGGCGTCGCTCAGTGCAACTTCAATAACAATTTCGGTCCAGCTCATCAGATGCCTTACTGTGTGTTGTGGATCGTCGCCCGAAGGCGAGTATCCGTACTTATTTCTTTACCGCTTTATCTGTTTCCTTCGGCGCCACCGGCCGTTCGGCCAGCTTGTGCTCCAGATAGTGGATGTTGGTGCCGCCTTCAATGAAACGGGCGTCAATCATCAGCTCGCGATGCAGCTGAATGTTGGTTTGTATGCCTTCCACTACCATTTCCGACAGAGCAATCTGCATCCGCTTGATAGCTTGCTCGCGAGTGGCTCCATAGGAAATCACCTTGCCCACCATCGAATCATAATGCGGCGGCACGAAATAGCCGGCATATGCATGCGAATCAACCCGGATGCCAGGGCCGCCAGGCGCGTGCCATGACAGGATTTTGCCAGGAGATGGCGTGAATTTGAATGGGTCTTCGGCGTTGATACGGCATTCGATCGCGTGGCCGGATAGCTGGATATCGCGTTGGCGGAAGCGCAGCTTTTCGCCGGCCGCAATACGAATCTGTTCCTGCACGATGTCGATGCCGGTGATCATTTCGGTGATCGGATGCTCAACCTGAACCCGGGTATTCATTTCGATGAAATAGAACTCGCCGTTTTCATACAGGAATTCAAATGTGCCGGCACCACGGTAATCCATCTTGCGGCAAGCTTCGGCACAGCGATCGCCGATTTTTTCGATGATCTTGCGCGGGATGCCTGGCGCCGGCGCTTCTTCGATGACCTTCTGGTGGCGGCGTTGCATCGAGCAATCGCGTTCACCCAGCCAGACGGCGTTCTTGAACTGGTCGGCGAGGATCTGGATTTCCACGTGGCGCGGATTTTCCAGATATTTCTCCATATACACTTCCGGATTGCCGAACGCGGCGCCGGCTTCGGTCTTGGTCATGGTTACCGCGTTGGCCAGCGCCGCTTCGGTGTGCACCACGCGCATGCCGCGTCCGCCGCCGCCGCCGGCTGCCTTGATGATGACCGGATAGCCGATCTTGCGGGCAATCTTGACGACTTCCTTCGGATCATCCGGCAAAGCGCCTTCAGAGCCCGGTACGCAAGGCACGCCGGCACGGATCATGGCTTGTTTGGCAGATACTTTATCGCCCATCAAGCGGATATTCGCCGGCCGCGGGCCGATGAAAACAAAGCCTGATTGTTCAACGCGTTCAGCGAAATCGGCATTTTCGGACAAGAAGCCGTAGCCAGGGTGGATTGCCTCGGCATCGGTGACTTCTGCGGCGCTGATGATGGCCGGCATGTTGAGATAACTCAGGCTGGACGGCGCAGGGCCGATACAGACCGATTCATCTGCCAGTTTCACATACTTGGCGTCACGATCAGCCTCGGAATGGACCATCACGGTTTTGATGCCCATTTCACGGCAGGCGCGTTGGATGCGCAAGGCGATTTCGCCGCGGTTGGCGATAAGGATTTTTTCAAACATAGTAATTGGTATATGCGTCGCTAAAAGTTAAGCGTTATCAAGCATTGGGTTGGTAACACAGGCCTCGCATGACGGCGGAAGACGGCCCTGCATTAACAACCAGAACGGCGAGACCCGTATAACGCGGATGCCGCCGTGCAGACTACTCAGTGATGACGTAATGGTATTAATTAGCCAATAATAAACAATGGTTGGCCGAATTCGACCGGTTGGCCGTTTTCCACCAGGATCTTCTTCACTACGCCAGAAACGTCGGCTTCGATTTCATTCAGCAATTTCATTGCTTCGATGATGCACAGGGTGCCGCCTTCTTTGATTTCCGAGCCGATTTCGACAAACGCTGGCGAGCCGGGAGCCGACGAACGGTAGAAAGTGCCGACCATAGGCGATTTGACAATATGGCCTTCCGGTACTGCTTCTACCGGTGCCGCGGCAGCCACTGGTGCCTGCGCTGGCGCCGCTACCTGATATTGGGCAGGGTGTTGTTGCGGTTGCATCATGACAACCTGGTTTTGCTGGGAAGCAGACGACTTGACGATACGGACCTTGCTTTCGCCTTCGGTCACTTCAAGCTCTTCGATGTCTGACTCCGCGACCAGGTCGATCAGCGTTTTGAGTTTTCTCAAATCCATATGCAATCCTTCAGAATATATTAATGAAAAGCTATTTTCGTTTTTTTGACAGACAGCTCAGCGCAGTTGCAAAGAATCTGCAAAGACTCAGTAGCTACTGCAAGGCTATCAACTAGAGTTTCTTAATGGCAAAATCAACTGCGGCGCGGTAACCATCCACACCCAAACCGCAAATGACACCCACTGCGACTTCCGATAAATAGGAATGATGCCGAAATGCTTCTCGCTGGTGGATGTTCGAGATGTGGACTTCGATAAAACGGATTGCCACTCCCGTTAATGCGTCGCGTAAGGCCACGCTGGTATGCGTAAGCCCACCGGGGTTGATCACAATGGCGTCGACGCCTTCTGTTTTGGCCGCGTGGATGCGGTCTATCAGTGCGCCTTCGTGATTGCTTTGGAAATGCTCAAGCCGAGCCCCGGCGGCAGTTGCCTGGACCCGTGCTGCTTGTTCGACGTCGCTCAGCGTGGTCGAACCGTAGACTTCTGGCTCTCTTGTACCCAGCAAATTCAGGTTGGGTCCGTTGAGTAGAAGTATATTTTTTGCCATGGAGATGACGCTCCGTTTGACGATGATGGCCGCATTTTGCCGTCAAATGGCGTTGACTGGCAAGGGGAAATTTGTTTCTGTTAAATTTCAGCGGGGCAATATGAATTATTTTTCCCGGGAGCGCCAAGGCTACAGCAATCCCAGATCTTTTCGTAACTCGTCGAATTTAATGCTACCCAGGTACATTTTTTTTACCTGGCCATCGCGGCCTATCAAGACGGTGAAGGGCAAGCCGCCGCTCTGGTTGCCGAACTGCCGCAGCAGCGCAGTGGCGCCAGTACCGGCTACATACAATGGGTAGGAGATTTTATATTTTTCCGCAAATTTAGCGATGTTGTCGGCGGAATCGATACCGATGCCGACGATTTGAATATTTTTAGCGGCTATCTCAGCCTGCAGTGCATTCAGTTCCGGCATCTCTTCCACGCATGGCGCACACCAGGTTGCCCAGAAATTGACGACCAGGGGTTTGCCCTTCAGTTGGGACAATGCACTGGTCTTGCCACTGGCGTCAGGCATTTCCTGCGCTAGCAGACTGGCTACCGCCACGTTTTCAGGAGATGCAGGCGTATGGCGTTGGACGCCAAAATAAACGCCGATCACGCAAAATAGAATGGCAATCGGCACAAATATGAATATATTTCTTTTCATTAATCTTCTTTTTGATTGTCTTCCGGATTGATCAATGCAAGTACCGCATTGTGATCGGCCCGAATCACACGCTCGGCCCGTTTACCGGATGCGGCCCTGATACTACCGCGCAAATCGTCAGTTTCATATAGCGTGAGATGAACTCCTTCTTTTTTATACATGAAACTTACGGTTTCCACCGGCTCGTTATTACCGCTAGTTTTAAGGGGCGGGCTAGTCGACAGCTCAAATTGTACATTCTTGTTAAAAAGGAAAATTTCGACATCTTTGGGGCTGTCGACAAACAGGTGTAAATAGATGTCCGAGTGTTCCCCGGCAGTGCCGTTGAGGACCGCGCCTGTAAGATAAGGCTTAAATTGCCTCAGCTCGCCCATGATTTCTGCGGCGATCCTGCGCAAATGCAAGAGTCGCGCCGGTTGCGTATCGGCAAAGAATAATTCGTTATATATACGCACTTCTTCTTCGATCTGGGCGTTATCAGGCAGGAATTCACCACGGATTTTACCGCCGCCTCGTTTGCTGCCGACGCACAGTTCCACAGCTTTACGCTTCGCAGTGCCATAATCGGCGCCGTCCTCGGCAATCATGCGGGCCGCCGCCGCCGCAATTTCCGCGCGCAGTTGTTCTAGTTCGGGTGAGAGATTGGATGTCATGACAGGGATGATAAATCGATTTGACGGCATCCGTCCTGCAGCCTGAGGGATATGTGGATGAATGTGCAACTAATTGCAACTAAGCTGACCGGGCAGAATCTGAAACTACTTGCCGGTTTTGTGTTTCCCACCCCCTGCATTCCACTTTTTCCAAGCCCTGTTACCGGGTGCGGCGGCCGCTCAGGTAAAATCACGGTATTCCTCTTTTCTGCATAGTGAAACTCAAGAATGCATATTCATATCCTTGGTATCTGCGGCACCTTTATGGGTGGTTTGGCGGTGCTGGCCAAACAGGCCGGGCATAAAGTCACCGGCTGCGATGCCAATGTGTACCCACCGATGAGTACCCAGCTCGAAGAGCAGGGGATTACCTTGATTCAAGGCTTCGGTGTCGAACAAACTGCTTTGCAGCCTGATTTGTACGTAATCGGCAATGTTGTGGTGCGTGGCAATCCGCTGATGGAAGAAATCCTGAATCGCGGCTTACCCTATATCTCGGGTCCGCAATGGATCGGCGAGCATATTCTGCGCGACAAGTGGGTTCTGGCGGTGGCCGGCACCCACGGCAAGACCACGACTTCAGCGATGCTGGCCTGGATCCTGGAAGACGCCGGTTACGATCCGGGTTTTCTGATCGGCGGCGTGCCGATGAATTTTGGCATATCGGCGCGTTTGTCGGGTAAGGCCGGCGCTGGCACAGAGGCATCGTCATTCTTTGTCATCGAAGCCGATGAGTACGACACGGCATTTTTCGACAAGCGCAGTAAATTCGTCCATTACCACGCCAAGACCGCGATTCTGAATAACCTGGAATACGATCATGCCGACATCTTTCCCGATCTGGCGGCGATCGAAACCCAATTCCATCACCTGGTTCGCACCATCCCTGGCGTCGGCCGGCTGATCGTCAACGGCCGCGAACCGGCATTGCAGCGTGTGCTGGACCGCGGATGCTGGAGCGAAAAGGAATTTTTCGGCGGTGATAACGATCGGCAGGGCTGGTCGTTGCGCACGCAAGACAATGGCAACTTTGAAGTGGGTTTCAATGGCGAACCGCAGGGCACGGTGCAGTGGGAATTGAGCGGTGAGCATAATCGCATGAATGCCTTGGCCGCAATTGCCGCCGCCCGCCATGTCGGCGTGCCGCCAGCGCAGGCCATTGATGCCTTGTCCCGCTTTGAAAATGTTAAGCGGCGCATGGAATTGCGCGGCAGCGTCCGCGAGATAGCGGTGTACGACGATTTTGCCCACCATCCAACCGCAATCGCTACCACGGTCGCCGGTTTGCGCAAAAAAGTAGGTGCGGCACGGATCTTGGCAGTGCTCGAGCCGCGCTCGAACACGATGAAGCTGGGCGCCATGAAAGAAGCGCTGCCGGGTAGCCTGAGCGAGGCCGACCTGGTGTTCGGCTATGGCGCCAAGGGCACCGGCAAGGACGCGCTGGATTGGAACCTGGCCGCAGCTTTGCAGCCGCTTGGCAGCAAAGCGAGTTCTTACGACCAGCTCGACCAGCTGGTGGCGGCGATCGTCAAGGCGGCCAAACCAGGGGACCAGATACTGGTGATGAGCAACGGCGGTTTCGGCGGCGTCCATCAAAAAATTCTGACTGCGCTTTCTTTGTCGTTGCCGGAATTGCAATGATCTTGTATCTGCACGGTTTTCGATCTTCGCCGCAATCGTTCAAGGCACGTCTGCTAGCCGAACGCATGCAGCAGCTGGGGCGGGCTGCCGAATACCTGTGTCCACAACTGCCGGCATCACCTGCTGTCGCGATTGCTTTGGCGCGCGACTGCATTCAAGATTGCGATCCGGCTGACCTGACCCTGATCGGCTCCTCGCTCGGCGGTTACTACGCCACCTGGCTGGCCGAGCAACTGGGTTGTCGTGCTGTGCTGCTGAATCCGGCAGTCAAGCCACCGCGCGACCTGGAAAAATATGTTGGTGTCAGCACGCAATATCATTCCGATGAGCCATTTGAATTCAAACGCGAGTACATCGATGAATTGCGGGCTTTGCAGATCGAACAGATCACCCGACCGGAGCGTTATTTCCTGATTGCCGCCACCGGTGACGAAGTGCTCGACTGGCAAGAAATGGTCGGCCATTACCCGCAAGCGAGGCAACAGGTGATACAAGGCAGCGATCATGGCATCAGTGAATTTGCCGAGTACGCCGATGCGGTACTGGCATTTTGCGGGATTGCAATCGACCCGGCATCGACGGCGGGGGCTTGATGTCACGTTCCCGTACTTACGCCCAGTGGCATGATCATGCCAACGGCGTCGATCCCTCCGATAACTTGCGCGACTGGCTGACCGATCCGGTCTCGCTGACCTATAAGCTGATGGCGCATTGCCAACAGTTTCGGGTTCAGCGCTTGCGCCAGCAGCGCGCCATGTGCCTGGCCGAGGAATGGCAGGCGATCGGCTTGCCGCGCCGCCTTCAGGTGCAGGAGCGGGATGTGTTGCTGCGTTGCGACGACCGTCCCATGGTGTTGGGGCACACTGTGCTGGCACTCGACGCGACGACCACGGAATGGCCGTTTTTCGGCTCCCTCGGTGAGCGCTCACTTGGCACCACGCTGTTTGGCGATCCGCTGGTGCAGCGTGGGCAACTGCAATTTGCCCGCCTGTATGGCGATCATCCGTTGGTGCGGCGCATGTGCGCTGCCAGTGGCCAGGACAATTTTCCTTACCCGTTATGGGCGCGGCGCTCGGCCTTCCGCCGCAAAACCGGCGTCATGCTGGTGACAGAAGTATTTTTTCCCGAGATCGAGGAGTTGCGGCGCGCCCGCCCGGACATAAAGGTGCTGTCCCCCGGTTTTTCGGTTTCCTCTGATTTATCCCGGCAAATTCATCCGGCACATCAATTACTATCATTTGGCGCTGCAAGATAAGCACAAGCTGCTGGCAGCGGTATCATCAGAAATCCACACGTAAAGCATGCAATGAATCTATTTTTTGAAGAGTCCGGCGACTTTAAAGCAGGTGTTGTACTGTCGCAGCAAGGCGAGGCCTATCAGGTCGAACTGCAGTCGGGCAAACGCAGCAAGGTCAAGTCCAAGGACGTGTTGTTGCAATTCACCACACCGACACCGCAGCAGTTGTTGGAAGACGCGCAACAAATCGCGCAACAGATCGAACTCGATTTCCTGTGGGAAGTCGCGGGCCAGGAAGAGTTTGGATTCGCCGAACTGGGCGCGGAATATTTCGGCCATGCACCGCTGCCGACGGAAGCTGCGGGTTTGTTGTTAAGCCTGCACACAGCGCCGATTTATTTTTATAAGAAGGGCAAGGGCCGTTACAAGGCTGCGCCGGAAGCCTCGCTGAAAGCAGCCCAGGCCGGCATCGAAAAGAAAAGACAGCAAGCCCTGGTCCAGGCCGAATACGTCGAACAGCTGAAGGCAGGGAAATTGCCCGATGTGATGAAGCCGCTGGCGCTGCAGCTTTTGTTCAAGCCGGACAAGAACAGCCTCGAATACAAGGCGCTGGAGGCCGCTTGCAATGAATTGCAAACTTCGCCGCAGCGCTTGATGCTAACGGTCGGCGGCATAGCCTCACCGAAGGAATTGCATCTCTCCAAATTCCTGCTGGAATTTTTCCCCAAAGGTTCCGGATTTCCCAATATCGCGATTCCTGCAGTGGCGGATCTGCCGCTGGCGCCGGTGCAGGCATTTTCCATCGATGATGTGACCACCACTGAAATCGACGATGCCTTGTCGGTGCAGACGCTGGCAGACGGCAAGGTACGGATCGGGATTCATATCGCCGCTCCGGGTTTGGGCATCAAGCGCGGCGATGCGCTGGACGCGATTGCTCGCCAGCGTATGTCGACCGTGTATATGCCAGGCGACAAGATCACCATGCTGCCGGACGAACTGGTAGAGGCTTTCACTTTGGCCGAAGGAAAAAACTGCCCGGCGCTGTCGCTGTACGCCACTCTCGATCCTGCCGACTGGAGTGTGATCAGCACGGAAACCAAGGCTGAACTGGTGCCGATTTCCGCCAACCTGCGCCACAACACGCTCGACGATTTGGTGACCGAAGAAAATCTCGCCAACGACGCCGGCGACTATCCGCACAAGGCTGACATTGCCGTGTTGTGGAAATGGATACAGGTATTGGAGCAAGGCCGCATGGCCAAGCGTGAAAGTTTCGGCTTGCGGCCAGAGCAAAACAACCGGGTCGATTTCAACTTCTATGTAGAAGACGATGTTGTCACCATCGCGCGCCGCAAGCGCGGTGCGCCGCTCGACAAGATCGTCGCCGAATTGATGATCTTTGCCAACAGCAGCTGGGGCAAGCTGATGTCCGATCATGGCGTGCCCGGCATCTATCGTGCACAAGGTGGCGGCAGCGGCGGCTGGGTGGCCAAGATGCAGGTACGCATGGTCACTCACGCCGCGCCGCATCAAGGACTGGGGGTCGATCAATACGCGTGGAGCACCTCGCCCTTGCGTCGTTATACCGACCTGGTCAACCAGTGGCAGATCCTGGCTTGCGTCGAAGGCGGCGTCGCTGCGCCGCTGGTAGCGCCATTCAAACCGCGCGATGCCGATCTGTTTGCGATCGTCTCCGGTTTCGATGCCGCGTATTCAGGCTATGGCGATTTCCAGTCGAATATGGAACGCTATTGGTGCCTGCGCTGGCTGGGGCAGGAGCAAGCACGCCAGGTTGACGCGGCGGTGCTGAAAGATGAAATCTTGCGCCTGGCTGAGATTCCGCTGATTATCAAATTGCCAGGCATGCAACAGCTGGCGCGCGGAACCCAGGTCAAGCTGGATATCATCCGCTGGGATGAGGTCGATTTGACGGTCGAGGCACGTTTGCTGGAAGTCTGCGCTGCGCCAAGCGCCGATGCTGAAGAGCAGGAGCCGGGCGAGGATGAGGATGCGGATGAAATTTCCGAAGAGCTGGATGCTGCAATGGATATGCCGCATGAAGTAGTTGAAGCGCCGTTGGCGGATCAACCTGATGAGGGGACACCGGTTCCGGAAGGCGAGCCGGCAGTTGATACGAAGAGCCCGTAGGGTGGGCAAGTTTTTTTGCCCACGCGTTAGCGACGCAGGTGATGTTGAGTTCACGCGTGGGCACGATGTGCCCACCCTACGGATAAGCGAAGAAAGCAACGGTAAATTTCCCGTAGGCATCTCGCTTTGTCGTAGAATCCCTCTCTTTTATAGCGACTTTTAGCTCACGCGTGAAATCCTTTTTCCAAAATCGAATCCTGGTCGGCGCCATCGCAGCGTCGGTACTCGCGCATGCGGCGTTGCTGGCGGTACGGTTTGCGGCGCCGGAAGCGTTCAAGCTGAAGCCCACCGATCCTGCGCTCGAAGTGATCCTGGTGAACGCCAAGCACAATACCAGGCCGGTCAAGCCTGAGGCGCTGGCGCAAGCTAATCTGGATGGCGGCGGTAACGCCGATGCCGGCCGCGCCAAATCGCCGCTGCCCGATATGCGCAAGTCGGAAGATGGCGACAACGTACAGGCGACCAAGCGCAGGATCGAGCAGCTGGAACAGCAGCAACAGCAAATGCTGGCGCAAATGCGCAAGGACACACCGTTGAAGATGCCGGCCATGGATCTGCACGACAAGGCTAGCGAGAACACGCCGCAGCCTACCGGCAGCGATCTGGTTGAGAGCGCCAAGGCGATCGCCCGCAAGGAAGCGGAAATCGCCAAGAATATCGACGATTACAACAAGCGGCCGAAAAAGACGCAGATCACCCCTAGCACGCGCGCAGTTGGCTACGCCGCTTATTACAAATCGTTCCAGGACAAGGTCGAAAAACTGGGCACCTTGAATTTTCCGAAAAAGAACGGCAGGAATTTATACGGCAGGCTGGTGGTGTACATCCCCATTTACCAGGACGGCTCGCTATACACGCGAGAGGGCGGTCCAAGAATCGAGCGCGGATCCGGCAATCCGGACCTGGATCGCGCAACCCTGAAAATTATTGAGCGCTCGGCACCGTTCGGGCGCTTTCCTGAAAATATGCGCAGCAGCGGCAAAGACGATGTATGGGAAGTGATTTCCACTTTCGAGTTTACCCGTGAGGGACAGCTGGAAGCGCAACTGATGGGTGGGAGTAATCAATGACCGCTGTACCTTCGTTCGCCGCCTACGTTGTGATCGGCAATCCGATTGCGCATAGCAAGTCTCCCGACATCCATGCACGCTTTGCTGCCGCTACCGGTCAAGACATGGAGTATGCACGCTTGCTGGCGCCGCTCGACGGTTTTGTCGCGACAGTGCGGGAATTCGTCGCGCAGGGCGGCCGCGGCGCCAATGTCACTGTGCCATTCAAGCTGGAAGCGTATGCGCTTGCCAGCAAGTTGACGGCCAGAGCCAAAGCCGCAGGTGCGGTGAATACCTTGAAGTTCGATGGCGATGAAATATTGGGTGATAACACCGATGGCGTCGGCCTGGTAAACGATATCGTGCTGAATGCCGGTTTCGACCTCGCGCATAAAAAAATCCTGTTGCTGGGAGCCGGCGGCGCCGCGCGCGGCGTCTTGCTGCCGCTGTTGGAATGCCGGCCGGCGCAGCTGACAATTGCTAATCGCACCACCGCCAAAGTACTCGAGCTGGTGCAGCAGTTCCAGCAATATAACGTTGGCGCTCGCACATTGAGCGCTTGCGGTTTTGCCGAAGTACAGCAGCAATACGACCTTGTGATCAATGCCACCTCCGCCAGTTTACAGGCAGAGTTGCCGCCAATCTCCGCCAGCGCATTCGGCCCGGCGACACTGGCCTACGACATGATGTATGGCGCGCAGCCAACCGTGTTCATGCAGTTTGCGGCAGCCCATGGCGCCCAGGTACGTGACGGTTTGGGCATGCTGGTGGAGCAGGCGGCAGAATCGTTTTTTGTCTGGCGCGGCGTGCGGCCGCATACCGATGCCGTGTTTGCCGCCTTGCGTGCGCAGCTGTAAGTGTTTGTCCGGTAGTTTGTTAAATCGATTATTTGCAGGGAATCAAAATGAAGTCAGCCGGTAAAATTTTCCTGCGCATATGCATGCTGCTGATCGCCGCAGTTCTGCTGTTGCAGGTTTATTTTTTCGTACAGATCTGGTGGTGGGTCGATCATAATCCTGGCTCCACCAGCTTCATGCGGCATCGTTTGTCGGAGTTGCAGGAAACCGTACCGGACGCGCAATTGCAATTCAAATGGGTGCCCTACGCACGCATCTCGACTAATCTGAAGCGGGCGATTATCGCCTCTGAAGACGCTAATTTCTCAGAACATGACGGCGTCGACTGGGATGCCCTGCAGCAGGCCTACGAGAAAAATACCAAAAAGGGCAAGGTGGTGCGCGGCGGTTCCACCATCACCCAGCAACTGGCGAAAAACCTGTTCCTGTCCGGTGAACGCAGTTACCTGCGCAAGGGGCAGGAACTGATCATCACCTACATGCTTGAGTTCTGGATGGACAAGGAACGCATATTCGAAATTTACCTGAATGTGGTGGAGTGGGGCAATGGCGTTTTCGGCGCCGAGGCTGCCGCCCAGCATTACTTTAGAACCTCTGCCAGCAATCTGGGCGCCAGCCAGGCAGCGCGACTCGCGGTGATGCTGCCGAAGCCGCGTTTTTACGATAAGAATCGCGGCTCGGCTTATTTGTCGCAACGTACCGGGCTGATCTTGCGACGCATGGGATCAGCTGAATTGCCTTAATATACGGGTCTGCCGAAGGTTGTTTAAATTGCAGCGAGTGCCGGTTATCGGGACGCAAGAAATTTAACAGCAGCTTCTCTGAAAAACAGTCTCCGAGGTAAGCATGATCAATGTATTTGTTTTGCAGAATGGCCGTCTCAACCAGGTCAACATCGAGAGTCACAGCGATCTTGAGAAAGTGCAGCCGGTATGGGTCGACCTGACTGAGCCGAACGATCAGGAGCGTGCCTGGGTCAAGAGTATTTACGGCGTGACTTTGCCGGGTGAAGACGAGGTCAAGGATATCGAAGCCTCGGCCCGTTATTACGAAGCCGAAAACGGCGACCTGCATCTGCGCACCGATTTTCTGTTTGAAGAAGACGACGGTCCGTCGTCCACCGTTACCGTGGCCTTTATCCTGGCGCGCAATATTTTGTTTTCGGTGCACGGAGAAGACCTGCCGGTGTTTCGCCTGGTGCGCATGCGTGCGCGCTCGCGGCCGGGGTCTATAGGCGACTACAAGGACGTGCTGCTGGATCTGTACCAGACCGATGCCGAGTACTCCGCCGACGCCCTGGAGGGCGTATACAAGAAGCTGGACGAGGTTAGTCAGCGCGTATTGCAAAAGAAACTTACCGACCAGGCCGCGGCCGAAGCTTTGAGCGCCATGGCGCATGAAGAAGATTTGAACGGCCGGATCCGGCGCAACATGATGGATACGCGCCGCGCGGTAAGTTTCCTGATGCGTGGCCGTTTATTGAACGTGGATCAGTTTGAAGATGCACGGCAGATTTTGCGCGACATTGAATCGCTCGACGGCCACACCGCATTCCTGTTCGACAAGATCAACTTCCTGATGGATGCGACGGTGGGTTTCATCAACATCAATCAAAACAAGATCATCAAGATATTCTCGGTCGCGTCGGTAGCGTTTTTGCCACCCACCTTGATCGCCAGTATCTACGGCATGAACTTTCGCTTCATGCCGGAGTTCGACTGGTCTCTCGGCTACCCGTTTGCGCTGGTCCTGATGGTGTGTTCAGCGATCACGCCGTTCTGGTATTTCCGCCGACGTGGCTGGTTGAATTAAAAAGAAACTTGCGCAACAAGGAGTAGGGTGGGCAGGATTTTCTGCCCACGCTGAGGTGCAACCATCCGCGCGGGCATTTATGTCCACCCTACATTACGCCAGTTGCGCAAACGCGCCGCGCGCAGCCGCGACAGTCGCCTCGATCACCGCATCGTCATGCTGCGCCGATACAAAGCCTGCCTCGAATGCCGACGGCGCCAGATACACGCCGGCGTCCAGCATCGCATGGAAGAATTTGTTGAACAGATCCTTGTTGGACGCCATCACCGCTGCGTAAGTGCCAGGCACCGTTTCCGCAAAATACAAACCGAACATACCGCCGATCGCATCGCCGCAGAAAGTCACGCCGGCATCCTTGGCGGCCTGGCTCAGGCCGTTAACCAGTTTGCTGGTTTGCGCTGTCAGGTTGGTGTAAAAACCAGGTTCCTGGATCAGCTTGAGCGTGCTCATGCCAGCCGCTACCGCCACCGGATTGCCGGACAGCGTGCCGGCTTGATAGACCGAACCCAGCGGCGCCATTTGGCCCATCAAATCGGCACGTCCGCCGAACGCCGCCACCGGCAAACCGCCGCCGATGACCTTGCCCAGCGCGGTGATGTCCGGCTTGATGTCGTACAGCGCCTGGGCACCGCCCAGCGCTACCCGGAAGCCGCACATGACTTCGTCGAAAATCAATACAGTGCCGTACTGCGTACACAGGCGTCGCATGGTTTGCAGGAATTCCGGTGTGGCGCGCACCAGATTCATGTTGCCGGCAACCGGCTCGACGATCACGCAGGCGATCTGGTCGCCCATGTCCTTGAAGGCATCTTCCAGTTGTTGGGTGTTGTTGTAATCGAGCACCAGCGTGTGCTTGACGAAATCTTCCGGCACGCCGGCCGAGGTCGGATTGCCAAAGGTCAGCAAGCCGCTGCCGGCCTTGACCAACAGCGAATCGGCGTGGCCGTGGTAGCAGCCTTCGAACTTGACGATCTTGTCGCGGCCGGTGGCGCCGCGCGCCAGGCGCAGTGCGCTCATGGTGGCTTCGGTGCCGCTGGAAACCAGGCGTACTTGTTCTATCGACGGCACCAGCTTGCAAATCTCTTCGGCGATTTCAATTTCGCCTTGGGTCGGCGCACCAAAACTCAGGCCGCGCGCAGCCGCATCCTGCACTGCCTTGATCACGGTCGGGTGAGCGTGGCCGACAATTGCCGGGCCCCAGGAGCCGATGTAATCGATGTAGCGGCGGTCGTCGGCATCCCAGAAGTAAGGGCCTTCGGCGCGCGTGATGAAACGTGGTGTGCCGCCCACAGAGCGGAAGGCGCGCACCGGCGAATTGACGCCGCCAGGTGTGGTCAGTTGGGCGCGGGCGAACAGGGTATCGTTATTGGAAGTCATGTACTTGATAATCGTCAGAAATTCGTCGGAAATAAATGTTGGTAAGGCGCTGTTTTTAGCACTGCACCACAAGAAACAACAAGAAGCTCAGGGGGCGTCGCCGACATCCTCGTCACGCCGTTCCAGGCCTTCTTCACGAGCCCAGAAATACCGGTCCGGGATCAGTTTCCCCATTCCCAGTCGTTGCGCTGCGGTGACTGCCGCCAAGGTGAATTCCTGCGCTTCTGAAACTGCTTCAGGTACGTCCAGGCCGTTTGCCAGCATCGCTGCAATCGCCGCCGACAAAGTGGTGCCGGCGCCGCTGAACGAGCCGGAAACGCGCGGCCACGAATCTTGCCTGACCACGCCCGATTCATTGAACAGGGTGTTGCCGATTTCGGCGGCGGAGGTTGGCGTGCCGGTGACGAACAAGTATTCGCAGCCGAGTTCGATGATACGCATCGCATCGATGCTCATCATGTCTTCGGACGAAGGTTCGCGCCAGGTTTCTGCCAGGCGCGACAACTCGACCGCAGATACCAGCATCACCGTGGTTTGTGGAATCAGCAGTTCGCGGATTGCGGTCAGCAAGTCTTCGCTGTCTTGCCCCTGATCCGGCATGGCTGACAGAAAAGGGTCTAGAATCAGCGGGATTTCCGGATAATCGGAGACGATCTCGGCGATCACCGAGACGCTTTCGATACTACCGACGGCGCCTACCTTGAAGGCCGCCACCGGCATATCCTCCAGCAGCACGCGCGCCTGGTCGGCTACCCAGTCGGCGTCGATTTGCTGGGTATCTTCGATGCGGGCGGTATCGCCGATCAGGATAGACGTGATGACAGAAAGGCCATGACAGCCCATGGCGGAAAAAGTGGCCAGATCGGCCTGAATTCCGGCAGCGCCGACGGGGTCGGCAACGCCGAAGGTCAATATAAGAGGAGAAGTTTGGTTTTGCACGGCGGGTAGATTAAGATATCCGACTTTGCATTTTACTTGATTGAAGGGTCGCCGCTGTGAGCAATAACGAAACTACCAAAACTGAGTTCAAAACCTGGATGTGTCTGATTTGCGGCTGGGTCTATGACGAGGAAGCCGGTTTGCCGGAAGAAGGCATTGCGCCCGGCACATTGTGGGACGATGTTCCGATGAACTGGACTTGTCCGGAATGCGGCGCGCGCAAAGAAGATTTTGAAATGGTTGCGATTTAAGCCAAATACCACATTTTCATTGCAGGAATATCAAGTTATCGTCTCAAGTTACAAAATAAATTGAACTTTATCGGCTACCTGTAAGAAACATTGTTCTAAGGAATGTCTTTCTTTGTTACAGTGACGCCGTAGATTTATCTGGATTGAATGAGACAATTTCATGACAACATCACTTGGCGGCGTCAACCTGAAGGTAATGGTAATTGACGATAGCAGCACAATCCGGCGTTCTGCGGAGATTTTCCTGAGCCAGGCTGGTTATCAGGTGGTACTTGCCGAAGATGGTTTCGACGCTTTGGCAAAAGTGAACGATCACAAGCCTGCGCTGATTTTCTGCGACATCCTCATGCCGCGCCTGGATGGCTATCAAACCTGCGCCTTGATCAAAAAAAGCGCTAAATTCCATGCTACGCCAGTGATCATGCTGTCGTCCAAAGACGGCCTGTTTGATCGCGCGCGCGGCGCCATGGTCGGTTCTGACGAATATCTCACCAAACCGTTTACTAAAGACAGTCTGCTGAAGGCAGTGCGCCAGCACACCCAGACGGCGGAAGGTGTTATCCCGGTTACTGCATAAGTTGCTGCTTAATTTGCAACATAAGGCAGGCTAACTGATTTACATAATTTGAAGTACGAAGCAAATAAAGGTTGAACATGGCCATACAGAAAATTCTCATCGTCGACGACTCGCCAACCGAGCGTTATTTCCTGACCGATATCCTGGCGAAGGCTGGCTATTCGGTGTCGACTTCCGAAAACGGCGAAGGCATCCTGGACAAGATCAAGGCGGACAAGCCGCAGCTGATCCTGATGGATGTGGTGATGCCCGGCCAGAACGGCTTCCAGGTAACGCGCTCGATTACGCGTGATGACGACACCAAGGATATCCCTATCATCATCTGCAGCAGCAAGGGTTTGGAAACCGACCGTATCTGGGGCTTGCGCCAAGGCGCACGCGATTATCTTGTGAAGCCTATCGATCCCAAGGAACTGCTGGCAAAAATCGCAGCGCTTGGTTAATTGAAGCGCTGCAAACGCCGGATTTAACGTTGCTGAATTCACGCCAAATGAGCGCCCAATCAATATGACCCAATCAAGCTCGCATCTGACGGCAGAAGCATCGCCTTCGTCGCTACCTGTCAATAAGGTCGCACTTGACGCCGACTCGCGCCGCAGCCGGCTGCGCGAATTCCAAACGCATTTGCTGGAGCGGATGCAAGCCGCGCGTAGCGGTACTGATGAGCAGGAAAACCAGCTTGGCTTGTTGATCGGACAGACGCGCTGGTTGTTGAATTTGCAAGAGGCCGGCGAGATCGTCGCTGTCGAGCAGATTTCACGCGTGCCGCTGACCCACGACTGGTATCTGGGACTGAGCAATGTGCGCGGTACGCTGATCAGCGTGATCGATTTTGCGCGTTTTCAGGGCCATGGCGTGACGCAAATTGACAAAGAGTGCCGGATTGTTGCTTTCGCACCGACATTTTCGTTCAACAGCGGCTTGCTGGTTTCCCGTGTTTTGGGCCTGCGCAACGTCGCCCAGATGACCTTGCAGGCCGCGGATTCACTGGATCAGACGGGCGCCAAACGCTATCTCGATAGCGACGCCCAGGTCTGGACCGAGCTGAGCATGGCCCAAATCTTGCACGACCCTCGTTTTTTACAAGTAGGTTTATGAGTCCCAGGTACTGTTGCAACAGCGGTTGCAACGGCAGCAGTATCCGGTGGCAGCGAATTGGCAATTAGGAGATTCTGTAATGGCATTCAAACTACCGTCTTTATCCAAGGCGGCCAAGGAAGAGCAGGGCGAAGCAGGAGATCGTTTCATGCAGGACGCATTGATGCATGACCCGGAACAGACTGTCATGGAAGAACGTTTCATTCCTGAGCCGTCGCCCGCGCCGACATTGACGCCGATCGCTGCGCCGCAACCGGCGCCGACGCCGGCGTTTGCCGCCGCTCCTCAGGAAACTGCCAAAGAATCCGCTGCTGCTGCAACCGGTGCTGCCACTGCTACCGCTTTTGGCAGCGCAGCGGCCAGCATCGCCAGTCCTGATTCCACACCACTGCCGTTGATCGGCAAGTTGCCGCAACAGAAGCAGATCCGTCTTCTGGTGACTGTGCTGGTCGGCGCTTTGCTGCTGACTATCTTGTTCCTGTGGCTGAGCGCCAAGAGCTCGGCGATGAGCTCGACCCAGACCCAGATCGCCGGTGACGCGCTGATGCACTCGCAGCGTATCGGTAAGGCGACGCCGAATGCGATTCAGGGTAATCCTGAAGCGTTTAAGCAGTTGGCCGACAGCCGCAAGGAATTCAACCAGGATTTGAGTATCCTGATGAAGGGCGGCGACTACAAGGGTCACAACATCGGCACGCCAAGTGCGTCGATGGATTCCAAGCTGAATGAAGTGAACAAGGTCTGGTCGAATACCGACAAGGCAGCGGACACTATCCTCAAGCTGCAAAAGGAATTGACCAGTTTCGGTGTGACGCTGCAAAAACTGAACGGCATCTCGCCGAACCTGCTCGATCTGTCGGAACAGATCGCGACTCTGAAAACCCAGACCGGCGCCACCCCGCGCGAAATCGCTGCATCGTCGCAGTTGGTCATGTTGACCCAGCGTCTCGGTCGTAGCGCCAATGAATTCCTGACCTCGGAAGGTGTGAACCCGGAAACGGCGTTCTTGCTGGGTAAAGATACGAATACTTTCCGCGACATCGTCAGCGGCTTCCTGAACGGTAGCGACGTACTGCGCTTGCCGGCCAGCAAGAGCGAAGAAGAGCGTAGCAAACTGACTGAACTGGAAAAGAGCTTTGCCGAGTATCAGGAATCGGTGGCTTCGATTCTGGGCAACATGCAGAACTTCGTTTCCGCTAAACAATCGGAACAACTGATCTTTACCGAGAACGAAAACCTCAAGCAACGCCTGAGCGCATTGCAAGATACCTATCGCGATGCACAAGACTCGCAAAGCATCTGGTTCTGGCTGATGTTGCTGGCTGCATTGACTACTCTGCTGGCAGCAGCAGGGATTGCCTGGGTCCAGGTGCAGGACGGACGTCACCGTACCCACGAAGCTGACGTACGCCGGATGGAAGCGGAAGAACAGCGTCTGCAAGCGATCCGCCAGGAAGAAGATGCAAGTAACGCCAACGACCAGAACCAGGCCGCGATTTTGCGCCTGATGAATGAATTGCAGGAAGTTGCGGATGGTGACTTGACGGTGCAGGCGACGGTGTCGGAAGACATTACCGGCGCGATTGCCGACTCGGTTAACTACACGGTGGAAGAGTTGCGCGGGCTGGTTGGCCGGGTTACCGCAACCGCACAGCAGGTGACAGTGGCGTCGGACCAGGCGCAAAGTATTTCGATCGAACTGCTGGCTGCGTCGCAACGGCAGTCGCGCGATATTCAAGAAACCACGCAAGCGGTTCTCGATATGGCGACCCAGATTACCGACGTATCCAAATCGGCTAGTGAATCCGCTGAAGTGGCGCGGCAGTCGGTTAGTGCAGCGGAAGAAGGCTCCAAGGCGGTGGAAAACGCGATTTCCGGCATGAACGAAATTCGCGAACATATCCAGGAAACTTCCAAGCGCATCAAGCGGCTGGGTGAATCGTCACAGGAAATTGGTGAAATCACCGAACTGATTTCAGACATTACCGAACAGACCAACGTGCTGGCGCTGAACGCAGCGATCCAGGCCGCTTCGGCTGGTGAAGCCGGTCGCGGATTCTCGGTGGTTGCGGAAGAAGTTCAGCGTCTGGCGGAACGTTCCGGTGCAGCGACCAAGCAGATTGGCGCGCTGGTACGTACCATTCAGACCGACACCCACGATGCGGTGGTGGCGATGGAGCGTTCGACGCAAGGGGTGGTCGAAGGAGCCAAGCTGTCAGATGCGGCCGGTGCGGCGTTGTCGGATATCCGACGCGTTTCGAACCGTTTGGCGGAACTGATTCAAAGCATTTCTTCCACTACCGAGCAGCAGGCCAACTCGGCAAACGGCGTGGCTACCAACATTCAAAACATTCTTTCAGTTACCGAGAAAACACGGGAAGGTACACGACAGACGGCTTTGTCGATTCGTGAACTGTCCAAGCTGGCAGAAGATTTGAAGAGCTCGGTATCGCGTTTCCGCGTGACCAATTAATGTGTAGCACCGTGCTTGCTGTCCTTCATCCGGACCAGCAGGCGCGGTATCCTTGCCCAAATTTGTGCGGCAGTTGCGCTCTTGGGTAATGGGTATGCATCGTGGTCGATCCCTTGGCCACTCCCTGAACTCACGAGGCAGTCATGACCACCGATTTTTCCAGTACCGCTGACTCTGCGCGAACGCATCTTGATACCGGACCATTGTCATGGGTGATGAGCGAAATTCGCGAGGCGCTGAATCAGTCAGGTAACGCCTTGTCCCAAGCGACTGGCGCTACCAGCGACGATCACGCCACCGCCATCCGCCATGCCAAAACCTATTTGCACCAGGCGCACGGCGCTTTGCAGATGGTCGACATCGACGGCGTCATCATCATCACCGAAACCATTGAAGACATACTCGAGCGTGCCGAGTCAGGCCAGGCCGAACTGAATCAGCAGCATGTGCAGGTTATCGGCAACGCCTATCAGGCATTGATCGAATACCTGGATGAAGTATTGGCGGGCGGCAGCCATCAGCCGGTGCGTTTGTTCCCTTACTATCAGGCGTTGCTGGAGATCCGCGGCGCTGAAAGAATCCACCCGGCCGATCTGTTTTTCCCTGACCTGACCATTCGCCCCCACTTTCCTGTGGCGGAGCAGGTTGCGGCAGTCGACGCCGAAGTTTACCTGCCGTTGCGCAAGCGCTTCGAGCGCGCACTGCTGCCATTCCTGAAAAGCGCCGACAAGGCGGTCGAGCTGGAAAACGCCGCAGCCATGCAAGTGGTAGTGACGGAAGTCGAGCAAATGCAGCGCAACCAGCAGTCGCGCGCATTCTGGTGGGTGATGCACGGCTTCTCGGAAGCGGTTGCTAACGACCAGATATCCAACGAACTCTACGTTAAACAATTATTTGCCCGTATTAACCTGCAGTTGCGACGTCTGAGCCAGGGCTCGTCGAGTATCTCGGAACGGTTGTTGCGGGACGCCCTGTTTTTTATCGCCGGCGTTGAACAAGCCTCCAAGCTGGCAAACCAGATTCGCGTTGCTTATCGCTTGAACGGCCTGGTGCCGGCCGACTACAACATCCGCCACTACGGTCAGATCAGCCTGGATGCATTGGGCACTGCCAAAGATCGCCTGAACCAAGCCAAGAATATGTGGGACCGGCTCGCCAGCGGCGATGCCAGCCCGGCAGCTGCTTTCGAACAGGAAATGCATGGTTTGAGCGAAGCCGGCAGCCAGCTCAACTCGCCATCGCTGTCGAAGCTGCTGCGCGAACTCAATGGCATAGCGCGGCACGCTGCACATTCGCGGCCAGGCGATGCGATCTGCATGGAAATCGCCACCAGCCTGTTGTTCATTGAAAATACGCTGAACCACATCAGCCGCCTGCCGGAGAATTTTTCCGAGCGCGCCGATGCGATGACTGCGCGGCTGTTGTCGGTGGTGTCCGGTGAGAAGCTGGGCAAACCGGCGCAATGGATTGACGATATCTATCGTGAAGCGCAGCAGCGCCAGACCGTCAAAATGCTGGCCTCTGAAATGTTGTCCAGCTTGCGCCAGGTCGAAAAAATGCTGGACGAATTTTTCAACGATCCGGAACGGCGTGAGGTATTAACCCAGATCGAACAAGTGCTGCATCAGATTCAAGGCGCACTGGCGATCCAGGAACAGAGCGACGCCATGCGTGTGGTCGAACACACGCGCAGCACCCTGCAGCGTTTTGCGGCTGAAGGCAGTGATGTTGTTCCAGAACAAAAAGAGTTTGAACAGATTGCGCAAAACATCGGCGCGCTCAGCTTCTTTATAGAAACTTTGCAGCACCAGTCGGATACGCAAAACAATCATTTTACTTTTGATGAAGCCGCTGGCGTGTTCCGCATCAACCTGCTGGAACGGCGTGCCATGGTGGCGGCGCCGCTACCCGATCCGATAGTGCCTTCATCTGCTGGCGATAGCCATGCGATTGTGGCAAACACGGTCGTTGGCGATAGCTTGCCGTCCTTGCCCGAGTTGGCAACCGTAGAAGATGAGTTGTTGCAGCATCAGCAGCAATCTGCGGAACTGGCGTTGTCGCTGACCGCGCAGCCGAATGATCCTGAACTGCAGGAAAAATTGAAAGAGTCGCTGGTGCAGATGCGGGTTGACGCGGCGTTGAGCGACAATCCGGAAGCTACCGATCGGGCCCAGGCCGCCATCGATATCCTCGATCACCCGGATTTTACCGGCTCGCAGCAATCGATGGCAGACATTGTCACCACCATTGTGCCGCTACACACGGCAGAAGTTGCCGCCGCCGCACCGGTGGCCGCGATTGCAGTAAGCGACGAGGAGGCTGATGCCGAACTGCGTGAGATTTTTTTGTCCGAAGCGGACGAGGTCCTGACGAATGCCAGGAATACCTTGCCGCTGCTGCACGACGCACCCCATAAGCAAGAGCCTTTAACCGTACTACGCCGTGCTTTTCATACCCTGAAGGGTAGTGGCCGCATGATCGGCTTGAACGCTTTCGGCGAAGCTGCCTGGAGCGTTGAACAGGTATTGAATTTGTGGTTGTCCGAATCGCGCGCAGTAAGCGACGATCTGAATGCCTTGCTGGACCACGCTGTGACGCAGTTGGATGGTTGGGTAAAAGAGATTCAGCAGCACGGACAGTCGCAACAGACGCCGGATGCCTTGGCTGAAGCTGCTGCAAGAGTTCGCGACGGCGGGGCATTTGCGGAGACAGTACCGGTTCACGCTTCGGCTTTGTTGGCCGCGCCAGAGGAATTGCATGAGTTCGGTGATTTGCCGGATGTGCCGCTCCAGGCCGAGGAAATCCAGCTGACCGACGACGATCTGGCTTTCTTTAGCGCCGCGCATGCTACAGATTCAGTTGACCTTGAGCAGGCGCCATTGCCGGAGATTCTGTCTGAAGATCATGTTGAAGCAATTGCGGAGCCTGCGGTTATCGAGGCAACGCCAGAACATCAGGCCGAGCCGGTCAGCGCCGAGGTAATCGCTTTTCCTGGCATGCAGGAAATTCGCCATGATGACAGCACCAAGCAAATTGGCGATTTGACTATCAGCCTGCCGCTCTACAATATTTATCTGGCCGAGACCGATCAGCTGGTACGCCATCTGTCGCACGATTTTGCCGAATGGCGGCATGAGCCGGAGCGGCCGGTGTTGACCCAGTCGGTGCATGCGGCGCATTCGCTGGCCGGTAGTTCCGCCACGGTCGGCTTCAAGCCTTTGCAGGAAGTGGCGCATGCGCTGGAGATGGCGCTGCAACGGATGGCGCTGCAGCCAGGCAGCCTGCACGGATCCGATTACGACACCCTCCAGCTCAGCGTTGAGCGAGTCAAATGGATGTTGCAGCAATTTACGCAAGGCGACATGCCGTATTACGAACCGGCCCTGGTTAGCAGCCTGGACAGTTTGTGGCAAGGCCAGGAATCGCGTGGCGTAGAAGCAGAGACGCTGCAAGAGCCTGCCGCCGAGACCATCGCGCATATCGATGTGGCGGAAGCGCCGCAAGTAAATGCGGTACGTGAGTCCGAACCGGTAGTTGCGAGCCATTTCGGATCACTCACCGAACCAGGCGAAGTACAACCGGCACAACCGGTACAACCGATATCGATCGCGCCGGTTTTGTCAGTTACACCGCAGCATCCTGTTGCGGCAGTGCCCCATTTGTTCGATGCTGCGACGGAGGAGATCGATCCTGCGTTAGTGGTCCGGGATGAACTGGATCCCGACTTGTTGCCGGTGTTTCTGGAAGAGGGTAGCGACATGTTGCCGCAAATCGGCAGTGCATTGCGCAGCTGGCAGCAGAACCCGTCTGACGTCAAACCGTCGCAAGCAATCCTGCGCCATCTGCACACCATCAAGGGCAGCGCCCGCATGGCTGGAGCGATGGTGCTTGGCCAGCATATGCACGAGATGGAAAGCCATATCGAGGTGGTTCTGCAGGCGGGTGCATCTTCCCGCCAGACCATCGATGAATTGCTGAGTCACTATGACCGCGGCGCGCAGATGTTCGAGAATCTGCGCAATCCGCAAGCGCAGCAGCCGGTGCCAGCGGCACCAGTTGCTTCAGTTGAGTCTGGCGCGACGCCAGAAGCGCATTCGGCTGTCAATTTACCTAGCGTAATGCCGTCGCTGGCCCCCGGTGTGGCGCCGGTGCCTGCAGTGACCAGCGCCACCGGGCTGGTGTCGCAGGTGCGTGTCAATGCCGACGTGCTGGACCGGCTGGTGAATCAGGCCGGTGAAGTGTCGATTACACGTTCGCGGCTCGAATCGGGTATCGGTACCTTGCAGATGTCTCTGTCAGAACTGACTGAAAACGTCGACCGCTTGCGCAGCCAGTTGCGGGAAATCGAAATCCAGGCAGAAGCGCAGATCAGTTCACGCATGACGCTGGCCGGCGAGCGCGAATTCGATCCGCTTGAATTCGACCGTTTTACCCGCTTGCAGGAACTGACGCGGATGATGGCCGAGAGCGTCAACGACGTCGCCTCGCTGCAAAAAAATCTGACCATTACGGTAGATGGCGCCAACACCGACTTGTTGACGCAACGTCGCCTGACACGTGATCTGCAACAGGATCTGATGCATGTGCGTATGGTGCAGTTTGCGAGTATCGCCGAGCGTTTGTATCGATTGACGCGCCAGGTCGCCAAAGAACTGGATAAACGGGTCAACCTGGATATCCGCGGCAGCAACGTTGAAATCGACCGCAGTGTGCTGGAAAAAATGATCGGTCCGTTCGAGCATTTGCTGCGTAATGCGATCGTTCACGGGATTGAGTCCCGTGAAGCGCGGCGCGCCGCCGGCAAAAGCGAAACCGGCGAGTTGAGACTCGAAATCCGTCAGGACGGCAATGAAATTCTGATTCAATTGTCGGATGACGGCCAGGGTTTGAACCTGCAGCGTATTCGCGACAAGGCGCGCACGATCGGCTTGCTGGAAAGCGATCAGCAGATAACCGACCTGGAAACCACCGACCTGATTTTCCGCCCTGGATTTTCGACCGCGGCGGATGTCACGGAACTGGCTGGCCGCGGTGTCGGCATGGATGTGGTGCGCTCGGAAGCGGCTTCCCTGGGCGGCCGTGTTGCCGTCAGCAGCGATGCTGGCCAGGGTACGCATTTCACGATTCACTTGCCGTTGACACTGGCGGTTACCCAGGTGGTTCTGTTGACCACTGGCGGCAGCACCTATGCGGTGCCGTCGGCGCTGGTCGAACAGGTGCAGCAATTGAAGTCGAAGGCGCTGGCCGCGGCTTACAACGATGGCTCGCTGATCTGGCAAGGCCATAAGGTGCCGCTGCAGTATTTGTCGACCTTGCTGGGCGATGCCGAGATGGTGCCGGTGGCGCAGCAGTATTCACCTGTCATCATTTTGCGCAGCGGCAATGACCGGGTCGCGCTGCATGTGGATGAAATCATCGGCAACCGAGAAGTCGTGGTCAAGAATATCGGCCCGCAACTGTCGCGGATGATCGGGATTGCCGGCGCTACCGTACTCGGCTCGGGCGATATCGTGCTGATCTTGAATCCGGTGCCGTTGGCGCAGCGGCAGCTGCAACATGCATCGCAAGAACTGCGGGCGCCGCGGCAGTCGGATATGGCTACCCATGATGTAATGGGTGCCGTGGCGGAAATGGGCAGCAGCGCCGAGCATGGCGTCTTGCAGACAGCGCAGGTTGCTCAGGCCGTGCAAGGTTTGCGCAGCCAGAGTGTGGTGATGGTCGTCGACGATTCTCTGACCGTGCGACGGGTGACTCAGCGTTTGCTGTCGCGTGAAGGTTACCAGGTCGTGTTGGCCAAAGACGGTGTCGACGCGCTGGAGCAACTGCAAGCGATTACACCTGACGTGATGCTGGTGGATATTGAAATGCCGCGTATGGATGGTTTCGATTTGAGCCGCAATATCCGTAACGACGAACGCACCCGTCATATCCCTATCATCATGATTACTTCACGTACGGCGGCTAAACATCGCAGCTACGCGATGGAGCTGGGCGTCAACGAGTATCTGGGCAAGCCGTATCAGGAAGATGAATTGATCAGCACCATCAAGTCATATATCAGTAAAGAAGCTAGTACCCTGCAATAACAATTTGTGCGCGTGCGTGGACGAGATGATTTCCACTCACGCGCCTAATTCCATAGGCGGGCACAAGTGCCCACCCACCCTGCCAAAGCGGCTTTAGCGCATTCAAAAATGTTGACGTCCTCCCCGCCCTAAACGACGGGGATTCCTACTGCTAGCGTCGCACGTCCGCGACGGAGAATGTTCCTGGCGGCATTCACGTCGCGGTCGTGATGGGTGCCGCATTCCTTGCAAGTCCATTCTCTTATGCCAAGATCTTTCAGACCTTTCGGTCCGCTGCGCGTTTTGCACACAGAACAGTCTTGGGTGGAATACGCTTCATTGACCTCTTCGAACCATACCCCTGCACCAATGCATTTGTAATTGAGCATGGTTCGGAATTGTGACCAGCCGGCATCCAGGACAGACTTCGCCATCGTGGTTTTTGCCAGACCGCTCGCATTCACATTGCCAATGAAGATGGCACCGCTCTGCTCCACCAGGGCGGTGCTCAGTTTGTGCTGATAATCCTTACGTCTGTTTTTGATCTTGGCGTGGATCGCCCGGGTCAGTTTTTTTTTCTTTGCACGCTGCGCCACAGCTAGGCGATGTTCAGCCAAGCGGTAGAACTGCTGGCAATCTTCTTTCTTGCCATCAGAGAAGGCGGCGAACTCTTTCAAGCCCAGATCAATACCGATCATTTTGGTGGCAGTCGATACGGTCTTCTTCACTTTGACCGTGATATTGATGTACCAGCGCCCGCGGGCGTCTTCCGCAATCGATCCGGCACCCAACGCGTATTGGGAAAGGCCGTAGCTGTCCCACAGGGACAGTGGCGCGTCGATCCCTGACATCTTGAGCTGGCCATTTCGATATTGCAGCGCAGAGGCTTTAAACGGGATCCAGCCGAGCGACCGGCGAGATCCTTTGGAGACGCGCCAACGCAGCTTCACCTTTTTGAATTGTTTGCGCCGAACGGCGAACTCTTCGGAGATTGCCTGGATGGTTTGGGAGTGCAACGGAACACCGGCTTTGCTGGCGCCCTTGGTGTATTTGGCGAAATCAAATCCGGACATGAAATGCCGCTCGCGTTGCCACACCTTATAACTGAGTTCGTTGCAGTAATTCCAGACCTGGTTTGCCCAAAAAGATTTCTCCCTCAAGATGGCAGCGTGCTTGTCCTTCAGCCTGAGCCGAATAACACGTACAACCTCATCTGATGGAGAAGAATCTTTTGCCATGGAATATTGAATTGCTGTATGAATGCACAGTATCATGGAGCGAAAGAAAAATGCAAGGAGGCTGTCGCTTCCGCGCTTTTATCCCCAACCTGAAGGACGGGATTTTACGCGCAACCTGATAAAATGCGTCTATGGCTAAGCTCGATACAACTCCGGAAGATTCTCCCGTGCCCAAGAGCGGCGCGAAGGCGGACGCGGATTCGCCGTCCCTGAATCTGACAAATCATTTCCTTATTGCAATGCCCTCCATGCTGGATCCCGTTTTCGGCGGGACCGTGGTCTATTTGTGTGAACATAATGCCAATGGTGCACTCGGCGTGGTAATCAACAAACCGACCGATATGACCATGCAGGTGTTATTCGACCGTATCGATCTGAAGCTTGAGATCAGTCCCGCAGCGAGCGGGCTGGATTTCGACGATCCGATGGCCGAACGGCCAGTAATGTTTGGCGGTCCGGTCCAGGTCGAGCGCGGTTTTGTACTGCATATGCCGGTCAAACAGTATTCATCAACACTGACAGTGACTGATCAGATTGCCATGACCACCTCCAAAGATGTGCTGGAGGAAGTCGCTCATGGCAACGGGCCGCAGCGGATCCTGGTCAGCCTGGGATGTTCCGGCTGGAGCGCCGGCCAGCTGGAAAGTGAAATTGTCCGTAACGGCTGGCTGACCGTGGCAGCCGATCCCGCCATCATTTTTGAATTGCCGATTGCCGAACGTTTTGCCGCAGCAGTCAATCTGCTGGGCATTTCACCCTATATGCTGACTGCGGAATCCGGACGTGCGTGAGTTGCCGGAGTGGCAAAATGACCCGCTTGGGAGCCTGGCATGACTGGCTTGGCCGGCACCGTGCTGGGTTTCGATTTCGGCCTTAAGCGTATCGGCGTGGCTGTTGGTAATACCGTGCTGAAACAGGCGCAACCGTTGCAGGTAATCAGTGCGGCTACCAATGACGGCAAGTTTGCCGAAATCGCGGTGCTGATCAAGGAATGGCAGCCGGTCCTGTGCGTAGTAGGCTTGCCCCTGCATCCTGATGGCGCAACCCATGAAATGACTGTCCGCTGCCAGCGCTTCGCCAACCAGTTGCATGGCCGCTATGATGTTGCCACGGTGCTGGTGGATGAGCGCTACTCGTCTGCCGTGATCAGGCAGCAGCGCGGAGAAGTGATTGACGACCAGGCTGCAGCCATTATTCTGCAACAGTATTTTGACGATTTATCTGAATGATTTTGTTCTGATTTTGCGATGAAGATGCAATGACTACAAACACTCCCCAATTCGATGCCGAAGCACTGTATCAAGTGCTTGAGGCGAAAGTAAAAGCAGCGTTGGCGCAGGTCGACAATGTTGCCATAGTCGGTATTTATTCAGGCGGCGCATGGATCGCCGAACGCCTGGTCGCGGCCTTGCAATTGAATCCGGGCGAACGCCTTGGCTTTATCGACGTATCGTTCTATCGCGACGACTTTTCCGAAAAAGGCTTGCGTAGCGATATCAAGCCGACCCAGCTCCCGTTCGATGTCAACGGCGCCACGATCCTGCTGGTGGACGACGTGTTGTATACCGGGCGCACCACGCGCGCAGCGATCAACGAACTGTTCGATTACGGCCGCCCTGCAAAAATCATGCTGGCGGCGCTGATCGACCGCGGCGAGCGAGACCTGCCGGTGGCAGCCGATTTTGTCGCCGATGCGGTCACGCTGCAACCGGGCCAATCCCTACAACTTCAACGCGCCGACGACGGCAGCTTTTCCCTGATGGTGCACTCTAATGCTTAATCCCCAACTGAATAAAAACGGCGAACTGCAACATCTGTTGACCATAGAAGGATTGCCGACTTCGGTGGTGACCCACATCCTGGATACAGCATCGTCATTTGTCGGCGTTAGCGATCGCGACGTAAAAAAAGTCCCGCTGATGCGTGGTAAAAGCGTATTCAACCTTTTTTTTGAAAATTCGACCCGCACCCGCACCACTTTCGAGATCGCCTCGAAGCGCTTGTCGGCCGACGTCATCAACCTGAATATCTCCGCCTCCAGCGCCAGCAAGGGTGAATCGCTACTGGATACGATCGACAATCTGTCGGCGATGCATGCCGACATGTTCGTAGTGCGCCACGCCCAATCCGGCGCGCCGTACCTGATCGCCAAGCACCTTACCGATACTAAACAGCACCACGTCCACGTGGTGAATGCAGGCGATGGCCGTCATGCGCATCCGACCCAGGGCTTGCTGGACATGTACACGATCCGGCATTACAAGAAGGATTTCAGCAATCTGACGGTAGCGATTGTCGGTGACATCCTGCATAGCCGGGTTGCGCGTTCAGACATCCACGGATTGACAACCTTGGGCGTGCCGGAAGTGCGCGCCATCGGACCGCGCACTTTGCTGCCGAGCGGCCTGGAACAAATGGGCGTGCGCGTATTCACCGACATGAACGAAGGTTTGAAGGGCGTTGACGTGATCATCATGCTGCGCTTGCAGAATGAGCGCATGAGCGGGGCGCTGCTGCCATCGGCCCAAGAATTTTTCAAGAGTTATGGTTTAACACCGGAGCGTCTGGCACTGGCCAAGCCGGATGCGATTGTGATGCATCCGGGGCCGATGAACCGTGGCGTGGAAATCGACTCCGCAGTTGCCGACGGTGCACAGGCTGTGATTCTGCCGCAGGTGACATTTGGCATCGCGGTGCGGATGGCGGTAATGAGCATTCTGGCAGGGAATTGAAATAAGCGCGTATAAGCCCGCGTTGCGTCCAGGCGCCTGCAAAAATTGCAACACCGATTTTTTTACCGTCTATGCGACAAGCAGCCCGAACTAACCGGGGTCAGAGTCAAGTTTCGCGATAAAGCCTGCGAAAGTTGACTCTGACACCAGTTCACTATGTCGTCGGTTCGCATCTGCATGTCGTTACTCGTACGTGCTTTTATCCAGACAATTATTTATTGAATCGCCATAACATTTACAGATGAAACTTCACATCAAAAACGGCCGTCTGATCGACCCCGCAAACAATATCGACGCGCAGCAGGATCTGTTTATTGCAGCAGGCAAGATCGTCGGCGTTGGCGCCGCCCCCGCCGATTTTTCTGCTAATAAAACGATTGATGCCAGCGGCCTGGTGGTGACACCGGGCCTGGTCGACCTGAGTGCGCGTCTGCGTGAGCCTGGCTACGAATACAAGGCTACGCTGGAATCGGAAATGCAGGCCGCCATGCAAGGTGGCGTCACCAGCCTGGTATGCCCGCCGGACACCGATCCGGTGCTGGATGAGCCGGGCCTGGTGGAAATGCTGAAGCATCGCGCCAAAAGCCTGAACCAGGCGCACGTCTATCCGCTGGGTGCGTTGACAGTCGGACTCAAGGGCAAGGAACTGACTGAAATGGCAGAGCTGACCGATGCCGGCTGTATCGGTTTCGCCCAGGCCGAAGAGCCGATTCTGGACACCACCGTGCTGCTGCGTGCCTTGCAATACGCGCGGACCTTTGACTACACCGTCTGGCTGCGTCCGCAAGATCCTTATCTGGGGCTTGGCGGGATTGCGCATAGCGGCGCGGTTGCTTCGCGGCTCGGGTTGTCGGGCGTACCGACCATGGCAGAAACGATTCGCCTGCATACCATTTTTGAACTGGTGCGCGCGACCGGCGCCCGTGTGCATCTATGCCGGATTTCTTCGGCACCGGGTTTGGAGTTGATCAGGAACGCCAAAAAAGAAGGCTTGCCGATCAGCTGCGACGTCGGCGCCCATCACATCCACATGACGGATGTCGATATCGGTTTCTTCGATTCCAACGCAAGAATGACGCCACCGTTCCGTTCGCAACGCGATCGCGATGCAATTCGGCAGGCGCTGCTGGATGGCACCATCGATGCAATCTGTTCCGACCATACACCGGTCGACGATGATGAAAAATTGCTGCCGTTCGGCGAAGCAACGCCCGGCGCCACTGGTCTCGAACTGCTGCTGTCGCTAGCTTTGAAATGGGCGGAGGAATGCGTGTCTCCGGCGCAGGAAAGACTCAGTCGGGCAGTAGCAAAAATCACCACTGATGCAGCACGTGTAGCCGGCTTGCCAGCCGGCCAGCTGAAGGTTGGCAGTATTGCCGATATCTGCATTTTCGATCCGGCCGTGCGCTGGAAAGTAGAGGCCAAAGAGTTGGCCAGCCAGGGCAAGCACACACCGTTTCTCGGGTATGAACTGAGCGGAAGGGTGAAGACCACGATTGTGGCCGGTCATATAGCATTCGAACGTGTATGAGCGGCTTGCGTTTGATACGGGTGCTGATGCATCTGGTTGTCGGCCTGTGGACTTGCGCGGTCGTGTTTCCGCTGATCGATATGGCGGGGCGGCAGTTGCGCATACGGCGTTGGTCGGTTGAGCTGCTGGCAATCTGCCGCGTCCGCGTCACGCTAAGCAATCCGCAAAATAGCGTGGCAGCAGCACGCGCCCTGATCGTTGCCAATCACGTGTCGTGGCTGGATATCTTTGTCATCAACTCGATCCAGACTTGCCAGTTCGTGGGCAAGTCGGATATCCGCGACTGGCCCTTGCTCGGCTGGTTGTGTGAAAAAGGCGGCACGATTTTTATCGCGCGCGGCAAGCAGCGTGATGTACGGCGCATATTCCAGGGCCTGGTGACAAGTATTGAAGCTGGCGCCAGGGTCGCCTTCTTCCCCGAAGGAACCACGGCGGCACAGGGCTCAATCCTGCCTTTTCACGCCAATCTGTTCGAGGCCGCGCTCGATGCGAAAGTACCGGTCCAGCCATACGCCTTGCGTTATCTGGATCAACACGGAGCGCTGCATCCTGCCGCGGACTTCATCGGCGACATGACATTTGCCCAAAGCATGCTGGCGATTCTGAAAGCGCCTCCCATGCGAGCCGAGCTGATTCAATTGGCGCCTATCGACACGACCGGATTACATCGTCGCGACCTGGCCGTTATCGCCCGTGCCTCGATTGCAGAGGCATTGGGCGTGACGGAAAAAGAAGCGGTCGGGACCTGAAGTTTTATCCCGGCCGTTGCGCCTGCGGGCAGCTGACCTGAAGCAGCATGCGATCGGCCAGCCGAACCGCAGTCAGTTTGCCACCCCATACGCAGCCGGTATCGAGGCCAATCAAATTCGGTCTGAGCACCAATCCCAGGGTTGACCAATGTCCGTGCACCACGGTGACGTCCTGGGTTTGCCGTTGCGGCACATCGAACCACGGCAAATAACCTGGCATCGATGTGCCAGTGCTTTCCTTGGCAGCCAATTCCATAGTGCCATCTTCGGTGCAAAAGCGCAGGCGGGTCAGAGCGTTGACGATACAGCGCAAGCGGTCGTTGCCGTGTAGCGCGTCGTCCCAGCGCGCCGGCTGGTTGCCATACATTTCACGCAAAAACTCCACCCAATGCGGACCGCGCAGCACGCTTTCAACTTCTTGCGCCAACGACACCGTTTTAGCCGCAGACCATTGTGGCAACGCGCCGGCGTGTACAAATAAATGGTCGTCTTCCAGCAATGCCAGCGGGCACTGTCTCAGCCAGTCGAGTAACTCGTCGCGATCGGGGGCGTTGAGAATTTCATCCAATGTGTCGCTGCGATGGAGTTTGCGGATGCCATGTGCTGCGGCCAGCAAATGTAGATCGTGATTGCCGAGCAGGGCTTGTGCGCGATCGCCGAGTGAGCGGATCAATCTGAGAGTTGCCAGTGACTGTGGGCCGCGGTTGACCAGGTCGCCGACGAAGATCAGGCGCGCGTCGGGGGTGGTTGCATCGATGCGTTTCAGGAGATCCAGCAGGCTTTGGTGGCAGCCTTGCAAGTCGCCGATGGCAAATAATGTGGTGCTGATGGATGTCATATTTTGTAGCGATTGCAACAATTGAGGTTCGTTATTGTAGATCGCCTGCCTGGCTTTTTAGTCGCCAATGGTATTTTGTTTTTTAGGCAAGTATTAAATTAATGTCGTGCTTGAGGGGGCCGGGCTGGGGCACTTCCTCTATTTGTATTTGTCTGAAACTAATCAAGAGGCAACTATTGTCAGGTTGTTGTTTTGCAACAAAATGTTACATGGCTTACCAATATGTGCCGGGTTAAAGGCCGTTAAATGTTGTTTAGGTAACTTATATTAGCCGCCAATAGTGGATAATGTCGGGTTACGCGAGAATTTGGTCATTTCGAAGAGGCGCGCAACAACTAGCGCTCGCGACGCATGGTCTTCAGAACTCTATTTTTAGGACATATACATGATTTTTATTACTGGCGGAGCTGGATTTATCGGTTCCAATTTCGTACTCGACTGGTTGTCGCAAAATGACGAGCCGGTGATTAATTTCGATAAGCTTACTTACGCTGGGAACATGAATAATCTGGCGAGCGTTCGCCAGGATCCGCGTCATATTTTTGTGCAGGGCGATATCGGCGATACTGCACAGGTTGCCGCTCTTCTAGCGCAATACAAGCCGCGCGCGATTGTCCATTTTGCTGCAGAAAGTCATGTCGATCGTTCCATACACGGACCAGCGGCTTTTGTGGAAACCAATGTCAACGGCACTTTCGGACTGCTGGAAGCTACCCGATCCTATTGGAGTGCCCTGCCAGATGCGGAAAAAGCAGCCTTCCGTTTTCTGCACGTATCAACCGACGAGGTCTACGGCACGCTGGGGCCCACTGACGCACCGTTCACGGAAAGCACTCAGTACGCACCTAACAGTCCATATTCGGCATCGAAAGCAGCCTCGGATCACCTGGTCCGCTCCTACCACCATACCTATGGTTTGCCGACGCTGACCACCAATTGCTCCAATAACTACGGTTCTTACCACTTCCCGGAAAAACTAATCCCGCTGATCATCACCAATGCTCGCGCAGGCAAGCCATTGCCGATATACGGCGACGGACAGCAAGTGCGCGATTGGCTATACGTTAGTGATCATTGCGCCGCGATTCGTCGCGTGTTGGAAGCCGGCAAGCCTGGCGAGGTCTATAACATTGGCGGCTGGAACGAGAAAGCCAATCTGGATGTGGTGCATACCTTGTGCGACATCCTCGATGAACTGGATCCAAAATCGGCCGGCAGCTATCGCGATCAAATTACCTACGTCACCGATCGCCCCGGCCATGACCGCCGTTACGCCATTGATGCTCGCAAGATCGAACGTGAGTTGGGCTGGAAGCCGGTAGAAACTTTCGATACCGGCATTCGCAAGACAGTACAGTGGTATCTGGCCAATCAGGATTGGGTAAGCAATGTCCAGTCCGGCGATTATTTGAAATGGGTAGAGAAAAACTACGAGCAGCGCCAAAATTCGGTGGAGGTCAAGTGATGACAGCGCCTACATTGCAAAGCCGCAAGGGAATTATCCTGGCGGGTGGCTCCGGTACTCGACTGTACCCTGTCACCATGGCAGTTTCAAAACAACTGCTGCCAGTGTACGACAAGCCGATGATCTACTATCCGCTGACGACACTGATGTTGGCCGGCATACGGGAAATCCTGATTATTTCGACGCCGCAGGATACACCACGCTTCAAAGAGTTGCTGGGTGACGGGCGGCAATGGGGGATAGAGTTAAGCTACGCAGTTCAGCCAACTCCGGATGGCCTGGCCCAAGCGTTCATCATCGGCCGTGAATTCGTCGGCGACTCACCGTCCGCCTTGATTCTGGGCGACAACATCTATTACGGCCACGATTTCGAGAGCCAGTTACGCGAAGCATCGGCGCGCACTGAAGGCTCCACCGTATTTGCCTATCACGTCCATGATCCGGAACGCTACGGCGTGGTCGAGTTTAATGACCAGCGACGAGCGGTAAGTATCGAAGAAAAGCCTGCGCAGCCGAAATCCCACTACGCCGTAACCGGACTCTATTTCTATGACAGCGACGTGTGCGATATCGCGGCCGGCATCAAGCCGTCGCCGCGAGGCGAGCTCGAGATTACCGATGTCAATCGCGTCTATCTGGAGCAGCATCGTTTGAATGTCGAGTTGATGGGGCGAGGCATGGCTTGGCTGGATACCGGCACGCACGAATCATTGCTGGAAGCAGGGCAGTTCATTGCCACGATCGAGAATCGCCAAGGCCTGAAAGTCGCTTGTCCAGAAGAAATTGCCTATCGCAAGGGTTACATCAGCGCTGAGCAACTGGAGCAATTGGCGCAACCGCTGAAGAAAAACGGGTATGGCCAATATTTGTTGGGCTTACTAAAAGATAAGGTATTTTAAACATGCAAGTACAAACCACGAATATTCCTGAAGTATTGATTTTCGAGCCGAAGGTTTTCGGTGACGATCGGGGTTTCTTTTACGAAAGCTTTAACGAACGCCGTTTCAATGAGCTAACTGGTCTCAAGGCTAGCTTCGTTCAGGATAATCACTCCAAATCCGCTAAGAATGTCCTGCGAGGCTTGCATTATCAGATTCGTCAGCCGCAAGGTAAGTTGGTGCGCGTGGTTGCCGGAGAGGTGTTTGATGTTGCGGTTGATGTGCGTAAAAGTTCGCCAACTTTCGGCCACTGGGTCGGCGTAACGCTGTCGGCTGAAAACAAGCGTCAATTGTGGATTCCCGAAGGATTTGCGCATGGTTTTGTCGTTACTAGCGAGTCTGCGGAATTCCTTTATAAAACTACTGATTACTGGGCACCTGAATTTGAGCGCAGTATTCTTTGGAACGATCCTGCGATTGCCATAAGTTGGCCGGTTCACGACGCGCCTCTATTGTCCGGAAAAGATCAAGAGGCTAAATTATTGGCAGATGCGGAGGTATTTGAATGAGAATTTTGCTTACCGGGAAAACTGGCCAAGTTGGTTATGAATTGGAGCGTAGTCTGCAAGGTTTGGGGGAAATCATTGCTCTTGACCGTAGCCAGATGGATTTGTCGAACCTGCACCAGGTGCGCGAGGTAATTCGTCAGATAAAACCCGCACTGATCATCAATCCGGCAGCCTACACTGCTGTCGATAAAGCTGAAAGCGAGCCTGAGCTTGCGATGTGTATTAATGGAGATGCTCCTGCGGTTATGGCGGAGGAGGCCAAAAAGCTTGGTGCAGCAATGATTCATTACTCTACGGATTATGTATTCGATGGTACCAAGATTGGCGCCTATACGGAAGATGATAAGACCTGTCCTATCAATGTTTATGGGAAAACGAAGCTCGCAGGTGAACAAGCTATTCAAGCTGTTGGCATCCCACATTTGATCTTGCGCACTAGTTGGGTCTATGGAATGCGGGGTAAGAATTTTTTGCTAACAGTATTGCGGTTAGCGCAAGAGCGCGACGAACTGCGTATTGTTGCAGACCAGCATGGCTCACCGACATGGTGCCGTACTATAGCGGAAACCACGGCTCATATCGTGGCACAACTGAACTCCTCGTATTCGGTGGCGATATCCCATGACGAAGCAAGTCATAAATTGCAAGATTCATGGCAAGACTGCTCAGGACTGTATCATCTTAGTGCTCAAGGTCAAACAACCTGGCACGGATTTACTCAAGCAGTCATTAATCATCCAACTGTTCCCAAAAAACCGATAGTCATCCCAATCACAACTCAAGACTATCCGCTACCCGCGAAGCGTCCGGGAAATTCGGTATTGAGCTGCGAACGACTAATGAGTGCATTCGGCAGTTTGCCGAGCTGGGAAAATGCGCTCAAGTTGTGTCAAGAATAATTTCTGTTTCTGAGCCTGTTCTCACGATACTTGATTCTGAGCAGGCTCGCCCGATTGAAATTCCTAGCTGATGCCTCGAATTTTAATAAACGGTATTGATATCAATTGGCGAGATCGATTAGTTAAATGGACTAATTGATTAGAAATTATATACAGTTGGTTATTGTTTTTTAATCTTAAATAATTGATTTTTATTGAATCATAATTCTTCCAATAAAGTCAATTATTTAAAGAAATGAGAAGAGTAGAAATTGTTAGTTTACCGGAATTTTAATGTCAATTAAGAAAAATACAATTTGGAATCTCGCTGGCACCGGAGCACCACTATTGGTGGGCATATTTTCAATTCCATATTTGATGAGTGAGTTGGGTGTTGAAGCCTTTGGAATATTGACTCTCGTTTGGGCTCTTATAGGTTATTTCAGTCTATTTGATTTTGGGTTGGGCCGTGCACTTACTCAAAAAGTAGCGTCACAGCGTGCACTAGGAATAACTCATGAACTGCCTCAGCTGATTAAAGCAGGTTTGGTATTTACCATTGCTGCCGGGATAATTGGCGGAATTATATTGGCATTGTTAGCTGCGCCTCTAGGGTACTCATGGTTAAATGTGAGCATTTTGTTGCGAAAAAATGCCGTGTATTCCTTGGCAATTGCAGCAATTGGCATACCTTTGACCACAATTACGACTGGCTTGCGAGGTGTGTTAGAAGGATATGAGGATTTTAAAAAAATAAACCTTTTGAAGATGTTACTGGGTGTCGCAAATTTTGGACTGCCAGTGATAAGCATAATCGTATTTGGTCCAGTGCTTGAAATTGCTGTGGCAAGTTTAGTATTTGCCCGTTTATTAAATATGGTATTACACATTTATCCCATTAAAGAAAAATTGGGCTGGACATGGATAAGCGCAAAAACTAGCTATGCGCATGTTCGTGATCTGTGGCAGTTTGGGATATGGATGACTATATCAAATATAATTAGTCCTTTAATGGTTACTGCAGATCGGTTTCTAATTTCTGCAATTATTGGTGCCGCCTCTGTTGCTTACTATACTGTGCCGTTCGATGCTTTGATAAGAGTATTAATTATTCCCGGAGCATTAACTGCAGCTTTATTTCCGAGATTGTCGTCTTTAATTTCAACTGATATAGTTGTGGCAAATATCTTATATAAAAGATCTGTTTTAATTGTTGTGAAAGTCATGATACCCGTTTGTTTGATCATTGCATTAGGATCATATTTGGGTCTGTCATTATGGTTGGGAGTAGATTTTGCAAAAAAATCGTGGATGTTAACCTCGATTCTGGCTTTTGGAATCTTATTCAACGGCATTGCACAAATACCATTTGCTGTAATTCAAGCATCTGGAAATGTCCGGACAACGGCTCTAATCCATTTTTTTGAATTAATTGCATATGTGCCCTTGTTACTTATTGCATTGAAATTTTTTGGTTTGTTGGGGGCCGCAGGTATTTGGGTGCTACGGGTTGGGATGGATTTATTTATTTTGCAAAGCGTCGCAAAAAGTACTTTGAGAAAATGAAACAAAATGGTTCGTAATATTGCAATTGGATTCGTGATATACAATCCGGGAAATGGTTTATTAAGCCGAATTCAGATGGCACTGGAGCTTGGATATGATATCTATATATATGATAATTCACCGCAAGAAGAAAGTGTTAGAAAATTTTGTGATGAAAAAGGAAAAATAAAGTATCTTACCGGCGGAAAAAATCTCGGTTTAGGACTAGGAGTTTCATCTGTCTGCGCCCAAGCATATTTTGAGAATAATTCAGGTTTAGTTTTTTTTGATCAAGATACGATATTTAATAAAGATACATTAGAGTGTATCGAAAATTATTTTTGTGATCATTCTGAATTAGAATTGACGCATAGCGCGGTAGTATTTAATTCAAAAAAATCTAAAGAAAAAAATGAGCAGAATTGCTTCAAAGATGTGCCTCTAGCGATTAATAGTGGCAGCCTATTTTATTTAAAAAATCTAAAAAAATTAAATTGGCATAATGAGAAATATTTCGTTGATTGTGTAGATTATGAATTCTGTTTCCGATCAAAAAGAGGAGGGTTGAGGATTGGTGAGTATTCTTGCACTCCAGGATTTGATCACGTTACAGAGCAGGGCGATAAGAAGTATAAAATATTTGGCAAATATTACTCTATGCGGGCTTATTCATATTCGCGAATATTGGATGCATCCATTTCAAGTTTAAGATTGATAGGAACCACATTAAGCTCTGGCGATATTAAGTTTTCCGGACATATTATAAAATTCTTACTTATCTACATAATATTTCAAGCAAGTGTGAGATTTTTAAATTCGGTTGATGAAAAAAAGGCATGATGATGACCATTTTAGAGAACGAAAAGTATGCGGTTTTTACAGTTTGCAACTTGGCATATTTGCCGAAAGCATTAGCTCTGGCTGAATCATTATTGCGATACGAACAAAAGAAATTAAAAATATATCTGATTGATAGAAAATGTGATGTTGCACTTCCGGATAGACTAGCGGATTTTATTTGGATCGAAGATGTCGGGGTGCAGGAACTATACGAACTTGCGTTTAAATACGATATTACCGAATTTAGCACTTCTGTTAAACCGTTTATTTCTCTCCAATTATTGAAAGTATTCGACAAGGTCATTTTTCTAGATCCTGATACATGTGTTTACCATTCTCTCGCCCCGATTTTATCGGATCTTGAAAAATATCCTATTGTACTAACACCGCACTATACGAAACCGCATGATAATACGTGGCAAAATAGCGATGTAGGAATGATGCGGTTCGGTTCGTTCAATTTAGGTTTTTTTGCTATAACTAAATCAGATGAAGGCTTGAGCTTTTTGCAATGGTGGAGTGATCGTTGTTTTCGGTTTTGTTATTTTGAGGCGCAATTTGGTTTGTCTACGGATCAAAAATGGGTAAGCATAGCGCCTTGCTTTTTCAAAAATCTTTATGTTTCATTTAATTTGGGATATAACGTCGCCTTTTGGAATTTGCAAGAAAGAGATATTTCGATAGACACGAGTGGTTTATATCTCGTTAATGAGGAATATCCCCTCATATTTTTTCATTTTAGTTCTTTTGATGAAAAAAATCCGGATCTTTTAAGTAGAAGTACTTTCTTCGCGAAAGGCAAGAGCGGCAAGGATTTATTGGCGTTAAGTGCTTCCTACAAAGCCGCGCTCGACAGAAATACTACCGATGCATCAAAGACAAAATATGGTTTTGATTTTATGTCAAATGGAGATTATATTTCTCCAACTCTTCGTCGTGCATATGCGAGTGTCTCTCAAGAACTGCCGTGTGGCCATGACCCATTTGATTCAAATGGACCCGTAGGTAAATTTGCAAGGAAAAATTTTCTTTTGGAAAAAAAACCCGTTGCATATAAATCCAGCAGTTATGCGGACATTGGCAAGCATAAAGCAAAATTTTCCTTCATTAACATTTCTATGCGCTTAATCTTGAGAATATTGGGACCGAATCGCTTTGCTAATTTCGCTAGACTGCTTGTTTATCTTTCAAGTTACAGACAAAATCGCGATATGTGGAAAATATAGATTGAGAACGACTATGAATTTTGAATGAATTAAAATGAATCAAATTGGAAATTCAAAGCTGAAGAGTGGCATTTCAATGCTATCTGCATTTTCTATATATATTCTTTGGCTTGCAGCTGTTTTTGATCCAACGGGATGGATCTACGGGTTGCGATATGTGGCCCTGGGCTGTGTTCTTTTTGTGTTAGCCATTAATTTTTTTTTCAATGGGCCTGTGCTAAGAATTCATCGTCCCTATATTTCTTTATTTTTTTTCTTTGTGTACTGTCTTCCTTTCTATGGTATGACAGTTGCGTTCATTAGAGGAGGATTGTGGGAGGGGAATTTTATTGATACCTCTTATTTGGTTGGAGGTATCTATTTTGCATGTTCGCTAATTTATTTTAGTAATGAAAATTTAAGTGTTGCTTTTAGAGCTCATATTTTTTCGCTTCGTTGTTTGAGCTTAATTATTATTTTGGCTCTGATCTTCTTGCTTGCAAATTTGCCATTAGACTGGATTTATTTTTTTGTCGTTGGCGGAGCAGCCTTTTTGGGTGAAAGAAATTATGGCGGAATAAATTTTTATTACATTTATTTCATCGCCTCACCAATGATTATGTTCCTATTGGCACATGAGGCATGGGTTTTTTTTGAAAAACCATCTTTGAGGAAATTCTTGCTTTTGATGCTGCCAGTGATCGCACTATTTTTGTCCGGAACACGGGCAAATATGTTGATTTCGGTCGTAGGTATTTTCCTGGTCTTTTTTTGGCGGCGATATAAATTTATGTCGTTGCTCTATTTTTTAGGTTTGTTATTTTTGTTTTTTATTGGAATATCTATATTTGATTTTAATGTGGTTGCCGATATGTTAAATTCAGCTGATGCCAGTAACGCTATAAAAATTGGTTACTTGAATTCATATTTCGAGATATTTCTTGATCCAGCTACTCTTTTATTTGGGCAAGGATTTAATGCGCATGTATGGTCACAGCCATTTTCTAGCATGCTTGAAGAGGGTGCAAGTAAAACAGAGTTAACTTATTTTGAGTTTCTCAGAGTATTTGGAATGGTAGGGGTAATGGCTTTTGTTGCGATAATTTATCGTCTGTTCTCTAGTATTCGTGCTGCGCCTCAAAATTATCAGTGGCTAGCGCCAGGATTGCTATTATATTTATTCGTTTCGGCGACAAATCCATATATATTTTCTTCAAACGGAATGTTGTTGATTGGTCTCGCAGCTGTTGCCGTTTCCAGATGTTCCAGCCAGAGAAATTCTAATTTCAATATAAAGCAGTAATGATTTTTGTAAAATTTTTGCAATGAAACCTTTGACATTCGCGTCTTCTACCAAAGATTATTGCATTGTCGAAAATTCGATATTAAAGAATGATTGAAAATGTTTAAAAATAAATTATTATTGATTACTGGCGGAACAGGTTCTTTCGGTAATGCTGTCCTAAAGCGATTTTTAGACACGGATATTAGCGAAATACGCATATTTAGCCGTGACGAAAAAAAACAGGACGACATGCGCAAAAGATACAATAGCTCAAAATTGAAATTCTATATTGGGGATGTGAGGGACTATTCGAGCGTTCTGAATGCTACCCGTGGGGTCGATTTTATCTTCCACGCAGCTGCCTTGAAGCAAGTGCCATCCTGCGAATTTCACCCAATGGAAGCGGTCAAGACAAATATCATCGGGACTGATAATCTGTTGGAGGCGGCCATTCAAAATGGCGTGCGACGCGTTGTATGTCTCAGTACCGATAAGGCAGCCTATCCTATCAATGCCATGGGTATCTCGAAGGCGATGATGGAAAAAGTTATGGTCGCAAAGTCGCGAAATGTGGACGATGCTAAGACCGTCATTTGTGGAACTCGCTACGGTAACGTAATGGCCTCCCGCGGTTCTGTGATTCCGTTGTTTGTGGATCAGGTGAGGGCGGGGCTACCGATTACCATCACAGATCCTGCGATGACGCGTTTTATGATGACATTGGAGGACGCCGTTGACCTGGTGCTGTATGCCTTCGAGCATGGCTCCAACGGGGATATCTTCGTCCAAAAAGCGCCTGCGGCAACGGTTGAAACCTTGGTAACGGCGTTATTGGCGACCATGAAAAAGCCAGAACATCCCGTCAATATCATCGGTACACGTCATGGTGAAAAACTGTATGAAACCTTGTTAAGCCGTGAGGAAATGGCTGCAGCCGAGGATCGGGGCGGGTATTTCCGCGTACCACCGGATTTACGCGATTTGAATTATGGGAAATTTGTGGAGCAGGGCGAACAGAAAATTTCTAATTGCGAAGACTATAACTCGCATAATACGGAACGTCTGGACGTCGCGGGTATGCAGGCATTGCTCTCGAAACTGGACTTTATCCGTGCTATAGAACGCGGTGAAAACCCCGTCGCGGAGGGCTGATATGATGAAAGTGCTGGTGACTGGAGCCAATGGTTTCATCGGTAAAAATTTACTGAGTCATTTACGTGAGCGGACAGAGATCGAAATCTTCACATTCCTTAAACACGATCCTCTGTCAGCGCTGACAGAAAAAGTTGCTGCTGCAGATTTTATTTTTCATCTGGCCGGCGTTAACCGCCCGCAAACCGAAACAGAGTTCACTGAGGGTAATACGGATTTGACCCGCGTTTTGTGTGATGCTGTGCGCTCCAGTGGTCGTTCTGTGCCGCTCGTTTATACGTCGTCCATCCAGGCAGAGCGCGGTAATGCTTACGGTACCAGCAAGTTGTTGGCAGAGAACGCTCTGCGTGCGCTGACGGTCGAAATCGGCGCGCCCACCTATCTTTATCGCTTGCCGAACGTATTCGGTAAATGGTGTCGGCCAAATTATAATTCTGCAGTGGCAACGTTCTGCCACAATATTGCCCACGACTTACCCATTCAAATCAACGATCCCGCAGCCGAAATTCAGCTGGTGTATGTGGACGACGTCGTTACAGATTTTTTGCGGATCATGGATCAGCGTCCGCCGAGTGAGGGCTATCAACAGGTGCGACCGGTTTATAGCATTTCGGTAGGTGATTTGGCGCAGCGCTTGCGAACATTCAAGGATAGCCGGAAGTCGCTTGTGACTGAATCGGTTGGCGTCGGGTTGACGCGCGCACTGTATTCGACTTTCATCACATACTTCACGCCAGAACAGTTTTCTTATCCTTTGACCAAACATGAGGATCCACGCGGTGTTTTTGTCGAGATGCTGAAAACCCATGACTCCGGTCAGTTCTCATACTTTACTGCACATCCAGGCATTACCCGAGGCGGTCATTACCACCACACCAAGACAGAGAAGTTCCTAGTCATCAAAGGCGAGGCACGTTTTTGCTTCCGCCATATAGATACCGGAGAGACGCACGAGCATTGCACCAGTGCTAGCTCACCCGAAGTAGTGGAAACTATTCCCGGCTGGTCGCATGACATCACCAACATCGGTGATGAAGAAATGATTGTGATGCTATGGGCGAATGAGATATTCGATCGTCAGCACCCAGATACGATTACGTACAAGGTTTAATCATGAAAAAACTGAAAGTTATGACGGTCGTTGGAACACGACCGGAAATTATTCGCTTGTCCCGAGTGATGGCGAAATTGGACGAATATTGTGATCATGTGATCGCGCATACCGGACAAAACTACGATTACGAACTGAACGAAATTTTTTTCCAGGACCTCGAAGTCCGCAAACCCGATCATTTTCTCAATGCCGCGGGCGCCAATGCCGCAGAAACCATCGGCAAGGTGATTATCGCTGTCGATGCTGTCTTGGCGCAGGTCCAACCTGACGCGCTGCTTATATTGGGAGACACCAATAGCTGTCTGGCCGCAATTCCCGCTAAACGCCGGAAAATCCCGATTTTTCATATGGAGGCAGGCAATCGCTGCTTTGATCAACGCGTGCCGGAGGAAACCAATCGCAAGATTGTGGACCACACCGCCGACATCAATCTTACATACAGCGCTATAGCGCGCGAATATCTGCTGCGCGAGGGGCTGCCGCCTGATCGAATCATCAAGACGGGCAGTCCGATGTATGAAGTGCTGCATCACTATAAAGAAGGAATTGATGCGTCTGATGCATTGAGTCGTTTAGGTTTGACGGAAGGTAAATATTTCGTCGTCAGCGCACATCGGGAAGAAAATATCGACTCGGAAATCAATTTCGAAAAATTAGTGAACGTGCTGAATGCTGTAGCCGAGACGTATAACGAACCGGTCATTGTATCAACCCATCCGCGCACGCAAAAAAAGGTGGACGCGAAGGGCGTGAAATTTCACCCGTTGATTCGTTTACTTAAACCGCTTGGTTTCAAAGACTATGTGAAGTTGCAGGCGTGTTCCAGGGCCGTCTTGTCTGATAGCGGGACGATTACCGAAGAGTCTTCTATCCTTAATTTCCCGGCATTGAATATTCGCGAAGCACACGAGCGGCCGGAAGGAATGGAAGAGGCCGCGGTGATGATGACCGGGCTAGAGGCCGACCGCGTACTGCAAAGTTTGAAGATACTGGACCAGCAGAGACGTGGTGGGGAGCGAGATTTGAAGCTGGTAGCGGATTATAGCGCGTCGAATGTATCAGATAAAGTAGTGCGCATCATTCATAGTTATACCGATTACGTTAACCGGGTTGTTTGGAAAAAATAATATGCGCATGTTATTTATCAGCCAATTATTTGATCCTGAATATTCGATCAAAGGTCTGGATTTTTTAAGCAAATTACGTGAGAAAAATCCAGATCTGAGCATCAATGTCATCACAACTTTTCCGAATTATCCGACTGGTAAGATATTTCCTGGTTATAAGATGCGGCTGTGGCAAACCGAGACAATCAATGGGATTAATATTATCCGTGTCTACTCGCATATATCGCATTCCAGGTCAAAAATATCACGCGCTGTGACATACGCATCATTCATGATAAGCGCGATGATTGCACTTTGTTTTCAGAAAAAACCGGATGTCGTTTACGCATATCATCCTCAAGTAACAACCGGAATATTGGCTTCTTTCTATAAGATGATCAGAGGTGTGCCATTTATCACTGATGTACAAGATTTATGGCCCGATGCCTTGGTGGCGACCAATTCGGCAAAACAAGGCCGCTTATATTCATTTTTGTCAGGTCTTTGTAATTATATTTATAGACGGGCTGACCAAATCGTCGTGTTGTCGCAGGGATATAAAAAAGCATTGATTGAAAGAAATGTTCCAGCAGAAAAGATTTCTGTAATTTATAACTGGTGTCTTGAAGAGTATTCCGATGAAACAGCCCTGTTCGATGCTGAAATCGAGAAATTCAAGCATAAATTTTGTTATATTGGCAATCTTGGCGCTGCGCAAGCATTGACGCCTGTTATTTCGGCATTTTCTCGCTTTAATGGCAGCGAGGTGTGCCTGATTATCATTGGAACTGGGGTTGAGGAAGCTGCATTGAAAGAGCATTTGCAGTCTCTGGGTGCGAAAAATATTTTCTTTCTTGGCTATATTCCGTCGAAGGAAGTGAAGAAATTTCAGAACAGAGCCGATGTCCTTCTTGCCCATTTGAAGAATCAGCGGCTATTTGACATTACGATTCCATCTAAGACTCAATCGTATTTATATGGGAAGAAGCCATTGCTGATGGCGGTAGGCGGAGAAACAGGTCAATTAATCGAGACGGTTAATGCAGGTGTAAAAGCTGCTCCCGAAAATGAAAGCAGCGTTGCTGAAGCGATTACCAGTTTGATTAATCAAAAGGACGACTGGGCCCGGATGGGCAAAAATGGCTACGATTTTTATATGGAAAACATGTCGATAAAAATTGGTAGTGCGAAAATCGCCGAAATATTGCAGAAAATGCTGTATACAAGAAACGAGCAAAAGGGATGACTTCAGTACAGATCAGAACTGCCACCTCGGCCGATATCGAAGCGATTGTTTTGGTGCATAAAGACGCATTCAAAGGATTTTTTCTTACTTCATTGGGAGATGGATTTCTTAGAGAGTTGTATCGGGGATTTCTGGATGGCGAGCAAGGTCTCCTGGTGGTCGCTAGCCGGGGACAGGAAATTTTAGGATTCGCTGCCGGTACTACTGAACCAGATACATTTTTTAAGCGACTAAGGAGAAAGCGGGGAGCAATATTTTTCATCCGCGCCATTCCGGCCATCTTGCGCAGGCCGCTGCCGGTGTTGCATAAAATCTATGGCGCCTTGTTCTACAAGGGAGATCAGCCACAGACTCTGCATCAGGCTGCCTTGTTAAGCAGCATTGGAGTAGCCCCTCATTTTGGCGGGAAATCGTTGGGTGGGCAGTTGCTGGCAGGGTTTGAGCAAGAAGTTTTGTCGAAAGGCCTTAAATTTGTGTATTTGACGACGGATCAGGAAAATAATGATCACGTCAATTCCTTTTATACGAAATACGGTTATAAGCAGGAATCCCAATTCATGCAACAAGGGTCCAGGCCGATGTTGCGATATATAAAACCTCTTGGAAATATCTAATTCATGACTAAATTTTTACCGTTTGCTCTTCCCGAAATCGGCGAAGAAGAAATTCAGGAAGTTGTCGAATGTCTGCGCTCGGGCTGGGTAACCACCGGGCCGAAAACCAAACAATTCGAACAGGATTTCGCCGCTTATTTAGGCGATGGCGGCGAAGCGATCGCAGTGAATTCAGCGACTGCAGGACTGCATTTGGCGTTAGAGGCTTTAGGCGTCGGGCCCGGCGATGAGGTAATCGTGCCGACGCTTACTTTTACTGCAACTGCCGAAGTTGCCAGGTATCTGGGGGCGGAGTTGGTTTTTGTCGATGTTGATCCTATTACGCTCAATATCGATGTGCCAGCAGTCAAAGCCGCCATCACATCGAAAACGAAGGTGATCATGCCGGTGCATTACGCCGGTTTGGCGTGCGATATGGATGCGTTATTGGAGCTTGCCCATGCACATGGGGTGAAAGTTGTAGAGGATGCGGCGCATGCATTCCCGACCAGCTACAAGGGGCGTTTGATAGGCACTTTGGACAGCGATATTACTGTATTCAGTTTTTATGCAAACAAGACTATGACCACTGGCGAAGGTGGCATGGTTGTAACAAAAGATCCTGCCCTTGCCAAGCGTATGAAAATTATGCGTCTTCATGGCATCAGCAAGGATGCATTTGATCGTTTTACCTCCAAAACACCTTCTTGGTTTTATGAAATTGTTGCGCCGGGGTTTAAATATAATTTAACTGATATCGCTTCTGCGATGGGAATTCATCAGTTGCGCAAGATTGATCGCTTTTTGGTGCGACGGCAGCAGTTGGCAAAACGCTATGCCGAAGAACTGGCGGGATTGCCTTTGATTTTGCCAGCGGATGCTCCAGCTGGTGGTACCCACTCATGGCACCTTTATGTGATCCGTCTCCGCGAGGACGTCAGTATTGGACGGGATGCATTTATTCAAGCTCTGTCAGACCGAGGCATCGGCACCAGTGTGCATTACGTTCCCTTGCACAGGCAACCGTACTGGCGCGATACCTATGGCTTGGCCCCCGAGCAATTTCCTCATGCCGATGCCGCTTATAGAGCGATGCTGAGTATCCCGCTATATACGAAAATGAGTGATGAGGATCAAACACGAGTAATACAAGCTCTGAAAGAATTGCTGTGCTGATTAAACGTTGTTTTGATTTTTTTGCGGCGCTGATAGGGCTCATCTTATTATCCCCGCTATTTTTATGGATTTCCTGCCGGATCAAGCTTGATTCTTCCGGGCCAGTTTTTTTTCGGCAGGAGCGGGTTGGTAAAAATAATAAGTTGTTCCGTATATTCAAATTCCGTACTATGACGACGGACAGTGAGTCAAAAGGGCAGATCACCGTTGGCCGTGATGCACGGATAACAAATGTTGGACATGTGATACGTCGCTATAAACTTGACGAATTGCCACAGCTGTTAAATGTGCTTAGCGGTGATATGAGCTTGGTAGGGCCTCGCCCAGAGGTGCCCCGCTTTATTGCCTGTTATCCTGTGGATATTCGTAATATCGTGTTATCCGTGCCACCTGGTATTACTGATTGGGCATCAATCGAATACAAAGATGAAAGCACGATACTTGGTAGAGCAACCGATGCGGAACAAGCGTATATGACAGAGATTCTTCCTGTTAAGATGAAATATTATGTGCGATATGTACAAGAACGCAGTTTTGGAATGGATCTGAAGATTATCTTCCGCACTTTGTGGGTGATCATTAAATAAAACCCGTTCATTACAACTTCTTTCACAGATATTGATACGTTAAAGTCTGCGATTCGGAAAATTATATCGATTTTATTAGATGAAGTTGATACATATAATCATGAAGCGTATTTTTGATCTGTTTTTAAGCCTGTTATTGCTATTAATTTTTTCATCGCCTCTTTTAATTATTGTTTTCCTTATTGCATGCACCTCAAGTGGTCCTGTTTTGTATTGGTCTAATCGAGTAGGTCGTAATAACGTTATTTTCAAGATGCCAAAATTTCGCACTATGCTGGTTGATACACCTGAAGTGGCGACGCATTTATTAAACGACTCCAATAAATTTTTGACCCCAGTTGGCCCTTTTTTGCGCAAATCCAGTTTGGATGAATTACCTCAACTTTGGAGTATCATCAAAGGGGATATGAGTTTTGTCGGCCCGAGGCCTGCGCTGTTCAATCAGGATTGTCTGATTGAATTGCGTACAAAATCCGGTGTAGAGGTTTTACTTCCAGGATTGACAGGCTGGGCCCAAATTAATGGACGAGATGAACTGTCGGTTCCAGAAAAAGTCAGATTAGATGTTGAGTATTTACAGCAGCAATCGTTTTTTTTTGATATGAAAATCGTACTTCTTACTTTTTTAAAAGTAATTCGAAGAGACGGAGTGATGCATTGATCACCTGTGAAGCATCCAGGTTGTTACCTTAGAGGTATTTCGATTTCTTATGCGGGTTATCCGCTGAATTATCAATATGATTTCTTTTTTAAGCTTGCCCCGCGTTCATAAGCAAATAATTGCAGCATCTGCAGATCTAATTTTGTTGCCACTCACATTTTGTCTGGCGATATGGCTGCGTCATGATGGTCTTAATTCGTGGTTGCTGCATCAATATAGCTTATTGATTTTGACAGCACCTTTAATATCAATACCTATTTTTTTAAGATTAGGATTGTATAGAGCTGTTATCCGTTTCATAGACCATAAAATTGTTTATGTAGTGGTATTTGGGGTAACGCTGTCGGTAGTTGCTTTGGGTGCTATCGGGACTTTTACTCAAACAGCTGGCTATTCCAGGGCAGTTTTTGGTATCTATTGGGTTAGTGCGATCTTGTACGTGACGGCTAGCCGATTTCTGGCACGAGGGTATCTGTTGCGTGTTAGCGGAGTGAACGGTGCGGTACCTGTAGCGATCTACGGTGCCGGTCAGGCCGGTACACAGTTGGCGAGTGCTCTTCGGGCCGGCAACGAGTATTTGCCGGTAGCATTTATAGATGACAAGAAGGAATTGCAAAAAGCCACCATTGCAGGCATCAAAGTATTCGCGGCTAATGATTTAGCCAACTTGATTGGGCGATACAATTTCAAAGAAATTTTGCTGGCAATGCCTTCCTTGAGCAAGCTACAGCAAAAGCACATTCTAGATAAACTGGAACCCCTCAAAGTCAAAATCAAAGTAACGCCGCCAATCAAGAGCCTGGTCAATGGCGAACTGCGCGTGCAGGATATTCGTGAGGTCGAGATTGAGGATCTGCTTGGACGTGACCCAGTGGAGCCTAATCCGGAACTGATTTCTGCTTGTATAGTGAATCAGTCTGTGATGGTAACGGGGGCAGGCGGTTCGATCGGCTCAGAACTCTGTCGTCAGATCATACGCCAGCGGCCGTCGCGCCTGATCTTGCTTGAAATGTCAGAATTCGGCCTATATGCGATTGAGCAGGAGCTGAGCGAGTTGCAGCGCAGCCTAGGTCTCAAAATTGAATTGTTGCCGTTTCTGGGTTCGGTGCTGGAAACGGAGAAATGCGAACGCATCATGCGCACGTTTTCAGTTGAAACGGTATACCACGCCGCAGCTTACAAACACGTGCCCTTGGTTGAACACAATCCGATCGAAGGTATCCGGAATAATGTGTTTGGTACGCTGAGCGTAGCCAAAGCCGCCATGGCTGCCGGCGTCAAATCATTCGTATTGATTTCCACTGACAAAGCGGTGCGGCCGACCAATGTAATGGGTTCAACCAAACGATTTGCCGAGTTGATTTTGCAAGCGTTTTCACGAGCGCAAGTCAAAGGTGCGTCAACGACGAGATTTTGCATGGTGCGTTTTGGTAACGTGCTCGGCTCATCCGGTTCAGTTGTTCCTTTATTTCGCAAGCAGATCATGGCAGGTGGGCCAATCACATTAACGCACCCCGAAATCACCCGTTATTTCATGACCATTCCCGAGGCGGCGCAACTGGTGCTGCAGGCCGGAGCGATGGGACAGGGGGGAGATGTGTTTGTCCTGGACATGGGCGATCCGGTAAAAATCATTGATCTGGCGACGCGGATGGTGCATCTAAGTGGGCTGGAAGTATTATCGGATACAACGCCAGACGGCACGATAGAAATCAACCACGTAGGTTTGCGTCCTGGCGAAAAATTATACGAAGAGTTGTTGATTGGCGAAAATGTCGAAGGCACTGAACATCCGCTGATCATGCGCGCGCAGGAAGTTGAAATTCCGTGGGCAACACTGGAAGATTTGTTGGGTAAATTGGAAGACGCTTGCTCCAGGTTTGCGTACGAGGAAGTACGTGAATTATTGCTGCGCACAGTCGCCGAGTATGCACCGCAGTGTGGAATTGAAGATTTTATATGGCGCGCCAAACGTCGCTTGTCAGAGGTGAGCGATACGACGCTGCATTAATCGAGGCAGCAATAATTTGATTGAATTTCACTTATCGGGGGTAGCATGGATTTATCGGGATTAACAGTAGCCGAGTTACGTGCATTGCAGGATCAAGTCAAGCAAGCTTTGAAAGATCGCGAACATCAGGAGCAGGTCAAGGCACGCGAACAAATTTTAGCTATCGCGCAAAGTGCAGGGATCTCGCTGCAGGATTTGCTGGGCGCTCAGTCGCGTGGCAAGAACGCTGCTTCCAAGACAAAAGTAGCGGTGCGTTATCGCCATCCTTCGGATGCGTTATTGCAATGGACCGGCCGCGGTCGCCAGCCTAAATGGATTCAGGACTGGGTCGCTTCCGGTCAATCGCTGGATGCCATACGCGTATAACAATCATCGAAACAATCGCCGTTGTTTTTGCTTTCCGCGAAATAGCGCCAGCCTGACGACCGGTACCTGAACCGAAAGATACGTGCCTGGAATCAGGCCCGTATCTTTCGGTTCGGTGAAACGTCTCATCCATGCCGGCAGCGGCATGTGAACCAATATTGTTGAAGTTTTCTCCCCGCGGAACCCTGCGTTCTCATTACATAAAACTATGCTCCCACTCTCCAAATCGATCTTCAAGGCTTACGACATTCGCGGTGTCATCGGCACCACGTTAGACGCCGGTATCGCCCGCCAAATCGGCCAGGCATTCGGTGTTGCCGTGCGTGCCAAAGGCGAACAAGTGGTGATTATCGGCCGCGACGGCCGTTTGTCCGGGCCGGAACTGACCTCTGCCCTGGCAACCGGTTTGCAGGACGCTGGTGTGGATGTAGTGGATCTGGGCGTTGTGGTGACGCCTATGGTTTATTTCGCTACGCATGTACTTGGCGCGCAATCCGGGATCATGGTCACAGGCAGTCACAATCCTCCCGATTACAACGGCTTCAAGATGGTGCTGGCCGGTGAAGCGATATACGGCGACACCATCCAGCAGCTGTATCAGGCTATCGCGAATGGCGGCGTCAAGACCACCGTGTCAACGCCGCCCGGTAGCTACCGCCAGCACGACATCAAGGATGCCTATCTGCAGCGCATTGTGAGCGATACCAAATTGGCGCGGCCAATGAAAATCGTAGTCGATTGCGGCAACGGCGTGGCCGGCGCTTTTGCCGGCGAGCTCTATCGCGCACTCGGATGCGAAGTACAGGAACTGTTTTGTGAAGTGGACGGCACTTTCCCTAACCATCATCCCGATCCGGCCCATCCCGAAAACCTGCAAGATGTAATTCGCGCATTGCAAAATTCAGATGCCGAAATCGGCCTGGCATTCGATGGCGACGGCGATCGTCTCGGTGTCGTCACCAAGGATGCCCAAATTATCTATCCGGACCGGCAACTGATGCTGTTTGCGGCAGATGTGCTGACGCGTCATCCGGGCCGCGAAATCTTGTACGACGTCAAATGTACCCGCCACCTGGCGCCATGGATTGCCAAGCACGGCGGTAAGCCTCTGATGTGGAAAACCGGTCATTCGCTGGTCAAGGCCAAGATGCGTGAAACCGGTGCGCCGCTGGGCGGTGAAATGAGCGGCCATGTTTTCTTCAAAGACCGCTGGTACGGCTTTGATGACGGTTTGTACGCCGGCGTGCGCTTGCTGGAACTGCTGAGTCGCGAAAGCGATCCTTCGGCGGTGTTGAATGCATTGCCGCAATCCTCCAGCACACCTGAATTGCAATTGAAGCTGGAAGAAGGGGAGAATTTCGCCCTGATCGAGAAATTGCAGCGCGAAGCGCATTTCCCCGGATCTGATGAAATTATCAAGATCGATGGCTTGCGCGTTGAATATGCAGATGGTTTCGGCCTGGCGCGTTCATCCAACACCACGCCGGTTGTGGTGATGCGCTTTGAGGCCGAGTCGGAACAGGCTCTGGCTCGAATCCAGTCTGAATTCAAGCGCGTAATTCTGGCTGCCAAACCCCATGCATCGCTGCCTTTCTAATTTACCTGTCGAAGCGGCTCCGATTTGAACATCCTGATCGTTCGCGTCTCCTCTTTAGGCGACGTGGTGCATAACATGCCAATGGTGTCGGACATCCGACGCCACTATCCCGACGCGAATATCGATTGGGTCGTGGAAGAGGGTTACACCGGCCTGGTACGCATGAATCACGACGTACGTCGCATCATACCGATTGCCCTGCGGCGCTGGCGCAAGAGTCTGTCGTCCGCCGCCACACGGGCGGAAATTTCGAATTTCAGGCAACAGCTCAAGCAGGATGCCTACGATATCGTGTTCGATACGCAAGGTTTGCTGAAAACCAGCGTAGTCATGCGGATGGCGCGGCTTGCTCCCGGTGGCCAACGGGTCGGATTGGCAAACGCGACTGAGGGCTCCGGCTATGAGCCGCTGTCACGCATATTTCATACCAAGAGTGTCGAAGTGGGCCTGCATACGCACGCTGTATTGCGCGCCCGCGAAGTAGCGGCAAAGGCGCTTGGCTACGGCGTTGATGGCGTTGCAGATTTCAATCTGCATCCTCCGGCCATGACGTCCGCGGAGCGACCAGCATGGCTGCCAGACGAACCATATGCCGTTTTTTTCCATGGCACGGCGCGCGCTGCCAAACAGTGGCCCAATGCTAACTGGGTGCGCATTGCCGCCTTGTTGGCCGAACGCGATCTGCCGGTGTTGCTGCCCTGGGGCAGCGATGCTGAGAAAAAAACTGCGGAGCAGTTGGCAAGCCAAATGACCAATGCCCAGGTGCTCCCCAAATTGCCGCTGATGGAAGCGGTATTGCTGGCTCAGCGTGCTGCATTGGTGATCGGCGTCGATACCGGCCTGACCCATATCGCGGCTGCATTCAACCGTCCGACCATTGAGCTATATTGCGATTCGCCGCGCTGGAAAACCGAAGGCAACTGGTCGTCGCAAATTATCAATCTGGGTGAACTTGGCGCGCCTCCTACTGTGGAACAGGTCGCGTTGGCGGTGGACACGCTGACGCAAAAAATCGATTGGCGGAAGGCAGCAGGAGTCGAACCTACCCGGGAGTGACTGGCACCCCCCACCGGGTTTGAAGCCCGGCCGCATCACCGGATACGTGTGCCTTCCTTGGTGCGTTATTTTATCCTTTATCCTTTATCCTTTATCCTGATTCGCGATTCCTGCGCCATCAGAACCAGTTCACATCACCGTCGCGCAATACGTGCGCATCACGTATGCGGCGGGTATAGCCTATTCGATCGAAAAATTCCAGAATCTGGATGGCGCGCTTACGGCCCAGCCCCGTGGCATCGCGCCAGCGTGCGGCGTTTATTCCGTTCGCAACTGTAGAGCCATGTTCTGGCATTTGTTCTGCCGCCAGACTCGCCAGCAGCTCGGCTAACTCTCGTACACGGTCATGGTGATAAAACAGGTCGCGCTCAATTTGATATACCAGCCCCTGCCGCAGCAATTTACGCAAGAGCTGCCGCACCTGTTCTTCGGGAATCCTGTGTGCCTGCGCCAGTTCGCGCACCCAGGGAGGATCAAATCCGGCAGCGGCCAGTGTTGACAGAAGCAGCAGCGCCAGCGCTTGTTCATCTTCTGACAGAGTGACCGTATGTTGCGGTAGGTGCAGCCATGGTCCGCTGCGCTGAATCGTCGCATCGCCTGTGAGGGATTCGACGACTGCTAACCACAGCGCGCTATCCAGTGCCGGCAGCGTCATCCGTCGCAGGCGTGCGCTATCGACACCTTGTTCATCAGGAAAGCGTGCATGAAACTCGGTCAACGCAGTTACGGCCAGTGTTCGTAGCGACTGCCATTGGGCAGACAACATAACAAAATTATCATGCTCTTGCGAACCCGTGACAATCGACTGTGCGTCTTCCGGCAATTGCAATGCGGTGGATGACAATCCACTAAGCTGCATCAGCACGGAGAGACGCAAACCGCCAGGCGCAGCGGCTTGCAGCAACGCGCTGATGCCGGCACCATGCAGCATATGTTCGATCGCATCGAGCCAGGCGTGACGTTCCGGCGTGCGACGCTTGCGCGCAGGGGCAGCCGGATCCAGTACGTGGCCACCGCCGATGGTCATGTTTGCCTGTGCATTGCGGACGATAAAGCGGTCGCCCGGAATCGTGCAGACAGGCGTTTCAAATTGCAGCTGCACTCTGCTGCGATTGCCCGGAGATAGCGTACTTCCTTCCAGCGGCGTGACCAGGGCAACTTGATGCAAGGTACCCAAGTGCATATGCAGAGGAGAGCGATTGCGCAGCAATACGCCTGCATGGGCTGACAGCTGAAGTTCCACATCAATCCGTGTCGACGGCGTCATCGCGCGTGGATCGGCCAGCCAGTCGCCGCGCTTGATGGCATCCTTGTCGATGCCAGTCAGGTTGAGTGCGCAACGCTGTCCGGCATGGCCGCCGGAAGCCGATCGGTTTTGCACATGCAGGCTGCGCACACGCGCCATGTCGCCGGCTGGCATCAACGCGATGTGATCGCCGACGTGGACCTGGCCGGAAAAAACGGTTCCGGTCACCACTGTGCCGTGCCCTGCAAGGGTAAATACCCGGTCAATCGCCAGCCTGAATAGTCCGTCGTCTCGACGCGGTTGCATGCGTTGCGCGATCTCATGCAAATGCTGCTGCAGGGCGGCGGTTCCAGCATCTTGCGGGTCATGCGCGGCGACCGGAAAGATCGATACGTCTGCGAGCATGGTGGTCGCCAACAGTTGCTGAATTTCGCTGGTGACTTCAGCAATGCGCGCGTGATCGACCCGGTCGATTTTTGTCAGGGCTACTGCGCCTGTTTCGACTCCCAGCCACTGCAGGATTTCCAGATGCTCACGTGTTTGCGGCATGACGCCATCGTCGGCGGCAATCACCAGCAATGCGAAGTCGATGCCGGAGGCGCCGGCCACCATCGTATGCACGAGGTGCTCGTGGCCAGGGACGTCGATAAATCCCAATACTTCGCCGTTCGGCAGCGGCGTGTAGGCATAACCAAGCTCAATCGAAATACCCCGGACTTGCTCTTCCTTGAGGCGATCGGTATTGACGCCTGTCAGCGCCTTGATGAGTGTGGTCTTGCCGTGATCGATATGCCCGGCGGTGCCGACGATCATATGGAGAGATCCAGCAACTGTGTGTTGAACAAGGCTTCATCACGTTCTTCCAGGCAGCGGCAATCCAGCCACAGTGCGTCGTTGGCAATCCGTCCGATGACCGGGCGCGGCAACTGGCGCAGGGATTTTTCCAGTTTGTCGAGTGCGCGGCCATGGCGTTTGGCGCCATTGGGGGCATTCCCGGCGCGCACTACCAGGCCGTAACTCGGCAGCTGGTCGACTGGTAATGCACCACTGCCAATCTGGCTGAACATTGCTTCTGCGGTGACGGTATAGCTGGTTCCCAGTGCCGTCTGCAATACGCTCAGCAGGCGTTCGGCCTGGGCATGTATCTGCAGCTGGTTACGGGTGAGCAAGCGCAAGGTTGTGAGGCGCTCCGCCAGAAATTCGGGCGCCAGATAAAGTCTGAGCACTGGCTCCAGTGCGGCCAGGGTGAGCTTGCCGACGCGCAGCGCGCGCTTCAGCGGATTTTTTTTGATGCGGGCTATCAGGTCCGCGCGACCGACGATAAGCCCTGCCTGCGGCCCGCCCAGCAGCTTGTCGCCGCTGAACGTCACCAGATCAGCCCCTTGACGTATGGTCTCCCGTACCGTTGTCTCCCCGGGCAAGCCCCACTGCGTCAGGTCAACCAATGTGCCACTGCCAAGATCAACCGTAACAGGCAGCCCGTGTGGCCGCGCCAGTTCTGCCAGCGTGGAGATTTCGACGCTGCGTGTGAAGCCGCTAATGGCGTAATTACTGCAATGAACCTTCATCAGCATCGCGCTGCGCGGTGTGATGGCGTTGGCGTAATCCGCCGGATGGGTGCGGTTGGTGGTGCCGATTTCCACCAATTTTGCTCCCGCGCGCTGCATGATGTCGGGGATACGGAATGCGCCGCCGATTTCGACCAGTTCGCCGCGCGAGACGATGACCTCTTTCCTCTGCGCCAGCGCATTCAGCATCAGCAACACGGCGGCAGCGTTGTTGTTGACAACGGTGGCTGCCTCGGCGCCGGTGAGTTCGCACAATACGTCTTCAACCAGGCTGTCACGGTCGCCGCGGCCACCGGTTTCCAGATCGAATTCAAGATTTCCGGGAGATGTCAGCGCGCTGACCACCGCCTGCACCGCTTCGTCCGGCAGCAGCGCACGGCCGAGGTTGGTATGCAGCACAGTGCCGGTAAGGTTGAACAATGCGCGCAGATGCAATCGACTGGCGGCTGCCAGCTGCTTTCCGAGAATGTCTACCAGCTGTGAATCATCCACATCTGCCTGCACCAGTTTGCCGGCAAGGGCATCGCTTCTCAGCTTATCCAGGTGCTTACGTACCGCAGCAGTTACCTGAGTACGTCCGTATTGCGTCATCAGCGGCTGGGATTCCGTCAGAGTCAGAACACGGTCGACGGATGGAATGTCACTGACAGAGGCGATCGAGGTAGTGGCTGCCTCAGCTTGCGTGGTTGCTCCAGCCATTCAGTTCTCCGTGGATTGCCAGAGCAAGGGGTTGCCATGGCGGCGTGCGTAAACCGTTTCGCCCATCAGCAGATCGAGGGCTACGCTGGCAAGGTCGTCGGCCAGCGGTTCGAGGTAGGGATCTTTTTCCTGGTAGAAGATTTTCAGCCAGCTGTGGCATTCATCGCAGGTCTCGGCCTTGATAGCTGCCGAACCATCTTCTATGACCTGATAGGCGATGCCTTTTGTGGAATCGCAATAGCTGCATTTGATGCGCACCATATGCCACTCGGCCGCGCACATGCTGCATTGCAGGTATCGATGTCCCTGCGATTGACCATCCATGCGCACCACGCTGGCAACCGGCAGTGAGCCGCAGCATGGGCACAGGCCTGGTGTATCCAGCAGCGGTACATCGCGTTCGCTGAAGCGGGTCACAAGATCGCAGCACACCACTTGCAGGGCTGCAGCGTAAAACGGGGCGCTGGCCGGATCGACAATCTCATGATTGCTGCGCAGGATTGCTTCAGCCTGACTGTCACGTTCGTTGGCGCCGGTTTGTTGAAGTCGCGCTACCAGTTGCGTTACGGCAGCTGGGATGTTGCCGGCCTTGGCGACATGCTCGAGTAATTGAATCAAGACAGTTTGCCAGTGCGGATTACGCACCTGATCTGTAGCCAGAATCAGTGGCATCAAATGCGCGTGCACCAGGTTGATGCGGGCCTGGTCCTGAGCTTGGTCGTCTGGCTCACCGGCCAATTTGTTCAATGTTTGCTGCTGTGCCTCTGCCAGTACCGCCATCAGGCTCAGGTAGCCACCGATGGCATTTCCTGCAGCGAGTTGTTTCAGGCGTTGCGCGCGATTGCTGAATACGCTGGCGCGCTCCGGCATGCGAATGCGTGGAATGGCATTGTGGTCAAGTGCTTCGATTTCACCCGGTTCGAGGATACGTTGCAAGTCGGTTCCTTCATTCGTCTGTCATTTTCCGGTACCAGGCCGGATGATGCTTGCGCGCCCATGCACGGCTGACGGTGCCGCGTGTCATGGCGCCTACCGTTCCCTTGATCCAGATGGCCGCGTAAATATGCACGACGATGCCAACTATAAGCACGAAGCCGCACAGCGCATGCAGCACCACCGCAACCCGGATCACAAGTATCGGGAACATCCAGGAAAACCAAGCGCGCCAGATGACAATACCGGACAGCAGCAACCCTATCATACAGGCGATCATGGTCCAGAACAGCAACTTCTGGCCACCGTTGTAGCGCCCCACCGGCGGCAGGTTTTCTTCGCGATTGCTGACCACGTCGCGGATGCCTTTTAGCCAGGCAATGTCATTCTTTTCGATCAGATTGTAACGCCAGAAACCCACGGCCAGTATCGCAAAACAGACAAACATCACCAGTCCGATGAACGGATGCAAGATGCGCGTCCAGGTACCTCCGCCCAATACAAAGGTGAGCCAGAACATCGCTGGATGGAACAACGCCAGTCCGGACAGCGCCAGCACCACGAAGGTGATGGCAACCAGCCAGTGGTTGATGCGCTCCCTGGCGTTGTAACGGACGATGCGGTCTTTTTCTACATCTCGGTCGGCGTTGTTCATGGCGGCAGATCCTGCGAGTTGATGTTGGGATCGTGGGGATCATTCATGTTGACTGCCGGCGCAGTGAGTAGCGCGGCACGCCTGGTAGCGGCGTCGGCTTCCTCTTGCTCCGCCGCCTTGTCATCCTCCGAGACCTCACTCGGCCCGACCTTGATATAGTGGAAAAATCCCGCCAGCGCCGTCAGCGCGATACCGGCCAGCGCCAGTGGTTTGGCGACACCTTTCCACAAACCGACCAACGGACTGATGTGCGGATTGTCTGGCAAGCCATGATAGAGCGAAGGCTTATCCGCATGATGCAATACGTACATGACATGCGTGCCGCCGACGCCTGGCGGATCGTACAGGCCGGCTTGTGCGAAGCCACGCTCCTTGAGATCGACTATGCGCTCCGCTGCGTGCGTCTTCATGTCCTCTTTGGTGCCGAATACAATCGCGCCGGTAGGGCAGGTCTTGACGCAAGCCGGTTCCTGGCCCACGGCGACCCGATCTGAACAGAGCGTGCACTTATAGGCTTTGTGGTCCTTCTTTGAAATGCGCGGGACGTCGAATGGACAACCGGTTACACAATAGCCGCAACCGATGCAGTTTTCTTCGTGAAAATCGACGATCCCGTTGTTGTACTGGACAATCGCCCCGGGCGACGGACAAGCCTTGAGGCAGCCCGGATCTTCACAATGCATGCAGCCATCCTTGCGGATCAGCCATTCCAGATTACCATCCGGATTTTCGTACTCAGAGAACCGCATGACGGTCCACGAGTGTTCCGTCATGTCAGGTGGATTATCCAGCACGCCGACGTTGACGCCGACCTCGTCACGCAGATCGTTCCATTCCATGCATGCGGTCTGGCAGGCTTTGCAGCCTATGCATTTAGTGACATCGATCAGTTTGGCGACAGTACCGGTCACCGGCTCGCGCACGCCGGGTGGCGGCGTAGTGGTGGCGGAAACGCGTTTGACATCGAGTGATTGCAGGGCCATGGTTTCTCCTATGCCTTCTCAACCTTGACCAGGAACGACTTGAATTCCGGCGTTTGCGAATTACCGTCGCCCACACCCGGTGTCAGCGTGTTGGCCAGGTAGCCCGGTTTGGTCAAACCCTTGAAACCCCAGTGAATCGGGATCCCTACGTGATGCACCGGCTTGCCTTCAATCGTCATTTTCTTGATGCGTTTTGTCACAACTGCCACGGCAATAATGTGACCGCGCTTGGAACTCACCTTGACCCGCTCACCGGCAACCACGCCGACTTCCTTCGCCAGTTCTTCGCCAATCTCGACAAACTGTTCGGGTTGGAGAATGGCGTTGAGGCGCGCATGCTTGGTCCAGTAGTGGAAATGTTCGGTCAGCCGGTAAGTGGTGCCGACATGCGGGAATGCATCAGCCTTGCCAAACATGGCACGGTCGTCGGGGAACACCCGCGCGCCAGGATTGCTGGTCGCCGCCGGATTTTTTGGGAACAGCGGGTTATAGCCGACCGGCGTTTCGAACGGTTCGTAATGCACCGGGAACGGTCCTTCGGCCATGCCAGCCCTGGCAAAGAAACGCGCCACGCCTTCCGGGTTCATGATGAACGGTCCCATGCCTCCCGTCGGCGCTTCGTCCACCTTGAAATCGGGAACATCGACGCCGCCCCATTTCTGACCGTTCCAGCTGATCACCTTGCGTTTTTGATCGAACGGTTTGCCATTCAGATCGCATGATGCGCGGTTATACAGGATGCGCCGGTTGGCCGGCCATGCCCATGCCCAGTTCAGGGTTTGCCCGATACCGGTCGGATCGGAGTTGTCGCGCCGCGCCATCTGGTTGCCGGCTTCGGTCCAGCAACCGGCAAAAATCCAGCAACCGCTGGCCGTGCTGCCGTCATCGCGCAGTTCGGCAAAGCCTGCTACCTGTTCGCCTTTCTTGCGCACGATCTTGGTCGCATCCTTGGGGTCTGCCAGGTCGCTGAGCGCGCGGCCATTGTATTCCTTGGCCAGTTCTTCGGCGGTCGGGCTTTCCGGATTGGCGTAGGGCCATGACAGGTTGAGGATCGGATCAGGATATTTGCCGCCGTCGGTGGCGTACATCTTGCGAATCTTCAGGAACAGTTCCGACATGATTTCCAGATCGCTGCGCGCCTCGCCCGGCGGCGGTGCGCCTTTCCAGTGCCATTGCAGCCAGCGGCCGGAATTCACCAGCGAGCCATCCTCTTCGGCAAAGCAGGTGGTTGGCAGGCGGAATACTTCAGTCTGTATCTTGCTCGGATCGACGTCGTTGAACACGCCATGGTTCTGCCAGAACTCGGAAGTCTCGGTAGCTAGCGGATCCATGATGACCAGAAACTTCAGATTAGCCAGGCTGGCGCCGATTTTTCCCTTGTCCGGCGCTGCGGCCAGCGGGTTGAAGCCCTGGGCGATATAACCGTTGACCTTGCCTTGTTTCATCAGCTCGAACACCTGCAGCATGTCGTACGGTTTGTCCAGCTTGGGCAGATAGTCGTAGCCCCAATTGTTCTCTGCCTTGGCGGCATCGCCCCACCATGATTTCATCAGGCTGACATGGAACTTGCCGTAGTTCTGCCAGTAACTCAGTTGATTGGGACGCAACGGTTTGCTGGCGCGCGCGGCGATATATTTGCTGTAGTCTTGCTCGGATTCCGAGGGCAGCGTCATATAACCCGGCAGCAGATTAGTCATCAGCCCCAGATCGGTCAATCCCTGGATATTCGAGTGGCCGCGCAAGGCATTCATGCCGCCGCCGGCAATCCCGATATTACCGAGCAGCAGTTGCACCATGGCGCCGGTGCGGATGATTTGCGAGCCGATCGAATGCTGGGTCCAGCCGAGTGCGTACAAGATGGTGCCGGCACGCGTCGGCGATGCGGTGGATGCCAGCATCTCGCACACTTTCAGGAATTTCTCCTTGGGCGTGCCGCACACGCTCTCCACCATCTCGGGTGTATAGCGATCGTAGTGCTGTTTCATCAGGTTGAATACGCAGCGTGGATGGGCCAGGGTCGGATCGGTTTTTACAAAACCGTCGTCACCCAGTTCGTAATCCCAGGTGGTCTTGGTGTAGTTGTGTTTTTCCGCGTTGTAGCCTGAAAAAATACCGTCGTCGAAAGTGAAGTCTTCCCGTACGATAAAGGTGAAATCAGTGTAATTCTTGACGTACTCGTGTTGAATCTGATCCTTTTCCAGCAGATAGCGGATGACACCGCCGAGGAAAATGATATCGGTGCCGGTACGGATCGGCGCGTAGAAATCCGCCACCGAGGCCGAGCGTGTAAAGCGCGGATCAACCACGATCAGCTTCGCCTTGTTATGCGCCTTGGCTTCTGTCACCCATTTGAAACCGCACGGGTGCGCCTCGGCTGCATTGCCGCCCATGATGAGAATAACGTCCGCATTCTTGATGTCGACCCAATGATTCGTCATCGCTCCACGGCCAAACGTCGGGGCAAGACCTGCCACCGTCGGACCGTGTCAGACACGCGCCTGGTTATCGAATCCCAGAATGCCAAGACTGCGTATGGTTTTATGCGTCAGGTAGCCGACTTCATTGCTGCTGGCCGATGCTGCCAGCATGCCTGTGGTCAGCCAGCGGTTGACGGTCAGGCCCTCCGGCGTCTTTTCGACGAAATTCGCATCCCGGTCCTGTTTCATCAAGGTGGCGATACGGCTTAGCGCATCGTCCCATGACATGCGTTTCCATTCCTTGGAACCTGGCGCGCGATATTCGGGGAACTGGAGACGGCTTGGACTGTGTACGAAATCGAGCAAAGCTGCGCCTTTGGGGCAGAGCGTGCCGCGATTGACCGGATGATCCGGATCGCCTTCGATGTGAATGATGCTGGCTTGGGCATTCTTGGCGCCGTCGCCGAGGCTGTACATCAGGACTCCGCAACTGACGGAGCAGTAGGGGCAGGTATTGCGGGTTTCGACGGTGCGTGTCAGTTTATAGCTGCGTACTTCCGCCAGCGCCGGCGCCGGCGAAAATCCCATCAGCGCCAGACTCGAACCTGCCAGGGTAGCGCCAGTCGTTTTAAGAAACTGGCGCCGCGACATTTGAACCATGGGGAGACCTCCCTGTATGTATTCATGCCAAACCGGTTTAGGAACCTGCTGGTTTTCATTATAGATTGGATTCTTGTTTGTCAACAGAACCAAATACGCTCGCCTTGTGCAGGCAATACCGTTCAATTTTATTTCTTAATTAGCAACTATTTCACAGGCGAAGCTATCGCGCTGTTCCCGCAGTCATCGCAACGCGGCATAATACGGCCATGGAACAACAAATTCTCGAAATCGATATTGCCGACTGGCAGATCAGCACACCGAATTCAGCCTGGATTTCCGCGCTTGAGGCAGGAAAAGTCCTGTATTTCCCGCATCTCAGCTTCGCGTTTACGGCCGACGAACAGCGCTTCCTGACACCGGCAGTGCGCGATCCCAAGAGCCGCAATATCAGCCTGGATGCCAATGGCAAGCTGAAAGGCGCGCTGGGCGACGCGGTTGACCAGGCGGCGCTGGCCAACATGATCGGGCGCTTTAGAGCGCAAGCGCAGCAACTGATTTATTCCTTGTTGCCTGCATACGCAGACACACGCAGCGAACTGCGCATGGCGCCGACCAGTTATCGGCCGATGCAGGTGGAAACCCGCGCCCAATCCTGGCGTGCCGATGATCGCCGCCTGCATGTTGATGCATTCCCGTCGCGTCCTAATTACGGCGAACGCATTCTGCGCGTATTTGCCAATGTGAATCCGGACGGCGTACCACGCGTTTGGCGGGTTGGCGAACCGTTCGAAGATGTGGCGCAACGGTTCTTGCCTAGGGTGACATCATATTCGCGCTGGCAGGCGCAGGCATTGAATGCCTTGCATGTCACCAAATCCCTGCGTAGCGAATACGATCATCTGATGCTGCAATTACATGACGCCATGAAATCAGATCCGGCATATCAAAAAGATGGTCCGCAGGTGACGCAGCCATTTGCCGCAGGATCGGTTTGGGTTTGTTTTTCCGACCAGACTCCGCATGCCGTGATGTCGGGCCAGTACATGATGGAGCAAACCTTGCATCTGCCCGCAGCCAGGCAATACGATCCAGGCGCTAGCCCGCTCGCAATTTTGCGTCGTCTGACCGGCCGTGCGCTGACCGAATGAGCGCTGCATCGGGTTTTGATGCAGGGCGGGCATGGCGTATCCGCTTGTTGTATTCGGCAGTATGGTGGCTAGCGATGCCTTTCGTATTGCTGCGCTTGTGGCGCCGCGGCGGCAAGGAACCTGGTTATCGCCAGCATGTGGCGGAGCGCATCGGCTTTTATCCACCGCTGTCGCCGGCGCTGGCATCGCGCAAATTCCTGTGGGTGCATGCTGTCTCTGTTGGCGAAACGCGCGCTGCCGAGCCTTTGATTGCAGCCATGCTGGATACCTATCCAGATCACGCTATTTTGTTGACCCATATGACGGCGACCGGTCGCGCTACCGGACAGGCTTTGTTTGGCAAATCGCCGCGGGTGCTGCAATGCTTTCTTCCCTACGATACCGGCTGGATGGTGGGACGGTTCCTGCGCCATTTCTCGCCGCGCCTCTGCGTGCTGATGGAAACTGAAGTGTGGCCGAACCTGATCGTCCAATGCGGGCGCTACAAGGTGCCGGTGGCGCTGGTGAATGCGCGTTTGTCGGCGCGGTCGCTGCGTCGCGGTAAACGTTTTTCCACATTGATGACCGAGGCTGCCAGCGGCATGTCCTGCGTTGGCGCGCAAACTGAAGCAGATGCCGGACGTTTGCAGCAACTCGGTGGCAACAACGTGCACGTGACCGGCAACCTCAAGTTCGACGTCACGCCTTCACCTGCATTGTTGGCCGTCGGCGCTGCGATGCGCGGGCAGATCGGTAATCGTCCGGTGCTGCTGTGTGCCAGTACGCGCGATGGTGAAGAAGAATTGATTTTCGATGCATTGTCCAGGCGCGGCCATGATCCTGCCCATACCGATTTGCTGCCAGCTAACTTGCTGACCATCATAGTGCCGCGTCACCCGCAACGGTTCGATGAAGTGGCAGACATGGCTGCAGCAAAGGGATTGCCGCCGTTGCGCCGCACCCGACTGGCTGACGAACCGGTACCGCCGCAAGTGAAGGTGCTGATCGGCGATTCGATGGGCGAAATGTTCGCCTATTACGCAATGTGCGATGTGGCATTCATCGGCGGTAGCCTGCTGCCGATGGGTGGCCAAAACCTGATCGAGGCGTTTGCGGTTGGCAAGCCGGTATTGATCGGGCCGCATACTTTCAATTTTTCAGATATTACCGAACAGGCGATTGCTGCCGGCGCCGCGCTACGAGTGGGTGACGTCGACACCATGCTGGATACGGCGCGGCAGCTGTTGCAGGATGATCTGCAACGCTCGGCGATGGGCGAACAAGCCACCCATTTTGCGCAACAGCATCGTGGCGCCACCGCGCGGACCATGGCTCTGCTGGCGCCGTTTATCTAATATTGTCTACCATGCATGCAACTGTGATCATCACCAAAGTGGTTAGTATGCTGCTACTTCTACCAACCAATCTCATTGTTCTTTGCGTCATCGGCATGCTGCTGCGGCGTGCCTATCCGCGCCTTGGCGTGACAGTCAGTGTAGCCGCGTTGCTACTGCTTGCCGTATTAAGCAGTAAGGCCGGTGCATTATTGCTGGTTGCGCCGCTGGAACAGCATTCGTCGCCATTGACTTTAAGTGCGGATAGCGATGCGCAGGCGATTGTTATATTAGGAGGCGGTCGCCTGGGAAATGCTCCCGAGTACGACAGCAAAGACCAACCAAACTATTGGACTTTGGCCCGTTTGCGTTATGGCGCCAAGATTCAGCGTCAAACCGGGTTGCCGATCCTGGTATCCGGTGGCATGCCAGACGGTTCGGCAGTGTCGGAGGCGGCAGTGATGTCACAGAGTTTGCAGGATGATTTTGCTACGCCGGTAAAATGGCAGGAAGGGAAATCAGACGATACAGAGCAAAATGCAAAATTTTCAGCCGAGATGTTAAGACAAGCGAATGTGAAAAAAATCATCCTTGTTACCGATGCCTTGCACATGCAGCGCGCGCGGTTGGTGTTTGCCCAGACAGGGTTGGAAGTGATTGCCGCTCCGACAATATTTTTTAGCCAGGAGCGGTTTACCCTTTTGAGTTTCCTGCCGTCGGGCGAAGGTATGCGTCGTAGCGCGTACGCAATGCATGAATGGCTAGGAGTGTTTTGGTATACAGCAAGACATGCTGGTTTGTGACAAGCTGGAACTGTGTGACCACAAGTTAACTCTAAGTTTGTCAACCAGCGAGATCCGGGTGGTCTCTTTACGCAGAGCGTTCTAATGACATGGGGACCCTAAGTTTGCTATCCTTCGCTACTTTAAGAAAACGAAGTGGTCTTACTGCATTGCTCTCAAGTATATATTTTTAATAAATTCAGCTCGATTAGATTTTCATCCTTGAGATTTGAGGATTCACACAATATAAGTTGGTAAGGATTGCAATTGAGCGCCATTTCATCTTGTACCCCAGCATCAGATACTATTCTCAACCCTGCCGTAATGCATGTCGCCTTCGGAGTCGATACCAATTACTTCCGTGGCATGGGTGTAAATATCACCTCTGTTATTAAAAATAATCCTGATATGGATTTTATTTTTCACGTCTTTGCATTTTCCATTACGGATGATAATCGACGTCGGCTGGCGCAATTGGAAAGCAGTTTCAATACATCAATAAAAATTCATGTTTTAGATTCTGACATATTATCTGAATTCTCTCAATTTCCTTGTTTTTCACAACACTCACTTGGAACATTTGTTCGATTGTTAATCCCGAATCTGTTGCGTGGGATAACTCAAAAGGTGCTTTATCTTGATGCCGATATCCTATGCATGGGTAAACTGGAAGAGTTGTCATCTGTTGAAATGACGGGGTGTATTGCTGCAGTTGTTCAAGATGAAATTCAAACCACTGTAAAGACACAGGTCGCAGCGCTAAATTTGAAAAATCCAGAATATTTCAACGCAGGTGTGATGTATATCGATGTTGATAATTGGATTGCGAATGACTCACAAAATAAAGCATTAACTATACTATCAATGCAAGAATTACGTTTTGCGGATCAGGATGCATTGAATATTATATTAAATGGATATACAAAATATATCGATAAAAAATGGAATTTTCGTTACCACTTGGTAGATTTCCTCAGCAAAGGTGGTACAACGCTGAATGTGACGGAACCTGTTGTGTTCATGCATTTCACAGGGCCGGTAAAGCCTTGGCAGGATTGGTGTTTGCACGAAGCAAAATCCATATTCATCGAATATCAGTTAATGTCTTCCTGGGCTGACATGCCACTGGACCAGCCAAAAAGTGTCAAAGAATTAAAGTTGTTCTCAAAATTTCTGATCAAGCAAGATAGAGTCATTGAAGGTATAGGTTGGCATATTAAATATTTATGGAAAAAATTTATTCAATATTTTAAAAGCAGAGCAAAAGCATAAATGCTTAATGTCATGTTTTATTAGTTTTTATAATTTATGAAAAGACATCTGATTTGTGATTTAGACCAAGCTTCAATTGTTAAAAAGAAGATGGTTGTATATGCGTTAGATGGAAAACATTCGTAAATCGGAGATGCACTTGCGTTACATGAAATTACTGGTTACTGCCTTAATCGTAGCCTTTTATATATTGGCATTGGTTGTAGATCGTGCAGCAGGAGTGCTTTTTGCACTACTGTTTATAGCTGGCATCAGCTTACTTGTATCTCGGAGTCGGTCCGACGATAAGACGTTCTTTCAATTGACGAAAGAATATTGGCCGCTTGCCTTGGCGATGTGCGGCCCACTGATTGCCGTACTTGCGAATCAGATTGGATCTGGCGAATTTACCGGTAGAACATACGATCCACCATTTCGGCTTGCAATATTCGCCCTGATTTTTTGGGTATTTTCATTTGTGCCGATCAAGTTCATGAAACATGTCCAATGGGCCTTTGTAATAGGGGCTTTCCTGTCTGCGGTCAAAATCTATGTACTTACTGGTGGTGGAGCAACACGTTATGGATCGGATTTCATTCCAATTATAATTTTTGCTGAAATGGCCTTGTTGCTTGGAGTTTTTTCTGCAATGTCGATTGCATGGAATAAATCTAATGATGTGGTCATTATTGCTTTAAAAATTGTCGCGTTATGTGCCGGTTTATATGTAGCTTATTTATCCCAGTCACGTGGGGTTTGGCTTACGATACCAGTTCTTATTGCTATTGCCTGTGTGGTCACAAAAAATATTCGTCTCAGTTATAAGCTATCAGTTATCGTTTTTTTTGTAGTTCTGATTGGTGCCGTATCTTATTTCGGTCAAATTGTAAAAGAGCGCGTCTCTGTTGCCGAAAGCGATATGAGTCAGTATTCTGCAGGTGAAAATATCGATAGTTCTCTTGGTACTCGCCTTCAGCTATGGCGGGGATCTTGGGTGTTGTTCAAAGAACATCCTATTTTTGGTGTCGGCGTAGAAAATTTTCCGAAAGCTTTGGAAGAATTATCCAAGCGGAATATTATTACTTCTGCAGCAGCAACTTTTCCGCATTCACATAACGAAGTATTATTTATGATGTCCCGGCTTGGTTTGTTCGGACTCTTCGCGATACTAGGGTTGTATTTCGCTCCGGCGTATTATTTCTTGCGTGATATGCGTAATGACGATGCCGGAGTCCGGTATACGGCAGGAATGGGTGTGGCACTCTGCCTTGGATTTCTCGTCCTGGGATTGGTCGATGTTATATTTTTGTGGTGGGAAATTTATCCATACTATGTCATAAGTATTGCATTTTTCTTGACGTATATAATAAAGCGTAAGAAAAATTTAAATGAAAATAAATCTCTTCTCTCTTAAATTTTTAATTAAATAAACAATATTGGAAATTCGACTACATTTTTAAATATATTCATAAAAATCAGATGAATACGTCAGATGTCAGAAAATCCGTTCGGATTCATTTTCTGCCAGCGCCATGAATCCTTGCAAATAACATCGAGTCCTCGAGTCGCATGCCATTTGATGATTTCTGCGGCCAGCGAAGGGTCCGCATAGTATGCGGCGACATCCCCCGGCCGTCTTGCAACGATTTCGTAGGGGATTGGACGCTTGCTGGCTTTCTCATATGCTCGGATCACCTCCAGAACGCTGACGCCAAACCCGGCGCCGAGATTGACTGTGAATGAGGTCTTGTTAGATTCGTTGCCGTTAAGTAAATGTGATAACGCAGCAACATGTCCCTCCGCCAGATCCATCACATGTATATAGTCGCGTACGCCAGTACCGTCTGGTGTGGGGTAGTCGCCCCCAAATATGCGCAATCTATCTAGTTTTCCAACGGCAACTTGCGCCACATAAGGCATCAGATTATTGGGCACACCATGCGGATCTTCTCCGATCAATCCGCTTTCATGGGCGCCGACCGGATTGAAATAACGTAAATAGCCAATGTTCCATTGATGATCTGAGCATTCCAGGTCACGCAAAATCTGTTCGCTCATCAATTTTGTTTGACCATACGGACTGGTCGCTTTTAAAGAAGCATCTTCTTTAATTGGTATGGATTCGGGATCGCCATAGACCGTAGCAGACGAACTGAATACCAGTGTCTTTACCGCATGCTGCGCCATAACCATGCACAAGGTTAGCAGGCCGTTCAAATTGGTATCGTAGTAGGTAAGAGGACTCTCAACTGATTCCCCCACTGATTTTAACGCGGCAAAATGAATGACCGCGTCAATTTGGTTTTGTGAAAAAATGGTGTTGAGAAGAGATCTGTCCCGTACATCGCCTTCAACAAAATTCAATTTTGACTGAGTAATTGTCGAGATCCGTTCAATTACTTCAATACTGCTGTTACATAAATTATCCAGGCCTATGACGTCGTATCCGGCCTCAATCAGGGCGCACCAGGTATGGGAGCCGATATATCCGGTAGCGCCGGTCAAGACAATAGTTTTCTTCATAAGTAGTTGATTTCAGTTTGAATCGTAAATTCGAAAATAGCTCACCCGCTTTACGAGCTACATGTGCAAACTGTAGTGGTAAAAAAAGCGCCACACAAGTGTGGCGCCTTTTTATTTGGATCAATACTGAAATCCAGTCAAATTACGACTTGGCCGCCAAGGTATTCTCATTCAACCCGCCACCCAACGAACGATACAGGTCAATCGCATTATTCAAACGCAGCTGCCGCGTCTGGATCAGCGCCTGTTGTGCCGAGAACAGATCACGCTCCGCGTTGAGGCGATCGGTGGAACTGGCGATACCATTCTTGTAACGCAGATCGGTCAACTTCACCCGTTGTTCCTGCGCTTTGACGAATGCGTCCTGAGCTGCCAGCTGATCTTCCAGCGTGCCACGGGCAACCAGCGCATCGGAAACTTCTCTGAATGCGCTCTGTATGGTTTTCTCGTAGTTGGCAATCGCCAGATTCTTGCGGATCTCGCTCAGCGACAGGTTGGCGCGGTTGCGTCCGCCCTCAAAAATCGGCAAGGTCAACTGCGGCACAAACGACCAGGTACGGCTGCCAGCCGAGAACAGGCTGCCGAGCGATGTGCTTGAATTGCCGATCCCGGCCGTCAGCGAAATGGTCGGAAAGAAGGCTGCGCGGGCGGCACCGATGTTGGCATTGGCGGAACGCAATTGCTGTTCTGCCTCACGGATATCAGGACGGCGTATCAGCAGATCGGAAGGCAGGCCGGCCGGAATGTCGGTGACGATTTTTTCATCCGACAGCGTTTGCGGCGCTGGCAGGTCGCCCAGTGGCTTGCCGACCAGAAGTACCAATGCGTTGGTGGCCTGGCCGCGCTGGCGTACCAGCGTAGCTAGCGACACGCGGGCTGCCTGCACCAATGTTTCGGAATTGCGCAGATCAAGTTCCGACGATGCGCCGACATCAAAGCGCAATTTGTCGCGCTTGTAGTCGTCTAGCCGGCTATCCAGGGTTTGCTCCGCCAACCGTTGCTGTTCGGCGTACGACTGCTCGGTCAGATAGGCTTGCGCAACCTGCGAAATCAGGCTGATTTGTACGGACTGACGTGCTTCCTCTGTCGCCAGGTAGCTCGCCAGTGCGGCATCTTTCAAGCTGCGGACGCGGCCAAAGAAGTCCAGCTCGAACGAGGTCATGTTCAACCCCACCGAATAAGCAGTGCCGACGGCGGGCTGGCCTGAAACCAATTGATCGGCCGCTGTACGACCGCGAGTACGGCTGAAATTGCCCTCCAGGTGCGGCAACGCATCTGAAGCGGTGATGTCGTACTGGGCGCGCGCCTGCTCGATGTTCAGAGCTGCGGTACGCAGGTCGCGGTTGTTTTCAAGTGCAGATGCGATCAGCGCCTGCAGGCGTTGGTCAGGGAAAAACTGGCGCCAGCCGAGCGCCGCCGCATCCAGTTGCACCTGACCATCGGCAGCAGCCGGATAGCTGCCGGCCACCGGCGCTTCCGGCCGTACGTAGGTCGGCGCCATGGTGCAACCCGAGAGGATCCCTGCCAACAACAGGGCGCCGGTCAGTTGCTTGGGTAAGTACGCCGTAATTGCCGTATTAAACATGCTGATTCTCCAAATCTATTTTCTGACCGGCCGCGTGCAGCTTGCGTTGGCGTTCGCTGCCTTTGAAGAGCTTGCGTACCACCACGAAGAACACCGGCACCAGGAATACCGCCAAGGCAGTCGCTGTGATCATGCCGCCCATCACGCCGGTACCGATAGCACGCTGGCTGCCCGAGCCGGCGCCGGTCTTGATCGCTAGCGGCAACACACCCAGGATGAACGCGAACGAGGTCATCAGAATCGGCCGGAACCGCAGGTGCACCGCTTCTAGCGTCGCTTCGATCAGGCCCTTGCCTTGAGCCTGCAGGTCTTTAGCGAATTCGATAATCAGAATCGCATTCTTCGCCGACAAGCCAACCACGGTAATCATCCCGACCTTGAAGTAGACGTCGTTAGGCATGCCGCGCAAGGTTACGCCCAGCAATGCGCCGAGAATCCCCAGCGGTACCACCAGCATCACTGCCAGCGGAATGGAGGTACTTTCGTACAAGGCTGCCAATACCAGGAACACCGCCAGCAGCGACAATGCATAGAGCATCGGTGCTTGCGCGCCGGAAGTTTTTTCTTCCAATGACTGGCCGGTCCATTCAAAGCCGAAGCCGGGAGGGAGTTTGGCAGTCAGTGCTTCCATTTCATCCATCGCTTCGCCGGTGCTATGGCCAGGTGCCGCGCCGCCGGAGATTTTCATCGCCGGATAGCCGTTATAGCGTGACAGTTGTACCGGGCCTTTGATCCAATGCGAGGTGGTGAATGACGAGAACGGCACCATGTTTCCTTGCGTATTCTTGACATACAACCTGGCCAGATCTTCCGGCTGCAGCCGCTGAGGTGCATCGGCTTGCACAATCACCCGTTGTTGACGGCCCTGGTTAGGGAAGTCATTTACGTACGAAGACCCGAGTGCGGTCGACAGCGTGCTATTGATGGCGCTAAACGATACGCCTTGGGCATTGGCCTTGTCTCGATCGATTTCCAGTTGCAGCTGCGGTGAATCTTCCAGACCTTCAGGGCGGACGCCAGCCAGGATCTTGCTTTGCGCAGCCATGCCAAGCAATTGGTTACGCGCTGCGGTCAATGCCGCATGTCCTTGCCCCGAACGGTCTTGCAGGCGGAAGGTAAAGCCCGTGGCGTTACCCAGTTCAGGGATCGGCGGTGGGTTCAGCGGATAGACGATGGCGTCCTTGATTTGCGAGAACACACCGAATGCCTTGCCAGCAATCGCGTCGGCGGACTGATCCGGACCGCGTTCGCTCCAGTCCTTGAGCGGTGTGAATACCAAACCGGCATTCTGACCGTTACCGGAGAAGCTGAAACCGGTAATGGCAACCACGTGGGCGACACCAGGCAATTTCGCGTAATAGTCTTCAATCGTCTTGATGACTTCCAAGGTGCGGTTTTTGCTGGCGCCGGCAGGCAATTGCACGTTGGTGATGATGTAGCCCTGATCTTCGGCCGGCAGGAACGATGCTGGCAAGCGTGCATACAGCAAGCCGACGCATATCAGGATCGCTCCATATATCAGCAGGTAACGGCCGGTCTTGGTCAGCATCTTGGCGACAATGCCTTGATAGCTGGTGGTGGCAACGTTGAACTTACGGTTGAACCAGCCGAAGAAGCCCTTTTTCTCATGGTGATGTCCTGCTTCCACCGGTTTCAGGATAGTGGCGCACAGCGCTGGCGTCAGCGTAAATGCCATCAATACCGAGAACACCATCGAAGCCACCATCGACAACGAGAACTGGCGATAGATGGCGCCAACCGCACCGCTGAAGAATGCCATCGGGATGAACACCGCGATCAGCACCAGGGTGATGCCGATCAGTGCGCCGGTAATCTGGCCCATCGCCTTGCGGGTTGCATCACGCGGCGACAAACCTTCTTCGCTCATGATGCGTTCAACGTTTTCCACGACCACGATCGCGTCGTCAATCAGGATACCGATCGCCAGCACCATGCCGAACATGGTCAGCACGTTGATCGAGAAGCCAAACAACAGCAAGGTGGCGAAAGTGCCCATCAGCGCGACAGGTACGACCAGTGTCGGAATCAAGGTGTAGCGGATGTTTTGCAGGAACAGATACATCACCAGGAACACCAGGATGATCGCCTCTACCAAGGTCTTGACCACTTCTTCGATCGAAATCTTGACGAATTTCGAGGTGTCGTAGGGAATGGTGTATGTGACGCCGGGAGGGAAATACTTAGACAGTTCTGCCATCTTGGCGTGGACTGCTGTAGCAGTACCCAGCGCGTTCGCGGATGGCGACAATTGCACGCCGACGAAGGACGTCGGCTTGCCGTCGAGGCGGCCGGCAGTCGCATACGACTGACCGCCGATTTCGATGCGAGCGACGTCGCGCAGACGCACGATCGAGCCATCTGCATTGGCGCGCAACTGGATATTGCCGAACTGTTCGACGGTAGTCAGTTGCCCGGTTGCTACCACGGTTGCGGAAATCTGCTGTGTGCCAGGGCTAGGCAAATCTCCAAGCGTACCGCCGGCGACCAGTGCATTTTGCGCTGTGATTGCAGCCGTTACGTCGGCTGGCGTCAGGCTGAGGCCAACCAGTTTGACTGGATCGATCCAGATCCGCATGGCGCGTTCAGTACCGAACAGTTGCGCCTGGCCGACGCCTGGCACGCGTTTGATTTCATTGAGCACGTTGCGTGACAAATAGTCGCCCAGCGCGATCGGATCTAGCTTGCCGTCGGATGATGAAAGGCCGATAAACATCAGGAAGTTACTACGCGATTTGGTGACTTGCACACCGTTCTGCGTAACCACCGCCGGCAGGCGTGCTTCAACCCGTTTCAAACGGTTCTGCACATCCACCGCTGCCAGGTCGGCATTGGTTTCCGGAGTGAAAGTAACAGTGATAGATACCGAACCATCGGCCTGGCTTTGCGACTCGATATATTGCAAGCCGTCGGCGCCGTTCATTTCCTGTTCGATCAGGCTGGTAACGCTATCGTCAATAGTTTGCGCGGTAGCGCCTGGGTATGACGCGCTAACGACAATCGTTGGCGGTGCAATCGAAGGATACTGCGCCACCGGTAATTGCGTGATCGCCAAAGCACCCCCGAGCAGGATGAAGATGGCGAGCACCCACGCAAATACGGGGCGGTCGATGAAAAACTTGCCCATTAATAGGCTCCTTATTTAGCAGTTGAGGCAGCTGCGGCGGCGCTGGCGCCGGTGCTTGCAGCAGCCGCTGCAGCAGCTGGTGCGGCGGCAGCAGTCGGATTCCATGGCGACGGATTAACTACCGCGCCTGGTTTGACTTTTTGCAAACCATCGACGATCACTTTATCGCCGCTCTTCAAACCATCGGTGACGATCCATTTGTCACCCTGTGCCGTATCGGCTTTTACCGGCCGTACTACTACCTTATTGTCGGCACCGATCACAAACACGGAGGAACCGTTGAGGTCGCGCTGGACTGCTTGTTGCGGTACTGTCAGGGCAGAGTCGTTCACTGCCTGTTCCAGCTTGGCGCGTACATACATGCCGGGCAACAGGTTGTGGTCAGGATTAGGAAACTCGGCGCGCAGGGTGACCGAACCGGTGGTAGGGTCGACCGTCAAATCCGAAAACAGCAATTTTCCCGATTGCGGATAAGTGCTGCCATCTTCGGTCTTCAGTGTCACCTTAGCCTGGCCTTGACCGGCACTTTGCAACTGACCGCTCTTCATTGCTTGCTGCAATTTGAGAATGTCAGTGCTGGACTGAGTCAGGTTGACGTAGATCGGATCGATTTGCTGCACGGTGGCCAGCTGGGTTGCTTCGCCTTGTCCAACCAGCGCGCCCTCAGTGACCAGCGCCTTGCCGATACGGCCGGAAATCGGCGAGGTCACAGTGGCATAGCCCAGGTTGAGGCTGGCGGTCTGACGCGCTGCTTTGGCGGAAGCTACATCTGCGGCAGCTTGCTTTTGCGTTGCAACAGTGTCGTCGTACTCTTGCTTGCTGACTGCATTGACATCCACCAGCGGTTTATAACGCTGTGCTTTCAGGGTTGCAGTCGTCAGATTTGCTTCGGCTCTGGCCAGCGTTGCCTGCGCGCTCTCGTACGCCGCTTGCATTGGCGCCGGGTCGATGCGATACAGGACTTCGCCAGACTTGACGTCGCTGCCTTCGCGGAAGCTGCGTTTGAGTATGATGCCGGCGGTACGCGCGCGAATTTCAGCGATGCGTGTCGCTTCCAGGCGACCCGGTAGTTCAGTTGTGAGAGCCAGGCGTTCTGGCGCAACAGTGATAAAGGAAACACCAGGTGGCGGAGGCGCGCCCTGGGCATCTGGCTTTTTGCCACAGGCAGCGACAGCGGACAATACCGCGATAGCCAGGGTGATACGCGTGAGACGATTGATGGAGCTAACTGAATTCATAAAATTCTCGCACGGTAATTGAAGAAAGTCTGAGGAAAGACTGCAAATCTGACAGGTAACTCTGCTTCTGGAATTGACATAGGATATATAACTAATGGCTTTGTTGCACCGGATGCGTTGCCAGAAAGCAGGTGGAACAGCCGGAATGCTGCTATTATACATACATGCACGAATGTATGTGATTTGCATATGTTGCGTTTTGTTGCTATTTAATTATTTGCTGCAGATGCACGACGCACCACAACGAACATGCACAGCACCGTATAAGTTTGGAGGTCAGCACAAAATGGCTAGAAGTACAAAAGAAGAAGCACTGGAAACCCGTGGCCGCATCCTTGATGCCGCCGCGGAGGTGTTTCACCAGAACGGCGTATCGCGTACCACGCTGGCCGATGTTGCCGCTGCCGCCGACGTTACGCGCGGCGCTATCTATTGGCACTTCAAGAACAAGAGCGATTTATTCGATGCCATGTGCGAGCGGGTGCGCTTGCCGATGGAGGCGATGATTGAAAAAACCGCCGACGAAAATGCACACGATCCCTTAAACCAGTTTCGCAACAGATGTTTGTTCACGTTGCAGGAAGCGACGCTGAATTCGCAGTCGCGCAAGATTTTTGAAATCGTTTTGCACAAGTGTGAACTGGTTGATCCGGAAGATCCCATTTTTATTCGTCAGCACGAATGCTTTCTACAAGGTCGTACCGATATAGAACGCTTGTTGCGATTTGCCGTTGCGAAAGGGCAATTGCCGCGCGAACTGGATCCGGTCATGGCTGCGGTCATGGTGCAAGGACTGCTGTTCGGCATTTTGAGCAACTGGACCTTCAGTCCGCACAGTTTCGATCTCGCGGAAAATGTCTCGAAAGTAGTTGATAACTGCATTCACATGTTCAAGACTTCGCCATTCATGCTCAAGAATCACGAAGCCTGATTTACGAAGTGCGATTTACGCAGCGTAACTTAATATACCGCCGGCACCAGCAAGCCATTGATTTGCTGTAGGTCTTCTTCTTTCAACGTCCCCACTGCGGACTTGAGTTTCAGACTATTCATCAGCGTGTCGTAACGCGCCTTTGCCAAATCCCTGCGGGTGGAATACAGCTGCTGTTGCGCGTTCAGCACGTCGATATTGATGCGCACGCCAACCTGATAGCCAAGGCGATTGGAGTCCAGCGATGACTGGCTGGAAATCTCGGCAGCCTCAAACGCCTTGATCTGAGCCAATCCGCTATTGACGCCGAGATAGGCCTGGCGTGCATTCAGCGCAGCAGCCCTGCGCGCATTTTCAAGATCGGAACGTGCTTTGTCTTCCAGTGCCACCGCCTGCCGCACGCTACTGTTGACTGCGCCGCCGGCATACAACGGAATGGTCCATTGCACGCCGATCGAGTTGGACATTTGCGAGATATTGTAAAAGGGAATAGGGCTGCCGCTGACATCCGAATGCGCGCGGCTGGCCACCAGATCGACCGTAGGCAGATGGCCGGAACGGCTCTTCTTGATCTCATGCTTCGCGATATCCAGCGCTATTCCCTGGCCGATCACACCGAAATTCTGTTGTTCGGCGCTGCTAACCCAGGTCTCAATCGCCGCCGGTTGCGGCGCGCTCAGCTGGACGCCGGGGCGCAGGGTCGCCAGTGGTGCCGGCGGTTTGCCGATGATCTGTTGCAGCACATTGCGGGCGACTTCCAGGCTATTGCGGGCCGCGATTTCCTGCGCGACCACCAGGTCGTAGCTGGCTTGCGCCTCGTTGGTGTCGGTAATGGTAGCGGTGCCGACGTCGAAATTGCGCTTGGCGGAAGCAAGCTGCTCGGCGATCGCACTCTCCTGGGCTTGCAGGGAGGCCAAAACGTCCTGCGCCGTCAAGATGTCAAAATAAGCCTGGCTGACGCGTAATATCAAATCTTGTTGCGCTTGGGCAAATTGGACTTCACCCGCGGCCACCGATAATTTGCCTTCCTGATACTGTTGCCAATAAGCCGGACGAAACAGTGGCTGGGTCAGCTGCAGGCTGTAGTTATTGGTGATGGTGGTCCAGGCTTCTCCGGCGCGGCTGTAGCTGCCGCCGAAGCCGACTGTCGGCAACAGGCTGGCGCGTCCCTGTATGCCAGCTTCGTTGCTGGCGCTCAGCGCATAGCGCGCGCTGGTATACACGGGATCGTTGGCCAGCGCTTGCTGATAGGTCTGAACCAGATCGACTGCGTGCGCATTCACGGCCAGCAATGCGCTGGCGACCAACGAAACCATCAGGGTATTGCGCATTACATTCTCCGGAACAGTGCGGCAGGTCGATGTATATATCTAAATAGCGATATCTGGATGTCTAGTAGGTCGGCATGCCTGGATCGACCTGCTGCGCCCAGGCGTGGACGCCGCCGGTCAGGTTGCTGACGGCAGAAAACCCCTGACGCTCGAGAAACGCCGCGACCTGCATGCTGCGCGCCCCGTGATGGCAGATGCAGACGATGGCCTGATCTTCTTCCAGGTCATTCAGATGCGCGGGCACCGTTTGCATCGGCATCAGCCGTGCTGCATCTATATGGCAAGTTTCGTATTCCCAAGGTTCGCGCACATCCAGCAACAACGGCGTCGGACGTTGCGGATCGGCGATCCAGGCGGCCAGTTCTGAGGCAGTGAGATGTTGCATAGGTTGGCTTAGAACTTGAAGTTGGAGTGAGCAGCGGCGTCACGCAACGGCTTGACATCGGTTTCAAACAGTTGGCGGGTGCTGTAGCTATTGTCCGAAGTACGGGTAATGATTTGTGCAGTCATCACCGGTGCGTCGCCGAGGATTGCCACAATCCGGCCGCCGACATTGAGCTGCTTCAGGAAAGCGTCCGGCAGAGTGGAGAGTGAACCGGAAATTACGATCACGTCGTAGGTTTTGGTTTCGCTTTGGTCCCAACCCTGGGCGCCGCTGCCAAGTGCAACCTCGACATTGGTAATGCCGTAGGCCGCCAGGTTCTTTGCCGCCAATGTTTTCAACTCGGGATCGATTTCAACCGTCGTAACATGGCGGGCCTTGTAGCATAGCAACGCGGCCATGTAGCCGGAACCGGAGCCGATTTCCAGCACTTGCTCATGTTTCTTTACGGCAGCTTCTTGCAACAGGCGTGCTTCAACCTTAGGCGCCAGCATGCTTTCGCCGCCTGGCAGCGGGATTTCAGTGTCGGAAAACGCCAGGCTCTTGTAGGCGGCGGGGACGAATTCTTCGCGCCGTACTACCGTCAGCAGTTCCAGGACGTCCAGGTCCAGCACATTCCAAGGGCGAATTTGCTGTTCGATCATGTTGAAGCGGGCTTGTTCGATATTCATGGTTAAGGCTCGGTAGTGAAAATAAAGGGCTCATTCTATCAAAGGCCACCCTCAAAAACCTATTAAGAACCTGTTTGCAGATGCGAATCGACGACATAGTGATCTGGGGTCGGAGTCAACTTTCGGCGATAAAACATACCGAAAGTTCACTCTGACCCCGGTTAGTTCGGGCGGCTCCTCGCATAGGCCGTAAAAAACTTCGGTATTGCCAAATAGATTTCAAACCTCATCGGTTACAACGGCATTACCTTGCCACTTGCGTTTGACCCAACTGCCAAAATCATCCAGATAGGTATACATCACCGGCACTACCACCAGCGTCAATAGTGACGAAGTGATAATCCCGCCGATAACAGCTTGTCCCATCGGCGCGCGCTGTTCGGAGCCTTCGGCCACGCCAAAGGCCAGCGGCACCATGCCGAACACCATCGCCAGCGTCGTCATCAGGATAGGGCGCAGGCGCACGTGCGCCGCCTCCAGCAGCGCCGCGCTGCGCTCGGCGCCGGCTTTACGCGCCTGGTTGGCGAAATCGACCAGCAAGATCGCATTCTTGGTCACCAGGCCCATCAGCATGATGAAGCCGATGATGGAAAACATGTTCAGGGTGGAGCGGAAAATCATCAACGACAGGAACACGCCGATCAAGGTCAGCGGCAGCGCCGACATGATCGCCAGCGGTTGCAAGAAGCTGGCAAATTGCGAAGCCAGGATCATGTAAATGAAAATGATCGCCAGCCCCAAGGCGATCAACGCGTAGTTAAACGATTCCTGCATGCTCTTGGTGGTGCCTCCCACCTGATAACGATAGCCAGCGGGCCAGTGCATGCTGTCCAGCGCCGTTTTGACATCGGCATTGACCTGGCCGGCGGAACGGCCGACAGCGTCGGCCGACAATTCGATCTCGCGATTCAGGTCGCGCCGGTTGATCTGGTTGGCGCCGGTGGAAGCTGCGATGTCGGCGACCTGGCGCAACGGCACCATCTTGGCCGAACCGTCGCTGTTGAGCTGGGTGCTGGCTAGCATCAGGCGCGACAAATCCTCGCTGGCATTGCGGTCGGACGGCGCCAGGCGGACGTTGACATCGTAATTCTCATCATCCGGGCCGCGCCAGCTGCTGACCGCTTCACCCGCCAGCAGGGGGCGCAAGGCATTACCGATTTGCGCCACGCCGATACCGAGGTCGGCGCCGATATTGCGTTTCGGCGTCACCGCGATGTTGGGTTTGTTGTCTTTCAGGCTGGAATCGAGGTCAACCAGGCCAGGCACCGTACGCATGCGGCGCTGCGCTTCGGCCGACAAGCGCTCCAGTTCCTTCAGGTCGTGGCCCAGCAGGCTCAATCTTACCTGTTTGCTATCGCCGCCGGCCGCTGCCAGCGAACCGACCTGGGTCACCGTGATACCGGCCACCTGCGACAGGCGCTCACGCAGCAACGGCGTCAGCTCGGCATTACTGCGTTTGCGCTGCTGGCGCGGGGTCAGGCGGATAAAGATGGACGCGTAATTTTTACCCTGCGATGCGCCGGTATTGACGGTGGTGTAGATATCCTGCACTTCGGGAAATTCGCGCAGGATGTTTTCGACCTGATGGACCTTGGTTTCCGTCAGCTCCAGTGAAGAACCGACCGGCGTATAGAAGGTGACGCCGCTTTCGGAGTAATCGGCATTCGGGATGAACTCGGTGCCGACCAATCCGGCAGCCGGCAGCGCCAGGCCGGCAACGAAGGCAAGTACGGCAATCCCTACCGTCATTTTCCGATGGCCGAGAGACCATTTGAGCAGCACCTGGTAACCGTCCGACAGCCATTGCACCAGGCGCTCGAACACCTCCAGCACACGGCCGATGGTGTTGGCGTAGATGCCACGGCGTTGCTTGTGGCCGGCGTCGTCGGTATCGGTATGTAATGCCGGATCAGGCCAGATGGAAGACAGCATCGGATCCAGCGTGAACGAGACAAACATGGAGATCAAAACTGCCGCGGTCACCGTGATGCCGAACTGGTGGAAAAAGCGGCCGATGATGCCGCCCATGAAGCCGACCGGCAAGAACACGGCGACGATGGAAAAGGTGGTGGCCAATACCGCCAGGCCGATTTCAGCTGTGCCGTCGAGCGCCGCCAGTTTGTGGCTCTTGAAACGACCGTTGAGCCTCATGCCGGCATGGCGCACGATATTTTCACGCACCACGATAGCGTCGTCGATCAGCAAGCCGACACACAGCGATAGCGCCATCAGCGTAATCATGTTGATGGTGAAACCGAACATGTTCATGAACAGGAACGTGCCGATCAACGCCACCGGCAAAGTCAGCCCGGTGATAATGGTAGAGCGCCATGAATTGAGAAACAGGAATACGATCAGAATCGTCAGTGCAGCGCCTTCCAGCAAGGTTTGCCGGACATTATGGACGCCGACACGGATTTGCCGCGAGCCATCCTGGATGGCCTGGATCTTGACGCCGGGATGCAAGGTCTGCATGGTAGTTTGCAGCTCTTGCATGGCCTGCATCAAGCCGTCCGCCACTTCGATCGTGTTTTGTCCTTGCGCCTTCAGGATATCCAGCGCCAGGGTGCGCTGGCCATTGTAGAGCGCCAGGTTCTCCTGTTCTTCCTGGCCATCGACTACAGTGGCGATTTGCGACAGCTTGACACTCTGGCCACCGCGTATCGCCACCACGATATCGTTGAAGTGCTGCGGGTCCTTGAACTTACCCAGGACTTGCACAACTTTTTCACTGTCGGTGCTGCGGATCGCGCCGGTCGGCAGCTCTTGATTTTCATTTCGAATTGCATCTTCGACTTGATTGATCCCGATCCCCAGCGATTCCATCTCCACCGGTTTGACGTAGATATTGATTTGCCGTTTGACTCCGCCCACCAGCGTCACCGAACCGACGCCGCGCACATTCTCCAGGCGCTTCTTGACGATTTGATCGGCGATGGTGGTCAGCTCGCGCAAGTCGCGCGGCTTGGCTTTGGGATCATTGGTGACCGAGATTGAAAAGATCGGCGCATCGGCCGGATCGTAGCGCGTGATCAGCGGCTCCTTGATTTCCTTGCGGAAGGCGGCTTTGACTGCGGCTACTTTTTCCCGCACATCCTGCGCACCTTGGGTCGGATCGACATTCAGGTTGAATTGAACGATGACTACCGACTGCCCTTCATACGAGCGCGAGGTCAGGGTATCGATGCCATTGATGGTGTTGACCGCTTCTTCAATCGGGCGGCTGACATCCGATTCCACCGTTTCCGGCGAGGCGCCGGGATACAAGGTTTGCACCACCACTACCGGGAACGTGATGTCCGGAAACTGGTCCACCCGCAGCCGGTCGTAGGAGAACAGCCCCAGCACCACAAAGGCCATCATCATCATGGTGGCCAGTACCGGATTGCCGATGCTGATGCGCGTGAACCACATGGCTTAGCCCTTGCCGCCGACGGGTTTGGCGGCAAGTACCCTGACGCTGGCGCCGTCCGGCAGATTGCCGAGATTCACCTTGACGATGCGGGCGCCGTTGCTGACGCCGCTCACGATTTCCACTGCATTGCTGCTATCGCCGTCGGTGCCGCGCAACCCTAAAGCGACGCTGCGGCGCTGCACCTTGCCGTTTTCTATTAGGTACACATAGTTGTCGCTGGCGTCGCTCTGGATTGCCGATTGCGGTGCAGTCAGCACGCCGTTTTTCCGTGACAGGGTCAGCTGCGCTTCGCCAAACATGCCGGCCCGTAGCAAGCCCTGCGGATTGTCGATCTGGATGTACACCATGATCGAGCGCGAACCGGTTTCAATCGATGGGTTGATGCGGGCCACTTTGCCGATCACCGGGGCGGGCAAACCGTCCAGCGTCAACCGGACTTCCTGGCCCAGCGCCACGCTCAGTATGTTCGAGGTTGGCACCGCGGCCGCCATTTCCATTTGCTGCAAATCGACGATTTCCAGCAGGTTATTATCGGGCGATACCTTCTCGCCGGGTTCCACCGAACGGCGGCTGATCAAGCCGCTGATCGGCGCCCGGATCACCGTATCCGACAGCGCCTTGCGCGCTACGTCCAGCGCACCGTTGGCGGAGTCGACATTGGCTTTGGCGATGTCGTACTGGCTGGCGGCATTGTCGAAGGCATTTTTGGAAATGAAACCTTTTTCCACCAGGACCTTGTTGTTCGCGCGGGTCTTGCTGGCGATATCGAGCTGGCCCTGCGCCGCTACTTGCGATCCCAGCGCCTGATTGACGCGTGCCCGATATTCGCTGGTGTCCATCTTGACGATGACCTGGCCGCTGCTGACGCTTGCACCTTCTCTTACCAGCACTTCCCGTACTTCGCCGCTGACCCGGGCTTTGACCTGGGCTTGGTTGACGGCGCGCAGGGCGCCCGAAAGCGTCAAGACGTCACGCAGATCGTGCGGCGTTACCCGCATCACATCGCTTGCAAGGAACTCCAGGCTGGGAGCGGCGGCTGCCGGCTTTTGCGGCACCGGCAGAGCGGCCTTGCGTTGCGCCATGAGGAACATGCCAAGCACCGCCGCAATGCCGACAACAGCGATGGCGATCCACAGTTTACGGCGTTTCGGCATAGTCATTGGTTAGTTGGAGCAGGGGGCGGCTGCCTAAGCAAGCCATGCAGGCAGAGGTCGATAAAACTCTTCAGATAAGTTTCCGGGTTGACCGCTTCGACGTGGCAGGGATTGAGAGGTTGCTGCCACATCATCAGCATCATGACCGGTGCGACCAGTACATTGGCGGTCTGGTGGACGTCGATCGCACGAAATTCGCCGCGCTCGATGCCACGCTGCAGCAGGCCCACCAGCATGGCGTCGCCGCGCATGCTGATTTCTTCGCGATGGAACGCCGCCAGTTCGGGGAAATTGCCCGATTCGGCCATCATCAGTTTGGTAATCCCGGCCAGTTTGGTGGCGCCGATACGCTCCCACCAGACCAGGATGATGTGACGGAACAGATCGGCGCTGGAGCCTTCGTAGCTGCCGATGATGTCGTCTGCCTCATCCAGCAGCGGCAGCATGTTTTCGCGCACCACTGCCTTGAACAATTCTTCCTTGTTCTCAAAGTACAGGTACAGCGTTCCCTTGGAGACGCCAGCCCGGGCCGCAACGTCGCCCAATCGGGTGGCCGCAAATCCGCGTTCGACGAACAAATCCAGCGCGGCCGCCAGCAATTCCTGCGGACGTGCTTCTTTGCGTCTGGCCCAACGGGGTTTGGAGCTGAAAGGGCAGTTCATGAATGCCTGGTTGCCTGCTTCGGTTATTTATTAACTGACTTTGGAGTCAGTAATGTAAGCGGCAACAGCGGGAGTGTCAAGGCAAGGCGGCGGCGTAGGCGTAGGCACACATCATGGGCACGCGTCATACCCGGTTCACATACCCGTTTCATCCAGGTTTATCCAGCTGTTCATAGACCGCGTTGGCGACACGGGCAAGTTCACCTTTATCCATACCCGCAGACAGCGCATAGCCAAACTTGCCGTCAATCCAATAGAAGACATTGACTGGTCCTTCTTGCGTAAAGCGGAAGCCGGTATCCTTGTTGTGCGTCTGTTCAGTGGAGACGTACAAGGTGAGACGCCGGCCTGTGCCGTCGTGATACATGAATTGGGCAACAGGGCCGCTTTCACCTGGCAACAGACGACCGCCAATTAACTCATACCCCAGCTTGCCGAGCTTGGGCGGACGAATCGGGGTGCCAATCCGTTTCGATAGCCACGCGACGAGTTGATCTTCCTGATCCGCGTCGATCTCGACCGGACGTCGCACATCCGGGCTGTAGACGGCATGGGCGATTGCCGCCTGATGCGCCAGTGCCGTCACATTTCTGGCGGATGCGGGGGCTGTAGCCGAGGCCCGAAAAGGCATCGTACCGGATTGCGTTTGTCCGTTCAGTACCCATCCCGCCACGCCGCCTATAAGAGCGATCGCCAGGCCGGCGGCATAGCGTTGCAGGTGCGCGCGCGCTGGCGCAGGCGGGGCAGTTAGCGTAGACAACTGCGGCGGCATCGGCTCATCCAGCACGGGTTCGAATAGCGCGCGCAGCCGGGCAGACTGTTCGCGATAGGCATTTATCCGTTCTGCTTCGGCTGGCCTCGACGCCAGGTACGATTCGATCTCCGTCCTTCTGGATTGCGGCAGCAAGCCATCCACATATGCATGCAAGTCTGCTTCTGTAACAGGTAACTGATTCATTTAACCACCTTCAACGGCGATACGACGGTGCGGCCATCCATCAGTGCGCGCAATTTTTCGCGTGCACGAGACAGCCGCGACATGACGGTTCCCAACGGGATTTGCAAGGTGGCGGCGACTTCGTCGTAACTCATTTCTTCCAATGCCACCAAGAGCAGGACTTCACGTTGCCCGGCTGGCAGCAGCCGCAGACATGATTCCAGATCACGTATTTCAAGCCCAAGTGTTTGCGCAGCTGCGACGGACAATTCAGATGTGTCATCGTCCAATACTTCGGTCGGCAACCGCATTTTTCGGATTTGGTCTATGTGCAGGTTATGCATGATGCTGAACAGCCAGGCACGCATGTTGCCGCTAAACGGGCGCATTGGCAGTTTTACCAGGCCACGCTCAATCGTATCCTGCACCAGATCGTCGGCACCCATATGGCCCCCTACCAGCGCACGGGCATAGCGGCGCAGGCGGGGAATACAGGCAAGCAATTCAGCACGTGCATCTTGCATAGTCTCAATCAAAAGAAATTTTAAAGAGTTGCGGGAGCCAGTTCTTTGCGGCGCCGTAAGGTTCTTTGCCGACTGGCACAGTGCGCTCGCTGTTGAAAACGACTGCGATGGTTTCGTCCGGGCTCAGCGCCAGCGAATTGTTGCGGATATTACCGTCAAATGTAGTACGTAGCTGGCTCGCGCCTGCTACAGACGGGTAGACAGCGAAAGTTAAGAAAACACCATAAGAACCCGCTGCAATGGCAAAGACTGCGCTAAGAAATAAATGATTCATGTGTTTTATATCGGCTACTCCCGGAGATTCATTTAAATGAAATGCAAAAAATGCAATTTCATGTACGTGAACGCAAATCCGAACCATTTATTCCATGCCATCAAAGATATTTAAGATATTTTTGCCTTGATGTCGGCGATTGAATGCAATCGAGGCGTCGGTAGGGAAGGTGATTGCAAGTAGAATCTGGCCTTCGGTTCAATTTGCAATGCTATAGATCGTAAAATGTTTTCAAAATATACACTAATTGCCGAGGTCACGGCGTGAGTGCCGATGTGCATGCCGATATGAGCGCGGAAGGCATCTCATGCCGTCCCGATTGCGGCGCCTGCTGTACCGCGCCGTCGATTTCGTCGCCGATTCCTGGTATGCCCGATGGCAAGCCGGCGGGTGTTCGCTGTATTCAGCTGGATCACGCCAATCTTTGCCGGATTTTCGGCAGCCCGGATCGTCCTGCCGTTTGCGCCAGCCTGCAGCCGGCATTGGATATGTGCGGCAGTTCTCAAGCGCATGCGATGCATTACCTGGCAACGCTGGAACGATTGACCGCTGCGTAGGGTCAGTCTATTGATCCGCAGAAAAAGGAAAAATTTGAATGCAATCTAAAAAATTGACTCTCGGCAAGGTCATGCCGGTGTTGTTGGCGCTATTCACCTCACTGCTCTTATCGTCATGCGCCGCCCTTATCGGACCGCGCGATGTCGAATTCCCGTTAACTAAACTGCAGCAATCGGTCGACAAGCGCTTGCCGTTTTCGCAACGTTACCTGGGCCTGTTCGAGATTACCGCCAACAAGGCCCTGCTGAGCTTGCCGCCGGAGCAGAATCGCTTGTCGATGGCAACCGATGTGACGCTCGCCATGCCCCTGCTAGGTAAGTCATGGAGCGGCAAGATGGCGATCTCGGGCGTACTGACCCTGGATAACCCGCACAGCGCGGTGACATTGCAGGAGCCCAAGCTGGACAGCCTGGTGCTGGACGGCCTCGACAATACCTACGCCGCGCAAGTAACGCAGATAGGCAATTTGCTGGCGCATCAGTTGCTGGCCAACGTCCCGTTGTATACCTTCAAGCCGGAAGATCTACGTTATGCCGGCGTCGCTTTCATGCCGACAAGAATCGGCACCAGGCCCGAAAATCTGGTGGTTACCTTTGAACCGGTAAAATAGCCGGCTGTTTTTAAGAAATATCCAGCAACTTTACAACGGCCTGGGCGGTATCATTCGCCCCGGAGCCTGATTTCCTTTCACTTTTTTACTCCCACATTACATGGATATTGTTCTCGCGTTAAAAGTGCTCATCATGGGCCTGGTCGAAGGTTTCACCGAGTTTTTACCTATCTCGTCGACCGGCCACCTGATTCTGGCCGGCAGCTTGCTGGACTTTACGGCCGACATTACGCGTGAAAAAGCCGAAGTGTTCGACATCGCCATCCAGGCCGGTGCGATTTTCGCCGTATGCTGGGAATATCGGGCCCGTATCGGTGCGGTGCTGCGCGGCCTGCCTAACGACGTCAAGGCGCGCAGACTGGTTATCAACCTGGCCATCGCTTTTATCCCGGCAGCGATACTGGGGCTGTTGTTCAGCAAGATGATCAAGGAAAAACTGTTCGCGCCTTTGCCGGTGGCGATTGCGCTGATTGTCGGCGGCTTTGTGATCCTCTGGGTTGAGCGCCGTAACAAGAATGGTGATCGGGTTGCGAGGGTCGAATCGGTGGACGACATGAGCGCGCTGGATGCGCTGAAGATCGGCATTGCCCAGGCGTTCGCGCTGATTCCCGGCACCAGCCGTTCAGGTGCAACGATTATCGGCGGCATGATGTTTGGCCTGTCACGCAAGGCGGCTACCGAGTTTTCATTTTTTTTGGCAATTCCTACCTTGTTTGCCGCCACCATTTATTCCCTATATAAAGATCGCGCGCTATTGTCGGCGGCCGATATCCCGCTGTTCTCGATCGGCACCGCAGCGGCGTTCGTCTCGGCGTTCCTGTGCGTGCGCTGGTTGTTGCGTTATATCAGCAGCCATGATTTCACCGTGTTCGCGTGGTACCGGATTGTGTTTGGCCTGGTGGTGATCGTGACCGGATATACCGGTTGGGTAAATTGGGCGCATTGAGCCGGGTCTGCTCTTGCGTGACCCGCAAAAGAAAAATCATCGGCATTTTATAAAATTGTAATCATTCAATTCTGAACTGGAGATTGCTGTGGCAAGTGTATGTTCCGCTGGTACCGATATCGGGTTTGCATCGCTAGACTATTTACAGGTAGCGATTCTGGGCGTGATTCAGGGGATCTCTGAGTTATTGCCGATTTCTTCCACCGCGCATATGCGCATCGTTCCAGCCATACTCGGCTGGCACGATCCCGGCTCCGCTTTTTCTGCAGCGATGCAGCTGGCGGCGCTGGCGGCAGTGGTCAGTTATTTCTGGCGCGATGTACGCGAAGTGACTGTCGGCAGCATCACGGCGGTGCGTGAACGCAATTTCAGCAGCCCGTCATTCCGTCTCGGGATGGCGATCATCCTGGCGACGATCCCGATCGGGATTGCCGGACTGTCCCTGTCGCATGTGCTGAACGCCTGCGGCTCGCCGTTGCGCAGCCTGAGTGTGATCGGCTATGCCTGTATCGCCATGGGTGTGCTGCTGGCGCTCGCAGAACTCAGTTGCCGTCATCGCCGCACTGTCGGCGAGATGCGTATGCGCGATGCAGTGATCGTCGGCCTGGCGCAAGTCGGTGCGCTGATTCCGGGCGTGTCGCGTTCCGGTTCGACGCTGACTGCCGCCTTGTTCCTTAATTTCAAGCGTGAAGAAGCGGCACGTTTCTCCTTCCTGCTCGGTTTGCCGGCGATTGCGCTGGCGGGGCTGAAAGAGTTGCTGGTGCTGTTCCATTTGCACATGCCGCTGGAGACCTGGTTGTTGCTGATCTTCGGCCTGGTGGTCGCCAGCATTTCGGCTTTTGGCGCGATCTGGGGTTTGATGAAATTCCTGGAGAAGTTCTCAACCTGGCCGTTCATCATCTATCGCGTCGCTTTGGGAGTATTTCTCCTGGTCGGCGTACATAACGGCTTCCTCAGCTAATACAAGATTCCTTAAGTAACTAATGCCACATTCGCCACATTCGTCAGATTCAGCAGAAGCATCCGTCAGTGCCGACCCGCAAGCACTTCATATACTGCAAACGGTATTCGGTTATCCATCTTTTCGTGGCCAGCAGGCTGAGATTGTCAGTCATGTAGCCAACGGTGGGGATGCGCTGGTGCTGATGCCGACCGGTGGAGGCAAGTCGCTGTGTTACCAGATTCCGGCGTTGTTGCGGGATGGGGTCGGGGTGGTGGTGTCGCCGCTGATCGCGTTGATGCAAGACCAGGTCGACGCGCTGGCGGAAGTCGGTGTGCGCGCCGCTTTCCTGAATTCTACGCAAACCTACGAAGAGGCATCGCAGATCGAACGCCGCGTGCGCAGTGGCGATCTCGATCTGGTGTATGTGGCGCCGGAACGCTTGCTGACGCCGCGTTGCCTGGATTTGCTGGAATCTTCCAAGATTGCCTTGTTTGCGATTGATGAAGCGCATTGCGTATCGCAATGGGGGCATGATTTCCGGCCCGAATATATCAAGCTGTCCATCCTGCACGAACGTTTTCCGAACGTGCCGCGGATTGCGTTGACCGCCACTGCCGACCAGCAGACCCGCGAAGAAATTGCGCTGCGCCTGCAACTTGAGCAGGGCGCACGTTTCGTTTCCTCCTTCGATCGTCCCAACATCCGGTACCAGATTGTTGAAAAAGCCAACGGCCGCAAGCAGCTGCTCGACTTTATTCAAAGCGAGCATGGCGGCGATGCCGGCATCGTGTATTGCCTGTCGCGCAAGAAGGTTGAGGAAACCGCTGAATTTCTGGGGCAACAGGGGATTCAGGCTTTGCCCTATCACGCCGGTATGGATTACGCGCAACGGACCAAGAATCAAGGACGTTTCCTGCGCGAGGACGGCATCGTGATGGTGGCCACTATTGCATTCGGCATGGGGATCGATAAACCGGATGTACGGTTTGTCGCGCATCTGGATTTACCCAAGAGTATTGAAGGTTATTACCAGGAAACCGGCCGCGCCGGCCGCGACGGCGGGCCTGCCAACGCCTGGATGGCGTACGGTTTGCAAGACGTGGTGCAGCAACGGCGCATGATCGATGAGTCGGAAGCAGGCGAGGTCTTCAAGCGGGTGCTGGGCGTCAAGCTGGATGCCATGCTGGGGTTGTGTGAAACCCTGCACTGCCGCCGCGTGCGCTTGCTGGATTATTTCGGTCAGGGCTCCGAGCGTTGCGGTAATTGCGATACCTGCATGAGCCCGCCGGTGTCATTCGATGCGACAGTGGTGGTGCAAAAGCTGCTGTCGACGATTTACCGGGTCGACCAGCGCTTCGGCGCGATGCATGTGATGGATGTCTTGCGCGGCATAGACTCTGACAAAATCAAGCAATGGCGCCATGATCAACTGTCGACGTTTGGCATCGGCAGCGATCGCAGCGAAGCCGAGTGGCGGGCGATCATGCGGCAGTCGATTGCGCTTGGCCTGATCACGGTCGACCACGAGGCATACAGCGCGCTCAAACTGACCGATGCGGCGCGTCCTGTGCTGCGCGGCGAGCAAGCGGTACAGTTGCGGGAATACCAAAAGCCGGTCAAGCAGAAACGCAGCGGCAGCAAGCCGAAGGGCTATGTCGAAACGGATCTGTCGACGCTGGAACAGGCGATTTTCGAGAAGTTGCGCTGGTGGCGGGTCGAGACTGCGCGCAAACACAACGTGCCCGCTTACGTCATCTTCCACGACGCCACCATGCGTGAAATCGCCAAGGCGCAACCAGCTTCCCTGGATGACTTGCGCGGTGTCAGCGGTGTCGGTGAGAAGAAGCTGGAAACCTACGGCGCGGAAATTGTGGAGCTGATTGCCGAGTTTGTGTAATGCTGCAACGTAGGGTGGGCACGCTTTTGTGCCCACGCGTGACCGTGATAACCGGAGTAAGGGCCTCCGCGGCGCGGAAATAGGCAAGTGCGTGGAGTGAGTTCACGCGTGGGCACAAAGGCGTGCCCACCCTACAACAGCACCGTCAAACCACCTACGCTGACGTACCCAAAGCCGCCATCAACGCTTGCCTGATTTTCGCTTCTTGCGGAGCAACCCCAAAACCAACCATCACCCCTTGCGCATCAAAGAAGCGGCAGATAGTGGTGGCGCCATCCAGTTCGGTTTCCCAGCGGCCGGCGGCTACCGTGTGCGGTGGCGGCGGTATCAGCGCCAGCGGATAACTCGGTGTCTTGACGATCACCGGCGAATGTTTCAAATCGATTTCGGTATCATCACCAGTCAATGTCTTGGCAATCGCACGCGCAGCCGTAAGGATCGGTGCGATGTATGGCAACGGGCTGGTGCGGCCTTCACGGTCGACGCGGTACTCGGCGCAATCGCCGAGCGCGTACACGTCGGCAGCGCTGGTGCGGCCATGGCTATCAACCATGATGCCGCGGCCGGTGGTCAGTTGCGCTACTTGCGCCAGAGCCAGGTCGGGACGCAGGCCGACGGCCGACAAGACCACATCGGCAACGACCACTTCACCATTCGACAGAGTAATCTTGATTGCACCGTCTGCATGGTCGATGCTGGAGGCAGTCGTACCAAGTCGCAAGTTGATGCCACGCGCAGTCAGTGCCGCGTGCAAGCCTTCGCACAAAGCTTGCGGCGCCAGCGCTGCCAGTGGCAATTGATTGGGGTCGATCAGCGTAACCGTATGGCCGTGCGCAGCAAGATCGTCGGCAAATTCGCAACCGATCAAACCGGCGCCCAGAATCGCCACGCGGGCCGATGCTTGCAGGTCGGGCAGCAACTTGGCGCGGAACGTAGCGTAATCGTCGATGTGATTGACAGACAGCACGCGGTCGCTGGCGTCGCCGACGAGGTTCAGCCGGATTGGCTGGGCGCCGACGGCAAGCACCAGTTGCCGGTATTCGAAAGCGCCGTTGCTGGTGTCAACTACCTTACGTGCAGTGTCGATGGCATTGACCCGGGTTTTGGTCATGATATCGGCGCCAATCTGTTCCGCCATTTGCGCCGAACTTTGCGAGATCAGTTGCGCCGCCACTTTCTTTTGGGCGAAGGCGTTGGAAAGCATCGGCTTGGAATAGAAACCGCCATCGTCGGCTGTAATGATCAGTAGCTCGGCGCTCTTGTCCAGCTTGCGTACTTCGCGCGCCAGAGAATAGGCAGCCATGCCGGCGCCGATAATGATGATGGGTTTCATGGAGTGTCCTGGAGGATGGTTGGCGGTGATGAAAAAACGGTCTTCAATCTTGTCTGCATTGAGCGGTAAGCCGCCGTCATGCGTGCGGGGGGCAATTTTATTACAACATCGGTAGTACTAGCTTGATCTCGATCATTTTCCGGGTATTCCCAGTGAATAGTGGATATTTATAATAATGAAAATTAATCAATAATTATTAATCGATAGTTATTGTAAATGGTTACGTGAAATCCTCATTCACAATGCGAAATTCACATGGTTCACGGCGAGCAGTCTGATAAAATCAAAGACTTTCACTTGTTAGACTTGGGGACAGAGGCATATGGATTCGATGATTGATAAAAAAGAAGAGCTCCGCCAACAATTGCGCCAAGCTGCGCTTGAGTATCACGAGTTTCCAACCCCCGGGAAAATAAGCGTAACCCCGACCAAGCTGTTGACGAACCAGCGCGATCTGGCGCTGGCTTATTCGCCGGGCGTGGCTGCGGCCTGCGAAGAAATCGTGGCCGATCCGGCCAATGCTTTCCGCTACACGGCACGCGGCAACCTGGTTGCAGTTATCACCAACGGTACCGCCGTTCTCGGCCTTGGCAATATCGGCCCGCTGGCATCGAAGCCGGTGATGGAGGGCAAGGGCGTGCTGTTCAAGAAATTCGCCGGCATCGACGTCTTCGATATCGAAATCAACGAACACGATCCGGAAAAGCTGTGCGACATCATCGCCTCGCTGGAGCCGACGTTCGGCGGTATCAACCTGGAAGACATCAAGGCGCCAGAGTGTTTCGAGATCGAGCGCAAATTGCGCGACCGCATGAAGATCCCGGTCTTCCATGATGACCAGCACGGTACCGCTATCATCGTCGGCGCGGCGATTCTGAATGGCCTGAAGGTAGTAGGCAAAGACATCAAGAGCTGCAAGCTGGTGGTCTCCGGTGCAGGCGCCGCAGCGCTGGCCTGCCTGGATCTGATCGTCGATCTCGGCTTCCCGATTGAAAATATTTTCGTCACCGACCTGGCTGGCGTGGTCTACAAAGGCCGGGTTGAATTGATGGATCCGGACAAGCTGCGTTTCGCGCGCGAGACCGATGCGCGTACCCTGGCCGAGCTGATCCCGGGTGCCGACATTTTCCTCGGCCTGTCGGCCGGCGGCGTGCTCAAGCAAGACATGGTGAAGGCGATGGCGCCACGGCCGCTGGTGCTGGCGCTGGCTAACCCGACGCCTGAAATCCTGCCGGAAGATGTCAAGGCGGTGCGTGACGATGCGGTCATGGCGACTGGCCGTTCGGACTACCCGAACCAGGTTAACAACGTTCTGTGCTTCCCTTACATTTTCCGCGGCGCGCTGGATTGCGGCGCCACCACAATCACGCGTGAGATGGAAATCGCGGTGGTGCATGCGATTGCCGAGCTGGCGCAAGCCGAGCAATCGGACATCGTCGCCACGACCTATGGCATCGCCAATCTGTCGTTCGGACCTGAATACATCATTCCAAAGCCGTTCGATCCGCGTCTGATGATCAAGATTGCACCGGCAGTCGCCAAGGCCGCTGAAGCGTCCGGCGTCGCCAGCCGTCCGATCAAGGATATGGATGCTTATATCGACAAGCTGCAGCAATTCGTTTATCGCAGCGGTACCTTCATGCGGCCGTTGTTCCAGGTCGCCAAGAAGACAGCGGCCGAGAAAAAGCGGATCGTCTACGCTGAAGGCGAAGAAGAACGCGTCCTGCGCGCAGTGCAAGTGGTGGTCGATGAAAATCTGGCGCGGCCGATCCTGGTTGGCCGTCCAGCGGTGCTGCAACAGCGCATCGAGCGTTTCGGCCTGCGTCTGAGAGCCGGTGTCGATTTTGAAGTCATCAATCCGGAATTCGATGCGCGCTATCGCGATTACTGGCAAACTTTCCTGGCGATGACCAAGCGCCAGGGCGTGACAGAGCAATACGCCAAACTGGAAATGCGCCGCCGTCATACCTTGATCGGTTCGATGGCCATCCACAAAGGCGATGCCGACGGCATGATCTGCGGTACTTACGGCACCACCAGCCTGCATCTGAACTACATCGACAAGGTGCTGGGCCGTCGCGAAGGTGTGAATGTCTACGCCGCGATGAATGCCTTGATCCTGACAGATCGCCAACTGGTGTTGGTCGACACCCATGTCAACGAAGATCCGACTGCCGAGCAACTGGCGGAAATCACGATCCTGGCAGCGGAAGAAATGCTGCGCTTCGGCATCAAGCCGCGCGCAGCCTTGCTGTCGCATTCGAATTTCGGTTCCAGCGACAGCGCTTCTGCGCGGAAAATGCGGAATGCACTGGCTATCATCAAGGAACTGGCGCCGGAGCTGGAAGTCGATGGCGAAATGCATGGCGACACCGCGCTGAACGCCGAGCTGCTGAGAAAAACGATGCCGGATTCGTCGTTGAAAGGCGATGCCAACCTGTTGGTAATGCCAAACATCGATGCCGCTAATATCGCCTACAACCTGCTCAAGAACACCTGCGGCAACGGTGTGGCGGTCGGTCCGATCCTGTTGGGTTGCGCCAAGCCGGTCCACATCCTGACGCCATCGGCAACGGTGCGCCGTATCGTCAACATGACCGCCTTGTGCGTGGTGGACGCGATTTCGGCACGGTAAACGCACGGTAAGATACAGGTATCAGTAGTACCAGTAGCAAGTAAGAATAGACGGGCCCGATTTTAACGCCAGACGACCGGCGGTAAAGTCGGGCCTTTTTGTTTTTGACATATATGTCATCCCTGGATTATTGTGAGTACGCTGTTTCATTAAAAAAGCGGTTTCATTACAACATCAGGAGATGCAATGTCACAGTATCCCAAGAGTCCGTTGATGGGGCAGATGATGAGCCAGCCGTTGCTCATTTCCAGCATTCTGCAGCACGCAGACCGCTATTTCGGCAGCAACGAAATAGTCTCGCGGCGGGTTGAAGGAGATATCCATCGCTACACCTATAGCGATTGCCATCGCCGCGCACGCCGGCTTGCCAATGCCTTGGGCACGCTGGGCGTGAAGATGGGCGAGCGGGTTGCCACCCTGGCATGGAACGGTTATCGGCATATGGAGGCGTACTACGCGGTATCCGGTTCGGGAGCGGTGCTGCACACAATCAATCCACGCCTGCATCCGGACCTGATCGGCTACATTGCCAACCACGCCGAAGATCAATACCTGCTGTTCGATGTCTGCTTCCTGCCGCTGGTGGAGGCGGTGGCGCCGCTGGCCAAGACCATCAAAGGCTACATCGCCATGTGCGGCCCCGAGCATCTGCCGCAAGACAGCAAACTGCCCAACCTGATGTGCTACGAGGCCTTGCTGGAAGCCAGTCCTGACGAGTACAGCTGGCCATTGTTCGATGAGAATTCCGCCTCCAGCCTGTGCTATACCTCGGGCACCACCGGCAATCCCAAGGGCGCCCTGTACTCGCATCGCTCGACTGTGTTGCATTCACTGGCATCGACCATGCCGGACACCATGAACATATCGGGGCGCGATGTGGTGCTGCCGGTAGTGCCGATGTTTCATGTCAACGCCTGGGGTTTGCCATACGCGGTACCGATTACGGGCGCGAAAATGGTGTTTCCCGGTCCCGGACTGGATGGGAAATCCCTGTATGAACTGTTCGAGCAAGAACAAGTCACTTTTTCTGCCGGCGTGCCGACGGTCTGGCTTGGCTTGCTGAACTATATGGATCAAAACCAGCTGAAATTCTCCAGCTTCAGGCGCACCATCATCGGCGGCTCCGCCTGCCCGCCAGCGATGATGAAAGCTTTGCGCCATCGTTATGGCGTAGATGTGGTGCACGCCTGGGGCATGACCGAGATGTCGCCGCTGGGCACCACCGGCAGCCTGCAAACCAGGCATTTATCTTTGCCTCTTGAAGAACAGGAATTGCTGCTGCAAAAGCAGGGCCACGCGATCTACGGCGTCGATATGAAAATTGTCGACGATGCCGGCCAGGAGCTGCCATGGGATGGCGTCACTTACGGCAACCTGCTGGTCAAGGGGCCGTGGGTAGTTGATACCTATTTCAAGAATGAGGGCGGGGAGGTGCTGCAGGATGGCTGGTTCCCCACTGGCGACGTGGCGACCATCGATGCCGACGGCTACATGCAGATAACCGATCGCAGCAAGGACGTCATCAAATCAGGCGGCGAGTGGATCAGCAGCATAGACCTGGAAAATATAGTGATGGCGCATCCGGCGGTGCAAATGGCCGCCTGTATCGGAATGTTTCATCCGAAGTGGGACGAGCGGCCGTTACTGGTGGTAGTCAGGAAGCCGGGGATGGAAGTGAGTCGCGAGCAGCTGCTCGAATTTTTTGAAGGCAAGATCGCCAAATGGTGGATGCCGGATGACGTGGCTTTTGTCGACGCATTGCCGATCGGTGCTACCGGCAAGCTATTGAAAAACAAATTGCGGGAACAGTTCAAGGGATATGTCTTGCCGACTGCCTGAAGCATTGTCGCAGCAGCCGGCAGGTTTACTGCAGCTCTCCCGCCTGTTTCCATGGCACGCGCCCGGTTTGCACGGTGCCGGCGGCACGTTCGCAATGCGCGGGCTGGTCGTCAAAAAACATGTGCGGATTGAAGGCGGCCAGCACATCCGATTTGACGAGGCCGCCCATGAAGAAGGTTTCATCGATCGCCACATCCCAGGCGCGCAAGGTGCGAATCACGCGTTCATGTGCCGGCGACGAGCGCGCCGTCACCAGCGCGGTACGGATAGGCGCCGCGTGTCCATCCGGATTCTTGAAGTTATTCTGGATATACGACAGCGCCAGCAACAGCCGCGCAAACGGGCCTTGCGGCAACGGCAGCATGGCGTTTTCGCGTTCGTGTTTCTCAAATGCTTCAATCCCCTCCAATTGATAAATCTTTTCCGATTCATCTGAAAAAATAACCGCATCACCGTCAAACGCGATACGGATCTGCTCCAGCTCTTCCAGTGCATTCTCCGGTTTTTGATACAGCAGCGCCGCCGCCACGCCGGAATTCACGGCAGCCTGGACATCATCCTCATGCAAGGACAAGAACAGGCTGACGTTGAAGGCGTGCAAATACGGCGCCAACGAAGCGCCGCCGGACAGCACGGCACGCGTAATGTCGAGGCCGTAATGCTTGATCGAGTTGAAGATGCGCATCGAGGTCTCACTGGAATTACGCGACATCACGACTACCTCGACGAAACGCTGGCCGGTCAGCTGATTCAGTTTCAGCAACGCTTTTACCAAGGCGAACCCAGCGCCAGGTTTGAGGACCTGGTCTTCATTGAGCAACTGGTGACGGCGATATTCTTCCAGCCCCTGTTGCCGAAAGATCGCCTCTTCGGTTTCCAGGTCGAATAGCGCGCGGGATGAAATTCCGATTACCAGCAAATTATCTAAGGACTGCGGCATGGTTGGTAGTCTTGAGGTCGATTAGCGAGAGCGCTCATTATAGGCGTTGGGGCAACTATTAACGGATCATCAGGGACATGCTTGTAAGGTGATGTTTTTTGCAATTTATTCGTCGTGTTACGCCGGCTTTGTTCCTTCGCGTTACGTTACATGTTACGTGTCAAAGGCCGTGGCGGCCGGCACGGCAATGTTATCGTTCCAGGAGTAAATGTTTCTGTTAGTCATTGATTTATAAGTTCTTTTTCTCATTTGCATGATGTTTGGTGAGCTGCAACTGTTGCTGTTTTGAAGGCGTTTCTGGCTGGCACGCTCTTTGCGAAAAGACAGTAGGCATAGCTTTATCCGAGTCATCAAAAAGGGAGATAGATCATGAAAGCATCGAAAAAAGGCGGATTGCTAGCGGCATCCATATTACTGACAGCATTGCTCAGCGGCTGCGGCGGCAGCGGTGGCATACATGCTGATGGCGCACGCGGTAATACAGCGGGTACCGGTCCTGGCGGCACCACACCGACTAACCCCCCTCCAGTCACGCCGCCGACACCTCCGACACCGCCGACTGCTTCATCGAGCAATCTGATCTCGAACGTAGGCACCACCGTATCGAGCGTGGGTACAGCGGTTGACGGCGCCGGCAATACAATCGTCAGCCAGTTGCCGCTCACACCTGCTACCAAGACCGCATTGAATGGCGTAATCGACAATGCCAGCGGCATCGTTACTGTGCTCGGTGGCGGCTTGACTAACGGCCTGGGGCAAATCGGCACAGCGCAGGACCCGGTGGGTATCACGGTCGGCAGTACCAGCGGAGTGATCGCGCAGCTTGGCGCCACCGTGAACAGTACAGGACAGGTAGTCACCAGCTTGGGCAGTAGCGGTCCGCTTAGTGCTTTGGCGCCGGTAACCGCGCCGGTTGGCGGTTTGGTCAGCACCATCGGCAACACCATCTCCGGTACTTTGGCGCCGACACTTAATACGGCATTGACGACCGGTCCGGTACAACAAGTCACGCAAACGGTGAGCACCGCGATTGAGCCATTGACCAGCACTGCAGGGACCTTGCTCCAGACCGTTGGCAATGTTACAGCGGTGAATCAGCCGGCTAATCTTTTACTGGGTGTGGTTGGCGGTACTGTCGCCAGCGTCGGTGATGGCCTGACTAATTCCGGCGTGCCTGTCGCCAGTAATCTCGGCCCGGTAGTGAGCAACACAGGCAATCTGGTTGGCTATCTTGCTGTCAACGGTGTGACTGGCACCGACCAGCCTTTATTGGGAAATAAAACCGGCGGCATCGTGCAACCGGTTGACAATGCGCTGCTTGGCGCCCTTGTCGGACCGCTGGCTCCCGTGGTTAGTACTGTGAATGGCCTGACTGGCAGCCTCACCGGTGCATTAGCCGGCGCCGGTAGTGGTCCTCTGGCGCCAGTCACTGGCCTGTTAGGAACTTTGGGCGGCACCGTCGGCGGTGCAAGTGGTAGCGGTCCTTTGGCTCCAATCACCGGTTTGCTGGGGACTTTGAGTGGTTCCGTTGGTGGTGCAGGCGGTAGTGGTCCTTTGGCTCCAGTCACCGGTTTGCTAGGGACTTTGAGTGGTTCCGTCGGTGGTGCAGGCGGTAGTGGTCCTCTGGCTCCGGTCACCGGTTTGTTAGGGACTTTGAGCGGTTCCGTGGGCGGTGCAGGCGGTAGTGGTCCTCTGGCTCCGGTCACAGGTCTGTTGGGGACTTTGAGTGGCGCCGCAGGTGGTGCAAGCGGTGGCAGTCCTCTGGCCCCGGTGACCAATTTGGTAGCAGGCTTGACCTCATCGGGTTCCGCAGGAACCGGGGGCGCCGCAGGTAGCGGACAAACAACGGGATTGTTGAGCGGCTTGCTTGGTGGTTTAGTAAAAAAATAAGCAGTAGCGGCGGTTTGCAAAAAAGCCTTGGTTACGACCAAGGCTTTTTTGTTTAGCAGGCAGGCTAAACAGTCAAGTCATGGCGGGGCGGAATGCCAACATATGCTACAACAAAATAGTTGCACTATATGAATTATTGCCGTAATTTAATAGTGACTTCGCATCCCGATACATCCCGATTAATGGGCAGGTTTACCGTCTACAACGAACGAGAGCCGTAGCAGCATGCAACTATTCAAATCGAGGTGCTACCACCGTGCTGCGGTGATCGCGGTCAGCAGTGCTTACTGCCTGATGGCGTCGTATTCTTTGCCTGCACATGCGGATGGGCGCAGTCCGCTGCAAGGTAATCCGGCCGATACGTTACCCAAAGCCGAGGCGCCGCCAAGCGCACCGGTGACTATCAATATCCAGACCCAGGCGGTAGATCCCGCGCTGCAAAATTTGTTGGCAAGCCATCTGACGCCGTCGCGTTTCCAGATCGCCGGCGTGAAAACCCTGCCGTTCGATCAGGTAGCTGCGTTATTTGCGCCGTTGGCTAACCGCGATACCACAGTCGCCGAATTGCTGGCCGCTGCCAACAAGGTCACGCAGATGTATCAGGACCGGGGTTACCCGCTTTCATTTGCCTTTATCCCGGCGCAGAGTTTCGAGAATAACGTGGTAGTGGTCACGGTAGTCGAGGGCTACGTCAAGAACGTCAAGATCGAAGGCAATCCCGGCGGTAACGAAGAGCGCCTGAAGCAGATTGCTGAACAATTGCAACAAGAACGGCCGTTACGCCGCGCCACTTTTGAACGGGTCGCCGGCATCCTCAGCCTGCAGCCAGGAGTCAAGATTGTCGCCAACGTAGCGCCGCCTACCACCACCGATGGCGCTGCCGATATGGTGCTGACGGTGAAGCGACGGCCGGTCACGGTCGGGGTTGGCGCCGATTACCGGCAACCCGGAATACGCGGTTTGCTGACCGCCAGCACCAATGGTCTGACGCCGTTGGGTGAGCAGGTGACAGTCAGCACGCTGCAACCCAGCGGACCGCAGGACGAAAAATATTATGCGATCAATTATGTCCAGCCAATCGGCAATGACGGCCTGTTGGGCAAGCTGAACTGGTCCGATTATCGGGCCCAGCCGGAAAATTCGGCTTTGGAAGGTGTGCAATACCAAGCGCGCTATCAAACCAAAACCGTACACGCCGGCGGCTCCCTCAGTTATCCGGTGATCCTCGATAACACCCATAGCCTGACCGTCACCGGCGGCGCTTACAGCGCCGAAAATAGCCAGGAGTTCACGCGTTCGGTGCCGGCCACGCCGATGACGTTAGAGCTTAGTTCCCAGGTACGGGTATTGAGCGCGGAAGCCGCCTGGGTCGATGTCAAAACCGGGCCGGAGAAACTGCAGCAGACACGTCAGTTGAGTGTCGGTGTATATAAAGCAGTGAGCGGGCTCGGCACTCGAAGCGAGAGCAGCAACGTCGACCTGGGCTTTACCAAGGTCACCTTGCAAGCGGCGCAATCGAATCAGCTGCCCGGCGGTTTCGGCGTTGCGGTGGCCACCAGCGTGCAGTACAGCAGCAATATTTTGCCGACCTCGGAACAGATCGGTTTCGGCGGCAAACTGTTCGGTCTCGCCTATCCGGTGGGTGAATTGGCCGGCGACAAAGGCTGGGGCATCTCGGCCGAAGTCAATCGCATGTTCCCGATGAGTTACACCTATCTGAAGAAGGTGCAGCCTTATTTCCTGCTGGATCATTCTCGCGTGTATTCGAATTCCGGCCCCTTGGCCCACGATACCCTGGGTTCAATTGCGCTAGGAGTGCGCTTTTCGGATGACCGTTACTACACCCTTGACCTGTCGCTGGCAAAACCGGTGGGAGACGTTCCGATCAATTCCAGTTCGAGATCGCCGCGTGTGAATGCATCTTACTCGTATCAGTTGGATTAAATTTCGCGTCATGCCGGGCGATTAGCTATCGACGCACTCTAACGTTAAATATATGCCGGAAGATAGTCGCCAAAAACAGCAATTGATGCGCACTTACATATGCGCTCATTCATGTGTCAATCCGTCAAGATAAAGCTATTTATTAGGATGAAAAAAGTTATTAAAATTACATGTTTATAGTTGAATTTTAGCGTTGTCTAAAATCAATTGTTATTTCTTTTTTTGAAATTATTTGTTTCATAATGTAAAACGATATTTCAGCATAATCCGCATTTCTCCTATGAAATACAATTAGAGAAATAACTCTATTTGTGTGTTTCTAAAAAGGAAAATTTATCTTGAGGTAATGTTTATTCAAGGCTATGCTGGTACCGCGTAGTCCGAGATCAGGAGTCGTTATTCACGGTTGAATGTGGGGATCGTTTGGCCGCGGATTTCAGCACCTGGGGTAGCTACTTTAGTGAGGTATGTGCTTTTTCAGGAGATCACAATGAATGCCAAATTAATGAAATTTCTTCGGGATGAGGATGGCGTTACTGCTATCGAGTATGGCCTGATTGCTGGCCTGATTGCTGTAGCGATCATTGTTGGAGCGACCAATATAGGTAGCGATCTAACTAGCATATTTGGCAACATTGACACTCAGTTGAAGACAGCTGTTCCAACAAAGGCTCCATAAAGAAAGCGGAATATCAATCAGATATTTGAACTGTCCAACTATTTTTGCCGATTAGTTAGACGGGGCAAAAAATGTTCGATACAAGTTTTTTCTTGATGCTGCCGCTTCTGGTGTTTTGCGCCACAGTATTTCTATACGACTACTTGTTTCGCCGTGTTCCCAATAATTTGTTGTTGATTGCAACTGCTGTGCAACTTGGATGCTTTGTTATTTTGGGCAACGGGTTAAACGGAATAAGTTGGTTGAGCGCGTTCGCTGGTTTTGCCGCGGGATTGGTGTTTTTCTTGCCTTTGTATGCACTGAGAGCGATGGCAGCAGGCGATGTAAAGTTTTTTGCGGTGCTTGGTTTATTGATTGGACCGACTGCGTTATTGCCGGTGTTCCTGATAGCGTCGCTGATGGCTCTCGTTCACGCCGTAGTCGTCTACGCATCGCGGCTGGAAATCGCACGAGATCTGAAACTGGCCATGATGTGGGTGATGCAACGGCCTTTATACCAGCGGATGCTGGAGAAGCGCGGTAACCGCGTTGGTATTCCTTATGCAGCGTACCTGGCTCTGGCTGGGGCCTGGATGGGGGTACATGGCGCCGGAGCAGTGCCAGGATTGATTTGAGTTCTCGTTTGCGTCATGCATGTCAGCGCAGCACGCGTCGGTAATGCACTGATCGTATCGGCGGTAAAGATCGGGAGCAGGGATGTATAACAAATATAAATATGCGGTTCATCCCGGCATCGGAGCGAGAGCCAGGACACTAGGCCAGCACGGTGTTGCAGCGATAGAGTTTGCATTTATCTTTCCGATATTTTTCCTGATGCTATACGGGATAATTACCTATGGCATGATTTTCCTGGCGCAGCAGTCAATGACACTGGCCGCCGAGGAGGGTGCGCGTGCCGCGCTACGATACACCGTCGTCGATGCCGACCGTGGCACTGCAGCCTGTGCTACCGTCACTCCGCTTGTCAGCTGGCTAGTGCATGTCGACACATGTACGCCGCCAGCACCGATGCCATGCGCTGCCTCCAGCAGCGCACGTTGCATCACGGTCAAAGTCACTTATCCATATACCACTCATCCACTGGTGCCGTCATTACCTGGAATGGGTATTGCGCTACCCACCACACTGGGAAGTTCGGCCACCGTGCAAATTGATTGAATATTGTCATGTCATGCGGCCGGAAATTATTTATCTTTTGGGGGACATGTCGATTTTTGTCGGTCTCGAATCGATGCGCCGATGACCTAACGTTCTTGTTGATTTGAGTTTTGCATGGGAATTACTTTGAACATTATCTCCGTTCGGACAAGCATCGAGTACAAGCTATGAATAACCTGACAAAAATTGTTGCAGCAATATTGGTAGCAGCGGCGCTCGGTCTGGCATTTGTGGCCTGGTGGCTGGGCAGTCGCCCACCGCCGCCGATTTCGGCGGCGCCGACCGCGGTAGTCGCCAGCACTTCCAAACAATACGAGGTTGTAGTGGCGGCACGCGCGCTAGCGGCGGGCAAGGCGATTGCCACCGATGACATCAGCCTGGTGACCTTGCCGATCAATCCCGCCGGCGCGTATAGCCAGGCCAGCTCGGTAGTTGGAAAAATTCCCTTGATTGACATCGGTGCCGGTACCCCGATTACAGAAAGCGGCCTGGCAAGTGGCCTGGCAGTGAAATTGGCGGACGGTGAACGCGCGGTGGCGATTCCTGTCGACGAAATTGTAGGCGCGGGCAATCGTGTCCAGGCGGGCGATTACGTGGATGTGTTTTTCACCCTCAAGCAAGGCCAGGAGATTGAGAAATCACAATCGCGATTGCTCATGTCGCGCTTGCAAGTTCTGTCTTATGGCGCGGCAGTGATCGGTACTGCTACCAGTGGCGGCAGCGCAGGAGCGATACCGAATCAGCAAACATCGCAATCGGGCCAGCAAGTGCAATCGTCGCAGCAAGCCCAGCAAGTCGCTCGTACTGCAGTGCTGGCGACGCCGGTCGCTGATATCAATCGATTGCTGCTGGCAACCCAGAACGGCAAGTTGATGCTGGCATTGCGCAATCCGGCTGATACAACAGCGCCTGATCCGGCATTGTTCCCGGTGCCGACAGCCGTGCTCGCGGGGAAAAAGGACCTGACCCGGGATCAGCAGCAAGCCATGAAGCAGCCCGACAATCAGGCTTTTGCCGGCATGGAGATGAGTGGATTGGCTGGTGACTCCAAATCCGCATCAAGCCGCAAGCCGTATGCGAATAGCGCCAATAGCGTCGCTGTGCAATCGGGCGCGGTGCAGAACCGAGGTGCCAATAATTCCGGAACAGTCGAAGTGATCCGCGGTACGCAACGGGAGTCGGTGGCCTTTTGAGGCGAAGATGTTTTTCAATGACAGGCCTATATCAATAACAGGATCGACCGCAACTCATGAAAATTCACGACCTAGTTCTGCCATTGCTATTGAGCGCAAGTGTAATTCCGGTATTTTCCATGGCCGCTACCGCGGATATCACCCTCGGCATGCGCGAGCAGCAGAGCCTGCCGGTTGCAGGTACGCTAGAGCGCATTGCCGTAGCCGATCCGGAAGTGGCGGATGTGTTGATGGTACGCGGTTCCGGCGGCAAGAGCGGCAGTGTGATTCTGGTCGGGAAAAAAGCCGGTACCACCACAGTGACGGCTTGGGCCAAAGGCATACCGGCAAATACCTGGAGAGTAACGGTAATGGGTGACTTGCAGGCTGCCCTGGCAGGACAGGGAGGCGCCGAAGTGAAAGTTCGCGGCGCAGCGAGCGTGATCAGTGGCCAGGCAGCCTCGTTATTGGATCACACAAAAAGCAGCGCTGCAGCAACTGACGTGGCAGGTAAAGGCAAGGTACTCGATATCTCGACCATAGACAGCGGCAACGTGGTGCAGATTGACGTCAAGATTGTCGAGTTCAGCAAAACAGTATTGAAAGAAATCGGTTTTGATTTTTCAGCCGGCCTGAATCGCGGCAACTTCAGTTTTAATCTAGGCAGCAATCTTGCTTCTAACGGCGGATTGTCAACGGTGTCGTCGGCATTCGGTCTGTTGACCAAGTTTAGCCGAGGCAGTTACAGCCTGAGCAGTAACTTGCGCCTGATTGAAGGTAATGGCATGGCGCGCGTATTGGCAGAACCATCTTTGACCGCGCTTTCGGGGCAAAGCGCAAGCTTTCTGGCGGGCGGCGAACTACCTATTCCTCAGTCGGGAGGTCTCGGCACCACCACGATTGTCTACAAGCCTTTCGGCATAGGCTTGACTGTGTCGCCGACCATTCTGGCCAAGGGCCGGATCGCTTTGAAAGTTGCCCCTGAAGCCAGCGATATCGATTATGCCAATGCCATCAATATCGGCGGTGCCGGTAGTCCATCGATCCCGGCGATTACCACGCGGCGTGCAGATACCACGGTTGAGCTAGGCGATGGAGAAAGTTTCATTATTGGCGGCCTGGTTTCACGCTCCACAAAATCTAATGTTAATAAAATTCCGTTACTTGGAGACCTGCCCATTATCGGCAGCTTTTTCCGTAACCTGAGCTATACCCAGAACGACAAGGAATTAGTGATTATCGTCACACCACATGTGGTCCAGCCCATGGCAAAGAATGTACCGCTGCCACTTCCGGGCGAAGAACAGGAACGCCGCAATACAGCAGGTACCGCGTGGGGAAGTTATCTGCTTGGAGGAGCCAGCCGGGATGAGTTGCCAGGATTTTCTAAGTAAGCGATAACTATTTGGGCCACATGATGAACGCTCGCAACAAGGCTTTGAATGAACTGACGGCGCTGAGCCGTTTCGTATTTTGCTCGCGTAACAGCACGCAAGCCGAATGGCTCGGCGCAGCCTTGAGTAAATGGGGTACCTTGCTACAAGAAAAAGCCGACGTGGCGGAATTAGTGTCACGCATAGCTGAACTCAATCCCTTGCTGGTATTGCTTGATTTTTCCGGGATCGAGTCAGTCAGCGATCATGGCGGAGTCCTGACCATTGACTCTCTCGGCACCACCGCGCACGCGATTGAATTGGCGCGTGCATTAAGTAAAACACTACCGACGCTACCCTTGGTGGCAGTCGGTTCCATGGCTTTTCCCGAAGGGACGATTGCCGCATTGCGAGCCGGCGTGAGTGACTTCATCGACGTCAGTGCTTCGGAAGATGAAGCGCGCGATGTAGTACAACGTGTGTTGGCCAAGGCTGCGGCGCGAAATCCGGCGCCGGTCAGGCGCGGGCAACTGGTGACCTTGCTCGGTGTACGTCCCGGAATCGGCACCAGCACGCTGGCGGCGCATCTCGCTGACATGATTCAGCAACGCAATACGAGTCACGATGGCAAGCGAAATGCGGCCGACAGTCGTGTGGCCCTGCTCGATCTCGGCCTGCCTGCCGGAGACGGCAAGTTATATTTGAGCGCCAACGGCAATTTCGATTTTGCCGAAGCTGTGCGTAATCTGCGCCGCCTGGACGAAACGCTGGTACACACCGCACTGCCGCGCAGCCCAGGTGGCGTAACCGTGATTTCCCTGCCTCACAGCTTGAGTGAGATGCGCACCGTCTCGCATCACGATGCGCTGGCGTTGCTGGACCGCTTGCGTCTGTATTTCGATGTGCTGATCGCGGATCTTGGCGGCTTTACCAACCATGAATTCATAGCCAACCTGACCGGGGCGGCCGACCAGGTATGGCTGGTGACGGATCAAAGCGTTGGGGCGCTGGTGTCGCTGGCGGGTACATTGCAAGAATTGAACGGCCGTCATCCGGATGACGGCAAGCGACGTCTGGTAGTGAATCGTTATGACGATCGTTTCGGCATGGCTGCCAGCCAGATAGCCGAACGTTTCAAATTGCCTTTGCTTGCGACTTTACCGGAACGTACGCTGAAACTGACTTCCAGCGCCAATCGCGGCAAGCTGCTGCATGAAGTCGCTCCGCACGATTCCTACGTAAAGGCGCTCGATGGTTTGATCGACGGCTTACTCAGTCATGACGAGACGGTGTCGCACAAGCACGGGGTGGGACGCTGGCTACCGAAAATTTTATTACGAAAATAAGCAAGCCGATTCAGGCACAACGTAAGCGTAATGCGCACCGCGATCTTGGTACCCGTTCAAATAATTGGAAATGAACAGGCGAGAAGCGGCTCCAGATGAAAGACGGGAGATACAAACGTGAGTAACCAGATTGAATTTGCTGATGACGACCAAACGTTTTCGAATACCCAGGAATTCCAGGATATCAAGACGGCGGCCTACGATCATTTGCTGACGCGGATTGAAGAACTAGGCGCTGAATTCGGCCGTTGGTCGCGCAGCGCGATCCAGCAATTCGTTAATCTGGACGTTGACGGCTTTGTCCGTCTGCAGCGTATCCCCTTGAATGAAGCCGAGGTGCGGCAGATTGCCGATGCCCTGACCAAAGAGCTCGCAGGTCTGGGACCGCTGGAAGACTTGCTGGCCGATGCGACCGTCGAAGATATCCTGATCAACGGCTATAACGACGTGTTCGTTTCGCGCCACGGCATATTGCAGCGCGAAACGCTACGCTTTACCGATAACGCTCATTTGCTGCGTATCGTCCGGCGCATCCTGGCGCCGCTCGGGCGTCGGCTGGACGAATCGAATCCGATGGTTGATGCGCGCTTGCCGGATGGCGGCCGGCTGAACGTGGTGATTGAACCGTTATCTGTAGACGGACCCATGGTGTCGATTCGCAAGTTCCGCAAAGAGCCGCTGAAGCCTACCGACCTGCTTAATCTCGGCACCATGAACGACGAGATCTATGCGCTGCTGGATAACGCCGTGAAAGCCCGCTGTAATATCCTGGTCTCAGGCGGCACCAGTTCCGGCAAAACATCCCTGCTGAATGCCCTGGCATTTTTCATCCCGGAAGCTGAACGTGTGGTGACCGTGGAGGATACCGCCGAACTGTCGCTCAACCACCCGCATGTGGTGCGCCTGGAATCGCGATTGGGTGGATTCGAAGGCGCCGGTGCAGTCAGTATCCGCGACCTGATCCGCAATAGCCTGCGGATGCGCCCGGATCGGATTATCGTCGGTGAAGTACGCGGCGCCGAGGTACTGGAAATGCTGCAGGCCATGAATACCGGCCACGACGGATCGATGGGCACGATTCACGCCAATACCCCGCGCGAATGCTTGTACCGGATCGAAATGCTGGCCGGCTTTGCCGGTTTCCAGGGCAGTGAAAGCAGCCTCAGGCGGCAGATTGCCGGCGCTCTTGATTTCATCGTGCAGATCGGCCGGCTTTCCAATGGCCGCCGCCGTATCGTTTCGATTACCGAAGTCACAGGCATGGGCGACAACATCATCACCCTGCAAGAGCTGTATAAGCACGAGAGCTATATCGGCCCGGATGGTGAAGAAACAGACCGCTGGGTATCGCTGGGCATCTTCCCGCATGCACCGAAATTGCAACGGCAGCGCCAGCTTGGCCAGCAAAGCACGGGCAGTCCGAATACCGGTGGTTTTGGTCAAAGTACCGGTACGCAGCCTGGAAGACGCTAGTCATGCATATCGTCCTTTGGTTACTAGCTGCAGCTCTGCTAATGGCGGGCACTGCGCTATGGCTGTGGCAGCGCGCGCAACAACGTTCGCGGCAAGATGTCAGCGCTGCGTTTGTGGATAGGCAAATTCAAGGAATGCAGCCGTTACAGCAGCAGTTCCAGGGCGGGAACGAAACGGTGCCGCATTTGCAATTGCAAATAGAAACTCTGCGTCATTTCTTTTTGCGTGCAGGGATTCAGCAACCTGACGGTAAATTGTATTTTAAGTTGCTGGCGCCTGGCGTCGGCCTGACCTTGTTGGCTTTGTTGTTCGGCGGATGGCTTTCAGCGCTGGGAACGTTGTTCCTATACCTAATGCTTATGACTTTTTATTTTTGGTCAAGAAGCTCGAAATTGCAACGCACCATGGTGCGGCAATTGCCAGGATTCCTGGACACTTTGGTACGTCTGGTCACCATTGGCAACAGCATCGGCGCGGCTTTTCAAACTGGCATAGTAGGTACCGAGGGACCGTTGCGAGTAGTACTGGATCGCGCCAACCGACAGGTGCAAGCCGGGGTCGACCTGGAACATGCGTTACGCCAGCAGGCAGCGATTTTTCGATTCAAGGAACTCGACCTGGTGGCTGCCGTGATCGGCGTTTCTTCACGCTTTGGCGGACGTTCCGATTTGGTTCTGGAACGCATGGCGGCATTTATGCGTGATCTGGAACACGCTCAAAATGAGTTGGTCGCTCTATCGGCGGAAATCCGTCTGTCTGGCTGGATCATGGGTATTTTGCCTGTTGCTATCGGTTTGTTCCTGATTATTTTTAATAACAATATGTTTCTCAATATGTGGCATGACCCCATTGGGAAAAAAATGTTGATCGGTGCAGTCGTTCTCGAAGTGATCGGTGGTTATGGCTTGTTTCGACTGGCGAAGTCGGTCTGACTACAAGTTTGATGTTGAGTGCTACATGAGGTGGAATTACGTTGAATACAACGCAACATACGCTGATTATCCTGGCGATCCTATTGATGGCAGCTGCTCTGTTGCTGGTGGGCGGGGCGTTGATAGCAAGGGCGTGGCGGCTCAAACGCAATCTGGCCACGATTGATAAAAAGATCGCTGCACACGACAGGCCCGTGGCTATGCCCAATGTGCAGACTGAACCGCCAGGCTGGCGCGAACGCCTGATCGCGCTCAGTGCGAATTGGCTGGATACTTCGTTGGGGCGCCAGCTGGTGGCGGAGGAAGATCGTCATCTGTTAGATCAGTGCGGTGTCAACGATACCCGTGGACAGTCTCAATTCATTTTGGCTCGGGTAGTGTTGGCGATCAGTTTGCCGTTGCTGGGCCTGTTGCTGTTTGATCGCGGAAGATGGCTATCAGTGTTGTTGATTATTTTTTTTGGCGTCGCCTTGGGTTACATGTTACCGAAATGGGTGATGCAGCGGGTTGCGCGCAAACGTCAGCGCCTGGCTGCTGACGAACTGCCATTGTTGATTGACCTGCTGCGCTTGTTGCAGGGCGTGGGTTTGTCGGTTGACCAGAGCTTGCATGTCATTGAAAACGAATTCGGTAATGTATTGCCGGTACTGGGCGAGGAGCTGACGATCGCCGGTCGTCAATACAGTACAGGGCGCAGCAGGGAACAGTCGATGCGGCGATTTTCCACGGTATTCGACAACGAGGACTTGCGCGCCGTATCGCGTCTGCTGGTGCAGGTGGAGCATCACGGCGGCGCGGTGCAAGAACCGCTCAAATTGTTCAGTGAACGGATTCGCGAACAACGCAAACTGGATATGAAAGAAAAAATAGGGAAGCTGACGGTAAAGATGACTGGAGTCATGGTGCTGACTCTTCTGCCTGGATTATTGGTGATTACCGGTGGCATGGGCTTTTTAGCCGTAATCCGGGCTCTCTCGAAAATGAGTGGACATATATGAAGTCTTTTCTGACGCAAGAAAACAAGGCCTGGCGGGTGCCGCAACAGTTTCTATCGAGCTGGACCGTGCCGGTTTCCATCGTACTGTTGTCAACGGTAATGGCTGGTTGCGGCACAAGTTCTGCAAAGATGTACGCGCAGCAGGTCGAAACGGCGCAACTCCGTCAGGAGGCAGAAGAAAAGGCTCCGACGCCTGACAACAAAGGCATGTATCTGGGGGTGATTAGGCAAATGCAGGAGAAGGGCATGTACTTTGCGTCGCTGGCGCATATCGATGCTTACGAACAGCAAAATGGCAGTACGCCGGACATCCAGCGTTTGCGTGCCGACGCATTGCGTGAAACCAGGCAAAGCGCCGCTGCGGATGCCGCTTACCGTAAATTATTGAACTCGTCCGAGGCTAGTGCCGCCTGGCACGGCCTGGGGCTGATGGCGGCACAGAATGGCGACTACAAGGGGGCCACCGCTTCGTTACGGGAAGCGGCAAAACGCGAGCCGACCAATCCAGTGATGTTGAGCGATCTCGGCTATGCGATGTTACGTAGCGGCGATATTGCTGCTGCGCGAGTGCCATTGGCCCAAGCTGCGGAGCTGGCGCCCGATAATCGCAAAATGATAGGCAATCTGGCGTTGTTCCTGTTGGTTTCAGGCGATGCCGGAAAGGCACGCGCCGTGATGGACAAGGCGAGCTTGTCCGCGGAAAGTCGAGCGACTGTGTATCGACTGGCGGCCGAAATTGGGCAGCAACAGCCTGTTGTGGTTGCGGTTCAAGATTCCGCTGATGGCGCAAAAGCCAACGTGAAAGGATCTGTCGTCACCACGGGTAAAAAATCAGATTCGGTATTGTCTCCGGCTACGCCGTTCCAGTCGATGCTAGACAGATTTGGCAACGGTGGTTGAATGTCATGCAATTAAACTTTTGCTCAAGAGGTATGCAATGAAAGCGCAAGGAATTCCCGGTCAATGCAGTCTGTTCGTTGGCGCCGTATTACTGGTGATAGCCTGGATTCCGGATGCGGGAGCACAGACACGGTCTCCGCTCACAGGAAAGCTGTTGCAGGAACCGGTAGCCGCGACGGCAAACACATCAGTGCCGGCGGCCCGGCCTGCAACCACCAGTGCATCCGCCGTTTCACGCACGACTTCCACCGCGCCTGTGCAGACACAGGAAACACCTGTCGCGGCAGAGCAGCAAGCAACGATACGTATCGGTGACGTCACACATACCTTATTGCAGGCGCAAGCCGATGGCCGTGTTGCAGGTCCTCGATTACCGATGTTAGGAGCGACGGCTGATGCGAGTTGGCAACGCTACCTTGATAGCTTCAAGCATCCTTTGCCGGAATTTTATGAAAACAAGGTATCGAAGGGTGCCTCAAACTAGTAATTTTGAATGCGGATAGCGATATCAGATCGGTGCCAACTTTCATGAATTTATGTTCGAATCCCGATGCGGATCAACCGTCAGTCATGCGCCACCGACGGCGCGAGGCTGGTTGTCAACGCGGTTCGATTGCGATCATGGCTGCAATTTGCTTGTCCATAATGGTCATCTTGTTGTCGTCAATTGACATTGGTTATTTGTTTTATATGAAGCGTGATCTGCAAAAAGTGGCTGATCTGGCCGCGCTGGCTGGGGCTCAGCAGCTCGTTACAATGGGCAATCCCACCACATGCGTGCCCGAGGTAGTGCAGGCGGCGATTGGTAACGCGCAGGCCAATGGTTTCTCGAATGCTGCTCCGAATGCAATGGCAAATGCAATTAACCCGATTTGCGGTGTATGGGATCCGGCAGCCAATCCGGCCCCCGATTATTTTTCTATTCCCGCGCCCGCGGCGGGAACGTCTCTGAACGCAGTGAAGGTCGTAGTGTCGCAGACTGTGCCGGTATTCTTTGGTTTGGGAGGGCGTGCCCTCAGTGCTCAGGCGATTGCATCTGGCAGCAGTCCTATTGCAGCGTTCTCTATCGGGACAGGACTGCTCTCTCTATGCACTGCTAGCGGATCGTTGACGGCGCTCTTGGTCAACGGTCTTCTAGGAAGTAATATTTGCTTGTCTCTAGCCTCGTATAAAGGACTGCTTGGAGCGCAGGTTTCATTGCTGAAGGTGCTTGCCAATATGGGCCTGAATGTCGGTAGCATTGATCAAGTAATAAATGCTAAGGTATCGTTGGGGCAACTTGTCAGTGCGAGCATACAGGCTCTGTCAGCTGCGTCGCCGACAAACCTTGATATTGCCGCTATCAATAAAGACCTCGTGAAGTTGACTTCTGGACCATTGAGCGCGATTCAGTTCAAAATTGGCGATATTTTGAAACTGAATCCAGCTGACGGAGTAGCAGCGTTGAGCGCACAGATCAATGTCCTTGATTTATTAAATATAGGGACCCTTCAACTCGCTAACGGAAATAACCTGATTAATCTTGGCGCCAATGTAGACCTCGGTCCCTTGGGCCAGGTCGGGCTGCAATTAAGAGTGATTGAACCGCCACAGATGGCTGTCGGCTCCCCAAAAAGTGCAGTAGCAAAGTCGGCCCAGGTTCGGCTGGCGCTCAACGTGAACGCGTTGCTGGGTTTGGTTAATCTTCCTCTTTTCATTGACGTTGCTCCAGGCATTGCCCAGCTCGACAGCGTGCGATGCAGTGCGCCGCAAAGCGCGAAATTCAATGTGACAACAGGGGTAGCACAAGTTTGTCTGGCAAAGGGGCAGAATGCCATGAGTCAGCCAGGGTCGTGTCCTGATATAACTGACCCCACAAATCAGGTGACGGTATTTCCCTTGGTGACTCTCGGCATCAACACATTGCCGACAACTCAATCTCAAACAGTGCCGTTGTATCCACCGCCACCTCCAGGCGTTTCCCCAAACGGCCCTAGCAGCCAGACTGTTGGTTCCTCCTTAAGCACGACCTTAGGAGGAATTATCACATCAAAAAGTTTTTCTTTTGGAGGAATTCTTAGCCTGCTGAACCCATTGCTGATGACTTTGGGCGCTGTGTTAAACCCGGTGTTGGCAGCTGTTGGCGGTGTACTCGATACGTTGTTCTCAGCATTGGGAATCGGCGTTGGTCAGAGTACGCTGAACTTGTCTTCCATCAGCTGCGGCAACGTGAAACTGGTCTATTGAGCTATATGATGAGAATACTGTGATGACAAAAAACGGCGCACACCAAATCGTCCAGCCTGTGCGATTTTGATCTGCGAAGACTGAAAAGAAATGACCATGCAAAACAAACCTTTGCAAGAAAGTCTCGACATATACGTATGGGAAGGCAATTCGGATATTGCCGACCGGATTTCGCAATGTCTGGCGAGTTTCGATATTGAAGTGATTCGTGCCGACGGCTTGCCGGTGACGCGTGATCAGGTGTCGTCGCGGCCGTCGTTGGCGGTGATTTCGGTGACGGTGATCGAGCATGCCGAATTTTCTATCGACGCCTGGCAGAAATCGCATGGTATGCCGGTGATCTGGGTGGCCGAAGTCGGGCGCACTGCCAATCCGCGCGTGTATCCGGTCGAATATTCGCATATCCTGATGCTCGATTTTACCTGCGCCGAATTGCGCAAGCTGGTGTTCCGCCTGGCCTCCGAGCTGCACGCCAGCGCCAGCGCCGATCGTGCGCCACAGCCGCTGATTGCGCAGTCCGAATCCATGCAGATGCTGGTGGCCGAGGCTGAAGCTTTCGCCGATTGCGAATCCAGCGTGTTGATTATCGGCGAGACCGGGGTCGGCAAGGAACGCATCGCGCAGCTTTTGCATCAACGGCACGGCCGTTACCGCCACGGGCCGTTTGTGGCCGTCAACTGCGGCGCCATTCCGGACGGTTTGTTCGAATCGCTGTTTTTCGGGCACGCCAAAGGTGCGTTCACCGGCGCCTTGCTGGCGCACAAAGGTTATTTCGAACAGGCCGATGGCGGCACCTTGTTCCTCGACGAGATCGGCGATTTGCCGTTGTACCAGCAGGTCAAGCTATTACGCGTGCTGGAGCAAAGCACGGTCACCAGGCTTGGTTCACAAACTGAGGTCAAACTGGATTTCCGTCTGGTGGCGGCGACCAATCGCAATTTGCGCGAGCAGGTGCAGCAAGACATGTTTCGCGCCGACTTGTATTATCGGCTGGCCGTAATTGAGCTGCGCGTTCCTAATCTGGAAGAACGCGGCAGAATCGACAAGATCGCGATTTTCAACACGCTGCTGGCGCAGACCTACGATCAGATCCCGCAACCGCCGGACTGGCTGCTGGAACTGGTGGCAGAAGCGAAATTTGCGGGTAACGTGCGTGAACTGCGCAACGTGGCTGAGCGGGTTGGCATCATCTATCGCCAATTGGGCGTCTGGGATCGTGTCCGCATCGATCGCGTGTTCGACAAACTGGGCACCATGGAGAGGGTGAACGAGGGCACCGACCTGACCGCGGTACGGAAAAAATGGGATCTGGCCGAACGCAGCAGGATTCTTTCCATGCTGGATGCCAACGGCTGGCGACGCCAGGATACCGCGCATGCATTGGGCATCAGCCGTAAGGTGTTGTGGGAAAAAATGCGCAAATTCCAGATTGCGGACACCGAAGCTATCGGTGAGACCGAATAATTGGGTATGATGGCGTGACAAAATAACAACAGCGTTGGTTTAACTAAAAACAGTGCCCAGCAACAACAGGATTACAGATAAAATTGTCTACTAGCTGTAACTCATACCGACAAAACTAATGTTAGCGAAGGAATCAGGGGATGAAAGTGAATGTATGCAAAGCAGTCCGCGGTTTAGGACTCGGAATGCTCATTGCAGGTTTGTCGGTCAACGCACTGGCGCAATCATCTACAGCAAGCCCCGCGCCGACAGCAGTTTCAACTACTCCGGCCACTGTTGCTGCCAAGTCTGCGATTAGTGCCACCAACAGCGCCAACAGCACCATCAGCGAGTTGCAGCAATTGATGCAGAGCCAGGGTGTGAGCGAATTGCGTACGACCTATAACGGTAACTACGGCGCTAGCCAGTTGTTCAAACCGGATACCCGTACCTATTATGTCGCATTGTTCCAACAAAAGAATTTCTGGCGCGTCGTGAAAACCATGTCGGAAACGCAGGCCGAGCAGGTCTACAAGAGTTTCGTCGGCCAGACCGAGAAACTGGCTGAGGTAGATATCCGCCGCATCAAGCTGGAAGCAGAGAAGCAATACACCGAGCAGCTTATTGCGGCTCAGGAAACCAGACTGAACGCCTTGCAAAACGATCTGGTGGTTCAGCAGCAGCAAGAGCAGAATGTCTCGGTCCAACAGGATCAGGCACGTCAGCAAGCGCAGCTGCTAAGCAGCAAACAGCAAACGGCACGCAGCGAGTTGCAGGGTTTGCAAAACCGTATTCGTACACTGGAAGCACAGCAAACCGTACTGGATAGCGGCAATTTCGGCGGCAGCAAGACTAGCAAGAAATAACGACGGCAATATCGGGCCCGGCAATCGGGTTTGGCGCTTAGGCAGAAAATACATCGGGATGCGTACTTCGGCGCATTCCGATTTTTTTTGACCAGACGGGTATGCAACATTACGTCGCAGTCCCCGGCATCTTGACTGGTGCGGGAAATTATCAGGACAATTCTGGGTATAAAAAAGGGAAGGGTACGGCGTGGTATTGCTGAAGGTAATAGCTGCTGCTTAATTACTGGTACTTATTCTTTGGCAGAAATGAAAAACGCTCCTATGCAGGAGCGTATTCATTTTGGTGCCGAGAGCCGGAATCGAACCGGCACGCTGTCTCCAGCGCGGGATTTTGAGTCCCGTGCGTCTACCTATTCCGCCATCTCGGCAACGCGTCCGCTATTATGACTGATTTCTGCGGAGCGATCAATAGCCTTTCTGCATGAATCTATTTTTCTCCGGAGATATTAGCTACCGCCATCCTTCTTACAAGATCGGACAAATAGATAAGATTACTTACCGACCCGCTGATACAGGCGGAAACGCTCATCGCGATCCGACGGCCTGCGGCCGGTCCACAGCAGTTGCCAGTTACCCTTGAATTCGCGCCAGATCGCATCGTCGGATTTGACCGAGATGTTGTCTTGATACAGCAGGAAATCGCAATGGGGCTGGCCATTTTCGCCAAACGGGATGCTACCGAAATAGGCAAACGATGCGCGCTGCGCCGGGCCCACGTTGGTATCCACGCATTGTTTGACTGCAGGCAGGTGCTGATCGATTTGCGCGGCCACTCCGGCGTAGCTTTTGCTGTAATTGATCCATGGCATCCACAAGGTGGTCAGCAACAGCCAGCAGAGAATCACGCCGCCTGAGGACAGCACCACGGCGCGCCACAAGACCGCCGGCCGGCGTGACAGGCGCCAGTTCACCAGCAAAATCCAGAATACCGAGCCAAGCAGGGCGATTACCAGCGCGATCAGATTGAACTCGGGTTTAAAGCCTGGCGCCAGTTTGTAGACATTCTTGGCAATCTGTGCCGGCCAGCCGCTTTCCTTGGCGATCCAGGCCAGCCAGATAAATGCCGCGCAGGCGGTCAAGGTCATCACAGAGAACCAGTCCACCGCGTTGATGGCGCCGCGCTTCATGGTCGGCAAGCCGAATGCGGCCAGAATCACCAGCGGCGGCAGCAAGGGCAGCAAAATGCCTTCTTCAGGATGCGGATTGAGCAACAGCACGATCGTCAGGCTGATGAAAAATGCGAGAGGCAATGCGATATGCAAAGTCGAGCGTTGCTGGCGCCACGCATATACCGCCCAGCCGGCGAAAGGCCATGCCGGCCATGCAAACCAGATGCCGTATTTAAAGTAATACGATAATGCGGTCCAGGTCGGCCAGCTCAGTTGTCGCAGATTGAAAATTTCCCAGGCGACGAAGCGATCCATTGCACCTGGCAATAGCACGCAGCTGGCGACGAACCAGGTGGCCGCAACCGCCAACGTGACGGGTAATGTCATCAGCAGCAAATCCCTGGCGATGGCTTTTTCCCGGATAAAAGCCAGTGTCAGCAAGCCGCACAGCAATGCCATCGGCACCAGCCAGCCGCGGGTCAGGATCAGCAGGCCGAAGCTGAGGCCGAGCATGGCCGCACTACGCAGGCTGCGTGCCTCAAACAGCCGCACCGCAATATAGATGGAAAAAGCCACCAGTGAAACTTGCAAATTCTTGGCGGTTGGCTCGTGACTTTGCAACAGTAAACCGAGACTGCCGAGATAAATAAGGAATGCGCCGTCGGCCAGGGTGCGGCCAAAATCGGCGGGTTCCGGCTGGCCACCGAATGCCAGTCTGAGCGGTTGCGCTTCGCTGCGTCGTCCCAGCAAATAAGTGGCATACCAGACCGATAGCGAACCGACCAGGAAAAATCCGACTGCCGGCAATCGGCCCGCGAGCGGATCGCCCAGCAACCCGCCGAATAATTTGATGCAGATTGCGCCTATCCAGTAAGTCAGCGGGCTTTCACCTGGCATGGGCAGGCCGACGATGTTCGGCATCAGCCAGTCGGCGATGCCGCCATGGGCCATGGTCCAGGCGATGCCGAAGGCGGATGCGTCTTCATTTTTCCACGGATCGCGTCCGATCAGGCCGGGCAAGATATAGAGCAATCCCAGCGCCCACAGGCCCCAGCGTGGCAGTGCGCTGGTGGCGGAGGCAGGAAGGCGGACGGGCTTCATCACAATGGCGTCTGATCAATGTTGAATTGCTGGGTATTGTGCCGGATAGCGGGTTACTTCGCTATTACTGAGCGTAATTTTTGTTCTTGATATTCTCAAGGAAATAACCACTTCTTTATGATTTATCAAAGAGTTGGCGCACTGCAGCGGTCGGCGATGGATTCTGCGTTGCTGCCAATCCCGATAAACAAAAAAAGGCAGCCGCAGCTGCCTTTTTAAACATGCGATCGAATTAAGTATTTGCGATCGAAGTCTTGGAGCCGACAGTACCGAATTTCTTACGGAACTTGTCAACGCGACCGGCGGTGTCGACGATTTTGTGTTGACCGGTGTAGAACGGATGCGATTCCGACGAAACTTCAATCTTCACCAAAGGATATTCTTTACCTTCGTGAGTGATGTTTTCGCGAGTCTGGATAGTCGAACGGGTCACGAACTTGAAATCGTTCGAAACGTCGTGGAAAAGAACTTCGCGGTAATTTGGGTGAATGCCGTCTTTCATAATTGCCTCTATTGAGTGGTAGCCAATCAATCACTTCGTCGGTCGTCTTGCTTCTTGACCCGATTGTCGATCACTTGCCGGGGGTGGAAAACCGCGAATTATACAATAAAACTCGGTAAATCCGGTTGCGAAATGGAAAAAACGAATGAAATCAGTGCCTTGGGGAATTTCAGAACTGATTTTTACTTTGTTTTTTGATAACGGCCTGGGCGAGTAGAGGATTCACCCAGGCTGGGGCTGGTTTTTGTTCTATGCAGGCACCATTTTTTGATTGCCGCTTTTGCGGTACAAATATAGTGTTGCAATTAAGCCACATATTGCTGCGGCAGTCATCCACATGCCAGGTGCGCCCTTATCGCCAGTGTACTCAATCAGGCCGGTTGCGATGGCTGGGGTAAAGCCGCCAAAAATCGCCGTTGCCAGGCTGTAGGCCAGGGAAAAGCCCGCAGTGCGCACTTCGACCGGCATGATCTCGGTCAGGGCCACCACCATGGCGCCGTTATAACTGGCGTACAGGAATGACAGCCAGAGTTCCACCATCAGCATCTTCTGGAAGGTCGGGTCGGCCACCAGCCACGACAAGGCTGGATAAGAAGTCAGGATGGTGAGTATGGTAAATGTCAGCAGCAGCGGCTTGCGGCCGATGCGGTCTGACAGGGCGCCCATCACTGGCAGCCAGATGAAATTCGAAACGCCGACGCAGAAGGTAACCACCAGCGCGTCGATGGTGGTGAGTTTCAATACGCTCTTGCCGAAAGTCGGCGTGTAGACGGTGATCAGGTAGAACGACACGGTAGTCATCGATACCAGCATCATGCCGGCAACCACCAGGCCCCAGTTATCCACCATGGAGCGCAGGATTTCGCGCACTGCCGGTTTGTGCTTGCGCGCCATGAACTCCTCGGTTTCCTGCAGGGAGCGGCGAATCACGAACAGCACCGGCACAATCATGCAGCCGACAAAGAACGGCACGCGCCAGCCCCAGTCGGCGATTTGCGCGGGCTGCAGCCACACTTGCAGGCCGAAACCGATCGCCGCGGCGACGATGATCGCCACTTGCTGGCTGGCCGATTGCCAGCTGACATAGAAGCCCTTGTTGCCGGGCGTTGCCATTTCCGACAAATAGACCGAGACGCCGCCCAGTTCAACCCCTGCCGAAAATCCTTGCAGCAAGCGGCCGATCAATACCAGCAGCGGCGCCACATAGCCGATGGTGGCGTAACCCGGTACGAAGGCAATCAGCATGGTGCCGACCGCCATCAGTGCCAGGGTAGTGATCAGACCCTTGCGGCGGCCAACCCGGTCGACATAGGCGCCAAGAATGATTGCGCCCAGGGGGCGCATCAGGAAGCCCGCGCCGAAAGTCATGAAAGTCAGCATCAGCGAAGCGAATTCATCGCCGGCCGGGAAAAAGGTTTTTGAAATGTAGGTCGCGTAAAAGCCGAATAGGAAGAAATCGAACATCTCCATGAAGTTACCGCTGGTAACCCGCAGAACGGTGCCGAATTTCGATGGGCTGGATTGAGTCGTGGCCATGGTGTGTTGTCGCGAAAATTTTAGGTTCGGAAGAATGGCATTTAACCGGTGAGCTCGATCAGTCTACACCTTATCAATCAGCCCGCAATCCTTGCTGTAAATCACGATTTTCTGCCGTAAAAAAAGGCTTTTTTACAGATCCGAGATTAGTAATGTCAGAAATAACAAATGCGCCGACCTTACGACAAAAAAAATCTGACGTGCTTGCGCAGGTCAGACTTTTTTTATTTTCGATTGAGATGGATTTCAACCGAAACGGGCCGGGGTCGAGGCCGATTAGCCGCCGCGTCGCATCATGTCGAAGAACTCGGCGTTATTCTTGGTCGACTTCATCTTGTCGAGGATGAACTCCATCGCTTCGATTTCATCCATGCTGTACAGCAGCTTGCGCAGTACCCAGATTTTTTGCAGCTGGTCAGGCTTGATCAGCAATTCTTCGCGGCGGGTGCCGGATTTGTTCAGGTTGATCGATGGATAAACGCGCTTCTCGGCGAGGCGGCGTTCCAGATGCACTTCCATGTTGCCGGTACCCTTGAACTCTTCGTAGATCACGTCATCCATGCGGCTGCCGGTTTCGATCAGGGCAGTAGCGATGATGGTCAGCGAACCGCCTTCTTCGATGTTACGGGCGGCGCCGAAGAAACGCTTCGGACGTTGCAGCGCGTTGGCGTCGACACCGCCGGTCAGGACCTTGCCGGAAGCAGGGATCACGGTGTTGTAGGCACGTGCCAGGCGGGTGATCGAGTCTAGCAGGATCACCACGTCTTTTTTCATTTCCACCAGGCGCTTGGCTTTTTCCAGCACCATTTCGGCGACTTGTACGTGACGTGTGGCCGGTTCGTCGAAAGTGGATGCAACCACTTCGCCGCGCACCGAGCGCTGCATTTCTGTCACTTCTTCCGGACGTTCGTCGATCAACAGGACGATCATCACGGTGTCAGGATGGTTAGTCGTGATGGCATGCGCAATGTGCTGCAGCATGACCGATTTACCCGACTTCGGCGACGCCACCAGCAGGCCGCGCTGGCCTTTGCCGATAGGCGCGATCATATCGATGATACGGCCGGTGATGTTTTCTTCGCCGCGCATGTCGCGTTCCAGCGGCAGCGGTTTGTTCGGGTGCAGTGGCGTCAGGTTTTCAAACAGGATGCGGTGTTTCGACGCTTCCGGCGATTCGCCGTTGACCTTGTCGACCTTGACCAGTGCGAAATAGCGTTCGCCGTCTTTCGGCGTACGCACTTCACCTTCGATCGAATCGCCGGTATGCAGATTGAAACGGCGGATTTGCGAAGGCGAAATGTAAATGTCGTCGGTGGACGCCATGTAGCTGGCGTCGGGCGAGCGCAGGAAACCAAAGCCGTCAGGCAGTACTTCGAGGGCGCCATCGCCAAAAATCTGTTCTCCTGATTTCGCGCGCTTTTTCAGGATCGCGAACATCAGTTCTTGTTTGCGCAATCGCGCCGCGTTATCGATGTCCAGGCCGATTGCCATTTCTAGCAGGGCGGAGACGTGTAACGCCTTTAATTCAGATAAATGCATAGGTATGAGTGTCCCGGGATGGGAAGTATTGGGTGGGGGAGGGAACTGCGTGGTGTCGTTAGTAAAACACAAGCGGCGATGCGGGCGCATCGCCGCGGTTGTTATTATAGGTTCGAATCAATGAATGCAGTGAGTTGGCCTTTGGCCAGCGCGCCGACTTTTTGTGCCGCAGGAACGCCGTTCTTGAACAGGATCAAGGTCGGAATGCCACGGATGCCATGCTTGGCAGGCACTGCCTGGTTGGCATCAACGTCCAGCTTGACGATTTGCAGCTTGTCGCCGTATTCCTTGGCGACTTCTTCCAGGATAGGGGCAATCATCTTGCAAGGACCGCACCACTCAGCCCAGAAATCGACCAGGACCGGTTTGTCCGATTTAAGTACATCTGCTTCAAAGGATGCGTCGGAAGTATGTTTAATGTGTTCGCTCATGGTTTCCTCAGTGTGAGGGAAAAAAGAATCAATGTGTGCCAAGACTACTTACCATTCCTGCTTGGTGGTTGCCATCGGCGTTCCCTATTCTATTTAATAAGTGGGGATGCCGTGCGCGAATTCAAGTTTTTGTGGGTGTGGTAAGAGGTGTTGCGGCGGGATATTCACTAAATAATAACCGATTTTTATAAAAAGTGTGGGCGATGTAATTATTTCGAGCTTATTTTTTCAAGGCCTCGCATAAAATGAGGGCTAATTGTTGCAAAAATGCGAGAGTGCCAATTCTCGTAGCCGACCGGCGGGTCCCGTCCATCCAGTGAGCCACATGTCCCTAGAATCCATAAAACTTGTGCCATCTGCCAACTTCTGGCCGGCTGCGGCACGTGCATTGCTGGCGGCCTGCCGCGAGGATAGCGGTGATCGCGGCCAGCGCGATTTCGCCCGCTGGCGCGTGGTGCTGCCGACTTTCGCTCATGCGCAGCCGTTGAAAGCAGCGATCGCTGCGGAATTAGGCGGGACTTTCGTGCCGCCGCAATTCTTTACCTTGTCCGGCTGGTTGATGACGTTGCCACCGTTGCCGAATGTGCTGCCCGCCAGCGAACGGCTGATGCGTTTGTATGCTGAGTTGCGCCAGCACGGCTGGCTGAAAAAATTATTTACCGCGCGTCGCAATACCGATCTGCTGCCGCTGGCACAAACGCTGTTAGCGCTATCAGATGAGCTGACCCAGGCTTTATTACCCGGGCTGCATGCCGATGCTGCCAGTGATCCGGAACAGCGCTGGCAAAGCGCGCTGGAACAATTGTCGCCGGATGCGCGTAAATTATTGTCGGACGAGACGCAGCTGGTGTGGTCGATCTGGAAAAGCCAGCTGGATGCCGACGATGCGATAGCGGCACGCTTCGCGCAAATGCTGCAAATAGCGGAAAGCGCCAGCCAGCCGCTGATCTGGATCAGTTCGGTAGCGCCGGAGCCTTTGGAGCAGGCTTTTCTCGACGCCTATGCCATGCGTCAACGGGTGGTTACGATGACGCTGGACTGGCGTGCGCAGGCAATACTGCCGACTTACACAATGGCGTGGCCGGAGATGGTGGAAGTCGCAACCAACGAAGAACGCACCGACATCGCAGCCAGCGATCTTGCGCTACCGGCCGAGATGCAATTGTGCGCCGCCAGCAGTGTCGAAGACGAAGCGGTGCAGGGCGCGCAAATGGTGATCGACTGGCTGCGGTCAGGCAAAACCAATCTGGCGATTGTGGCGCAGGACCGGGTAGTGGCCCGGCGGATTCGCGCCTTGCTGGAACGTGCGCAAATTCATGTGGCCGATGAAACCGGCTGGAAGTTATCGACTACGCGCGCTGCCTCCGCCATTGCCGCCTGGTTCGATGTTGTCGCTGCGCGCGGCGAAACCACCGCCTTGCTGGATTTGCTGAAGTCGCCGTTTGTATTGAACGAAGCGCCCAGGGATTTGTTGCATGAGGCGCAGGACAGCGTCGCCAACAAGTCGGCACTGGTGATGAAAATAGAATTGCTGCTGCGGCGCGCCAACGTGCTCGGCGAGTGGCGCGCGGTGATCAATGCGTTGAATGCGGCGCCCACGGAGCAAAAGACGGTAGCGTTGCTCGCGCAGCAGGCAGCATTGTTCAGCGGTCGCAAGAATTTACGCGATTGGATTGCTACCACCACTTCGGCATTGGATAGCTTGGGCATCGCGTCGGCGCTCAGCGCGGATTCGGCGGGCCAGCAGATCTTGCAGCTGTTGCAGCATATTGCGCCACCGGCGAATGCGCTGGGTCAAGATTATGCTGCGCTATTCTCTTTTCCGGAATGGCGCGCGCTGGTCAATCTGCAGCTCGACGACACCAGTTTCATCAGCGCCATCAATGACCGCCGGGTAGTGATGCTGCCGTTGAATGGCGCCCGCTTGCGCTCATTCGATGCGGTGCTGATGGTTGGCGCCGACGCCGACCACCTGCCATCGCAACCGCAAGAGACGCTGTTCTTTGCCAATACCGTCAGGCGTGAGCTGGGCCTAGCGACACGCGAGAGCCGGCAGCGCCAGCAATTGCGCGACGTGGTCGAATTGCTGGCGATGAATCCGCAGGTAGTGCTGTCCTGGCAGGCGCACAAGGATGGTGAACCGAACCCGGTCAGCCCATGGATCCAGCGCTTGCAACTGACCTTGGCGCGTAATGCCGCGCCTGCACTGACTGAAACGCGGGCGGAGATTGCTGCACAAACCTTGCAGGCGACACTGTCAATCATGCCGAGGCCGGCAGCGCCGCAGTTGACACCAAGCCGTCTGTCAGCCAGTGCTTACAACAGTTTTATTCAATGCCCGTATCAATTTTTTGCCCGGCGCATGTTGGGCCTGGCGTCGCTGGATGAGCTGTCCGATCTGCCGGAAAAGCGTGACTACGGCGGCTGGCTGCATGAAATCCTGGAAACCTATCACGAAACCCTGCGTGATCAGCCACGTCCGGCAGATCAGCGCGAAGCGTTGCTGGTGGATATTTCAAAAAAATTATTCGACGAAGTCATAGCCAAAAATGCCGCAGCCCTGGGTTACTACTCGCGCTGGCAAAAAGTCATTTCTGCTTATGTCATCTGGGCCAATGAGCACGAAGCCCAAGGCTGGCGTTTTGTGTTTGGCGAACAGGCGTATGAAAAGCCGATGCCGCTGGCAGACCGCGACCTGACCCTGCATGGGCGGATTGACCGGATCGACGAGAACGATGCCGGGGAACGTGCGGTACTGGATTACAAGACCAACAACCAGCTCGTGCTGAATAAGAAACTCAAAGACCATGAAGATCATCAACTGGCCTTCTACGGTTTGCTGTCGGACCGACCGGTTGCGGCGGCGCACTACGTCGCGCTGGAAACTACCAAAGACAAGGTCGGTGATGTGAGCGCACCTGATTATGACGAAGCGCAACGCGCTTTGGCCGCACAGATTACGATCAATGTGGAAGCGATTGCGCGCGGCGTCGGCCTGCCTGCCAACGGTGTCGCATCGGTATGCCAGTATTGCGATGTACGCGGCCTGTGTCGCAAGGGAGCATGGGAATGACCGAGCCTGTGCAAATCGCGCTACCGAGCGCTTATCGGATGAATGGCGAAGTGGTCGACGCACAGGGTTTTACCAATGCCGCTTGCGATCCTCAACATTCGGTGGTGGTGGAAGCGTGTGCCGGCAGCGGTAAAACCTGGTTGCTGGTGGCGCGCATGTTGCGCCTGTTGCTGGCCGGCGCCGCACCATCCGAGCTGCTGGCGATTACCTTTACCCGCAAGGCCGCGCAGGAAATGCGCGAACGGTTGCTGGAACTGTTGCACGATCTGGCCCTGCAGCCGGATGCCAAAGTGCGCAACTTGCTGCTGGAGCGCGGTATCGCGCCACAAGCCATGACCCAGGTATTGCCTGCAGCACGCAATCTGTACGAGCGCGTGCTGGCCAGTCCGCAAAGTTTATCTATCGATACTTTTCATAGCTGGTTCGCACGTCTGCTGAAAATTGCGCCGCTGGCTTCGGGGGTGCCGCACGGCTACGCGTTGACAGAGAAAACCGGCGAGTTGCAGGCCGATGCTTATCTGCGTTTCATGCAATCGCTGAACGATGAAGATAATAGCCAGGTCAAGCAGGATTTGCTGACGCTATATCAGCTGGTTGGCGATTTCAGTACCAGGAAATTATTGAACGCTTTCCTCGATAAGCGCGCCGAGTGGTGGGCGGTAATCCAGCAGGGTGTGGATGCGCCGATGGAATGGCTGCGTGAAATGTGCGGCGAAGATGCCGAAGTCGACGCCCGCCTGTCCTTGTGGGACGACGAGAAATTATTATCTCAGGTGAAGCAGATTGCCTGGTTACTTGGGCAGGGTTCGGCGACCAACCAGAAACGCGCGACCGCGATTGAAATGGCACTGACCGCGGGCGCGGCAGTAGGCAATTTCGATGCGCTCTGTAATCAGTTCTTCGATGACGCAGGCAAGCCGCGGAGTAACGGCAAAACCAAGGATTTTCTGAAGGCACTGGAAAACAGCCTGGGCGGCAATGCCCTTGATGCCTTCGAAGCAGAATTTTTTGCGACCGGGGAAGCGCTTAAGTTGCTGCGCAAGCGCAGTTACGAACGTACCGTAATCAGTTTGAACCAGCATCTGTTCAGCGTTGGCAATGCCTATCTGGAATGCTATCAGGCGCTCAAGGCAGAGCAGCGTGTATTCGATTTCGCCGACCTGGAATGGCAAGCCTACCGCTTGCTGACCAATCCGGAAAGCGCGGCCTATCTGCAAAGCCGGCTCGACAGCCGCTACAAGCATATCCTGCTGGACGAATTTCAAGACACCAATCCGCTGCAGTGGAGCATCGTGCGCGCCTGGTTGAACGCCTATGGCGAAGATGCCGGCCAGCCGAGCGTGTTTGTGGTCGGCGATCCGAAACAATCGATCTATCGTTTCCGCCGCGCCGAGCCGCGCGTGTTCGAAGCCGCGCGTAAGTTATTGCAAGAGCAGGGCGCCACGGTGTTGCAAGCCAATCAGACCAGGCGCAACGCCAGCGCGATTGTCGATGTGTTGAACGCCAGCTTCTACGCCAACCCCTTGTTCTCAGCACAAACCACATTGGGCGAAGTCGGCGGCGTTGTGTGGCGTTTGCCGTTGATCCGGCAAGCCGGCGATGAGGCAGCGGAGGCGCCGCAGGGCCTGCGTAATCCCTTGACGACCGCACGTGAAGAATCGGAAGATGCGCGCCGCCGCGACGAGGGCAGGCAACTGGCGCAAGCTTTATGGCGCGCCAGGCAAGAACTGGTAGTGCTTCAGGAGCAGGGTAGCCGCAAAATACAGTGGTCGGACGTGATGTTGCTGGTTAAGAAACGCAGTCATCTCGGCGCTTACGAAAGCGCGCTGCGCGAAGCCGGCATACCGTTCATGTCCGACAAGCGCGGCGGCCTGCTGGAGTCGCTGGAAATCTCCGATCTGATTGCCTTGCTGACTTTCCTGATCACACCTGACGATGCGCGGGCATTGGGCCATGTATTGAAATCGCCGATCTTCGGCGCCAGCGATAATGATCTGATCGGTCTGGCGCAACGCACCGAACGAGGTTGGTGGCCCCGTCTGCGGGCTGCTGCGCTGGAGCATGACGCCGCGCCGGCGCTGCAACGCGCTAGTGTTCTGCTGGAAGATTGGCTGCAGGCTGCACCACGTTTGCCGGTGCACGATCTGCTCGATGTTATCTTGCACCGAGGCCAATTGCTGGCCCGCTATGCGCAAGCCGCGACGCCTTTGTCGCGTAGCCAGGCCATCGGCAACATCGAAACCTTCGTCGAACTTGCACTGAATATGGATGCGGGCCGCTATCCCAGCCTGCCGAAATTTATCGATGCCTTGCGCAGCTTGCAAAACGCCGCCGGCGGCGATGCGCCTGACGAAGCCAGTATCGATGCCGCGACCGATGCAGTACGGATACTGACTGTACATAGCGCCAAGGGACTGGAAGCACCGGTAGTGGTGCTGCTGGACGCCAACCACAGCAAACCTGCCCGCGACGACTACGGTATCCTGTGCGACTGGCCGCAAGACGCGGAAGCGCCGCAGCACTTTTCCGCGTTCGGCAGCAGCGCCGAGCGCGGCGCTGCGCGCGATCCTTTGTTTGCGGCAGAAGAAGGTTTCAAGACGCAGGAAGACTGGAACCTGTTGTACGTAGCTACCACCCGCGCCAAGCAGTTGCTGATCATTAGCGGCGTCGCAGGCAGAAGCGGCGGCGTGACGGATGACAGTTGGTACGCACGGCTTGAACATGTTCCTGAAGCCAGTTTCGATGCAGTAGCAGAAGCTGCTGCTGTCGTCGATGGTGCACAAAGATTTGAGCAGGAAATATTCGATCCTCCGCAATTGCCGCCGCCGGTGGTAGCAGTCGCTGCCACTTTCGATAATCAGGCGATAGCTGAAGGTATCGCGTTGCACGGATTGCTGGAACGAGTCACCCAGCATGGTCAATGGCCGGTGCTGCTGCCGGATGCCGAGACAATTGCGCGCTGGCTACCGTGTCCGCTAGCGTTGGCAAAGCTGATCAGACATCAGGCCCAGACCATTCTGGGGCAGGCCGATCTGGCGCATTTCTTTAATCCAGCCTTACATTTGCACGCCCGCAATGAAATGGAAATCATCGCCGATAACGTCGTGCTGCGTTTCGACCGGGTGGTGATCTTTGACGATGAGGTGTGGATCCTGGATTACAAACGCAATCTGCTCGACAGCGAACGCGCGGCGTATACGACTCAGCTGCGCACATACCGGCAAGCGGCGCAGCCGGTGTTTGCGGATAAGCGCTTGCGAACGGCGTTGCTGACAGTGGACGGACGGTTGTCCGAAATTGACTAAATAAGAGCGCACCTATAATTCACGCCAAGGCAACCGTAGGGTGGGCATGAATGCCCACGCGTGACCGCGATAACCGGAGTGCATGCCCATGCGCTGCCGAAACAGACGTGTACGTGAAGTGGATCACGCGTGGGCACAAATGCGTGCCCACCCTACCAGATCATGGAAATAGCCGGCGTGCAATCAACGGTGATGCGGCGCCGCGTATTTCTTTTCCAGCCGGCCAACCAACATAGCCAGGCACATGGTCATGGCGAAATAGACCACGGAAATCGTGATGTATGGCTCCCAATAGCGCGAATAGGCACCGGCCACGGTCCTTGCAGCGTAAGCCAGCTCGGCCAGGCCGATGGCCGACACCAGCGATGAGTCCTTGAGCAGCGTGATCGCTTCATTGCCAAGCGGCGGCAGCATGCGGCGAAACGCTTGCGGCAGCACCACATAACGCATGGTCAGTTTGTAACCCATGCCGAGGCTGGATGCCGCATACGTCTGGCCACGATCAATCGACTGGATACCAGCGCGGAAAATCTCGGAAATATACGCACCGGCATTCAACGACAAGGCCACGACACCGGAGATGAAGGCGCCGTAATCCTGTTTGATGGTGCGCGCCAGCTCACCGGAGATCAGCAGGCCGTTGTCTTGATGGATCAGCACCGGCATCACTGCAAAGTGGATCAGCAGGATCTGCACGAACAGCGGAGTGCCGCGGAAGAAGGCGACATAGAAGCTGGCCAGCCCTTTAAGCACGCGGAGCGGCCATTTCCATGGGCCGTGTTTGACATCCGCCAAACGTAGCATGCCCAGCAATAAGCCCAGGATGGTGCCGATGACGATACTGATCACGGCGACCTGTAGCGTCATGAAGAAGCCTTTGACGAATAGCGGCGCGTAGCCTTGTATGATGCTCCAGCGAAAATCCATAAGTATTGTTGAGAAGAAACGGTGTGACGGGCTGAATGGACGCGTAACCCGGCTGGTTGGCGATCCGGGCTATGCAAGAAGATACTAAAAATTAGCGCAAAATTATACCGTAGTTGCCGCAGACAGCCAAAAAACAGGCGGTCTGCGGGGGATTTTCAACTATTTACTTGCTGCTTATTTGCTGCCGCCAAAGTACTTTGCATTGATTTTGTCAAAGCTGCCGTCAGCTTTGACAGCTGCCAGGCCTTGATTGATTTTGGCCAGCAGCTCGGTATTCCCCTTGCGTACCGCAATGCCATAGTACTCTTTCGGAAAGCCGGCATCGCTTACTACGCGGAAGCTGGCGGACGGATTGTTGGTAATGTAGTTCCTCACCACCGGATCGTCAGCCACCACGGCATCGACGCCGCCGCTTTCCAGTTCTTTCAAGGCCAGCGTGGTGGAATCGAAGCGCTTGATGCTCGGATTGTTCTTTCCCACCAGGTTTTGTACCACTTCATCACCCGTAGTGGCGCTTTGCACGCCGATTTTCATGTTTTTCAGGTCGTTGAACTGCTTGACCGAGGTGTTGTTTTGCGGGACGGCGATCAACTGGCTGGCTTCAAAATACGGCGTCGAAAAATCCACAGTCTGCTTGCGCTCATCGGTAATCGTGATGGCTGAAATCAGCAGATCGCGGTCGCCCTGCGCGAGGAAATTGAAGATGCCTTCGAACGGCGTCGGAACGAATTTCACTTCGATGCCGATTTTTGCCGCAATCGCTTTCATCAAGTCGATGTCGAAACCGACCACTTCCTTCTTTTCGTTTTCAGCGGAAAACGGCGCGTAAGCTGATTCAACCCCAACCACGTACAGGTTTTGTTTGGCAGCTGCCGCCGGTGCTTCTTCCTTTTTACTGCAGGCGCCCACTGCCAGCAGGCTCATGCTCAGAGCGCATAGCGGCAGGTAACGGCGTAACATTTTTTTCATGGTGCTCTCGCAAAAATAAGTCGGATTTTTAGCTGAGTTTATAATCGAATTTATAGCTTCTCGTCCGCGAAATACTTCTTGTATATCCGGTCCTGGGTGCCATCCGCCTTGATCTGCTCCAACCCGTGATTCAGCTTGGCCAGCAAGTCGGCATTGCCCTTCTTGACCGCGATTCCGTAATATTCCTTAGGGAAAGCCGGATCGTTGACGATGCGGAAATTCTTGCCCGGATTGTTCTTCACGAAATTGGTGACGACGCCATTGTCGCCGACCACGGCATCGACGCCACCGCCTTCCAGCTCTTGAAACGCCAGCGGCATCGACTCGAAGCGTTTGACGCTAGGGCTGTTTTTGCCGACCAGGTTTTGTGCCGCTTCGTCAGCGGTAGTAGCGCTCTGAACGCCGATCTTCAAAGATTTCAGATCTTCGAATTTAGCTACTTTGGAATTCGACGGCAGCACGATCAGCTGCTTGGCCACAAAGTAAGGTTCCGAGAAATCCATGGTTTGACGACGCTGGTCGTTGATCGTGATGGTGGAAATCAGGATATCGCGGTCGCCCTGGGACAGGGCATTGAACAGGCCGTCGAACGGTGTATTGACGATCCGGATCTTGATGCCGGCCTTGTCGGCCACGGCTTTCATGATTTCGACATCGAAGCCAACCAGTTCTTTCTGTTCATTCTCGGAAGCGAAGGGAGCATATGCGCCGTCGGCGCCAACTACGTATTCAATGTTGCCCGTGGTCGCCGCAGCGTTGTTATCCTTCTTGCCGCAACCTGCCAGAACGGCAAGTGAACATACCAACGCCAGAGTCAGAGCCGGCAGATATCGTTGTTTCATATTTTCTCCCGGCGCTTATTTGGACGATTCAGCAAAATACTTGGCGTAGATCTTGTCGTAAGTGCCGTCGGCCTTGATTGCCGCCAGTCCTTTGTTGACCTTGGCCAGCAACTCGGCGTTGCCCTTCTTGACTGCGATGCCGTAGTACTCTTTAGGGAATGCCGGATCGGTGATGAAGCGGAAACCTTCGGATGGATTGTTCTTGATGTAATTCTTGATCACGCCGTTATCGGATACGACTGCCTCGACGCCGCCGCCTTCCAGTTCCTTCATGACCAGGGTCGCCGATTCCAGGCGTTTGATGTTGGGATTACTCTTGCCCAATTCCTTTTGCACGATTTCATCGCCGGTGGTTGCACTTTGCACGCCCACTTTCATGTTCTTCAAATCGGCAAACTTCGTGACTGTGGAATTTTTCGGCACCACGATCAGTTGATTGGCTTCGAAGTAGGGCTCGGAAAAATCGACGGTCTGCTTGCGTTCATCGGTAATCGTGATTGCCGATGCCAGCAGATCGCGGTCGCCCTGCGCCAGGAAATTGAAGATGCCTTCGAACGGCGTGTTGACGAACTTGATCTTGAAACCGCCCTTGTCGGCGATTGCATTCATTACATCGACATCAAAGCCGACGATTTCCTTTTGTTCATTCTGGTATTCGAACGGCGCAAAAGTCGCCTCGGCGCCGACCAGATATACAGTCGGCGCAGGCGCTGCCGCCGTTTTCGGTTCCTGCTTGCCGCAAGCTGCCAACGACAGCGCGAGTACGCACAGGCCCAGATTGAAAATGCGTTTCATTGAGTCTCTCCAGTAAAGATGGGTAATGTGTTCCAGTTCATATCGGCAACGCGGCAACGAAAGCCAGCGTTCAAGAGTTGCGGCCACGTGCGGCTTTCTGGCCGGAGCATGTAGTTGCAATTTTATCAATATTGTTTGGAGTAAGCCGCTATTTTAGATTCATCTATGTAAATAACAATGATTTATATAGATGTGTGGCGGCAATGGCGACTTTATTGCAGGCTCTTGAACGCTTCCGACAGCGACAAGATCTGACCGGTGGCGCTGCCATCGTAGCCGCTGATCTGGTCAACTATTTCGCGAAACGAGGCTGATTGCAAGATGCTGATCACTTGCTGCATCAGCGGGTCGCTCATGGCGCTGCAGGATATGGCAAAGAAATAACGCTCCCGCACCAGCGGGATGAAATCCAGACCGAAGCGCTGAGCCGCAGTCTGTACGCCGAAACCGACATCGGCCATGCCGCTGGCGATAAAGGCGGCAATTGCGGAGTGGGTGAATTCTGCGGTTTCGAAACCGTCGATGGCAGTGGGCGACAACGCTTGCCTGGACAACATCAGTTCCAGCAGCATGCGCGTACCGGAGCCCGGTTGGCGGTTGACAAAAAGTACGCCGGATCGGGTCAGGTCGGATAAGCCGGCGATTTTTTTCGGATTACCCGGCGCCACCATCAAGCCTTGGTTGCGTACCGCCAGGTGAACCAGGCAATGTTTGTCTTTATCCAGCCATTGGCGATAGCTGGCTACCGATGCTTCTTCGAATTCTCCCAGCGGCACGTGAAAGCCGGCCAGGTCGCATTCCTGCCGCGCCAGGGCCGCCACCGCATCTGCGCTATTGCGATAACGCAGTTCCACCGGCAGGCGTCGTTCATTCAGCTGATTCAGCAATGCCGCAACGGCAAAGCCATGACTGGCGTTCAGGCGGATCATCGGCGGCCCGCAGCTTACTGTTTTGCTCAGCTCACCTTCCAGTTCGGACGCCAGGGTCTCCAGTGTCGGCGACAAACGCGCCGCGATGCGGCGATCAGCCCAGATCAGTTTTTCTGCAAGCGGCAACAGGCGGCTACCGCGGCCGCGCCCGGTTTCTACCAGTGGGTGACCGAACATCTGTTCTGCTGCACGTAACAAGCCCCAGGCGTGACGGTAAGAACCGCCGGTCTGTTTGGCGGCATTGGCAATCGAGCCGGTTTCCTGGATTGCCGTAAGTAATGTCAATAAAACAGCAGTATCCAGTGGCGACTCTGCATCGCGCGAAATTTCCCAATGCGGCTTTATTTTGACTCTATACATTATGCAAAATATAGCCTATTGAGCAGGCCATCTACTAGTGATATTTTGTATATTTATAGGAAATATATAGAGGAAATATAAGGAAACAAAATATTTCTCAAATAAAACTATATGTAAGTAATTACCTATGGTACATATAAGCTTTTTTTATTTCCAGGGGGGAATGTGGGATTTTTAGATAAGGAACGGACCATCGCAGGTCCAGGCTTCAACCGTTGGCTGGTGCCGCCCGCAGCGTTGGCAATCCACCTGTGTATTGGCATGGCTTACGGCTTTTCCGTGTTCTGGCTGCCGCTGTCGAAAGCGGTCGGCATCAAGGAATCGGTAGTTTGCGCAAAGGACATGAGTTTCTTTGCTGAAATATTCGCAAGTAATTGCGACTGGAAAATTTCAATGCTTGGCTGGATCTTCACCATGTTCTTCGTTTTGCTCGGAACATCGGCGGCAATCTGGGGCGGCTGGCTGGAACACGTCGGTCCGCGCAAGGCCGGTTTTGTGGCTGCGGTGTGCTGGTGCGGAGGTTTGCTGATTTCAGCGCTCGGAGTTTATCTGCATCAGATATGGCTGATCTGGCTAGGCTCCGGTTTGATTGGCGGGATTGGTCTCGGGCTGGGTTATATCTCGCCCGTGTCGACGCTGATCAAATGGTTCCCGGACCGTCGCGGTATGGCGACTGGCATGGCGATCATGGGCTTCGGCGGCGGTGCGCTGATCGGCAGTCCGTTGGCAGACAAGCTGATGAAGCATTTCGCTAACGACGTTTCAGTCGGCGTCTGGCAAACTTTTGTCGTGATGGCTCTGATCTACTTTGTATTCATGATGGCCGGCGCTTTCGGTTACCGGATTCCGCCTAGCGGCTGGAAACCGGCTGGATGGACTCCGCCTGTCACCAATAGCAACGCCATGATCACCCAGCACCACGTACATGTCAGCAAAGTCTGGGGCATCCCGCAGTTCTGGCTGGTGTGGCTGGTGTTGTGCCTGAACGTCTCGGCTGGTATCGGCGTGATCGGCATGGCGTCGCCTATGTTGCAAGAAATGTTCGGCGGCCATCTGCTGGGTGTGAGCGCCAAGTTTGCGGATTTGTCGGTTGAACAAAAAAGTGCGATAGCGGCGATTGCCGCCGGCTTTACCGGCTTGATCAGCCTGTTCAACATTGGCGGCCGTTTCGTCTGGGCCACATGCTCTGACTACATCGGACGCAAGATGACTTATGTCGTGTTCTTTGTCCTCGGCTTCGTGCTGTATGTGAGCTTGCCTTGGTCCGGTGCGGCCGGCAGTGTGGCGCTGTTCGTGGCTGCCGTGTGCCTGATCCTGTCGATGTATGGCGGTGGTTTTGCAACGGTGCCGGCCTATCTGGCTGACTTGTTCGGCACCCAGATGGTAGGCGCGATCCATGGCCGTCTGCTGACAGCGTGGGCGACTGCCGGGATTCTCGGGCCGGTGGTAGTGAACTACATGCGCGAATATCAACTCTCGCTTGGTATCCCACGTGAAGCGGTCTACAACACCACGATGTACATCCTGGCCGGCATGCTGGTAGTTGGCCTGCTGTGCAACCTGATGATCAGGCCGGTCGCTGAAAAGTACTTCATGACGCCGGAAGAACTGGCACGCGAGAAACAACTGGCGCATGAACAGGCTTCCGCCAGCGGCGAAGCGGTGCTGGCGCCGGAAGTGATGGCGACCATCGGCAACGGCGGTAATCCGGCTGTGCTGTGGGCGTCGTGGGCGGCGGTGATCATTCCTCTGGTTTGGGGGATTTCGATCACCCTGCAGAAATCTGCAGTATTGTTTAAGTAATAGAGTTCAGTAGTGAAGCAGGGTGGGCATCCGTGCCCACCCTACGATTGATCAGTGTAGTACAGGTTTCAAGACGCAACGTTGTGCGCCGATCAGGGTGCATTGAGTTATAAAACAAGAACATCCATTCTGCGCACCTTTTGTAGTACCGAATACCGGTAGGAGACAGTCGTGAAGATGCAAAGCTCTCAAGTGTCGCAAGTATCGCAAGTTGTACCGTCGGACCCATCTGTTGATCTGGACCAGGTCAAATCCATTATTCAAGAATATCAAAACATGCCCGGCGCCATGCTGCCGGTCTTGCATGCGATCCAGGATGCGCTCGGCTACGTACCGGCATCGGTAGTGCCGTTGATCGCGGACCAGTTGAATCTGTCGCGTGCCGAAGTGCATGGCGTAATCAGCTTCTACCACCATTTCCGCCAGCAACCCGCAGGGCGCCACATAGTCCAGCTATGCCGGGCCGAGGCCTGCCAGGCGGTTGGCGCAGAAGCGCTTGCCGCGCACGCCAAGGCGGCGCTGGGCTGTGATTTCCACGGTACCAGCAGCGATGGCCAGTTCACGCTGGAACCGGTGTATTGCCTTGGCCAATGCGCTTGCGGCCCGAACATACAGATCGACGACGATCTGTATGCGCGCGTCAGTAACGACAAATTCAACAAGCTGGTGCGTGCCAAGCGAGGTGCGCAATGAGTACTACCGGTATTACTGTTTACGTACCGCGCGACTCTACCGCGCTAGCGCTGGGAGCCAACGAGGTTGCCGCGGCAATCGTTGCCGAAGCAGGTAAGCGCGGCCAGGAAATTACTTTGATACGCAACGGCTCACGCGGCATGTTCTGGCTGGAACCGCTGGTGGAAGTGGTTACTGCCGCCGGACGCATCGGTTACGGGCCGGTAGAGCCGGACGATGTGGCGGAACTGTTCGATGCCGATTTTCTGGCTGGCGGCCAGCATCGCCTGGCCTTGGGGTTGGTCGAAGAAATTCCTTATTTGAAAAACCAGGAGCGTCTGACCTTCGCCCGCGTCGGCATCACCGATCCGCTGTCGCTGGACGATTATCTTGCGCATGAAGGTTACGCCGGTTTGAGGCGCGCCTTGACACTGTCCGGCGCAGACGTGGTGCAGGAAGTGCTGGAGTCCGGCCTGCGTGGCCGTGGCGGCGCGGCTTTCCCGACCGGCATCAAATGGAAGACGGTGGCCAACACCCAGGCTGCGCAAAAATACATAGTCTGCAACGCCGACGAAGGCGATTCGGGTACGTTCTCGGACCGCATGGTGATGGAAGACGATCCGTTCATGCTGATCGAAGGCATGACGATTGCAGCGCTGGCGGTTGGTGCGACCCGGGGCTACATCTATGTCCGCTCGGAGTATCCGCATGCTATCGCGGCGCTGAACCAGGCAATCGCCACGGCAAACGGCCACAATTATCTGGGCGAGAATATTCTCGGTTCACCCCATTCCTTCCATCTGGAGGTTCGTAAAGGCGCTGGCGCTTACATCTGCGGTGAAGAAACCGCATTGCTCGAAAGCCTGGAAGGCAAGCGTGGCGTGGTGCGTGCCAAGCCGCCGTTGCCGGCCATCGAAGGTTTGTTCGGCAAGCCGACCGTCATCAATAACGTGATCTCGCTGGCCTCGGTGCCGATCATCCTGGCGCGTGGCGCCGCCTTCTATAAAAATTACGGCATGGGACGTTCGCTCGGCACCTTGCCGATGCAGTTGGCAGGCAATATCAAATACGGCGGCCTGGTGGAGAAGGCGTTCGGCGTCACCCTGCGCGAATTGCTGCTCGACTTTGGCGGCGGCACCGCCAGCGGCAAGCCGATACGCGCAGTGCAAGTCGGCGGCCCGTTGGGACCATATTTGCCGGAGTCGCTATTTGACACGAAGCTTGATTACGAAGCCTTCGCTGCTGTCGGCGGCATGCTGGGCCACGGCGGCATCGTGGTGTTCGACGATAGCGTCGACATGGCAAAACAAGCGCGATACGCAATGGAATTCTGCGCGGTTGAATCCTGCGGAAAATGTACGCCTTGCCGCATCGGCTCCACCCGCGGCGTCGAAGTGATCGACAAGATTGTCGCCGGCCAGGTGCATGAAATACATCTGCTACGGGATCTGTGCGACACCATGATCAATGGCTCTTTATGCGCGATGGGCAGCATGACGCCGTTGCCGGTGCTGTCGGCTCTCGATCATTTTCCCGAAGATTTTGCCAGCAGCGCCGCCGACAAGGCCGCTTGATAGCTTGCACGACTAACACCATCCACGTTCCAATGGAACCAGGAGTATGTGATGAATCAGCTTAATGAACTTGACTACGGTACACCGGCCAAGCAATCCGAAAAATCAGTGGTACTGGAAATCGACGGCGTTAGCGTCGAAGTGGCAGCCGGCACTTCGGTCATGCGTGCGGCGGTAGAAGCCGGCATCAACGTACCGAAATTGTGCGCTACCGACAGCCTGGAGCCGTTTGGTTCTTGCCGTTTGTGCCTGGTGGAAATTGATGGCAGGAAAGGCTATCCGGCATCTTGCACCACACCGTGCGAGCCGGGAATGAAGGTCAAGACCCAGACCCCGAAACTGGCCGATATCCGGCGCGGCGTAATGGAGTTGTACATCTCTGACCATCCGCTGGATTGTTTGACTTGCCCCACTAACGGCAATTGCGAATTGCAGGACATGGCAGGCGTGACCGGTTTGCGTGAAGTGCGCTACGGCTACGAAGGCGACAATCATCTGAAGATGAAAAAGGATGAATCGAATCCTTACTTCACCTACGATCCATCCAAATGCATCGTCTGTAACCGCTGCGTACGTGCTTGCGAAGAAACCCAGGGTACATTTGCGCTGACGATCGACGGTCGCGGTTTCGAATCGCGCGTATCGGCAGGACAGATGGATAGCTTCATGGAGTCGGAATGTGTGTCCTGCGGCGCGTGCGTGCAAGCTTGCCCGACTGCGACACTGACTGAAAAGACCGTCATCATGATGGGCCAGGCCGAACACAGCAAGATCACGACATGTGCGTATTGTGGCGTCGGCTGTTCGTTCAAGGCCGAAATGAAAGGCAATGAAGTGGTGCGCATGGTGCCGCACAAAGACGGTCAGGCCAACCACGGCCACTCCTGCGTAAAAGGCCGCTTCGCCTGGGGTTACGCGACCCACAAGGACCGCATCACCAAGCCGATGATACGCAGCAAGATCACCGATCCATGGCGCGAAGTGTCGTGGGACGAAGCGCTGACCTATGCCGCCAGCGAGTTCCGCCGCATCCAGGCCAAGCACGGTAAAGATTCCATCGGTGGTATCACATCATCACGTTGCACCAATGAAGAAACCTATCTGGTGCAAAAGCTGGTGCGTGCCGCGTTCGGCAATAACAACGTCGATACCTGCGCGCGCGTCTGCCATTCACCTACCGGTTACGGCTTGAAGCAAACGCTGGGCGAGTCGGCGGGTACCCAGACTTTCGATTCGGTGATGAAGTCGGATGTGATCATGGTCATCGGCGCCAATCCGGTTGCTGCACATCCGGTGTTTGCTTCGCAAATGAAACGCCGCCTGCGCCAGGGCGCCAAGTTGATCGTGATCGATCCACGCACCACTGACATGGTGAAATCACCCCATGTGCAAGCCGATTACCATCTCAAACTGCGGCCCGGTACCAACGTCGCCTTGATCACTGCACTGGCGCACGTGATCTTGTCAGAGGGTTTGCAGAAGGAAGATTTCGTCGCAGAACGCTGCGACCAGAAATCCTATGCCGACTGGAAGGAATTCGTATTACGGCCGGAGAATTCGCCGGAAATGATGGCTGACGTCATTGGCGTGCCCGCAGACCAGCTACGCGGTGCCGCACGTTTGTTTGCCACTGCTGGCAACGGCGCCATCTACTACGGCCTCGGCGTGACCGAGCATGCGCAAGGTTCGACCATGGTGATCGGTATCGCCAACCTGGCGATGGCGACCGGTAATGTCGGCCGCGAAGGCGTCGGCGTCAATCCGCTGCGCGGCCAGAACAATGTCCAGGGCTCTTGCGACATGGGTTCGTTCCCGCATGAATTGCCAGGTTACCGCCATGTTTCGGATAGCACCGTGCGCGGCGAGTTCGAACAAGCCTGGGGCGTCACGCTGAGCCCCGAGCCGGGTTTGCGGATTCCGAACATGTTCGACGCCGCCATGGATGGCGGTTTCATGGGCTTGTATTGCGAAGGCGAGGACATCGTGCAGTCGGACCCGAACACGCAGCACGTCACCGCCGCGCTGGCAGCGATGGAATGCATCGTGGTGCAGGATCTGTTCCTCAACGAGACCGCCAAATATGCGCACGTGTTCCTGCCCGGATCGTCGTTCCTGGAAAAGGATGGCACTTTCACCAACGCTGAACGACGTATCTCTCGCGTACGAAAAGTGATGCCGGCAAAGGGCGGCAAGTCGGATTGGGAAGTCACTGTCGCCTTGTCCGCGGCCCTCGGCTATCAGATGGATTACCAGCATCCTTCTCAAATCATGGACGAAATCGCCGCGCTGACACCCACCTTTCACGGCGTCAGCTATGCCAAGCTGGAACAGGCCGGCAGCCTGCAGTGGCCATGCAACGACGCGGCCCCCGAAGGCACACCGATCATGCACATCAATGAATTCGTGCGTGGCAAGGGAAAATTCATCAATACGCAATATATCGCTACCGACGAAAAGGTCACGCAGAAGTATCCGCTGATCCTGACCACCGGGCGCATCCTGTCGCAATACAATGTCGGCGCACAGACCCGGCGTACCGAGAACGTCGAGTGGCATAGCGAGGATCGGCTGGAGATCCATCCGCATGACGCCGAAGACAGAGGCATCAAGGAAGACGATTGGGTCGGCATTGAATCGCGTGCCGGACAGACCGTATTGCGCGCAACGGTGACTGAAAGAGTGCAGCCGGGCGTGGTATACACCACTTTCCATTTCCCGGAATCAGGCGCCAATGTGATTACCACCGATAATTCCGACTGGGCCACCAATTGTCCGGAATACAAGGTCACGGCGGTGCAGGTCATGCCGGTCAGCCAGCCTTCCGAATGGCAGAAGCAGTTCAGCCGTTTCACCGAGCAGCAGCTGAAGCTGCTGCAAGGGCAAGCCGGGCATGAGGCTGAGGCTGCAGTCACCAAGTAATCGCATAGAGGAATAGCATGGCCACACCCGAATACGCCAGCAGCACTGAAGTCGATGTCGAAAGGTGGAGTAACGGCGTCGTCAGCAAGCGCCGCGACGTGGTTGCCGAAGAAGTGCCGGTGGCGCTGGAATACAACGGCATTTCGCATGCCGTGATGATGGCGTCGCCTGCCGACCTGGAAGATTTTGCACTGGGTTTTTCCTTGACCGAGGGAATCTTGCAGGATCGAAGTGAGTTGTTCGATTGCGAGATTGTCACGGCAGTGGACGGGATTCAGGTGCAGATGCAGATTGCCACTGAACGTTTTGTCGCGCTCAAGGAGAAGCGGCGCAACCTGACCGGTCGTACCGGTTGTGGCTTGTGTGGAGCGGAAACTTTGCAGCAGGCGGTACGCAGGCCGGCGCCGGTAGTTTCCCATGCACAGTTCTCGGCGGCAGACATATACGCGGCTATGTCCGACATGCAGAAGCAGCAGCATTTGCAGCAGGTAACCGGTGCGACCCACGCCGCCGCATGGCTACAGGCTGACGGCAAGATTGCGTTGGTTCGGGAAGATGTCGGGCGCCACAATGCGCTCGATAAATTGATCGGCGCCTTGGCGCAAAAAAATCCTAAACAGGATTTTTCCAGCGGCGCAGTGCTGATCACCAGCCGCGCCAGTTATGAAATGGTGCAAAAGGCAGCGAGCACGGGCTGTGGTTTTATCGTCGCGGTATCGGCGCCGACTGCGCTGGCGATCCGCCTGGCGGAGCAGGCCAACGTCACCTTGCTTGGCTTCGTGCGGCAACCCGGTCATGTGGTGTACGCTCATCCGCAGCGGTTGTTGCCATGAGCTGCCATGAATTTTCATGACCACCGCCAAAACCAAACTGCAGCAGAAAGGGTAGCGCAATGAATGTAGAGCACCTGGTGAAGATGGCCAATCAGATCGGGTCATTTTTCGAGACCATGCCCGACCACCAGCAAGCCATGACGGATCTCACCAGCCACCTGAAGCGTAGCTGGGAGCCGCGCATGCGGCGCGCGTTGCTGGCGCATATTGAAGAACAGGGGGGGGCAGATCTCAAGCCCTTCGTGCTGGAGGCGATTCAGCAGCATCCCGGCAAGCTGCAGTAATTTGCAGTAAGCGGTCAGCGTAAAAACACCATCTGCGAAGGGCTGCCCAGCCCGGTATACCCGTCGATGAATTTCAGCTTGCCGCTGTGCTTGTCGATGGCGAACTGGGTGATATTGTCGCTGCGCTGGTTCAGTGCATAAATGTAACGCCCTTGCGGCTCAATCACGATACTGCGCGGATAGTCGCCGCGGGTCCATGTTTCCTCTACCCAGCTGAGTTTGCCTTGCGCGCCGATGGCGAACTGGGCGATGCTGTTGTGCAGACGGTTTGCCACATACAGGAAGCGGCCGTCGTGGCTCAAGGCAAGGCCGGAGGCAAAACTGGTGCCCTGATAATTTTTCGGCAGGCTTGAGACGGTTTGCTGTTCGTGCAAAGTTCCTGTGGCGTGATCGAAGTGATAGAGCGTCAGCGTTGAAGATTCTTCATTGATCAGGTAGACATATTTGCCATTGGGATGAAACACGAAATGGCGCGGACCGGCGCCGGCCGACGACGCCTTGATGAAGGGCGGCGTATTCGGCATCAAGCTGCCGGTGCTTTGATCAAAGCGCCATTGATATATCCGATCCAGCCCAAGGTCGGTAGAAAAGACAAACTTGCCGCTGGGGTCGCTGGCGATCATGTGCGCATGCGGACTGTCATGGCCGCTGGCGGTAAAGCTGCCGATAGCAGCGGCCTCGGGTCGCTCGGCGCCAACCGGACCGGTGCTTTGCCGGATCGATACGGCCGACTGCAAGCTACCGTCTTCAGCTAGCGGGAACGACGCCACCGAGCCACTGCCGTAATTCGCGGCGAGCAGATAATTCTGTTTTGGTGTCAGCGCCATATGCACCGGGTTCTTACCTTGCGCATCCTGTTGATTCAACAGCGTTAGCGAGCCATCAGTCCGGTTCACCGCATACGCCGCCAGCACGCCGTGCTGGCTACCGTTGTAATTGTCCACTTCACTTGCTACATACAGCGTTTTGCCGGCAGCATCGAGATCTAGCTGGGCCGCATTCGGCAGCGTGCTGACGACTTTCACCCGGCTCAGCGCGCCTGACTGGCCATCCACCTTGAACAGGTAGACGCCTTCGCCGTTAGGGTTATAGGTTCCGACATAGGCAAATAGCGCGGGGGCAAGAGTCGACGGCGTTTCGGCTTTTAGCGGCATACTGGTCATGGTAAGTAGGGCAATGGATAGCGCCATCCTTTTGGACAGGCGGAAGATCGCTGGCTGAATCTGCATATTTTCTCCGGTAGCCGAGCCGGCGGCTTCGGCGTTTCTTTCCGGACCATGTGCCGAATGACTTGCCGGATTGTTGCGACGAATGAATATAGGGTGATCCAAACCGATTGGCAATATGTAAATTCACCGCCGCCACGGACGAACGTTCGCCAGAGGTCCGTGTCACAGTGTAAGGTACTGAATTCTCGGGGCGAATCAGGTTCTCGGCTAAAATGGCGATCGCACCGAAATTCTAAAGGCCGGAATGGACTTTCAATTCATTAGTCCCAGAAAAAATGCCCTGGTTTATCTGATCAAGATCGTGACGGGGTCGTTGATCACCTGGTACGGATTGCGCGCCCTGGGTTTGGACGAGCCGTACTGGGCCTTGATTTCCCTGATCATTGTGACTGAGCCGGATGTCAACCTGGCCAAGGCAAACTTCCGGGCCCGTTTGATCAATACCTTGAATGGCTGCGTGGTGGCTTGTCTGGCGCTGGTCGTTCTCGGCCCCGGATTTCTGTCCTTGCTGGTCGCTTTGGCAACATCGGTGCTGGTGGCCATGCTGTTGCAGAACTATCCCGCCAACTGGCGTCTGGGCCCGGCAACCGTGGTTATCTTGATGTCAGCTGCAATTGGCGGTAAAGGCCTGCATCAGGAGTTGCAGTATGCTTTGTTGCGGGTCGGAGAGGTTATCGCCGGCAGTACCGTGGCATTATTGCAATCATTGGCGTATTCCTATGTACTCAAGCGCCTGGCGCCAGCACCGACCAACACCTAATCGATGATCAGCCGCTAGATTCATTGTTCGAATCTATTGACGTAATTTCCTTAGCGACACTATAGTGACAAAATGATTTCAGAATTCCATCAATTATCAGAGAAAATCGGCCAGCTGGCCGAGCTGACGCACGCCTTGCGTCGCGAAAATGCCGAACTGCGCCTGCGCGTGACCGGTTTGCAGAGTGAAAACGAAGAGTTGAAGCAACGCATCGGAGAAGCGCATCAGCGGGTAGCTGCTTTACTGGAGAAATTCCCGGCATTGCCGGAAGCGGTGTCGCAAAAATCGTTGCAAGATCAGGAGCTTACATGAGCCAGTTAAATGTCAGCATCATGGGCCAGCCATACACACTGGCTTGCAAAGAAGGCGAAGAAAAGGCGCTGCAGGAAGCCGTCACCTATCTGGATGGCAAAATGTCTGCCATCCGCGATGCCGGGAAAATTCGCGGCAATGATCGCATTGCTGTCATCGCCGCGCTTGGCATCGCTGCCGAATTATTGGGCAGCAAAGCTCCCGCAGGCCCGTTGTCCGATCTCACCATGTCAGAGGTGAAGCAGAACATCACTGCGATGCACGCGGTCCTGGATGAAGCGCTGGCTGCACAGGAAGACTTGTTTTAATTCTTGTTGCCATGACGTTGCATCTTCCGGTCAGCCAAGTATCTGGCTGCTTTGCCGACCGCATGGCACCAAAAATTTTGCCAAAAGGGGTTTGACTTGGATATCGTTTGGAGTAGACTAACGTCTCCTGCCGTGTTCGCGATTGTCATAAAATCCTTGAACCATTTATACGCAACGGCTGCGGAATTTTGTTCGATAGGTGTGAGCGTCGCTAGTCCGATGAGCCCGAAATTGAACTAACTGCGGCCAACTTGAATCGCTTTGGTTCAGGATGCCGACAAAGCGGCACAGGCGGGACTTGACTCTAAAGCGGTTGCACATGTGTAGCCGCTTTTTTTATTTTCGACCGGATTTTCCATATTATCTTTGATATCAGATTAGGGGCGAAATGAGTTATTGGCTAATGAAATCCGAGCCGGACGACGCCAGTATCGACGACGTCCTGGGCATGCCCAAACAAACCATCGCCTGGTATGGCGTGCGCAATTATCAAGCACGCAATTTCATGCGCGATGTGATGCGGGTCGGCGACGGCGTGCTGTTCTATCATTCCGGCTGCGCCGTGCCAGGGATAGCTGGCCTGGCCGAAGTGGCGAGCACGCCTTACCCGGACGACACGCAGTTTGATCCCAAGGGTAAATATTTCGATCCCAAGGCAGAGCGCGAGAATCCGCGCTGGATGCTGGTCGATGTGCGCGCCCTGAAGAAAACGCGCCTCATCGCCTTGCCCGAATTGCGAGAACAGGAAGCGCTGGCCGAGATGCAGATCCTGCGCCGAGGCAACCGGCTTTCCATCACGCCGGTCAGCGCTGCAGAATGGCGCCACATCACAACCAAGCTCATGAAGGCGTGACGATGCCGGCGACTTGCGTTGCATAACGCTCGCGCAGCAAGTTCTTTTGGACTTTCCCCATGGTGTTACGCGGCAGTTCTTCGGCAAAGAACACCTGCTTGGGCACCTTGAAATTGGCAATCGTGTTTTTCATCAAGGTGATCACATCCGCCGTCGTCAGCGTGGCTTCCGGCCGTTTCACGATTACAGCAGTAACCGCCTCACCGAAATCCACGTGCGGAATGCCGATCACGGCGGATTCCAGCACGCCATCGATTTCATCTATCACGCTTTCGATTTCCTTCGGATAGACGTTATAACCACCCGAAATAATCAAATCCTTGCTACGGCCTACGATCGCCAGGTAACCATTGCTATCGATTTTGCCGACATCGCCGGTCTTGAAATAGCCGTCGGCTGTGAACTCCTCCGCAGTCTTTTCAGGCATGCGCCAGTAACCATGGAATACATTCGGTCCCTTGACCTGGATATCGCCGATTCCATTCGTACCGCAAACCATGCTGTCGCCATTACTGTCCGTTGTCATCAAGCGCAACGAGACGCCCGGCAGAGGCAGGCCGACGGTACCGCCGCGCCGCTCCGTGGCATACGGATTGGAGGTCAGCATGGCGGTCTCGCTCATGCCGTAGCGTTCCAGTATGGTGTGGCCGGTGCGTGCGGTAAATTCGGCAAAGGTATCTGCCAGCAAGGGCGCCGAGCCGGACACGAACAAGCGGATATTGCGGCAAGTATTGCGATCGAATCCACTGTTCGCCAGCAGTCGCACGTAATAGGTCGGCACGCCCATGAAAACCGTGCTGCGGGGGAGCTGCCGGCAGACTTCTGCAGCGTCGAATTTTGGCAGGAAAATCATCTTGCTGCCGTTCAGCAGCGCGCCGTTGGCCGCCACCAGCAAGCCATGGATGTGAAACAGCGGCAGCGCATGCAGCAGGACGTCATCCGCTTGCCAGTGCCAGTATTGCTGCAACACCTGGGCGTTCGAGCCGATATTGCCGTGCGAAAGCATGGCGCCCTTGCTGCGGCCGGTGGTGCCCGAGGTGTACAGGATCACGGCGAGGTCGTCGGCTTGCTTTTCAACTGTCTCAAACTGGTCCGGGTGATGCATGGCGCGCGCCAGTAGCGATCCGGAGTTCCTGCGGCCATTACCACCTTCGCCTTCATCCAGCGTAAACAGATGCCGGGTGCCGGCCTTGAATGCGATCTGGGCTATCCAGCCGAAATTCTGTGGCGAACAGACGAATACCGCGGGTTCTGCATCGCCGATGAAGTATTCGATTTCGGCTGCACGGTAGGCTGTGTTCAGAGGCAGGTAGACGAAACCGGCGCGTAATGTCGCCAGATAAAGTATCAATGCCTCGGGTGATTTTTCCACCTGCACGGCGATTCGCGCGCCGCTTGGCAGATCCAGGCTGCTGAGCAGATTGGCCATCTTGGCGGAGGCGCGTTCGATGTCGCTCCAGGTGTAGTACTGGCCGTCATGGGTTTCGATGCAGCAAGCGGTTTTATCGGCAGGAAAGCGTGACGCAAAAAGGGCGTAAAGATTGGCTGTCATAGTCAAAGCGGAAAAGGTAGGCGGGAAGCGTTCGCCGGGTCACCTGCAGGTGGCAAGGCGAACGCCCGCACTTTGGTTCAGGATGTCGATTTGCCTGTTTGGGCTTTGGCTGGCGGCGCATCGGCGGCGCCAGCAAATTGATACGGCTTTCTATAAGCGATGACCAGCAATACGATGCCTAATACGATCATCGGCACCGACAGCATCTGGCCGGCGGAAATGGTGATGCCGCCAAACGTCACGTTATAGTCCGGCACGCGGAAATATTCGGTAAAGAATCGGGCGCAGCCGTACAGCAGCGAGAACATGCCGGCCACGGCCATGCGCGGCCGCGGTTTGCGCGAGAATATCCAGAGGACGATGAACAGCAAAATGCCGTCAACCAGCATCTGGTAAATCGGCGAAGGATGGCGCGGCAGGCTGTCCACGTTAGGCCAGATCATGGCCCACGGCAGCGATGGATCGGAGACTACGCGGCCCGGTAATTCACCGTTGATGAAATTGCCGAGGCGGCCGGCGGCATAGCCGAGCGGTACCATGGGTGCGATGAAATCCATGATATCCATCAGTTTGCGGCCCGACTTGCGACCCCACCACCACATGGCAACCATGACGCCGATAAAGCCGCCGTGGAACGACATGCCGCCCTTCCAGACTGCGATGATTTCGCTCGGGTTGGAAAAATAGTAGGCCGGATCGTAAAAGAATACCTGCCCCAGGCGGCCGCCGATCACTACCCCCAGCACGCCATAAAACAGCATGTCGTCGATATCTTCTTTTTTCCAGCCGGCAGCGGCAATGTGCGGTTGCTTGATCCTGATACGGCCGACCCAGATGAACTGGATGAACGCCAGCAGATACATCAGGCCGTACCAACGGACATGGAGCGGCCCCAGAGAAAAGGCGATCGGGTCGGGTAATGGATGAATCAGCATGTTCTTTATTTCTTTCTCAATAATTCCAAAAAGGCTTGCAGTACGGGCGAAACATTATCACGGCGCCAGGCCAGGCCGATCTCTACCAGCGGCGTCTGATCCTGCAATTCGCGATAGTCGACCCCCGGGCGTTGCAGGTTCGACACCGATTGTGGCACAAGCGCGATTCCCATGCCAGCCGATACCAGGCCGACGATGGTTTGCATCTGGATCGCTTCCTGGCCGATATGCGGGGTGACGCCGGCGGCCCGGAAACAACCCAGGATGGTGTCGTGGAAACCTGGCGAGATGCGGCGCGGGAAAATAATCAAGGGCATGTCTGCCAGGGAGCTCAGCGCGATCTTGCCCTTGGTCCGCAAAACCTTGAGCCCGCTGGGTGCCGCCAGGATCAGCGGTTCCGATAAAACCGGCTGATAATCCAGCGCCAGCTTGGCCTTGTCCGGTAAGGGCGGGATCAGCAGGCCGGCATCGATCCTGCCTTCCATCAATTGCGCCAGCTGGAGATCGCTGGTGGCTTCCTGCAAGTCGATTTGCACTTGCGGATAGGCTTCACGGAAGGCCCGTAGCAGCGGAGGTAAGATACTGTAATCGGCGGTAGAGACAAACGACAGGGTTAGCAAACCGGATTCACCGGAAGCCGCACGCCGCACCAGATCGGGCAGGGTGGCGGCCTGCTGCAACAGGCGTTGCGCCTCAGGCAGCAGCGCCAGCCCCGCCGGTGTAAGGGCAACGCTGCGTTTGGTGCGTGCAAACAGTGGCGTGCCAAGGTTGGCTTCGAGCGCCTGGATGGCTTGCGATAACGGCGGCTGCGTCATGTGCAGCCGCAGTGCGGCGCGGCCGAAATGCTTTTCTTCGGCAACCGCCACGAAATAGCGCAGTTGTCGCAGCTCGATATTCATATGTTCTTCTTAAATTCGTCGTCAAACATTCGTCGTCAAAAGCCCGTAACTAATAAAAAAGCCGGAGAAGTACCGGCTTTTGGTGTTGCATAACGATGTCTTCCTGCGTATTTCAGCGGCCCCGGCCTTTATGGTTATCAAAGGTTTTCTTGACCCGTTCCTGCCGGGTCTTTTCGATGGCTTCGTGCGCTTTGCGCTTGTCCAGGCCGAGCATCCGCTCCAGGAACTCAAACCAGATAAAGGCAACCGCCATAAGGCCAGCGATCCACCACCAGGATATGCCGGCAAACGGACCAATCTCGAAGTATTTTAACGCTATTAATGAAACGATAAGAATAATCAGTGGCATGGCTTTCCCTTTACTTTGCGGAAAGGATAGGGCGAAAGATGCCTGTGGTCAACGGATGTCGGTCTGATATGTTGAATTTCAGATGTATGTAGGTGTTTCCGGGATATGAGACAATGCAGACGGGCAGGTAAAATGGTGTCACATTTTTTTGACGGAGATAAGAATGAAACGTTTGTTGATCTGTGCAGTGCTTGGTGCAATGGCCTCAGGTTCCGCCCTGGCGGATGCCGGTCTGGATCTGGCAAAAGCCAAGAACTGTCTGGCGTGCCACTCGGTAACTAACAAGGTGGTCGGTCCTGCATACAAGGACGTTGCAGCGAAATTCGCCGGTCAAAAAGGCGCTGAAGACATGCTGGTGCAAAAAGTCATGAAGGGCAGCACAGGTACCTGGGGTGCGATCCCGATGCCGGCCAATCCACAAGTGAGCGAAGCCGAAGCGCATACGCTGGTGAAATGGATTTTGTCGCTGAAGTAAAAGCGCAGGCCATACCGATAACAGGGCGCTCAGATGAGCGCCTTTTTTTACGGTTACAGGTCCAATAAAAAAAGCGTCCCGGCAACCGGAACGCTTTTTAACTGGCATCCACGGCGGGCACATCGTGCCCACCCTGCGACGAAATTACTTGGTCACCGCCAACTGGGTACGCTGGCCATCCCTGTAGGTATACAAAGTGATCGTGCCGTCCTTGATGTCGCCCTTGGCGTCAAACGAGATCATGCCGGTCACGCCCTTGTGGTGAATCTTGGCTAGTTCCGGCAGGTATTTTTTCGGATCGGCCGACTTGGCTTTTTGCATCGCGTCTGCCATGGTCATCAAGGCATCGTAAGTGTACGGCGCATAGATCACGACATCCTTGCCGAATTTCTGCTTGTAGGCTGTCTTGAAATCGTCCAGGCCTTTTCTGGCGGATTCTTCCACGCCGCCGGCTTCGGCGCAAATCACCTGATCGTTGCCGATGCCGTCGCCCGCCAGTTTAGGCAGGTCGGAAGTGCAAATGGCGTCGCCGCCCATGAATTTTGCCTTGATGGCCAGTTGCTTCATCTGGCGCAGCATAGGGCCGCCGCCGGCATCCAGTCCGCCGAAGAACACGACATCAGGCTTCTTGGCCTTGAACGAGGTCAGGATCGCGTTGAAGTCGGTCGCTTTGTCGTTGGTGTATTGGGTTGACACGATGGTCATGCCGGCCGCCTTGGCTGCCCTGGTGAATTCTTCCGCCAGGCCCTGGCCGTAGGCGGTGCGGTCGTCGATCACTGCTGCGGTCTTGGCATGCAATGTCTTGGCTGCATAACGGCCCAGGGCGCTGCCCAGTTGGGCATCGCTAGCCACTACGCGGAAGGTGGTGTTGAAATTTTGCTGGGTATACTTTGCGCTGGTAGTCGACGGCGAAATTTGCGGGATGCCGGCATCGTAATAAATTTTCGACGCAGGAATCGACGTGCCCGAATTGACGTGGCCAATGACGCCGGCAACTTTAGCGTCGACCAGTTTTTGCGCTACCGCAGTGGCTTGTTTCGGGTCGGACGCATCATCTTCCGCCATCAACACGAATCTGGTTTTCTTGCCGTCCAGCGTGATGCCTTTCGCATTCAATTCTTCGATCGCCATCCTGGCGCCGTTTTCATTATCCTTGCCGATGTGGGCGATGGGGCCTGTGATGGGGCCGACGTGCGCGATCTTGACCACTTGTTCTTGCGCATAGGCGCCTGCAGACAGGGTCATTGCGATGGCAGCGGTCAACGGAATCATTTTCATTTTGTGCACCTGGTTTCCTCCTGAGGATTTGCGGCGAAATTATTAAATTAGTGAATTGACGGTAAGTAAATTTTTAGACAGTCGACTTTAATCAGTAGTTCGGCCTGTCCGGGGAGTTAAACGGTACAACATAAGAATAGCTTCGCAAAGCGCTTTTATATGTTTTTTTGTCAATTCGACAGAATGATATGTGTAATGTGCGAAGCAGTGGTGCGTAAAAGAAAAAAAGCGCCCTAGGTTCGGACGCTTCCATGGAACAGCCGGTGGATGTTATTTACTTAGTGACGGCCAGCAAAGTACGCTTGCCATCCTTGTAGGTGTACAAGGTCAGCGCGCCGTCCTTGATGTCGCCCTTGGCATCGAAGGCGATTGTGCCGGTCACGCCCTTGTAGTGGATCTTTGCCAGTTCCGGCAGATATTTTTTCGGATCGGCGGAATTGGCTTTTTGCATGGCTTCCACCATGGTCATCACAGAGTCGTACGAGTAGGCCGCATACAGTTTGACTTCAGTGTTGTATTTCTTCTGGTAAGCCGCCTTGAAATCGTCCAGGCCTTTCTTGCCCGAATCTTCGACGCCGCCCGCTTCCGCACACACCACCTGGTCATTGATCACGCCATCGCCACCCAGTTTGCCCAGTTCGCCAGTGCAGACGCCATCGCCGCCCATGAACTTGGCCTTGATGCCGAGCGCCTTCATCTGGCGCAGCATCGGGCCGGCAACCGCGTCCATGCCACCGAAGAAAATCACGTCCGGATTCTTGGCTTTGATCGAAGTCAGGATTGCGTTGAAATCGGTTGCCTTGTCATTGGTGAACTGGGTCGCGACAATATTGACGCCGGCCGCTTTGGCGCCTTTGGCAAACTCTTGCGCAACCCCTTGGCCGTAGGCAGTGCGATCGTCGATGACGGCGATATTCCTGGTCTTCAGGGTGGTGGCCGCATATCGTCCCAGCGTGCCGCCCAGCTGGCCGTCGTTGGCGACTATGCGGAATACGCTGTTAAAACCTTGTTGGGTGTATTTCGGGCTGGTGGCAGCCGGCGAGATTTGCGGGATACCGGCATCGTAGTAGATCTTGGAAGCGGGTATCGTGGTGCCCGAATTCATGTGGCCGATGACGCCGTCGATCTTGGCGTCCACCAGTTTTTGCGCTGCGGCCGTACCCTGTTTTGGGTCGGACGCATCATCTTCTGTCAGCAGTACGAACTTGATTTTCTTGCCGCCGAGAGTAATGCCCTTGGCGTTCAATTCTTCGATCGCCATCTTGGCGCCGTTTTCCATGTCTTTACCGAGATGGGCCGAAGGGCCGGTCACGGGACCGACATGGCCGATCTTGACGATTTGTTCCTCTGCATGGACCGAGCCGACAGCGCCCAGTGCCATCGCGATTGCTGCAGCCAACGGCAACATTTTGTTCTTCATCTGCACGTGTTTCCTCCTAAGGGTAAATAAGCAAAGATTGCCCTGCTGTTTGTTCTGCATGTTCCGCAGAACATGCAAACATTACAACAGAAAAAAATCCCCGTATAGGATTTTTCATGTCTTTTAGACAATATCCTTATGGCCTGGGTGGGAAATGCGGCTGGAATAACGGGATATTTGGCGCGAACAACGCTGGCCGTGGCAGGCTGTGACTGGCTGAGAGATAAACGGCGATCGCTTCTGGCGATACTGCCGGTAATTTTGATGCGTAATAACGAGAAATAAAAAAACGCCCCGTCAGACGGTAATGCCGTTCAGTTAAGCAGGTTTTCGTAGAACGCGAGTAGCATAGCGCTGTGGTTTTGCCTTAACGGCCCGGTCGAATTTTCGATCGGGCCGTTCGTCATTGAGAAGGCTAACGAGCCTTTCACGGAGATGCTTCATCGAAGCGGGCAGCTTGCCGTAGGACCTGCTGACGGCGGCCCAGTGAAGCTCGAACTGGATCAAATGAAAGGCGCGGATGAAGCTTACTTGCGTGGGTTCACATTTGACCACCAATGCTGCCTTGGCAATCTCCAGGCGAATCATGTTGTAGGCGATCAGGGTGCCCCATATTTCCTGATATACGCCGTCCACGGTTTT
>NZ_FOKF01000081.1 GCF_900111995.1 Collimonas sp. OK607
GACGACAAGCCCAAAGGGTTCTTCTATCTCGATCACCGTACGGTGGACGCCAAGCACGCCATCATCACCGATACCTATGTGACGCCGGCGTCCGTACACGACAGCCAGCCGTATCTGGCGCGACTGGACCGGCAGCGAGAACGCTTCGGCTTTACCGTCGGGGCGGTCGGCCTGGATGCCGGCTACTTCACGCCGATGGTATGCCAAGGATTGGCCGATCGCGACATTGCCGGGGTCATGGGGTACCGCACGCCCAATCACAAGCCAGGGACATTCTACAAACGCCAGTACCACTATGACGCGTATCGCGACGAATATATTTGCCCGCAAGGTCAGGCGCTGCCCTACAGCACGACCAACCGGGTTGGCTATCGGGAGTACAAATCCAATCCAGAGATCTGCCGGCGATGCACCGTGCGCACACAATGCACCAACAGCGCCAATGCGGTGAAGGTCGTCGTGCGGCACGTGTGGGAGCGCGCCAAAGAACGCGTCGACGCCAGACGGCTTACCGAGTGGGGCAAGCGTATTTATGCCCGGCGCAAGGAAACGGTGGAGCGCAGTTTCGCCGATGCTAAGCAGCTACATGGCCATCGCTACGCAAAGATGCGTGGCTTGCGCAAGCTCGCCGAGCAGTGTCTGTTGGGGGCTGCTTGCCAGAATATGAAGAAGATCGCGCTGCTGCTGGCGCGGCTTTTAGCTTCTTTAAACGGTCATTTCGACCGCACATACGCCTTGAGACGCCATTTCCTCTTGCATGACGCCTTCCTCTGCCGATCGCCTGTTTTTTAGTGTCGCGGCGCAATTCGACGTACAAAAAATAAAACCCACCAAAAAATGGTGGGTTCGTCAGCAACCTGAACCCACTCTCTGAGTGGGTTTTGTGTTGCTCGCCGCTGAATTGCTTTGAAGCGATTGTGGGCCTAAACTAAGCGCTCGCGAACGCGAGGAACTTCGGCATGGCCAGCCGGCCGCACATCCGCTAACTCTAACGTCGCCACGCCAATCGTATCGTCTTCCAAGGTCATGAACCCAACTTCATAAGCTTGGCTATTCTTGTTGACGCGGACGACAAAGCCTACGTCGCCTGGCTCCAACCTGAGGTCGGGCAGACTCTTGGCCAGCACGTGAACTCCGCATTTGTGTTAACCAACCGGCAGGGACGCGTAGCTCGATTCGAAGAGTTTGTTCCGGTCTAGCAAGTCGAGCCGCTGGTAACAATAAAGTTGCCAAAATAGTTGCCATTCGTAAGCGTGCTACGGCGCCACGTTGCAGATTGAATTTTCTGCCGATTGGGATCTGAGCGGGAGCAATTCATCAATACGGCTGTAGGGCCAAGCCGGCAGTTTTTTCTAGCGTATCCTTGAGCCATGCATACGGCTCCAAACCATTGAGTTTGGCGGTAGCTAGCAGTGTCTGGACAGCGGCGGCACGACAGCCAGCACGTTCTGATCCCGTAAAGAGCCAGTTGCGGCGACCCAGGGTAATAGGCCTGATGATATTTTCGGCCGGATTGTTATCGATTGGGAGATCCCCTCTATCGATATAACGGATCAGTGCTGGCCAGCGCTTCAGGCTGTAGTCAATGGCATTGGCCAGACCGGTGCCCTTAGCCGTCTTTAATCGCTGAGCGGTCAACCATTCGTGCAACGCTTTGAGCCGTGGCCGGGCTTCTTGCTGGCGTAGCGCGAGTCGAGCGGCCGCATCATCATGGTGCCCCTGGGCTTCGACGGCATATAACTGGCCGATACGCAGCAACGCCTCTTCCGCCACAGGATGACCGCCCGCAGCGTGAAGATCAAAGAATTTTCTCCTGCAATGGGCAAGACAAGCAAGCTCGGTCACGCCTTCCCGGAAGGACGCTTTGTAGCCGCAGAAATCATCCACCATCAAATAACCTCGCCAATCCTGCAAGAAATTACGTGCATGAGCACCGCTGCGACTGGTTTGGTAGTCAAACACGACGATCCGCGGGGCATCCTCCAGATCGTTGCTACGATAGGCCCACATGTAGGCCCGCTTGGTCTTCCCTTTGCCTGGATCGAGCTGTTGCACTGGCGTTTCATCGGCATGCAGGACTTTGCCTTGCCTGAGCAACTCGGCGAGCCTATCAACCAGCGGTTGCAAACTGACGCCAAGTTGACCTACCCATTGCGCTAGAGTGGAACGGGCAATCCGTACACCGTGGCGCTCGCTGATCTTCTCGATGCGATACAAGGGCAGATGATCCAGGTATTTCTGGATCAATACCCACGCATGGAGACCTGGCGCAGCCAGACCACCATCAATGATGGCCGCCGGCACCGGCGCGGCAGTGATGGTCTCGCAGGTGCGGCAGGTATATTGCGGACGAATATGGCGATGGACAAAGAAACGGGCCGGCTCAACGTCGAGTTGTTCGCTAATGTCTTCACCGATCTTGACCAGATCATGGCCACATTCCCCACACGTACAGGATTCCGGTTCGTGCCGATGTTCAATGCGGGGCAATTCAGGTGGCAGCGGATTGCGGCCGGGACGGTTGTGCTGACGCGGTGCAGCAGCAGGTTTCTGCTGCTCCAGTTCGGCGACGATGGCGGCACCATCTTCGTCGCCGGTATCGATAAACAGATCACGCTGTTCGCTCGTCAGGATTTCACTCTTGCAGCCGAAGCGGATGCGTTTGTGGTGCGCCAGTTCGAGGGTGAGTTTCTGTATCTTCAGTTCACGCCGTTTGAGTTCTGCATCGCGTTCGACTAGCTGCAATTGCAGTGCTGAGATCTGCGCCCGGACCTGATCAGGGAGTGCCGGATCGGGTGATTGATGGGCCAGTTCAGCGGTGGAATTCATGGTGTAAATTATATCATTTACACCATTCTTATTCTTTATATATATCGACCTTCAAGGCATTTTTTACTTCATCAAACCTGTCAATGTGCGTGCGGCTTTGCCTGCAAGCGACACCAGTCGACGCCGGCAGTCAGCCACTGCCACTCGGCTTCGCTGAGGATGCAAGTGACGTCATCAATTCTCGGCCAGGTGAAGCGCCCCTGATGCAAGCGTCGCACACACAGCCAGACCCCGGTGCCATCCCACATCAGCAGCTTGATGCGATTGCCGTTACGATTGCTAAAGGCGTAGGCTGTGCCGTCGCAAGGAGAGCGCCCCAGCGCCTGCTGTATTTTTAACGATAAGCCATCAATGCCAAGACGCATATCAACCGGCTCGACGGCAAGCCAGATTTGCTCCGGCCGGATCATCGTAGAATCTCGCGCAACCACTGCGCGCAGGCTGCTGCTTGAGACGTGGGCCAGGTGACTTGAAAGACGGTTTGTTGGCGTCGGATTTCGATCTGGATGTCGCCAGAGGGTGGAACATCGGGCACTTGCAATGTGATAGGAACCAAAGTCGTTGGCGGGCAGTTCGCTGGTTCAATGCGCGGCTCGATACTCGTGTTTGCAGTTACGCCGGCCAGTTGCTGATCTCGATACGCCTTGACCCACCCGCGCAAAAAATTGGCATTAAGCCGATTGGCTAACGCAACCGAAGCAATCGACACTCCGGGCTGTAAGCAAGCGGCAATAACTTCGGCCTTGAACTCTGCCGAATGTCTACGGTGGGCGCGGGATGGGGCTGGGGTAAATTCAGTAGTCTTCATGTGTACATCTGTCCATCGAAATTATCGTGGACACATGTTCACCTCCAGGCGCAGCGTCAGCAATGTGGCACGGCTGGACGCTTACTGCCATTCTGAGTCGTCCGCAGATCGAACATCAACAGACAGTCCGATATCAAGTGCATCGGCTGCGCTAATCATCTGTCCATGCGTAGGCCAGCGTGCTGGATCGAGCAAGTCCGCTGCGATCTTTGTGATGTTTCCTGTCTTTGAGCGAAACATGCCTCGGCGCAATTGGTCTTCTGCAATCGTGCGGGCTCGCCGCATGACCGTCTCAAAGTGCTTAACACGAGTCGGATCTAGCTTGCTTAGCATCATGTTGACGTTTGACGAAAGGGAAATTAAAGAACATAAAAGGGCGATTGGTCAAGTGTCCGGAGTGGGGCGAGGCTGTGCGAAAATGCATCGGGTTAGCAAACTATTTCTCGATACAAACGTCAAATCGATATTGCATATCTGACTGGGGCTTCGATGAAACGCTTTGTCCAGGGAACGGACGCACGCAGAGCATCCTGCTACCAGAGCAGCTCGAAGATTACGTCAGTGAAGATAACCCGGTCCGAATCATCGATGTCTTTGTCGACTCGCTTGATCTTGGATCGCTGGGTTTTGGCGGCGCGAAGCCAGCACAGACCGGACGGCCGTCTTATCATCCCAACGTGCTACTGAAGATTTATATCTACGGTTACCTCAACCGTGTCCAGTCAAGCCGGCGCCTGGAACGCGAAGCACAACGTAACATCGAAGTCATATGGCTGACGAGTCGCCTGACGCCGGATTTCAAGACTATTGCCGACTTCCGAAAGAACAACGGGCCGGCGATCAGCACGGTCTGTCGTCAGTTTGTTCTGATGTGTTGCAATCTCGATCTGTTTGCCAATACCGATACTGCCATCGATGGCAGCAAGTTCAAGGCGGTCAACCTGTATGCAATGGACTTGCGTTATGCAGTGCATCGCACGACGTCGCTGAACTGCATCCACTCACGCAACACGCTCGACTGGGGACGTACATTGTCGGCGAAGTGAGACCTATTCGCTCGGTACTTCTGACTGGCGTCAATAGCAATCTCCCTGGGACAACGCGTGCCATGATCACGTCAGGTGTCTATGACGACAATCAAGCATTCGTGGTGATTTCGAAAGGTAGCGCGATGAACGGCCGCTACAACAATGGGGTCATTGTTGGTCAAGAGCGACTACTCATCGGGATGGCGCGACTGGTGCTCAATGATGGAACGTGGATGTCGTCAATACCTATAATCAGGCCGAGCCTGGCATATCCTTTAGCCGGCGCCGTTGCGGTTGGTTCGTCAAAGGGCTTAACGATATCTCCACTTGTTAGCCTTCAAGACTATTTTCTCCATCACAGACCCTACAAAAACTAAATTTTCGACAAATCCAGTTTTGAAAATATTCCAGCATACGTTTCGGCTTCGTGGTCAGTCACCTTCTTCGCAGCAGCAAGCACTTCCACCAAATTGATGTCCCCCATCACTGTCAAATATACAATTGCCCGCGACAGGACCGAGAGTGATTTCACATTAGATAAGCCCATCATTCCAACAAACTCGGAAAAAATCTTGTACTCTGCTTCATTGACGTTAAAACGGACCATCCGTCGTTTGGCCCGGCTTTGTGAATCCCGGCGTTCTTTAGTAAATAGGGCAGGCTCAATTTCCCGGAGATCAGTTTTGACCCGTTGGCAGGACTGGTATGAGATATTCTTGCCAAATTTCGCAGCAATCTCCATTCGGGCGAGTCGACATCCTCATTAATAATGTGGGCGGAACGATCTGGGCAAAACCCTATCAGGAATATGAAGAAGCGCAAATTGAAGCGGAAATTCGCCGCTCTTTGTTCCCGACGTTATGGTGCTGTCGTGCTGCATTGCCTGGCATGATCGCGCAAAGGTGTGGCGTCATCGTCAATATATCCTCCATCGCGACGCGCGGAATTAATCGCATTCCCTATTCAGCAGCGAAAGGTGGTGTCAATGCGCTCACCGCCAGTCTCGCATTTGAACATGCGCAGGATGGCATCCGTGTCAATGCAGTAGCGACGGGAGGGACAGAAGCCCCACCCAGGAAAATACCTCGTAATTCCGATAAGCAGACTAAAGAAG
>NZ_FOKF01000034.1 GCF_900111995.1 Collimonas sp. OK607
TGATTCCCGCTCCATGAAGACGCGCGGAACCGGGATGGTCGGCTACAACGTCCAGACGGCAGTCGATGCGAAACACCACATCATTGTTGAGCACGAGGTCACCAACGTAGGCTCGGACCGGGGTCAGTTGTCCTCCATAGCCGAACAAGCACGCACTGCCATTGGGAGCGAGAAGCTGACGGCCATTGCAGACCGGGGCTATTTCAAAAGCGAAGAAATTCTGGCGTGCGACAAAGCCGGCATTACCGTCATTGTTGCCAAGTCCAACACCTCCGGCGGCACTGCAAACGGGCGATTCGGCAAGGACGATTTCATTTACGACGCGCCGAACGATGAGTATCGCTGTCCAGCGGGTCAGGCCCGGCAGCGCAATGGCTTATCGAGCGCTTGAACCGTTGGCTTCATTAAATTGCCTAACTGCTGATATGAGGACAGCGAATGGCAAGCGAATAACCGATACCTTGAATTGGGCTGCACACAATCCAGGGGAAATTCACTACAACGTGAAAAAAAGACGTGATCAAGCGACCATCATGCCGAACATGATCGGGTTTCAAAGCGTGGTGTTTCTCATCAACGAACGCCTGAAACGGACGGGCGTAAAAGCGACAAAGGTAATCGTAGACAGACAATCTCAATTTAATCAGTCACAACGCGATCTAATGAAGTTCTATAGCGACGTACGTGAGATCGACATGGAGACGGGGCCTGGTCTTCCCAAGTGGGACTTGAGGAATACGCCGACTATGCCGATTGAGATCGCTGGAGCCGGCCCGAACGCTGGACTAGAATTGGTAGACATTCAGTTGTGGTCATTCAAACGAATGTTAGAAGAACGGCTCCCGGACAACCTACTAGAAAAACTTGTCGTTCCACACCTTAAGCAAACGCTTCACGACGAAATTTCTTTTGAGGCTATCGAGCAGCGTTGGACATCTTGGTTTCAAAAGGTGACTCCACCAAATCAACAAAATCTTCCTACCATACGCCAGGCAATGGCTGACGATGAGGAACGTCGATTGGCCGTAGTTCGGGCGTTGATATAACGCCTACTTAAACGCCACCCTTCGTAATCAACGTCACCTATCAGACCGAGTCGCAATAAGGGAAATTGGATTCGCTCACATCGAACTAATCGGAAGCTTCCCAGTTCCGTACTTGGTTCGTCCGTTTCGCGCCGTTCATCCAGCGCGAAAACCTGTTGGATTTGGAATAGCGGTCAAATTCGAAAATGTACGTTTCAGCGCGTGACAGACTATATTCTCTAGCCTCAATCAAAACTGCTTCTTTAAGTAGGCCGTGACAGACTCCAGAGAGATATAACCAAAGGAGATACCATAATAAATATAAGCCTTTTCAGCCACCGGTCGCGACAGACTTTATTAGTCATTATCAACTGCACTAGCTGCGGCGTTCGCAATTGCGCAAGCGATCCGGATCGCATCTGGGGAATCGCCATATCGCACTATCACCGGTAACGCGAACGATATGCGAAGCGTTCGCGTCGCCATCAAGTAAAACCCAGCTCCGCCCAGAGCTGTTTAATGTCGGAGCATTTCGCGATACGATGCGCGCCGCAGGCTCCCCGAGTTACCCCTGTGACGTGAGAGACGGTCAACAGCGTTTCATCTCCGAATTGGCTTAAGCTGACTCGCTCAGAAAAAATCTCCTTGTTTCGAGAGAAGTTCCAGTGCGAAGGAGCCTCGCCCAGCCATTCAATGCCACTGTCTTTGTAAGCAGAATATCTCCTATTGGGATTTTCAAGCGAACGGCAATCCAACGTAATTTTCAGCCAACGCGGTAGCCGCCGCGCGCGAACTGACGACATACTCCAGTTCCGCGCGCTGCAGTTCCTGCTGAAAAGGCGATGCATCGTCGAACTTGTGGAACATGCTGGTCATCCACCACGAAAAATGCTCGGCGCGCCAGACGCGCTTGAGCGCCGTTTCCGTATAAGCGGCCAGACTATCCGGCCGGCCCTTCTTATAAAATTCCTCCAAAGCCATGGATAACAGACGCACGTCGGCCACGGCCAGATTCATGCCTTTGGCGCCGGTGGGCGGGACGATGTGGGCGGCGTCGCCCGCCAGAAACAAGCGGCCATGCTGCATCGGCGTCGAGACAAAGCTGCGCATGCCGATGATATTTTTCTGGAAAATCCTGCCTTCCTTCAGCTTCCAGCCGTCGCTGTTTTCCAGTCGGGCATGCAGTTCCGACCAGATCCGGTCGTCCGACCAATTATTCACATCGTCTTTCGGGTCGCACTGGAAATACAGCCGCTGTACCTTCGGCGAGCGCGTGCTGACCAGCGCGAAGCCACGTGCGTGCTGCGCATAGATCAACTCCTCCGACGAGGGATCCGATTCGACCAGGATGCCGAACCAGCCGAACGGATAGATGCGCTGATAGTCGCGCCGCAACTGGTCCGGAATGCTGGGGCGCGAAATGCCGTGAAAGCCGTCGCAACCGATCACGAAATCGGCATTCAACTGCTGCGGCTCGCCGCCATGCGTGAAACGCACGGAGGGACTCTCGCTGTCGACGTCGTGCACGCTGACATCGTTCACCTCAAACAGGATCTGCCCGTCGGCGGCGAAGCGCGCCGCCACCAGGTCCTTGATGACCTCGTGTTGGGCATACACGGTAATCGCGCGCCCGGTCAGATCGCTCAGGTCGATGCGGTGGCGCTGCCCGCCGAACGCGAGTTCGATGCCGTGATGCAGGGCGCCCTCGCTGCGCATCCGGGCGCCGACGCCCGCCTCGTTCAGCACATCCATCGTGCCCTGTTCCAACACGCCGGCGCGGATGGTCGATTCGATATCGGCGCGCGTGCGCGACTCCAGCACGACCGAGGCTATCCCCTTCAAATGCAATAAATGCGACAGCAACAGCCCCGCGGGACCGGCACCGATAATGGCCACTTGGGTATTCATATGCGATCTCCATTTTTGTACTAATTCTCATGACAAGGGAGATCGTAGCCCATGGCTTCCCAATAAAAAATGGATGAAACCATCAATCTCTTGTACTATTTTTACAGTCCAATGAATACGGAAAATGCCATGGGCAAGCCCGAAATCCCGCAATTCACCTTGTACGGGGAACGCACGCCGATCGACAGCGCCGAATTCGTGCATATCGAATTGATCGAGACCCGCAGCTGCCTGTATGACTGGCACATTGCCAGTCACACCCACCGCGGATTGTTCCAGGTGCTGTTCTTGCTGGGCGGCCAGGTCCGGGCCCGGATTGACGGCGCCACTTGGGAATGCGACGGGCCGACCGTCATCACGATTCATCCGTCCGTGGTGCACGGGTTCGAATTTTCCAAGGAGGCGCACGGATTTGTACTGACGGTCGACCAGAGCGTCCTGTTTGGCGCGCAGGCAGCGCTGCGCGCCGACATTTTCTCCATTCTGTTTCTGGAGCCGTTGGCGATCGACTTGGCCGGCGTGCCGGAAGTGCGGCAACGCATTGAGTCCTTGCTCGGGCATTTAATGACGGAATTTTCCAGCCCGCTGGCCGGCCATGCGCTGATGCTGGACTGGCTCGCGCGCAGCGTCCTGCTGCTGTTGCTGCGCCAGCACACGGATCATCGCAGCGCCGACCTGTCCGGGCGTGCCGGCTTCGAAACGTTCAGCCGCTTCCGGGCGCTGGTCGAAGCGCACTATCACGCGCAGTGGAGCGTGGCGCAGCATGCAGACCAGCTGCATATCGCCGAAACCCGCCTGAACCGCCTGTGCCTCAAGCTGGGCGGCAAATCGGCCTTCGACATGGCGCAGCAGCGCTTGATGCTGGAAGCGCGGCGCAAGCTGACCTACGTTCCGGCCAGCGTGTCCAGCATCGCCTATGAACTGGGCTTTCAGGACCCGGCCTATTTCAGCCGCGCGTTCAAGCGCCACACCGGGATGACGCCCAAGCAGTTCCGTCGGCAGAGCGCGTCGATAGCGCTGTGAGCTTAGCAACGCTACCAGCTCGACCTGCACTTTCAGCAATGCAAGCGGCCTGACGCAAGGGTTCTTAGGCGATCCAGATTTCTCAGCATCCGGCGGCACCGCAACATTACCTAACTATCCTGCCATCACGGCTGATTACCGACATCTCGACAAACCGTGATCCGTTGCGACTGTTGGACGAATAGCGTACGTGATAGCCACCTAGGTCATACTCACTTTCCAGTGCAGAAACGAGCTTCTCCCGGGTTGGATACTTGCCCGCCCTTCGGATCGCCTCGACCGTTAGTTTTGCGGCAAGAAAGCCTTCAAGCCCATAGTAGGAAGGTGCGACATTTGGATACTGCTTCAGCAATGTCAGATACTGCTTGGTCACCGGCAGTGACATGGCCCATGGATCTGGCATGACTTGTGAGAGGCCGAGCCCGCGTACTTTGGCCCTGACTCCCTTTAATAACGGGTCATCAGCCAGGACCGATAAGGCAATGAATTGCGGATATACGCTAAAACTATGTATTTTCTGAATGAACTCGGCAGTCGCGTGGGCGGGCGCAATAATGACTACCGCCTGCGGCTTACTTGCTGCAATATCGACAGCCGCCTTACTGACATTCATCGTACCGGGTTCGATACTGGCGATTGCTGTTGGCCTGAGCGTCAGTCTGACCATTGCATTTTTTGCCCCGCTTAGTCCCGACCTGCCTACGCTGTCGTTTTGATAAAAGACGGCGATCTGGTTCAAGCCCTGCGAATCGAGCTGGGTAACGATCGCGTCAGCTTCGTCCAGATAGCTGGCACGCAGATTAAAGAGATAACGCTGCGGCGGATCACGCAATGACTCCGCGCCGCTGGCGACGCCGATCAATGGCGTGCTAGCTACGTCCAGCAGCGGCAAAACCGCCCCCGTCGACACTCCGTAATATGACATCAGCGCCAGCACGCTGCCATCGCCGGTCATTTTCTTTGTATTTGCTACGGTGCGGGAAGCGTCTGCGGCATCGTCCAACGCTAGCAGTTGAATTTTGCGGCCGTGGATGCCGCCATTGTCGTTGACATAGCGTAGGTAGGCTTCCGCCCCCTCTTTCAGCGCAGATCCAAAGTCGGCACTGGGTCCGCTGAAGGGAGCGGACATGCCGACGGTTACAGTGCTATCCGTGACGCCTGGCTCCGCCTGTGCCACAAGACTGCACACCATGAGAGAAGATGCACAAAATAACGAGATCAATCTTGAAATGCACATCATTGAATTTTCGGGTCCTTTTCTGAATACTGATAGTCTCGGTCTTGCACCCGGTCCTATCGACATACCTAACCCGCAGAGATTCGTTTCGATGTGGCCATGTAGGCCTCGCGATAGACCGGCTCTCGAACAGTTAGTGGCCACTTGCACTAAGGAGCTGGTTCAGTAGCCACCAGCGCGAGGCTATCGTTACGGCAGGTATTGCGCTGTTATGCGACTCGTCCGCCAAGGTTTTCGGCGATCCAGTCGGCGATGAATGCGCCGGCATTCGCCATGTTGTCGAGGCTGACGTGATGTACGCCACCCTCGCGCGCGGTGAATATCTTCAGTTCCCGTTTCGGACTGTTCACCAGTTGCTCATACGTTTGATGTGCGTATTCGACGGGAATCTGACGGTCTTGCTCGCCGTGCGTGACCAGAAACGGCACCTTAATCCGATCAAGCACGCCATCGAGGCACATGTGCCGCGCTTTCTGCATGAAATCATCCATGTCCTTGGCGCCGAACACCCAGCGCACGTGCTCCCAGTAATGTGGGACCGGATTTTCACCTTCGCGATTGAGGCGGCGTTTTTGCATTTCGCCCCAGTTATGATTGGCGCCCCACACTGCGCCCAGCGCAAAGCGCGGTTCGAAGGCGACCGCACGCGGCGCGTAATAGCCGCCCAGCGACACGCCCATGATGCCGATGCGCCTGGCATCGATGTCGCCCCTCGTTTCAAGGTAATCGACCACCTTGCCGGCCCAGACTTCGGTGTTGTGAACGGCCGGCAGGTCATGCAGGCGCAGCGCCTCGCCGGTGCCAGGCTGGTCGACGATCAGCAGCGCGACGCCGCGTTGCGCCAGCTGACGCGTGAACTGGGTCGTGTACAGCAATTCCTTGATGCTATCGAGCCCGTTCAGGCAGACCATCACCGGCGCCGGCCTGGTGATACCTTCGGCCCGCACATACAGGCCCGCGAGGTGGCTGTCGCCGTAGGGGATTTCGACCCGCTCGCAATTGGCATGCATCAGCACTTGCGCCTTGTTGAAACAGTCGAGCGCCTTGCGGTACAAGGCCTTGCGCGGCCCAAAGCTGTTCGCCTGCATGCGTTCGGCAACGATGTAATAGACTGCGGCGCGCTGCAGCTTTTCCCCTGCGCTGAGCAGACGGTGCCGGGCCTCGTCCTCTTCGGCAAGGCCGAGCAGCTTGTCGCCCAGGCCGACCCAGGCATCAAAGAAGGCCTGGGTGCCGGCATCGTTCCCCTGCTTCGCGATTTCGAGCAAGGGCTTGCAGACCTCGTCAATTTCGCCCAGCTTGGCGCCCGACTCGAGCGCCGCGTTGACGGATAGGCTCCAGACATAATTGGTCGGAAAGTATAAAAACATCGACATAATGGCGTCCTCTAAAAACGATGGTGAAAATGGAAGGTCATTGGGAGTTGGCCATGGCCCCGGCGATCAGCGCTTCGATCGATCCGTCGTGGCGGAAACCGGTGCGCTGTGCTGCCGCCGCGTCCAGCGGCGGCTGGCGTCCGAACGCCGCCTCGAGCTGTTCGTTCGGGTCATACGTGACCAGCGCCCGGCGGTCCGCGCCGAACACGACGGCCAGGCCATCGATCAGCTCGGTGATGCCCAGGCGCAGCACCGGCAAGGTATAGTCGCGCCGTTCGGCGGTTTGTTCCGCAGAGAGACTTGCCGCGTGCAGCAGGTTGTCGACGCAACACCTGACCGACATCCACCAGGCCACCGCCTGTGGCGAAACGGGACAAACAAACTCCTTGCCTTCCGCCAGGCGCCAGAAAATATCGCTCATGAAAGCAGACAGCAGCCCCGATGACGCGGGTGGCCGGGCGACGATGCCCGGCAGGCGCACGATGCGTCCGTCGATCCAGCCGCGCCGGCTGTAATCCTGGATCAGCACTTCAGCCGCCAGTTTGTGCGCGCCGTAACTCAGCCCCGGCCGCATCGGGGTGGAATCGTCGACCAGCGGCGGCATCGGCGCGCCGTATACCGCGACCGTGCTGGCGAATACTAGACGCGCGGCGACGGTTTGCTTGCGCAGCAATTCCAGGATCGCGATGCTGGCGTGCAAGTTCACCGCCAGCCCCAAGTCATAGTTTTTTTCGGCGGCGCCGCCCGCAATGCTCGCCAGATGGAAGACATAATCAGCCGGCTGAGCGAATGCCACGTTCAACGTTTCTGGATCGGCGATGCTGCCGGAAAATTGGCGGACGCGCGGATCGAGCGCAGCCGCCTCGAATCCGATATCGACCAAGGTCAGCGTTGAAAACGGCTTCGCATCCGACCCGACACGGCCGTCTTGCAACAGGCGGCGCACCAGGTTCTGCCCGACGAAACCATTGGCGCCGGTAACTAAAATATGCATCGTCAGTTCCTTCCTGCCGCTACTCGCACGACCTTCTGCTCGATCACACCGAATGGCGTGGCACCCGTGGCGTCTGATGCTGTCATCCGCACTGTATCTCCGAACCTCATGTAGTGGGTGCGTGGTGCGCCATGGTCGATGATCTCGATACCGCGCCGCTCGGCGATGCAGGCAGATCCGGCACTACGCTCCTTGTTGGAAACGGTACCCGAACCAATCACAGCGCCGGCACGTAACCGGCGGGTACGCGCCGCATGCACAATCAGATCGAAGAAATTGAAATCCATCTCACGTCCATTCGGATGGCCAAAACGTTCGCCATTCCAGTGGACGTCCATATCGAGTTCGACCCGTCCATCGCGCCAGGCATTGCCTAACTCGTCAGGCGTAATTGCCACTGGTGAGAAACTGGTGGCCGGCTTGGCGTGAATCCATCCGAAGCCGCGTCGCATTTCATACGCAGCAAATTGCCGCAGACTCCAATCATTTATCTGCACCAGAAGTTTCACGTGGCTGCTGGCTTGCGCCAGCGTGCAACCGATGGGAACATCGTCCAGCACCACGCCGAACTCACCTTCGAAATCAATACCGTGAGTTTCATCCGGAAACGCCACATCGTCATTCGCTCCCAGAAAATCATCGGACGAGCCTTGATACATCACCGGAACGGTATCGAAGTCCTCCAGGCCGGGTTTATTAAACGCCTTGTCCAACAATCGGCCGTGGTTTAGAAAGGCCGAACCGTCACACCACTGATAGGCGCGTGGCAAGGGCGCAGAAGCCGCTTTTGGATCAAACGAGAAAGCCTCTGTAACTGTCCCTGCATTGAGTGCATCCGACAATTGCACCAACTCAGGCGCTAGCGCTGTCCAGTTGTCGAGCGCGGCTTGCATGGTTGGGGCAATCGTACTTGCATCAATGGCCTGCGAGAGATCGCGAGATACCACTACAAGCCGGCCATCGCGCGTGCCATTCTTCAGAGTTGCTAATTTCATGGTAGTTTATCGCTCCTGTGCTCTTATTACGCCAGATGTTAAGTCTGGTTATTAGTTACCATCGCCGATAGTGGTGCCGCCATCGACAATCAGGTTATGTCCGGTAATGAAACCGCCTGCAGCGGAGGCCAGCATGACGGCCACACCGGCGACTTCGCGAGGTTCGCCCGCGCGTCGCAGCGGCGTGAGTGCCATACGGCGCGCCGCCACTTCGTCGTTGGCAAGAATGGGAGCGGCAAACGACGTACGAATCACACCGGGTGAGATGGCATTTACACGTACGCCCTGGGGTCCCCACTCCACCGCCAGATTGCGCGCCAGTTCAGCCAGCGCCGCTTTCGACAGGCCGTACAAACCAATCGACTTGTTACCACGCACGCCAGAGATGCTGGACATCAGAATCACACTGCCGTCGCGCCGCGCCGCCATCGCCGGAATGACCAGACTAGTCAGCCAGAGTACGCTACGCAGGTTGAGCGTCATGGTTAAATCCCATTCGGCATCGGTGGCACTGGCAATAGGTCCGGCATGCGGTGCAGCACCCGCATTGCAGACCAGTACATCAATTCGACCGCGCTGGGCAATCACGGTCTGAACCATATGTGCAATCTGTCCGCGGTCAGTGACATCGCAAGTCATACTTATCGCATCGCTGCCGTCGCGACGTAAGCGCTGTGCAACCGCATCGCAGGTAGGTGCGTCATTGCTGGCCACCACCACTGTCGCCCCCTGGGTGGCAAACGCCTCTGCGATGGCCAGGCCAATTCCGCTGCTGGCACCGGTGATGAGTGCGACCTTGCCAGTCAAGTCAAATAATGTCGAATGCATAGATTTCATTCCAGCTAATGAGCGCGCGGCATCTCTAGTACAGGCGGTAGCGGACCAAGCGGCGTAGCCTGAAATGCCACTAGCTGCCAGCCGCCAAATGTCAACTGCCAGACCTGCATAACTTGCGACTCGGTCGTCACCCGTTCGTCGCGGCCACGCATACAGGCAGTCTGTGTCTGGCGACCGGTCATCACCGCAAAATCACCATGCGAATGTACCTCGAGCCCCTGTCGCTGCACCTCCAGCACTTCGATGACGTGAGATACGAAGTGCAAATAAGCGTCGCGCGTATCCTGATTGCCGCACCCATGCACATGCACCAAGTCATGTGACAGCATGCTGCCCAGGCGAGCAAAGTCCTGTTCGATCAACGCATCGCTGCGCCGCTGTTCAGCGGCCAGTAGTTCATTCACGGCATCGGCTTTGACCATCAAGATTGGCTCTCGATCTGAACTTTGATCTCTGGGTCATATCGGCCATCGATCAGGATAAAGGCAATCCGACATACCTTGTCACTACGGTTGGCCCAGGCGTGGTTGGTGCCGCGCTGAATCACCACATCACCCTGCTTCAGAACTGCCTCACCAAGGTCCATCACCAGTGTTATTTCGCCTTCGATCACGATCCCGTAATCGACTGATTCAGTACGATGCATCAACGGATGGGGGGAGTCTTTTTTGACGGTCGAAGCATGCACATCACCAATTTGGGCGAAGGCGCCCTGCATCTTGGCCGCACCGTGTGCTAAAAACTCTGCCGTGTCTGGCGGAATATCGACGATACGAACCACCGTGCCACCTGCTGTAGGCGGCAAACGCAGCGCTCCAAGTGTGGGGTCTGGCCCATTGTCAAGCACTGCCGGCATGGTATGCGTCTTCCACAACTCGTAAAATACAGTGCCCGGTAGGTTGTTCAACTCGACGATGTTAGGCGGTACGCCGTCCATTGCCACCACGGCATTCCCCTGCGCGTCGTGACCAGTGACGATTCGTTTCATGGGTCGTTGCATGATATTTGTCCTTGTTCTGTACGCGAGTTTATATAGGAGCAGCTAAGGCGATGATGGAGTCGCGCATCAGGCTGCCATGTTCTTCGTTGGAGCCGCCGTCAATCTCTATTTGTCCCAAACGGAGCGAGTTATTGACGACCAGACTGCAACGCGCATGGCGGCGCTGCACGTAACGTTGAAGCGTATCCTCAATCAATCCGCCCCTGCTCAGTTCTTCGACCAGCACCACCGCGTCTTCCACGGCAATGCCGGCGCCCGAGGCTAAATGAGGTGTGGTCGCATGTACGGTGTCGCCCAGCAACACGACACGACCGCTGTGCCACGGCGCAGGCATCATCATCGCTTCCAGCGGACGATACAGAATGCGCGAGTCGGCATTCATGTTGTCGCGGATATCGGCTACTGGCCCGCCAAATTCAATTAATAAGCCAGCCAGAATCTCCGGCCATTGCTCCTGTGGGATGTAATCGTTGGTGGCGCGCTTGTCCAGGCAAAACAGATACATTTCGTCCTTTGAGACAGGATTCACGCCGGCCTTGGTAGTCACACCCATAAAGACCGTTGCGCCATCAATGCCCGGGATGCGGGGCACAACCGCACGCCAAGACCCTTGACCGGTGTACTTTGGCTTTGGCGCGTCCGGGAAAATCCTGTCGCGCACCTTTGAATGCAATCCATCTGCACCGATAACCAGATCGTAGGTGCCACTGTGGCCATCTGTAAAACTGACCTTCACCTGATCACCTACTGGAGTGATGTCGGTAAATGTGGTGCCCAAGCGCACTGAAGCGCCGACCGCGAGTGTCTCTTTAGACAGGATACGTGCTAACACCGGGCGCAAAATCGCACCGGCGCCGGGTACATCCGGACCCGCTACGCGTGGTGTGGGAATCTCTAACAATTGCTTCCCGTTGGCGTCACAAATCGTGGCGCCATCCGCGCACCAGCCTTGTTCCATTATTGCCGGCAACACCCCGACTGTTTTAAAGGCACGCAATGTAGGCCCGCTGATTGTGATCCCGGCACCATATACGCGCCATTCAGGATCAATTTCCACCAGATCAACGTCCACGCCGGCTTTGCGCAGCAAAATGGCTGCTGACATACCACCGATACCTCCACCGATCACTAATACCTTATTTACATTTAACATGACTTACTTCCATTAAAAAATGATGATAGTGTTCACACCCGCTCTTTTTAGTGCTCCGACATTGCAACTAGGTTAATCGTGCCTGCCGCATGCGTGACCATCAGGGCGGCACGCCCTTTCTGAAGCTGTCTACGGATCATGCTTGGTTCCTAATGGATGATGAGGTCGGTGCTGCGGCATGTGTTTTTGCAGCTACCGTTTCAAAAGCCTTGGCAGTTACCGTGGAAGTGGCGTTCTTTCCGTGTACGCCAATGACCGAAGGCTTGAGCAGAAAATGTGCGAGCGCTGGCAGCAGTACCATTGCACCAACCATATTCCACAGGAACATGAAGGCCAGCAACAAACCCATGTCCGCCTGGAACTTGATGGGACTGGCGACCCAGGTAACCACGCCGATAGCCAGTGTCACACCGGTCAACATGACGACTTTTCCGGTGAACAACAGAGCACGGTAGTAGGCCTCGGACAAGCTCATGCCTTCACGCATACGTGCGAGCATCACCGACAGGATGTACAGCGCATAGTCCACACCGATGCCAACCCCAAGTGCAATCACCGGCAACATCGCAACCTTGACCCCCATTCCCAACGCCACCATCAGGGTCTCTGCTAGCACCGAAGTGAGCATCAGCGGCAACACGGCGACGACAACTGCGCGCCAGGAACGAAACGTGATGAAGCAAAGCACGATCACCGCTCCGTAGACGAGAAACAACATTTCGTGCCAGGATTTTTTTACGACGATATTCGTCGCAGTTTCAATACCGGCGCTGCCCGCAGCAAGGAGGAATTGGACGTCTTTGGTGTTATTGGCAATGGCAAATGTCTCAACCCGGTTGGCGACGCGCGTCAGCGTATCTGCCTTGTGGTCCTTGAGATAAACGTACATGGTGAGCAATCCGCACGAATCGTTGTAAAGACCGCGCGGCGCACCGGCTGTGACGGTGTTGAGCATGTCCTGGTTTTGCACAAGGTCATACCACTTCGGGTTGCCCTCGTTCAAACCTGTTAATACACGACGATTCAAAAGAGACAGTGTATTCGTCGACTCCACGCCTTCCAGTTGACGCAACTCCCATTCGAGCGCATCAACGCGCATCAACACATCGTAGGAAGAGCAGCCACCATTGTCCGGCGTCTTGACCATGACCGCAAAAACATCGCTGCTGGCGCCATAGTTCGCGTTCATGAATGCGACGCTCTGGTTGTAGCGTGAATCGGGTCGCAATTCAGGTGCGCCGGGATCCAGATCACCGATCTTCAGGTTCAGGCTCGCGACGAACCCGACCACGCCAAGGATTGCACCCACTGCAACGGCAACCGTCGCCCATTTGCGCTGTGTGAAAAGATCCAGAAAGCGCCACACGGGATGCTTGCCTTCACCCGACATCTCAGCGTTCTCCATTCTCAAACTTCGTGCTGCAGCTTTGGCGCTCACCCCCGTGTACGAAAGCAGAATCGGCAACAGAATGAGATTAGTAAAAATGAGAACCGCCACCCCGATACTGGCCGCAATCGCGAGCTCCCGTATCACTTGAATATTAATCACCAATAGCACAGCGAATCCCACGGCATCCGCCAGCAGCGCAGTCAAGCCAGCCAGGAAAAGTCGTCGAAACGTGTAGCGTGCAGCTACCAGCTTGTGCGTACCTCTGCCGACGTCTTGCATGATTCCGTTCATCTTTTGCGCACCGTGGCTCATGCCAATGGCAAATACCAGAAACGGCACCAACATCGAATAAGGATCCAATGCATACCCTAAGGTCGGCAAAAGTCCCAATTGCCATACCACGGCGATTAATGAGCTGACCACGACAAGGGTCGTGCTACGTACACAGCGGGTGTACCAATACACCATCCCGGCTGCAATGGCGATGGCGATCCCGAAGAACAACAGAACCTGCTTCAACCCGTCGATCAAATCACCGACAAGCTTGGCGAAGCCGGTAATCTGAATACTGACGTTTTCGGCTTGATACCTGGTACGGATTTTTTCAAGAGAGGAGGATAGCTTGACATAGTCGATCGGCTGGCCCTGCGCATCCTTGTCAAGAAGAGGAGCGTAGATAACGCTCGACTTGGCGTTCAAGGAAACGATCTGACCAATTTCCCCCGAACGGGCAATGTTAGCGCTCAGCTTCGACAGGCTCTTAGACGAACCATCGTAGTCTTCGGGAATGACCGGTCCGCCTTCTAGCCCTTCTTCAGTGACACCTACCCATCGTGCATTTGGCGTCCATAGAGACTTCATAAACGGACGATCGACGCCTGGAATCAAAAACACCTCATCGCTTATCTTGCGCAGCGTATCAAGATAGGCTGCGTCGTAGATCGACCCGTTCTTATTTTCAACGGCGATGCGCACGGCGTTACCAAGACCACTCAGCTCCTTTTTGTACGTCAGATAATTAACGATATAGGGGTGACCCGTCGGGATAGTCTTTTCGAAGCTCGCGTTGAGACGTAGTTTGTTTGCTTGAAATCCGAGTAGTGCAGTGATGAAGACGCAAAGCAGTATGACAATCAGCCGATTATTAAATAACAGACGTTCGACGATGGTCCCCGACTGCTTGTCAAAGTCTTCTAGGTTCTGAACAATTGGTTGCTCTGGTTTGTTCGATGGTGTCACTTCTTTTCTCCAGTGGTAGCAGCATCCCCGGGGATATCCAGACGCATTACCCCTAGCACACCTACCGCAACTACAGCACCATCCGGTGTGATCAGAACGTCATTTAACGGTGGCAATGGCGGCGTATTGATGAGTTTCAATGAACGTCCTGAGTCAGTGCTCTTGAATATCTGTCCAGCCTGATTGGCGAGAATAAGGTTTTGATTATTTATTAATTTGACGGCCGTGAAGGATATCGGTGTTGCAACCTCTATCTTCTGCCAACTCACTCCCTGATCCGCGGAGCGGTATGCGTTCCCTCGTAGCCCTGCGACGACCACCTCGCCTGATGGAAATAGTGAGAGCGCAAAGTAGCTACCCTTGTATGGCGTTTCTAATCTGACAAAGCTCATACCGCGGTCATCCGATCGCAACACGAGACCCTGCTCTCCAGCTATATAGAGGTGACTCCCTGATGCGTCAATTGAATAGAGATGGAAACCTTTGGGGTTATTTAACCGGTCAAGCCAGGGAAGCCAAGTTTTTCCGCCGTCTTCCGTGTGAAAAATAAGATTGTATGCACCAACGATGACACCACTCTTGTCGCTGTCAAAATGCAAGCCCAAAAATGGTTTATCTGCTCCGTCCTTTACCAAGAGCTCAGCATCTGATAAAGCTTTCTTATTGACGGTCTCGTCAGATCCGGGTTCCTTTGACTTTGCTTGAGCAGCCGCCAGAATGATCTTGGCGGCGGTAACGCCATCCAACTGACGCACCCAGGTTTCCCCTCCGTCTTCGGTGTGGAGAACTACGCCATAGTGGCCGACAGCCCATCCTTGCTTAGGCGTAGGAAATTGAACTGCGGTGAGCGTGACGCTCACCGGCACCTTCGCTTGTCGCCATGTCTTGCCGCCATCATCGGATAGAACAATGACCCCGCGTTCTCCCACAGCTACTAGTCGATTACCAGCTTCCGCTACGCTTAAGAGAAACGCCTTGGCTGGCTGCCACGCCATCGTTGCAGGACGATTGAGAGGAGAGAGTAACCCGTTACTTTGTGCCACGGCAGAAGGCGCACTGAAAAGGGTTGCCGCCATGAATAATAAAAAACCCGAATATCTTGCAAACATCTGATTTGCTCCGTCATGTTGCAGATGAGCCGGTGTACCCGGCTTCTCATCGTTGCGCGTATATGTTTTACCGCTGACCTTCGCCAGCCATCGCATCCGGCGTGAACACCGTGTCTGGATAGCGAGGCATGATTTTGTATTGTTCGGCCTTGTCATTTAAGATGCCATTGGCGTACCAGGCACCAGACAGCAAGTCGTAAAATCCGAATTGCTGTGCTGGGACGGTGGCGGGCAGATCCGGCATCACAACCGGGTTCGCAAATATGGTTTTCCATAACTGACCATTAGCGTCCCAGCGATCAGCCAATACCGCGACCCACGTATCTTCATCCAGGTAATAGCGGCTCTTCGGCGTTTGGTGACGCTTACCCGCGGCAAGACTAGCTTCAACCACCCAGACACGGTGTAGCTCCCATCGAATGTAGTCCGGATTCAAGTGGTGGGTACCTATAAGTTCACTGGTCTTCGGCTGCATCATCTTGTTGCCGTTATAGGGGATATACATCTCCTTCTTACCTACGAGCTTCCAGTCAAAACGATCAAGACGCCCTGTGAACACATCTGATTCGTCGAATGACATAATCCCGGCGGTAGCAGGAGTCGGCGTATCACAGCACGCGACTGGCAACTTTCGCACCCTGCGTTGTCCAGTTAGATACACCCACGCTTGCGTCTTTTCCGGATTGACATTTTCCCGGCCCGTAATTGCTTCGCCAGCGCGGATCGGCGGACCGGCATTGAGTATCCGGACCAACCAATAGTCACCTTTAAAACCATTTGCTGCACCATCTTTGAAGTAATACGGCATTTGAAAATCTGCTCGGCCGTCTACAGTGACCACTTGTTTACCATCTGCAGTCACTTGAATTCCGCGAAAGTCATCGTGCCAGTCTGTGCCGCGCCAGCGCAGAAGGTGGTTCCACATGGCTTCTGCGCCATTTTTCGGAATTGGAAACGGAATGCCTCCGTACGCGCCTACCAGGTCTAACCCGTTCAGTTTGGCATTGGTCGCGTTCTTGTATGTATTGTCATAAACCCATTGAGGAGCTGCCGCTGTCCGATGGGTCGGATAAACTTCGAGGCGATATGTCTCCGGATACTTTTTTAACATTGCCTTCACGCCGTCAGTAAGCTTGTCGGAATATTGCTCCATATTTTTTGCAGTAATCGTGTACAAAGGCTTTTCACTGGCAAATGGATCGGGACGGTGTCCTCCGTTGACGAAGCCGGGAATCGTTTTTGTATAGCCACCATCCCACGAAGGAATCGTGCCGGCCTTGTTCCCTGCGCGCTCGCCACCAAAGGGTGTCAAAGTAGTTTTCAGTTGCGCTGCCTCATCTGCTGAGGCAGCGAATGCAGGCATGCTGGCCAGCAGCAGGCCGCACAGTAACGTAATGAGTTTAATTTGTGGATGCTTCATGTCTCTCTCCTTAAATTTTTAAAATGTGCGGCTGGCAGTGAAGGAAATAAAATCCCTATCCTTTAAACTCTGCGCATAGGTCTGATTGGCAATGCTGATAGGAACCAGGAAGGTATTTTGGCGACCGTAGTAATGCGTGTAGTTCAGGCCAAAGCGCCATGCATCCAGGTATGCGCCGTTAAGACCGACGCTGATATCACCACCATTTTCGACGCCAAAGGCGCCGACAACCGAAGATCTGCTCCCTTTTGGCGTATAGCCCAGGCCGATAGGGATACTCAGATCTACCCCCGGCAACGCTTGCTTGTAAGCGGGTTCGAAGACTGTGCGCAGGGACCACGCATCGCGGGTCGAATTCGGGTCAAGTGCACCAGCGTTTTTCGTGATGCTCGTACGTCGGTTCCATGCGACCTCCCCAATCCAGCTCGCCTCTCGGGCGATAAAGCTTGGTCCCAATGACGCGATCCAGGAGACTTGAGCTTGCAAGGAATTACCGACCGCGTAGAGAGGATTAGAACTATTGTTACTGGAGTTCGTAAAATCCAGTTGCGCGGTGCTTTGCAAGTCCAGATTTCGGTGAACCGATATCTCGCCGGCTACGTTGACGTTACCTACTGAAGTGCTCGCGCTAACGCCATAGGTTTTGATATTTTCATGATAGGCGAGTTGGTATTGACCGATCTGATTAGGAGCAAGCGGTGCAGAGGTGAAAACACCAGGCTTTAGCAAAACCTGAAAATTCCGATCGTTGTATTGAAGGGCGTAAAAGCCCAAATCAACTTCGGTTCCCTCAGGCCGATACTTTAACTGTACCCCTCCCTGACCCGAATTCTTCGCCTTCATGTCTGCTTCGCGCCCAAAAAATACATTTGTCCCAGCACCAGGAACAAAAAGCATATCGGCACCGGGCAACACGAAGTCAGGCGCAATACCGGAAAAGTAGCTTCCCAAGGCGGGTAAGCGGTTTTCTTCCCAACTGAACTTGTAATACCCGCCCACTGAAATGTTGGGCTTGATCTGAAGTTGGCCAGATAGCTGGTTATCCGGCCGGATTAGTTCGTTGAATTTTAAATTGGGAACGGCAAGTGCTTTACTAACGTCAATCGGGGCCTGGCCGGCTGCAATACCATTTCCGCCAAAGAAGAGACTTTCACCCCAAATCAAAGCGTGCCTGCCGAGCCGGAAGGTTGCCGGCATATCGCCCAGGTTGATTTTTCCAGACACAAAGGCATCCAGCAAATCGACCTTTTGACCGCTTAAACTTTTAGTCGCACTGGAAAACTGGTTATTCCGTGTCCCAAAGGAATTTACCGTACTCGGGCTACTGTTATTCTGATTGGATTGGTTGTAAACCGTGTCATACCATGCGGCCCCGCTTACGCGAATGCCGAAATCCTTATAGGTAGCGTCAAATTCTGAAAGTAGATCCAGTCGATTCGAAATGAGACCACGATTGAAGTTTTTGTCCCCATCGTCCTGATTAGGGTCAGACGTCAAAATCGGCGCCTGCCCCTTGAGTCGTGCAGCTGCAGAATATTTCGCGGTGTTATCCCAGTGCATCTTTAAATCTGGATTCTCTGTCTCTATTTCAAATGCATGCGCGCTGCCGGCCATAGTGAGCGCTGCGAGCGAAAGTGCGCGCAAGGGAAAACGGCGCGTGACGTAACGACGTGCACAACCTTTTTTTGAGATGATGGAATGCTTCACTACTGTCTCCTCCTGGTTTGTGAATACTCAGATACCTGTTTTAGTCGGTATTTTTTTTCGTTTTTTGTCAAAGCGGAAAAATTCCGCAGGCGGCATAACGTTGCTATCGACGCCCCCGTTCATTCAACCAATACAACGATGCCGCGCTCATCGACCGTACACTCCAGCGACACCAGCGACTGATTCATGCAAGGGCCAGACACACACAATCCGCTGGCAAGGTCAAATCGGGCACCATGTGCAAAGCAGATAATGTGCTTTCCATCGGCGCTCAGAAATTTGTCCTTGCGCCATCCCAGCGGCCTTAGCTGATGGGGGCAGCTGTTGCGAAACACCCTGATTTCTGCGCCGTTACGCACAGCAAATACAGTATCTTCACCCGTACCCCAAGGATCGAACCCACGCGCCGTGCCCGGCGTCAACTGGTCCGAGCGACACAGCTCCACAGATGCTTCCACTCAATGCCTTTCGTCGCCCGGAAACCATTTGTCTCGTTGGCTAAACAAGAAAAGTTGTGAGGTGTCGGCACCCACCTTTGATTCACGTGCGAGCCAGTTCGCATCGTGTAAATCCATGTCGGCGTCATATTCCATCTTGCAACCAAGCGGGCTATTGAAATACCAGAACCAGTTGGAGCCATACAAATGTCGCCCGGGTCCCCAGAAAGACTGATATCCCTTGTTCACGAATCGCGTACCCGCCAGCAAAACATCAGTGCCACTGCCGAGGTGAAAGGTAAAGTGGTCGCACCCCTTCATGAACGGGGGTGTCTGGATCAGAAATAAAGTGTGGTGATCCAATGTGCCAGCCGGCTGCAGGAACGGCCCCACACCGGTAAAGCGGTCGGTGGGACGAAAACCAAGTCGATCCACGTAGAACGCTTCCGCCTTGGCTACATCAGGGACGAAATAAACAACATGCGACAGCGTGCGTGGCAGGATCACCGCATTCTGGTCAACCGCTACCTTGTTAGGTCCGCGCTGCGGGGGTGCACCAGGTGCATTACTCAGGACAGGCGGCGCGATCAGGGAGCGGCGGGTCGTCACGCGGAAACCTAACGCAAAACCCATGTCATCGAAGCAGTGCAAGGAGCCATCGCCTGCTTCCGTCAATTCGCGGTCTTTGGAAAGCTCGGCATGAATCTGCTTTAGTGCCGCGGCGTCAGCTACGCCGTACACCGTTTCGCGTAACGACGGCGCAGGGCCGATCGCCGGTGGCAATGCTGGGTCGTCGGCGCGACGCACCACCACGGCCGTGCCATCCATCGCTTCGAAGCGGCCTCCATGCGCACCCACATCAATACCTTGCAGTCCGTAGTCTTGCAGGTACTGGCAGCACCCTTCGATGTCATCAACGCCAAACACGAGTTCGTCTGGTCCCAAGATATTCATGCTAATTCCTTTGATTTTATGGAGATTTGCTCGGCTACAACCTTGTATCTCTGCATGCCACGACCCGCCATCCAAGCGACCGGGAATATTCCGACCTGACATGGTGGACTGAACGCGAGTCAGCTCATCTTGCAACTCCCGTCTTATTTGCTTGATGAATGACTGTTATGCAGATTTCTTTGACTGCATATTACAAACGTCGAAAGTATTTGTATAATGGATATTATCAATGCAAGCAATTCATGAAACTTATACGTAGGTATCTATGCGATTTAATGGACTCGACCTTAATCTACTGGTAGCACTGGATGCGCTACTCAAAGAGCGCAGTATCAGCCGGGCGGCCGAGCGCTTGTTCCTGAGTCAGCCGGCCATGAGCAATTCGCTGGCAAGATTGCGCGATTATTTCAATGATCCCTTGCTTGAGTCATCAGGCCGACGAATGACGTTGACACCGCGTGGCGAATCTCTCGTTGGGCCGGTACGCGAAGTGCTCATGCGTATCGAAAGCACCGTCGCAGCACAGCCAACCTTTAACCCTGCCACCGAGTCACGCCTTTTCACGCTACTGGTATCAGACTTTACGACGACTGTGTTGATACCCGCGCTGGTCGAACGGGTGTACCGGGAAGCTCCCCACATTAGGCTCGAATTGAAAGCGCAGCAGGAGAACCCAGCCTCTCTAATTGATCGAGGCGATACGGACCTGCTGATCGTGCCTTCGCAGTACATATCAGAAGAGCATCCGTCGCAGCCGATTTTTGAAGAGCAATACGTTTGTGTTACATGGGAAGGTAATACGCGCATTCGCGATCAATTAACCTTTGACGACTACATGTCGGTGGGACACATTGCGGGGCAGTATTCGGGGTCTCGTATGCCTGCTTTCGATAGCTGGTTTTTAGAACGCTTTGACGTAAAACGACGCGTTGAGGTCACCGCATCAACTCTGGCGGTATTGCATCGCATGGTAATTGGCACAGACCGTATTGCCACCGTTCACCGGCGCTTGGTAGAGCGCGATATAGGTAGCTTGCCGATCCGCGTCTGGCAACCGCCCATGCAGATACCAAAACTCATACAGATGATGCAATGGCACAAACACCGTACTAACGACCTGGCGCTGACATGGCTGCGCGAATGCATCGCTGAGGTCGGTCGCATGATTTGATGATCACTTTGGTGGCGCGGGCGCTTCAAATCCCGCAACTAGAAATGGCAGTATCTCGCGCATTGCTTCATCGAAGTTGCGCGGATGGGAGGCGCCACGAGACAGCTCCTCCATTCCGCGAAGATTATTCCCGCTGATGAATACGAGCACCCCGATCATTCCGAAAAGCCGCCAGACCAGTGAGGCCCGAGTCAAGTCAGGCCGGCTTTTTTCAAGCGCATCCAGAAAAGCTCCATTACACTCATCCAATTGCCGGGCGACCGATTCGCCGATTTTCTTGTTCGTATCCAGCGTAGTGACGATTCGCGTGAGCTGAGCCAAGAAAGGCCCTTCATCATCGGAAGCGAATACCTTCCTCAATGCAGGTACTACCCAGGACTCGATAATTTCCCTGACAGTGGCCACTCTCCCGCCTTCTGTCACGGAATTCAGCAATAGCAGCCGCTCATCATGTACTTGGCCGCAGGCGATTTCTAATACCTCTCTAAGGAGGTTTTCCTTACTGCCGAAATGGTAGTTGATCGCCGCGATATTTGCTCCCGCGTCCTCCACAATATCCGCTACTCTCGCATCAAGCCCATCTTGCGCGAACAAATGCTTGGCCGATCTAAGGATGCGTTCCCTTGTAGTCGGGTCGGATATCTGCGAATTTTTTTTTGTTGTCATATTAGCATATTAGGTATCGATGTAGCAGCCTGCTACAAGACCGTCCACTGTTACTGCGGCGAGAACTTTCCGACATTGTGCCAAATCCCAAGCTTTTACCCAAGGCACTTTTTAAAATTATTTTTCAAAATGTATTTTCAAAATTGATTTTGAATGATAACTTGAGAACCTGGTAGCGCTGTCTCGATTTCATGCTTAATTGTTGGATGCCGAGAACATGATCGATACATCAAGTTGGGTTAAAGGAGAAACGATGAATAAATTGATGCCGCGTCCGGCTTTGCAGCTGACGTGGATATTCGCCGCACTTGGCATCGCAATGCCGCTTGCAAATGCTGCGGAAAATGCAGGGCAGATACGTGGCGGCGAGAAAACCTACAAGCAGATTTGCGCCCAATGCCATGAGGCTAATATCGGACCGCGCATTACAGGGCGAGGATTGGCCCTTCCAGCCATCCGTTATTTTGTCAGGAACGGGCATAATGCCATGCCAGCATGGCGCCCGACAGAAATCAGTGATGCCGAGTTGATCGAGCTTGCCGACTGGCTGCAAGCTACGCCACCAGCCACTACCGGAGGTCAGCCATGACCATGGACCGCCGTCACTTCATTCTCGCTTCGGCGTCCGCCTCCCTAGCTACGATGTTTGGGTCGCTACATGCCAAACCCGTCACCGCTTCGCTAGCCGGCTCCATGCCACGCAGCAGGTCCAGCATCCAGTACATCGTCTCAGCCTCTATCGCCGAATTCAATGCCATTCGCACATGCGGCTCGGCGATTGCCACTGGGTGCAAGGATTCGCACTTTGTGGTCGGCCACTCCACCTCATTGTTTCAACAGCCGGAGCTGATCCTCAATATATTGCAGAAGATGCGTGGCATGCGCGCAGTAGTTTTGCTGGACGATCGCGACCAGATTTTTTTCAACATGGGCTTGCGCGAGCTCAACGCTCGGATCCTGTGGGAAAGCAGCCATTTAGTCGATGCTGACGCGGGTCGACTCGGGGACTGGCTGGTGAAAGTCGCCACAGACACTGTATTTCCGAATGAGCAGGTAGTGCAAAACACGGGATTACCCCATAACGCTCATACCTCCGTCGGAAGGCAATTCGTATCGATTGTTGCGCAACTTTAAACGCTAGAGGATTTGAAATGAATGAAATCACAGTATTGCCGCCAAATGTATCCAAAGCCGAGTTCGCGCGCGCGATTGCCGAATATCGCAAGATACTCGGCAATCACAACGTCATTGTCGATATGGAACGCCTTGCCCCCTACAAAAAGATCATGGTGCCAAATCCCGAGCAGCAGCATGCCCCGGCCGGCGCCCTAATCGCAGAATCAGTCGAGCAGGTGCAGGCGGTGCTCGCCGTTTGCAGCAAATACCGAATTCCAGTGTGGCCCATATCAACGGGCAAGAATTTTGGCTATGGCACGGCGGCACCCGCGGTCCCGGGACAGATGGTGCTCGACCTGAAGCGCATGAACAAAATCCTGGAGTTCGATCCTGTGCTTGGGACCGTCTTGCTGGAGCCTGGGGTCACCTATCAGCAGTTGCAAACATACATCGACGAACGCAACCTGCCATTCTGGATCGCTGGTCCGGGCGCGGGTTCGCTAGTGGGACCGGTCGGACAAAGCCTGGAACGCGGCATCGGATATACACCTTACGGTGACCACTTCGCTCATTCATGCGGCATGGAAGTCGTGCTGGCATCAGGTGAAGTGCTACGCACAGGGTCGGGTGGCATTACGAATACCAAAGCATGGCAGTCGCACAAATACGGTTATGGGCCGGTCCTCGATGGGCTGTTTTCGCAATCGAATTTTGGAATCGTCACCAAGCTCGGCCTGTGGCTAATGCCGGCACCGGCTACATACAAGCCTTTTCTGGTTGCCTTTGCCAATCATGAGGATATCGGCAAGGCTGTTGAAATCACGCAGCAGTTGCGTCTGAAAGGCGTAATTCAAAACACCGCGGTAATAGGACATGCGCTGTATGCGCTAGCATGGTTCGCGCGGCGTGCCGACATTTACACGGAGCCAGGGTCGGTTACCGACGAGTGGCTCACCAACTTCCTGAAGCCGAAGCGTTTACCGGTGTGGGGAGTCAATGCTGCGCTCTATGGAAGTGAAGAACGCGTAGCGGCGGACTGGAAAACCGTGATCGAAGCATTCAAGGATTCCGGAGGCATGCTGCTTACTCAGGAGCAGCTTGGTGGCGATCCTGCCTGGGAACATGGCAAAGGCCTGATGGCTGGACGCCTGGACATGGTGGAGTACGGGCTTTACAACTGGCGCGGAGGCGGCGGTTCCGCATGGTTTGCGCCTGTCATGCAGGCTCGCGGGTTCGAAGCATTAAAGACCATGCGTCTGGGTAAGTCGATCCTAGCCGAGTATGGTTTTGATTTCATGGGTGGATACATGGTCAATCCGCGCGACATGACTTTGGTTATCGATCTGTTGTTCGATCGTTCCAATCCGGCGGAACTGCAGAAGGCTCATGAGTGCTTCGGGCGCCTAATACGGGAATTCGGCGCGCAGGGGTATGGCGTGTACCGTACCAACATCGCGTTCATGGAACAGGTCGCCGATATATACGGCCCGGTGAAAAAAATAGTCAACCAGCGCATCAAACGGGCGTTGGACCCAAAGGGAATCATCGCACCTGGAAAATCCGGTATTCGAATTTGACAAGGCGTTGGTGCTCGGATAACCAAGCACGCGGACATGTGCTTGGTCTTTGATCGCCCCTTGTCCGTCGGCGGTCTAACATGGTGGGCATGGCCGCATGGTGGCAAGAGCGCCAAGGATTGGCTGGTCGAAGGTGGCGCGTCAATTGCTGGGCGAGCGCCTGAAGCGGTCTGTGAAGCTGACCAACTCGCCTGGAGAATACGCGATCTTCCGCATTTATCACGAGATCTTCGGCAAGAATCTGGGCGATCGCCTACCGGCCCTGATCCCCCAAGTATACCTGCGCTACGACCCGCTCACCCAAAATGAGCTGGCTAAGCTTGGCAAGGATCAAGTACTGGAACGACAGCGCATGGATTTTCTCATGCTACTGGACGGCCATGTTCGTATCATCATCGAGGAGGACGGCAAGGAGCACTATGCTGAGGGTGACAAAGCGTCCCCAAGACATTACGCCAAAATGGCAGAGGATTGGCTGATGATCGATAAGCCGGAGGAGGTCGCGCGGCTCTTGCTCTATCGGGGGTAATGCCGAATACAGAAAGTGGCGCAGCAGGCCGCACTTTCCGCCTGCCGTCCCCCTCACCGCCTCAGCCAATCTGATCACGGGTTACCGGCGAGCGAGAAGTGCCTCGATTGGATGTTCGCCTTCATTTTCAAAGCCCCCCATTTCACGAATCACAGGTAGCCGGCTGTCCTTCAGGTGCGGAATCATCAGGATGGGTCCAAGGACGGGAAACGTGGCTTGATCTTGAACAGCGTGTACAGCCCAAACGGAGGGGGCGCGGAAATGCCTCTTCAAGAAGGATCAACCGTTGGCAGAACTGAGTAAGGAAGAGCATTGCGGCAACGGCAACGATATTATTTTGCATGACAAGAAGAAGGAATCCGAAATCGACCGCACCGGATTCATCGGAGAGCGCGAGGCCCATTGGGAAACGCGCGCCGCTGAACTGATCTATCAAAAGGAAAATGCCTGATGAAACATTTGAAAGCCTTGGTTGAGCACCACAACGCCGACACCAGACCTGTGGACAAAGTAACCATCACGTCACTGGAGAAGAAGCTTGGCTTCGCCTTATCGGCAGAGTATATGGAGTTTCTGTCCGAATCTGGCCTGATCGAATTCGAGGCCAACGAGATGTAAGGCCTGGGAGTGCCCGACGACTATTATCTCAACGTGCTGAACAAGTATAACGAGCTAGCGCGTGAGCCTAGCTATCCCACCAGCGCGGTACCACTGCTGGAGCTTGGCGACGGGCACTACTACCTGTACCAGAACGAGAGCGGCAAGGTGCTACAATGGGCCGCGCCGAATGGCGGTATCGTCAAGACTCTTGATCAAGATTTAGAGACCTTCCTGGGCAATGCGCTTTTTACGCCGTGATTGACGGGGACGACAACCATCGTCATGAACAGCACGGACGGCCTGCTTCATGTCCGACAACCGTCAATTACAACAAGGTGAAGACGCCTCCGGGCTACTCGCATTTAACGGCTTTACCACGCTGGTGACGAATAGGGACACGATTGCCAGTGGCGTACTGTTCCTGCCACTGCCCTCTAGTTTGGCGGTGGTGGAACGGAGCGGCACCAACTCCGTTGCCACTTGCCGGGATTTCGTTGCCCCAGCCCCCTGCCTCTCAAGCCGTTGTCCCAGGCGGAGTTACCAACTGTCGAAATGGGTCAGTAAAAATCGGCGCCCTAGGTCAAAAATTCATCGGCACCAACAACAACGGCAACTAAGCTGTAAAACGACGCTGACTCAACCCATGTAGGGTGGGCAAGTAGTTATACCCACGTGGGATCCAGGCCGATCTCGGCAACGCATGGGCAACAAAGCCTGCCCAGAATTTTTTAGATATCGTCATCAGCCCAGTCCCGATCTTTTGTGCCTGGTATGTGGACTTCAACTGCATAGCCATTGTTCTCAAGCCGTTTTGCCAATGCGAATGCAGCGGACTGCCCCGTGTATGACGTGTCGTTGTCGCCGGCAATCAGCACCTCGGCAACGCCAGCCGGCGGAACCCAGGACTCCAGCAATACTGCGTTCGTTGCTGCCCACACCGGCGTCATGAACCGGCGTGATGCCGCCAAGGCGGTTTCTATGCCCTCTCCAATCCCGACCCGGTGCCCAATCGCGCCTAACCGGACGCAGGAAGTCGGGAGCAGTTTGCCTGGCATGAATTTCTTGACTTCACTTACCTTGGCTTTCTGACCATCGTCCGTCAGGTAAGTGCGATGGATCGATGCTACGGCTCCGTCGGGGTACCGCATCAGTGCCAACATCGTCGGATGGACACCACCATCGGTATGCGGCATCGCCGGGTGGAACCTGATATCACCCGGTGTCACATTGATACCAACCCGATGACTCAGATAGCGCCAGACCGGATCGCCTTGGGATACGGGCTTGCTGGCCGCCCATGCATCTCGTAGTGCCCGCAGCTTGCTTTCTTCGCTGCGCTCCTGGCTGATAGTTAAGATCTGCACCATGCTGACAACACGATCTACTTCGTTTGCTGCCTGCACAAATCCCCAGCCCATCAGGCGCCGCAGCAACTCAAATCCGTCGCCTGCGCCGCAGTGCGAGCAAATCCATGTACCCCGCCCGACCTTGTCGTCGAATCGGTAACGGTCCTTGCCCCCGCACATAGGACAGGGACCATGCTTGTTCCGCAGAAACTGCGGGGCGACTCCAAGCGTCTGTAAGATGCCGGGCCAACGCCCGACGGCAGCGTCTGCCGTTTTTAATTTAAGGCGCTGCACGACACTTCTCCTTGCCCTTGGCCGTCAGACCGATTACCGGACAACCACCTCCCGCTACGATGATGGCGCGATAGCCCTTGGACCCGGCAACGGTGTGGGCCTTGTCAATAATCAGCAAGTCTATTTTCAGCAGTACACGTTTGGTGATGGTCCTGATTGGTGCGACTAGGATTTTCTCGTACACCCGCGTCGTGTTATGCCCCTGGATGATGCAGTTCGCTATACCGAAGCTTAAAAATCGGCGGGATGGTTGTACGATCAAGTGAATGCGGTTGCATAGGAATACCACCCGCTTGTTCCTTGCGCAGGCACCTTTGACGATAGCCATCGCGATTTCAGTTTTGCCGGGGCCGGTAGGCGAATACAGCATTTGCCGAACCACTCCCCCAGCCAGCCAGGCATGAAAATTTTGCACCGCGAGCGCTTGATATGGCCCCAGCGTCAAATCAATCACTTCCTGGCTGGGCGCCGTTGCCTTTAATTCTTCTCTTCTCTTCTGCGGTGCAAGTAAGTTGCTAGCACACTCTTCTGGCGTATCAGTCAGCGGATAGCATTTTGCTAGCAGATTGCTAGCATATAAGATGTTATTCATGTGCTGGCACTCCGTTCGTAAACGAGGTGTTGATCAAAAAGCCGCGTTCAATCAATACGTCAAGATTCAGATTTTTGATGGACAGCTTGTTTTCAAGGAATGGCGGATCGACAGGTACCTTCCCGTTGTTCTGGCTCGCGTACAGCCAAAGCAGCATCAGGTGTCCCTTTGCGGCATCCGGTAGTGAGCAAAAAGCATAGTCGTCCATGACGGCACGATGAAGCTTGATCCAAGGGGGATTGCGCCTGGCGTAATGCTGGAATTGTTCCCAGTTTTTGACTATTAGGAAATGCATAGGCCCTCCGAATCGTGGCCCATTTGGCAGTCATGCATGTCGAACGGTTTCGCAATCAAGTATTCATTCTTCGAGCGCGCTTCACCATTTCCAAGTTCAATATTGATTTGCATTTTTTTGGAATTATCAAGAACCGTCATTTTTGCTCCTTGGTAAATTCCAAATCAAATTGCACCGCTGCTTCCTCTCTCACATTTTTTAAAATCTGGTTCATCCGCCGCGTCGTGATGCCCCGCTCAACGGCCAGTTCACGCGCCGACTTTCCGCTAATTATTTGAGCGCTGGCTTCCAGACGTTCCTGGCCTGGCGCGGGAAGGCATCTGCCGTAAGTGCGCGTTTCATCAGCATCTGTCATAGCTACCGATTCTACTTGCACACGCATCATCTTAGATTTCTCGACGCTGTCATCGATCGACGCCGCAAACCGAAGCGCTCCAATGGATTTTCGACGCAGCAATTTATCCAGGTGGCCAAAAATAAAACCTTTGAATGCTCCACGTGACGCATCAAAATTTGTAGCCTTCTCAATAAAAATAAGACAGATTTCTTGGCAAACATCGTCAAAATCCACACCGAATTTTTTTGCTTTTTGCTCGATTTGCTTTTTATTTTCAAGTATAAAAATCAAAGCGGGTTGCCTCATCGCGTCGGCACTCGATCTGATGTTTTCAAGATACGATTGAGTAATGAACCCGCTTTGAAGAGGCTGACAGGAGTCGTCGCTCGCCAAAATATCGGTTTCAGGAAAGTAGGATGAACGCGTCATTTTTTCTTCCCCCTCAAAGCGATTCGCGACTGAATCCAGGTTTCGACTTCCGTGTCGAGCCATCCAACCGCCCTAATTCCGATCGAAATTTGCTTTGGAAACGTGCCTTTTTTGATACTGTAATAAATGAAAGATCTGCTTGCTCCAAGCTTTTTCTTTAATTCTGGCAAGCGTATAATTTTCTGTTCCATATTGGTTCCAGTGGTAGCCAAAGTCGGCAACCACAATGTCCCATAATGTCTCAAACCGTACGAAGGACAAAAAGGATCTGAATCGTGTCAAGAGCAGAATTCATTAAACATTTTGCAAAAACTTTTGATGTTGAACTTGAGCGACACCAACATGCCGCACCCGAAATTATTGCGGCCATAAAAAAATGTATGAGCGAATTGACTGACCGCGATTCGCGGTGCTCACCCATATCTTCAATTCCCAAAAAAGTAGCGAAATGCATAGATCAACCGTTTATCAAATTCGTAAAAGACTTTTACTTTCCACAACCAGAATGGAAAATTTCAGGTCTCATAAAACTTAAGCTTGGAGACGCAGATATTCGCCTCCTTGATTGGTCAAAAAAACACTTGGAAACATTGGAGCTCCTTCAACCGCACGTGTCAATTTACGAGTCTGCGGTCACGACAATAGGCTTACTCAGATTTTTTTTGCGTCGATGCGCCATCCATGTGCCAGGGGAAGTGCCTGCAATAATTATTTCGGAAGACGGGCAACTTTCTAAAGGCACGGCAAAGGTTCGAAGAGGAAAAAATCGGCAACTCTCCGACAAACTGCCAGTCTATCTGCAATTTTTTCATCATGGATATTGCGAACTCTGTTTTGAGCCTACAGCTGCAAAGATGAAATTGGATGAAATGGTTCGTCTAGGACCCAAACTGAAACCTGAAATTATGGATCTAATAAACGATGACGCACCGCTTAGACTAAAGAAGCATTCTCGTGGACTAGAGAAGCATTCTCCAACATATTGCGACCACCACACCCCTCGAGCCGCCCGCGGAAAGGATGAAAAAAGACGTCTTCACTTTTATTCCGCGATGCGCCTTATTTCCGATGTTGGCGTTGCTATTCGCGCAGGCACACTTGAGCCATCTTATTTGCGTCGATATGCCTATTGGATCGCGTTTCTACCAGGACGTATGTCTTCCTCACTAAAGCAACTACCCAGTGCAGTCGCTAGTTATCACGAAGAATATTTTCGAGGATTTGATGCACAAACAATTGAAGAACTTATTCTTCTCTTGCGCGAACTTGAGAAGAAACCGGCATCATCGGAACAATGGACAAAAAGATGCTTGAAGACGCTCCCTTCAATCCTTCGAAGATTGTCTGATGAAGAATGGCAAAAAAATGCCGAAAGCTGGTACGCCGAATTCGAAAAAAAGGATTGAAAAATTTCCGTACCTGACTGGTCACGCGTCGCAGGACAGCAGGGAAAATCCACGGACCGGGCGAATCAGGTCACCGGCTTTGGAGTAACAACCGCGACGTCGCGTAATCCCTGTCGCTTTGCTTCATTCACGAGGTCGTATTGACGACACTGGCTTTCCAGATTTGTCTGAACCTGAGTTTGGACCGACTGCCGGACATAGACCGCTGCTTTGCGTTTGAGAAGGAGCTCAACTAACCGATCAACGTTCGTAATCGTTATGTTCCTTTGGCGTGGCGACGCCGGCTGCCTGCACCAACTGGTTCGCCAGATGGGTAATTACCATTGTGCGCCGCACTCATCCCCTAGCGTTCGAGGGGTCAAACGTCATGTTTATCTGAAACGTATGTCTGCAGTGATTGCCGACCCACTTGAAGGGCATTTGGTTGCTTGCCCATTGCATTTCTCCCTGACTATGTTGGAACCGTCAGGAGAGTTTCCGCGTAAATGCCGATCAGCAAGCAATTGATGCAGGTTTCGCAACGCTGCTGCAATGACCTTCTGTTCACCCAGGGCCATAGCAGAGCACACTACTGCGTCCAGCGTCCACTCTGCCACGACTAGTACTGCACCCCGAGCTACGCGACCGCCGCCGCTCTGCTCAATATCTCGAACATTGACGTGGCGACCAGACTATGGATGCCAACGATAGTCAACTTCATTTTCCTGCTCAACATGGGCAGAATGAACGCGAAATAACGAAGGGGCGAATTGCTTTGTCACAACGATTGTGCCGACTCCCGGATTATGCCGCGCCCAGATGAAAAATCAATCCCGAGTCATTCCTGCTTATTTTTTCCGACTCCCATTTTGGCCACTTGCGCGGGCAATTTCCTTTGTTAGGATCAATTAACTGTCGGCGCCAAGTTGATTCGCGCCAGACGGCCAAACGGCCTAGCTGTTCCCACAGGACGCACCCCTCCTCCGGAACTAAAACCTGAGAGCACACAAAATGGATCCCCATCACATCACCAACGAAAACCTGATGTCTACCGATTTCGCAAGAACAGAAAGAGCGAAGTTTCTACAATCAATCGCCAGCAGCAAACGCACCAAAACCGTCTACCTTGCACCAGGTATCCCCGCGCACGGCGTATGGATGACCGACGTCTCGGCGATGGACCGCCGCTCAGTCAAAGCCCAGTTGGCCGGCCGTGGCGACTATAGAGTCGCATGGTGGGAGTTGAACTGCCTATTCCATCGCTTGCTCAAGCCGCACGATTCTCTGGAGCACGCTATGTACGCATTTCATGCGCGTCATCACGCCATCACGCTCGCCAAACTAGAACTGGCCAATGATCTCTGGTGCACCGTCCGGACCGTTAGACAACATGGCCCCATCGCTGGCCTGCGTTGCGCCATTCGTCAGATACAACAATCAAAGGGAAATCGTCATGAGTCACAAAAATAATAAAAATGACGATTTCGTCACCAGCGCGATTGGCGTCGTATTGGGATTAGGATTGACCGCCATTTTTTTTGCGACAACAGCGATCATGCTGGCGATTTTCTTTCTCCTGAAACGCCCCATCTCCCGCGCGTTGCACCTGGAATGGTGCTCGAGAAGTTGGTCATCGATGAAATGGCTCTACGTCCCCATGAAATGGCTGGCAGGTATCATGTTTTTGTTCGTGCTTTTTGTCATCGAAAAAAAACTCTCTGTCACCCCCACGCACGTTGATCAGATCATGGTCTACATATTTGCGCTCTGCGCCGCTCTCCCTTGCGGACTACTGTTCAATATCCTGCATTGGATGGAACAATATTCTGAGGATCCTGCAATTCAGAAAAAAATGGCAGGGATCGCTGCCGAATGTTATGTGCAAAAACTCATTGAAGATTGTCGTAAGGAGCATCTACCTGCGTCCCGCTCCCTTCATGGCAAATTGCTTGTCTTTAACGAACACATGCCCAATGAATTTTCGGTGGAGGTCGACCACATGTTGATTACCGAGCGAAACGTCTTTGTGATTGAGACGAAATGCAAATCCGGCACCCTGTCAGCGGGAGCTGATTCTCCCACCTGGAAGGTGTCATCTCCCTATGGGGATTCGCAAATGCGTAATGCGCTGAAGCAGGTTAAGAATGCGGCTCGCGTATTACAGCGCCAAATCGCCCTCCCCTGCGAGCTCATTCCCCTGGTTGCGATCAAAGGCAACGATGTAAAAATCGTCGACAGCCCGACGAATGTGTTGGTTGCTTCGGACCTTGGCAACGTCCTTCGTGCATTTGAACACGACAAACCTCACCCTATCCTGGATCCCGCTTCGGTGATCGCCCTACTTTTATCGCATATGAATGACAATCCGGCCGCGATGAAAAGGCATATCGAACGGGCTAACGCGGCCAGAGTGCGGGCGGAGATGACCGAAATCGTCAATGCTGCGTCGATTCGATGAGCGTTGAACCAATAACAGGAGCGCAGGGACCGTACCCGGTACTGTCTTCTGTCGGCAATCCAAGTAATCAGGGAGTCACGATGTCTATCAATAAACGAAACAAACGGTCTGTACGGGCGGAGGCGATGGAAGTGGATGTGGTTGGCACGAAGACGGATTTTTCATCGGATTTCGAACAATCAATCACGATCTTGACAGACTTGATCGTGATTGCCATCGAGGAAATTGGCAATGGCAGCGGACGGGCACTCTCGGTTTTACTGCCGGCCATGCGGTATGCGCAAGAAATCGAGGCAATCAATGACCGATTGCGGCAGGTGGAAAACGCAACATGATCTACACTGAAGAAAATCGTATTTCCGACTTGGCAAGGTATCGCGTCATCAAAAATGACCGGTTTTCTTGGGCTGCGTGTATTAACTGTGATGTCGGAAATGCGGGGGAAACGGCCGATTAGCCATGTCAGTCCCCTTTAGCATTCACAGCACCCAGAAGACGATATTACTCAGTCCTCGCGAGTGTCCGGACAAATTTGATTGTGTCATTTTTCTTTTTGCCTGGCATCCGGTGGAATACCAACATCAGTTCAGCCAAATTATCTTCTTCTGTATAAAAATAACCCGCGGGTACGTCCAAAATCTTTGATAAATTCTGAACTATGCTGTAATCAGCCTTATGAATCCCTAGTTCATAGCGATTAATTCGTGTGCTGGCCACAAACTGGTCCAATCCCGCTTGAATTCCGAGCTGTTTCTGCGACAAACCAGCGGCCACACGCGCTTCTTTGAGGCGGCGCCCCCATATTTCATTGGCATTGCTCATCTCGTAGTTTTCAATACATTTAAGAACTACGAGAATCGTAATTATTTGCTATTCTAGATACTACGTATATCGTAGTTACTGGAATGTCGTTTGGGGCGCTCGTGCCGGCTCCGCTGCGCCACAGTAATTTTGAAAGTCATGTAGGCAGTATGTCCCGAATAGAACCACAGCAAAAATGGCTTTCAAAAAAATAAAATCTCTAAAACCTCTGTCTCGCGGTTGAATCTTCTCGTCCAAAGTCGACTTTCGGATAGTTGAAGAACAAGACGAACCACCTGCCCAGAAAATCAGGCACTTTGAAAGGGAATATGAAAAATTCAAAATCAATCTCCGCCACGATCATCAAGCTACTCGCGACATCGGCCATCGTGCTTTCGCTCTCGGCATGTGGCGGCGGTGGAGGTGGTTCTACTGGTAGTGGTAGTTCGACTGGCAGTGGAACCACAACCCCGTCACCAGTAGTGAATCAAGTAGTAAATCCAACGGATCCGGTGACGAATGCCCCAACAACCTCGCCGGCGACCAATCAGCTGTCCGGCGTCGTCGTCAGTGCGGCCACACAAGGCGCAATCGTGACTGCTTACAATGTCCGTGACGATGGCAGCAATGGTACTTTGCTCGGTACGTCCGCCGCGACTGACGTTGACGGGAAATTTTCCATGACGCTTTCAAGTGCGCCGGCAGGTATGGTACGTCTGGTGGCTACTGGCGGCAGTTTCGTGTCAGAAGCTGACGCCACCAAGCAGCCTAACAAGGCTCTGGAACTGGTGACGCCGTATGTCACAACCGATTTCAATTTTTTTGTGATCACACCTGCCACCCACATTGCATCGCAGGTGCTGGCTAGCACGGCGGCCAAAGGCGGTATAACCCTCGGTGCGGCATTCAATGCTTCTTCCATGGCCGGCTTAGGGATCGGTCGCAGCAACACATTCATGTCAACCAATCAGCACGGCGGAATCGATTATTTGAAAGTGGTTCCTGGTTCGAGCGACGATCCCTTGCACTCGTATCTTGACCTGCTTAGCGGGCTGGAATGGTTTGGTGTTCGCTACGACTTGCCTTCCAGTGTTGTATTGCAGGCTGTCGCACAGAGCGCGCAAGGTAATTATGCCGCAAATGCGGTCGACGCTGCCGGTAACCCAGTCCAAGTAGGAAAATGGAACAACGGGGTTTTCGACCCAACTGCGCCGATGACATTGGATCAGGGAATGGCATGGAAGAATGCGGACGGCAGCAATCAAATGATAAATGGCGTATTGGTGCATGACCAGTTGGTGCCATTCATTTCGTTGGACATGATTCAGACTTTTTACCGTGTTGCGGCTTGCGCAAGTGATGCCGCCAAGCCGGATCTGTATAAGCGGTACCCGTCCGACAGCAATTTGTTCGCCGGTGACCCTGCGACTGTTGCGTCTGCATGTACTTATTTTGCAAAGCAGATTTCCGATTTGAAAGCCTCGATAAAGACCAACAATCGATCGAGCATGAAGTAAGGTTGCCTGGATTGGCGTAAAGGCTACGTCAAATTTTATAGCACGGAGAAAGGCATGGTTGGTCAGTCAAAAAGCTAAAGCTTGAAAAGGAATCGATTACGGTTCCTTTTGTTTTCCGCACAAGCTGTACCCCAAAAAAAGAACCGATATGGGCTCTGAGGTAGCCTGGGTCAACACGTCGGCATCAACAGCCAGTTGCGCCGCCTATTTTAAGTGGTTTAATGGATTCATCAATCCTTGAATTGCGAGGCGACGAATGCATACTCAGTACTACACCGATGGCTCTGTCCTGCACTTGTTTGGATGCGGCGGCTATGCGGCAATCCGTATGGATGAAGGCGGCTTATTTGACCATGAGCACGCCATTACCGGTTCGATGCAATCCCGTGACGTACAGGAAATGGAGCTGCGCGCAGTGATCGCAGCGGCGCGTTCGGCCCCCAAGAAAGATAAAATCACTATTTACACGGATCATAAAGCTATTTCCGATGCGATGTCCCGCCCTACCCGCGCCAAGGTAGAGAAGAATCAGAACAGCAAGTTGTGGTACCAGTTGCGTCAATTATGCACGACAAGGGATATTACCGTTCGTTGGGTCAAGGGCCATTCTGGTGATCCTGGTAACAGCGCGGCAGATCGACTGGCACGCGCTGCGGCCAAATCGTTGAAGATTCTGTTGAACTAATCCGACGGCGTGGGTTGAAATTACGTTTAACGCAATCGGCCGCCTTTGTCGTTGAAACTGGATACAGCACAGCGCGGCGACATAGCGCAACATCCAGTGCCGAGTTCTGCGGTGAGACTTCGCCAGCACTGCCCTTCCATCATCATCGCATGTTGGAAGCAGGCTGAATTGTGGTCTTGCCCAAACCGTGGGCGATGGCTTCCGCTTATTTAATGATCACGATTGTAAAATGAAGATGAAAAAATTTGACCACATCAAGGATGCAGATGAAATCGGGGATAAAGTTGTGACTCCCTGGCAAGCGCAGTGCGTAGCGTTTTCAATGCCGTATGTGTCCATCCAGCTGGGAAAAAAATACGGGAACGTGCTCTGGTCGGATCGCACGTTGCCAGACGATGTTCGCGCATATCTGAAGGAGTGTTCTCAGGCGATTCTGGACTGCCTTTTGAACATTGCCTTCAGATACAAAAATCCGCAATCGACTTGCAAGATTTCCTTTGACGAATGTATGTTTTTTGATGTCGACCACCATGCTTGTGAGGCACTCGCGTCTGACGTATTCGATTTCTTGAATGCTCTCCTCAGCGCACAAATACGAGCGAAACATTAGTACCCCTTACGGATCGCAACGGTACGTGGCGTGGCAGTGTGCGTGGAGCGCGGCTGACGCACGCCGCTTAACCTGCGTACCCGCCTGTAGTTTCGCTCCCAATGAGGCATGAACTCACACGCTGTAAGAAAAGGCTCTAGAAGAGGTCTGGTCGGAGTATGTAAATTTCGACGGCACAAAAAAGTGCAATAACGGCGGCGACAATCACGATGTAGCGAAAAATATTTCTTTCGTTTCTCTTTGCTGCAGGAATGCTGAAAGGGGCGCACGACTTGCATCCGCCACAGTAGGTCGCTGATAGGGCAAGTTGCTGTCGGCAGTTGGCACATTTGGAGGATGACATTTTATTTACCGTGATTCCTTGGTACGTTGTTCAGAGTCGGACTGATTGTTGTTGGAAATATTGTAGCGATGCGCTGAACAGTATGTATTGGTTTTTTGGTTAAAAATAACTGAATTTTGCAATGGCTCACATTCAGCGTTGTACAACGGCATATGCGCTTGGGCGACAGTTTGCTTAGGAAAACAGGCGTGACCATGTATCTGGATCAGGCGATTCTTGAAACGTTGCAGGCGCAGACAGCTCGCCACAGATCGAATTATCAGGCGCTGGTCAACGAAACACTGCAACAGATGACTCTTCCCGATTCCATATCTTTGACAATCGATTCGCTGCGGCGCATGCTGAGAGAGGAATTCGGCAGACATGATGCAAAGCCCCATGGACAATGATTCATGTCGATCAACAATCGAAGAACGACTCGCTGAACGCGCTGATGATCGGATATGCATCGAGAAAGCGCGATTGTGCGCCAGCGCCCCTTTACGGCCAGTCGCGCGCCATTTGATATAAGGAGAGTGCAATGGAAAAAGACAAATTCGCCTTCAAGACAGGCATTACGTATTTATGGTGGTTGGTTTGGTCTCCGTTCGTCGGAGCATATGAGGAAATGAAAGCGGCTTTGTATCTACCGAGGCCAGCCAATTGGAAGGAACTCGTCGTCCAAGACATTCGACTGTATTTCGCGCCGTTCACCGGGGCAATCACCGGTTTTCGAAAGGCATTAAAAGGGTTGCAAAAAAAAGGACATTGAAAATACAGGCAATGTAACAGTCACGAGTGGATTGCGATTAACCCTTAAATAATCACCGCGTGCATTGATACCTGCCTGCCAAACACACAAATACAGCCATTGCCATGTTGGCGCCGACCTGTTTTGACCCGGGCAACCGGAAATTGTTGTCCCACCCAGATGCTGATCAAACGCGGGCCCAGTTCGGGATCCGATTGGGTGCGCATGGGTCAGCCTGAATCGATAGCTTGGGGCAAAAAACACGTCGGCGCCAATACCTTTTTCAGCCAATTCAGAACAGCGTTTGATTTGCTGATGGCATATCCGCCTTCGATTGCTTTAGTTTAGGCGCAGGTGCAGCCGCCATCAGTTCCGCGGGATACAGCTGTAAATAGGCTCTCGCACGTTCAGGGTCCTTGCAAGATAGCCAATCGTCATATTCGTTTCGATGTATGACCACAAGAGACCGCTTCTCCTCCCCGGGTCTATGAAATCGCTTCATCAGTGGGTGATGGTCGGCATTCACAGTGATTTGGGTGAAGGCAAATGAAGTGCCGCCATCCTCTTCCTTCCACTGCCGATACAATCCGGCCACCGCGAATGGAGATTCGTCGGCCATACCAATCTTCCAACGTACATGTTGAGGCTGCTCCCAATTCGGTTCGAACATAACTTGCATAGGGACCAGGCAGAGGTTGCCGGCGTTCCAAAATGGCTTGTAGTTCTTCAACTGCCCGATTTTGTCATCACGCGCGTTCATGGTGTTGAAATCGCGGTCAGGCCGCATATGTCGCTTGGGAACCATGCTGTAGTTCCCTACTAGACCTTGACGTTCTCCCGCATCGTTATGAATAATAATTGGGCCAAGATAATCTCGATACAATTCGTCGTGCCACACGTCGTTGGAATCAATCTGAGCATCGAACAAGTCGTATAGGATTTCGCGGGATACGGTTACATAATTGACGCACATTCTGATTTTCCTTTCAGACTGCTACAAGTCCGGCGACCTTGAGCACACTCGAATGATTCGGCATGTGCTATGAGAAATCGCGACTTCGCGTCTCTAGCTCCCCCAGGAAATGGGACAGGTCAACCAGTCTCATCGCAACTAAATGTCGGACGTTATGTTGGCATTGCCACTTGCCATATACACCGAGCAGCGTGGCATTTAGTAGTTCCTTGCGCTGTTTCTCAACTAAATTAGGCCACACGATGACGTTTACAGGGCCGGTTTCATCTTCCAACGTCACAAATATTACGCCTTTAGCAGTTTCCGGTCTTTGACGCACGGTCACAATTCCGCAACCTCGCGCCAGACGACCATCTTCGAATGTATTTAATATGTCGGCCGGCAGGAACTTCATTTTCGCGAGCCTAGCCCGAAGCAATGACAATGGATGTCTGCCTAGAGTGAGCCCAACGTGATGGTAGTCAGCCACAATGTCTTCTGCTTCAGATGGCGCCGTGAGTTGCAATGGCTCTTCGACAATGGCCGCGCTACGCAGCAGTCCTTTATCCGGAACGCTTGCAACCGCCTGCCACAATGCCTGCCTGCGATTTCCAACTAGCGACTCAAGGGCGTTCGCACCTGCCAGCGCTTGGAGATGAGCGGCATTCAATCGCGCCCGAGTCGCTAAATCCGTGATATCGCTGAATGACCGAATCGCTTGTGCCTCTTCAATTCTCCAACCAGCATCCCGCTCCAACCCTTTGACGTTGTTCAGCCCCAATCGCACAACTGGCTTCGCATCTCCTTCGATTGGTTCTAGTTTTGCATCCCAGGTACTAGCGCAGACATCCACGGGGCGAACCACGACTCCGTGCCGACGGGCGTCTTGGACAAGCGATGACGGAGAATAGAATCCCATGGGCTGGGAGTTCAGCAAAGCAGTGAGAAATGCCGCAGGCTCATGACATTTGAGCCAACTGCTTGAATATGCCAATAGAGCAAAACTGGAGGCATGGGACTCTGGGAAACCGTATTCAGAGAATCCGCGGATTTGTCCTACAATAGACGTAGCAAACTCGGTTGTATATCCGCGCTCAGCCATCCCCGCTAGCAGTTTGTCCTCGAATTGCTCCAGGCCGCCTTTCCGCTTCCATGCCGCCATCGCACGGCGCAAACGGTCTGCCTCGCCAGGTGAGAAGCCGGCTGCCACCATCGCAATTTGCATGACCTGCTCTTGGAAGATGGGCACGCCCAAGGTTCGCGACAGCACGGCTTCCATCTCAGGACTTGGATAGGTCACCGGGTCGATGCCTTGGCGCCGCCTAAGATATGGGTGAATCATGCCGCCCTGGATTGGGCCGGGCCTGATAATCGCCACTTCGATGACCAGGTCGTAGAACTGTCGTGGTTGCAGTCTAGGCAGCATCGACATCTGAGCGCGACTTTCAATCTGAAATACTCCGACAGTATCGGCCTGGCATATCATTTCGTAGGTGGCGGCATCTTCCGCCGGGATATCACGTAACTCGAATCGCTCCCCGCGTTGCTCGGAGACTAGTTCCAACGCTCTCCGAATGCAGCTCAACATGCCCAGCGCCAGGATGTCGATTTTAAGCAAACCGACAGCATCTAAATCATCTTTGTCCCATTGGACTATTGAGCGCTCCGCCATCGCCGCATTCTCAATAGGGACCAGTCTCGAAAGTTTCCCGTGCGAAATGACAAAACCGCCTGGATGTTGCGATAAATGACGGGGGAATCGCATCAGCTTGTCTGCCAATACGCCCCATTGTTCTGCAATCGCAGAGTCGGCATTAAATCCACAATCCAATAACCTCTGACGCAGGTCAGATTTTCCACCCCAGCCGTGACTCGCTTTTGCGACCTTATCGACAACTCCCGGGTCCACGCCAAGTGCTTTACCTACGTCGCGCAATACGCTCCGCGGTCGATAGGAAATGACGACGGCAGTCAAGGCTGCTCGCATACGCCCATATTTTTTGTAGATGTATTGAATGACTTCTTCTCGGCGTTGGTGCTCGAAGTCGATATCAATATCTGGAGGTTCGTTACGTTCTTTAGAAATAAAACGCTCAAACAGTAAGGTGCCGCGCGACGGGTCGACCTCCGTCACACCCAGGCAATAGCAAACGGCAGAGTTCGCTGCGGAGCCTCGCCCTTGGCAAAGTATTTGCTGCGAACGCGCGAAACGCACAATGTCGTATACAGTCAGAAAGTAGCTCTCGTACTGCATTTCTGCGATAAGCGCCAATTCATACTCGAGCTGCGATTGCACGTTGCCAGGAATGCCGGCCGGAAAGCGCCCGTGAGCGCCGATGTAACTTTCTTTGCGGAGATATCTCGTTGCCGTTTCCCCTTCCGGAACCAGTTCTTCAGGATATTCGTAGCGCAGTTCATCCAGTGAAAACTGACAAAGGTTAGCGACCTGCACCGATTCTTCTAACGCCTCGCGCGAATACAAATTTCCCAGCCTCAGGCGGGAGCGTAGATGTTGCTCCGCGTTTGATGGCAATTCATAGCCACACTTCGCTACGGGAATTCCTATTCGGATAGACGCCATTACGTCTTGCACTGGCTTAAAGGACCTAACATGCATGCACACATCGCCAGTCGCAATAATTGGCAAACCGAACTCTGTGGCGATTACGTTGACGATTGCTTTGTGCTTGGCATCCTGTGCGCGTAGATGCAATGTCATCGCGATACGTGCGCGACCGGGCGCGCAGTGCAACAGCCACGCGGCTTGGCGTTCCAACTCTTCGTGGGTTACGCCATATTGTGGGGCTAAAATCAACTGGCAGTCAGGCATACCTCGCAAATGTATCAAGTCACCTGAGGGGGCTGCGATGTCGCGCGGAATGACCAGGTAGGTGCCCTTTTCCGCTCGAGTGCGGGCCACCGTTATCAGCTCGGACAGATTGCCGTAACCGTTTCGGTTCATCGCCAAAATAATCAACGTGAACGGTGGGCTGCCGTCTTCAGGAGTCACATTCATCTGGCTGCCAATTACCAATTGCAGCCCAAGCCGCTTGGCTTCTACATGTGCCTTGACCACGCCGGCTAACGTACATTCGTCTGTGATGGCCAGGGCTGCGTATCCAAGCTCAGCGGCGCGTTGAACCAGGCGCTCAGGTGCCGAGGCCCCACGTAAGAATGTGTAATGGGTCAGACACTGGAGCTCGGCGTAAGCCGGGAGAACTGGCGGTATGGCGGACATGGCGGGTTACGCATATGACGGGGCTATTTGTTTGCAGGAAGGCGAGGCGCTTTTGCCGCGATTCGCCACATTAGTGCGGATTGCATCGGCGCATGTGCAGCCACCGCCCCACGCGGCAAGGGGCGTGAGTCGACAGCAATACCGTGAAGGCAGTGCCAACAATCCCATACGCCAACGTGCACGCCGCTGCGGTTCCCTACTGTGGACAAATGTAGAAGTAGACATAATTTCAATTTATATACTGTATCAGTAGTGTCCGGTTAAAAATCGAATAAATTCAATTGGTTAGCGCCATAAGGTACTTTTGGAGCCGATGCATCGGTCTGCAAGGCGCATGAAATCTCGGTCTTCTCGAATACCGAGACGGAAAGAATCTGTAGCAATGTATAGAGAGAGGCATTGAGTTGAAGCTCCTTTTTAATGATGGCGATGAGGACATAGGTAGAGACCGCGCACCAGATTTGGGTCTTCACCGCGTTCTCGCTTGTCCCGAGAAATTTCTTGATGCGCAAGTGCTGCTTGATCCATTTGAAGAACAACTCCACCTGCCACCGATTCTTGTACAGCGCAGCGATAGTCAGGGGCGGCAGCGCCGTGTTGTTGGTCAGGAAGATCAGCGACTTGCCCGACTCGGGATCCTTGAAACGGATGCGCCGCAAGTGCTCGGGGTAGTCCTTCGATACGTAAAAGCCGCTCATCGCAATGGTTTGGTCGCAAATCACGCCTGCGGTCCGATCGGTCGCTGTCGAGTACACGCGTCGCGCGTTCATATTGCTTTTGGTACGCGTAACGAAGAAGGCGCCAGTCTGATGCAACTTGTACAACCGCGCAAAGTCCAGGTAGCCGCGATCCATCACGTAGAACGCACCTGCTTCGACAGGCAGGAAGTCGAGTACGTTGACGTCGCCCATCTTGCCATCGCTGATGTGGATGAAGGCGGGAATCGCGCCGCGCAAGTCCAACAGCGTGTGCATCTTCACGGCCGCCTTGGTCTTGCGAAACGGCGCCCAGTCGAACAAGCTCAAGCAAAGATCGATCGTCGTCGAATCCAGCGCGTAGACGGTATTGGTCAAATCCAATCCCAAATCCTCGTCGCAGTAGAGCTTGCGCGCGCGGCGAATAAGCACGGCGGCAAGGTCGGACCAGATGCGCCAATCGCGCGAATCGTTCGCATCGGCCAACGTCGAGCGATGCACTGCATGACGCAAGCCCATCGCATACAGCTTGTTGGCATTGGCACCCAACGTTACTTCGATATCGCGCAGGCTCTCGCGCCACGTCAATTGTGCAAACGCCAAGACGCGGAATTGGTCGGCGCACGTCATACGACGTACGCCCGCATTGCCAGAGTAGCGATTCACGATGCGCGCGAAACTCGTCCATGGAACAAACTCCATGATCTGTGCAAACAGCGTCTTGCCTACATTCATGGCTCGCCTTCCAGAGTGTCAACCCCAGAAAGTTACACAAAAATGAGAAATCAAGATTCAAATCGGCACCAAATAAAATCGGCCGCAAGGCCCCGTCAATATTGGGTTTCACGCGCTTCAAACTGCATTTAACCGGACACTACTGATACTGTATATACATACAGTATAAATCATCAACGTCAAAACGCTACATTTCCTGATGGCTGGCGCCAGGAAATCATTACCGCAACAAAAAAACTCCTGAATGGCCGCACCGATCATCGTGATCGGTGCGGCCGTCTCCCTACCGGCGTCGATTTCCAAGCGTATTGAAGACAAGATCTGCCGGCTCCCCGCAGAGCTGAAATCGCCCTACTTCACGCAGGGCATCTTCAGATGTGCCATCGGCACTGCGTGCGCTGGCAACGTCTGCTGCCGCCGCCACAATCCGCCTTGCTTCCAAGATCAGGTCCGGCATGACCCTGGGCACGAAGATGACGGCAAGCCAGCGCCTCAATTCATCAATTTTTTCCTGTCCGACTGCGGAAAACGACAACACGAACCAGTCCCCAATTGCTTCGTCCCCATCGAATTTTTCGTGATGCAGCGGATGGTTTTGATACATCCAGATAAATAGGTCTTCGACCATCGCGACCTGGGGAAATGCCATAAGTACCTGTGTCGGAAAAATCTCAAAAGTCCCCACCAACACGCCGTCGTCCTCGTCGGTACGTAACTCTTCACTCAGCGTTCCCCAGGAAAATTCATATCCCATTTTGTTCAAATACTCCGCAGTGATGGAATTTTCGCGATGACTCTTACTTAATCCCAGCACATCCCGTGGCCGAAGCGGAGCGAACTTACGCGACACCAATTCCGTCAGCACCCAACTCGGAATGCCAACCTTGAAGCAATGTCCCGCCGCGAGTAGCCCAGTCATCACGCCATCCAATGCATAGTCTCTTACATTTGCGTCCATCTCATTCCCCTTCCTTCTTGGTTGAAAATTGTTTCATTAAAGCCAAGGCTTCAACTTCAAGCGCCACGCCAATTTCATGTTCCGGCTTCATCCATGCAACTCCGTGCCGGCGCGAACGCGCCTGCCACAGTTCGTGTACCTGAACATGGGATATTTGCACGCCGAGTGCGGCCATAAGATCTTGAATCCGAAAACAATCGCGCATGCGTTCAATCGTCACCGGCGGTAGATTCGCAGTCTCAATCAGATTGAGCGCACGCTTGATGTGCTCAATGGCGCTTTCCGCCTGCGCAATCGTCGTGTTGTTACCAAAACTTCCCACATAGGCATTGACGATCGTGTTTCGATCGTGTCCTAGCGCTTGTGCAAGACGGGTCTGTCGCGACTGCAATTCATCCCGCGCCATTTGCCCTGGTAGGCCGCCGAGCGTCGGCGGCATCATGCCCAACAACAGACTATGATTCTCTGCAAATTGCGCTCGAAGCCCATGGCCGGTTACCCCAGCGTCGGCTTTCGTAAACCCAAGAGCCGCCATCAGGTTTTCGTAACGCCGAATATTTTGGTCAAGACTGGCAACCTTCCCGGATGGCGCATATTCCCAACCGAGTGCCTGATTTTTTGGAACCCGCGATTTAACGAAATCCAGCGTCGCGCGCTGTGCTTCAGAAATAATCGGGATATTGCGCCAACGACCGCCCTTCCCCTGCCCCGGAAAAACCTGCAGATAGTGACCAAAATCTTGGGTATGGGGATCGCACTTGAGGACTTCCTCACGACGCAATCCAAAACCAAGCTCAAGACGCAACATCAGTCCCAGGCGCAGGTCACGTTCGTCGATTTCCTGGAACTTGCTGACCAGGTCAATCCCATGCTCCGACCACGATTTACTTGTCAGTGCCGCGGTGCGTACCACCAGTAGTTTTGGATCAACATTCGGCAAATATTTTTCAAGTGGTCCCACCATGCCGGGCTTCCCCAACATTGTGCAAAACACACGCAAGCGCGAGAGTTCATTCTGGACGGTTTTGATCTTTTTGTGTTTCGTGTGCCACGAGTCATTTACGAGTACAAAAATATGCCGCTCACCAAGATTTCGTGGATCCTGAATCTTGTAACCCAGCTCGTGCAACCGCCGAATACTTGCGCTCACCACTTCCTTGGTCAGCGTTTGCGTGCGTTCGGATGCCACCTTGCCATTGCACCGGACAGCCCCGAACTTACCCATAATTTCATCCAATATTTTTTTCCACATCACCTTCTCCTTTACACCACGATTGAACTTCCTCACCTCTATATCAGCGAGGTGGGAAATCAAAACGTAAAACCAACAGCGATGGCACATCGCAACCGATATTCCGCGACAAGTAATCTGGCGGGGGCAAGGTTCCCGTCTTAAATAGGCCTGTTTCGTATCGAGTCACCTTGCTGCCAATTGTCGATACGTCGATCCCTCACGGAAATCGATTTCTCTTCAGCACTTGAAGAGATCCGAACGCTAAAGCGGTTTCTCACTGCACATGTCCAGCCGTAGAGCCGGATTCGAGGATGTGCGCCTCTGATTGACGAGTCACCAGCGCGAACTGGCGTGATTGGCGTGGCTGTCGTGAGATAGATACTCACAGGCGAACCATGAGGCGACTAAGCCTGGTCACGATGATTGAAAGTTGGAGTGGATTGTTGTGATGGCGGGATGCTGCGCAACGGTGTGGGGGGGCTTGACGCCCCGTCACAGCACGAGCTTGAGAGGGAAAAAAAATGACAGCAGGGTTGGCATGCAGAATACCGCGTGGTGGGCGGCTTGATTCTGATAATGGATGGTAGGGATTTCAATCTGTAGAGAAATTTTCCCTGCCGATGGCTGCGGGAGCTGGCGGGGTAACACTCAAAGGTTCACTCTGTACCTATCTGTACAGTTTTTTCACAAAAAAAAATATAGATTCGCGAGTAGAAATAGCCGTGAAAAATTACAAACAGTTACCCACGAAACGACACGTGGGTCAGGCTGGGATGCCTGTTCAGATGGTGCCATGGGATGGCTTTGAGAAATCTGTTTTCTTCCAGTTGGAACAAAACAGAAACGATTGAGTTGGAACAATGCCGAGGACCGACGCCTCAAGGTTATTTCCGTCACACATAGAAGTCAAGCAAATATTTTCTTCAAGGCAGATCTCTCTCCCATTCTCATTTCCTACCCCGACGATAGTAATTAGACGGCACGTCATTCATCCGATTCAAATATCGCCATCGTTTTCCGTGTGCCGCCATTTTTAGCCATGTTGACAGCATTGGTGGCGAAAAACTGAACCTGAAAAAGCGACACGTCGCCATTTCAGGTTCGGCCTGTAGTCATGGCACAAAAAGGGAAGCATCGAGTTGCGCGATGGATTTCGTCCGTTATTGTTGTATTTCACCCACCCATTTTTAAAGGAACTAACTTGAATAATCTTGCAATCGCCATTGATGGGGGCCACTCCATGTTCAAAATCCGCGCGGCTCTGTCGTCCACACCGGACGCGCGCATTTCTCTTCAGATCCCTACGGTCGTCATTCCGGCCATCCCACTGACAAATGAACAGACGCGGCTGCGGGCCGAAGCAGAAACCGTCGAGCTGGACGGACGTAAATATTTTTTCGGCGAGACGGCATTGCGACAAGGCCGCTCTGAAGTCTTTACTGGTCAAAACACGAACTGGATTGAAAATACGCAACACGATGTTCTGCTCCTTGGTGCCTGGCGCAAAGTCATGCATGCCATTGGATCTGCGCCGGTCCGCATCCATCTTGTGATGGGACTACCTGCCAAATATTTTGGAGCCCAGAAAGACATTCTTCGCAAACGATCTATCGCCTTGCTGACACCGCGACTGTTGCCAGGGCAAACGCTGAAAGTCATGGTGCAAAGCCAGGCGGATGCGCCGCTTCAATGGTTGTCTATCCGGGATAATGGCGCGTTGAACGAGCAACGCGATCTCGACCGCGAGGCGTGGGGCGTGATCGAAATTGGCCACTTCACGACCGATTTTGCGCTGTCGGAGCGTGGGTCGATGTTGGAGTATGCAGTCGCGTCGTGTCCGGGTATGCATCTGGTCTACGACGCCCTGTCCAGCGCGATGGCTGCCGAACGACTGCCGACAGCGCTGGATGTTGTGGAGACGGCTGTTCGAACCCGCGCAATCAAGCTGTATGGGAAACCGCGTGACGTCGGCCCACTGCTGGACGCGGCAACTTCCGGCTTTAAGGCGACTGTCCTTGATGAAGCAGATCGCATCTTTGGTGACAAAGCGGCCGTGCTCGACGGCATTGTGGTGGGCGGTGGTGGTGCAGAACTGCTATTCAACCAGATCCGAGATCGGTTTCCTAATGCCATATGTGGCGACGAGCCGCGCATGATGGTTGCGGAAGGATTCTGCAGATTAGGACTGATGTCGTTGGCCTACCCATAACCATTCGAATCCTGGGATCCTGATTTCATGGACAAATCAAAAACAATCGGGAGCGAAATCACTGTGCGCATCAGCCTGGCATTTCAAGATGCGCCCGACGTGCATACGCTCTTGGCGATGACGCCGGTGCGCGAGCGAGGAAAACTCGTGCGCCTGGCCTTGCAGCGCTATATCGAGGCCACGGCTCACCCGGCAGGAGATGTGGAGGCGCAAATTGCGGCAATTTCGCAATGGTTGAGAGATCGGGCATCAGAATCAGCAGTAGATGTCGCTTCTAGCATCGTCCCCTCACACATTGGACCTTTCCCAATTAATGAAAATCGACAGCAGAAAATCGGACCCTCCGTACAAACAGATGTATCTGATAAGCACCTCAATACCGAACGTGGTAATGAGCGGTCAGTCGGTATAACCACATCAACGAAAGAATTCGAGTCACCGTCCATGCGCCGTTGGTTATCAGACTAGAAATCGCCAATTCTCAGCGTAATGGGTTGATGAATAAAAAGCATTTTCTGGAATAAGTTGATGCATCAAAAAATCGACGCTCTCCAGCCAGCACAAAAGGCATCAGTGTGAGAACCTGGATTCCATCATTACGATTCGGACCAGGAACTTGCGTCGCAAGCAACTCATGCGGTCACTGAACTGCTTGCACAAAATTTTCGGTGCTTGGAACGCTGGCGCGCGCAACCGCCCACGAGGCTCATCTGCTTGCCACTCTTGCCGAAAGCATAGGTGCCGGCATAGAATCGATTCTTGAGCGCAAAAATCACTCTGCGGTAAGGTACGGGTGTCCGCCTACGTCATCACCCATTCGTGCAACTGCCGGTTGGCGTCGGCCAAGTCACGACATTCCTGCTGCGGCAGGAAGCTGCGTTTGATGTATTTTACGCCAGCCTCGACGATGCTTTTTTTTTGCGGATCCCTGGGAGGACACGGATCAATTCTGAATGAATATGCCTCAGCGCTGTCACTGTAGGAACGCTGTACTGTTGGCGCCGATGATTTTTTGAGCCAGGCTGCCGATAGTCAGTGACCCATTTTTGTGGCCGAAAAACCCGCGTGCAGCAATGGTTTCAGAGGTTTCTAGATGGGACAGTTGGAATCGGCAGCCTGGCTCAAAAAATCATCGGCGCCAACAGTCGGATTCAGAATCAACGATAGCCGCTCTCCAAGCAGTCGCCATGCTTCGCGCTTTTCATCAGCATAGTCGTGATGCAGATAGTGACGTCGGATCTTACTGCCCGGCAGAACATGGTTCTGGCAACGATCAATGATTTCCAGCGACACGCCCAAACTTTGCATCAAAGTTGCGCCGGTGCGCCGCAAATCGTGAGGCGTCCATGCGCCATTTTTCCCGCCACCGAGAACGAACGTGTTGTCGTGCCTACGGTTCTTCATCGGTCGGCGCGGCTTGCCATCTCTCCCCTTCTTGAACATGACCTGGCGGTCGCCGACCTGCTTGCTTATCGACTTTACGCAAACATGCCCTTCCTTGTTCCTAGCTGGGAAACACCACTCAGAATGTCCTGTCACTACATGTAACTGGCGAAACTGATGCAGCGCGAAACTTGACAGGAACACGTCCAAATCTTCCAACTTTCCCTTGACGTTTTCCTTCGGAATGAACCAGGCGCCTGAATCGAAGTTGACGTGCTCCCAACGCGCCATCGACATTTCTCCGACACGACACATGGTAGAAAGCATGATCCAAGTTGCGCACTGCACGACCTGATCAATGGGTTGCGTAGTGCTGCGCTTGTTTGGGGCTGTGTCATACTCGGATTGCATCCGATTAAAAACATCCTGTAATTCTTGAATTTCGGCGGCGGACATGATTCTGTCCCGTTGATTGTTCATGTCATAGTCAGGACTCACGATCTTCTCGATTTCGATTAAGTCCATCGGATCGCCATTGACTAGCAGTTTACGCCACGGTTGGCGCTTCTCAGCCCAAGAGAACATTTGCGTCAGATTGTTACGCATGACGACAGCGGCACGATTAACACCTCGATCGACCAACGCACGCAACACGCTTCGCAGGTCATGCTCCGATAAATCTTTCATTGGCTTGTTTCCGATTTTTGGTAACACGTCGGCCTTGAAGGATCGCTGTAGCTCCAAATTGCCATCCATGCGCCGCACACCATCCGTCAGCCAGGCGTCGAACAAATTTTGAACCGTTAGGTTCTGAGTGCGTTGCAGTTCGATCTCAGCCAACTTCGCCACGATACTTTCTTGCACGGTCTGTTTAGTGACTTTCTTTTGGGCACCAGGATCAATACCCTCGCCTACTCTTGTCCTGGCCGAATCACGATTAGCGCGAATTGTCGACAGACTATCGCCAGGCCATGTTCCGCAAGAGAAGTCTTTCAATTTTTCATCAAAACGAAAACGGTAGTAAAACGACACCACTACAGTTCCGTCGGCTTTAACGCGAACGCGTCCGAATAAATTACCTTCATCGCGAATTGTTTCACCGCTCCGATTGGCCCGAATTGACTCAAGTAATTTTTGGGTGATTTTCGCCATTTTCCATATGCAAGGGATAGGACATTGAGCTTCCCCTGAAATTTAGTCTTCCACGGGTGACGTAAAATAACGTTACTTTGGAAGAAGCGGAAATGAAGAAAATACCAAAACAGGCATA